>NZ_BMNT01000001.1:0-71876 GCF_014646695.1 Sphaerisporangium melleum
CACCGCCGACCTCCCCGTCATCGGCGACTGGAACGGCGACGGCACCGACACCCAAGGCATCGTCCGATAACCCCTGGAGACCTCCCTGCGAACCACGCCCCTGTACCGCCGATGACCTCGACGGACAGGGGCTTTCCTCTCTCGCCTCCCCACCAAGAACGAGGTGTCGCCACCCATGCCACAGATCACGTTGTTGTCGGATTCCCGGATCCTCGCGCTGCCGGTGGAAGAGTGCGGCCAGCCCCTGGTCGACCTGCGCGGGTCGGACGGGGTCCTCATCGACCGGCGGCTGGCCGATCCGGCGGGGGCCTACGCGCACCTGCGGCTGAGCGTCGCCGAACGGCTCCTGGTGGCCCAGGCGCTCCTGCCGCACGAGCTCCGGATCCTGGTGGTCGAGGGATACCGGCCGCCCGCGCTGCAGGAGCAGTACTTCACCGAGTCCGTCGAAGAGCTCCGCAGCCTGCACCCCGACTGGAGCGGGGAACGCCTCCGGGCGGAGGCGGGCCGGTACATCTCCCCTCCCGAGGTGGCGCCGCACGTGGCGGGCGCCGCCGTGGACCTGACCCTCTGCACCGAGGCCGGGGCCGAGTTGCCGATGGGCACGGAGGTCAACGCCACTCCCACCGGTCCCGACGGGGCCTGTTACACCGCCTCCCCGCTCATCTCGCCGGAGGCGGCCGGCAACCGGCGCCTCCTGGCGTCGGTCCTGACGGCGGCAGGGCTGATCAACTACCCCACCGAATGGTGGCACTGGTCGTACGGGGACCGCTACTGGGCCTACACGACCGGCGCCCCCGCCGCCCGCTACGGCCTGCTCGACGCCACCGCCCTGTCCGGCCGCCCCGCCCACTGAGAACGCCGGTAACCGCCCTCACCTGCGCCGCTCCCTGACCGCCGGGCGAGGGCGAGCCGCTCCCCAGCACCTGAGCCGCTCATCCTCGCCCCTCGGTCTGGCAAACTTGTGAGGGAGGCGGCCAAAGTGAACAACTCGCCATGCTCACATGGCCGCCAACTTATGAGAGACTCCAGGCTTGCGGGGCGGTAGCTCAGCCGGTCAGAGCAGCGGACTCATAATCCTTCACCCCTTATTTTGTGTGCTGACCTGCATAAACGCAGGTTTCCGCGTCTACGTGTGCAACCAATCCGTTGCTGTAGGTTTCCGCAGGTCACGGGCCTATACGGACGCTCTATGTGTGCAATAGGGATGGCCGGATGGCACACGGTCCGCCAAAGAGTCCTCCTACCTCTTGTAGGACATTGCCGTTACTGATCGCACACTGTTGGCTACTATCGGATATACGGCAAATCCTCGCCACCGACTCCGAATGGGCCTTCCCCCAGGCACCCTGCTGGCAGCCGGGACCGGCGAGACTGCGGGCCCGGAGCGACGGCCGGGAACCGCGGTCAAAGAAGGCCGGCACGCGGCGGCCCGCATCCCGCATCGGCCATGGCGAGCTCTCGCGCGTCCACAGTGTTCGAACTATCCTCGAACACGGGTAAACGCCGAGAGCGGGCCCCGGGTACACGCCCGAGGCCCGCTCCAGGTTGCTGCGGCTAGTCGAACTCGCCGTCCACCACGCCACCGATGAACGCCGCCCACTCGCCGGCGGTGAACCGCAGGACCGGCCCCCCGGGATTCTTGCTGTCCCTCACCGCCCGGCCACCGCCGGACAACTCTGCCACCTCGACGCAGTTGCTTCCATCAGACGTGCTGTGGGAACTCTTGCGCCAGGTGAGCTCTGGCTGGGTAAACGCCATGGCTCCTCGCCTCACAGTTGGGCCGACAGACTTTCCAGATGCGCCACGGTCGCCTCCTCGGAGAGCGCCAGCGCGCGCACATGGTCGTACTTGACGGTATAGCGGCTGACCTCTTCAGGTCGCTCCAGGAACAGGTCACCTATCCCTGTCTCGACGTAGACAAGAGTGCCATCCTCGGGTGTCGCGTACTCGTAAATGACGAATGATCCACTCATCGCGGCATGGGCGCCGGCCTCGTCCGGGACGACCTGGACGGCGATGTTCGGCCGCGAGCACATCTCGACGATGTGGCGGAGCTGGTCGCGCATCACCGCGGCGCCGCCGACCTTCTTCCGCAGCGCGGCCTCGTCGAGGATCACCCACAGGTAGGGCGGGTTGTCCCGCTCCAGAATCTCCTGCCGCGCGAGGCGAGCCGCGATCGCACGATCCACGAACGCCTGGTCCAGGACCTGACCGCCCCGGAACACCGCGGCAGCGTAGTCGGCGGTCTGCAGCAGCCCGGGGATGACGAGCGCCTCGTACATGTGGATATGCGCCGCGTCGGCCTCGAACTCGGCGACGCTTCGCGGGCCAAGAACGTCTTGGTAGTCCACCCACCATCCGCGCTGGCGTGCTTCCCGGGCGAGGGTGAACAGTGCTTCGCGGTGTTCGTCGTCGGTGACCCCGTAGACGTCGAGCAGGTCTCGGATGTCCCGGACGGCGGGGAGCTTCCACTCGTTGCGCTCGATGCGGGTGACCTTGCTGGGCGTCCACTCCAGTCGCTTGGCGACCTCGTCGGCGGTCAAGCCGACGTTGGTGCGGAGTTTGAGCAGTTCAGCCGACAGGCGTCGACGCCTGACTGTGGGGCTGTGGGTCATGGCCGGCCTTTCTGCCATCGGGCTTCGATGGTAAGTCCAGGCGGATCGGACCTAGCTGACATTTCAGTTAATTTATTTGGGTCTTGCAAATGCGGCCCGCTACCCCCAGCATAGAGCTACCCAGGCACTACGTGGAGTACAGACCGACGATCGGAGCCCACGGACAAGGACGCCTCTCACTCCCCGGCCGGCCACCTGTCACGCGGAAGCACATAGGTGGCGCGCCCAGGAATGGGATTCACGTAGCCCTCGTCCGCGAGCTTCCGCACGACCTTGCGGATGGTCCCCAGGGCCACCCCGAACTCCTGCTGGAGGTGAACGATGCTCGGGATCGGGTTCCGCTCCTTGTAGACCCCGGCCTCGATCCGCTGAATGAGCGTTTCGTGCACCTGCTCCCATACCCGCCTGTCAGGATCAAAGTTGATCATGGCGGCGACCGTATTAGGTCATGCCACAGCACAGCTTGCTGGAACCGGGCATGCCCTTTCATGGCAGGTCATGGCACGCAGTATTCGAAACTCTCCCAGCCACCCCGGCCGGGAGCCACGAGCCGGCGCGGTGGTGCCGATGCCGTCGCAGAGCACCACCGCGCCCCGGCCCGCCAGGAGGCCACGTGAACGACCTGAAGGAAGAGCACTGGCACGACCCCGACGGGGACCCCAGCGCTCTCGGCACGGTCCGCGACCTGATCCGCACCTCGCTGGCCGAATGGGGACTCGGCGACCTCGCCGATGACGTCACCCTCGCCATCGACGAGCTGTGCACCAACGCCATCATCCACGGCAAGCCGCCCATCGATGTCGTCCTGCGCGTCAACGGCAACTGCCTGGCCGGCGAGGTCACCGACCAGGCCCCGCTGTTCATCCCGCCCCCGCGAGTGAGCGACGAGTCCCTCAATGGCCGCGGCCTGCACATCGTGGACGAGCTCGTCGACAAGTGGGGCATCGACCCCACCGAGAGCGGCGGGAAGGTCGTATGGACCATGTGGCTGAACCGGTAGACACCCACCCGAAGCCCGGCCGTGCGTGTCTTCACGCCCCGCGCACGGCTGGATGAGAGGTCCCGAGCAGGCGCCTGCCGCCTGCACGTCTGCTCGGGGCCTCGCCCTCGGGACGTACTCCTCGATTCACACCGTCTCGGCATGGCCCGCCGTCCCCGCGGCGGCCCATGGCGTCACAGAAGTCGCCGGAGTCCCCATCCACCTCCCGGTGGTCCGGCGATGCGGGGCCCTGCATCGGCGAGGGATGCAGGGCCCCGCGCTCGACCCGCGGGCACCTCCGTGATCGCGCCCCCGTGGACGTGCCTCAGTTCTCGTCGGCCGGCCACTGGTCGCGCGGCGTGATGAACGTCCCCTTCGCCGGCAAGGTCACCAGATATCCGCGGTCTCGCAGTTCCTCGACGGCCCGCCGGATCGTTCCGAGCGCTACGCCGTACTCCTCGGCCATCGCCCGCTCTCCAGGAAGACGCGCCCCGGGGCCCAGCTCGCCTGCCCGGATGCGGGCGGCTACGTGGTCGGCGACCTGCGCGTACATGTAGGCCGCTTCGGTGGGGTCGAACGGCGGCACGGCCTGCGTATCTGCCATATGGCCCACCGTAGAAGTGCACTACGCGGCACAAACGTGCAGGTAGCGGCATGCCGCTATACACCGCTGTATGCCGCGTCATACTCTGCCCGACAGGCCCCAGAACATAGGGCGGGCCCGCCCGGCGCTAGCGACGACCGGACGGGCCCTTGACCAGGAAGCGAGGTCCTGATCCGATGACCCAGCCTAGCCACGACGACCACGCGCCACGCCTGCTGTGGGCGTGGGACGCCGAGACCCCCGCCGGGGACGGCGCCCGCGGAGTGACTCGGGCCCGCGACGACGCCCGGCGCGAGTTGCTCGCCGCCCTGGACGGCATGCCCGCGCAGAGTCAGGGCGTGATCCGCGCCGCCCGGCTCGACACCTTCGCCTCCCCGGAGCCGGGGTATGCGTACGGCGCGGTGACTCTGTCCGCCTACCGCGACGACACCGGGAAGACCGTCGTCCGGTCGGGCCCTCGGCCGGCGAAGCCATGACCGCCGCTCCTGAGGGGCAGAGCCTGTGGGCCCAGCTGGTCGATGAGGCTTACGCGGCGTTCGAGGCCGGCAAGCTGCGGGAGTTCCAGATCCCGCCGGACGCTGCGAAGCTCCTGCCTCTGGCGCGCGTGGAAGACGCCCGGATGATGATCCTCGCCGCGGCGTTCCAACGCTGGCTACAGAAAGAGTTCCGCCACCTCACGCCACCCCCCGGCGGATGATGCTCCTGTCCGGCCTGGTCGCCGGAGCGCCATGTACTCGTGGCGCTCCGGTTCGGGTCGAGGGGTTTGTACGCGGCCGTCATGTGCCGATTTCTACAACCAGGTTGTAATATGAGCTAGACTGCGGTATACACGACTAGTGACAGACGACGAGCCGGAGGTGAGCGACTCCATGCTCACAGAACGACTCGCCGAGACCACCCGGCGAATCGAGGACGGCGAGAAAGCCCGCGCCGAACGGGACAAGCTGCTACTCGAAGCCCGCCGGCGCGAGTGGACGCAAGAGCGGATCGCTGCGGCGACCTCGGGGATGACCCAGCAGGCCGTGTCGAAACGACTCCGCTACCTCGCGAACAACCCGCCCGCCACGGGCGAACCCACAACCGAATAGTCCTGCGCCCCGGAGCCGGTGCTACCAACACCGACCCCGGGACTTGACCACAGACCACCCGACTTCAACCAAGGGTCTGCGATCCAATGACGCACCTTAGTGCTCCTATGCAGGTCAACGGTAGTCCCGTTGATCATTTGCCCCCTATCGATCAGATCACCGCTTTCGTGGCCGCCAACCCGGGGGCCACGGCGGTCATCTGCGCGTCCGGCCTGGTGCTCCTGGTCCTGACGTTCTTCGCCCTCCGCGCGGCCTACCGTGCTCTCGCCTGGGGCGCCAAGCACGCTCTCAGCGCCACCCGAAAGGTGACCGAGGGCCGCCCGGCCGAGGACTCCCTGACCATCGCCGCCGCGGCGATCGCCACCGGCGTCTCAGCGCAGGGCATGTGGAAGTTCTCCGGAGACGTCCTCGGCTTCGACGGGCCGCTACGGCTGCTGCTGTTCGCGTTCATCGAGGTCGCCGTCATCACCAGCGCGGTGCGGGCGCGCCGCAACATGCGGGAGAACTTCTCCGCCGGCATCGACGGCATCGCCGTGTGGGTGCTGACGAGCCTGTCCGCGGTGCTGTCCGCCCTGGACGCCGACAGCATCCCCGGCGCCATCTTCCGTCTCGCCGCTCCACTGGTCGCCGCGTGGCTGTGGGAGCGGGGCATGGCCGTCGAACGGCACCGGCTCACCGGCCGGGGCCGGATCCACTGGCGTCTCACCCTGGAACGGGTCATGGTGTGGTTCGGCCTGGCCGAGGCCGAGGACCGGACCGCCAGCGAGGTGGACGTCCACCGGCGTCTCACCCGGATCGCCCGCGCCGCGGTCAAGGTTCGCGAGCTGCAGGACGCCGGGGTCTACGGCCGTAAGCTCGCCGCGGCCCAGTCGCGTCTCCGGGCCGCGTTGGAGCAGGGCGAGGAGCACACCGACCTGGCGACCAACCCGGACACCAAGCGGATCCTCCTCGACAAGGTGACAGCCCTGCGCAGCGGCTCCCATCTCGCTGGGCTGCCCGACATCGACCCGTGGGCCGGCGTCGACCACCCCGCGGCGAAGACCCGGGACGACCTCCCAGGGTCGCGACTGCTGGCCGCCGGGCTGTCGAAGTGGTCGCAGGAGATGCTCCGCGAACCCGCCGACGTGGTCGCCGCTCGCGGCCTTGGCCGCGGCCAGGACGCGTCCGGGACAGCGACCACCCCGGCGGCCGTCATCCCCGCCCCGCGACGGCGGATCATGGGCGACCCGGGAAGCCCGTACCCGATCGGCCGGCTGGTCCCGTTCGAGGTGTGGACGCGTCCCGAGCGGCGCCCCCTCGACGGCCGGTTCCCGCTGCCACCCGCGGACGGCAACCCGGACGGCCGGACAGGCAACGGTACGGGGCCTGGTGGTCGTGGGGACGGCAAGGGGACGCGTCCAGGACCCGGCCAGGACGACGACCAGAAGAAGCCCACTGAGCAGGACAGACGCCGGGTGGCGCAGTGGTGGGTCAAGCGCGTCAAGGCAGGCGAGGTCCTGTCCAAGTGGACCCTCGCCGACCGGACAGGCTTCAGGCCGACCTGGTGCGGCGACCGGATCGCCGAGGGCAAGGAGATCCTCGCCCGGCAGGGGTGGACGTTCGCCCCTGACGGCCGTCCGATCCGCCCGGCCGACACGGACGCCGATCTGGTCGCGTCCACGTCTCGTCCGGCCGCCGTCCAGCGGTCCGTGAACGGGTCCGCTCCCGCCGCCTCCTGAAAGCCCGTTCGGGGACGCGGGTGTGAACGTGTTCGCCGTTGCGACCACCGCGCGTCCCCGATCCGACCTTCCTTCTTCTCTTGACGTGGAGGTACCTCGTGAACTGGATGCAGGGCCTGTGGATCGCCCTGGGAGCCGGGATCGTCGTCCTGGTCTGGACGCGGCAGACCAAGGTGATCGAGCTCATCAGCTTGGTGTCGTTCGGCATCCTGACTGGCGCCATGCTCGCCGGCAGGACGACCTTCGCCGGGATGAGCATCAGCTCTCTGTGGAATGCGTTCTTCCAGTGAGCCGGCGGGACTGGAGGGTGTTCGCCGTCCGCTGCTGGGAGTTCCGCCCGTCCGGTGGCGGTGTGCTCGGCTGGACCGCGGTGACGCTGCTGCTCGGCTGGGTCACCGGCTTGCCTACGTGGGTGTGCGTGGCCGCGGTGGCTGTACTGGCCGGTTTCACTGTGGCCGGTTCGGCGCTGCTGGAGCTGTGGGGCGAAGCCGACCCTGAGGTGGGCGAGTCGTGACCGGGCTGGAAGCGGCCGTGGTCGTCGCTGTCGGCCTCGGGGTGGCCGCGGTGTCCCGCAAGTCGGGCCGCCGGTCGGCCAAGGCGACCAGGAGTGGCGGCCGGACCGGGCGGGTGCCGCGAAAGTCCCGCCTGGTCGTCATGTACAACTCGACGGGCGCCCGGCCGGTGGAGGCCGACGACGCGGGTACCGCCGCGGCGGAGATCGCCGGGCGGGTCCTGGGGTCGACGGCCCGGCGCAGCAGCCGGAGATGGCGGGCGGTCAAGACCGCGTGCAGCCGCGCAGGGAAGTGGGCCGCCCGACGGTCGCGGGCCCGGTGGGAGCACCGGCAGGCCGGCCGCACCGAGCAGACGATCGTCGACAAGTGGCGGGAGGCGTGGGCCAACCGGCCCCGCCGCGGCGGCGCGACACCGGCCCGGGTCCGCGTGTCGCTCCGCCAGGTCCTCGTGCTGCTCCGCCTCACCAAACCCGCCCCCGCCGCCGAGCAGGCTCCCGCGGATCGGGTCAGGCCGGTGTCCGACCCGATCCCCGGCCCGGACCCGCCCGACACGCCCCGCCCTCGCCCTCGACCCGTCTACGACCCGCCGAACACCTCTGGAGAGCCCGCTATGACCGCCCCCGCCGACACCGTCACCGACGCTGCTCCGCCCGTCGAGGTCGCTCTTCCCCCGCACTGGGCGACCCTGGTCGCGGCCGTCGCCGACTTCGACCCGGAGAACGACGCCGCTCTCATGGAATGGATGAAAGGCGAAGCCGCCGGCGTGGTGGCTTACGCCCAGGCGCTGGACTCGGCGCGGGAGAACTGCGTCAACGACGTCGGCCTCGACCCGTCCTCGGTCCAGGGCGTCACCATCTACAGCGAGCACATGTCGGACGCCTCGATCCGCATGGCCGAAGCGCTGGCCCAGTTCAGGGCCGTGTACGGGGAGGTCCTCGCCTTGGCGGCTGCGGGTGTGGTGCTTCCTCACAACGGCCGGTGGATGACCGGCGCCGCCAGCTCCTGACCCCCTTGTTCGAGCACCACCGGAAGGCCCCCTGATGACCGTCGACCCGATGACCCTCGACGCCGGCGAGGACGTCGCCGCCGCGTACGCCCGCCCGCCCGCACGGCGCCACGGGCTGCTCGGCCGTGCCGCCGGATGGGTGCAGGCCGACCACCTCCGGCGGGGCCCCCACCTGCTCGCCCCGGCCGTGTACGGCCTCGCGGCCCTTGCCCACACCATGGAAGCGCCCGCCCTGTTCGGGGTGCCGTTGACGGCGCTGGCCGCCCTCGGCATGTACACCCGGGCAATGAACCAGCCCGGCGACGCCACCGACCCGGCCCGCGCCGCCGCGGTCACCGTCCTCGCCGGCGGATGGGTCACCGCCGCCACCGCGCTCGGGCCCACCGCCGGGCCTCACGGTCTGATGACCTGGCTCGCCGCCGCCACCTACGGACTCACCTACTGGGCGTACCGCCGTGACCCCGGCATCGTCCAGGCCATCGCCTGGGAGAACGCCAAGGAGGACTGGCACGTGCGCGCCCCCCGCTACGGCCTGGGCGGATCGCACCTGCTGGATTGGCGGGAGACCCGCCTCGGCGAGCAGATGGTCGTCGACACCCGCGGCACCGGCAAACGCGCCTCCCAGCTCGTCGCCTCCGGCGTCGAGGAGCTGATCGCCGAAGAGGAGATGCTGCGCCCCTCCCGGGTGAAGGTCCGGCGGGGCGACATCGCCGGCCGGATCACGATCAGCATCCGGTACAAGGACCCATGGGCCGAAGCGCTGCCGCATCCGCTGCTCGACGCCACCCCGGAGATCCCCCTTCCGGCCGTCGCCGACGGGCGCGAGCCGCGGATCATCGGCTTGGACCCCGAGACCGGCAACCCTCTGCAGGTGTCCCTGTGGGACGAGGACGGGGCGAAACGCGTCCTCGTCGTCGCCATCACCGGCGGCGGCAAAACCGTCACCCTGTCCAACCTGATCGAGCGGGACACCGCTGCCGACAACGTGTTCCCCATCGGGATCAGCGTCGGCAAGGGCAAGGAGATGCGCCGCTGGCGCCCCGCCCTCGGGCTGTCGGCCTGCGGGCCCGGCGACCGGGTCAAGGCGCTACGGATCCTTGAGCTGGTCGCCGCGATCATCGACTGGCGGGCCGCCCAGGACGGTGACGAGGTCACGGTGATCCCACGTCGTTCCCAGCCGCTCATCCCGGTGTACGTGGACGAGGTGGACACCCTGCTCGGCGAGTCCGACGCCATCGGCATGGCGACCCGCAAGGTGTTCGGCGACCTGATGACCCGGGGTCGCAGCGAAGGCGTCCCGGTGGTCGTGGCCGGCGGTCGGGGAACCGTCGAGTTCCTCGGCAACGGCAAGATCAAGAAAATGTTCGACCTGTTCGCGCTGCTCAAGACCGCCGGGGAGAGCGAGATCCGGCATGTCCTGGGCGAGATCGGCCTCACGATGCCCGACATGATGCGCTACGGCGAAGGCCACTCCGGTGTCGCGCTCATCACCGACCTGGCCGGTCATTGGACGTCGGGCCGCACGTGGAAGCTCAAGGACCTCCCCGACATCGACCGTCTCGTCCGCAGCCGGACCCCGTGCCCGTTGGAGCCGGAGTTGGTGGAGTTCCTCGGCGACAAGCTTGCCGCGATCACCGGGGATGAACCACCGGCGCCGCGCCGGACCCGCCGCACCCCACCGAAGCCCGCGCCCGCCCCTGCACCGGAGGCCGACATGCCGCAGGACACCATCGACCGGGCCGCCCAGCAGCGCGCCGAAGCCCGCGCCCGCCTCGCCGAGGTCGTCGTTCCCGCTGTGGACGAGCTGACTGCAGGGCAGGCCAAGGCCGCGGCGATGGCCCGCCGCCGGCAGGCCGCCGACCAGACGGAGATGACCCCGGAGATCCGGAGCCTTCTGCTGCGGCTCGCCTCCTCCCCCGAGGGGACGACGACCCGGGAGGCGGAGCGGGCGATGCAGGCCGAGCTCGGCTACGAGGTCGGGGTGTCGAAGTCGGGGGCGTGGCGGTGCCTGGACAAGCTGCGCTTCGAAGGTGTCGTGGAGCTCCGAGGGAAGGGGCGGGGAGCCCGCTGGCACCTGGCCGCCCAGCCAGCCCCGGACCCGGCGCCGGGCGAGGGCGTGGACGGCGAGTTCGAGCACGAACTGGCCGTCGAGCAGATCGAAGAGGCCGCCACCGAAGAGGCCGCGGACTCCATCGACGACCACGAAGAGTAACCGTAATTGTCCCAGCAGCCCCTTCCGGGAATTGTCCCCAGCCCCTCCCCCACCGCCCCGTTATGGGGGAGTTGGGACATTCCTGCTGGGACATTCACCCGACGACCCCACCGTCACCCACCGTCACACGCAGGAGGTGCCCGCACGTGACTACCTGGACCGGACACGCCGAGACCCTCGCCGACACCACCGCCCTCGCCGCCCAGGCCGAGCATCTGACCGGCCGGTGCCGCGCCACCGGCCTGGACCCGCGGACATACGCCGGCATCATCGCCGCCACCATCGCCCTCGGCGCCTACCCCGTGAACGCCACCGGCACGCCGTGGCCACAAGACCGCGACCTGATCGAAGGCATCTGCGACCTGCTCGACGACATCGCCGACCGGTGGCACGACTACATCCGCCTCCGTCACGCCGCGGCGACCGAACGGGCCCGCGCACGCGCCCACCTGAACGCCACCAGCAACCCCCATGACAAGGAGTACCTGCAGGCCGTCGTCGCCGACTGCACGACCGCCCTGGACGTCCTGGCACCCCTCGCCGGACGGCTCCGCGCCGCCTCGGCCCGCCTCAACGACACCCCCGAACAGCTCGGCGAAACCTACGCCGCGGTGTACGACCTGGTCGCCCGCGGCGGGCAGATGCCCCGCAACGGCAGGTGGATCACTGGAGAGGACCCCTCATGCTGACCGATCTGCTCGCCACCCTCGCAGACCTGGCCGCCGAGAATGCGTGGATAGACCAGGCGCTGTGCGGCCAAGTCGACCCCGACCTTTGGTATCCCGAGGACGGCAACGCCGCCCAGGCCGAGCGGGCGAAGCAGGTGTGCCGACACTGCCCGGTGCGAGCCGAGTGTCTGGCCTACGCGCTCGACGCCTGCGAGGAGCACGGCGTGTGGGGTGGGCTCGGCCTGAAGGAGCGCCGCCGGCTCCGGCGTGACGCAGCCTGACCAAGATCGCCAAACGGAGGTACCGCGCACTATGTCCGCCACCCGCCAGAGCATCGACATCGTCTCGTTCGGCTACGGCCACGACGCCCCACCGCAGGCCGACGCCACCCTCGACGCGCGACGCCTGTTCCGCAACCCCCACGACGACCCCGCCATGCGCGAGCTGACCGGACTCGACCCGCGGGTACGCGACCACGTCCTCGCCACAGACGGCGTCCGCGACGCCATCACCGCGGCAGCCGGAATGGCCGTCGCCCTGCTGAAATCCGGCAAACCACACATCGTCCTCGCGGTCGGCTGCGGCGGAGGCCGGCACCGCGCACCGGCCATCGCCGAAGGAGTCGCCGCGGAGCTCCGCGCAAGAGACCTCCGGGCCGCGGTCCGGCACCGCGACGTCGACAAGCCGGTGATCGAACATCAAGAAGGGGACCCCAATTTCGCCACAGGCGAATGCGACGACACAGTGACCTGACCTCGCAAAGAGCTGCCGAAGCCCTGCGCGGTATGCCAAGGTGAGGCGGGGGCGGTCTAGGCGGGGATGGGCCGGGAACATACACTCACAGAGCACTGAGGCGAAATCAGGACATGCCGCCGAAGCATCCCGACAAGGAGATCCGCAAGCTTCTCGACGAAGCAGAGGACCAGGAGTGGGAGGTTGTTCCGCCGACAGGCCGGGGGTACTGGAAGATCAAGTGTCCGTGCGACGACAAGCACTGGAGCACCGTGAAGATCAGCCCGTCCAACCCCAACTACCTCAAAGAGCTCCGTAAGAAGTTGAAGCGAGAGACCTGCTGGAAGGAGGTGAGCTGACCCGTGAAGTTCCGAGCCGAGATGGGCATCGCCTTCGAGGGCGACCTCGCACTCCTCGAACCGCACCTCGACGACCTCATGGAGCAGCTCCTGGCCATCGAGGACGCCGACAAAGCGGTTGAGGACCCGGACATCACCGCTAGTCTCGCCAGCGGCGAGGCGATGATCAGCATGTTCCTCGACGTAGCCGATCTACCCGAGGCGGCACAGAAACTCGTGGCCGTAGTTCGCAGCGCGATACACGCCATTGGGGATGGCACGCCCGGCTGGGATGAGCTCGCTAGAGCAGTTCACGAGCAGTGCATGGCCGTACGCCCGGCCGATCAGGCGTTAGTAGACGCCTAAGACATCTTCCTTGACGCCCCGCTCCCATCGGGTGGCGGGGCGTTCGCGTTCCCGGGGTACACCAGCGGCGGCCGACCCGCGTCTCACTCCCGTGACCCCTCAAACCTCCCACCCCGCCCGCCCCTCACGGTTACTCCCGGGCGAGAAGACCGTTCTCAAAGTCACCGGTGGCCTGCTCGCAGTCGGCGCCTTCTTCTATGCCGGGTACCTCGTCGGAGGGACGCAGTCGAACGGCGAGGCCTCTGTGAGCGACAGGTGCACGAGCATCAAAGCCGAGGCGAGGAAGCACATCGAAAAGGGCGACCGGCTGCTCACCATCGACGACGGACAGCTAAAGGCCTCAGCCGAATTCCGCACGGGCGCACACCTAATGATCAATAACACGGACTGCTACACCCCCGGGGAAATCGCCTCCGCGCAAACACTGCTCGACACCGTCAACAAGGCGCCATAGCACCTGACGCTTTGCCATTGAGGCGGAACCGGGGCCGGGTTCTCGGCGTCGAGGGCCTCCAGGCCGGCGACCCGCTGCTCCAGCGCCGAGAAGTCCACCTCGGGGTTGGCGGCCTTGATGTCGGCGATGTCCTGACGGATGCCGGCGACGGCCGCGTCGATACGAGCCACGATCGCGTCGAGGTCTTCCTGCTTACCCATGATCTGTTCTGCCTTCCTGTAGAGGTGTGACTGCGCCTGCTCGATGCGGGCGAGTTGTTCAGGGATTCGTGCGAGGCTCCGGAGGGAGCTCCACCAGCGCACCGGTCACCTGCCGGTCACGACTGGCGGTAGGTCTCGGTGCGCGGGGCCGGCGTCGAGGTCGTCGTGAATCCGGCCGTGGCCGCGTCACCCGTGCTTCCGGCGGCGAACGACATCAGCAGCGACACCACGGCCGCGAGCCCTGCGACGGAGCCGACCGTGGGCCAGTCCACCTCCAGCAGCCCCATGGTTCCCGCGCCGACGATGCCGAGCGCAGCCTGGGCGGCGGTACGGACAGCACGCTCGACGGCGTCGGACCAGAAAGCTCCGGTCGCCCACTTGGATACAGACATTCGCCCCTCCTCAGGGGGTTCAAGGCCCGCTGAGGGGCGGGCAAGTGAAGAGACCCGCGTCGCCGCAGGTCAGATGGTCCGAGTTGCCTTGAGGGCAATTCAGGTCGTGACGAGGTCGTCGTTGAACTCGGCCCACACGGCGTCGAAGAGGTCCCGGTCAGCTTCGGTGTAGACGAAGACCTCGCGCTGCGCCCCATCGACGAACCGCAGGGACTTGCCGGGCGGCTCGCCGCGGCGGGCGACGTAGGCGAGCTTCAGCCTCTTGCCGAACGTCGGCGACAGCTTGCGAACCTCGGAGCCGGAGACGCCCTGCTCTTCCAAGTACTCGGCGACCGTCAGGAACCTCGTGGCGGGGTCCTGCTCCGGCTCGCGCCCCAGGCCGATGGCGAGCTGCTCGCGGGCCATGGCCTCTAACCACCGGTCGTCGACCAAGCCTTTGGCTGCGCCGAGCATCCGGATCCGCCGTTCGGCGCTTTCCGCAATCTCGTCGAGCTGTTGCCGCGTGGCCCGCGGGTTGAGCGCCCCACCCTGCGTCCAGTACGCCTCGATGGCGTCGGCGACTTCGGCCTGGTAGGCGACAAGCTTGTCCTTGACGTCCGCCGCGACCCGGTTCTCGTCGATGGTGGCCAGCAGCATCAGGAAGGTCCGCACATCGCACGTGACCATGTCTCTGACCTTGCCATCTGCTGCAACTACCGCCTTGGAAGCGGTAGTTGCCCAGCTCCGTTCCCGCAGCTTGCGGATCTGTGCCCAGTAGTCCAGGCCGATCGCCTCGACTGCCGGCTTCACGACGACATAGGGCTTGCCGTCCACGTCGATGGCGAGGATCTCGTCGCCATGGAATGGGATGTGGACGACTTCGTTGCTACCTTGAGGCATGGTGACTCTCAATCTCTACTTGAGGGTTCGCCAGCCCGGGAGCCTGTGCTCGCAGGCGCCCGGGCATACAAAAAGCCCCGACCGTCTGGTCAGGGCTGCGTGTGGTGCTGGACTTCAGGTCAGTCGGTCTTCTCCGGGCCGGCATCCAGGCGGATCGTCACGTGCTCGATGGCCTCCCGGATGCGCGCCACAAGCGCGTCGGGGTCCACGGCGGCGTCCTTCGCGGCGAGCGCCTCGGCCATCGCCTTCAGCGCCTCGTTCTGTGCGTCCAGCCGGGCCAGGATCTCCCGGTCCTTGTTGTAGCCGTCCTTGCCGTAGGCCCAGACCTGTCGCATGAACGTCTTGGGGTCGATCTTCTGCCCCTCGGGGAAAAGGCCTTCCCGTACGGCCCACAGGTCCTTGGTCAGGGTGTACGTGAGCCGCTCCACCACGGCGTCCGCGACCTCTTTGGCGCTGGGCATGTCGTCTCCTTCGTAGTCGGGGTAGCCGTAGCCGTAGATCCGAGGGCTGGATCGGGCGACGGTCTTGCGGTACACGCCGTCGCCGTTGAAGTACCGGCCGTCCAGGCTCCCGCTGGTGTTGCCGCCGATCGTGGTGATCTCGCCCGGGGTGACCTTCTCCACCCACTCCACGTGGGTGCCGCCACCCGGGCCGTAGTACACCAGCGCCCCCTCGCGGGGCACTGTGCCGAACCGGCCACGGGCCCTAAACCACGTCACGCCGGTCCCGCAGCCGGCGGTCCAGGGGAACTCCACGTCCGGGGACAGCCCCGCGCGGCCCAGGCACACCGACACGAAGGTGTGACACCACGGGTACCCGTACCCGTCGGCCGGGTAGCCGGGAAGCTTCCCGAACTCCCGGTTGAACGGCGTGTCGTTGGTGCCGTGCTCCCGGTACCCGATGTGCCGCTGCACCTCTCGGCGCACCCTTTCGAGGGTTGTCACGGGTCACACACCTCCTGCGGGTCGTTCGTCTCGTAACTCGGCAAGGCGTGTGGTGAGCTGCTCACATCGGTCCTGGAGTTGAGCTAGACGCGCGAGGGTCTTGGTGAGTTCGTTCTCCAACTCGGCGATGCGCCTGTCCCGGTCGGCGAGTTTCTCGTCGCGCTCGGTCAGGCTGTTCTCCAATCGCGTGATGGTGCTCTCCGCCCGGTCCAACGCCACCTGAAGCGCCTGGACGGCTTTCTCCGCGCCGCCGATGAACACGCTTTCCAGCTCGACCGGCTGCCGCTCTTCATCCATGCGGGCTTTCCGCAGGTCGACGCGTGCTTTGACCACGGTCGTCAACGCCGAACCGGCACCCCCGGCGAGCAGTGCGACCACTGCCGGAGTGAGCCAATCAGTCGCCAACAGATCCCCCGTATCTATGAATGGTTCGTTCGATCCCGGCGACCGACCGGGCGCGGGCCCCGCAGGCCACGGCGAACGCCAGCAGCATCACTGCGGGATACAGGGCACGCACACCCGCGTAACCCAGCACAACAAGGCCGTACACCGAACAGGCTGCCGCCAGGGGCCATAGCCCGGCCCGTTCCAGCCGTAACCCCAGTAGCAGAAAAGCCGGCCGCAGGTACCTCAGCAGGATCCCGGCGATGATGAGTGCTCCGCCCAGCAACTGCATGACGCCCCACACCCACACCACCACCCCGGGCAGGGTCGAGTTCAGGCTGGCCGGTGGCACCACCCCGAGGATCAGGGCGACCCCCGCCCCGAACTCCACGACCCCGAATAGAAGCTCGAAGGGATGTTCCGCAAGGGGCACGAACCTACGCATGGCTGTCCCGTCTGCTGGGTTCTCCGGCTGGTCGGATGGGTGCCGCCCGCCCTGTGGTGAGACCGCGGGCGGCACGGTTCAGAAGCTCATGTTGGCGTCGCGCAAACTGTTGATCAGCGCGTTGAGCTGTGCACGGACCTCGCGCACGTCGTCGCGTAACCGGGCAACATAGTCCTGGTCATAAGACGCCGGTGCGGTGGCGCCTGCGGTCATGTTGGCCGCGATCTCTGTGCGAGCGGCTTTCGGGATCTCGGGCGGGATGAGGCTGTAGTCCTGCCCTGTCTCTGATTTCCACCGCATCTCGCCGTTCACCACATAGATGTGGGCGCCGTCGTCTGGCGCCTCGGGCTCGATCCGGTTGGGCATCACCCACCCGGCGGAGGCTTTCGTCTGAGGAGGGCGTCTCTGTCCGCTGCTGAACTGGCCGGCCTGGCCTGCCTGAAGTCCGGCGATGACGTCGAGGATGTCGTCCCTGTACTCGGGCATCAGTCTTCTGCCTCCTGGAAGGTCAACGTGCACTCCTCCTGGCCGGCGCCCTTCGTGGGCGGCTTGAACGCCAGGCCGACGACCCTCCAGCGCTTGGCGAAGCTCGCGACGCCAGCCACGATGGGCCACCAGGTGTTGGCGAGCATCACCGTGACCCGGTCGCCCAGGTTGCCGGGGCCGAAGCTGGAGTTCGGTTCGAGTCGCACGGTGGCCTGGTGGACCCGCACCGTCCCGGCCCGGTTGGTCGCCCACCAGGTGGCGTAGGCGTTGAGAGTGGTGACCTCGGTGACGCTGGAGTAGTCCGCGGTGACGTCCAGGCCGGGCCAGCCGGCGTCGATGTGGTCCTCGGCGAGCACCACGTCCGACACCAGCGGCTCAGAAGTGCTGCTCGCGTCGTCCTGGATGCTCTCGCCGCGGGTCTGGAACGCGGTCCCGCCGCGGGTGGCGTCCACGTCCTCCTGCCAGGACAGGACGTTGCCGGGCTCCTGGAACTTGTAGTTGGTGGCGTCGCTGCCGAGGGTCGGGTAGCCCCATGTCCACACGCGGGTGCGGGTGCCGTCGCCGTTGTCGACGACTTGGATGCACCATTCGAACCCGTCGTCGACCTTGCCGAGCTCGGCGAGCCGGTCGCCGTAGGTGCTGGACTCGGACGCCAGATAGGTCCGGTCGCGGAGGACGTCCGTCGTGCCGGCCTGCATCTGCAGGTGGATGTCGTAGCGTGCCTCGGTCTGCATTTCGTGGAGCAGGCTGCGCGCTATCTCCACCTGGTCGGTGGCCGTGAACGTCAAGTCCTTACGGATCTTGACGTGTGTGAGGTAGGACTCCAGGCTCGCCCCGGAGAGGCTGACGGAGATCGGCCCCCGGCCCTGGCGGCTCACCGACGCGGACCAGATGATGTAGGACCCCCACACGACGCCGTTGCGGTAGACGTGCACCACGGTCCGCCCGGGACCGGTGGAGATGTCCTCGGGGTGCCGCGGCAGGATACGGGCGACCTTCGCAGCGGTGACGCCTTCGTCGTCCTCGGGGATGAGGATCCCTGCGGAGAACGTGCCGGCTTCGCCGATGCGCCGCTCGTAGGACACGTCCTTCAGGTCGAGGTCCTTGCAGATCAGCTCATCGGTGCGCAGGTCGCAGAAGACGTAGGTGTAGTGGACCTGCCGGGCGTCCGCTGGGAGCGCCGGGACCGTCGGTGGTGGGGTGTCGGAGCCTCCGCCTGTCGCGTCCTGCTGCGGGACCAGGATCGTGATGGCGTGCAGATCGGCAAGACTGGCGCTGGCCTCGAACAGGGCTTCACCGGTCGAGCCGGGCGAGGTGATGGTGCGCGTGGCCAGGACGGCGGAGGTGTACACCTGGGACCGAGCCTGGGCGCGCTCGGCGAACCCCGAGGGGGCAGCCCAGGTCGCTGTGTTGCTGAAGGCGCTGGCGCCGGTGGCGACGCGCAGCTCGGTGGCCGTGCCCGATGGCAGGCTCCCGGCCGGGGAGAGGATCTGGCTACCCGAGGACCGGGCCGAGGTGACGCGAGGTGTCGCCGACGAGGCACCCGAAATCGCCGCGACGATGACGACACTGTCACCGGCGGCGCCCTGGGTGCAGGTGTAGGAGGACGGCTCGGAGACCTCAGCGGTGCGCCACCAGACGCTGGTGCGGCTGCCCTCGGTGCTGACCTGCGCCAGCGGGATCCACCCGCCTGAAGGGGTCTGCATCCCGGACGGCCGGTCGGACACCTGGATGAGAAAAAGCAGATCGCCTACGGCGAGCGTGGGCGCCGTCGCCTGGAATGACGGGGAGGCCGAGGTGGTCGTCGCAGCGGCACGGAACGGCACGACTCACCCCCTGGATGGTCGCGGCGTCCCCGAAGGTCACAGGTAGGCGGAGGAGAACAGCAGCTCGACGAGGTTGTCGCCGCCGCTGGACGGGCTGTAGGAGACGAGGCTCGTGCCGGCGGGCAGCACCCACTCCTCGACGGGGACCGACAGGTCGGACAAGGCGTCCATGCGGTCGGCCCCGGCCAGCGTGACCGTGCCCTTGTCGGTGTCGACGAGGAGCTGCTGCCCGGAGGTGAGGGTGATGATGAACCGCAAGGTCCGGCTGTTCGTCACATTGGTGATCGCCGGGTTGGTGACGGGCCCGTTGATCCTGATCAGCGGGTTGGTGGAGATGTCCCCGTCGTTGACGCAGTAGTTCACCCCGCCCGGGGCGACGGTCACCGACTGCTGTTGCAGGTCGTAGCGGCGAGGGTCTGAGCAGGTCCACCGCACCGACGCCGCGGTGAACCCTTGGCCGTAGTGCTCGGCCGGCAGGACGCGGCCGGACACCTTCGCCTTGGCCTTCAGCGTCTCCCCGTTGGCGCGGATCACCAGTTCCTGCTCGGAGCCGTCCTCGGAGGCGCCGATGAGGCGGCGGAAGTCGCGGCGGGACACCGCGAACCCATTGGCAGGGTCGTCGGAGATCGCGATGACGGCGCTGACCTGCCGCTCCTGGGCAAAGTCACGGCCGGTCCACGACCCGTGCCGCGCCGACCTGGGCGCGTTGCCCGAGTCCAGCTCGGGCAACTCGTCCCAGCCCTCAACACTGATGACGAAGTAGGGCGCCACACCGAAAAGAACCTGCTTGGCCCACTCGATCTGGAAATCACCCGTGAGCAGCCGGCCGGGCAGGTCGGGGGCCGACGCGGCGATCGGGGGGAAGGTGGACGTGGTGGCGAAGACGCCCAGGCCTAACTGGGTGTCGTAGTCCACGGTCAGCGCCGGGAAGGCCGACGTCGTGGCGAAGACGCTCAGGCCGACCGTGACTGACGGGGAGGTGACCGTGATCGCCGGGAAGGCCGACGTCGTGGCGAAAACACCAAGGCCGATCGGTGCGTGGACCGGCCGGGACCGGGACCGGGCGATGGGAGTGGATGGGAAACCTCGGCCGATCCGAGCCACGAGCCCCCCTTTAGATCAGCGTGGAGCGCATGACGGCCTGGCCGACCTGAACGATGTGCACCGGCCGCGGGTTGACGATCTCGGGAATGATCTCGACCGCCGCCCACGCCCAGTCAGCGGACCCGCTGCCGTTGTTCATATTGAACGTGACATTGGTGCTGACACCGGTGGTGTTGGAGGCTTTGCTGATGGCGAGGCCCGGAATGGCGATACCGCCGCTGGTGAACGCCTCCGCGACGTCGCTGGAGCTCAGCGAGCCGAGATCGAAGTCGATCGCTCCGCAGATGCCGCGGGACCCGTCACGCGTGGAGGAGTAGCCGGTCACCGTCGCGTTACCGGTCGATGTGGTTCCGAACCCGGTGTTGCCGACCGGAGTGACGCGATCATGCCCGGTGATCACGTAAACCTTGAGCGCGCCCCTGCCGTTGCTGAACTGCGCGGACACGGTGATCCCGGATTGCGCTGCCGCGTTGATCGCGGTGTAGATCCGCACACCCGACGTCGCCGGGGTGGTGTCGTCAGATTCCTGCAGCGTCCACGTCAGCGGCGTCCCGGTGTTGGTGGGGCTCCGGCCGCCGCCTTCGTAGTCGTACAGCATCGCCACCGCCACCAGCAGCGAATCCGCCGGCGGGGAGAACGACGCCGTCGTCTGGGTCTCTCCGGATCCGCTGACGAGCGAGGGTGACGTCCCGATCGCAAGCGCCACGCCTACCGCCCGTCAGGGATCGGAGCCGTCCACAACGTCTGCGAACCGTCCTGCGACTCGATCCGCACCGGCGAGGAGGCGTAGTCGTCGGAGTCCTGGCACCGACCGAAGTCGTACTCGGCCTGCCCCAGCGCCGCGTCAAGCGACTCGTACGGGGCTTTGCGTTCGGTGTGGACGGTGCCGTCGGCGTCCCGCCATTCGCCCGGCCATCGCCAAAACAGGTACACCATCGTCAGCCCCTTTACTCGTCTTCGGTGAATTCGAGGTAGCCCTGCACGTTGACCGTGGCCGGCGCGGTGACGCGGACCGACAGGGCGTGACCGCTGACCGTCTTCTGTGGCTCGCGCCCGAGCGGGAACTGGATGGCCAGCAGGCCGCCCTGCGGGTGGACCAGCCACCTCTTGAGGACCGTCAGCACGGTCGGCTCGACCGTGTAGTTGCGGGCCGCGGTCGCAGCGGTCAGCGAGCGGGTCGCTCCCGACACCTGCGCCGGAGTGTGCGAGGTCGTCGTGCCCGCCGTCGCCTGGGTGGAGCTGCACAGCTCGACCGTGACGGGGACCGCGGTGGGGCTCGCGCCGTCGAAGGAGACGCTCAGCTCCGTCGCCTTGATGACCCGGCTGCCGTTGATCGCCGCCAGGATGGTCTTGGCCGTGGCCGCGGACAGAGAAATGTTGCCGTTGGTTTCTACGGTGTAGGTGGCCACCTGGCCTCCCCCTTACATGACAAAACCCCCGCCACGGGGCAGGGGAAACGAGGCGAGGTGCCGGATTACGAGGCGACCAAGAGGTTCTTCCACACGCCGTCTGCGTGGAAGTTCACGGTGAGGTCGCCCGCCTGAGTGCTGTAGTCCTGTCCGAACGTGCGCAGCAGCACGGCGCGATTGCTGATGCCCGGCACGTAGAACAAGCCGCCCCGGGCGTTCGTGATCGTGGAGCTCGTCCACTGGACAGGCGAGGTGAACGTCCACCGCGCCGTCCCCGGGCTCCCCGACAGTTCCTCGAATACCGCGCCGGACAGCGCCGCCCCACCCGAGGTGTAGCCGGTTCCAGAAACTTCGGCAGTGTTGAGCGGCGACGAGCCGTACGCCGCTCCCGTCTGCGAGAAGTCGGGGACCAGCGAGTTGGTGAACAACGCGATTTTGAATGCGCTCGACGACGACAGGTTGAGCGCGATGACGTTGTTCAAGGCATCCAGGTAGGTGGCGACGAAAACGCCGTCAGTGATCGCCACCGGGACCTCCCAGGTTGATCGTGACGTCCTGGCGTTCGCGGCCGTCGGGCTCGGTCCTCTGGGTCACCACGTGGCCGAGCTGGTCCCGCACGGCCTTGTACCGGCCGCCGTTCTCGGTGCGCCCCTCGGTCACCTGGTCCTGGGTGGCGTGGGTCCGGTTCATCTGCCGGACGCCCTTGGCCTTCAGCCAGTCCCCGTACGGGCCGTCCCTGTCGGGGTCATATGAAGACACGCAAAAGCCGCCTTTCGCAATAAATGGGAAGTAATGACCGTCAGATGTGCGGCCGATGCATCACGGATCGACAACCCGCAGTACTGCGTCGTTGGAACGTGGCAACATGCCCTGAAGATCGGGGGATCACGTCTTTCCATCAGCGTCAGGAGTTCGACATGAGCCAGCCGTACGGGCCGCCAGTCCCACAGGGCCACTACGGCCACCATGCTCCCCCGCCAAAGAAGAAGCGCACGGGCCTGAAGATCTTTTTAGGGCTCGTCGTTCTGCTGGTCCTCATGGCCGGGTGCGCGGCGATATTCGCCAGCGGCGCCCCCAGTGGCACGACGACAGCCCAGACCACCGACACCCCGTCCAAGGGACAGTCGAAGGCCAAGAACGAAGACAAGAAGGACTCCGAGCCCGACGTCCCCGGCATCGGCCAGGTCGTCAAGGACGGCAAGTTCGCCTTCAAGGTCACCAAACTCGCCAAGGCCACCCGCGTTGGCGGCGACTTCCTCCACAAAGACGCCCAGGGCGTCTTCTGGCTGATCAACGTGACCGTGAAGAACATCGGCGACGAACCGCAGTCCTTCATCGGTGACACGCAGAAACTCTTCGACGCCAAGGGCCGCGAGTACTCCGCCAGCTCCGAGGCCGCCCTCTACCTGGAGAACTCCAAGAGCCTGTACGAAGAGATCAACCCGGGCAACACCGTGAAAGGCGTCGTCCTGTTCGACCTGCCGAAGAACGTGAAGCCGGCCGAGATCGAGCTGCACGACAGCATGTTCTCCGGCGGCGTGAAGGTCGACCTGTCGTAGGCCAACCGCCTCGTGCAGAATGCCCCGCCCGGCTGCGTGCCCGGCGGGGCTTTCTCACTTCAGCCGGACCTGGGACCCCAGCAGGTATCGCAGGTCCTGGGCGATGGCGTACGGCGACTGCTCGGGAGTGGCCTCGAACTTGTCGATGCGCAACAGCGCACCGTCGCCGCCGCTGGCCGGCGCGGAGGCGATGGCCTTCCACTGCCGATCGGTGAAGACGGGCTCGGGCCGGCCGGTGCCGTTGTGCACCAGGGACGTGCCCGTCGGCAGGTAGCCGCCGGAGTCGAACAGGCTCGGCGGCCGGCCGATGAGCATCGCCGCCCGGGCCGCGACCTCCCTCACCTTGGCCCCCGTGTACGGGGCCTCGACGATCCGCGACGTCGGGTTCGCGTACATCCAGACGTGGCCCTCGTGCGGGAAGCCAAGGTCACCCGGCTTGGGCGACTTGACCGGCTTCACCCATGGGATCTGCTGGTAGGTGGTCCGCGGGATGTCCGTCACCCCCGCGGCCTGCCAGGCCCGCATCACCAGACCCGAGCAGTCGAAGGAGTCCGGTCCGGTGGCACCCCACTGGTAGGGCTTGCCGATCTGCGCGCGGGCGTAGGAGACGGCCTTGCCGCCGTCGCCGCTGCCCGTGTCGTGCTTCCCGATCCAGTCGATGACGTTCTTGACCATCGTCTGGGGCACCCCGGCGAGCAAATTCGCCCACGCCGAGTCACCCATGGCCTTGGACGCCTGGCCGAGCAGCGGGTTCAAGAACGCCTCCGCGCCCGCCTTCAACCCTCCGGCGAGCAGGTCCTTGAGGTTGCCGACGATGCCGCCGCCGGCGAACGCACCCGCGAACGGGCCCGGATCGCCGACCGCGCCGAGCGCCCGAGCAACACCTGCCACGCCGCCGGAGCGGGCCGCCGCGTTCATCTTGTGCACGTACGACTCGCCGACGGCGCGGGTCCACTCCGGCCGCATGATGGCCTCGCCGCCGGACACCGCGGCGTACCCGACGTCACGGCCGGGCGTGTACCCGGGGTAGATGCCACCCCGGGCGAACGCCAGCGGCTGAAGCTTCTTGTCCTTCAACCCGAGTATGTCGGCGACCGCGTTCCACACTTTGACGATGCCGTTGTTGTACACGGTGTTGACGACGAACTCGACCGGCTTCTTCGCTGCCGTTTTCAGGCCGTCCCAGAACTTGCCGATCAGGTCGACACCCTTTTGGAATCCGTTCGGGATGTCCTGGGTGATGAACTTGACCAGGAACTCGAAGGTCGGCTTGATGACCTTTTCCCATGCCCCCTTGATGATCTCGCCGATCTTGGCGAAGACCGGCTGCACCACATTCGCGTGGAACCAGAGGACCTTAGGCCCGAGAGTGTTGACGATGAAGCCCCACAGGGCGTTCAGCGCGGGCTTGATGACCTGCTCCCACGCCCACTTGATGGCCGCACTCACCTTCTCGAAGACCGGCTTGACGATCGTGGTGTGGAACCAGAGGATCTTCGGCCCGAGGGTGTTGGTGAAGAAGTTCCACAGGGCCTGCAGCGCGGGCTTGATGTAGTTGGTCCAGGCCGCCGACACTGCCGACGAGATGCCCTTCCAGGCCGGGACGATGACGTTGTTCCACAGCCAGGTGAAGATCGGTGCCAGCGTCCCGGAAATGAACTGCCACAGCGCCTGCAGAGCAGGCTGAATGTAGTTCGTCCAGGCGGCGACGACGGCGGCCTTGATGGCCTCCCAGGCCGCGGTGACGATGTTGCGGAACGTCTCAGAGTTGTTCCACGCGTACACCAGGCCGGCGACGAGCAGGCCGATAGCCGTGATGATCAGGCCGATCGGGTTGGCCGCGAGGGCCAGGTTGAGGATCCGCTGGGCGACGGCCCACACCGTGGTCGCCACAGCCACGACCCGCTGAGCCGCAGCAGCGATCAACTGCTTCGCCGCGGCAGCAGCAGCCTGCACACCGATCGCTGCGTACTGGAACGCGACCCGGCCCAGGCCGACCGCCGCAGTGGCCGCGGCCCGACCGGCGCCGAGGATCGCGCTACCAGCCGTCTTAGCCGCGGAACCCGCCTTGCCTGCGGCAACTCGGATGCCGTCCCATGCCGCTGACGCGCCCTTCGCCGCCGCGGACCCTGCAGTGCGAGCCGCGCCAGCGATGGCACTGGCAGAGGTCTTGGCGACGGAGGCGGCCTTGCCGGCGGCGGTCGAGATGCCCGACCACACCGCCGAGGCGGCCTTTCCGGCGCCCTTGCCGATTCCGCGGGCCGCCGAGGCGATCCCGGACGCCGCGCCCTTGACGAGCTTGGCGCTACCGACCGCGGCCTTGCTCAGCCCGCCCCACACGGCCTTGGCGCCGTTGACGATGGTCTTGGTGGTCTCGATACCCTTCTTGACCCCGTCGACCGCAGTGGTGATGACCTTCCAGCCCTTGAACGCGGTCACCACACCGATCGCCGCCAAGGCGAAGGTCCGCAGCGTCTCGGGGCTGAGGCCGGCCAAGAAGCCGGTGATCTTGACGATCAGGTCCAGCACGCCAGGGCCATCACCGGCCAGGCCCGCGAACAGGTTCTTGACGACCGTGAAGATGTTCTTCACGACCTCGACCACCTTGGGGCCGTTCTCCCGGGCGTAGGCGATGAAGGACTTGAAGCCCTCGCTCTGCCCGAGGCTCTTGCCGAAGGCGGCGAATTTCGCGGTGGCCGCCTCAATCCCGCCGACCACGTCCTTGGAGAATGGCAAAAAGGCCCGGACGACCCCGACGATCCCGGTAACGATATTGCCCAGGCTCTTGCCGAGGCCGGTGATTGCACCAGGGGCCTGCTTGCTGAGCTGCTTGAAGAAGTCTTGCCAGACCGCCCCGCCAAGGGCCTTCGACGCGGCTTTCTCCAGGCCGGTCAACGCCCCGGCGGCACCCTTGACCAGCGGCGTCAATGGCTTGAACAGGCCCTGCACGAGCTTCAGCCCGCCTGTGATCACCGGCAGGACCGCGGGTTCCAGGCTTTCCTGCCACTTCAGGTAGGCGTCCTGGAACGACTTGATCGCCTTGGCCGCGGCCTGAGCGGCCGGCGACAACTCGGCGAACTTGTCGCCCCCCTTGGCTTGACGGGCAGCGGCATTGCGGGCAGCCGCCGCGGCCTGCTTGGCTTGGTCCTTAGCCCGCAACTTGGCGATCTTGTCTTGCAGCTTGGCGATCTTCATCTGCCGCTTCTGCTGCTCGACGGCCCGCTTGGCATCGTCGAGCCGCTTCTCGGCGGCCTGGATGGCCTTCAAGGCGTCCAGGCGCTGCTTGGCCGCATCCTGCTCGGCTCGTGACACATCAGCCTGGGCCTTCGCCAGGGCGGCCTGCTGGTCGATGATGCGCTGGTTCGCCGCCTCCAAGCGTTCCTTGGCGGCAACTACCTTGTCCGACCCCTCAACGCCGTCCTTGTCAGCCTTGGTCTGCTCCTCCTGTAGCCGCTCGATCTGGAGAGTCAGCTCGGCGACCCGCTGCCGGGCCCGCTCAGCCGCGATCTCGGCGCGTTCCTTGTCCTCGGCGGAGGCCTTGGGGTCGTTCTGGACCTTCTGTAGGTTCTTCTCGGCGTCGGTCAGGTCGAGGTTGGCTTCCCGCAGGTCGAGTTGGGAGTCCTTGAGGCTGTTGTTCAGGTCTTGGATGTCCTGAGCGGCCTCTTTCCGGGCCCGGTTCAGGTCTTCCTGGGCGCGCTTGGCGTCCCGCTGGGCGTCCGCCACAGACCGCTCGGCTTGGGCCACCCGATCAAGGGCCGACTGGACGGCCGCCGCCCCGGATCGTTCGACCTCCGCTAGGCGCTGCTTGGCCGACCGGACCGCGTCAGAGGCGTCCTTGACCCGGTCCAGAGCGGCCTGGAGTTGCTCCTGGGCGGTCATCTCCTGAAGGGCCTGGATCTGCGCCTGAGCCTGCTCGATCGCCAGGTTCCGCGTCGCGCCCGCGGCGCTGTTCAGCGCGCCGCTGGCGCCGTTGGCCGCCTTCTCCTGGTCCTTCAACGCGTCGCTGATCCGGGTGAGGCTCGGAGCCGCCACAGCAGCGAGGCCGCCCAGTCCGGCGCCGGCGGCGGCGAGCGGCCCCGACAGCGCGAGCAGCCCAGCTCCGAGGGATGCGCCTACCGGGATCGCAGCCAGAGCGGCGAGGGCCGCGCTGACGGTTCCGATGGCGGCCAGCGCGCCGGAGATGTCGACGTCGACCTTGGCCCGGGCGGTCTTGCCGTCGACGCCGGCCAGCATCGCGTCGATGGCGGCGAGCTCGGCGAGCGCGGAAGCGATGTCCACCCGCACGTCCGCGGACACGTCCTTGCCGTCCACCGCGGACAACTCCCGCTGGATGGCGGCGACCTCGGCCAGAGCCGCACCCGCGTCGATGTCGACGCCGACGGTCTTGCTGGACAGCGCAGCCATCCGGGCGCGAAGCTCCTGGATCTTGACCTGCGCCGCGGTCGAGTCGGCGTCGATCTCGGCCTTCGGGAGGCTCTGGAAGGCCGCCTGTAGGCGGGACTTGAATCCGCGGGCAAACGCTCCCGCGACCTCTTCGCCGTCCTTGGGGGCCTGCGACTTCTGCCGCTGGGTCTGCTCCTTGATCGGCTCGTAGATCCCGGCGAGCTTGTCCTTGATGCCCCGCTGGATCTCGGAGCCGATCTCCTGTCCGACCTTGTAGGCGTCGCCGAGGACCTGCTTGCGCAGGTCTTTGAGGAAGTCTCGGGCCGAGGGGACGACCGGGACGATTACATCGCCCGCGGTGAACTCCGACACGACTCACCCCCCGATACGGTTGTGAGCCGCGCACGGCGGCGGTCTAGGAGCCGGGGACGTTGGGAACTTGCCGGCGGACCGTGGCAGGTTGCGCCTCTTGGCCCAGGACGTGCCCGTCGATGTGGCCGCCGTGGATCCGGTGGAACAGCAGTTCGCGCTGCTGCTGGGTGAGCTGGCGTTTCCGTGGCGTCTTCGGGCTGACGCCCGGCCTCGGCACCAGTTCGGGCGGCTTGCCGGCCTTGCTGCCCACTTCAAGACGCAGCATGGTGTAGCGCAGGTAGCGGACTGCGTCGATGAGCTGCGCGAGCAGCATCTCCGTCTGAGACCACTGCCCGGTGGATGGGTCCGCCGCTTGAGATGCCTGCCTGAGGTCGCCTTCTGGCATTGCGTTGCGGATCGCCGTCTTGGTCGCGGACTCTGGAGGCAGATGGCGGATCAAGCTGCCCAGCAGGCGCCACGTCAGCCGGGACTGTCCGCCACTTGGCCGCCACAGGTCCCGCAGGTCCACGCCCCCTTGGACGTGGAACCTGAGGTCGGCTTCTATCGCCTCCGCGTGCTCTTCGAGGAGCGCTTGGAGGCCTGCGATTCCCCCGGCGTGATGCCGTAGAACCGGGTGCACTCGTCGATCAGTAGGCCGAGCTTTCGGGAGGTCAGCTTGTGCTTGGCGAACTTCTCGTAGTCGTTGCCGAGCAACTCCTGGACGAATGCTGTGAGGCCGGCGCCGTTGGAGATGTCGTCGACCACTCTCCAGTCGGCGTCCTCGGGAGGTTGCATGGTGAACACTTCACCGCCGAGGGTGAAGGTGAAGTGTTCATCTCGCGCTTCGGACTCGACGGCGTCGAGATCGAAGTGGACGACGGGTTCACCGCTTTGGGTGATCACCCGGGGTCGAGCTGCTGTCATCAGGAGTTGACCTCGAAGAGTTCGGGGGCGAGGTAGGAGCGGTAGGAGATGTTGCCGGCGGAGTCGGGGTAGGCGGTGACGGTGACCTCGTAGCCCTGCATCTCGCCCTGGGCAGCGGTGATGTCACCCCGGTCGGTGATCTCACCTTCGGGGACGTAGATCCGTTCGAAGTTCTCGCCGTCGTAGATGTCGAAGATCCAGCTCCGCCTGTCCGGGGTGACGGTGCCGGACTCGGCGAAGCTCACGACGCCGTCGGTCGGGTCGAGGTTGGCGATGTCCTGCCGGAACATCAGCGACCGGACCACCGGCCTCTTCGTCTCCCACATCGTGAACTGGAACGTACGCGTCGAACTGGTGACGACAGTCCGAAACGGGCTGCTGAGACCCCACGGGGTGAAGGACTCGGAGTCCTCATCGAACCCCATCGACAGGCCATCGTCGGAGATGGCGCCGATCGCCATCCACGGAGAGGCAGGCGCGCTGCGCGGGTCGACAGGCTGAGCGGTGCCCAGCGGGGCAGCCCACGCGCCGCCGTCGGCACCGACAACGGCCAGGTCGTCGGCACGAGCAATCGTGACCATCGAAGATCCCTTCAATGACGAAAGCCCCGGCCGGTGGCACGGGGCTGGGAGTGGTTCGGTTGGGATCAGGCCGAGTGGACCGTGATCCGGTAGGTGGCGCCGAACCGGCGCAGGCCGGTGTTGTCGTACGGCAGAGGCCTCGGCGAGGTGAGGGTCTCGACGCGGCACACGACCGCGTCGCCGACCTTCGACCGATCGAACCGGTGGTGAAGCGCCCACTGCACGTGCAGCGCCGCGGCGATCGCCCCGTCGCGGGTGGAGTCGAACACGTCGATGTCCACGGTCGCCCGGTCGGCTTTGAAACCGTCGTACGGGCCGCCTACGCGCCGGACCTTGGCGACCGGCACCAGGGCGTCGAGGTTGGCCGGCGTTTCCGACATGCCGCGGATGTTGTCGACGTTCGCTTCGATCCACGTGGCGACCAGCGCCTCCACGTCAACCATGCGACGTCACCCGGTCGACCGCGCGACCGAGCACCCGTTGCCCTTCGCCCACCTGCTTGTTGCCGAACTCGACCGCCGCGGCATGCGAGGAGGAGTTCTTGACCTTCGCCCACGCCCGATCCCCTTGGCCGAGTTTGATCGGCGACTCGCTGGTGCCGGCCTCGACTTCGAAGGAGGAGGCGTAGTCGCCGGTCTTGCGTGGCGCGTCGGCCTGGGCGTAACCGACGACGAGGTCGGCGCGGTGTTCCATCTCTCGCTTCATCTTCTGGGAGCGGAGCATGAGGCCGATGCCCTTGTTGTTCGGCCTGAACTTGGCCTTGGCCACCGCGTCCTCCTCTCAGCCGGACACGCGTTCCAGGTGCAGCTCGATGCCGGCGGAGGTTCCGGTGAGCGGTGACCGCCACGGCATGGGTGCCCCGGTGACGTTGTAGACGTAGCCCCAGACCCTCACCCGGCTGATGGAGCTGACCGGCGTGCCCGGCGGTATCAGCACCGACAGGCGTTCGGCGGTCTGGTCTTGGGTGTCGGTGTCCTCGGTGCTGCCTGTCGGCCAGATGGCGCACCCTTCGATCGGGGTTTCGATGTCGGCGCCGGGCAGGTAGTTGCCGGCGCTGTCCCGTGTTGGGGCGCCGGGGTTGAGCACGGTGATGGTCTCGCCTTGGGGCAGCGGGAGAGGCATCAGTATCACTCGCCGTCCGACCAGAGCCGAGACTCCGGCCACAGGTCCGCGTCCTCCAGCGGCCACGTCGCCGCAGGGCTCGCGTCCGCCGGCGTCGGATCGATAGTGAACGCTCCACCGCGGCCGGCGATCCGCTTCAGCGCCGCCGTCTCGGCCTTGGTCATGTACAGGCCGGCCTGCGGCCTGGACACGGTGTACGGGCCGACCGTCTCAGAGGAGACGCCCTGAGGGTTGGCGTACGCCCGTCCCGCCATCGCCAAGACGATCGCCGACGCCGCGGCGGGCAGCGGTTTGACCACCGACTCGGCCAGCACGGTTGCCTGGGAAAGCAGCAGATCGGCCCGTTCGGCGTGGATCTCCTCCACGCCGAGGTACAAGGCGAGGTCGACCGCGGTGAGCGCCACAGGGGACCTCCTTAGAGTTCCTCGATGGCCTTCACCCAGGCGGCCAGGTCCTCAGACGGGTCGAGCTCCTTGGACCTCTGCAGCGCCCTATCGGATGCGGCCTGCCATGTCGCCGGGTCGTCGAGAGCCTCAATGGACGCGATCCACGCCTGCAGGTCGTTGGCTTCGGCGTAGATGCCGGCGTCTCCGAGGGCCTCGGACAGGCCCGGGGTCGGGTTCGCGACGACGGGGATACCGCTGGCCAACGCCTCCACGCCGACCCGTCCCCACGACTCGACGTGGGATGGCATCAGCAGGACCCGGGTACGGGCGTACACCTCGTCCCGCATGCGGTCCGCCGCCACGTGGTCGATGAGGTCGACGTTCGGCAGGTCTCGGAGGATCTGCTGCCCATAGGCGCCCTGCACGGCGAGGAACCGGCGATCGGGAAGGTGTGCGGCGAGCTTCCAGAACAGCCCGCCGCCTTTGGCCTCGTTGAGGTTGACCAGAGTGATCCGATCGCCCGGGGTGGTGGCATAGTCCTGCGCGAACACCGGCGGCCGGACAATGATGCTCCGCGCCGGACGGGTCCACTTGGGCCGTTCGGCGAACATCGCGTCAGCCTCGGCCTGCAAGTGCAGCGAGTTGTACACCACCAGTGCCGTCGTCCCGGCCGCGATGTTCTTGAAGATGACCGGTGCCGGGTTGTGCGCCAGGGCGACGAACGGGATGCCGTACCCTCGCGCGAGTGCCGCCGCCGCGGGCACGTTCTCGTACTGGCTGATCACAACGTCCGCATGGCGGATGGCCGCACCGAAATCCAGCCGGGACGCCAGCGGAACGACCAGCACACCATCGAGGAGGTACGGGTCGCGGGCCTTGCCGTACCTCGACAGCCACACCTCGACCCGGTGGCCGCGTTCGGCAAGGGGGCGCAGCATCGAGAACAGAGCCAGCTCCCCGCCGGCGTTGTGGTGCGGAGGCGCCGAGTGGATCCGGACGATGATCCGTTTCGGGTCGGTGGTCTTCTCGGCGGCCGACGCGGGCTGAGGTGCGGGAGGCGGAACCGGCGGGGTGCCGCCTCCCGTTTCGGCGGCGGGCTTCACCGTCCGCCTGGCCCTCTTCGCCGGAGGGTTGCCGTCCGCCGTCCGGGTTGGCGGCATCAGGAGATGTAGCCGTTCGTGGTGTACTTCACGAACGCCTCGACGTCACCGAGGACGAACCCGTAGTACGCCTCCGCCAGGAGCAGCACCAGGTTTTCCTGGAACGCGCTGTGGACGCCGCCCTCCTCGTCGATGTACGTGGCTTCCTTGGAGATCCGCACGGTGATGTCCATGCCGACGCCGTAGGCGGCCTGCGACCAGTCGCCACCGATGGCCCGCAGGCCGCTGTCGGTAGAGGTGGACTGGCGGCGGTGCTTACCGGACACCGACCGCGAGTACGCCAGCGGCTCACCGATCAGCGTGCCGGCCGACGCGGCGTTGGTGCCCGGGGTGGTGGTGTCCACGAAGATCGGGCGGCCGTTGGCGTCGGTCGCGAGCAGCAGGTCCGGCTTGAGCCGGGGGTCGGCGGCGAAACCGGTGAAGTCCCAGTCGTCATCGACGACCTCCTTCATGCCGCCGACCAGGTCGGCGTAGATCCCGCCGTTGGTCTGCTGCGCGGTGCCGAGCTCCTGCCACTTGGTGGTCTCGATCAGGTGGTCCGGGAACGGGCCCGTGGCGCCCTTCATGGTCTTGCCGTGAATGGCGGCGTAGTCGAACGCGCGAGCGAACGCGGTCGGCAGGTCCGTCTGAAGCTGGCTCCACAGACCGCCGGCGTTGGTCATCACGACCTCCTCCGACACCGGGATGAGCACGGCGAGCTTCTTCGCGGTCATCTGCTTGACGTCGATACCGCCCGACGACAGGGGCTTGCGCGCACCGGCGCCGACCCAGTCCGCCGTGGGAACGTCCATCGGGATGGGGATGCTGGTCGTGGCGTCGATCGCCAGCGGGGCACGCCGCGCGAGCTGCATGACCGCCGACATCTCCACCGACTTCTCGAAGATCGGGGCGGTGATGGTCCGCGGCAGCAGCGCGTCATTGACATCGGAGAGAAGGAGCGGGTCGGTCGTCGCCATCGGGCGCTACCTTTCAGCGGCCCTTGTTGAGCCGCGATTTGATGAACCCCGCGAATACGTCTTCGGGGTTGGAGGATCGTGGGGAATTGGCACTGGACGCCTGGGTCCGATCGGGCGCCGGGCGCCGGCGCTCCGGCTCGACCGGCGTCGTCTTCTTCGCCAGGTGCGGCTTGCGTTCCAGCAGTTCGGCGAGATCGGACTTGATCTGCTCGACGTCGATCTCGCCGTCTTCGTCGGAGTAGGAGGCAAGGTCCAGGAAGGCGATGGCGTCCTCGATGTCGGCGAACTGGCTCGCGGCCAGCGCCTTGACCTCGGCGCGCACGGCGCGCGTGAGCAGTCCTGCCACACGCTTCTCGGCGCCCTCGGCGCGGGCGACGGCCCGCTCCTGGTCGCTTTTCTCCCGGTCCTGGATCTCTCGGAGCTGGCGCTCCAGGTCCCTGTGGGCCCTTATGGCCTCACGCTTGGCCCTCTCGGCTTCACGCCGGGCCTTGCGTTCGTGCTCCAGTGCCGCCTTGCCGGCGTTGCCGAGCTTGCCGTCCCCGTCATCGGCGGGTTCCGTCGCGGAGCCCTCGCCCGGGTTGGGGTCGACGTCGCCCTGGGGGACGGTGTCGTCGGCGTGCTCGGTGGGGTTGTCGTTGTCAGCCATCGCGGCCTCTCGTGAGCGGCCCGCCATCGCGGCTGCGGCCATGGGTGATCACCCGCGCGAGGCGGGACATCAAAAGGCCCGCACCTGGGCAGGCCTGGAAACGCCGAAAGGCCGCTCCATGGCGGCCTTTCGGAAGCTGGATCGGAACGCTAGGGTGTCGTGAACTTCGCCATGTACACGGCGAGCGACGCCGCTCGCTCCGGTGTCTTGAGGAGGCCCTCCGCCGTATTGCACTCGTGGCAGAGGTAGCCGCGCACGCATCTGCCGCAGGACCTTTCAGCCGGACAGCAGGTGTGATCATGATCGATCTTCAGGTTGCTCGTCGCGCCACAGGCAGCACAGCAGGGCGTCGTCGTTCCTTGCAGGCGAAGTACCTCCGCCACGGTGACGCTGTGCGAGTATGCGGCCCGGCACGGAGTGCAGCGGGTTGCGCGGAACTTGCCATCTTTTCCTGTGCGGCAGAATTTCGACTCGTCAAGCCAGGTTCGACAGTCACGACACCAGCGCTGTCCTGGATTAAGGTCCACACATTTGCGACAGGTCGGCGTCCAGTTGCGTCTTTGCGAGAAGGTCCACGAGTCCATGGACTCTTGGCATGACTCACATGTTACGCGCGGAATTCCCCTCTTGCGCGACGCCTGGTAGCTATCGGCTTCCATGCAACGGTTCCGGTAGCCAGGACGGCCCTGCCCGTTCTTCCTGAACAGGCCTACCGGATGCCACTGACTGTGCGGGTCGCACCAACTGTCAGTGGGGTGCGAGTCACGGCACTCCCTGCAGGTAGAGGGCGCCTTACCTCGCGTCGAGCCGAGGTGACGCATCTCATCCAGGACTCTGCGCTCGCCGCAGGATGCGCACGTGTACAGCTTCCCCGTCTTGCGGGTACGCTTCGCCATGTCGGCACTCCTAGAAAGTGTCGGCCATGCCCCGGGGGTGTTACCAGCACCCGCCGGGGTCAATTTTGGGTTGTCGCGAGCATTCTACCTATCGAGCTACTCGTCGCGCCCCTCGAAAGCCTTCCGCCATGCACGCAGTTTCCCCTTGGTGCCATAGGCGCCACGAGTGGACTCAGCATACAGTCGGTCCCACTCGCGTACATAATCAGGCGGATTCCACTTCTGGCCTTGAAATATCGGGTACACCACGCAATCGCAGTTGTCGTGGAATTTGTAGGACCCCTCCCCCTCAAACCCGCTATTCGCGCCAGCCCCCGCCGTTGCTTCGGAATGATAAACAGCGCCGCGCGAACAAAGCAATGCACAAAAGTGACACGCATTCGGCCCCGTGTGGCGGGCCCAGCCAAGCGCTTCACTGTCGCCTGTGAGAGCTTCGACGATGGTGTCTCGCCCAGCGTCGGCGACGATCTTCTGTGCGACGCCTTCGGCGAGGTGCTCGGCCGCGGCGAGCCGGTCCTCGATCGGCGGCGGATTCTGCGATTCGGGCACCCACAGGCTCTTGGTGGCCCAGCGCAGCGACGCCTCGGCCTTACCGTCAGGGATCTCCGCCGACGACGGAACGAACAGCCGCCGCGCGTCGGACAGCTCCCGCTCTTGGTCGTAGTAGTCCGCTGCGAGGGTCCCGGACATGCGGGCGAACTGGCGTAGGAGCTCCACCACGGCGTCGATCCACAAAGGGACGGTTGTGGCGAACGCCCCGAGCCGGATGAGGTCCCACAGCGGGCCCATCCGTTCGGCCAGCCGGGCGGACAGTGCGCGCTGGGCGGCCTGGTAGTCAGCCGCCCTGGTCTGCTGCGTCACCCTGAGCCTCCGGCGCCGGTCTGCCACGTGCCGCGCGCTCCGCGGCCAATTGGTTACCCAGGTCGGTCAGCATCTGCCGGCCCTGGGAGCGGCGCCGGTCGGCCTGGACCCGCTGCCGCTGCCCTTCGGTGAGGCCCACCATCTCCAGCGTCACGTCGGAGTCCGCCGGCAGGATCTGCGACTGCACCAGCTTGGTCGCCGCATCTGTCTGCGACGCCACGGTCGGGGTGGCCGGGTTGCGCCACACCGTTTCGATACGGCGGGCACGGTCCGGCAGGTCCCCGGTCTTGATCAGCAGTGCGAGGCGGAACACCTGCGACCACGGCGTGTTGAACAGCGCCTGCTTACGCTCGGCCCGCTTCACCAACTGGGCTTCGGTTGAGCGGATCGCGTCCGCTGAGGCGGGGTTGTCGGTGGTGTAGCCGAGGTAGTGCGGCGGCAGGCCGAGCTGTGTGGCCATGATCCGCGCGTACAGGTCGACGATCCTCGTGTACACCGACGGGTCGTAGGCGGCGAACTGGCCGATCGTCGGGACCTCTCCGTCCTCGTCGCGCTCCAGGGCGAGAACCCGGCCAAGGTAGGTTTCCCACGCACTCAGCGGGTTGCCTTCGGCGTCCTGGAACGCGCTCTCGGACGCGCCGAGGATGTACCGCTGCGGCGCCCCGTAGAACTCGCGGGCCACCTCCATTCCCATCAGCGTCCGGCACGCCGCGTCGGTGACCGACATGACGGCCGGGGTGATCTCCGACCGGCCGACCCGGTCAGCGGTGCGCTGCCGGTTGGAGATCCGCACCACCGGGACCACACCGAGTTCGTGCTCGTCCCGGTCGATGACCTCCCACCCGGTGTTCGTCGCGATCACATGGACCGTCGAATCCGGCAGGTACAGCGCCGCGGCGTCGTCGCCGTCGAGCTTGTACACCCGCAGCGCCGCCGTGGTGGCCCGGGATCGGGCGTCATAGAAGATCGTCATGTCGAGCGGCGACTCGACCGTCACCAGTGGCGGGCAGTCGTCCGAGCCGCAGTCACCCGACCCGACCGCCACGTACGACCGGCCGTACACCAGCGCGTCCAAGTGGGCGAGCTGCGACTCCGAGATCAGCTCGTTCGGCTCCCAGATGTCGGCGAGCTCATCGGAGGTGTCGGGGGTGTCCTTGTACCGCCACGTCTCGATGTCCAGGCGCTGTTCCAAGGCGTCCACGCCGATCTGCGGCCACCCGATGACCGTGTGCAGGCCACGAAGCTGCGGCGGGATCGAGATGCCTAGGTCGCGGACGAGTTGCTCGCCGTTGTAGTAGCAGTCCCGCAGCTCCAACCGGAATCGGTCCGCCATCAGCTCGGCCCGCAGCGCGTCCAGCAGCAGCCGCTCGTCGTCCGACAGGGTCAGTAGCGGCAGGTCGGGGATGGAGAGGGTCATCGCAGCACCACCGCCCGTCCTTGTCCTCTGCGACCCAGGCCCTTGGACAGGGCGTCCAGGCGTGCCTGCCAGGCGAGTGTCGCGGCGATGGCTGCGTCGATCTTCCGTCTGCTCGACGGGTGCTCTTTCGCGATCTGCAGCCCTGACCGGGACGGCCGGCGGCGAGCGTTCAGCATGTGCCGGGTGAGAGCGAACGACCCGTCATGGGTCAGCTCCCTGTTGGTGATCGCGGCGTGGATCTGTTCCAGAGCGCGCACCACATAGTTGGTGCGGTTCATCCACCACTCGATTGGATGCTGCTGGCTTGCCCGGACCCGGAGCCGCCGGCCGTAGGTGTACTCCCAGCTCGCCACATACGACCGCCAGTCCGCTGCGGGGTCGGCGTAGAACCCGACGATCTTGTACCGGTGAAACGCCGTCCGGATCGCCGCCTCAACCTCAGGGAGCGGTACCCACCAGTCCCTGCCGGCCGGGCCGTCCGGCTGCTCCCACACTGCGACCTCGAACAGATGCCCGTCGGAGACGCGGCACCCGATCAGCGCTGTGGCGTCGGTGACGCCCCGTTCCCGGTGTCGGCTGCCGTCGAAGCCGAGCGTGATTCGCTCGCCATCGGCGACGACCTTCGCCGGGTCGGCGCATGCGGCCCATTCCGGTTGGGACACCCACGAGTCGGCGGCATGGGTGACCTGGTTGCCGTAGTACTGCCTCGCCGATTGCGGGTCGGTGGCCGGGTCGTAGATCTCTGCGACGATCCGGTCCAGGTCGACCCAGCCGCGGCGTTCACACGGCGGCTGGTGGATACGGCACCCGTCGGACAGGTTCGCCGAGTCCCCGTAGGCGTAGGCGAGGCCGTTGTACAGCGACTCGTAGTCTGCCATGTCGGTCTCGGCAGGCCACTCACGATGGTCGTACAGCAGACCCTCATCCCGCGCCTTGCCTTCCAGGATCTGCTGCAGGTACTGGGCGGACTGCTCGGCCACCGACTCCTCGCCCGGCACGAACGCGTTGGGCGCCTCGATGGACGACCCGCCCGTCTTGCCCAGGTTCCGGCGCAAGGTCGCGGCAAGCCTGACACCGCCATTCGTGGGCGTCCACGACTCGGTCTGGTCCAAACAGACGTGCACCGGGCGGTTACCTTCCCGGCTCGTTGCCGCCGCGGTGACGAACTCGATCCGGCCTTTCGGCAGCGCCACGAAGGTGTCCATTGGTTCGACGCCTGGGTAGGCATCGACAACCGGCCCTTCGCGCAACATCTCCAGCAGCGGGGACCACGCGTTCTTCGACTGGTCCTCGCTCGTCGCCGAGATCTGCACCCAAGGCGTCCGGATGTCCGCCCAGGGCCTGCCGACGGGCTGGCCGTCAGCGTCCCAGCCGTCGGAGACGACCGGGCCGAGCGCTTCGACACAGCAGATGGCGCTGAGCAGAGGGCTCTTACCCGAGCCCTTCGGCCGGCTGTACACCGCGCGCCGGTAACGGCGTTTCCCCGTCACCGGATTGACCTCGTAGAAGGCCAGGATGAACGCGGCCTGCTCTTTGGTGAGGATCAGCGGCTCGTAGTCGGTGCGGTCAGGCGCCGCGAGATGCTCCTCGATCCACTGCAATACGCCCCAGCCGAGCGTCGGCCGCTCCCCGGGGTATGTCGGACGCCAAGGCAAGAGGTTTCCCCCCTCGCGCTTCAGCTTCCGCCAGCGGCTGCCCCGTCGGTCCCCGTGTCATCCTGCTTGTCGACGCCCGGCAGTACTCGAAGATCCCCGTAGCGCTGCCTGGCCGCGGGCTGCGCCGGAGGGCGCTTCGCGTCCCTCTCGTCGGCCTCCGCGAACGCCATCCGCAGCCGTGCCCGGTCCTCCATGGTCGCGCCGTGCTTGGCCACCCGCAGCCGGAGCTCGGCAGCCGCCGACAGGTCCCCCATCCAGAACCGGGCGTGGATCAGCGCCGTGTCGAGGAGGAACTGCCAGTCGGTCGAAGAAAAGTGCTCAGCCTGCGGCGAGGACTTCCACGTCTCCCACCACTCCACCGTCCGCGACGGCCACTTCCACTCGATCAGATCGCCGTCCTTCTCAACGGCGAACGATGGAAGCTCCGGCGCCTCAGCCTTCTCGAACCGGAGAATCGTCTGCGGCTGCGGATCCTTATTACGGCGCGCCCTCCGCGACGGGTCCTTAGGGGCAGGGCCCATTCCAGCCATGGAGGATCACCTCCAATGACTGCAGTAGGGGGTCAGATGAGGTCGGCGAGGACCTCGGAAAGGTCAGCGAGAACAGGGGGTGCCGACTTGTATCGCATTCCAGTGATCGCGATGTAGCGGCGATCGCCGTACACCTCGATCGCGGCACCGTCGCCGCGGCGGATTCGCCGACCGGTCGCGATGTGGCCGCGGCCGAAGATGTGCAAGCCGTGCCCGGAAGCCGACACCTCGATGAACGTCCGCGGCAGCCGGTCCAAGATCTCCTGCGCCCAAGGTGCGACCACGCCGCCGGTGAGGCAGTGGTCCAGGTCGATGCACACCACGCCCGAGCCGTCCAGGACGAACCCGAGACCCACGCCGGCCGAGGAGCGGCACGCTGACCGGTAGGTCGTCCACGTCGACCGGTCCGTGGCCGACGCCACCCGGTGGCCGGTGGTCACGGGCACCTTCCGGGCTGTGCGCCGCACCCATGTCTCCCGCCTGGTCATCTCCGCGGGGATCGCACGCCTCCGGCGGCTGGCGCGCTGCCGGCACCGGGCCGAGCAGTACTTGGCCACACTCCGCGCCAGCGCGCGCAACGGCTCCCCGCAGGTGGGTTCCGCGCACTTCGGACGATTGGCCATGGCGACACTATGTCACACATAGACACGCGCTGACCAGCGATTACCTCATCCAGCCAAGATCGATGCAGGTCACGCTGAGTGATCCCAGGAGGTCTCAGACCCGTACGCACACCGAGCGCGTATACCTGCCGATCTGGCTTTATGCCCCATGGGGGGATGATCCCCCAGGGTGGGTAGCAATCGGACATTTCGACAGAGGATTTGGTGACGCTGCGTCACTCGGCGTGGGGTGGCGCGCTCTCAATGTTCTGTGTGGCATTCGAGGACTGGTGGACTACTGCCCATCGCAGTGCCCCTTGGTGTTCGACGGTGTCCCTGCGGGGCCGGCAAGGGCAGGCGTATGAGGTCTGGTGGCCGGCCTGTTCGCTTTCGGGGACGAGGTGCAGGGCCATGCGCTCCCCCCTTTGCTGTGTTCTCGCGCGTCGAGGCTGTGGTGGACAAGTAGCCAGCCGATGGTGCCGCCCATGCGGTTGACCACATGCCGGCCTGGGCTCGACGGGGTGTTGGCTCGAATGTCCCGAACAAAAACGTTGTCGGTGGGGTTGTTGAGTCACTCGGGATATCAGTCCCATTCGTGGCCAACGTTAGCCATACCCCGCCAGTGAGGGATCTTCTGGCACAGATTATCGATGTGCTCCAACAGGACGGTAGCCGGCCTGAACAGCTCGGTGCCAGCCGTTCTGAGGCTGGCGAATTGGGAGTGTCGCGATCGCTCTCGTTGGTAGCCGCCAGGTTCGACAACAAGAAGCTGGGGCTTGCCTGTCGAGCGCGACAGACTGGCGAGTCTCTTGCGGAGCGCCTGACTGGTGCCGATCTTGATCATGTCTACACCTGGCCAAGTGATGTAGTACACGAAGCTCCGGACAATCGGAGGCGCATCCTCTCCCTGCGCAGTCAAGCCCAGATCGGCCGTCACGGTCCTTTGATGATCAGTGCACAGAGGGACGTCTCCGATGATCGCGGTCGCCGAATTCCAGCAGGAAGTAGCTACGCAGCGGATGAAGCCTTGCAGCTTCCTCTTCGAACGACTTGCGGTCCTCTTCACAGAGGGAAGTCCACATGTGGGGCACAGTGGAGTAGCGTGCACGTGTCGCACCTTTCCAGAGGTGTGGCCACGCCCCCGGGCGATTGCACTCGTCGCGGGGGTCACCTAATGGGTTGTCTGGGAGCGCCGGCAGCCTCAGCGGTTTCTGCGGTCGCCGGTGTAGTAGCCGGTGTTTCGCTTGTGCAGGTTCTGGCAGTACCCCCGAGCACGCGGGCCGAGGTACTTGGCCAGTTTTCTAGTGCACCTAGTCCAGTCGCCCTTGGTGCCCCACCTGATGGATTTTCCGCCCTCCCCAGTCGACCAGAAGCGGCGGAGAGTCTCGGCGTTTCCACCTCGACTTGCGGATCTGCGTGCCATGTCTGATCACCTTCCCTGCTGGGAGACGGTCGATCTTTGCTGCTACCCGGTCACGCGGAGAAGATGGCAGGTGCGATGTCACTGCCTTCACTTCATCGACGCGTTGTAGATCTCCAGGTTTTCGCCGGCTACTTCGACTTTGCTGATGGCTTCGGCGAAGTCTCTCTCCGTGGAGCCGTCGAGGACGATGCCCCATGAGCCGTCTTGGGCGGTGATCTCCAGCCTGTCTCCGGGGTTGCGGCCATCGTAGGGGCCATGGATCTCGACGTTGATGGTGCCGGCACTGGTGCGCACGGTGCGCTTGGTGACGACCTCGTCGTCGGCGAGGGAGTCGTCTTCCTCGTCCCAGCCGTCGATGACGGCGTCGATGGCGTGGCTGAGCTTGGCGAAGTCCTTCGGGGTGAACTTGACCTCTTTGGGTCGGCCGTCGTCGTCGAGGTGGCGGAGGGTGAACTTGTCGTCGTCTCCGATGAACAGGTCGACGTCGCCGTTTCCGGTGTCCACGCGGGTGGCGGCTTCGGCTCTGGTGTTCGCGTTGTGGAAGGCTGCGATGTCCTTGCTGTTGAGACGCAAGGCGGGGGCGTTCTGCATGTCTTCGTAGGACGGGTCGTCGCTGGGGGCAAGATGCAGGGACACTGTGCCGTCTTCGTCCTTGCGGACGAGGGCGTTCAGGGTGCTGTGGGCGGAGCCTCCGCGGACCTGGATGTCGGTCAGTGTTTCCTCACGGCCAGGTTCTGTGTCCTCGGCGTCGAAGCGGTCGAGGAGGCGACCCAGTTGGGAGAAGTTGCTTTCCGACAGGCGGACGGTGGCCTTGCCTGAGGAGATGGTGACCGTGCCGTCGCGGTGGTAGTCGAGGGCGAGTTCCTTGCCGCCGCGTACCGGGATGTCGGAGGTTGTGATGGCGTCGGGCATTCCGCGGCGAGGCTTGTCGCCTCCGTCTCTGGGCGCGCCTCCGGTGACGGCGTGGGCGAATTTGCCGTCGAAGGCGCGGGGGTGGTCGGTTTCGTTCCAGGTGCTGTGGCGACCCATCGGGCACCTCCCGTCAGGTCGTTGATCTTGGTCAGGGTTGGATGCACAAGCCGGCGATGCCGCTGGCCAAGGTGAACCGCACGTCGGGGGAAGGCGCCGCGGGCGTGGCCGCCGGCTAGAGCATGTCGTTCACGTCTCTGATCGCGTCGGTCAGATCGTCGTAGCTGTTCGGGTCAGCGGTGATGGACCAACTGCCGTCGCCGGCTTCGAGAAGCAGGTCACCTTGAGGTCCGCCGTTTTCGCCTGGCGTGGGGCCTTGCTGTTCGACGTGGATTGACTGGCCTTTACCGAGAGGGACGTCGACCTGGTCGATGCGCGACCCGTCCTCGTTGTTCAGCTCCCCGTTGGGGTCGAAGCCGTCGTAGGTGGCGGTGATGGCGTCGCTCAGCTTGCGGGCCTGGGAGGGGGACAACTCGACGTCCACGTACTCGCCGTAGCCTCCTGAGGCGCGCAGGCCCAGTTTGCCACCGGGGGTGAGGTAGACGTCGGCGGGGCCGTAGGCGGTTTGGATGCGTCGCGCTGACTGGATGCGCTGGGCCTCGGATTCCATCTGGTCGGCCTGTTTGGGGGTGAGGGTGAGGGATTGGCGGCCGTCGATGTCTACCTGGTACTGGTTGCGGCCGGTCTTGGTGACGCGGCCGAATGCTCCGCCGTCCATGTCGACGATGTCTTCGCTTTCACCGATGTCCAAGCCGCCGTGGTGAGCGTTATTGATGGACGATTCGATCTCTTCGATCTCGTCGATGGTGAGGGCGGAGGCGTTGGTGCCGTTGCCGACATGGATGGCGTCGCCGTTGCTCTTGTGCAGGGTGAGTGTCGAACCGTCATCCAAGGGGATCTCGGCGGAGGTGACTGCCTGCGGGAAGCTGTATCCATCGTCTGGGCGGAGGACTTCTCCTTGGGAGCGTCGGGCGACGTTCGCAGGGAGCGCCGCCTTAGCGTCGGAACCTTTGTCCAGGTTGGTGTCGCGGGCATAAAGCGTGGCTCGACCTTTGCCGTCGATATCGACGTCGATCTTCGCCACTGGATACTGCTGAACGATGGCGGTTACCGTGGCGGTCTGGCCCTTGTTCTTGCCCTTGGCGATCTTGATGCGGGTTCCGGGCTTGATGGCGTTCCCCGCCCGGTCATAGGTGCTGGTGTAGGCGGGCGTGGACGGCGCGCGGCCGGAACCGCCCGAGCCGCTCGTGAATTTGCCGTCATGGTCGCGGGGGTGAAGATCTTCTTTCCAGCCCATGCTGTGGCGGCCCACCGGGGCACCTCCATCGCGTAGCTCGGTGAGCCGTGCTGTCAGCTCTGAACACAGATCCCGGCGACGCCACCTGCGACGGTGAACGAGACGCCGGGGAACGAGGCCTGCAGAGTGTTGGCGAGGTCTTTCGCCTCGGCCTCACCGGGGTCTTCGACCAGGGCGACGAGGACCTTGTCTCCAGGGCGGAGAACGATCAGTACTGGAGGCTCCGAGGGCGGTCTCGGCTGGGGCTGGTCGGGCGGGAGCACGCCGAGTTCGCGGAGCCTGCGAGCAATGCCCTCGACGTGTGCGCGGACCGCGGGGAGGTCGCGGGCGATGCCGGCCGTCCAGTCTTCGGGGTCTTCCGCAGCAGGGGTGCGGGTCATCCGGCGGAGCTCGCCATCTGGCCGATGGCCATCCTGTGGAACGACAGGGCCATCTCCTCGGCTGCCTCGGGCGACCAGCCGGTCTCTTCGAGTTGGCGGCGGTAGCCGAGGGTCGCCTCGTCCAGAGGGGCGAGCATCTCCCGCATCTGGGCGACGGCCTGGGCGAGCTTGTGAGCGACGTCATCAGGGTTGAACGGCTCAGACATCGGGCGCCTCGGGGAGCTCGACTCCGCACCGCTGGCACGAGGGAGTTCGACGGAACGGCGAAACCAGCCCCCATGGGGCGTAGTCGTTGGCGGCGTCCACCTCTGGCTCGACCGGGATGGGGCCGACGTGTCCGTGGGCGGCACATTCGGCGGCGGCGATTGCTCTCGCCAGTCGCTCGTCGTCTCCGAGTCTGTCGGCGTCTGCTTGCCGTTCCATGGCGGCGATACGCTGCGCGGCTGAGGCGTTTTCTGTGCGACGGGTGCGCCTCAGCGCCGCCTTCACCTGTTCGAGCATCGGGTGTCTCCTCATGGCGCGGCGAGAGCCCCTGGCGCATGAGGGAACGCAGGGGCTCTCTACCTCCGGGGATCAGCCGGAGGATCTTGAAAGGGGGTTAGCGGAGGCCGGGATGGCGCTCCGGGGGACGCTGACGGCGGCCCTGCTTAGCGGCTTTCGCCCGGCCGCCCTCGGCGGACGACTTAACGCGGTGACACGGCTCACACATGGCCTTGAGGTTGTCGAACTCGTCTGTGCCGCCGGATGCGGCGTTCTTGACGTGATCCACATGGGTGGCGTAGCCCGAGCACTCATAGCAGACGTAGTTGTCGCGCGTTAGGACGACGATGCGAACTGCCTCCCAGTTGGGTGGGAGCGTGCTTCGGCGATCGTGCCCCCGCCACTGCGCGTTTGGCACTCTTGGCACCCCCGGAAAGATAGGCGATAGCGCCTCGCAAGCGATCAGGATCTTCCTTGAACATCCCGATGCCGGTATTGCACAGGGTGCAGAGCAGTCCGCGTACACGGCCACTCGCGTGGCAGTGGTCGATAAAAAGAGAGTCCGTGGCATCACCGCACGCTGCACACCTGCCCGCCTGGGCGGTGTACATGGCGTAGTAGTCCTTAGCTGTGAGGCCGTACATGCGGGCCCGGCCGTCCATGCGTTTGCACGCCTTAGAGCAGAACACCCTCCGGAGGTGGCTATCGGCCGGAATCTCGACGTCGCAAACCCGGCAGAACCGAGCAACGTCCTCCTTGCCGGACCGCGAGCGGTTCTCGCAAATCGTCGAGCAGTACTTCCGGCCGCCAGGGGTCTTACCCTGACAATGCCGACAGGTCCCGTCGGACTTCGGCGCGGTGTGGCCGGTGAGCAGCGGGTCGCCGTACTTGTACCAGCGGATGTAGTGGGCGTTACACCAGCGGGCGGTCCCGTTCTTCGCCCGCTTCGTGCACTCCTCCACTGCGCACTTGGGCAGTTGCACGGCAGTAGGTAGAGCAGCATCGCTCTTCCCTCTGCGGCGGCGGTTCGCCATGTAGTTACGGCAGGTAGAGGAACAGTAGGAGTGCCCCGTGCTGGCCGACGGGTTGGGCGTGAAGAGAGTGCCGCACCTAGCACACGGGCGATCCTTGGCAAGCTCTTGCCGGATCTCTCCGTTCACCGCTCGCCTTGCCGCGCTGCGAGCCTTACCCAAGATCAGGCTGCGCGTCTTGATGCAAGGTCTGCACCATTGCGCCGTCGGGCCACGATCAGAGATGTCTGTTCCACACTCCGCGCATGTGCGCGTAGCATCGCTCACGTCGTCCTGGTCCAATCAGGTCGGCCACGGCCCCGGGAGTGTTACCAGCACTCGCCGGGGTCCATTTTTTGGTTGTCACACCATCATCTCAGGCCACACCGACGTTTTCGGTGCGTTCAGCGATCAGCGCTCGCATGGCGTCGGGGTCGCCTTGGGCTTGGTGGTAGCGGAAGCAGAGGGCGAAGTTCGCCGTGTACTGCGGGCCTTCCTTGACGGCGCTCTCGTGGGTGAGGGCGTACACCCGGCCCTCGTGGCGTACCGGTTGGGCGCCAAGGAGGGTCGTGTGTGCGGCCCACCAGGCGGCGTCTTCGGCGCCCCAGCCTTTGAAGCGTTCGTCCTGGGCGCCGTGCGCCCACCAGGTGGGCGGGGTGGTCACGTAGACGCCGGAGCAGGCTCCGGGGATCGTCAGGTGGTGGCAGGCTTCCAGCGGGACGCCGGTGCGGTACTGCTGGGTGCCTCGGCCCCCGAGGGACCGGTACTCGGCATAGGGCAGGTGGACCAGGCCGTCGCGCGAGGCACCTGCGATCGCGGCGAGCAGCGGTTCCCGTTCGGGCAGCGTGTCCGCGTCCCCCAAAACGACGACGTCGGCGCCGGCCCGCTCGGCGAGGCGGACGCCCTTGTTGCGGCACCCGGCCAGGCAGAACGGGGCGTGGTCGGTGTCCACGTCCACGATGTCCGCGCCGGGGAGGAGTTCGGCGTACCGCTCACGGGTGAGCTGGTGGGCGTAGACGCGATCGGGTTGAGACCGCCAGGGGATGGCGACGAGGACGCGGAGATCAGTAGTCATGGCCCGTCCTCTCCGCGCCGATGTGCGTCACCCGGGGCGGGTCGCCGCGGCGGCCCCAGTACGCGCCGCGGGCGGCCTTGTCCCGGAAGAGGCGCCGGCCGAAGCGGGACTCCGACCACGAGCCGTCCGGCCATGGCTGCCGCAGGGTGCGCTCAGGGATCAGCGACGGGTTGCCGGTGAAGCAGGCGCGGTGCTCGATCCAGTGGTGGCGGCCGTCGGTGCGTTCCTCGAAGGTGGCGCCTTGCACTTCGAGCGCCTCGATCAGCCCGCCGTGTGCCCGTTCGTTGCCGAACCACGGCTGTCGGAGCAGGGCGATCTGTGTCAGATGCGGGTGGGTGTCCAGGACGTCGAGCAGCTCGCTGGCGTCTACCGGCTCGCTGAGGACGAAGTCTTCCTCCCAGAAGAAGATTCGAGCGCATCCGGCGGCGGCCCGCCACACAGCCCGCATCGCCTGCCAGTAACCTGCCCGCTCGTCGGCTACCGGGACGACCTCGGTGAGGAACTCCCGTTCCAGCCAGCGCCGGTATTCGGGGTCCCCGGAGTCGTCGACGATCGTCAGGGACGTGACGCCCTTCAGGTGGTCGCGGATGGAGCCGATCGTGCGGAGGATGCAGGCCTGGCGGCCGTTGCCGAGAACGATCAGGGGGATGGTCACGCGGCCGGCCTCTCTGCGATCAGGCTCCGCATCGCTTTGGCGTTGCCTTCGGCTTCGGCGTACCGCTGGGCGAGCTCCCACACGGCGTCGTTGGCCGGTGTCCCGGTGCGCTGCGCTGGGGGGTGCCACAGGTGGACGATCTGCCCGGGGTGGCGGACGGTGGGGCCGAGGAGTGTGTCGCAGGCGCGGCGGAACGCGACATCTTCCGCACCCCAGGCGGTGAACCTTTCGTCCATCCCGCCGGCGGCCGTCCAGGCGTCGGGGCGGATGACGAATACCCCGCCGACCGACCAGGCGTAGACCAGCTCCGCGTCGCAGTCTTCGGCTGGGCGTCCGGCGAAGAAGTCGGCGGTGCCCTGCTCGGATAGGCCGCGGAATGTGCCGTAGGGGGTGTGGAGTCTGCCGTCACGGAGGGCGCCGGTGATGGCGTCGTGGAGTGGTTGGCGTTCGGGGATGGTGTCGGCGTCGCAGATGACCGCGACATCGCAACCCGAGTCGGCGGCGAGCCGTACACCGAGGTTGCGGCCCGCGGCCCGGTTGAACGGGTCGTGGCCGGAGTCCACTGCTAGGAACAGCGTGTCGGGGAGGATGTCATGCAAGGCCCGGGAGACGGCGACGTAGGCACGTTCCCTTTCGGGGGCGGTGCCGCGGTAGGGGATGACGACGGTGATGGTCACGCCGCTCCCATGGCCCGGTGGACGCCCTCGGCGAGGGACACGCGGGGCTCGTAGAAGTCGAGCATCCGCGTCGGGTCGCACACCCGGTAGGCGACGCCGGCGGGCGCGTCGGCCTTGTAGTCGACGGCCGGCGAGTAGCTGGCTTCCTTGGCGAACAGCTCGGCGAGCTCGGTCATAGAGGTACCGATACCTGTGCCGAGGTTCACCGGACCGTCCACGCCTTCGCGGGCCGCAACAAGGACGGCGCCTACGAGGTCGTCCACGTGGATCCAGTCGCGGACCTGGGTGCCGTCGCCCCAGATGGTGAACGGGTCCTCGTGGCGCTGCGCCCGGCTCTGGAACGCGCCGAACGGGAACCGCTCACCCTGGTCCTCGCCGTAGCCGGAGAACGGGCGGACGACCGTCACAGCGCCGCCCTGCTCGCGGTAGCGGCGCGCCAACTGCTCCCCCGTGAGCTTCACCCAGCCGTAGATGGCATCAGGCTGCTCAGGCCGGTCCAGCCAGATGTGTGACTCGTGGAGGCGAACCTCCATCCCCGACCGCTGCAGAGAGATCGGGTACGCCGCCGACGAGGAGAAGTAGATGACGCGGCCCGGTCGGGTGCGGGCCGCCCACGCGAACATCGCTGCGTCGAGCTCCAGGCACCCTGCGCCGACGGTTGCGGGTGAGGAGTCGATGGCCGACCGGTGCGGCTGCACCGCGGCACAGTGCAGCACCAGGTCGAAGTGGCGGTCGCTGCGGCGGAACACGTCCAAGGCGTTGGAGCCGCGCAGCACGTCAACGGCGGCGACGTCGTGGCCGTCGAGTGCCGCGGCCAGGTGCCGGCCGATGAACCCGGCCGCCCCGGTGAGGAGAACCTTCACAGGTTACGGCTCCGTCCTACGACGAGCTGCGACCAGCCGACCGGGACGTGGTCGAGGACCTCGAAGTGCGGGTCGAACAGGGCTCGGTAGCCGTCCATGTCCCACGCCCAGGCGTGGCAGTCGCCGTGCTCGTCGCCGGTTTCGTCCTTCGGTGAGGAGGCCACGGTGAACTGGGCGTGGCGGGACACCCATTCGACGGCGCCGTGCGGGTCTGCGAGATGCTCCAGAACTTCGGTCATGACGGCGAGCTGGCCCCAGCGGGGGACGTGGCGGGCGTTGAACACGTCGAGCCGTTCAGCGATGACGCCGCGGCCGGCCCACGCGGTGGCGCTGGCCGGGTGGAAGTCGTACCCCCATGCGGGGATGCCGTCCAGGAGGCTGAGCAGGCCGCCGTCGCCGCAGCCGAGATCGACGACGCTGGCCGGGGCGAGCCGGCGGATCGCGTCGGCCGCGGTGTGGAGCCGGTCGCGGTGCAACGGCTGCTCCAGATGCGGGGCCCGGTCGCGGTGCTCGTGGAAGGCGAACGTCGACACGTGCGGGGTATCGCCGTCGAAAAGGCGCCACTCGGTCACCGTCACCTCCGGGTGCAGGTCCAGATCTGGAAGGTGTAGTAGGCGACCGACTGCGGGGTGAACAGCTCGACCTGGCAGTCGGACCAGCCGGCGCCGGTCAGCATCTCTCGTAGGTCGTCGGTGTCCCAGCCCCAGTAGTGCTCAGGGTTGGCGTCGTCATCCTCACCGCACGGGGTGGTGAGCAGCAGATGTGACGCGCGTGCGCGGATGCCGGCCAGCAGCCCGTCGGGGTCTTCGACGTGTTCCAACGTCTCCGAGCACACGAACATGTCGACCTGCGGCAGGGTGGCCAGGGTCTGCTCGATCGGGCCGGTCGTGGTGTAGTCGCCCAGGTGCGTGGCGCGCCACAGGTGGGTGGACTGGGCGACGATCGCGCCGTCCCCGCACGACAGGTCGGCCACCGTCTCGGCCCCGGTCGCCGCGGCGAACACGTCCAGCACCTGCACGGTTCTGGCGACCCGTTCCACATGGTCGGCCCAACGGGTGTGGTCGTAGGGACGGGCGTACACCTGGGCGAGCTGGTCGGGGGTGTAGAAGGGGCGGAGCTGTCTACGCACCTGGCCTCCTAGGGCAGGGTGCGCAGCGCGGCCACGTCACGGTCGAACTGGCCGGACTCGTGGTACGCCTTGTAGGCCGCCTTGTCCCGGGCGTACATCGAGTCGTCGTTGACGGTCTTGTACAGCTCGTCCCACTGGCCTTTGCCCGCGGCGGGGTGCATGTGCTCGATCACCACGCCTGGCAGGTAGCGGAGACGGCCGAGCGTGTGTCCCAGGTCGTGCCACACGTTGTCGACCCACAGGTGGGTGAACGTCGGCGGCGCCATCCAGCCGAGGGTTGTCACGATGTTCGACGTCATCGCCACGGCTGTCGGCAGCGCCTCCCCGCGGAGCAGGTCGTCGCCGTAGACAAGCCCCGTTTTGAGCTCGGCGAGGGCCTCGGCGAGCGTCACATCCCAAGCCTGGGTGCGGGGCCGGTGGTCGTCACCGAAGAAACCCACCATCGGGTAGGACTCGGCCGCCTCGATCGCAGCCGCGTTGAGCACCGGCACGATGCCACGGGTCCCCGTTGAGGCGTGGACCCGCACCTGGACGTCAAGAGCCCGATAGGCGGGCAGCGCCGGGTCGTCGTCGTCGACCACGACGAGTAGCTCGGCGGCACCGCCGGTGGTCTGCCTCCACGAGTCGAGCAGTTCGGCTACGGCGGAGGGACGCCCGCGCGAGGGGACGATCACCAGCAGGTCAGACAAACACGGCTCCTTAGGAGATCTTCATCGGGCCGGCGTATAAGACCGGTCGTTCCTGGCTGGTCGTGATGCGCACCCACACCCCGTACGGACCAGCGACGAGTTCCAATGACGTGCCGGGACCGATGAGGACCTTGGCGCTGGCGCCGTCCCACACGGCCGTCTTCCATGCCGGCGACGTCGGGTCCGTCCCGTAAGGGACCACGGCGATCTCCACCGGGTAGTCACTCAAGCTGCCTGTGCCGGTCACCGGGACGTGCAGGTACTCCTTGGACTCCGAGGGGATGGTCAAGATGGGCATCGGCGCCTCCCCTGCCGAGTCAGATCCACGGGCGGCCGACGGACCAGACACGTGTCGGCGCGGCCACGGTGACGGTGATGTCGATGCCGGGGTCAGCGATGGTAGCGGTGTCGGTCACGTGCACGGCGTCGCTTGCGGGGCGGAGGAACGTCTGCGCGGACCGGGTAGCGGTGTCGGCCAGGTGGACGGCGTCGGCGGCGTGTGCGGTGTACGCCAAAGCCGCGGCCGGTTCGTCGGCCAAGTCGACGGCATCGGAGACGGTACGGGGCAGCAGTGCCGCGGCAGCGGCTGCAGCGTCGAAGGTGAGAGTGTCGGCGGCGGACGCGGCGACGGTGGACGCTGGGAACGCCACATCCTCAACAGTTACGGTGTCGGCCAGGCCGCGAGAAAGAGTGAGGACCGCGACTGCGGTGTCCTCGAAGGACGCGGAGTCGGATGCGCCGGCGACGGTGGTCGGGACGGCCTGCACGTCGTCGGACACGCTCACAGCGTCAGTGGCTGCGGCCAGAAGAGTGACGGCCGAGGTGGCGGTGTCGCCAAGCTGGACCGTCTCCGGCGCCGATCGGGCTGTGGACAGGGCACGGGTAGGAGTGTCGGTCGGCACGGCCGAGTCCGTGGCGGCCCGCGACCCGGTGAGGGCGCGTCCCGGGTCGTCTGAGATGACGACTTCGTCTGCGGCGTTGCGTAGGACGGCCACTCCGCGCCCGGCATTGTCGGAGACGGCGAGCACATCAGAGGTTCCGCGGGTCCGGGTGACGGCGCGAGACGGGCTGTCGGACACCGTGAACGAGTCCGCTGACGCCCGGCCCGCGGCCAGCGTCCCGGCGGTCGCGTCGGAGACGGCCACCGAGTCGGTTGCGTCACGCTGCGCGGGCCCGCCCGGATCGATCGTGAACGCGACCGCCAGGATGTACCGGTCGAACGCGCCGTCGGTCCACGTGCACGACGGCGTCTCAGATGCCGTGCCCGCCCCGGTCTTGTACGCGACGAACTGCGTGCACCCGGGGTTGCCGGTGCCCTGGGTAACCGACGTCAGCGACGTGTACCCCGACGACCACACCGGCGTCGAAGGCGTCGGAGACGCCAACCGGTGCAACAACGCGGCGACGACGACCAGCTCGTTGGCCTCGGCCAGCGGGCCCAACGTCAGCGACGGGGTCGCGCCGCCCACCGCGGAGTTGACCTGCGCGCCGCCGGCCACGTCGAAGGCTTTGCCACCGCGCCACCGCGACCAGCCCGCGGCGGCGTTGAAGTCACCGCTGGTGGTGATGGTGACCGTGCTGCTCTCGCCGCCGACGGCGATCCGGTAGAAGACGTACGCGCCCTGGTTGGTGACCAGCGACCCGCCCGAAGGGAGCGTCCACCCGGCCGGGGTGGACACCACCGTGTCCGAGTTGACGAACAGGACGTCGATGTCACCGACGGTCGGCGCCGATCCCAGATCGAAGATGTGGCCGGCGTTGCCGTCGGCGAACGCGGCGGTGTCCGACGCGACGAGACTCCACGCCACAGCCGAACCTCCAAAGTAGGAGCCGGCAGGGCGCTAGGAGATCGTGACGGTTTCAGTGATCGCCAGGGCGTCACCGGAGGCGCTGAGCGTTGCCGTGGCACCCAGCAACGTCTCGTACACCAGCGTGCCACCCGAGGATGCGTTGAACACGCCGATCTTCGCGATCGTAACGGGGAGCGAATCCGAGCCGTTCGCGGTGAAGGTCTTGGTCAGGGTGTACGTCGCCTGGCCGTTGGTGTGCGCGTAGGTCGCCTGCGCGCGGACCAGGCCGCCACCGCTCGTAGTGATCTCGCCCGACAGGGTGGTGTCCGCCGCCGACGGGGACGTGGAGTTCGCGGTCAGCGCGATGTAGTCCGCGACCGCGGGCCGGGAAGCCGACTTCCCAAGCGAGTCAGCGACGAAATCACGGCCGCCGTTGGTCAACATGTCAGGCCTCCGGGTCGCGGAGCTCGCACCCGTAGTGGGAGGCGAGCAGTTGGGCGAGAGCAGGATCGGTGGACGCGACCCAGGCCGGAGCGGGAGCGTCGGAATGGTAGGGCCACAGACCGCCCGCGCCGGTGATCGCGGTGAACGTGTCCCCGATGGGCTGCCCCTCCGGTGGGGACACCGTCGTACAGCGCTTCCCCTTCAAGGGCCGGCGCTCGGCGGAGCCGTCAGACTTGCGAGTCACCTCGACCGCTTTGCGGTTGCCGAGCCACACAGTGGTCATTCATGTCCTCCGGGCACGCGATAGAGCCGACCCGGAGAGGTCGGCGCTTGCTGGTCTGAAGATCAGGAGATGTGGACGCGGGTCTTATGGCACTTCGAGCACCGCTGGTTGACGATCCGGCCGACCCGCGTGCCTGGAACGTCCTGCCAGCGGTGGAAGAACAGGAGGCAGCTCACGAGCACCTCCCGGCCGGTCACGTACGGCGGCGAGGCACCCCGGAGTAGTCCCAACCGGCGCGCTGCTCGATCAGCGAGGAGTGTGCGGTGAGCTCCCAGCCGTAGAACGTGCCCCGCTGGCCGAACCCAGCGTCAGGGACGAAGTGGATCACCTGGAGGTGCGCCCACCATTCGCCGTCGTCTCGGAGCAGCCAGGCGAGCAGGTGGGCGCCATGGTCGAGGCTGGGGAGCCAGACGACGGGTGGGCGGTCCTGCATAGGTGCAGGTTACCCAGATGTTCGAACACTTATTCGACAGGGGTCCGGTGATCCGATGCCGTCGGCTCCGCCGTACCCTGCTCCCGTTCCGCTTCTCGCCGGTCCAGCTCGCGCATCGCTGCGGTGTACTTCAAGCCCGTCTCAGCCATCAGGGCACGGATCGCCCGCTTGCGGCTGTTGCTCACGACCGTGCCCAATCAGGGACTGGAACACCGGGTGCGGCCTGGACATGCCGGCGATGTCCGAGCGCCGCGCCGCAGACGCAGTTCCCCGAGCCAGAGTGCACGTCACGGGCGTACACGTGAGGCTCACCGTACTGACTCTCGAACGGGCCGACGGTGCCCTCCCAGCCCGGCGCGACGGATGTGTTCGATGTGGGCGCAGACGTAGCCATCGAGGTCTCCAGGGGGTTAGGGGGTGGGGTTGAGCGGGACGAGCGCAGCGAGTGCCTCATGGAACCGGGTGTGCTCCGGCTGCCAGCCGTCGACGACGGCCAACCCGCAGGCGGCACACAGGACAAGACCGTCCACACCGAAGCCCTGGTAGGCCCGGTCAGCTTCGAAGATGTTCACGATCACTCCGGGGGGGGGTTGAGCGAAGTGGAGTCAGCGGTGGTGGTCATCGGCCCTTCGGGGGGTTCAGGGGGTGTTGGTCAGGCGTCCCAGTGGAGCCGTAGGCCCAAGGCGTGCCGGACGCCGTTGTAGCGCTCGTTGGCTTCGGTGGCGCGCTGGATCTGGAAGTCGATCGGCAGGCCCGTGCGGACCCGTCCAAGTTCGGCGAGCGCGGCGCACAGCAGCGACCAGCGGCCATCCGTGATGTCCGGTTTGCCGTGGCCGGGGAACAAGGCGTCGAACTCCTCGTCAGGCAGCATCAGCCGGACGTCCACGTCCCGCCACACCTTGCCCTGAGCGGCCGAACCGACCAAGTACGGCACATGGCCGAATGCGTCCTCGACCTCGCGGCCGAAGGCGTTCAGGTGCATCAATGCGGGCATGCCGACGCCGAGTGCCACCGGGTACCTCCAGAGGCTCACGAGGGCGGGTCTGGCAGCGTCTCGAACCGGGCACCCTGCCGCCGGTAGTAGTCGGCCACCTCACGCTCGCGCCGGCCGATGCTCTTGCGGGCGATCGGGGCGGCGTCCACAACGCGGCCGTCCCGGCAGCCAGCCCGAACGTCGCCCACGGGAGGCTCACCCAGATTCAGCGGTCGGGAAGTGCTGCCACACCTCACCGCCGTGCTCGCGGTCCATAGTCAACGCCTGTTCCCAGGTCTTGGTGAACTGGTAGTAGGAGTTCCGGGCATCGCCGGTGGCCACGTTCTCGACGTGGCGGCGGGCGTCTTCGCGGGCGCGCTCAGCAGCTTGCTCAGCGAACCACTCGACGATCTCTTCAGCCGTGGCGTCCCAGATGATGATGGTGTCCGTGCTGGAGCAGAAGATCGCGAGATGGCCGTCAGGCTGACGGATGATCTGGTTGCCCATGCGGACTCCGAAGCTAGGGGGTTGGGTCAGGGCGTCCGGCCAGTCGCCGATTACCGGCCGGACACCCTGAGACGAACTCGGCCCGGCCGCTCCAGCATGGTCGTGGACACGCGGGAAGCCGGGCCGAAGAACAGTGGGCGCTACTCCGTGGGAAGTGCGCCGATCGTCACCAGCGAGAACGAGTCACTCAGGTACTCGGCACTGAACGGCAGCCCCTTGGCCTCGGCCATACGGATCACCATCTCCGTACCGTAGGTGTGGACGACGGCCCGCACCGGGGAGCCGGTCTTGAGGCGCTGCCACATCCGGCCCAGCGTGAAGCCCGTGAAGAACGGGACGTCCATCCCGTCCTCGAACGGCGGTTCATCCTCGCCGTCCCCGTCGAGGTAGTGGTCCGGGTTGTAGCGGGGAACGAAGCTCACGCGGCACCCACCCCGATCGGCTTTAGCGTGCCGGTGTCGGCGATGCGGCGCGTGGCGCGGTCCCAGATGTAGCCCTCACCCTTGGGGGTGACGCGCGGGGTGTGGTTGACGTACACCTTGCCGGTCTCGGGGTCCTCGTGCTCGGACTCCTTCTCCCGCATGTAGCCGTTGTCGATGGCGAACGAGGTCACCCGGTTCTTGCGGACCGTGTTCTTGTTCTTGATAAGCAGGCCCAGTTCACGGCAGAAGTCCCAGACCTCCTGGTGGAGGATCTTGACGCCGCACTCGTCCTTCGCCCACGCCTTGAGCTTGTTCGCCAGGTCGCCGACGGTCATCATGCCGTCCGCCGCGCGGTGGTGGTCCGCCTGCGCGGCCCGCGTCTCCATGGCCGCGGCTTCGTCCTCGGCGGCGTGACGGCCGGCAGCTTCGATCATGCGGCCCTGGCGCTCAGCCTCGATCTGGACGGCCTGCTCATCGATCTTCGCCAAGGCTGCGCCGAACATCTCATGGAACCGCTTGAGCGCCCTGACGTCCGAAAGGTCGACGACGCCGGCCGACTCCGATCCGGCAGACGGAGCGGAAGCCTGCTCGGCAAGTTCCTGCTTCCGAGTCTGCTCAGCGAAGTAGGTCTGCGCCTTTGCGATCGCTTCCTTGCGAGGATCGCCGTTGATCGCAGTGAGGTAGGCGCCGTGGCGGGAGAGGCGGTAGTCGTCGAGGACACGCTTCTGGCCGCGGGCGTTCGTTGTGATCTTGCCGGAGGCGGCAAAGTGATCTTCGACCCTCTGCCCACTGTTCCTGCACGCCACCATCGCCCGCTCGATCGAGTCCGCGAACCGCCGCCACTGGTCGTACTCCATGATCGGCTGAAGGTCACGGGCAGACCAGAACTCGCCGTCATTGTCGACCTGGCGGATCTCATCGAACGGCGACACCTCGGCCACGTCGCCGAACAACTCCAGCTCGGTGAACTCAGGGACCTGACCAGCGGGGTCATCCGGGAAGGGGCTAGGGTTGCCCATGTCGATCTCCTGTCAGAGAGGTTGATCGGCCGCCCGGCAGTCGTTAGAGCGACTGTCGGGCATTCTCATTTCGATGCGCCTTACGAAAATCCTAGCATTCCGGACCTATTTAGCACGCCTCCGCGAAGGCTCATAGAGAAGGCATCCCAACCAGCATCCTTGCAGGTCATTGCATCTACCTGCACATGTGCCCGGATGTGCCTGAATGAGCCTTCTCTGTCGATCGCTGTGAATCTCTGTGAGTCTCAGTGAATTAACGTGAAGCGCGCCGATCCTCGCCGAAACTCGCTGATTCTCGGCGAAACTCTGCCATCCTCGGCGATCCTGGCTCATCCTGAGGAGTTAGGCGATTTGTGGCAGCCCGTCCCCGTGGTCCTGTTCAGAGTCGGGCTGTGCTCATCGTCGGCTCTCCGGCCGGCCCCAGAGTCAGCGCATCTCGTCGCTGACCTTCGACCAGTCGTGAACCTCGCCGGGCTGGCAGAAGTCGATCCGGTACTCGAACCCGGGAGGGTCGAGCTTGTCGGCGGCCGAGCGGAATAGGCGGGCGAGGCGGAGCCTGATCACAGGGCCTTCTGGGAGAGCGCGGCAGGCCGGTCATAGCTGAAGATCAGCCGGTCACCTTCAGGGCTCACCTGGATGTACCGGGGCATGGCCACAGCCACCAGGCAAAGCACCAGAACGCTGCCCGCCCACACCGCGACATGGGCCCGCCATCCGGCGTCAAACCCGAGGAGCGCGAGGTTCAGCAGCCCAAAGAAGCCGGCCAACGCTATGACGGCGACTAGGGATACCAGCATGACGAAGGCCACCTGGATCACGATCACGCGGCTGTCTCCTTCGGCAGGAGCCGGCGCAGGGCGTCGCCCTGGAACACCAGGACCTGGCCGTCGCCTTGATGGGCGAGGACTCTCCACGGGCCTGCTGCGACGTTCACCGGGTGGGCGCCACGCCAGCGGCGCATCCAGGCGGCGACCTCGGCGACGTTCGCGGCGGTCAGCTTCGACGGCATCTCAGCCCTCCGCGCGTGCGCTGATCTGATAGCGGGCGAAGGACTCTTTGTGGGCGATCAGCGGCCGAATCTCTCCGCACGCCGCGCAGTACTGACTCAACTTCTCGATCTTGTTGAACGGCTCCCCGCCCGCTGCGGTGAACGGGTGAGGGACCTCGCGGGCATCGGCCATCGTGCCGCTGATACCCAGTCGCGCGCGGACCGCTGAGCTCGCCATGTGGAGGTCGATCCATACCGGATCGGTGATCTGACCGGCCGCGACCTTCTGGTCTATTCGCGCCCAGTCGAACGGCAGTCGATCCTCCGGATCACCCTCGGGTTGCACGGGCTCCACGGGAACCAGCTTGCAGATCGAATACCGCCGGTTCGGGCGGCTCTCCGCCAGGAGCCGCCACTGGTCGTACGCCCTGGCATAGTCGGTGTCCACGGGGTCGGGGCCGTGCACGCAGAAGGACGGGTAGCCGCCGTTGCCGTCGGATTCAATGACCGCGTAGCCGAGCATGTCGGGGAAGGTCACCGGTCAGCCCTCCGAGCCGAACAGGTCGCGCTCCAGGTCCTCGACCCGGCGGCGGCGCTGCTCCTCCCGGGCTTTCTTCGCCCGCTCCGTGGTCCGCATGTGCTTGGCCCACTTGGCTTCGTTCTTCGGGGCGAGCAGCTCGTGGTTGACCGCCACGAAAGCGACCGCGACCAGAACGAGCAGGAGCGCGATACCGAAGGGCCGCCAGTCGCCGAACCAGATAGCGGCAGCCGTACAGACCACGGCCGCGGCGACGGACCAGATGGACCACTTCGAAAGCTTGCTGCTGGCCTTCTGGACGACCTCACGCTCGATGTCGGTGAGCTTCTCATCCACGTTCGTTCTCCGGGGGGTGAGGGGTGGTGCGGTCCCGGCGCCCCTTAGGCACACCCCCCGGAATGCCAGGAGGGACGCCGGGGACCGCACCCGGGGAGGGCTCTACGTCGGCTCTGGGGAAGGGCCGGCGGAGCACCGCACGCCCCTGGCGGACGAAACCCAGGGCGTGCGACCGAGGAAACTTCAGGCGACCTCGGAATCCGGCTTGTATCGCATCTCGACCTCGATGCGAGCGAGGACCCGGTAGTCGTAGACGTTGTACCGGCCGATCGTGCCGATGGGCTGAACGCGGTCCCGATTCCGAGAGATCCAGGATCGGACGGTGCCGGCGGGAACGCCCAGCCGTGCCGCGGCCTGTGATGGGGTGACGACGTCTTCGGGGGCGATCTCGGGGTCCATGGAGCACCCCCAGAAACGCCGAATGCCCCCAGGTGAGGACCTGAGGGCATATGTCTGCAGGCGGTAGCGTTGCAGATTTTCGGATCTTTGGCAATTCGGCGCGCGAATCAGCCGCGAATGAAGCCGTTCACGACCATCGGCAGGGACGCATCGAGCCCTGCCATGTTGAGTACGCCGGCGTCGGTGGGGTCCCCAATGGAGTAGCCGCCCGGGGTGAGGGTGGCCACAACAACCCGGGAGTTCGCGTTGATGCCGCTCCGGTAGGCGGCGAGTGCCTGCGAGGGGTGCTGGCGGCCGGCCCAGGTCTCGTTGTCGGTCAACACGAGGAACCCGTCCACGTCGAGCCGCTCGCGGGCCGCCCACAGGAACGGCAGCGACAGGTCGGTGCCGCCGCCGGAGGGCCTCCAGGAGGCGATCTCGCGCAGGTTGGTGCGCGGGGTCACCTTCGAGGTGTGGACGGAGGTGTCGACGTCGATGACGTGGACGTTACCCTTCTCGATGCGGGCCATTATGGCCGCCATGGCGCAGCCGACCTCGTACGGGGAGCCGAGCGGGGAGCCGCCCACGACGATGCCACCGCCCCACGACATCGACCCGGATGAGTCGACGGCGACCAGGAGTCGCTTCCCGGACGGTTCGACGGCGCCGAAGGCGAGCTCGTAGGTCTCCTCCAGGGCGTCGAGGATCGCGGGGACGGGCTGCCACGTGTGGGCGTCGGCTCGCGGGTTGGGCTGGCTGCGGCCGGAGGCGTAGACGCGCATGGCGAGCCAGGCGTCCATGGGGTGGATGCGGGCCCGGTGGATCGCCTCGGCGTTGGTCAGTCGGGCGACCGCACGGCGGGTTGCGTCGCCCATAGGCTTGAGCGTGCCGATGCGGGTCATGCGGGACAGGTTCCGGACGAGCGCCGTCATGCCCACCGTGTCCACGAGGGCGTCCCACACCTTGGCCTCGCGGAGCATCGCGTCGGGAAGGAACTCCCACGGGACTCGGGCTTCGGTGACCACGCGGACCGCCTGGTCGACCGTGGTGACGGCCTTGGCGGTGAGGAACCGGTCCACGGCGGGCAGCTCGTCGCGGGCCTCGTCGTCGGAGATGTTCCCGGCGATCCACCCGAACAGCGTCTTGCGCTGGTCGCCGTCGGCGGACGGGTGGGCGATGCGGAGCACGTCGCGCAGGTTGAACGCCTCGCCCTGCGGGGTCTTGCGCTGGCGGGCCTTGCACACTCGGAACGCCACGTCGTCCGGGGAGCCGTCGAGGAACCACGAGCCGAGCGCCGTACGGAGGCTGCGGCCGACGACGGGGGCGGAGCCGCGGCCGGTCGCCTTGCCGCCGAGGTTCTTGTAGTAGCCGAAGAACATCGCCAGGTGGTCGGTGGTGCGGGCCACCTTCGACAGGGCGGTCTTCGTGGCCTGCCGGGTGTCGGCGTCGCCCTTGGCGTAGGCGGCGGCGAGAGCGAACAGCGCCGGCCGGTTCTTCGGCGCCCGCGGCGGGCGTGCCGTCGAGACGTCGACGAGCAACGCGACGACGCGCGAACCGTCCTCGGTGATGGCCTTGAACAGCACGTCGGCGTTGTCGGCGGTCAGCTTGTCCTCGCCGACGTAGTACGTTCCGCCCGAGGTGCCGAGGATCAGGAAGTCCTCCAGGCGCGTCCAGGTGTCCTTGGCGTACGCGTAGCCGCCGGCCGCGTTCTTCACCTGGTCGGCGCGGCCGGGAATGCGCTGGGTCTGCAGGGTCGCGATCGTGGAAACGGATGCGAGAGGGTCACGAGCCATGCCGGCCTCCAAGGGTTCGACCCGCCGTGCGGCGGATGTGGGGAGTGGGAGAGCGGATGTGGTGGTGTCTGCCGGTGTTTAAGCCGGCGTCCTGGGCCGCTAGACGACGTCCCGCGTGAGTGCAGGGCGACAGGATTCGAACCTGCGTACCCGGCGCCCGATAACCGACGGACTTCGACCCGCTCTCCCCTGCCCGTCAGTCCTGTCGGTGGTACGGATGTGGTGTACCGACCGGGTTTTGCCCTGCCAATTGGGCGACGGGTCGCGAACGGCCCGACAGGATTCGAACCTGCATTCACCAGCGAGTGATAACCGATCGAGATTCGACCCGTACCGCCGACAGGACTGACGAGCGATCAGGTCTGGAACCGGCACGGATGTGGGCGCGCCCACCGGCCTTTTGGCGCTCTGCCAACTGAGCTACACAGGCGAACCTGTGACGGGACTTGAACCCGCGACAACCCCATTAACAGTGGATAACCGACGAGACTTCGACCCGTGCCGGCACCAGACCTGACCAGTTCACCGGGCCGGGAGCCGACACGGATGTGTGGATGGCCACCGGCGGCATCCGATTCGAAGAGATAACCGATGTCCTTCGACCCGTGTCCGCTCCGAGCCCGATGAACTGCATGCAACGCTACCGCGCTCAGCGTTCGCGAGGTAGCGATTATCGGCGGGCGCGGAAATGGTGACACAATCCGCGCCAGGCTTTCATGTCACGCCGCTTTCCGGGCCCGATAGGCACGCTGTGCCGCGGTGTGGGCGCACGACCGGGAGCAGTACGCCGCGTCCCGACGTGGGCGGGCACGGCCCCGGCCGCCGTCCTGCCACGTGAACGTACGACCGCACCCATCGAGCGCACACGTCTTCTCAGCGGGGACCTCGCCGTGCCCATTGCAGGTCGGGCACCGGGCGGTCATGCTCGCCCGCTCTTCAGGCCGTAGTCGGGGAACGGGGTGGGGACGCGTTCGGCTGCCGCGGCCATCCGGGCGAGCCGGGCCGCGGGCTTGGCGCCGTCCACGCGGGCGTTGTACTCGTCCAGGGTCATCACCACAGGGCCGCCGCGCGCCTCCCCGCAGGACGGGTTGCGGCACTCGACGCGGTCTTCACCTTCGAGCTGGGCGAGGGTCTTGGCGTGGCACTGGTGGCAGCGCAGATCCCTGGGCATCCAGCGGGGTTTGACCCGGGTCTTGGTGGCCGCTTCGAGGCGGGAGTGCCAGCCCAGCACGCCCGTTCCGAAGCCTTCGGCGAGGTCGGGGTGGGCGAGGATGGCGTCCAGGTGGCCGGTCAGCCACGCCACCGCCGACGTGAGCGCGGGCGCGGACACTCCGCGGTACGGTTTCGCCGGCCAGCCCTGTGACTCCCGGTAGGACTGCTCCCACACGGCGAGCCATTCCAGGAGCTCGTCTTGGTCGTCGTGCTTGGGGGAAGGGGACGCCGGCTCCGGGGAGGACGACACCCGCTCTTGGGCGCTGCCGGTGCCGTAGCCGTCTCCGGCGGCGAGGTGCAGGGCCATCAGCTCGTCCAGGTCGGCCAGGGCCGAGCGGACCGCCGCGGCGTCGTTGCCGCACCAGAGCGGCTCGCCCGTCCATGGGCGGCGCGTCGGCTCCGCGGGACGCTCAGGCTCGGTGCCGAGGTCTGCGTGGGGGTTGTCGGCGAGGCGCTTGGCGCGTGCTTCGAGGACGGCCTGCCACACGTCCACGGCGCGGTGGTAGGCGTCCCACTCGTCTCGGAAGCGAGAGTTGCAGCGACCTGGACAAATGTGCTCGGACAACGCGGCCTCCCCTAGCCTCTACGATTTCGACCAGGGCCGCGATCTCTTCGGGGGGATATGCGGACAGTTGTGGGAGGTGGGACGGCTCTTCGCTGGCGGGCGGGGAGCCGTTTCGCGTCTCTACGGAGACAAGCACCCGGCGGGCTCGGCGCATTCCTCGCCCAGCAGGACTCTCGCCAGGTGGGTGCGCTGCTCCGGGGTGAGGCGTACCGGCCAGACGGCGGGCAGCAGCAGGACGTCGCCGCCGGGTAGGCGCACGACGTCCACAGGGAGACGGGGTGGGGAGGAGATCATCGCCTGCTCATTGTCTCAGGCGTCCCCAACAGCAGCAGCCCGCTACTCCGGCCAGCCGTCAAGGCTGAACGTCCGACCGGTCCGGTACGCCTGGATGCCGGCGCGGACGTAGGTGACGATCTGCTGCGGAAGGTTGGCGGGGTCGAACCACGCGATCCGCGCGCACTTGTGCGGCTCGGCGTTGACCGGCTCCCCCGACCACTGTGACGCGGTGAAGAACATGCCGAGGCGGGCCTGCCCGTCGGGGTCTGCATGGTGGCAGGCGTGGGCGAACACCAGGTCATCCTTGTCGATCACGACACCAAGTTCTTCCAGCGCTTCGCGAGCTGCGCCAGCGGGGAGGGATTCACCCTCGTCGAGGCACCCGCCGGGGACCGACCAGTAGCCGTCAGCGAAGCCGGTGTTGGCGCGCTGGAGCAGCAGCACCTTGCCGTCTTGGACGAGAATGAGGTGCACGCCGACGTGCGGGCGGAACACCTGGCCGGCTGGCTCTGCCACGACGCCAACCTACCTCAGGGCGGGCCGTCGGAGAGCTGGGCGGCGCCGGTAGGTTCCGGCGCCGCCCAGTGGCATAGTTGCCTGCTGGTCAGGCGCGAGCGGGCCGAGGGATGAGTGCGGCGATGCGGTCGGCCAGCTCGGCCGGGGTGCGGCCATCGGTGGGCATCAGGCAAGCGGTCGGGTCGGTGCGGGCGATCTCGTCGTAGTGGTCCTGAAGCCGCTCAAGCAGGCCCCGGTCGGCCATGAGGTCCCGGTCGCTCTGCGTCTGGTCGGGCTTGGCCGCGAGGCGACGCGTGAGGACGTCCAGGTCGGTTCGCAGGTACACCGTCAGGTTCGGGGTGGTGAGGTAGCCGGTGTAGGGGGCGATGGTCTCGGCCACGGTCTTGTTGTCCAGACGGTGGACGGCGGCGTGGTTGGCGATGACGGAGTTGACGTACCGGTCGGCCACCGCGTGCCCGGTGGTGAGGGCGGCACGGGCCAGGTCGGAGGCGTGGAGCGCTCCGGCGAAGTAGAACGCGAGCTGGGGGAACGCGCGGGCATGGGCGTTGATGTACGGCTGGAGGTCGCTGACCGGGGCCGGCACGGTGTGGAAGTGGGCGCAGCCGAGCCGTGCGGCGAGCAGCGCGGCGACGGTCGACTTCCCTGAGCCGCTGATGCCTTCCAAGACCACGAACGTCCCCCGTCGTGGGGTGTCGGCCGGCTGGTAGGCCTCAGGCAGGACGTGGCCGGGGCTGCGGGGTGCGGTGGTGGTCACTGCAGGGTCCCTTCGGTGAAGGCGTCCAGGTGGGCGGAGACCGCCGACAGGAACGCGGCCGGGTCGCCGGTGTGGGGGGTGACGTCCAGGCGCAGGTCGGTACGCAGCAGGCAGGGTGCGAGGGTCCCGGCCGAGTCCAGGCGCAACGCCCAGAACCCCTCGACACACCGGGACCGGGCTGGGCAGGTGCCGCACTGGCCGGTGTGGTGGCGGCCAAGGGATGCGTCGATGACCTCGATGGTCATTGGGCCGCGGGCACCGGGGACGGTGAACACCCGCCTTCCCTGCCCGGTGCCGGAGGTCACCACCTGCTCGTCGGTGGCGATGGACCGCAGATGCGCGGCGATGTCGCCCGAGGGGACCTTCCCGCCGCCGAGGCCGGCGTTGTGGTCGGTGCCGACGAGCTCGATGATTTGCAGGCCGATGCCGAGGTGGCGGGCGTAGCCGATGATGTCCATCACCTCGTGGGCGTTCAGCTCCTGGAGCAGCAGGTTGAGCTCCACGGTGGGGATGGCGTCGATGGCGGCCTCGATCCCGGCCTTGATCTTGTCGATGTCACCCGTTTTGCCTTCGGCGATCGTGGCGATCGAGGCGTCGCTGAAGTAGTGCAGCGACACCTTGATCCGGTCCAAGGTGGTGGCGGCCAGCCACGGCAGGTCCCGGGTGAGAGTCAGGCCATTAGTGATGAGCGTGGTCGTGTACTCGTCCGGCCGGTGGGCGGGGATGCCCTCCAGGACCGGCCGGGCGGCCGGGGACAGCAACGGTTCACCACCGGTGAAGAACACCCGGCGGATCCCGGCCGCGGTCATCGTGTTGATCGCGGTCAGGTAGTCGCCGGGGGTCATGACGCGGGGCCGGGGCTGCACGGCCCGGTTGTGGTGGGTGATCCGGGGCGGCACCTCGCCTTCGTTGTGGCAGAACCAGCAGCCGAGCTGACAGCGGGCCGTGAAAGACACCCGGAGCTGACCGCCGCGGCGGGCGAAGTCCGCGCCGGCGCCCGGGAAACCGGGGGTCGGGATGTCGATGAGCGTCATAGGGCTCACCTCTGGGGTTTGCCGGCCTGGTGTGGGCCGGGGTGTCGGGTGGGTCTCCGACACGGTCCGCCGAGGTGCGTTGGCGCATCAATGTCACAGTGAGCGAGGCAATGTCACCAAGACAATGTTGTGAGCGTGGCGGTGGCGCTACTGTCGGTGCAACGTTGTTCGCGCCGGAGGTCCCTCATGGCCACGATGAGCCGAGCACAACGGGCGCAGATCCACCACCGCGCTCAGGAAATCCGCCGTACGAGCCAGCGAGACGGCATGGACGTCCCCACGATCTGCCGGGCGATCCTTCAGGAGCTGCCGGAGCTGCTGCCGCTTGAGGCGCGGAGGCTGGCCTTCGGCTGGTCCCGCCAGCAGGCAATCGACCGCATAGCGGCGCTGTGTGAGCAGGACGGTCAGGACAAGCCGCGGCTGAACTCGTCGATGCTGTGCAAGTGGGAGCACGGGGTGGTGCTGCCGAGTGTGGAGTACTGGGCGGTGTTGTCCAGGGTGTACGGAGTGTCGCCTGCTGAGCTGGGGTTACAGGCACCGAAGCGCCGCGCGGCGCCTGGTACCACCCGGCCGCGCACCGTTACGGTCACTGGCGACGCCGACACCGGGGGGGAACCTGTGCGCCGCCGTGAGCTGCTGACCGCCACCAGCCTGATCGTGCCTCTGTCGCTACTCCAGCGGGTCGAGGACGCTCTGGCTGCACCACCTGACCCTCTGCGGCCTGAGAGTCTGCGGCAGGTGCGGGTGCGGTTGCAGCAGGCGCACCATCTCAACGACGTCGCCGCACTCAACGCACTGGTGGCCGCCTTCCCCGCCTTGCTCGCGTCAGCGCGGGAGATGGCCTACCGGACCGACACACCAGCGGGGTATTCGCTGCTGTCGGAGTGCTACGTGCTGATGGTCAGAACCTTCAACAAGATCGGGCACGGGTCAGCGGCACGGCTGGCGGTGGAACGGGCGCTGCTCATCGCCGAGCGTTCCGGAGATCCGGCGATGATCGGCTCGGCGTCCCGTCTGATGGGGATGCTCCTGCGTAAGGAGCGGCGCTTCGGCCCGGCCGCGAGGGTGATGGAGCGGGGCATCAGCGACCTCGAAGCGGCCAAGCTGCGCACCTCGCAGCAGGCGCAGACCTACCTGCGGCTGCACTGCGCTCTGGCGTACACCATGGCGTGGGCAGGCAAAGAGCGGGAGGCGGTGGACCGCATCGGCGAGGTCGAGCGCATCGCCGGCCGCCTGTCGTCTCTCGCCGGGCCGGGGATGGGCGTACCCGGTGTCCGGCTCTACAGGGCCAACATCCACTACGCGCTCGGCGACCCCGAGCAGGCCCTGCACCTCGCGGAGGAGTTGAGGCCACAGATGTTCCCCACACCTGAGCGGCGAGCGAGGTACCGGACGGACGTCGCGCGCTCGGCGTGGGCGGCGGACAGGCCGGAGGAGACGGCGCGGGCGTTGCTGGGCGCCATCGCCGACGCGCCTGGAGAGGTGTTGGAACGGCCCGGGAACCGGCGGATCGCTGGGGACCTCGTCACCCATTACCCGCGGGTGGCCGGCGCCCGGGAACTCGCCGCGGCGATCGGCCGGCCGTAGGAACACGAAACCCGGGCGACCCGCCGTCCGGCGGGCTCCCGGGTTCACTTCACAGGGCTACTGCCCGGCGCGGAGGATACGTCTTTGAGCGCCCCTTTGGGGAGGGTGACACAAGGAAGGCCAGGCGCGGGGTGCTCACCGTGGGCTCACCGCGTCTCTATAGCTGGCGTCCCACCAAACCATCGCCTCCCCCTCTTCCATCTCCGGGATCTCCTCGTCCGGAACGTCAACCACCGTCCACGAGTCCGGGATCCAGGCAGGGGACAGGATGGCGTCGAGCCCAGCAAGCTCGGCAAGGGCGCCGACCTGGGTCGAGGTCACAACGGGCCCATCGACTGCGAATCGGCGGCTTCTGCCGGCGATTCGCTTCGCTTGAGCTGCCACGAGAAGGGAGACCGCCCATCCGATGGCCTCCATTCCAGGAAGGTCGATGACGATCCGGGTGTCGCTCATGGGCGCCAACTCTCCTGATAGCCCTCGTGGTCGGAGTGCACCGTGGCGGCAGCCTTCACGAGCTCCCCGAGTACGGGCAGCATCGCGGCCAGGTAGTCGTCCTCACGTCGCAGCGCCTTGAGGCGAACGTCCGGGAACCCGGGGCCGTCCCATGTTCCGGTCTGCTCCTGGCGTTCCAAATCGGCACTCAGCTCCTCGGCCGCCGCAGCATGGGCTTCCTTGGAGCGGAGTAGGCGCTCGTATTGATCGAGGAGCTTTCGCTTGGCTTCGACGTCGCGGAGCACGTGAGCTGGGTCGTGGCGAGCGACGTGCGGTGCCATGTGCCCCGGGACGTCTATACCTCGCCACTCGTCCGCAGTCACCGGCACCCCAAGACGGCGCTCATTCTCGGCAACGTGCGGCTCTGGCGGCCAGCACAGCACGACCTCGCCGTGATCGCCCAGTCGCCACCCATCGTTCGCGTGCTCACAGGCTTGCCGCGCTAGGCGCTCGTCCTCGTCGAGACGGGCGCGGATGAACGCCACAAGGGCGTCTGTGTCGATCTCGTCAGTGCGGGACATGGACACCATCCTCCCGCTCACCGACCACACGCACGGCCAGGCGTACAACCCGCCCCTTGCCTCGCTGCTCCTCAACGTCCGTGCCGTACGGGAAGCACATCGACAGCATCCCGCGAACCGGCCAGATCATTATCGGAGTGTCCTCTCCAGTCCGGAGCCAGCCCCAGTGGGTGCCATCCGGGGCGTCGTGCTCGACCTCGCGGGCTTCGACCTCGACGATCGGGTCACGCAGCCCGTGAGCTTCGACATAGCGCCGGTCGCCGAGATGGTAGAACGTCCCGCCCCTGTCGTGGGCGTACATGCGCCAAGTCTGCTCAGGCATCGACGTCTCCGGTCCGGCTGTCGATCCACCAGGTCAGGGTGTCCCGCAGTTCTGTCACCTGCGCGAGGTCGAGGACGAGTGTCGCCTCTCCCTGCGCCTGGCCCTGGTAGGTCGCCGGGTCTTCTTTGGCGAAGAGGCGGAGGAACTCCACCGGCCGGCCGGGGTCGTCGATGCTGCCGCGGGCGTCGGGGTGGCAGTGGTCGGGGATGCCGCACATCAGCAGCGCACCCCCGCGAGGATCATCGGACGTGGGGTTGATGTGGGAGCCGCGGTACACGAGCGGGGACGGCTGGTCGTCGCCGTCCAGGGCGAGGAACGTCGCGTAGATCGACATGGCTACGCCTCCCGGGCGCCGAACTTGCGGGGCAGCCAGTTTGATCCGGAGTGCGCGACCTGGCGGCGGCCGTGTCGCCAGCCGCGGACCTTCGGTGTTCGCCGTGGCGGGCCGGCGGGTACGGGCTGCTTGTCGACCAGCGTCCCGCCGAACCACCGCCGCTCCGCGGGGACATCTTCGACCCAGGCGACACGGTGCGGCTTGTCGTAGATCTCGTACAGGATGGGGTCCCCAGGGTGGCATTCCAGCGTCCAGATGCCGTCCCGTGTGTCTCCGGACCCGTAGGCCAGGTAGACGATGCACGTCACCGTGCCGTCGGCCTCGCGGCGCATCCAGCACGCCGTGACGCCGGCGTCGAAGATGCGGCGGAAGCCCCGCCGGCGCGGATGCCACGGGCGGGGACGGCGCTTACCCACGACGAGCACTCCACTCCTCGATCAGGGTGACCTGCGTCTCCAGGGGGAGCTAGTCTTCGAAGCGGGTGGGAAGTGTGGGCGGTCTCATCGGGCAAGGCCTCCGATCCGGCGGACGATGCGAACAGCGTCCTCCCCGGCCCGCTGGCCGGCGAGCGCCCACTCCACCGGGTCTACGGCGAGGATCTCCTGGGCGATCTCCTTGGCGACCTTGCGGCGTTCGTCGGCCCTGATGCGGGCCTCCTCGGCTGATGGTGCGGTGAGCCGGTCCGTCATGCGTTCCATCTCGACGCGGACCCGGTTCACCAGGGCTATCAGCTCGACCAGGAACATCTGCTCTGTCATCCGGCCCTGACGCACTGTCTCCCGTAGGTCGGTGATGTCCTGGGAGGTGACGGGTCCGTCGGTCATCCGGTCACCTCCTGGGCGTACACGGTGGGCAGAGGAGTAGGGCCGTCGTACTGGCGGCACGTGCACGGCGCCGTCTTATAGGCGACCGGGTCGCCCATATAGTCCCACTTGCTTTCCTGCTGGACGGTGCCATGGCACGTTCCTGAGGCCGGGTCGTGGAAGGCGAGCCCATGGCCGCAGCCACAGACCGGCTTCGGGGGCCGCAGGGTGCTTCGCCGGGCGGGCAGAAGCCGGCCCAGCACGAGGCCGGCGGCGACCAGGGCGCCGCCGGTCAGCATCTCAACCAGCATCGGGGACCTCCAAGGCGGGGACCGCGAACACCTCGGGGTGGGCGGCCTTCCAGTCGATCCAGCGCTTCATAGGTTCGTCGCAGATGGTGTGGATGCGGTCCATCACCTGAACGAGCGTCAGCGGGGCGCGCCAGTTCTTGACGTCGTGCTCGCCGCCGCGCAAGTTCGGCCAGACGGGCACCCAGAAGGGGCCGTGCTCCCACGAGTCACGCCGGTAGGACCAGTCGCCTTCGGCCCACTTGTGGAAGATCACCGTCTTGGCGTCGGTGTCGAACGGCCTCTGCGAGAGCTTCGCCTTGTACCAGTCGTTGAACCAGTGCTCGCGGTACTCCTCGATGAACGAAGCGAGCTGCTGCGCTTCCAGGTCGGTGGGGCGGGCCGCGGACTCGCGGTCGAAGCATGCCGTGTACCGCCAGCCGGGGTAGGCGCTGGTCACCGGGATGCGTAACGCGGTCAGCGGGTCGTCCCGATCCGCGTCGTACGGCCAGTCCGCTGCGTCGGTGCTGCTTGACATCAGGGTGCGATCCCTTCATCCCAGCCGTAGGTCTCCGGGCCGTCCTCGCCATCGCAGGCGGCAGCCACCAATGTCCGGTACTGCTCAGACTCGCCTTGAGTCTCGTACTCGTACGGGTCGCCGTTGCAGTCGATGGCGGACTCGGTCACCATCGGGCAGCCAGTCAGGGCCCGCACCATCTGATCGATCGTCCACGCCTTGTGGTGGTCGCCGTCGACGCTGCCGTACTCGACGGCGATCTTCAGTGCGCGGGCGATCCGGTCTGAGCCGCCGGCGTCGGCTGCTTGGACGATCGCGGTGTCAACGTCCATCGGGCACCTCCTGGGCGTCCTGGAGCAGCCGGTAGCCGGTCGCGGTGGGGCGGAACCGGTCCAGTCGGATGCGGGAACGACGCGGCGGCTTTGAGTGCAGGTGGCGGGCGCCGGGGTGGATGTACGCCTCGACGGTGGCGTGGGTGTCGTCGACCTCGACGACGCGGACCTTGCGGCCGGTCGACCGTGGATCGTTGTCGCCCCACACCTGCCCGACGCGGACGGAGGTCTTCGGCGCGGATGAGTCGAGCGGTGCTCCGAGGGTGAACACCTGCTCGGCGTACTCCAGCGCCGTCCGCCACGTCATCGGCTCATCGGGGTTGGCGGCTGGAAACCAGCGCCGGCCTCGGATGGCGCCGTTGGTGTCGTCTCGGACGATCGCCTCGTAGGCGTCGCCCCGGCGGACGACCAGGACAGTTCCGTCTTCCGGTTCGGTGAGGGTGAGGGACAGGTTGTCCCTGGGGTTCGCCATGAGTCAGTCCTCCTTGGGGTCGGGCAGCAGGAAGGTGAGGCGGTTGGCCATGTCGAGCTCGCCGGCCAAGCGTGCGACCTCTCCGGCATCCGAGACGAGGTTCCGGGCTGCTCCGCCGTATGTGCCTCGCGTGGGGTCACGGTCCAGGTCGGCGACCATCAGCGCGGCCCGCCGCTGCACCTCCGCCAGGGCGGCGCGGAGGTTGCGCGCGGTCGCGTCCCGCTCACCGGTGAAGCCTGACACGCGCAAGTCGCCGATTCCGGCCATCGCTCTGTTCTCCGTTCAGGGGGTTGAGGGGCGGTTAGAAGAACTCGTAGTCAGCGAAGGGCACGCCACGCTCGGCGCGGAACGACACTGCCCTGCGGGGCCAAAGGTGCCCTTCTCCGGCAGCCGCAGCGTCGGCGGGCCGCTTGGTCGCGTCGGACATCAACTCCTCGACGGCCTTCTCCAGCCCGTGCTCGGCGCGGATGACGACGCCGGGCTTGGACAGGAACTCGTGCCATGCTTCGACCCTGACGAGCCCGAGGTCACGGTGGGCGCGGAACAGAAACTCCTTGCCGGCGACGTGCTTGCCGATGTGGAGCCCCTCCTCGTCCTCGGGCGTCTCGGACGTGAACGCGTAGTAGTTGACGCTCATCTCGGTTCTCCAGGGGAGTCGAGGTTCAGCAGGCGAGGGTTAGGCGGGATGATTTGTCGGTGGCAGTCGATAGGTTGATCTCGTGTCCCCCCAGATCATCCGCCAGGGCTTTCGCGTTGAGCTCGCTCCGACCCTCGCTCAGAGGGCTCGACTCGGCCAGCACGCCGGCCTGTCGCGGGTAGTGGAGAACTTTTGTCTCGAGAAGGTGAAGGCCGCGCTCGAGCAGCGGGAGGCGGAGAAGACCTACGGCGTCGCAGACAAGGACCTGACTCCGGTCCCGTGGTCGGCTCCCGCGCTCGAGCGGTTGTGGCGTCTGGAGCACCGCGAGCGGTTCCCGTGGTTCGGCGAGGAGGGCTTGTCGTCGCGGGTACCGAAGGAGGCGTGCCGGGTTCGCGCTGCCGGGTTCAAGAACTTCTTCGACTCCAGATCCGGAAAGCGGGCGGGCCGCAAAGTCGGCTTCCCGGACTGGCGGAAGCGTAAGCACGGCTCGAGGTTCCGCTATGACGCCGACCGCGCCCGCCCCGTCTCGGCTCGAGTGGCCCAACTCCCCGGCGTCGGAAAGGTGGCGACGCTCGAGGACATGTCGTGGCTGACCGACCGCATCGCTGACGGTCGTGCTCGAGTCATCGGCTCCACCGTCCGCGAGCAGGCCGGACGTTGGTGGGTGTCGTTCCAACTCGAGATCGACCGGGCCGACGTCAACGAGCGCCGCACCGTCTCGAATGATGCGCCCGCGTGCGGGATCGATGTAGGCGTGAAGATCTTCGCCACCATCGTGGACGACGATGGCACCGTCAGCGAGATCCACGCACCCAAGCCGCTGAAGAGCGCTCTCCGCAAGCTGCGAAAAGCGAACAAGGCGGTGGCGCGTAAGCAGCGGGGCTCGAGCAACCGGGCCAAAGCGGCGAAGCGGCTCGGCAGGGTTCACCTCGAGGTCGCCAACCAGCGGGTTGACTTCCTGCACAAGACCACGACGATGCTCGCGAGAACCAAGCGGGCCATCGCCGTGGAGACCTTGAACGTCGCCGGGATGGTCAAGAACCGGCGGCTCGCTCGAGCCATCTCCGATCTGGGGTTCGGCGAGTTCTTCCGCCAGCTCGAGTACAAGACCCAGTGGTACGGCTCGAGGCTTCGGGCGGCCGACCGCTGGTTCCCGTCCTCGAGACTCTGCGGCGGCTGCGGTGCTGTCAACGGAGGCCTCACGCTCGCCGACCGGACGTGGACATGCGGGTGCGGTCTCGAGCACGACCGGGATGTGAACGCCGCCCGCAACC
>NZ_BMNT01000001.1:71945-98913 GCF_014646695.1 Sphaerisporangium melleum
AACTCGAGCAGCAAGCCGCCTAGCTTCACGTCGCCGGGCAGTTCCCCGGAGACGCAAAACGCCTGTGGAGGCGACGTAAGACCTCGAACAATCGAGGCAGATGCCGATGAATCAGGAACGAGGATCACTGAGATTCTCCGAACGGTGAGGCGGACCTACTGAGAGGTCCGCCGGGACAGAGGATCAGCGGGGTCAAGGGGCGGCGAACCGGGTGATGTCGTCGCCCCACTTCTCAGCCAGCTCGGGGAGGACGGGCCGGCCGTGGTCCGCGCCGTGCTGCCGGTCCCACAGACGCCGGGGCGGGCCGAACTGCGGGACCCGGTCACCCGTGACGGGGTGCTTCTCCCAGGCGCAGGTCATCTGCGCGGGGTCGCCGCGGCGGAGCACCCGGCCCGCCTCCTGGTCGGTCATCTCCGGGCCGCACAGGTGCAAGATGAAGGCGAGCGCCTGGTCCTTGGTGAGCTCGTCGACGGCCATCGCCAGGTGCAGGTCCTCGGCGAGGTCCTGCAGGTCGATGGGGCGGGTCTCCAGCATTCCGGTTCCTCCGGGTGTGGTCGAGGGGTGGTGGCGGCCCGCCCCGTCCAGGCCGCCACGGGTGGTCAGCTTGCGGTCTGCGCGGCGACCAGCGCCGACCGCAGCTCCTGCAACTGGTGCAGGGTGCGGCCGATGGTCGTGGACGCCGTGTCGGCGTGCTGCTCGGCCTCGGCGTAGTCGCCGCCCGGCCGGCGGCCCGCGCGGGTGGCGATCAGGGCCAGGGCGTGTCCGTAGGAGACGAACGCGGCGTCCACCTGCTCGACCACCTCGGCGAGGTCGGCGTCGCCGTCGAGGTCGCTGACCGCGGGGACCAGGGCGTCGGCGGCGTCGGCGGCCTGCCGGGCGAGGTCCACGGGCGAGGCGGGCTCCCCGATCTGCACGGTCACCTGGCGGACCTGGTAGCCCGAGGAGTGCTCCTGGCCGAACTCCGGGGTGGCGTAGAGCTCCTGCGGCCCGTCGGGGTCGGAGGTGTCGGCGGGCGCCCAGTGGAAGGGGGTGCCCTCGTCGTACTCCCGCTCCGCCTCGATCTCGCCAGCCTCGCGGGCGGCGTCGTGGCTCCAGTGGATGCTGTGGAGCTCGCCCTCCTGTCCGCCGCGAACCTTGAGCAGCGCGAAGGCCGGGATCGCGGCCGTGTCGAAGCGGACGACAGGGTTGGTCCGGAAGTCGTCGGTGATGATCAACGTCACTCCTTGGTCGCGGGTGGTGTGGTCTGGTGTCCGCCCCGGGAGTCGCACGCCGGGAGCTCGGCTGGTCGGACAGGGGGTGGGCGGCCCGCCCCGATTCGGGCCGCCCGGAGGTCGCAACTGTCAGGCGCCGCGGACGATCGCCACCAGGGGCGCCCACTGCGGGTCGGTGTCGTGGGTGTAGCCGGCGAGCGCCTTCGCCTTCGCCTGGTCCACGGTGCCCCGGTGGGAGAGGCGGCGGGCGAGCTTGCCGTCCTTGTAGACGTCGATGATCTGGCGGCCCATGCCGTCCAGGACGCGGACGTTCTCGAAGGTGACGCCACGGTCGGCGGCGATCTGGTCGAGGGTGGCGGCGGTGCTGGTGACCTCGGTGGCGGTGGCGGTCATGTCGTTCTCCCTTGCTCGTTTCTGTGTAGCTACACGCTAACCCCTAACCTTGTAGCTACGCAATGGGTGTGCCAAAATTTCTGTAGCTACAGGAGAGGACAGCCATGGACGATCGCCCCGCCACTCCCACAACCCCCATCCGCGTGCCCCGAGCCATGTGGAAGGCATACGGAAACGTCTGCGAACGACTCGACACCAACCGCACAGAAGACCTCCTCGCCCACATGAGGCAGCAGATCAACCGCCACGGCGAAGAAGCAGACCTCGACCTGCTCGCCGAGGCGGAAGAAGAACTCAAGGCGCGCCGCGCCCGCAAAGGAGGCCGGCCCCGCAAGCAGCCTCCCGCCACAGACTGACCCTCGCCGGCCTCAACCACGGCGGTGCCTCGCGCACGGACAGCCGCCACGGCACCGGGCTCAGGCATCGTCGCCTCGCTCCACCAGCTCGGCCAGCGCCAGCAGCAGCTTCGAGAACGCCGGCCGGTCACCCGAGTACAGCCTGTGGCGCTCCACCAGCGCGCGGAAGTCGGCGTGGCCATCCGGCCAGTCGCCCAGGTGGCGGAGCGTCTCGGCGATGCGGGCACGTTCCTCGGCCGCGCCCGCGGCGCGAGCCTGATCGGCCAGGAGCGGGGCCGCGGCCTCCAGGAGCTCGCGGGCGTCGATGTCGAACTCCTCGACAGGGTCGACCGGTTCACCCGACCGGTCCACTTCCCAGCAGCGGAGGATCTCTGCGACGGCACGGACGGCTTGAGGCGGGAACTCGCCGGCGGGGTCAGACATCGGAGGCCACTCCCACCAGCAGATCCACGCCCTCAGCCTCAGCCCGGGTCAGGAACGCCCGGGCCAGCAGGGTGATCCCGCCACGGTCAGCCTCCACCGTGAGGCAGCCGACGACCCACGGGGCCCGGCCGGTGTGGTCGGTGTGCACCCAGGTGATCGGCTGGCCCAAGACGCTGCTCCAGGTGCGCAGCCATGCCATGCGGACCGGGAGCGGGGTGGGCGGGTCGTAGTCGCCGAGCATGAGGAACCCGGCGCCGCCGCGGCCGTCCAGGTTGGTGCGCGGTCGGGGCAGGCCGTACTCGCCGAGGAGGGCGAGCCGCTGACAAGGGCTTGGGCCGCGTACGGGGTCAGGCATGGTTTCTCCCTCGGGTGATGCGGATCGCGATGCGGGCGAGTAACGCCCCTGGCCCGCCCTGCGGTGTGCGCAGGTGGCGCTGACGCCAGTGCCAGCGGGCGTCGCGAAGAACGCTGAGCGGGGCGAGGAACCACCAGCCGTTGACGATGGCGTAGCTCTCCCAGACGTCCCGGGCGTCGTGCGGGCTGGCCCAGGTGTAGAGCGCCGCTCCGGTGAGCTGGATGGCGGCCAAGACGGCGGCGCCGATCAACGCGATCACAAGATCAGGCATTGGCCACCTCGCGAGAGAACTCCTCGACGGCGGCCACGAGCCGGCGCATCCCGTCGAGTGACCCGGTCGAGTCGATGCGGACGTGGCCGTCCGCCACGTGGTGGTCGATGAGCAGGCGCCACCTGCCGTTGCCGGACTGGGTGAGCGTGGCCCACTGGGGAAGGTCAGCCACGGTCAGCCTCCTGGGGGTGGTCGGGGACGGAGGGAGCGGGAGGGGGTGTCGGGGCCGCTCGCCAGCCGTTCCGCTGGGCGAGCACCTCATGGATCTCCGCGCCCCGCGTTGCCGCTGCTAGCCACGCTTCGCCGTCGTCGGCAGCGAGGGCGGCGACAGCGGCCTGCGTCGTCTCGTGCAGCTCGTCGAACAGGGCGCGCAGTTCGGGGTCAAGCATGGCCGTCTCCGGTCTGCTCGCCGTCGGCCGGCGGGGCGGTGGTCGAGTTGGAAGCCGTCCGCCATGGGCAAGGCAGCGGGCCTGACCCAGCACGGGGGCACAGGTCCTTCATCGAGAAGTCCTCGCCGCACTCCTCGCAGCGCTGCGGCGAACACTGGAGGATCGCGCTCTGGTCAGCCATGGTCGGTCTCCTCGGAGGTTGGGGTTGGTGACTGCTCGCCGTCGGCCGCGGGCTGGATGTCCTGGGCCGCCATCCTGGCGGCCTTGTCCACGAGGTACTCGTACGTCTCCGGGCGCACGTGCGGCTTGAGCGCGGCGAGCCCGGCGGCGGTCACGATGAGGCGGCGACCGGCGAGGAATTCGCGCGGGCCGAGGGTGACCCATCCGGCGTTGCGCATGATCCGCATGGTCTGGGGTCGGATGCCCTTGCGCGGGCTGTACTCGCCCTCGGTCTTGTAGACGTAGACGCGGAGGGCGGCGGCCCAGCGCAGGATTTCGATCTGCGCTGGAGTCGGCTTCCGGGCAGCCTTCTCAGCCACGAGACGCCTCCTCGCCGCCCCGCTCGCCGTCGGCGGGGACGTCCAGAGCGGCCAGGACAGCGGTCACGGGCACCGAGGGGACGGCGCTAGGCCCGCACAGCTTCGGGGCGGCGAGGGCAGCCCGGACCCGGGCTACGGCGGCCTCAGCCTGCTCGGCTTCCGCATGGGCGGCGCGATGCAAGCCGTCGTTGACCCGGGCGATGAGGCGCATCCGCTCCAGCTCGGCACGGAGAGCGGCGAGTTCGTCGTCGCGTACGGCGAGCATCTCGTCGGCCAACGCCAGCACGAACTCTCGGCTGCACTCGAACGTGCCGTAACCCCACGACTCGGCGTCCTTGGCGAGCAGCCGGTCAGCGATCCGGTCGCGGAGTGTCTGCTGGTCGGTCATGGTCGGCCTCACCCGTAGTAGGAGCAGAGGATCCAGGCCAGGTCCCCTTGGGTGGGGGTGATGCCGAGGGCGTGGACTGCGGTCGCGAGGGCTGCGTCCCAGCGGAGCCGGTCCGGGTGGGCGTGGAGGGCTTCGAGGTCCACCGGGCCGGACCAGCCGACATCGACGACGTGCGCGGCCAGGAGAACCGAGGAGGAGTCGCTCAGGCCGTACCACTCGAACTCGACGCCGAGCCTGGCCTTGGCTGCCTCCTCCCGCTTATAGAAGCCGTCCCCGGCGTTGTCGTCCCAGGTCTCGGTGAAGCCGGAGACGACGGCAAGGAGACGCTTCTCGGCCTCGCCAACGAAGTCTTCGCTGTCGTCGTACCAGGCGAGGGTGCTGGCGTTGCCGGCGTCGATGCCGCCGTACTCGTCGGTTTCGCGGATCTTCCATTCGTCTTCGCCGCCGCCCAGGTCGAAGCCGTAGACGAACTTGGCGGAGAGGGAACTGCCCATGTCGGTCCTGCTTTCGTGGTCTTGGAGGTGGCCCGCCCTCTACAGGGCGGGCCGGATGAGAAGGTCAGTGCGCCGATTCCTCGGTGCCGTCGGGCCAGACGATGCGGGGAACGATCTCCACGGCTTCGCCTTCGTGGACGGCTGCGCGCCAGATGTCGGGCGACTCCTCGCCGCGCACGAGGATGAAGCCGATGAAGGCCCTGCCGGCGCCGTGCGCCTTGACGATTTCCTGGAGCTCGCGGACGAGGCTGTGGGCGCGCAGTTCGTCCGCCTGCGAGGGGCGGATGGCGACGGCCTGCTTGCGGGTCAGGGTGCCTTCGTCGGTCTCCACGGTCGTCTCGTCCATGCGGAGCCAGAGCAGCCGGTCCCATTCCTTGTTCGTCGCGGTGCGGATGAACGGGCTTCCTTGGAGTTCCGGCCACGGGATGGGCGGCTCGATGCTGATCTCGCCGGACAGGTAGCTGGTGTACCCCATCGCGGCCTCCTTTTGGCGATCTTTGCGAACTGGCATTTGAATTCAAGATCGATTTACGAACTGGCTTTCGCTTCGAAGGGCCGTAGAAGCCCCTGAGCGTCCAGCAGGACGCGCCCCTCAGTCGTGGACGACTCCGCGCCGCCGGGCCGCGAGCGTGGCGCTCAGCCCCGCCCGTGAGGCCCCAGAGGTCTCCCCCGTCCCACAGAACACGCGCCCCGCCGCATCCCACGGAGACGCGCCCCGCTCGACGTGGCGAGCCACCCGGCCGAGGAGCAGGTCCTCCCGCGCCTCCCACGCCGGGTCCGGCGACGGCCACGACAGGTGGTCCGGGACGACGATCGGCTCCACCACCGCCGGGACGGGCTCCCGCTCGGCCGCGGGCTTCACTTCCACACCCAAGATCCAGTACTGGACGCGCCGCCACAGGCCGCTCACCGAGCCGCCCTCCGGATCAGACCCGTCTCCCACCACACCGCCGCAGCGAACGCGCCGGCGAAAGTCGGCCAGTACACCCACCCGGGAGCGTTCATGCACAGCGCGACCACGGTGCCCGCCATCAGCACCAGCACCACGGCCAGACGTAACGGCCTCACCGGTCACCCCCGGGCATGTCGTCCGAGAACTGCAGACCCTCGGCGAGCTCGGAGACCGAGCGGACGTAGCGGACGATGACGTTCATCCCCGCCGCCGGCCCCTCCTGGGCGGCGGCCCGGATCGCCACCCGCATCACCTCCGCCTGGGCGTCGAGCACCGCGCCGAGGTTCTTGTTCGCCGCGGCGAGACGGGCGTACGGCAGGTGGTCGCACGGCTCCGGGCAGCCGCAGGGCTTGACCGCGGGACGGTCGTCGAGCGTGGTCACTGGCCCTCACCGGACGCGCCAGCCAGCGCCGAGCCATCGGCGGCCTGTGTGGTGACCGGCTCGGGCTCGGGCTGGTTCTCGTCGACTCCGAAGTCCCGGTAGCGCTTGAACACCTGGCGCAGCGCGGCGACCGCCGCGGGGGTGAAGGCGTCGGCGTCCCGGACTTCCATCCAGTCGACCTGGGGCAGCACCCTGCCGACCGCGGCGACGGCCTGCTCGGCGGACTCCCGGTCCCACCAGCCTTCGGTGAGCTTGAACCCGGTGCCGGTGACGATGCCCCACAGCTCACCGAAGAACCCGTTCGCCGTGGTCCGCAGGTACAGGCCGTGGACGCCGGTCTTGTAGGCGAGTTGCCACAACTGCCGCGGCTCGGGGTCGTTGCGGTCTTCGGCGCTGTGGCAGCGCATCATGATCGGCACCACCCCGCTGTCGTCCGGGTCCAGCGTGGTGCGCAGAAGGCAGATGATCGCGGCGCTGAGGATCTTCGAACGGTCGTCCCGGTCCAGCTCGTCCAGGTTCTTGCCGTAGAACACCTGGGCGAGGGTCTTCTCCAGCGGCTCGGTCGGCAGCAGCCGGTCCTCCCGCGCCGTCGGCGAGTGCTGGTACGGCCGGTACCCGGGCGGGATGTCGGTGTCCCCCTTGGGCTCCATGTGCTCCCGCCACGCCGCAGCCTCGTCGCGGAGCTGGGCGTGCTTGGCCGGGTCCATGATGACCGCGGCCAACCCGTTGCCGTCGGGGGTGGAGATGTTCCGTGTCCACCTGCCGCCGGTCAGGCGGTCCTGCCCGTCCTCGTCGCCGGACAGGAACTCCGCGAGCGCCTGCTGGGCCCTGTCGTACGGGAACGTGATCTGCGTCACCGGTCTTCTCCTTCGTTGATCTCTTCTGGGTTGATCAGGTCTTGCTGTCCCTCCACCGGCCCCGACCACCGGGCCGAGAACCGTGGAGGCTTCTTCGGCGGGTCGATCCCGAGCTGGTGCCGGCAGTCCGGTCCAATCTGGTAGCCCAGAGACACCGGGTCCCTGATCGGCCGGTGGCACCTGCGGCACTTCGACGGCGCCGCGGCCTGCTCGGGCGGGTCGGGCGGCTGGGGTGGAGGGACGTCGAACAGGGTCATCCGGACTCGCCGTGCTCGAACCGAGCCGAACGGGCCGCCGCGAAGGCTTCAAGCAGTCGAGGGTGGCGGGCAGTGTGACCCCAGTCGCCTTCGATGCTGCGATTGCATGCGCACTTGATCCGGTGGCCACGCGCCTCGAACTCGATGCCGACGTGCTGCCCCGACGCACACACGCACCAGAAATAGGGCGCACCGTCGTCCGCCGGCGAGAGGGCCTCTCCAACGCCGGGAGTCCCCCAGTCGTCCACGATCCTTTTCGGGTCTGGTAGGTCGCCGACCCGATACGCCTGGTGCAGAACTTCGCCGGTCTCGTCGTTGAACCCGAAGGCCAAGAACGGGCCGAGGTCACGGCTCACGTCCACCGGTCGCACCTCGATCCACAAGGGCTCCTCAACGCCGCCCTGAAGGATGCGGAAGTCAGGCAAGTATGGGCCGGCGGAAGTGTGGAAGCCCTGGGGTTCGTACTCCCACTGGAGCCCCAGGTGGTCGAAGAACACGGCGTGCCGGGCCTCCAGGCGCGAGCGGAAGCGGCAGCCTGCGTACCGGGTCTCGATCGGGTTGATCGTCATGACGATTCCTCCTCGGCTTCGTCGTCGGCGAGCGGCAGTTCCACCAGCCGATCCATGAGCAGCTTGAACGCCTCGGACGCCGCGGCCGGCAGGGACGGCGGTTTCGCCGGGACCGGGCGGAGCCGTTCGGCTTCGAGTGACTCCAGGCGGGCGGCCAGCTCGGCGTTCATGAGGCCACCGCCCACTCGCGGCGCAGGTTCTTCGGCTGCAAGTGGTCCACCTCGGCCGGTGTGGCGTCGTCGTCACAGGCGGTCCGCCAGAACGCGCCCACGAAGTGCTCGTACGGCCAGGCGGCTTGCCGGGCCCGTTCGATGGCCTGCTGGATGTGCATGCGCTCCCAGTCGGGGCGGGTGGCGGCGAGGAACTCGGCGAGTTCCAACGGGGCGAGGTGGTGGGTCATGACCGCTCCGCGGGGTGGACGAGGCTGGCGCGCTGCTGGCCGTTGACCTCGACCCACACGGCCAGGCCGGCGGCGACGAGACGAGCATCATGCGCGGGCTCGGTGGACAGCGGCAGGCCGAGAGCGTTGACGCACCGGTCATTGGGCAATGCGCCGCAGCGAGGGCACCGGACGGTCAAGGCTCCGAGGCGCAGTTCCCGACGCTGCGGGTCCTCCCCGCGACCGTCGAGGTACTCCTCGTTGGGGTCGGCGCCGCTTCTCGCGGTGATGGACTTCTGCGTGGACCAGCCTCGGGCGATCTGCTTCAAGCCCTGCTGTAGCGCCATCTGGTACCGCTTGGGGTCGTCGGCCAGTTCCGGCGCGGGGGCGGGCTGCACCTCCCGCGCCAGTCGCGCCGCACGGATGGCTTTGACCCGGACCCGAACGTGCGCGGGCATCAGCCACTCGGTGGAGTTGGTGTAGTGCTGGATCACCGCAGCTTGCGCGTCGGCGAAGTCCAGGTCCCCAACGGCGGCACCCCAGGCGATCACGTCGGCATCGCCGACGGTGCGCCGGTCGAAGGTGGCGGCCGTGGTGAGGAGGTCGATGACCTCTTCGGGGTTCATGAGGTGATCTCTCCGGTGATCCTCGGGGGCGGCTGGCTGCGGAAGCGTTCCTTAAGGGCTTGGGCTTGGGCGACACGCTCATCGGTGGTGGACCTGGCGGGCCGGGATGGCGTCGCACGAGGTGGCGCCCCGCTCCGGCGTTCACGCTCTTCGAGGACCTGGGCGTAAGCCACCTGGAGCGATTTGCCGGACACGGGCCGGTGTTCCTTGCCGAGGCGGGCCAGCGCTCTGGCCACGTCGTCCCGGGGGATCTTCGCCAGGGCGGTCCGGACGACCTGCCGGATCCCGATCCAGTCCTGGGCGGTTGTGTAGCGCTCCCAGTAGGCGTTGGTCAGTTCGTCGGCCTGGTCGTCTTCAGGTTTGCGGTCGGCCTTGGGGCCGCCGCGGCGGCGACGGGGCTTGGGCTCTTTCTGGGTTCGGGAGTCGCCGAAGAGGGCGCCGGGGTCGGCGTCCTCGCGCGTGTGTGTGCGCGGGTGCGCGGGTGGGTCACTCTTCCCCGTAGGGGAAGAGTGCTCTGACGGTTCGTTGATGGTTACGGGTGCAGATTCTGCGGGGGTCGGTGCAGATTCTGCGGGGGGCGGATTCTGCACCCCCGCATCGTTCGCACCCCCGCAGTTTTCGCGGGGGGCATTCTCTGCGGGGTGCAGATTCTGCGGGGGTGCAGAATCTGCGGGGGTCATAAGGATGCGGTAACGGTTGCCCTTGCCCGTGCGACGCTCAACCTCCAACTCACCCAGGCGCTCCAAGTCTGCGATGGCGGCCTGAACGCCACGCTCGGACAGGGCGGTCTTTCGCATCAGTTCCGCATTGCTGGGGAAGGCGTGGGCCCCCTCGGCGTTCGCGCAGTCAGCGATAGCTAGCAGCACGAGACGCGATCCCTTCTTCGCCTTCGAGTGGGTCCACACCCACTGCATGACCCCGATTGCCACGTACGTAGCTCCACTTGATCGTGATGTTGGTTAGGGCTGGAGCGGGACCTGTCTTCGTCTGGGCATGCCGAATAGACCCCCGAATTGATCGCACGCAAGCAAGTTACTTGTCACCATCCTATGCCAAGCCACTTTGCGTCAAGTGTGGCAGACTGACTTGCATGACATTGACGTGCGAAGATGTGCGCATGACGACGGGCAATCTGGTGGCGAAGCTGCGCGCACACCGCGCCGCCAAAGAGCGCCTCGACCAGGCACGCCTCGAACTGGACGAAGAGATCGCCCGAGTCGTCGACAACGGCGAATGGCAGATCATCGACGTCGCCGAGGTGACCGGCTGGTCCCGCGAGACGATCCGCGCGATCGTCAAGTCCGTGCACGAGCGGCAGTCCGGCGTGTCCACCGAATCGGCCACCTAGCCGAACGCCTCCACCCGCCGCCGGCGCTTGCCGAGGCTCGCCGACTCCGAAGTCCTCTCCAGGGAGAGGACCCGAGGAACGGCACATGTACACGGCCTTCACCGCGGCCTCCTTCCGACATAAGCCGGAGGGGCGGACCTGAGCCCGCCCCTTCCGGGGTGGGCTACTTGGGCTGGGGGAACTTCTCGTTCTCGGCGAACCGGAGCGTCGTCAACTCCTGGCCGGCCCGGTACTTGTTCCACGACTTGATGACCATGGCCAAGGTGTGACGCTCGGAGTGGCGGCCGGGCTGGGCGTTCAGGTCGGCGATCCGGTTCCGCAGCGTCAGGATCGGGTGGCCTTTGGCGAGCATCGCGCCGTCGGCGAGACGGTCGAAGAACTCGGTGCGCTGGACGGGGTCGAGGGCGCCGAACAGCCACCAGCACAGGCCGATCGTGGACGCGGGGAGCAACTTGGCCTTGCGGTGGTGCGCCGCGGCGGAGGCGGCCTCGCGTAGTTCGGGGTGCTTGGCGAGGAACTCGAAGCACTCCAGCGCCGACGGCTGGAACCGGCCCGTCTGGTCCTTGTGGTTGTGGGTCCACAGGATGGCCCGGCGGACCACCGAGGCGAGGGTCTTGGCGTCGGGTTCGCCGTGGAAGGCGAACCGGTCGGCCATGGTGCGCTTGGCGCCGTCGTCCACGGTGTCCTGGGCGGCGTCGGGGAGGTTGGAGACGACGAGGAGCCAGGCCGAGGTGCCGGACTCGTAGAGCGCTTCCAGGCGGTGCTGGCCGTCGAGGAGGGTGTTGTCTGCGGAGAAGCGGACGGCGTCGCCGTTCTCCAGGAACCGGCCGGCCGTCATGTCGCGGGCGATCTTGCCGACGGCTTCGGCGCGCAGGGGCCGGTTCCCCGTGTTGTGGTACAGCCAGCCGCGGGCCAGGTCGGGGGTGACGTACACCAGCTCGTAGACGACGCCGCTGGGCGAGGTGAACAAGCGCGGGTTGTGCTGCCCGGTCACCGACGGCGCCAGCTTCGTCCCGCCGTTGGGGGCGGTCTGCTCGGGGGCGATGAACGCTACGGTTGTAGCTGACATGGGGTCTTCTCCTAGTGTTGATCTCGTGGTGGCCGCCCGGCGCACGGGCGGCCACAGTCATCTCGGGGTGGGAACCGGGAGGCTCGGCGGCGTCATGAGGCGTTCACCGCCAGCTCGCCGCGGCGCATCCGCCGACGGCGCTCGGACGCCCGCTCGTCCTCGTTCAGGCCCCCGTAAAGGCCAGACCTCTCAGGCCTGGTCAGCGCGTAGTTCAGGCAGTCCCGGCGGACCGGGCACACAGCGCAGATGGCCTTGGCCTTGCGCTCCCGGATATCCCGCTCAGGCTGGCGCTCCCCGTCGGGGCCGAAGAACAGGACCAGGTCCTCGCCCTGGCAGGCGGCCCGGTCGGTCCACGCCCAGTCGTGGCGGAGGATCGGCGTCCTGGGCAGGCGTGCCGGCTCCGGCCGCCAGTCGTCCTCGTCCGGCTCGTCGCCGTCGAGGAGACCGAGGAGGTTCCACGCCTCCCGGCACGCCCGCATGTCCCGCGCGTGGTCCGGGTGAGAGCACTTCTTCGCCGGGGTGTCGTCGGTGGCGGGTTCGAAGGTGCAGCCGTGGCGGGCGGCGAACCGGGTGAACACCGCGACGATGGCGCGGCGACGAAGCGACCCGTCCACCTCACCGTCGGGGCTCACGCCCAGGGTCGCCTGGGTGGCGCCGTAGAACGACGCCGTCACCGGGCGGGCGTCCGGGCGGCACGCCTCCTCGATCATGCGGGACGTGGCCATCACGGGAATCTCCTCACGGGGATGCCTGCCTTCTCGGCAAGATCAGCGGTGTGGGTGGCTCCGTGGGAGCCGTGGGGCTTGCGGCCCCGGCATCGGGGCTTGCGGCACGGGTCGATGAACGCCAGCACCTCGTCGGGGCCCGTCTCGACCATTTCGGCGTCCCGGCGCAACCCGGCCGTCGGGCAGTACGTGGAACCGCCGAGCCGCTGGCGGCGGTGCGCGGGGTGACAGTGGTCGGCGCAGGTGTCCCAGTCCGCGGGGTGCCGTTCCACCGACAGCCCGGCCCACGCCGAGGCGATCCGGTCGGCGATCGCGTCGGCGCCCTCGTAGGCGTGGCCGTGAACCACGACGACGCTCTCCGGGCCGTGCCGCGAGACGACGCCGGCGAGGGCGTCGCGGATGGTCTGCTCGTCCCGCCACGACCTGGACCCCGTCACCAAGACCCGGTACGGCTCAACCCTGGGCATCGGACACCTCCTCCGGTAGGTCGACCAGGACGACCCGCTTGCCGAGCAGGGCGGCAAGCCGGTCCAGGTCGTCACAGGTCAGGAACCCTCGGCCGACCTCGATGCGGTGCATGTGGGGCTGGCTGTTGCCGAACCGGCCGGCCAGCTCCTTCTGCGACAAGCCGGCGGCTTCCCGGGCCTGCCGGATCTGAGCTGCGAGGGAACCGGTTCGGCCCGCACCCGCTTGGGCGAGCTCGTCCCGGACGATCGCGCGGACATCGGCTTCGTTCACCGTCCACCCCCGAGCTGTTCCGGGTCGTTCCGTGTTGTTCCGGGACGCTCCGCGGCCTCTCTCGCTGCGATGTCGGCGAGGACCTTCTCCACGGTGAAGCCGTTGATCGTGATGTGAGGTGCGGCCTTCTTAGCGATCTCCAGAGCGGTGTCCAAGTCGAATCGGTGGGCCGCGATCCAGTCCTCTTCACGGCTCGACGACAAGGGCTCGTGGTCCCACGTGCCGTCCTTGCCGAGCACCTCGAAGCCGTCCGACACGGCCCACAAGCCACGGCCCCGGTACTCCACAGTGAGGGTGAAGTGACGGCGCTCCCGGTGATCCACCGGCAGGCACGACACCTCGTAGCGGGTGGCCGTCACGATCGGCTCAGGAGCCATTGGAGGTCTCCTTCTCGAAGCGGAAGACGATCTCCTCGTCGCCGCTGACGACCTGCACGACGTCGTCCCATTGGGCGCGGTCGCCGAGCTCGTTCTCGATGACGGCGATCACCTTGCGGACCTCTCCCCAGGCGACGGGGTTCGGGAGGGTGTACTCCACCCATGTGGTGGTGCGCTCACGGCGCGAGAAGTTAGCCACGAGGGGCCTCCTCAGGGTTGTCGGGGGTGTCCACGCCGGCGAGGCGGAGCAGGGTCCGGACGGCCATCTCCAGCCCCTCGCTGATCCCTGCCGCGCGTTCCCCTGCGTCCTTGGGTGGGCGCATCTGGAGGAGGGCGTGAGACACGGTGGCGGCAAAGTCGGCGCGGACGATGACCTCGCCGCGGCGGTGGTAGGAGCGCACAGCCCGCTTGATGCGGGCCTCCAACTCCTCATCGGCGACGGAGACGTCGAGGACGGTCATGCGGTCACCGCCTCGGCTGCACGCTTCCGAGTGCGGAGACGGGCATCTCCGAGGTAGCTGACGCTGACGCCGAGACGTTCAGCGGCGTTCTGCAGGGTGTAGCCCTGGCCGTGGATCAATTCTTCGGCGTCCTCGGCGAGGGCTTGCTCGCGGGCCACCTTCTCCCCAAAGTCGAGGCCGCTTCCGGGGTCCTCGATGTCGTCCCAGGCGAGCAGCGACACCCATCCCGCGGCGGCTGCCCTCTTCCGGGCCAGCTCGACACGCCAGGGGTCAATACCTGCGGCGATCGGGTCTCTTGTCAGCAGTCGAGACGTCGCGATCTGGACGCGTCGAGCTGTCCCGGCGGCGATCTTCCCGCTGGTGTCGTCAGTCGCGATTCGCCACACTTCCTGATGGGCGAGCTGGGCATGCTCGGCGATGACCTGCCTTGGCCACCCCTGCCACATCAGTCCTCGGACGCGCCGCTGCGCGCCCACCACGGGAACGCGCAACATGCTCGCCGTCCCGGGAAGCACCGACAGCACGGCATCGGCGTTCGCCTCAAGGACGCGCTTCATTGGCTTGCTCGCGCCGGGCCGGCCGTGGACAAGGCGCGTCAGCAGGCTGTGTGCCACCCCGGCTTGCCGGGAGATGGCCAGAGGGGTCATGCCCTGGCCGAGCAGCCACACCAAGTGCTCACGCACCGGGGCGGCGTCCACGAGACGCACTCCGCGGCCCTGCAACACGGCGAGTCGATTGCATTTCCGGCGCCGGCTGGAGGCGGCCGTGCATGACGTGCACCGGCAGCCCTTCCCCGGCTGGTCGTTCTCGTCCGGCCCGTGGTCGTAGCGGGCCGGTGTCCCGTGTTCTCTCTCGGAGGGCATCAGGCAGCCGCCTCGATGTCCTCGCCAGTGATGGCTTCAACCAGCGCCGAAACCAGCAACTCCGCGACTGGTGGCGTAACGGCGTTGCCGTACTGCCTGACGCGCTCCCGCTTGTTGCCGACGACCACGTAGCCCTCGCCGAACGCCATCGCCCGGCCGATCTCGTGGGGCTCCAACATCCGGAACAGCACGTCGTCCAGGTCGATCTCGTCGAGGCCGTTGACGACGGCGTACCGGTCGCGGGTGGACAGGGTGCCGACCGGCTCACCGGCCGGGCGGGCATTGCCGTTGCCGTAGTACGGGACGAGGAGCGTCTCCCAAGTGATGAGGGACTGGTGGCCGGCCGCAGTCAGGGTGCGCAGCGGCTCGGTGACCGGTGTGGACATCTGGCTGGCGTCGCCGCGTGGAGTGTTGTTCCGCATCACCAAGGCGGTGACGGGCGGGGCGACGAGCCCGTGGTGGTTCCCCGACGCGGTGACGGTGGCGAGCGCGTCGGACACCGGGCGGGCGTCGGAGGATCCGCCGCGGAGTTCGGCGATGAACGGCAGCCACGCCAGGCCGGTCTCGTTGCGTGCCGTCTGCGTGCGCAGGGGCGAGGTGGCGGGGCTCGGTTCCTTGCCGTCGCGCCCTTCGACGGGGATCAGCAGCGGCGGGATGGCTATGCCGTCGTTCTCCCGGGTGGTCCGGGTGGGCATCGGCTCCGATACGGGGGTCGCCTCGTTGCGCCACGTCCCGCCGGCCGGGACCATGAACGGCTCGTAAGCCATCGCCTTGGTCGCCGTGGTGGTCTGCGTGGTGAGCGGCCCGTCGACCGGCCACGTCCGCACCCCAGGACGGCGTTCGAAGGTGTTGCCCGCGGCCTCCAGGGTGATGGGGCGGGCATACTTGGCGAGGCCGGCCTGGATGCGGGCCAGGGTCTTGTCGGCGAGGGGCTTGGACCGGTCGCCGATCCGCTGCCCGGGCAGCGACCAGTCGATCGCCGCGGCGGCCGGAAGGACGTGCGGCTCCACGACCGAGTTGCGGCACGTAGCCGACGGGCACCGGTAAACGTACTGCTGGCGATAGCGGCCCATGTCAGCGCCGGGCTGCTTGAACACCTGCACCGCACGGACGACCCGCTCGCAGCCTGGGCACCACGCCTGCGGGCGGAGCCACTTGTCCCAGTCCGGGTCCCGGCCGATGCTGCGATGCCAGTACGCGACGTACAGCCGGTCCCTCGACTGGGGCGCGATCGGAGTGCGAGTGGCGTGGGCGTGCATCGAGTTCATCGCCACCACGCGGGTCCGGTAGCCCAGCTTCTTGATCTCGCCGATCCACCGGTCCCACTGGTCCCAGGCCCGCACGTCCACGACGTTCTCCACCACGCCAGCCAGGACGAGCCCTCCGCGGTCCTGGACGCCGCGCAGGTACAGCGGCACCTCCTCCATCAGGGCACGAGAACGCTCGACCTCTTCGTCCTTCTCGGGCCCGAACAGCTCGCCCTGCTGCGAAGTGGCGAAGTCGCGCCGCTTGCCACGAGCGTTGGACCACTGCGGGCATTCCGGGCTAGCCCAGAACAGGTCAGCGACGGGCCAACGGTGGACGGGCGCTTCGCGGATGTCACCGCGGTAATGATCGGTCTTCGGAAAGTTCATCGCGTGCGACTCGATGGCGCGTTCCCAGTGGTTCGCGGCGAGAGTCACCGTCACGCCAGGCACAGCGTGCGCGCCCTGGCTGCTGCCGCCGGCTCCGCAGAACCAATCCATGAGCGACAACGTCACGGGGTCTTCTCCTTGAAGGTCTTGCAGGGGCAGGGAGTGGCCTTCGGCCCACGGCTGGTCGAGCAGGCGCCGCGGGTCCCGTTGGTGCGGATGTTGTGCGCGACTTCGAGTTCGCCGCAGACGCATTCCCGGGGCCGGTAGGCGTTCGGCCTGAGGGAGAGGTCCACGAGGGTCACGACGCCACCGCAAGTTCGCTTTGCGCGTGGTCCTGCCGGGCGCCCGCCACGGACCGGTACCGGCGTGCCCGCACGCCTGGCGACTGCGGGTCCCGGCGGCCGTCGACGACCTCGACGAGGCCAGCGGACGCAAGACGTCCGAGCAGGTTCTTCACGGTCCGCCCGTGGAGCGGGTCGATGACTCGCGTGAGATCCCAGACGCTGAACGACAAGGCCGGGTAACGGTCAAGGTGCGCGAGAAGCGCGACACGAATCCGGTCGATCTCCTCGGGCGAGTTGCACACACGCCGGGCCGGCGGGCACCACCCGGTTTCGATCAGCGCCGCCTCGTACCGCCACGCCGTGGTCGACGAGACACCGATACGCGTCCCGGCTTCCTCGACCGCGACCCCGCCCTTCCGTAGGCGGGCGAACTCCTCGCGCCGCAGGCTTGTGGTCTCCTGGCGGCTGACCAAAGGCCGGTCGCTCGACTGCTGCCGCGCGGGCTGCCGCACCTTCGGGAACTGGTCCAGCGTGCCGCGTCTGTAGTGCCGCAAGTAGCAGTTCTGGTGAAGGTTGCGCCCCACGAGTTCGCCTTCGACGTTGCAGGAGGCGCAGATACCGATCTGCCGCTTCTGGCTCGCCATCACGACCCCACCTCGGCCTCGACAGGCTTGGTGTCGGCGAACATGCGGGAGGGCGGCGCGGTCTCGCCGAGGATGGCCTGGGCGACGTTGAAGGCGTACACGAAGTCGTCGCGGCGCTCGCACCCGTTGCACAGGCCGTCCGGGCTGTTGCACGGGGCCATTTCGTACTGGCGGGCGACCTCCTCCAGCCACGCGGCGAGTGGCTCCGCCAGCGCGGGTGACGCCACCGCGATCCACTTCGGATCGGCAGGGTTCTCCCACTCGACGCACTCCACGAGGTACTCGAACCGCTGGTCCTCGGTGTCCTGCCAAGCGACCAGCTCGCCCGAGTCGCGGACATCCCAGTCACCGGAGGTGGTCCCGGCTGCCGTCTCGCGCAGCTTGGCGGCGGCCCGGCGGAGCAGGTCTGCGGAGTCGAGGCGGGCGTTCATCGGGTCTCCTCCCGGTTCTGGTCGAGGGGGGCGGTGTACAGCGCCCAGATCAGGGCGTGCTCGTGCTCCACCGGCGTCTCCTCGACGGGACGCTCGCGGAGCTTGAGGAACGCAGCGAGGAGCAGCACGGCCAGGCCGCCGGCTTGGAGGAACAGGTCCATGGGCGTCCACCTCTCCGGGGACGGTTCGGCGTCCTGGGCGAGCAGGACGTCATGAGTGAGGGCAAGGCCGGCACCGGCCAAGGCGAGAACCGCGGCGAGGAGGGTCACTGGTCGTCTCCCTCGCGAAGCCGGGCGGTGATCCGCTCGAATTCCTCGGCCTCAGCGGCGGGGATGGCCCGGTAGCCGGCGGCGAGGTGGCGCCGGGCCGCCGCCCGCGCCTGCTCGGCGCGCCGCTTGTGGCGGAGGTGGAGCGACACCCCGGCGGCGAGCGCGACCGTCAGCGCGACGGCGAAGACAAGCACCCACGCCCGAGACACCGCGGCGCTCTGCGCGTCGGCGTCCAGGACCGCGAACAGGAGGTTGCCCATCACAGCCACCTGGCCTCGTCGGCGCAGGAGCCCTGCAGGGCGGCCCGTTCGGCGTCCGCGCCCACCAGGCCGGCGAGCATCTCGTTGCGTGCCTTCAGGGAGGCGTTCTCCGCCTCCAGCTCCGAGACGTGGCCGGACAGGCGGAACGCGTTGCGCATGGCCGTGGCCAACTGGCCGGTCAGCGAAGTGACCCGCTCCCGCAGGGAACGGCCCCGCAGCCACCACCAACCCGCATTGGCCGCCCCGAGGACGACCAGGCCAACGACGATGAGGACGATGCCGGCGTTCACTCGCCCACCGCCTTCATGACGAGGCGGTACGTCGGACAAGGCCACGGCTCTCCGTCGGCCTCGCAGTACTGCCGCGCAGGGTCCGGGTCCTTGACGTTCATCGGGTGGACGCCGTGAATCTCACGCATGCTCTTGGCGAGGTTCTGCCACGCCTCGCGGAGACGGTCCCGCTCGCCGATCAGGCCCAGGTTCTTCGCCGTCAACTCGGCGACCATCTGCTCAAGCTCGGCGGTGTCCTGGCGCAGCGTGACGACCTCGGAGCAGACGTCGATGAAGTCCTGCGAGTCGCTCTGGAGAGACCGGCCCAGCAGGCCAACGACACGGTTGAGCCGCTCCACCTCCGCGAGCAGGGCGCGGACGTCCTCGCCGGCAGTCGCGAAGAACAGTGCCGTGTCAGGAGCGAACTGGCCGATCTCCGAGTACAAGAACTCCCACGGCTGCGGCTCGCCCGTATGGCTGCGGGTGTGCGGCTCCGGCAAACGCAGAGCGGTGACCCAGCGGTGACCCAGGCCGCATCCGGCGGCGTCGTCACAGTCGCAGGAGTCCCACTCCGGTACGTACGGTCCAGGTGCCGCCTTCTGCTCGCGGTCACGGATCTCGGCGAGGCGCTCGGTGCTCATCGGCTCAGCCACGGGGACCTCCCACCTGGACGGGCTCCCACTGGCGCCAGTCCACGAGCCGATACCGGCCCGCCTTGAACTCGCCTCGCAGGAGGCAGATCTCCAACGCGACTGTTGTCGCGGCGTGGAGGCGGATCAGGTCGTCGCGGGACTCGTCGAGGTAGCGCGCCTGCCGCTCCTGGTCCCAATCGCCCCACTGCGGCCACACGGCCTGCGCGATGGACTCGACGAGGTTCCCCGACCCGTAGGGCCGCTTTCCGTCGATACACGGGGCGCCCCACTCGCTACCGCCGAAGGTGACGTTCGCGCGGCGCAGCAACTTCAGGTGATCCTCGGTGACCTCGAACTCGCTCAGGTTCCGCGTGAGCGCGTCGTAGGCTGCGTAAGGGTCGATCACTGGCCACCTCCCGAGTGCTTCGCCAGCCACGCCTCCGCGTCGGCGAGATGCGAGTCGTTGATCCCGGACCGTCCTCCGACGTGGATCAGCCGGAACTCGCCGACGCCGGGCTGTCCGTCGAGCCACTTGCGGTCGGCCTTGGTCAGGTCGTCGTCGAACCACACGAACGGCCGGCGGTCCACGTAGGCGGCGACAGCGGGGGTCTTCCAGCACACCAGCGGGTTGTCGCAGTCGTCGCCCTGGCTGACCTCGATGACCGGCAGCTCGGGCAGGCCGAGGATCGGGGCGATCTCCCGGTTGGCGTGGTGCTCCCACGTGGTCGCCCACACCAGCTCCGCGCCGGTCTTCTTCGCGAGGCCGTACAAGGCGGGCCCGTGGTCGGGGTTGAGCCACAGGTTGAACGTCCCGTTCCCGCCGGAGCAGCGGTACCGCTCCCACTCCGGGCCGGGACGCACGAAGGGGTTCAGCACGCCGTCCACGTCGAGCAGGATCAGCGGGCGCCTCGTCTCGGCGGCGGTGGCCGCGGCCGGCGTTTCCAGCGTGAGGGTGCTCACCTTGCACCTCCCACCTGGACGACCGGGCCGGGAGCAGGAGACGGGACCGTGCCAACCCGAGGAGAGACCTCGCCCGCGGCGACAGCGATCCCCGCGAGGACCAGGCAGAGAACAGCGGCAGCGGCCACGGCGACCAGGCCAGCGAAGACGTGGCGGCTCACGCTGTCACCGCCGCAGACTGATCTGCATCGCGGTCGCTGATCGCCTTACCGGTCGCTTCTTCAACCCGCTGGCGCATCATCTCCGGCAGGACGCGGAAGTCATCCACCGTGAAGGCGCCGCGGCCGGCCTCGGGGGCGAGCACCATCACCTCAGGGGGCGGTGCGTCCTGAGGCCAGGAGCGGGTCTGGCAGATGGCGGCAGCGGACTCGCGGTCGTAGCGGCCGGCCTTCCAGACGTCCTGGGCGTACCCGCTTCGGTTCGGTCCCCACCAGCAGCGGTGCTCGTTCGACCAGACCAGGTAGGTGTCCTCGCTCGCGGCCTTCGCGGCGTCGTACTGGGCGATGCCCCAGACGATCCCGTGGAGCGCCCACAGGAACCACCAGTGGTACTCCTTGAGCTGCCACTCCCAGGCGTCCTGGAAGCGGAACGGCTCTCCGGTGGCCCCCTCGGGCAGATACTGGAAGTCGTTCAGCGCCGCACGGGCATCGTGCTCGTACTCGGTGTTGTACTCGGCGAAGAAGCCGCTGACCTTCTTCTCCCATGCCGCAGTCACACCAGGCCAGTCCGCCTCGGCCTGCTTGAGGTCGTCGGCGACGTGCTGGTTGAACAGGTCCTGGGAGTACTTCATGACGCTGTCCCGGTCGGAGGTCAGCTTCTCCGCCCAGTAGGTCGGGTTGATGTGACCGATCGGGCCCCGAAAGAACGCGAACATGTCCTCCAGGCGGCTGAAGACGAAGCTTTCGCCATCACCTCGGAAGATCAGCGCGTTCGGAACGGTGATGATCTGGAACCAGTAGGCCCACCGGCGGTCAGGGTTGGAGAACTGCAGGTGCCGGTACAGGCCGTCGTCGTGGCGGATGGTCATCACGTGCTCGGCGGTGTCGCGCTTGAAGCGCTCCGCGATGTCCTCGCGGCTCATCGGACCTCACCGGCCTCGGCGGCCTTGCGGGCGTAGGCCATGGCAGCGAGCTGGGCGGCGTACTCCAGCGCCTCGTCCGGGTCCATCGCCCACTTGTCCACCCCGCGCGGGTAGAACACGATGCCCTCGCCGGTCAGGGCGAGCAGGTCTCCGCCGTCCGGCCAGGACATGCCGAGCTCGGCCGGCTCCTGGAGCACGATCGGCGCCTGGTCTCCCTCGACGACGACCGCACGGAAGTGGACCGGCTCGTCGGACGCCATGCCCTCGTCATCACAAGGCGTGATGGCGATCTCCATGACGGAACCTGCCGCCTTGATCTCGTGCAACATGCCGGTGCCGTTGTCGTCGTACACAGTGCCCTCAGCGAGGAACAGGTCGGCGACAACGTCCTCGGGAGTGATCTCGGCGCCCATTACTCGCCACCGCCGATCTCGTCGGCCTCGGTGCGGCACGAGTTGGCGAGCGCCTCGAACAGCCCGTGCCGGAGGCGGACCCGGACCGTCTTGCCGTCAGCGGCGGCGAACTCCAGCGTCCGCGTGGGCGCGCCATCGGTCGGTGCGATGACCCAGTACGTGGTGGCGTCGATCTCGACGGCGTCCTCGATCACGGCGGCGTCTCCCAGCACGGCGTGCTGGACCTGCTCCCGATCCGTCGCCGGCCGCACCACGATCGGCGTCCCGCCGTCGCCCTGGTCGGCGTCGCGGGCGGCGAGCAGGAACAGCTCCGCCGCGGTGTCCGCGTCCACCGGGCCCGACGGCCGGGACTGCCCGGCGTACGGGACGGGCTTCCCGCCGGCCAGGACCCGCCACCGGCCGCCCGACGGCCCGGCCGGCAGGATCTGGAGGCCCTCCTCGCGCAGGCAGTCCTCCAGGGCCGCGGCGCCGGCGAGCGGGTCGGAACCGGTCGTGTGCGGGTTCTCGCCGTCATCCGGCGAGTCCTGCCACACGCCGAGGGCGCGGGCGATCGCCTCGCCGCGAAGCTGGTATGCGCTCTTGGGGCGCTCGGGGGTCTCGGTGCTCACTGGAAGTCCTTGAGGTTGAAGGTGAACGGCTGGGTGTGATCGGCGTCGGCGCGGAACCGGGCCGGGAACGCGATCCGCGGGTCGACCACCGGGTTCCTCGCGGCCTCCTCGCACAGGCGGGCCAGGCCGCTCCACCCGGTGAACTCCCGGACGATCTGCGGGCGAGGCCGGCGGGCGTGACGGACGAACGGCGCCGTCAGGCGCGACCTGCGTGGTAAGGCAGGCGTCTCGGTCAGCGAGTCGGCGCGGTGACGGCCGCTCTCACGCGGCCGGAGCAGGAGACTCATCAGCCCACCGCCACGTCGTCGACGGGAGGCATCGTCAGCGTGTCCTGCCGACGCCGCTTGCACGACTCCCCGGCCAACTCCCAGCCGCCCCCCGGGATGTCGTGGATGTACTGGTTCCGCTCCAGGTCCAGCCGCATCAGGTCCCCGCACCGGCACGGCAGCGCCCCCGGGTCCCCGGTAGGGGTCTGCTCGGCAACCGGGGCCACGAGCACGTCCACGGTCGGCCGGGGACAGCCGTGCATCTCCAGAAGCCGGGCCGTCGCCTCGGCGTCGTCGCGGTTGTTCTGAGCCATCCGCTCGTTGAGGCCCTTCTCGTCGGCCAGCCGGGCGATCTCCTGGTTGCGCTGGTCGATCGCCACGCGCATCTCCCGGATGGACTGCTCCGCCGCGGCGATGGAGTCGGCGTCCTGCTGGTTGGCCTGCGACAGGGAGTCGATCTGCCGGCCGAGGCCGACCGCAGTGCCCGCCTGTCGGGAGGCGTCGGCGATGACGGCCCGGTAGTGCTGGTTCTGGCGGGTCTCGAAGCTCTTGCGGGCGTGCTCGGACGGGAACACCGGGACCGGCGCGGGCGCCGGAGCCGACTGGACGGGGGCCTGGTTCGGGTAGGGCTGGTTGCCCTTGCTGTTGCCACGGTCACGCATGGGTGGTTCTCCGTTCGGGGGTTACGGGGGCTTCCTAGGCGAGAGGAAGCAAGGAAGGTCAAGAGGGGTCGTGGCCGTCGACCTCGACCACATGGACCGGCCTGCCGGAAGTCATCTGCCGCAGCTCGGTGACCGGGTCGATGTACTGGCGTTGGCCCGGCGCGAGCGGCTCGACCGGCCACCATTCGCCGAACACGGACACCTGGGAGTCGAGCCAGCGCTTCACCGTCGCCTCGTCGTTCACCCAGTCGGGGACGTCGATGTCGGCGAGCGCCGGATGCTGCTCGCGCAGCGACTCGGCGCACTCCTTCGCGGCGCGTATGAGCTGGTGAGTGAACAGGCTTTCGCCGGTCATCCAGTTCAAGATCTGGTAGACGCCGTCCATGCCGTCCGGGGAGACGAGGCGGTCTGTGGTGACGGTCAGAATGTCGCCGAGGTGGAAGACCTTGGGCTCGCGCTCGCTCACGCCTCACCGCCGGTCGGAACCTCCGCCTTGGCGTCGTCCGCGATGAGCCGCTCAGCGATCCCGTTGATCTGCTCCGGGTCGATGCCGTACTCGGTCAGCCACGACCACACGTCCGGGCCCAGGGTGTGCGGGTTGTCCAGCGACTCCCAGAAGTTCCTGGCCACCCCATCGGCGGCATCGCCACCGATGATCGTCTTGATCTCCCGGAACAGGTAGGCGATGGAGTAGAAGGACGTGAACATGCCCATCGACTGGTCGGCCTTGTCCCGGTCCGGGTGGTCGAAGCCGAGACGGAAGTGCAGGTGGGCGAACGCCGCGTACTGCTTGGCCAGGCCCTCCGCGGTGGCGTCTTCGGCGCGCTGGGGCGACGGGGCGAGGTCTTCGATCGAGAGCTTGTCAGCCATTGGGACTCCTGCCTGTCGTACGGTCTCACATCGTTTCTGTCGTACAGATATACCGCTGAACCTACTGAACCACAAGCCTTCTAGCCGTGTTAGTGTCAGTACACATAGGAAGTCGAGAAAGGAGGGCGCATATGCTTCCCCGTACGCACACGCACGGGAGAAGAGCGATGCCGCGACCCAAGACCGGTCAGACGCCAGTCCGCTACGTACGACTCGGCGACGAGATCTGGGAGCAGGTCGAATGGATCGCCCACGAGGACGGCAGCTCGAACACCGACGTCGTGAAGACCGCGCTGCAGGAGTACATCGCCAAGCGCCGGCGGCTCCACCGACTGCAGCAGTCGAAGGCCGAGCCCGGCGATGACTGAACGGACCGCCCTCTACCGCCTGTACGACGCAAACGATGTCCTGCTCTACGTCGGAATCACCGCAAGCCCTACGCTCCGCTGGGAGCAGCACTCCCGAGACAAGAGGTGGTGGCCAGAGGTCACCCGCAAGGAAGTCGAGTGGCACGACAGTCGGCAGCGGGCCGCCGCTGCCGAGACTGCTGCCATCAGCGCAGATAGCCCGGCCTACAACGTGACTGGCATGCCAGGACGACGTCGGGACGTCCTGGCCCGGCGCGCCATCAGCCTCGGAATTGCCAGCGAGGCTCCTGCAATCCGCTGGTGGGAGTACGTCACAACGGTTAGCGGGGGTGCCACGCAGACCGCTATTGCGGATCGAGTTGGAATCTCGCAGGCCAGCGTCGCCCGATGGCGGACAACTCAGCCCAAGAGCGAGAACATCGCAGGCTTCGCGCGCGCCTACGGACGCCCAGTGTTGGAAGCGTTCGTAGCGGCCGGCTTCCTGGACGAGGAGGACTTCCAAGTCACCGAGGTTGCGCCAGACATCGAAAGCATGCCTAACGATGAACTCGCCGCCCTGCTCCATCGCATCGGCGACGAGCTCGGCAAGCGCGCCAAGAGCTGACACCCCTCCTCCTCTCCGGTCTTCTCCTCGTGGAGCCCCGCCCGCAACGGGCGGGGCTCTTTGCTGCGCGGAGCTGCTAGAAAGGCGGCTCGTTGACCAGCCCCACCCACGGGTGCTCCGTCAGGGACCGGGTCCACAAGTGGCCCGCGGTGCCGGCGTGCCGTTCGGCTTCCTCGGCGGCGTCGTAGCGGATGTGGGTATCCGCCGCGTCGGGGGCCTTGCCGTCCTCGGTGACCGCGTACTCCTCCCGCATCGGCAGGCCCCGCCAGTAGGCGAGCTCCCTGCGCAGCGCCTCCACCTCGTCCAGCGCCACGGGCAGCAGGTCGAGCGCCTCCCGCCCCTTGTGGCCCAGGACGCATGACTCCTCCTGGAAAGCGGCCAAGACCGCGCGAGCCGCGACCAGGTCCAGCGGCGACTCGTCCTGCTCCGGCGGTTCCGGTTCCCGGTCGTCGTCCCGATCCCAGTCCGGCTCGATGGCGGACGGATCTTCCATCCGCTGCTCTGTACGAATGTCGTCCATTAACTCGATCTCCAGTTCAAGAAGGGAGGCCGCCGAGCCCCACCCCCGATCGGCGAGGGCTCGGCGGAAGTCAGCGGTAGACGGTCAGTTCTTCGGCGAGACGTTCACGGAGCTACCGACAGGAACCGGGACGATGGTGACCTTGCCGTCCTTGATGGCCTGGTAGAGCACGTAGCCGCTCGGGCCGAGCACGTCGACCAGTTCCTTGATGGACTGGATCTCGGTCTTCACCTGCTCGTTGCGGTTCTTCTGGGCGGCGTTCTGCTCGACCGCTTCCTGTGCGGCGGCCAGCGCCTCACGCACCTTCTGGGGTGGCTGCGGCTGCTGGAGGGTGAACTTGAACCCGGTGAAGTAGTCGGCGCCGGCCTGCTCCTTGATGAACTGGGACGCCAGGCCAGCCACCTCGGTCTCCCATGCCTGCTTCACCTGAGGGTTGGCGAACAGGTCCTTCCACGGGTACTTCTTCGCTGCGGCGTCCATCGCCCTGTCCAGCGGCTGCTTGACGTAGACGCCGAGCATGCGCGCCCACCCCTCCTCGGAGTCGGCGCTGTACTTCTGCCCGATGGTGCGCCAGAACTTGTCGAGCGTCTGGCAGTCCGACGTCAGGTAGAAGGTGGCGACACCCTCAACGGACATCTCCAGGTTGTCCTTGGAGACGACGCCGATAGATCCTGACTCGGCGCCCGACGCGGGAACGCGCGGATCCTTGGGGTCGGAGCGGAACTCGAAGGACCGCTGGTCCGCGGGCAGCGCCACGCCAGGGTCGTTGATGTCCTGCCAAGCACGCTGGCCCGGCTCGACGCACCCTTCCAGGGTCTTCTCACCGGACCAGGAGTCGTAGTCGTAGTCCAGGCCACGCTCGTTGGTGTCGGTGGTGATGGCGCACCCCGAGCCGACGGCGGCGACGAGCAGCGCAGCGGCAGCGGTGGTAGCGGTACGGCGGTTCATTGCAGCCCTCTCGGGGGGTTGATGTTCGACTTGCGGATCTCGTCGAGCGCGATGACCGCGAATGGGTCGCCGAGCTCGACGTGCTCGACCGCGCGGGCCTCAAGACCGGCGACGAGACGGCGGTAGCGACTTAGGGCCCGAAGCTCCAGTGCCTTACGAGCGGACCAGCGCAGCAGCAACACACCGAGTACGACCAGCGCGACGATCAGCGCCAGCGCGAGGAATCCGACGACAGCTCTCACTTCGTGCCTCCCGCCAGGTGCCGGGTGTGGTCTTCGGGCATGTCCTGTCCGCACTCCGAGCAGGGGACGACGGGCACCGTGGCCACGCCCGAGGTGAGCACGACGGGCACCGTGGCCACGCCCGAGGTGAGCACGACGCGCAGAGCGCGAGGGCACCGCGGCCGGTACTCGATCAGCCCCATGCGGGCGAGCCGGGACAGGTGGTGGGTGACCGACGACGTGCTGGCCAGGCCCGCCCCGCGGCCGATCTCCCGGATCGACGGCGCGTACCCGTGGCGTTCCACGTGGGAGGCGATGGCGCGGAGCACGAGCAGGCGGCGGTTCCTCGGGCGGATCACGACGCCACCTCCGCCACGAACAGGTCCACGGCGCCGCAAGAGCAGTGCACGACGAACTCCTCGTCCCACTCGTAGCCGTGGCAGGCCAGGTGGCCGTAACGTTCGAGAACCTCTGTCGGCACGTCCACGAACCCGAGGTGGTCGTAGTCGTCCACGACGACCACGGGCAGCAGGCCGTCGGAGCGATCCCAAGCGGCGCGCGGCGCCGGCCGGTGCCCGCCCTCGTCGTCGAGAAGAACCCAG
>NZ_BMNT01000001.1:98950-147330 GCF_014646695.1 Sphaerisporangium melleum
CCGTGCTCGTAGTGCTTGACCGGGATCTCCCAGGGCCTCGCGACACCTTCACGGATCTTGAAGCCGTACCGCTCGGCGTCAGCGGGCGACACCTGGTCGATCTCGTAGTGGCAACGCGGGCACGCCCACAGCAGATTGCTGGACTGGCTCGACCACCGCTTCTTCGTGCCGCCCGACTTCTTCCCTTCGCGGTGAGCCATCTGCAGGTCGCCCCACGCCTGGCCGACGCACTTGATGCCGACCTCGCAGTAGGTGCCGTTCCTGTCGCGGAGCAGGTCCTTGACGTCTGGCGTAGGCCTCGTGCGTGTGCGCTTCGGACGCTTGGACTTAGCGCCGGCCTTGCGCTCCAGGGCCTTGCCACCGGAGGGCATCCACGCCTTCCGCTTCGGCCCCTCACCGCGGGACATCGGCGTCTTGCGCTGCGGAGGTATGCCCCGCTTGATGCCGGTCTGCTTCACGGGTGCCCCCCGAGCGACTTCATCTCGTCGCGGGCTGTCGCGGAGATTGTGCGAGCGGCGTCCTGGTCGTCCGACAGCGCCTTAAGCGCCTTGTCGCACGCCTTCACCTTGCGCTCGGCCACGTTGGCGTTGAAGCGGGCATCGGCGGCGGCGAGCATCGCGATCTGGCGCCGCTCGTCCATGGGGCGATGCTCAGCCTTCAGGAAGGCCTCGGCGAATGTGACCTCGGCTGTCTTGGTCGCTTCGGCTGCCTCGTTGTTGAGCCGCTCGTACTCGTCGATCTTGTCTTTGATCATGCGGCTGATGTGGATGATGATCCCGGCCGCCTTGTTCGGCGTGATGTCGACCTGGGGGTGGTCCATGTCCCAGTGGTCAGTCATGCTGCTCGCCCGCCTCGATCGCGGGCTTGAGGAGGTCACCGATGAGCGGCTGGAGCTCGCCGGCCTCCCACGCCTTCCACACCACGGCGCGGGCGCCTTCGTCGGGCTTGTATCGGAACTCGCCGGTCGGCTCCTGCCGGGTAACGTCCGCAACCTGGATGCGCGTACCCGCGGCGTCCTTCAGGTAGCCGTTGCTGTCGGTCTTCTTGAACAGTGACTTCAGGTGGGCGTCGCGGATCTTCCGGTATAGCAGGTGCGGCATGTGGTCGCGGACGAACTCGATCAGATCGGGGTCCGTGAGGGCCTCCGGCCGCAGTTCCTCGACCAGCTCGTCCGGGTCGTCGTTCGCGACGATCGCGGCGAGGGTCGACATGCGGTACTTGCGCGTCGCCGGGCCGGCGAGGATGCTCAACGGGCCGAGGACCGTCCCGTCGGGCATCTCCACGTCCAGCGACTTGGTTCCGCTGTCCTTGCGGAGCTCGGCGAACACCGGCTCTGCTTCCTTGCGGATCCGCTCGTAGCCTTCGGCGACGATGTCCGACAGGGCTCGCGCCGCGGCGACCTTGAGGGCCTGCTGCTTCGCGTTCACGCGGCGACTCCCTGCTCCTTGGCGGGCTGGGAGTCCTGCGTGATGTACGCCTGCAGCCTCTTGATGACCTGGTCGGCCTCCCCGCCCGTCAGGACATCGGACTCGACGACTTCGCGGCCGAGGATCTCGCCGGTGAACTTCAGCCGCGCATCCTGGTCGGGCATGTCCGCGTCACCCCACAGAGCCGCGAGATGGGCGAGCTGCTGCTCGGTCGCCGGCTCCGCCGCGGCCTTGGCCTGGCCGAGACGGCCGATGAGAGCGCCGAGCGCCTCTTCCTTGTCGTGCTCGTTCGGCACGAGGACGCCGAGCATCGACTTGGCCTCGCCCCGATACAGCTCCCGCAGCCGCGCCGAGTTGGTGGCGGGGTCGAACACCTCGTCGCGGATCTGCTCCGGGGTGCGCTCCGGCTTCGCCTCCACCAGGTCCCGGGCGTGCGCCTTGGCCGGGTCGCACTTGAGGACCTCGAAGACCAGCCACTCAAGGTTCCACTCGCCGGGCAGGGTCCGCGGTTCGTCTCGGCCGGGCCGGATGCCGGCGTGAACCGATCGGGCACCGATGACGACTCCGGGCCCGTCCCGGGAGACGCGAACCCAGCAGGTCGCGTCGAACGCGAGGTTCTTGTGGCCCTCGACCCGGTAGGTCTTCTTACCTTCGACCGGCTGGCCGTTGTCGCCGATCACGGCGACTTCCTTGCCGCGCGCGGTGATCAGAACGATGCCGGGGAACGTCATGAGCAGGCGCATCAGCTTGCCGTGCCGTGCGTTGGCGTCGTTCCAGTAGTTCGTCGAGACAGAGATCTCGGCGTTGGGGTCCTCTGCGAGCTTCTTCCGGTTCGACTTCGAACCCTTGGCCCGGTTGTGGGCCCAGTCCTTCAGCAGATCCCACTCGGCGGTCATCGCGTCGATGGTGAGCACCACGGGCTTCTCGCCCTTGGCGGCGGCCTGCCCGGCGATCGCGCGGACCTCCTCGACGGCGGCGTAGAGGCTGGCAAACGAGCCGTCGTGCTCGACCACCAGGTAGTCCGCCCCCGGGATAGCGCCGTACTCGTCGGCGGATCCCTCGCCGAGGTCGATCCAGTACATCTGGCCGATCCGGTCGGACGCCGAGAACTCGGCGCACGACCAGCTCTTGCCGGCCTTCTCTCCACCCTCGATGAGGATCAGTGGCCACGGGACGGCGCCCGTGGGGCGGCGGGTCTTCAACGGCATTACTGCGTGTCTCCTACGTTCTCGTTCACGTCGTCGTCGCGCTGGGAGCGGCGGTATTCCTCTTCGGCTTCGTCTCCGATGTCGGGCCCGCCACCGATGTCCGGCGCCTGCCGGTGCGAGACGACCCAGGCGTCCACGGAGGCGAGGGACACCACCTGGTGGTCGAGGTCCACCCGGTGCGTCAGCTCGCCGGCCACGGCCATCTCCAGGACCTCGCGCTCGGGGATCCGCATCCGGACCGCGGCCTCGGTGACCGTCATCCACCCGTCCCGGGTCATCGGCCACCGTCCGGCGTCTCGCCCCGCAGGATCGCCTCGACGTGCGCCCGGGGGATGCGGTGATGACCGCCAGGGGTCTTGATCGACGGGATACGCCCAGCGGCGGCCCACCGAGTGACCGTTTTCGCGTCGACCCTCAGAAGCTTGGCGACCTCGCCAGTGGTCAGAAGCTTGGTCTCACCCACAGGGCTCACCGCCCGCCTTCTCTTCGCGGTGGACCAGGACAACCGGCCCTAGCGAGTCCTTGAAGTCCTCTGGCGAACAGTCCTCTGCCCGGTCGGCGCGATACATCCAGACGGCCCCGAAGGGCACGACATGGGCGAGGGCGAACCATGGCCGACCTTCGCCGTCGTGCCACTTGTCGCCGACCTGTGGCGGCCAGTTGGCGGGCGCTGCCCGTGCGACCGTGACCCCCGGGTCGCCCATGTTCACGGTGTGAGTGCGGTCGTCCTTGCTGCCGGGGACACGGAAGACCAGCACCGTCCCGGTGTCGATGCCGTCGCGCTTGGTGCCGAACAGGTTGATGGCACGGGCGCCTTTGATGGTGATGTCGTAGGTCGCCCCGACCTCCAGCTCAGCCACGGGTCACCTCCAGCACCTGTCCGGCGTGGTGGGCTGCCTTGGTCAGCGCGCCGAGGATCTCGGCGTCCGAAGCGCAGTCCGCCCAGTCACCCAGGGCGCGGACCATGTCGTCCACGGGCAGGTGCCACGTCTCGACGCGCGGCACCGCGGCGGCCACCAGGAACCACGCGGCGTCCACTAGGACCCGGTCGCCGCCGGCGATCTGCGACTCGGGCAGGGTGCGGAGCCCCATCCAGTCGTCGGGCTCCAAGCCGGCCGCGACCGCGAGGGCGCCGAGCGGGTCGACCGACCCGTCGCCGAGCTCGTAGTTCCCGCGGCACCGGCCCCGCATCTCCAGGACACCGATCGCGGCGTTGAGGATGTTCTCCGGGGTCACTGGGCACCTCCGAGCCCGCGCGTGATCCGCTCGATCGCCTCGACCGTGTCGAGGTACAGCGACGTGTAGCGGACGCGCATGTTCTTCCAGTCGTCGATCGCCTTGGCGGCGCCGAGCTCGGTGAGCCCGCCCTGAGACCACTCGGCCAGGCTGGCGACCGCCTCGCCGCGGGAGATCAGCCCGTCGTCGACGGCGCGGCCGAGCGCTTCGATCTGGTCCACGAGGGGCGTGCGGGCGGTCACTGGCCCTCACCCCCGGCGGCGTGCCCGGACAGGACCGTGCGGAGGGTCTCCACGACGTGCTCCGGCGCCGCGTCGAGCGGCAGGTCCAGGGCCTCCAGCAACTCGTTGCTGCCGTCCGACCGGAGTCGCGCCCACCGCCAGGCGTCGGCGGAGGACTCCCAGGAGACGAGCACCCCGTGCGGGTGCTCGTCGATGTTGACCGCCGACTGGTCATCCCAGATGAGGACGGCGTCGTCCATGGTGGTGCAGCCGTCGCCACGCGGGTCGATCTCCGCATCCGACACCCACCACCGCGTGGGCTCCAGGTCGATGGCGGTCAGAGCGGCCAGGACGGCCGCGATGTACGGCTCGTGCGTCAGGCTCATCACGCCGTCGCCTCCGAGGGGACGGCCTTGGCGTCGGCCCGCTCGAACAGGACGACGTCGAGCGCCTGGAGCGTCTCCTCCCACAGCGCCGTCAGCCCGCCCTCGGCCGCCAACCGGAGACCCTCCTGCCGCTCGGCCTCCAACCGGCCGGTGTCCCAGGTGCGGGCCCTCTCGACCATCACCGCGACGATGCGGTTCTGCTCCAGGACGGCGCTCACCGCGTCACCGCCGCGGCCTGCTCGGGCAGGTCGAACGTCAGGGTGTACTCGACCTTCTCGACCGTGCCGGTGACCCGGTGGGTGGCCACGCGGTGCGCGTCGGTGTACACAAAGACGCGGACCGGTCCAAAGCTCAGCTTCACTCCGGCGAAGCGCCCGTCGACGTCCGGCTCGACCCGGCCGCCAGCGTCCACGCACGCCTGCGAGGCGTCGACCATGAACCGGGCCGGGTCCTCGGTGTGATGGCTGAGATAGCGCATGACCGAGCTGATCGATCCGACGCTGGCACCCTCGGCGATCTCCGGGTGGTCCTCCAGGAACCCGGCGAGACGGGACCAGCCATCCGCGTACTGGCGGGCTTCGACGACCACCGGGGGTGTCGCCTGCTCGTTTTGGGTTACCGTGTTCTTCACGGCCACCTCCTTCTTGACGTTGCGGGTGGTTGGCGGGCCCGGCCGGCGGAATCGGCGCGGGCCCGCGGCGTTTGCACGGTCAGCTACAGGCCGGACAGTCGACGTCGGCCAGCGCAAGGCAGACCAGACACGTCTCGTCGTCGCCGAAGTCGGCCACAACCTCGTCGGACACGTCCAGGCCACACAGCGACACGTCCGGGGTGCAGCAGCAGATCAGGTGGTTGTCGCCCGGATCGGCCTTGGGCCGCACCGGGGCGGGTTTGAGGACGAGCAGCATGGAAGCTTCCTCAGGGGGTCGTGGGGGTGTCGTCGTCTTTGGCGTCGAGCTCGGCGAGCAGCTCGCAGCGGGCCTTGAAGCCGGCGATCGCGTACTCTTCGGGGGTCACGCCGCACCCGCCTCTTCTGCCGTGGCCTGCCTCTTGGCGGCCTTGGCCTGGCGCATCCGCAGCGCGATCCGGTCGTAGTGCGCCTTCTTGGCGTTCATCGCGGCCTTCAGGCGGATCGCCGGGAGCATGGTGCTCTCGGGGTCGACCTTCTTCTTCCAGTACTCGATGGAGGCCGGCGAGTTGTTGCGGGCCTTGGCAGTCGCGCCAACCCTGTTGCCTTCGCGGGACCAGCGGGTGTTCGCGGCGATGCTCGCGATGACGCGGCGCTCTTCGGGTGTCGAGGCGGCCATCAGGACCGACTCCGCTTGGACGTGGTCGAAGCCTTGGCCAGCTGTGACTTGTCGCACTGCAAGATGCGCAGGAGCGCTCCAAAGAGCTTCGGGCTCGGTTGCCGGTCGCCGCCCTCCAGCCGATAGATGGTCGAGGCGTGAACCTTTCGACCGAGGTCAGCGGACAGGAGTTCGGCCAGCGCCGGCCCGGAAAGCTCTCGCTCTTCGCGGGTGATCTGTAGCTTGCGCCCGTCGATCGGGATGGATCGCATGCATGGCAGGTTATGCCAAGTTATGCCCCAATGGAAGGCCAGTTAGGGAAGTTACTGGGCTTGACTGGACAAGTCCAAGCGCTACCGGTGGATGATGGCCGCTACTGGCCCGGAATTGACGCCAGGTGGCGGCTAGACCGGCCCAGCTTTGTCAGGCACACTCAGGCACATGGACGCCAACCGCGCTCGTCTCGCGGAGCTACTGAACGAGCGCCGCCTTGAGTTGCGCCTACGCTGGACCGATGTGTCTGAGCTCGCCGGCGTGACTCGCGAGACGCTACGTCAGGTGCGCCGAGGCGAGGGTGAGATACGAGAGCTGACCAAGCGTGGCATCGAAACTGCGATGCAATGGTCACCTGGGAGCGTCGATGCGATCTTGAGGGGCGAGAAGCCGTCGGCGCTTACACCGGCTAGCGGGTTCGCCACCTACTCGGAGTTTCCGTCCGCCGGAGTCGAGGTGCGCAACGGCGGCGAGACGGTGACGATGACCGCAGCGGATACCGGCCAGCGGGTCCCGTCTTGGTTCGCCACCGAAGTGACCCGCCGCGGCCTCCAGGTCGAGGCGCTGACGCTCGCACACCTGCGAAGCATCGCGGCATATTACGGATACACACTCGCGGAATTGCTGCTGAACGCCGGGCTGGCCGACGACAACGATCTTAGAATAAGCGAGCGCCCCGTCTCCCAGCGAGGGAGCGAGGCGCTCGCAGAATTCGATCAAGCGATGGAGAGTATTACCTCCTCTCGCTTCCTCTCCGCCCGGAAACGTCGAGAGATCGAAGAGCTCATCGCCAATGCGCGGCAAGAAGCTCTGGAGAAATTCAAGAGGGGCAGGTAGACCTCTCGCCTTCCTCAGGCGACGCTGCGCACCCGTGTTTCAGGGTGCAACTGCTGAGGCCGCCGGTCTTCGGCTTCCTCTTCCAGGGCACCCTTCAGGCGTGCCAATTCGATCTGGGTCCGCGCGATCGCCAAGGCGCCGTGATCCCCCCTGGTCAGCCAGGTCGCCAGCGCGAGAAGGCTGACCAGCAGGGTGGCCAGCCACAGAACGAGAAACAGCTTGAGCGGGATTTCCGCCGCGGCTGCGGTAATAGTGATCGCCCAGAGCAGTCCGGCCCCGCCCTTAATGATCAAACGTGATCGTCTTGCGGTCGTCATTCGTTCCCCTCCATCAGCCGCGCGCGGTGCGGCTACTGCGACACGGTGCTTTCCCCAGGCATTCGCGGCAGCGGGCCCCACTTTAGGACAAGTCGGCGGGGTATGGAACGGTTCCAAATAATTTTTTTGTCGGTGGTCTAATCCACTTCACCTGCACGCATGCAGCAAGCTACGTACTGTGATTGAAATCTTCACCAAGTGCGGCTTATGCCCGCGATGTCGGTTACGCCCCGCGAACATCGGTAACACTGATCTCACCCGTGGGCTAGTGTCCCAGGAAGAAGCCGAAGCTCAGATGCGGTCCCCCGGCGACAGCCGGGCATGCGCCTGCCACGCCCGCCGATCCGCCGCCGACCGTCCGTACCGGCGGACCATCTCCCACGACGCCCACCCGGCGATCCGCATCAGGTCGCCCTCGTTGCCGCCGGCCTCCAGCCAGTCGTCGGCGAAGGTGTGCCGGAACCGGTGCGCGTGGACGCCGGTCACGCCGGCCTGCTTACCGCGGCGCTGCAGCATCTGGTGGATCCCCGAGTCCTTCAGTTGCCCTTTGGGGCCGAGCCACAGCCACTGGGAGTCGGCCTGCGGGTGGCGGGCCCGGGCCCGGATGTAGCGATCCAGGTCGCGGGCGGCCTTGTTGCCGATGGGGATGAACATCGTGTCGCCGCCCTTCTTGCGGATGCGCAGCAGCTTGCGGGAGAACAGCACGTCGCTGTCGTCCTGCTCGGCCGAGTAGCGCAGGGTGGCCAGCGAGTTCAGCCGGAGCCCGGTGTCGATGAGGATCCGCATGATCGCGGTGTCGCGCCGGTCGTTGAACTGCGCGCCCGAGGCGACCTTCAGCAGCTTGGCCAGCTCCTCGTCGGAGAACGTCTCGGTGGGGTTGTCGGGCACCTTGGGCTCGGTGACGTTTGCCATCGGGTTGGGGCTGGTCCGCTCGCCTTCCCTGACGAGCCAGCCGAACAGCACCCGGAGGTTACGGAAGTGCTTGGCCGCGTCCCCGGGGCTGGACTGGGTGATCGAGCAGCCGTGCGGCTGTGGTTCGGCGGTGTCGTCTTCGCCGTCGACCCAGCAGCCGTGGATCTTGACGGCGAGATAGGCCCGAATGTGATCGGCTTGTACTCCCTCAACCGTGCGGGGCATGTCATGCTCGGTCAGGTAGTGGTCGAACTGCCGGGCGGTGAGGAGGTAGGAGGTGATGGTCCCTTTGGACTTGTTGGACGCGGTGAGTGAGAGCTCCCAGGAGCCCAGCAGGGGGCGCAGGAGCGATGATCTATCCTGGGTCTTGCGCCGGGGGGTCACGCGGCGAATACTATGCTCTCGCCTGTGTGTGCGACAGGGTCTTACGGAAGCAGCGCGGGATAGACCCTGGTAGATAGGTGTTTTTGCGGGGCGGTAGCTCAGCCGGTCAGAGCAGCGGACTCATAATCCGTAGGTCGTGGGTTCAAGTCCCACCCGCCCTACTTCTCAATACCGCGCGAGCGGAAGCGGGTGCTCCCTGGGCGGGCGAGCGGGGGCCCACTGATGTGGCTTTCCACCGCTGCTACGCGACGCGTCGATCGGCCCGCCTGAGTTGGTTCAGGGTCGCGGGGTCCAGATGGAGCGTGAAGGGCGGCCGAGAACGAGGTCGGGCTGGACCACTACGAGGTTAGCGAGCACACCGCCTGGTACCCGCATGTCACCTTGGCGCAATCGGCCGAGGCAGACCTGATGATCTTCGAGTCCCCAGCTCGACATCGTGGCAGAATGTGACCATGCGGCCACCCCGAGCGAGGTACTTCAACACCACCGGCCCATGCGGCCCTTCGCACCACTACATGCTGCCCCCCACCGAGCGGCTCCCGCAGGCGCGTGAGCTCATCGAGATGGACCGCTACTTCGTGGTGCACGCGCCCCGGCAGACCGGCAAGACCACCATGCTGCGCACTCTGGCGTCCGAGCTGACCGCCGAGGGGGACATCGCCGCCCTGATGTTCTCCTGCGAAGAGACCAAGGTGGCCGGTGACGACTTCACGGCTGCGGAATCGATCCTGCTGGGTTCCATCCGTGAGGCCGCCGAGCGGTCGGGATGGCCTGAGGAGCTGATGCCACCCGATTCGTGGCCGCAGTCGCCCCCGGGTACCCGGGTCCGTACAGCGCTGAGCGAGTGGTGCCGCCGCTGCCCGCGCCGGGTGGTGCTGCTCCTCGACGAGATCGACGCACTGCAGGGCAACAGCATGGTCAGCATCCTCAGCCAGCTCCGCGCCGGTCACAACGCGCGGCATGAGGGCTATCCGTTCCCCGCCTCAGTGGTGCTGTGCGGGCTGCGCGACCTGCGTGACTACAAGGTCGCCTCAGGCGGTGAACCCGGCCGCTCCAACCCGGCCAGCCCGTTCAACATCGTCGCCGAATCGCTGCGCCTGGGCGACTTCACCGCCGACGAGATCGCCGAGCTGTACGACCAGCACACACAGGAGACCGGCCAGGAGTTCACCAAGGACGCGCTGGAGCGCGTCTTCGAACTCACACAAGGACAACCATGGCTGGTCAACGCCCTCGCCTTCGAGACCATCCTCCAGATAGGGACGACCGCCACCATCACCATCGGGCAGGTGGAGGAGGCCAAGGAGCGCTTGATCCGAAAGCGAGCCACCCACCTTGACGCCCTCGTAGCGCGGCTGCGCGAACTACGGGTGGAACGGGTGATCGAACCGATCCTGGCAGGAACGTGGCCAGACATAGACACTTCTTTCGACGATGATGTCTCCTACGTTCACGATCTGGGCCTCATCCGGGGGACCAGGGAGCTGGAGATCGCCAACCCGATCTACCGAGAGGTCTTGCTACGGGTTCTGGGCCATCGTACGGAACGGTTCGTGCAGGCCGATCCGCGTAGCTTCGTTTTGCCGGATGGGCGGTTCGACATGCCGCGCCTGCTGGAGGAGTTCGTGGTGTTCTGGCGCGAGCACGGCGAGGTGCTCATCCGGCAGGAGGGCTACCACGAGGCCGCCTGCCAGATCATCCTCATGGCCTTTCTGCACCGGCTGGTGAACGGCGGAGGCCAGCTCGACCGGGAGTACGCCGCCGGCACCAAACGCCTGGACGTGCTGGTCCGCTGGCCCTTCACCGACTCCGAAGGCGGACGGCACCTGCAGCGAGAGGCCATGGAGCTCAAGGTCTGGCGAGCGGGTGAGAACGACCCGATGCCCGACGGCCTCGCGCAGCTCGACCGCTACCTGGACCGTCTCACCCTCACCACCGGCTCCCTGGTCATCTTCGACCGCCGCCCCGAGGCCCCGCCGTGGAAGGAACGCGGCGGTTTCGACCAGGCGACCACGCCGTCCGGACGCCAGGTCACCGTTCTGCGGGTGTGACAGGCGTGTCGGCAGGTCCGCGCAACACGAACGAGTCCTCGCCGCGAGCCGCGGGTCGCTCGGTCGGTCGGGGGTTTCAGGAGGGCGATTCGGTGCCGGCCTGCTCGCTGACCATGTAGTCGGCGTACCAGGCCGGCCAGTCCGGGTCCTCGGCGCCGATGCGCGCCTCATGCTCGCCGTGGGCGGCGGCGGCGCGGCGCAGTGCGGCGGCGAGATCGGAGGCCGAGGTGAACGTGGTGACCGAGGGGTCCAGGCGTCCCGGCAGCCGGGTGGTGATCTCTTGCAGCACCCAGCCGTTGCCGTCCGGGTCGCTGAACGACAGGAACGAGCCGTAGCTGCCGCGCCGCGGATCGGGGCCGGGCACGCGGGCGTCGGTCCCCGCGTGGTGGAAAACGCCGCCGGCGTCGTGGAACACCTCGCTCGGGCCGGCGCCGAGCCGGGTGAGCTCCGCGTGCGCGGCCTCGATGTCGTCGACGATCAGGTGCAGTCCCTGTGCCGAACCCGGCGCCTGGGAGGTGACCGAGGTGCCGAAGATGACCGAGGCCGGCGAGCCGGGTGGGGTGACCTGCACGACCCGGAAGTCCTCGCCGGTGGCGATGTCGGCGTCGAGTCGCCAGCCGAGCGCCGTGTAGAAGTCCTTGGCCCGGTCGACGTCGGAGACCGGTATCACGACGACTTCGAGTTTCATGTCCATTGAAGTTGCGCCTCCTGCGCTGGTCGGTGGTGCCGGCGCGGTGAGACTCACCGCGGTCGATCTTAGAGTCTCACCGGCCGGGGAAAGGTCGCGCTGCCGCTCAGCCGAGGTGGGAGACCTGGTAGTGGGCGAAGCGCCAGCCCTCCGGCGTCCGCTTCACCAGCACGCCGAGGTGGACGTGGAGGGTGGGGCGGTCGGTGAAGGAGAAGTCGACGGCCAGGTAGCCGAGGACGAGGTCGTCGGCGAGGGCTCTGGTCTCCAGGGCGCGGTACGCGGCCGCCAGCCCGGGCGGCTGGGAGTCGTAGTAGGCGGCGATGCCCGGCCGTCCGACGCTGTAGGGGTGCAGGCCCTGGAAGATCGCGTCCTCGGTGAACAGAGCCGCCACCTGCTGCGGCTCGTGCGCGTCGACACCTGCCTTCCACCGGTCGAGGACGTCCCTGAGGATCGTCTCTCTGTCCTGGTCACTGCTCATCGGGCTTCTCCTCGCCATAGGGCCGAGACTCGTGTGGGCCGCGGTCAGTGGCCGGCGCTCATGCCGCCGTCGACGTGCAGGATCTCACCGGTGACGAAGGGTGCGTTCTCCAGGTAGACGACCGCGTCCACGATGTCGCTCGTCTCCCCCATCCGGCGTACCGGGTGCAGCGCCGCGAGGGCCTCGTGGGTCTCCTCCGGGTGCATCGGGGTCTTGATGGTGCCCGGCGAGACGGCGTTGACCCGGATGCCGCGCGTGGCGTACTCGGTGGCGAGGGACCTGGTGGCGGCCTGCAGGCCACCCTTGCTCAGCGAGGCCAGCACGGACGGGACGCGGGCGTCGGGGTTGTCGACCAGGCTGGTGGTGATGCTGACCACGTGGCCGCCGCCCTGGGTGAGCATGCGTGCGACGGCGAGCTGGGTGATGTGGAAGAAGCCGTCGAGGTTCACTCCGGTCACGGCGGCGTAGTCGTCGAGGGTGTAGTCGGTGAACGGCTTGGCGACGAAGATGCCCGCGTTGTTGACCAGGCTGTCCACCCGGCCGAACCGCTCGACGGCAGCGGTGACCGCGCGTTCGGCGGTGGCGCGGTCGGCGACGTCGCCCTGGACGGTGAGGATGCCGGGATCCGCGGAGGGGGCGATGGTGCGCGAGACGGCGACGACGGCGTAACCCAGCTTGCGGTAGGCCTCGACGATGCCGGCCCCGAGGCCCTGCGACGCACCGGTGACGATGGCGACCTTCTGCTGCTCAGTGCTCATGATGACCTTCTTCAGGTGGTGATGATCTCGGCCGATCGACTTACTAGACAACCGGTCGTCTATTGAAATCCGAACGTAGGCAGACAACGGGGTGAAGTCAAAGGTCCATGGCGCCCGAGCCGGGACCGGAAACCTCCAAGTTGTTAGCCCCAGGCTCTCAGCCCAGGTCAGCGGCCTTTCGCCCGGCCGACCGGGACACGGCGCCGTCCGGGCGGCGCCGGTGCGGGTCGTCCTCGGGCAGCCAGGCGTCCGGGCCGTGGATCCCGAAGTCACCCTCGTCGCGGAGCGCCTCGGCGACGGCGAGCACCTCGGCGCGGGTCTCGCCGCGGCGCCACACCAGCGACCAGGTCCAGTAGACCTCCGGCCGCGCGACCGGGCGCCGGACCAGGTCCGGTGGCAGCGGGGTGTCCTGCCCCTTGGGGGAGTTGATGATCGGACGGCCGCAGCGGCGCACGTGGTCGAAGAACGCCGGGCCGGTGATGCCGCCGTCGGAGATGCGCACCGCGCGCGCCCCGGTCCGCCGGGCCAGCTCCTCGGCGTAGACGTTCCAGGACGACCAGGAGGTCGCGTCGTCGTCGAGGAGCACGGCGGTATCCCGGGCGGGAACCGTACTGGTGGCGGGACCGGGGGCGACGGCGTAGAGGCGGTCGGCGCCGATGAGCCGGGCATGCAGGCCGCGCTGTTCCAGGTCGCCGGCGCGCACCCAGCACACCGCGAGGTCCAGGCCGCCCTCGGCCACCCGGGCGGCCTGGGTGTGCGAGGGCGCGACCCAGGCGTCGACGTGGACCTTGGCCACCTCGGCGGTGCGGGCGGCGAGGCCCGGCGGCAGCCGGTTCACGTAGCCGAGCCGGACCGGTTCGTAGCCGGACAGCCGGCGGGCGCGGTGCCGCAGGTCGTCGGCGCTTTCCAGCAGGGCCCGGGTGTGCGGGAGCAGCGCGGCGCCCGCCGCGGTGAGGGACACCGAGCGGCGGTCCCGGTCGAACAGGCGCACGCCGAGGTCGCGTTCGAGCGCCTTGATCTGCTGGGACAGGGACGGGCCGGCGATCAGCAGGCGCCCGGCGGCGCGGCCGAAGTTCAGCTCCTCGGCGACCGCGACGAAGTACCGCAGCTGGCGCAGCTCCACGTTGGTCATGCTACGCGGCTGAGAGGCTGTGCCTACCAGCAGGGAGCACACCGGTCGTGGCGTCGATCCGGCGCGGGCCGGACGATGGAAGGCTCCGCGACGGCTACCACCAGGCGCTGATCCTGGCCGCCATCGTCGTCCTGGCGGCGGCCGTGACCGCCGCCGTGCTGCGCGTGGGCTTCATCCGCCGCACCCTGACGGTGAGACCACCCGCTCCGGTGGACGACGTCCCCGACCTGCCCCACCGGCGCCCCTGACGCCGGGCCGGGCATCACCTCGACAGAGGGATCACCGGCACGCCGCCGGTCACGTCGTGCCGACCGGCACCGATGGCGTGCTCGGGGCCTTGGACGACGCCGGCGGTGTGGTCGGAGCCTTGGACGACGCCGACGACGTGCTCGGGGCCTTAGATGATGTCGACGACGCGCTCGGGGCATTGGACGACGCCGGCGCCGTAGTCGGAGCCTTGGACGACGCCGGCGGTGTGGTCGGAGCCTTGGACGACGCCGGCGGCGTGCTCGGGGGCGTCGTGGAGCCGATGTCGGTGACCTGGCCGGTCGCCGGGACCACGACGCGACCGATCGGGTGCCAGCAACCGCCGCCGAGCCGCGCGTACAGGACCAGGTTCGCCTGGTCCGGCTGCTCGGTGCCGACCGCAGGCGCGACGACGACGCCGTCCGTCGGGTCCTGGCCGCTCGGCGGGGTGGAGCCGGTCGAGGGATCGAGCCACGTCTCGGCGCCGGAGCCGGGACCGGTCCGGAGGTCGGCGGCGAACGCCTCGGCCGGAGCCGTCGCGACCGCGAAGCCGATGGCCGACGCGGTCACGGCGATGCACGCGCGTCCGACGACGGCCGCTCCCAGGGAAACGCTTGACATGTACCCATCTCCTTGCTGTCTCAGCCGAGGGCCGCCGCCGGGTCGGCCGCGGCCGTGGTGACCCGCTTCGTCATCCCCGTGCGGTGATCTATGGAACCAGGGTTCACCTGCGCTTTCGGCAATGGAACGAACAGAGATCGGCAAGGTCTGGGTGCAATTCCGATATGACGTACGGAGCGGCAGCAACGCCGAAGCCATCGCCACGGCAATCGAAGCCCGCTTTGGCCACCGCGTCCGCAGTTATCGATGTGCGTCCGGAAGTCATCGGTTTCTCGCCGTCGGTCGCCGAGGGTTCTCCGTCCGAAAACCGGTGGCCGGCGAGGCGGGGGGTGGTCCTACGATGGCCCGGTGCTGACGCCCCCCGACGGCCTTCCCGAGGACACGCTGGTAGCCGTGCTTGCGCGCGAGTGGGGCGTGGACGTCCGCTCGATGGCCTACCGGCCGGTCGCGCCGTCCCCGCCGCGGAGGCGGGCCCCGAGGTGATCTTCGCGCGGCTGCGCAACGGCCTGGCCACCGCCTGTGCCCTGCAGGAGCACGGCCCGGAGTTCGCCGTGGCCATCGGTCCCGCATAGGGCACCGCCGTTGCGGGCAGTCGGTGACCTTAGCGGTGCGCGAGGAGGGGTCGTGGAGCGTTCGTACGTGGTGACGGGTGGCGGGCAGGGCGTCGGGCGGGCGGTGGCCGAGCGGCTGCTGGCGCAAGGTGGTCACGTCGTCGTCATCGAACTCGACCCGGCCGCCGTCGCCTGGACCGTGGCACATCCCGCCGGAGGCCGGGTGGCGGCGGTGACCGGTGACGCCGCCGACGAGGCGGTCACCGAGCGGGCCGCCGACCGGGCCGAGGCGGGCGCTCCCCTGGCCGGCTGGGTGAACAACGCCGCGGTGTTCCGCGACGCCGCGCTGCACGCGGCGCCCGCGCGCGAGGTCCTCGACCTCATCGGCCTGAACCTCGCTCCCGCGGTCGCCGGCTGCGCCACGGCGGTGCGCCGCTTCCTCGCGGCCGGCGGCGGAGGGGCGATCGTCAACGTCTCCTCCCACCAGGCGCAGCGCGCGGTCCGCGGCGCACTGCCGTACGCGACCGCCAAGGCCGCCGTCGAAGGGCTGACCCGCGCCATGGCCGTCGACTACGGCCCGTCGGGGATCCGGGTGAACGCCGTCGCGCTCGGGTCGATCAGCACGGCGCGGTACGAGGAGTACCTGCGGCGGCAGGAGCCGGCCGCGGCCGAGCACGTCGAGCGGGAGATGCGCCTGCTCCATCCGCTGGGCAGAGTGGGCCGCCCGGAGGAGGTCGCGGCGGCCGTCGCGTACCTGCTGTCCGACGAGGCGGGCTTCGTCAACGGGGCCGTGCTGCCGGTGGACGGCGGGCGCTCGGTGCTCGGCCGCGACCCCGAGGAGATCTGACCGCCCGGTCTGGAACGCCGTCTCCATCCGGACGGCCCTCCTGTGCCGCGGCGGGTCCATGCCTCCAGGTGGTTCGGTCACCGGGGAGGTGCACGGGGCCCCGCCGCAGGGCGGCACCGGCGTTCGCCGTACACCTTCCCCGCCGACGCGGTGCCGATGACAGGACCATCGGACGGACGGGAGGAAGACACCGGGCGAAGGATCCGGTCCCGGCACCGAGACGGCTCCCGGGATGGCCCGCCTTGTTGCTTACAGGCCGTTGACTCGGCTGTAGCACGTATGTAACCTTTGGCCAACGCACTGCAAGAAATCGGCAAATAGCTGTTCCTTTTCTTTCTACAGCCTGCAACTTCCGGCTGGACCGCAATGCGTGCGTGCGTCCACCCGGCTCCCATTCAGGGAGGCCCTTCGGTGATGTCGGCCACGACGTCGCGCTGCCGGTCACCGCCGGCGATCCGCGCGACCCTCACTCCCCCTCCCCGGCGACCCTTCGCGAGCGGCCCGCCCATCCGCCGCTCTCCCCCGGCGGTCGCCCGCGCACGGGTTCCGTCCCCTCCTGGGCGCTCCTGGTCACGGGCGTTCCGCTTCCTTTCGACCTCTGCCTCGAGATCACACCCCCCGGCGACCCGGCGGGCACCCCCGCTCCGCCGCGTGTCGTCCCACCGAGAGATAGAGAACGCGATGCGAAACAAGCAGCACACGGTTTTACGGCTGGTCGCGGCCTTCCTCGCGGCCGGCCTGCTGGTTCTCGCGGGGCCGGTCCTGCCGGCGTCCGCGGCCGGCCCGAACCTCGCGGCGGGCAAGACGCTCACCGCGAGCAGCTTCACCGACGTCTACCCGGCCGGCAACGCGGGCGACGGCAACCAGGCGACCTACTGGGAGAGCGCCAACAACGCCTTCCCGCAGTGGATCCAGGTGGACCTCGGATCCGCCCTGAGCGTTGATCAGCTCGTTCTCAAGCTGCCCGGCTCCGGCTGGGGAGCGCGTACCCAGACCCTGACCGTGCAGGGCAGCACCAACGGCTCGACGTTCTCCACCATCGTGGGCTCGGCGGGGTACACCTTCAGCGGCACCAACGTGGTGACCATCGGCCTCACCACGACCACCACCCGGTACGTCCGGCTGACCTTCACCGCCAACACCGGGTGGCCCGCCGCGCAGCTCTCGGAGTTCGAGGTGTACGGCCCGGTCAGCGGTGACACCCAGGCGCCGACCGCGCCGACCGGCCTGGCCTACACCCAGCCGGCCTCCGGGCAGGTCAAGCTCACCTGGAACGCCTCCACCGACGACGTGGGGGTCACCGGGTACACCATCTACGCCAACAACGCCGTGCGGGCGACGGTCGCGGGCAACGTGCTCACCTACACCGACACCCAGCCGGACACCGCGACCGTGTCGTACCGGGTCACGGCCAAGGACGCCGCCGGGCACGAGTCGGCGAGCAGCAACACCGTCACCCGCACCGGAAGCGGTGACCCCGGCACGAACCTGGCCGCGAACAAGCCGGTCAGCGCCTCGTCGTACGTGCACACCTTCGTGGCCACCAACGCCAACGACGGCAACCTGACCACCTACTGGGAAGGCGCCGGCGGCAGCTACCCGAACACGCTGACCGTGCAGCTCGGCGCGAACGCGAGCGTCCGCCAGGTCGTGGTCAAGCTGAACCCGGACCCGGCCTGGGGCTCGCGCACGCAGACCTTCCAGGTGCTCGGCCGCGACCAGAACGCGACCTCGTTCACCAGCCTGGTGTCCTCGGCGGCGTACTCCTTCGACCCGGCCACCGGCAACACGGTGACGATCCCGGTGACGGCCACCGTCGCCGACGTGCAGCTGAGGTTCACCGCCAACACCGGCGCGCCGGCCGGGCAGGTCGCCGAGCTCCAGGTGATCGGCACGGCCGCCCCGAACCCCGACCTGACCGTCACCGGCGTCACCGCCTCCCCCGCCTCCCCTGTGGAAACCGACGCGGTCACCCTGTCGGCCACGGTGCGCAACGGCGGCACGGCGGCCTCGGGCGCGACGAACGTCGACTTCTATCTGGGCGCCACCAAGGTGGGCACCGCGTCGGTCGGCGCGCTGGCCGCCGGGGCCACCTCCTCGGTCTCCGCCACCATCGGGCCGCGGGACGCGGGCACCTACCAGCTGACCGCCAAGGTGGACGAGTCCAACGCCGTCGTCGAGCTGAACGAGACCAACAACTCCTTCACCAGCCCCACCTCGCTGGTCGTCCGGCCGGTCGACAGTTCCGACCTGGTCGCCGCGACGAGCTGGACGCCGAGCAACCCGTCGGCGGGCAACACCGTCACCTTCTCCGTCGCGATCAAGAACCAGGGCACGATCGCGTCCGCCTCGGGCGCGCACGGCATCACGCTGACGGTCGCCGACCAGAACGGCACGGTGGTCCGTACGCTGACCGGCTCCTACAACGGCGTCATCGCCGCCGGGGCCACCACGAGCCCGGTGAACCTCGGCACCTGGACGGCGGCGAACGGCAGGTTCACCGTCCGTACCGTACTGGCGGCCGACGCCGGCGAGCTGCCGGTCAAGCAGGCGAACAACACCACCAGCCAGTCCTTCTTCGTCGGCCGGGGCGCGAACATGCCCTACGACATGTACGAGGCCGAAGATGCGGTGACCGGCGGCGGCGCGCAGGTGGTCGGCCCCAACCGCACCATCGGCGACCTGGCGGGCGAGGCCTCCGGGCGCAAGGCCGTGACGCTGAACTCCACCGGCAGCTACGTCGAGTTCACCACCAAGGCCAGCACGAACACGCTCGTCACGCGGTTCTCCATCCCGGACGCGGCGGGCGGCGGCGGCATCACCTCGACGCTCAACATCTACGTCAACGGCACCTTCCTCAAGCCGATCGACCTGACCTCGCGGTACATCTGGGTGTACGGCAACGAGGCGGGCCCGTCGAACTCGCCGGGGGCGGGCGCGCCGCGGCACATCTACGACGAGGCGAGCGTCATGCTGGGGCAGACCGTCCCCGCGGGCAGCAAGATCAGGCTGCAGAAGGACCCGGCCAACTCCACCACCTACGCGATCGACTTCGTCAACCTGGAGCAGGTGTCGCCGATCGCCAACCCCGACACGGCGAAGTACGCGGTGCCGTCCGGGTTCGGTCACCAGGACGTGCAGAACGCGCTGGACCGGGTGCGGATGGACACCACCGGCACCCTGGTGGGCGTGTACCTGCCGCCGGGCACCTACGACACCGCGCAGAAGTTCAACGTGTACGGCAAGCCGATCAAGGTCGTCGGCGCCGGCCCGTGGTACACCCAGTTCCGCGCGCCGCAGAACCAGGAGAACACCGACATCGGGTTCGACACCTCGTCCTCGGCCAACGGGTCCTCCTTCTCCGGGTTCGCCTACTTCGGCAACTACACCACCCGCATCGACGGCCCCGGCAAGGTGTTCAACTGGGCGGGCGTCGCCGACATGACGATCGACAACGTGTGGGCCGAGCACATGGTCTGCCTGTACTGGGGCCAGAACACCGACCGGATCACCATCAAGAACTCGCGGATCCGCGACATGTGGGCCGACGGCGTGAACATGACCAACGGCAGCACCGACAACCACGTGGTCAACAACGAGGCCCGCTCGACGGGCGACGACAGCTTCGCGCTGTTCTCGGCCATCGACGCCGGCGGGGCCGACGAGAAGAACAACGTGTACGAGAACCTGACGTCCCTGCTGACCTGGCGCGCCGCGGGCGTCGCGGTCTACGGCGGGTACGCCAACACCTTCCGCAACATCTACATCGCCGACACCCTCGTCTACTCGGGCATCACGATCAGCTCGCTGGACTTCGGGTACCCGATGAACGGCTTCGGCGCCAGCCCGCCCACCCAGTTCCAGAACATCAGCATCGTCCGCGCGGGCGGGCACTTCTGGGGCCAGCAGACCTTCCCGGCCATCTGGCTCTTCTCGGCCTCGAAGGTGTTCCAGGGCATCCGGATCAGTGACGTCGACATCGTCGACCCGACCTACAGCGGCATCATGTTCCAGACGCAGTACATCGGCGGCCAGCCGGTCAATCCGATCACCGACACCGTCCTGACCAACGTGACGATCTCCGGAGCGCGCAAGAGCGGCGACGCGTTCGACGCCAAGTCCGGGTTCGGCATCTGGGTGAACGAACTGCCCGAGCCCGGCCAGGGCCCGGCGGTCGGCTCGGCCACGTTCAACAACCTCGTCCTGCGGGACAACGCGCAGGACATCAAGAACACCACCTCCACCTTCACCATCGTCCGGAACTGACGGACGGTCACCGCGCACCCCGCGGGGTGCGCGGTGACCTCCCCGCGTCGGGCCGGCCCGGGCTCGGCCGGGCGGGCCGTCGCGACCATGGTGTTAGGGTGCGGCGTGTGCGGCGGATTCTCGTCGCCGGCATCACCGGGGCCGGCAAGTCGACGATGGCGCGGGAGCTGGGCCGGCGCCTCGGGGTGCCGTACCACGAGATGGACGCCCTGCACTATGTGGCTCCGGGTTGGGGCGTGGACGAGGAGTTCGCGGCCAAGGTGGCGGCCATCACGGCGGCGCCTGCCTGGATCTTCGACTCGTTCGGCTACCCCGAGGTGCGCGATCTGCTGTGGGAGCGCGCCGACACCGTGGTCTGGCTGGACTACGGCCGGGCGGTCATCATGCCGCGCGTCCTGCGCCGCTCGCTGCGCCGGACGCTGCTGCGCGAGCGGATTTTCGGCGGCAACCGCGAGACGCTGTCCGGCTGGTTCCGCCGGGACCACCCCGCGTGGTGGGCCTGGTCCCAGCACGGCGCCCGCCGCGCCGACATCGCGAGCCGCGTCGGCGACCCCCGCTTCTCCCACCTGCGCGTGATCCGCTTCGGTGCCCCCCACGAGGCCACCGCCTGGCTGGGCGAGGTCCCCGGCGCCCCGCCCGGGACCCGCGCCCTCGGCTGAGGCTCCCGCGTCGTCCCTCGCCCCGGACGCTGGTGTTACCACCACGAGCAGGGCTCGGGCGGCCCGGGGCCGCGGGAAAGGGTTCTTTCCGCGGCCCCGGGGGTTCCCGCCTCAGCAGGCCGGGCCAGGTCGGCCCGGCCAAGCCGCCGGGGTCAGGTCAGATCGGAGCATTTGCGGGCGTCAGGGTCCTTGCCGGCGCCCGGCACCCAGCGGACGTTGGCGAAGGACGCGGAGAAGGCCGCTTCGGTGTAGACGAGGAACGGCGTGTTGACGTTCTCGAAATCCAGGTTCGGCGAGAAGCAGGACACCGGGATCTTGACGGTGGCCTTGCTCCCCACCGGAAGGTTCTGGAACAGCGAGGTCGCCACCACCTCGGCCAGGCACGGGTACACGCAGTGCGCGCTGATCACCGTCCGGCCGGCCGGCGGCTGGTGGACGATGGTGTCGAACTCCAGGGCGGCGTCGGCGTTCAGGTAGCCGCGCAGGTCGGTGCCGCCGGCCGGGTTCTGCATGTAGAGCTGCGCGGGGCCGCCGGTCCAGGTGGCCTTGAGGCCGTCCTGCTGGACGTTCACGTCGGAGGGCACGACGTTGATCTCGGTGTGGGCGGCCTCGCCGTCCGCGCCGATCTCGGTGCCGCTCCAGTTCTCCGCCGAGCCGATGAGGCTCTTGTACGGGGCGACGTCGGTGCGGTTGAACACCTCCAGGTCCTCGGTGGCGGTGCCTCCGCCGCCGCCGGTCGAGCCGCACGCGCCGGTCTGCGCGGTCTCGTCGAGGGCCCCCACCGAGCCGGTCTGCCCGTAGCGCAGGCCGTAGCCGATCGGGAAGAGCGGGTCGTAGCCCGGGTCGCCCACGTTGAGCGGGGTCTGGCAGGCCTCCTTGGGCCAGGAGTAGGACAGCTTGCCGGTGTAGCCCTGGCCCGTGCGCGGGCCGCGCACCAGCAGGTCGGCGACGCCGCCGCCCTCGGTGCCGGGCAGCCAGGCCGCGACGAACGCCTCGGAGCGGTTGAGCTCCTTGTTGACCTGCAGCGGGCGGCCGGAGAGGTACACGGTGACGACCGGGGTGCCCTTGCCGTGGACCTTGTCCAGGACGGCCAGGTCGCCGGGGTACAGCGCGGCGGCCTGCAGCGAGCGGCGGGCGAGGTCGCCGACGCCCTCGGCGTACGGCGTCTCGCCGATCACCGCGATGACCGCGTCGTAGGCCGACGGGTCGACGCCGTCCGCGTTCTCGCTGAAGGTGACGTTGCCGGCGCCGAGCGCCTCGCGCAGTCCGCCGAGGATGGTCGTGCCGTTCGGGAAGTCGGCGTTGGTGTTGCCGGTGCCCTGCCAGGTGAGGCTCCAGCCGCCGGTCTGGTTCGGCAGGCTGTCGGCGCTCTTGCCGACGACCAGCACCTTCGACCTCGGCGAGAGCGGCAGCACCTTGCCGTTGTTCTTCAGCAGCACCTGCGACTCGCGGACGGCCTTGCGGGCGAGCGCGCCGGCCTGGAGCGCGGTGGCGGAGCCGGCGAAGGCCCGCTTGGAGGGCTTGGGCGCGCCGAACAGGCCGGCGCGCAGCTTCACCCGGAGGATGCGGGTGACCGCGTCGTCGACGCGCGCCATCGGGATCTCCCCGCTCTGCACCTGGGCGATGGTGTTGGCGATGAACGCCTTCCAGTCGTTCGGCACCATGATGACGTCGAGGCCGGCGTTGATCGCCCGGGCGCAGCTGGAGTTGGTGCAGCCCGTGACCTGGCCGTGGGCGTTCCAGTCGCCGACGACCAGGCCGTCGAAGCCCATCTTGCCCTTGAGGATGTCGGTGATGGCGTGCCTGCTGCCGTGGATCTTGCCCTCGTCGATGCCGAGGTCGGCGTTGGCCCAGCTGTTGAACGAGGCCATCACGGTCTGCGTGCCGGCGGCGAGCGCGCCGTAGTAGCCCTGGCCGTGGATGTTGGCCATCTCGGCCTCGGAGGACGGGTTCACCCCCTGGTCGGTGCCCTTGATGGTGCCGCCGTCACCGATGAAGTGCTTGGCGGTGGCGAGGACGCCCCTGTCGCCGACGCCGCGCGGGTGGGTGCCCTGCAGACCGCGCACGGCCTCGTACCCGTAGGCGCGGGTGATGCGCGGGTCCTCGGAGAAGCCCTCGTAGATGCGGCCCCACCGGTCGTCGCGTACGACGGCGAGGGTCGGCGAGAACGCCCAGTCCTGCCCGGTGGCGCGGACCTGGGCGGCGGTGGCGGCGCCGATGTCGCGGATCAGGCAGGGGTCGTGGGCGGCGCCGAGGCCGATGTTGTGCGGGAAGAGCGTGGCGCCGTAGACGTTGCTGTTGCCGTGAACGGCGTCGATGCCCCAGATGACCGGGATCTTGGTCCGGGTGGAGACGGACGCCTGCCAGTAGGCGTCGGCCAGGTCGAGCCACGCCTTCTGCGGAGCGTGCTTGTCACGGCCGGGCCATGAGCCGCCGCCGTTCAGCACCGTGCCGATGAAGTACTGCGCGACCTCGGCCGGGGTGATGGCCGAGATCTCCGGCTGGACCATCTGGCCGACCTTCTCTGCCAGGGTCATGCCCGAGACGATCTTGGCGATCCGCCGCTCGTCCGCGGGGTTCTTCTCGATCCGGCTGACGACCTTGGGCCAGTCGGCGAGCTTGGGCAGGGTCTTCTCGATGCGGGCACAGCCGTGCTCGTCCAGGGCGGGCTTGCCGATCACCGGTTGCCGTGGGCCCTTCGCGCTGTCTGCGCCCGCGCCGGGCACTCCGACGACGCCACCGGCGAGGAGTGCGAGCCCGGCCAGCAGCACGGTGGCGCGGCGGCGGGCGCGTGATCGGACAGGGGGTCTGGTCATTGGCGTCCGTTCTGTTGCACTGCGCGGGTCGGGTACGGCCCCCCGCAGCCGCACTGCTCGGATCTTCACCGTGTGAAAGCGCGGAGTCAAGAGTGCGGTAGAGCGCTCTCCGAGAGGGCTGAGACCCGCGTGATCGGCGTCCGGAGCGTCCTTCGCGCCCGATTCCCGTGCCGAGCAGGGGCTCCGGAGTGCATGCGCCGGGCCGACGGGGCGCCGGGCGGCGCGGTTGAGAGAGCGTTTTCTGACCGCGGCGTCAGGCGGGCCTGAGGCGGAACAGCTCGTCGGCCGCGTCCATGCAGGAGGTGCCGAGCTCGTGCGAGGAGAACAGGTGCAGGCCCTCGGCCGTCTCGATCTCCAGCATGTCCCAGCGCAGGCCGTACCGGGCGTTGGGCGCGACGCGGATGTAGGCGACGTGCGGCCAGGGCACCCGCACGCGGCGGGCGACGCCGGTCACCACGGTGAGCCCGCCCTGGTCGGCGGCGAGCCGCACCGGGGCCAGGACGTCGCGCAGGGCGAAGCCGCCCAGCATCACCGCGGCGGCCGCGCACAGCAGCATGCCGCGCGTGTCACCGGACACGGCGAAGGCGGTGACGGCGAAGGCCGCCGCGGCGGCCACCTTGAGGAAGGTGAACTCGCGGCGGACCCGCCACTCCCGGGATGGACCGGTCATACCCGAACGCTACCGCCCCTGGCCCCGCCGCGGCCGCCGCAACCGGCGCTCCGCGCAGGCCGGCCGCGTTCCAGGGCCGGCCGTGGCGGGGCCGCCGGTCAGGGGATGAAACGCTCGTTGGGCACGCAGTGGGTCATCTTCAGCCCGGTCACGTCCCGCGGCCCGTTCTTGCCGAGCTTGGACAGCCGCTCGCGGTCCTCGTCGGTCAGGTCCTGGCTCGCCAGCGGCTCCAGGTGCAGGACGTCCTCGGGCCCGATGCCGAGACCGGCGCCGACGCGCAGCCCGAGGTCGTCCTCGACCATGAGCAGGTGCCAGACCATCCGGTCCTGGATGGGCCGGTCGCACTGCGCCAGCAACGTGGTGAAGTTGCGCACCAGGTCGTCACGCTCCCACTGCTCCATCAGCAGGTAGCGCTGACCGGCCTGCTTGTAGTCGTTGGTGCGCGGGATGCGCGTGCGGGTGACCCGCCCGCTGATCATCGGCCCCTGCTCGTCCTGCGTGGGGTACTCGGCCTCGCGGAGCCCTCCGGTGATCGACGGCTCGTAGTTGACGTGCGGGTTCTCCCCCTGCCCGTCGACGTGGTAGGTCATCAGGCCGTCGCGCTGGTTGGTGTGGACCGCCGCGTTCTTGGCCTGGTTCACCGGCAGTTGCAGGTAGTTCGGCCCGACCCGGTAGCGCTGGGTGTCGCTGTAGGAGAAGGTGCGGCCCACCAGCATCTTGTCGTCGGAGAAGTCCAGCCCGTCGATCAGCACTCCGGTGCCGAAGGAGATCTGCTCGTTCTCGGCGAAGAAGTTGTCGACGTTGCGGTTCAGCACCATGCGGCCGACCGGCAGGGCCGGGAAGCGGTCCTCCGGCCACACCTTGGTGTCGTCGAGCGGGTCGAAGTCCAGCTCGGGATGCTCGTCGTCGGTCATGATCTGCACCAGCAGGTCCCACTCGGGGAAGTCACCGCGGTCGATCGCGTTCTGCAGGTCCTTGGTGGCGTGCCCGAGGTCGCGGCCCTGCATGACCGCCGCGTCCTCCTCGGTCATGCTCCGGACGCCCTGCCTGGGCATCCAGTGGTACTTGACCAGGTGCGTCTCGCCGCGCTGGTTGACCCACTTGTAGGTGTTGACCCCGAATCCCTGCATGTGCCGGTAGTCCGAGGGGATGCCGCGCGGGCTGAACAGGTTGACGAGCATGTGCATGCACTCGGGCGTCTGCGACATGAAGTCGAGAATGCGGTTGGGCTCCTGCCGGAAGGTCACCGGGTCCGGCTTGAGGGCATGGATCACGTCGGGGAACTTGATGGCGTCCCTGATGAAGAACACCGCCAGGTCGTTGCCCACCAGGTCCCAGTTGCCGCGCTCGGTGTAGAACTTCACCGCGAAGCCGCGCGGGTCACGTGCCGACTCCGAGGAGTCCCGTCCGCCGATCACGGTGGAGAACCGCACGGCGACGTCCGTGCGCTTGCCCGGCTCGCTGAACGGCACGGCGCGGGTGTACCGGCTGATCGGCTCCTCACCGAGGTATCCACTGGCCTCGAAGTAGCCGAAGGCGGTGACGCCGCGCGCGTGGACGACGCGCTCGGGGATGCGCTCGCGGTCGAAGTGGCTGATCTTCTCCAGGAACTGGTAGTTCTCCAGCGTGGCCGGGCCCCGGGCGCCCACCGTCCGCTGGTTCTGGTTGTCATGGACCGGATGGCCCTGCCGGTTGGTCAGCACAGGACGCTCGTCCCCCGGCTGCGGGCCCTTGCTGGACACGTCCGTCATGACGACGGCTCCCTCCGTTGGCGTCGGTCGTCCACCCCTATCCGGTTGATGGCCAACTAAAGCTCGACGAGAGGTCAAATGTCGGGAAGCGCGGGCGGCTCAGCCGTCCAGGCAGGTGGCGGAGGTGATGATCTCGGCGCGCATGTTGCGCTCCATCATCCGCAGCGCCGCGTCGGCGAGGTCGGCGTGGATGTGCGCCACGCAGTCGCGCGGGACCTTGATCGAGTAGTGCCGCACGTAGGAGTCCAGCGCGGTGTAGAGGATGCACTGCTCGGTGACCTGGCCGGTCAAGATGATCGTCTCCACGCCCCGGTGGTGCAGGAGGTACGAAAGGGAGGTGCCGAAGAAGGCGCTGTGCCGGACCTTGGTGAGGAACGCGCAGTCCGGCGGCGCCAGCAACGGCTCGACCAGGTCGGGACGCCTGCCCTTGCGGGCGCGGTCCTCGATCTCCTCCCGCGACGCGGTGAAGTCGCCGTGGTTGTCGTTGACGTACACGAGCTCGACGTCCTCGCGGTCGTGCGCCCGCCGCACCAGCTCGGCCAGCGGCGGCACCACCTGCTCCGCGCTGCCCTCCAGCAGCTCGACGTCCTCGTGCGCGTACGGGCTCAGCATGTCGATCACAAGCAGCGCGGTGGTGGCCATGTGTGCCCCATGCCCCGTAGACGTCCGGGAACACCAGGTCAGCGCCGGCCTCCCACCGGGCACGGCCGCCACCACCCGGGCGAACGGCGAGGTGAGGTAGTCCCCGGATATTTCGTCGTAGGTACTGGATCGAATGTAGTACTTGTACTACATTCAGCGGCATGGATACTCCACTCATGGCCACGCGGACCGCGCGGCCACCGCTCAGGCGGGAACCCTTCCACCGGGTCCCGGGAGCAGGGCGCAGCCGTGTCCGCTGAAGAGGTCCACAACCGCATCTCGATGCTCCGGGCCGAGCGCGGCGTCTCACGCAAGGACCTCGCCGCCGCGCTCGGCGTGCACTACCAGACCATCGGTTACCTGGAGCGGGGCGAGTACAGCCCCAGCCTGTTCCTGGCACTGCGCATCGCCGAGTACTTCGGCGTGCCGGTCGAAGTCGTCTTCTCGCTCAGGCCGTTTCCCCGGCTGGGCAGTGAGGTGGTGAAGTGATGGGCCAGATCAACGAGCGGCAGTTCGCCGAAGTGCGGCGCAGCGTCCCCTTCTTCTGGTACGGCACCCGGCGGGGACGCCGGACCGCCGTCGTGCTCGGCGCCGCCGCGGTCGCCCTGGGGTACGTCAGCGCGGTCGTCTGCTGGTTCCTGGCCCCCAGCGACCCGGCGATGTGGACGACGTTCACGCTCGGCGGGATCGGCCTGCTGGTCTACGCCTGGGCGTACGCCGTGCTCCTGGTCGCCTCCGGCGGCGCGGTCGCGATGGGCGAGAACCGGCTGGACGAACGCCAGCTCGCCGAGCGCCGGCAGGTGCGTTCCCTGGCCCACCGGGCCACCGCCTGGTTGCTCGGCCTGACCCTCGCGCTGACCTTCTTTCTGGACGGCGCCGACCACTTCCTCGTCCGGATTCCCACCGCGGCGGCCGTGATCTACGTCTTCGCGCTCTTCCTGACCCACCTGATCCTGCCCCACCTGATCACCGGCTGGCGCCTGCCCGACCCGCTCGCGGAGGACGAGGAGAACGAGGGGCCACTGGCCGAGCCGAGCGGGAACGGCGCACCGGCCTGACGGCCGGTGGACCCGGCGACGCGCGGAACGGGCGGGCGGCAGAATGGGGCGGTACCGGAAGACGGGAGTTCGCGGGTGCGCGCTGTGCAGTACGACGAGTTCGGCGGGCGGCCGGAGGTGCGCGAAGCGGCCGACCCGCTCCCGGACCGCGCCGGCGCGGTGATCCGGGTGGCGGCGACCGGGCTGTGCCGCAGCGACTGGCACGGCTGGATGGGTCACGACCCGGACATCCGCGACTTCCCGCACGTCCCGGGGCACGAGCTGGCCGGTGTGGTCGAGGCGGTCGGCGGCGAGGTGCGCGGGTGGCGTCCCGGCGACCGCGTCACCACCCCCTTCGTCTGCGCCTGCGGGAGCTGCCCGTCCTGCGCGGCGGGCGACCAGCAGGTCTGCGAGCGGCAGACGCAGCCCGGCTTCACCCACTGGGGCTCCTTCGCCGAGTACGTCGCGGTCGGGAACGCCGACGTCAACCTGGTACGGCTGCCGGACGCCATGACGTTCCCCACGGCCGCGAGCCTGGGCTGCCGCTTCGCCACCGCCTTCCGCGCGGTGGTCGCGCAGGGGCGCGTCGCGGCGGGCGAATGGGTGGCGGTGTACGGGTGCGGCGGCGTCGGGCTGTCCGCCGTCATGATCGCCGCCGCGTGCGGGGCACGGGTGATCGCCGTGGACGTCTCCGCCGCCGCCCGGCAACTGGCCACCGGCCTCGGCGCCACGCACGCGGTTCCCGCGGAGGACGCGCCCGCGGTGGTGCGCGAGATCACCGGCGGCGGCGCCCACCTGACCGTCGACGCGCTCGGCAGCCCGGCCACCTGCGGGGCGGCGATCGAGAGCCTGCGGCGGCGCGGCCGGCACGTCCAGGTCGGTCTGCTCCCCGCGGCCGCCGGGCACCCCGCCGTGCCGATGGACCGGGTGATCGGCCTGGAGCTCACGATCCTCGGCAGCCACGGCATGGCCGCGCACGCGTACCCGCCGATGCTCGGCATGATCGCCGATGGCCGGCTGCGGCCGGACGTCCTGATCACCCGGACCATCGGCCTGGACGAGGCTCCCGAGGCGCTCACCACCATGGCCTCCGCCGGCGTGCCCGGCGTGACGGTGATCGTCCCCACTCCCCGCTGATCCCGCCCGGCGCCGTCGCCGAGCGCCGGCAGCGGATCATCGGCGAAAGATTTTCTCCACCCGCGGCCCGGGGATCGGAGGCCGCCAAGCCCGCCTCCACCTCGCCCGGACCGGCCGGCGGGCGGTGGATGCGCCCTAACCTGTACGGCCGTGTGTCGTTGGTGATGCTCCGAACCTGGTAGGAAGGGATGCATGCCTGCCCTGAACCCCGCAGGCCGAAGGAGCTGATCATGCAGTTTGGCGCCGATCCGCAAATGGGATTGGTGGTGTCCTCGGAGGTGCGGCAGAACGCCATCGTCGTGGAGGCCCAGGGAGAGCTCGACCATCGCACCGCCCCGCTGCTCCGCGACGAGCTCAGCCGCGTGTGGAGCGCACCGGGGATCACCGCCGTCATTCTCGACTTCTCGGCCGTCACCTTCTGCGACTCGGTCGGGTTGAGCGAGCTCATCGCCGCACTGCGGCGCAGCGAGGCCACCGGCCGAGCACTGATGATCAGCGGCGTGCAGGGCACGCTGCTGCGGGTGCTGACGATCACCGGGCTGCGCAAGGCGTTCGACACCTACGAGACCACCGGTGAGGCCATGTTGAGCGTGCGGGCCACGCTCTCCGGCATCGACGACGCCGCGACGGTCGAGGGCACTCCCTCGCTCGATCCGGCCGCCGCCGAGGACACCCCTCCGCCCGATCCGGCCGCCACCGAGCCCGCCCCGCAGGTCTGAGCGGCGGCGGGCGAAGCGTCCGGCGCGGGCGCCGGGCGAGCTCCTAGAGCCGCACCTCGTACTCCGGGGAGCGCCTGCGGCCGGGCTGGCCCGCCACGACGGCCGGCTCGATCTTGCGGATGTAGCCCGCGGCCTCCAGCAGGTCCAGCGCGGGCACCATGGCGGCGACGCGCTTGAACCTCCGGGCCATGCGGCGGAAGATGTCACGCCTGCGGAACCGCTGGGCACCGGTTCTGCGGATGCATTCCAGCACGGCCCGCGCGTCGTCCGGCAGCGCGTCGTCCGAACGGGCGGGCGGGGTGACCGAGATGATCTGCATCCGGGAGGCGCTCTCGTTGCGGATGCGCGAGATCTCCAGCATCAGATCGTCCAGATCGACCAGGAGCCGCGTGGCGGCGCGGAAGCGCTCGAAATCGTCCTGGATCAGCAGCAGCCGCTCGGCTTCCTCACGCATGGCTGAATAATGTCATTTGTGGCATTGCTGTCAACAGCTTCGCACAGGCACTAATCAACTGGATTTTCACGGCTTTCGCGGAGGTTGTCCAGCATGCGGTGCAGCATGCCCGTGAGCTGCCGCAACTCCGGTTCCGCGAAGCCGGCCGGCAACCGGCTGACGGTCCGCCCGAACACCGGGGCCAGCCGTGGGGCGAGCGCCTCCCCCTCCGGGGTCACCTCGATCACCACCGATCGCCGGTCCCCCTCGTGCCGGCGCCGCCGGACGAGCCCTTTGGCCTCCAGCCCGCCTGCTCCGCCTCCCGGCCCTCCCTCTCACGTCCGGCCCCTGAGAGACCCGGCGCCCCACCGGGCTCGGAGCCCTCGCGGCGCCGGCGGTCTCCGACTCCTCCATGGCGCCACCGCCGCCGATCTCCTCCGAGCGCCATCGGCCCATAGGTCCTCCCGTACACGCGCACCGGCACGGCCTCGTCCAGGACGGATACGGCGGGCGAACAGCGTGCCTGGCCGGTTTCGCGGCCGGCGTAGCCACGCGACAAAGCCGATATTTGCCAGTGACGCGGGCTGAATTACCATTGCTGCACATCTGGAACCGAGCGACGTGGGGCGGCCATGGTCGGGCCGGTCGGTGCAGGGGTGGGCAATCTGCCCGTCGAGACGACGAGCTTCGTGGGGCGGCGGCACGAGCGGGCGGAGATCGCCCGGATGCTCCAGGAGTCGCGCGTGGTGACGCTCACCGGCGGCGGCGGAATCGGCAAGACACGTCTCGCGCTGCGCGCCGCCCGCGAGCTGACCTCCCGGTTCCCGCACGGCGTGTGGCTGGTCGAGCTGTCCTCCCTGTGCGCGCCCGAGGCGCTGGGAGACGCGATCGGCTCGGCGCTCGGCGTCCCCGCCCGGCCCGGCCGCCCGGCGCTGGACGTCCTGGCCGAGTTCCTCGCCCGGCGCCGCGCGCTCCTGGTACTGGACACCTGCGAGCACCTCGCCTGCGCCTGCGCGGCAGCGGTGGGCCGGCTCCTGCAGGCGGCGCCCGGGCTGCGCGTCCTGGCGACCGGCCGGCGCGTGCTCGGGGTGCCGGGCGAGGCACGCCTGGAGGTGGGGCCGCTGCCGGTCGAGGAGGACGGCGCAGGCACCGGCGCTGAGGGCGCCGTCGCGCTGTTCGCCGACCGGGCCGCGGCCGCCGTGCCGGGCTTCACCACGACGCCCGAGGTGACGGCGCTGTGCCGGCGGCTGGACGGCGTCCCGCTGGCGATCGAGCTGGCCGCGGCGCGCATGACCACGCTGCCCCTGCCCCGGCTGCTGGACGGCGCCGGCGACCTTCTGGACCTGCTGTCGGACGCCGGACGCGACGGGACCACCCGGCACCGGGCCATGCGCACCTCCATCGGCTGGAGCCATCAGCTGTGCGAGCCGCCCGAGCGGCTGCTGTGGGCACGGCTGTCGGTGTTCACCGCCGACTTCGACCTGCGGGCGGCGCAGGCCGTGGGCGTCTGCCCCGACGACGCCACCGGCCCGTACCCGGAGGACATCGAAGACCTGCTGCTCGCCCTGGTGGACAAGTCCGTCGTGCTCCGCCTGGACACCGGCGCGGCCATCCGCTTCCGCATGCTCGGCGCCGTGCGCGCGTACGGCGCCGCCTGGCTGCGCGAGCTGGGGCAGACCACCGCGTCGCGGCGGCGCCACCGCGACCACTACCTCGCCCTGGCCCGCCGGTTCGACGAGGAATGGTTCGGCCCCGAGCAGGCCGCGTGGTACGCCCGCGTCCGCCACGAGCTGCCGCACCTGCGGGCCGCGCTCGACTTCTGCCTGGACGAGCCCGCCGAGCGCGGGGCCGGCCTCGACCTGGCCGGGCGGCTCGCCTGCTTCTGGGCGGCCTGCGGGTTCGTCGCGGAGGGACGCCGCCACCTGCGGCGGGCGCTCTCCTACGCCCAGCCCGCCGGCCCGGTCCTCTCCCGGGCGCTGTGGGCCTCGGCGTGGCTCGCCGACCTGCAGGGAGACCTGGACGAGGCCAACGACCTGGCCACCGAGTGCCTGTCCCAGGCGTTCCCCCAGCACGACCTGACCGCGGTGGGCTGGGGCACCGCCTGGTGCGCGGCCACCGGACTGCGCTGGGGGTACGTCGCCGAGGCACTGTCGCTGTACGAGAGCGCCCGGCAGACCCACGAGGACGGCGGGGACCGTCGCGCGGGCCTCGCCCTCGCGGTGACCGGCCAGGCCCACGCCCTGTGGCGGCTCGGCAGGCACGAGCAGGCCCTCGCGTGCCTGCGGTGGCAGCGGTCACTGTGCGGCGCCTGGGGGGACATCTGGCTGCGTTCCTCGGGTGAGGCGGTGCGCAGCCTGGTCGAGGCCGACCGCGGTGACTTCGCCGCCGCCGACGAGCGCGCCCGTGCCGCCCTGCGGGACAAGACGCTGCTGCACGACGCGTTCGGCATGGCGTTCGTGCTGGGCGGCCTGGCCCACATCGCGGCCGAGCGGGGCGACATGGAGCGCGCCGCGCGACTCCTCGGCAGCGGCCAGTTGGTCGAGAGCAGTTTCGGCCTGTGTCCCTGGCTGCCCCGGGAGGACGGCCTGCGCGAGCGCACCGAGTCGCGGGTGCGGGCCGCCCTCGGGGACCGGCCGTTCGACACCGCCTTCGCCCGCGGGCGTGACCTGGACGTCGACACCGCCCTCGCCAACGCGCTCGCCGACCTGCCCACCCACCGCCCCGCCTGACCACCCGGCCACCCAAGCCACCCACACCCGAGCCCTCGCCGGCCGAGCCACCGCCGCGCTCGCAGTGCGAGCCCTCGTGCCGGCTGACACCGTCCTCGCCACCCGTACGCGTCCGCCGGCGTCCTCGCCGGACGCCTTGTCCGGCGGCCATACCTGTCGTCCGACTGCCATACCTGTCCTGGCCGAGGCTGTACCCGGCGCGGCCCGGCGGGGCAGAATCGCCGGGTGAGGCGATCACGCGGAAGGCCCCTCGTCCGGGTGGCGGTGCTCGGCACGGGGCTCGTCCTCGTCCTGGCAGGGCTCGGCGTGCTGTTCAGCCGCGCCGGTCTGGACGACGCCGACAAGCTCGCCAGCGTGCTGGGCGCGTTCACCGGCGTCGCCGGGCTGGCCCTGTCGGCGTACGGCGTCGTCCTGGCCCGCCGCCCTCAGGGCACCGGCGCGCCGGCGCGGGAGGCGGACGGCTCGGCGCCCGCGACACACGAGCACGACCCGGACGCGCGGCCCCCGCACGACGAGGAGGAAGGACGGCGCGGCGCCCCCGGCCCCCAGGAGCCGTCAGTACGCAACACCATCAGCGGCACCGTCCACGGCTCGGTGGTGCAGGGCCACACCTTCACCGGCCCCATCACCCTCGGCCCCTCCCCCACACCCCCGCCCGGCCGTCCCGAACAGCCCGGTTCCCCCGACGGACGGTAGGGAGACCGCAGGGCGAAAGGCCGGTCATGCGGTGCAGGCACCCCGATCAGGGCTGGTTGGTAATTTTCAGGAAGTTTCTGAAAGGGATTGCTTCGAGCTGATCGGCTGAGTAACTTCCGGGCAACAACCGTGAAATACGACATGCGGAGGCCCTCGTGGTCTGGCCAGTCCCCCCACGGTCCGCGAGGAGGGCGTCCGCGCACGGCGCGACCCGCCGCCCGCTCGCCGCGGTCCTCACAGCGGTCCTCTGCGCGGCGCCGCTCGCCGCGGTCTCCCCGGCACCCGCCGCGCACGCCACCACGGCCGGCGGCGCCGGCCTCGCCCACTCGACCACCATGACGGCCTCGACCGGCTCGACCGGGCCGGGCAAGCCGAGCCGATCGAGCGGGTCGAGCGCTTGGAGCGGGTCGAGCGGCTCAGCGGGGACGGCCGGGCCGCCGGGGCCGGTGGTGGGCGGTGGCGGGCAAGGATCCGGCGGTGGCGGGCAAGGATCGGGTGGGGGCGGGCCGGTGGTGTCGCCGGTGAGCAGGACGGCCGGGCCGTCGGACAAGGACCTGGCCCGCGACGCTCCGCGCGACCGGCTGTCACGCGAGCGGTTCTACTTCGTGATGACCGACCGGTTCGCCAACGGCGACCCGGGCAACGACCGCGGCGGGCTGACCGGCGACCGGCTCACCACCGGGTTCGATCCGGCCGACAAGGGCTTCTATCAGGGCGGCGACCTGGCCGGGCTGATCGGCAGGCTGGACTACGTCAAGGGGCTGGGCAGCACCGCGATCTGGCTCACTCCCGCGTTCCGCAACCGCCCGGTCCAGGGCACCGGCGCCGACGCCTCGGCCGGGTACCACGGCTACTGGATCACCGACTTCACCTCGATCGACCCGCACCTCGGCACCAACGCGCAGATGAAACAGCTCGTCCGCGAGGCGCACAAGCGTGGCATGAAGGTGTTCTTCGACATCATCACCAACCACACCGCCGACGTGGTCGACTACAAGGAGAAGACCTCCACCTACCGGTCCAAGGGCGCCTACCCCTACGTCGACGTCGACGGCCGGCCGTTCGACGATCGCGCCTACGCGGGCAAGAGCACCTTCCCCCAGGTCGACGCGGACTCCTTCCCGTACACGCCGGTCGCGGCCAAGGGCGTCAAGACCCCGGCGTGGCTGAACGATCCGACGATGTACCACAACCGGGGCGACTCGACCTTCAGCGGCGGCGAGACCGACGAGTACGGCGACTTCTCCGGCCTGGACGACCTGTGGACCGAACGGCCCGAGGTCGTCAAGGGCATGATCGACGTCTACAGGACGTGGGTCCGCGACACCGGCATCGACGGCTTCCGCATCGACACCGCCAAGCACGTGAACATGGAGTTCTGGCGGGAGTTCTCCCCGGCGCTGCACGAGTACGCCGCCCGCCGCGGCCAGGACCGCTTCTTCATGTTCGGCGAGGTGTACTCCGGCGACCCGGCCGTGACCAGCCGTTACTCCACGCAGGGCGGCATGGACGCGACGCTGGACTTCCCGTTCCAGGAGGCCGCGCGGTCGTTCGGCGGCGGCACGGCCGACGCCTCCCGGCTCGCCCGGCTGTACGCGGGCGACGACCACCACACCACCACCGACCGGAACGCCGCCTCGCTGCCGACGTTCCTCGGCAACCACGACATGGGCCGCATCGGCCGGTTCGTCACCCAGGACAACCCGGGCGCGTCCGACGCCGAACTGCTGCGGCGCGACCTGCTCGCGCACGAGCTGATGTACCTCACCCGCGGCCAGCCGGTCGTGTACTACGGCGACGAGCAGGGGTTCACCGGCAAGGGCGGCGACAAGGACGCCCGCCAGCCGATGTTCGCCACCACGACGGCGAGCTACCTGACCGACGACCTGATCGGCACCACCGCGACGCACGCGCGGGACAACTTCGTCCCCGCGCACCCGATCTACCAGGGCATCGCGGCGCTGGCGAAACTGCGCGACGCGCACCCGGCACTGGCCGACGGCGCGCAGGTCGAGCGGCTGGCGTCCGGCGGGCTGTACGCCTTCAGCCGGATCGGCGCCAAGGAGCAGGTCGAGTACGTCGTCGCGGTGAACAACGCCGAGACCCCGGCCACGGCCGCCGTCCCGACCTACTCCGCCGGCATGACCTTCACCCGCGTGTACGGCGAGGGCGCGGCGAGCCTCGCCACCGGCGCCGGCCGCACGCTCCAGGTCACGGTCCCCGCCCTGTCCGCGGTGGTCTACCGCGCCGCGGCCGGGCTCGCCGCTCCCGCCGCGGGTCCCGCCGTCTCGGTGGCGCTGCCCGGCGCCGAGATCAGGGGCACCGCCGGCGACCCGCGCGTCCCGGTCACCGCGACCGTCCCGGGCGAGGGGTTCGACCAGGTGACCTTCGCCGCCAAGGCCGGTGACGGCCGCTGGACGGTGCTCGGCACCGACGACGCGCCCACCGTCTCGGGTCAGGCCCGCACCTTCCGGGTCTTCCACGACCTGACCGGGATCGCCCCCGGCACGAAGGTGACCTACAAGGCGGTGGTCAAGGATTCGGCCGGCCGGTACGCCGCCGCGACGGCGACCGCCACCGTGGCCGCCCCGCCCGCTCCCGAGCCGCCCGGCGCCGTCACCCGCGACTGGCTGGTCGTCCACTACCAGCGCTCCGGCTACGACGGCTGGGGGCTGCACGTCTGGGGCGACGTCGAGCAGCCCACCGAGTGGGGCACGCCGCTGCCGCTGACCGGCGAGGACTCCTCCGGCCGGTTCGCCTGGATCAAGCTCAGGCCCGGCGCGGCGAGCGTCGGCCTGATCACCCACAACGGCGACGAGAAGGACGGCGGCGACCGCCTGGTCGACCCCGGCCGGACCGGCGAGGTGTGGCTGACCGAGGGCAGGCCCGGCGTGTACGCCTCGCGCGCCGCCGCCCAGGGGTACGCGACCGTGCGCTACCACCGGCCGGACGGGGACTACGGCGGCTGGGGGCTGCACCTGTGGGGCGAGGCGATCGCCGACGGCGCGGGCACCGACTGGGCGAGCCCGCGCCCGCCGGACGGCACCGACTCCTACGGCGCGTACTGGAAGGTGCCGCTGAAGGACCCGACGGTCCCGCTGAACTTCATCGTGCACAAGGGCGACGCCAAGGACCCCGGCCCGGACCAGTCGTTCGTCCCGGCCGAGCGACCCGAGGCGTACGTGAACTCGGGCGACGCCACCGTGCATCCGGATCGCGCCGCCGCCGAGAACACCGCGATCCTGCATTACCACCGCCCGGACGGGAACTACGACGGCTGGGGACTGCACGTGTGGACCGGGGCCGCCGGGCCCACCGAGTGGGCCACGCCCCTCCTCCCGGCCGGCCGGGACGGCTTCGGGGTGTACTTCCGGGTGCCACTGGCCGAGGGGGCGACGAGCCTGAGCTACATCATCCATAAGGGCGACGACAAGGACCTGTCGGCCGACCAGTCGCTCGATCTGAGCGCCACCGGCCACGAGGCGTGGCGGGTGGCGGCCACCGAGGGCTACCTGCTGCCGCAGCCCCCGGCGCGGGGCGCGGACGCCGACCTGGCCAAGGCCACCGCGCACTGGATCGACCGGGACACCCTCGCCTGGAACGTCATGCCGTCCGCCGCCCTGCACTACGCGCTGGCGTTCTCGGCCAAGGGCGACCTCGCCTACGACGAGGGCACCGGTGACCTGACCGGCGACATCCGGGTGATCCGGCTCACCGACGGCGGCGGCCTGAGCGACGCGCAGAAGGCCACGTGGCCGCACCTGGCCTCCTACGCCGCGCTGAAGGTGGATCCACGGGACGCCGATCTGGTGCGGGAGGCGCTGCGCGGCCAGGTCGTCGCCGTCGAGCGCGACGCGGCGGGCGCGCTGCGCACCGCGACCGGCGTGCAGATCCCCGGCGTGCTCGACGACCTGTACGCGGCGGCGGCCGGGGCCGAGCTCGGCCCGGTCTGGCCGGCGTCCGCCGCGTCGCGGGCCTCGGAGCTGTCGGCCGGGTCGGCCGCGCCCACGGTGTCGGTGTGGGCGCCGACGGCGCGCACGGTGGAGCTGGCGCTCTACGACCGGCCGTCCGGCGGCGGGCGCACCGTGCACCGGATGCGGCGCGACGAGGCCACCGGCGTGTGGTCGGTGCGCGGCCTGCCCACCTGGAAGGGCCGCTACTACACCTTCCTGGTCACCGTGTACTCCCCGGCGGCCGGCGGTGTGGTCACCAACGAGGTGACCGACCCCTACAGCGTGTCCCTGGCCGCCGACTCGGCGCGCAGCCAGCTCGCCGACCTGGCCGACCGGGCGACCCGCCCGGCCGGCTGGGAGGGCCTGCGCAAGCCGAAGGCCGTGCCGCAGGAGAAGGCGTCGGTCTACGAGCTGCACGTGCGCGACTTCTCCGCCTCCGACGCCACCGTCCCGGCGGAGCGGCGCGGGACGTTCGCGGCCTTCACCGGCGACTCGGCCGGCATGAGGGAGCTGCGCCGGCTGGCCGCCGACGGGCTCACCCACGTCCACCTGCTGCCCGCCTTCGACATCGGCAGCGTCCCCGAACGGCGGGCCGACCGCACCGAACCCGGCTGCGACCTCGCCGCGATGCCCGCCGACTCCGAACAGCAGCAGGAGTGCGTGGCCCGGACGGCGGCCAAGGACTCGTTCAACTGGGGGTACGACCCGGTCCACTACACCGTGCCCGAAGGGTCGTACGCCACCGACCCCGACGGCACCCGACGGATCCAGGAGTTCCGCTCGATGGTGGCCAGGCTGAACGGAGCCGGGCTGCGGGTGGTGATGGACGTCGTCTACAACCACACTTACGCCGCCGGGCAGGACCCGAAGTCGGTGCTGGACCGCGTCGTGCCCGGCTACTACCACCGGCTGCTGCCCGACGGCACCGTGGCCACCTCCACCTGCTGCGCGGGCACCGCGCCCGAGCACACCATGATGGGCAAGCTCGTCGTGGACTCGGTGGTGGCCTGGGCCAGGCAGTACAAGGTGGACGGCTTCCGCTTCGACCTGATGGGCCACCACCCGAAGGCGAACATCCTGGCCGTGCGGGCCGCGCTGGACCGGCTGACCCCGGCCCGCGACGGCGTGGACGGCAGGTCGATCATCCTGTACGGCGAGGGCTGGAACTTCGGGGAGGTCGCGAACGACACCCGGTTCGTCCAGGCCACCCAGGCGAACATGGCCGGCACCGGCGTCGGCACGTTCAACGACCGGCTGCGGGACGCGGTGCGCGGCGGCGGCCCGTTCGACGCCGACCCGCGCGTCCAGGGCTTCGGCTCCGGCCTGGCCGGGGCGCCGAACGGATCCCCGGCCAACGGCACGGCCGAACAGCAGCGGGCCCGGCTGCGGCACTACCAGGACCTGATCAAGGTGGGGCTGGCCGGCAACCTGCGCGACTACCGGTTCACCTCGGCGAGCGGCGCACCGGTCACCGGCGCCCAGGTCGACTACAACGGCTCCCCCGCCGGGTACACCTCCGCGCCGGGCGAGGCGGTCACCTATGTGGACGCGCACGACAACGAGACGCTGTTCGACGCGCTCGCCTACAAGCTGCCGCAGGACACGCCGATGGGCGACCGGGTGCGCATGCAGGCGCTCTCGCTGGCCTCGGCGGTGCTGTCCCAGGGCACGGCGTTCGTCCACGCGGGCAGCGAGCGGCTGCGCTCCAAGTCGCTCGACCGCAACTCCTACGACTCCGGCGACTGGTTCAACCGGCTGCTGTGGGACTGCGCGGCGGGCAACGGGTTCGGCGCGGGCCTGCCACCGAAGGGCGACAACGAGTCCAAGTGGCCCTACGCCCGGCCGCTGCTGGCCGACCCCGCCCTCAAGGCGGACTGCGCGGCGATCGGGGCGGCACGGGCACGGTTCGGCGACCTACTGAAGATCCGTTCCTCCTCCCCCGTGTTCGGTCTCGGCTCGCTCGCCGAGGTGCAGCGGCGGCTGTCGTTCCCGCTCGCGGGCCCGGACGAGACTCCGGGCGTGCTGACCATGCACCTGGACTCCGCCGGCCTCGACCCGCGCTGGAAGTCGATCACGGTCGTGTTCAACGCGACACCGCAGGAGCAGCGGCAGACGGTGGCCGCGCTGAAGGGCGGCGCCGTCGCCCTGCACCCTGTGCAGGCCGCCTCGGACGACCCGGTCGTCAGGCGGTCGGCCTTCGACGCCTCGACCGGCACCCTGACCGTCCCGCCCCGCACGGTCGCGGTCTTCGTCCGCTCGTAGACGCACCACCTCGGGCCGAGGGAGGCTCCTCGCCGTGCCGGCCGCAGGAGAGGCCGGATGTCCAGGAGCCTCGGCCGTCTCAGCGGGCGACGACGCCGGCCGGGCCACACCAGTGCCCCGGCCGGCGTCGTCGGGATGCGGGCGGGCTACCGCGGCCGGAATCAGTGGCGGCGCAGGGCGTCGCGGAGGGCCTCCACCAGGCGGGTGGCGCGGGCGTCACCGTGGCCGATCATGCGGTTGGCCAGGTAGGCGAAGCCCACCCCGTGCTCGTCGTCGCCGAAGGCGAACTGCCCGCCCGCGCCGTCGTTGCCGAAGCTGCGCGGCCCGAGCATGGGCCGGAACGCCGAGTCGAGCAGGAAGCCCGACCCCCAGCGCTGGCCGGCGTCCATGCCCGACCAGGTCACGCCGGCCGACCGCTCGCGTACGGCCCCGGTGAGGGTCTCCGCCGACAGCAGCCGCGGCCGGCCCGCCACCCCGGTCGCGGCGGCGGCGTACACCGCGGCGAGGCCGCGTGCCGAGGAGACCGCGCCCGCCCCGGGGATCTCGGCGGCGAGCAGGGCGGGGTCGTTCCAGCCGTGCGGCTCCTCCAGCCCCGGGAAGGGGATCGCCCCGTTCATCGTCACCATGCGCATGATCAGCGTCTCGGGGCCGGGCATCGGGGGCCGTCCCTCGGCCTCGGCCAGCCTGGCCACTCGTCCGACCTCCTCGGGTGGCAGGCCGATCCAGGTGGCGAGCTTCAGCTCGTCGGCCACGGCGGTGCGGAAGTACGCGCCCGGGGTGAGCCCGGTGATCCGGCGGACCAGCTCGCCGAGCAGGAACCCGAAGACGTGGGCGTGGTACTCGTAGGCCTCGCCCGGCGTCCACAGCGGCTCCTGCTCCTCGACCGCGCGGATCACCGGCGTCCATTCGGTGATCTCGGCGAAGGTGAGGGTGCGGTCCAGCACAGGGAGGCCGGCGCGGTGCGTGAGCACCATGCGCGGGGTGATGGCGTCCTTGCCGCCCCGGGCGAACTCCGGCCAGTGGGCGGCCACCGGGGCGTCGAGGTCCAGGCGCCCCTGCTGGGCGAGCAGGTGGACGCAGATGCTCACGATGCCCTTGGTGCAGGAGAAGACCGGGACCACCGTGTCGCGCTCCCATGGGCGGCCGGTCCGCGGGTCGGCCACCCCGCCCCACAGGTCCACGACCGGGCGCCCGCCCGCGTACACGGTGACGGCCGCGCCGAGCTCGCCGAAGTCGGTGAAGTTCCGCGCGAAGACGTCCGCCACCGCGCTGAAGCCCTCGTCGGCCGCTCCGCCGAAGTCCATGATGTCCTCCTCGATCGGGTCGCCCTTCCGCGGCGCCCAGGACAGGCGTGCCGCCAGGGCGCTACCATTGCCTAGGCATAATAGGCACAAACCTAGGGCTCCTAGGTAACGGTTTTCGTGGAGGCGATGGATGGCTCGTGCGGGTCTCACGGCCGAGCGGGTGACCGAGGCCGCCGCCGACCTGGCGGACGCCATCGGGTTCGAGAACGTGACCGTGTCGGCGGTGGCCCGGAGCTTCGGCGTACGGGACGCGAGTCTGTACTCGCACGTCAAGAACCTGCAGGACCTGCGAGAACGGGTCACCCTGCTCGCCGCGGGCGAGGTCGCCGACCGCATCGCCGCGGCGGTGGCGGGACGGTCGGGTAAGGAGGCCATGACGGCCTTCGCCAACGCCTACCGCGCCTACGCGCTCGCCCATCCCGGCCGGTACGCGGCTTACCAGACGCCTTTGGACCCGGCGGTCGCCGCCCGGTCGGCCGCCTACGTCCGCAACGTCGAGTTGACCTACGCCATGCTGCGCGCCTACGACCTCGACGAGCCGCACCTGACCGACGCGGGCCGCCTGCTGCGCAGCACCTTCCACGGGTACGTCACGCTGGAGTTGAACGGCGGATTCAGCCACTCGCGTGAGGTGCGGGCGTCCTGGGACAGCGCTCTCGACGGGCTCCACTTCCTGCTCCAGCACTGGCCCGGCAGGCCATCGGACTGACGCCGACCGCGGGCGCGTCTGGAGAAACCACGGAAGAGCTCGGCGGGCCGGTCGCGCTCACCAGACCGGTCCGCCGGGCCGGCCCGGAGCCAGGGCGCGCCTCCCCGCTCCGGGCCGGCCCGGGCCGCTAGGACGCCCGCACCTCACGCAGGAGACGGGAGCCCCAGGGGCACCAGAAACCGCCGGGGAGGAACGCGCCGCCCGCCTCGTCCAGGTGGTCCTCGACGTACTGCGGCGCGGCGTCGCACACCTCGATGGCGACGTCGAAGAACCGGACGCTCGCCGGGTCGAGGTGGTAGCTCCAGCCGGGGTTGTAGGGCGCAGAGCGCTTGACGATGCGCCCCATGACGTGCGGGCGGTCCGTGGCCGTCCCGTCCAGCAGGGCCCTGGCGTGCTGAACCTCGGCCGGATCGGCGATCTCGACGACGAACTTGTCCGGCATCGGCGGGTAGTCGAACTCGAAGTACGCCGCCGCGGCGGCGTGCCCCGGCGAAGCGCCGACCCGCCCGGCCGCGGCGGGGTGGGCGACCGTGAGGAGCAACGCACCGGCCGCCGCGAGGGCGAGGCCGATCTTCCTGGTGATACCGCGCATGACTGGATCTCCGTCCCTGTCGGGCCGCAATCGCGGCTCGCGTCGAACACGAAGAGTAGTGGAACAATCACGATTAGTGAAGGCGTTGGCAATGGCCGGGTAAAACGCAGCACCAGACGGCTCGCCTCCCGGTTGCGGCCACGAAGGGCCGCCGCACCGGCATCAGGGGTCCGCTTCCCTCGAATCCGGGACGACTCCGGCATCCGCGGAGACCACCGAACCGGGACGGGCGACGAGGGTGGCCTGAGCCCGGGGCGTACGGAGCGGGCACGCCGGGCTCGGACCGCGCGAAGGCACGCGGGAGGGGGCCGGGTAGCATCGGGGCTCATGTCCGAGGTGGCGCGGGTGCTGGCCGTCCAGCACGGGGTGAACGGCGGGCCGGGGCGGTTCGGGGAGTGGCTGTCGGAGGCGGGCGTCGAGGTGGACGTCGTGGCCGCGTTCGACGGCGCCGTCCCGCCCTCGCGGCTCGCGCACGACGGCCTGCTCGTGCTCGGCGGCGGCTACATGCCCGATGACGACGAGCGGGCGCCATGGCTGCCCGCCACCAGGTCTCTGGTCTCCCAGGCCCTGACCCGCTCGGTGCCGATGTTCGGCGTCTGCCTCGGCGGTCAGATGCTCGCCGCGGTGGCCGGCGGGAAGGTCCGGGCGGACGCGGGCGCGCCCGAGCACGGCAGCACGCCGGTCGGCGTGCGCGCGGAGGCGGCGGGCGATCCGCTGTTCCGCGGGCTGCCAGCGGTGGTGCCCGCGATCGAGCACCACGTCGACGCGATCACCGCGCTGCCGTCAGCCGCCGTCTGGCTGGCCGAGACCGCCCGGTGCCCCTACCAGGCGTTCCGGGTCGGCCATCGCGCCTGGGGCGTCCAGTTCCACCCCGAGGTGACCCCCGAGCGCATCCTGCAATGGGACGCCGGGCCGCTTCTGGAGCAGGGGTTCGACCGCGAGGAGCTGTACGCGGCGGCGGTCGCCGACCAGGAGGCCGCGACGGCGGCGTGGCGCACGGTGGCCACCCGTTTCGCCGCGATCGTCCTCGGCGCCACCGGACGCTGACCCTCGGCCCGTACCGCGCTCATGCGCGGCACGGTCGGACGCCGCCCCGCCGCGGCCTTCCATCGCCCGGCCGGCCTTCGGCGCGCTCGAAGCGGTCTGACCTGCGCCGGAAGCCCTCGGTGGCCGTGCCGCACCGGTCGCCGACCGGCCGGTGTGACAGGTAGGAGATTTCCTACCTATAGTGGGACCCATGCACGTCACCCCCGTTGAGGAGGACCGGCCGTGGACGCGGTGAGCGCGTCCGAGGACCAGGTCTTCGCGGCCCTGGCCAGCCCGGTGCGCCGGGAGGTGCTGCGCCTGCTCAGAGATGGGGGGCCGCAGCCGGTACGGAAGCTGGCCGGGAACTTCGCGATGGCCCGGCCGAGCCTCTCCGAGCACCTCCGCGTGTTACGCGAGGCCGGGCTGGTCACCGAGCGCAAGGAAGGGCGGGAACGGCTCTACCGGCTGGAGGCCGTTCCGCTGACCGAAGTGCAGCAGTGGCTGAGTCCCTTCGAGCGCTTCTGGCGGGACCGGCTCACCGGCCTGCGCGACCTGCTCGACCGCCTGGACGACGAAGGCCAGGACGACGAACGCGAAGACCGCGACGAACGCGAAGAACACGGACAGGAAGAGGAACGGCGATGAACCCCAGGGCCACGAACGACGGCCACGCCCCGCAGGACGCTCCCGCCGGCGGCCCCTCCACGAGCGACGGCCACACCGCCGGCGATCCGACGGCCATCCGGCTCGACCAGTACCTGCCGCATCCGCCCGCCAAGGTGTGGCGGGCGCTGACCGAGCCCGCTCTGCTCGCCCGGTGGATGATGCCCGGCGACTTCCGGCTGGAGGTCGGCCACCGCTACACCATGCAGGGCATCGCCATGCCCGGCACCGGGTTCTCCGGCACGGCCGCCGCCGAGGTGCTCGCCTTCACCGAGGAGAAGATGCTCAGCGTGCGGTGGCGGGACGCCGAGCCGGGCAGCGACGCCGACTGGACGATCACCTGGACGCTGGAGCCGGAGGGCAGGGGGACCCGGCTCTTCCTGTCGCACGAGGGCTTCGACCCGGGCGACCCGCTCCAGCAGCGGGCCCGCCAGATCATGGACGGCGGCTGGCGGTCCTCCGTCCTGCGCGCCCTGGAAGCCGTCCTCCACGACATCGAACCCGGCTCCTGACCCCGGTGCGGGCCGCCCGACCGTGACTGGCGCGCTTCCGGTGACGAAATCGAACGAAAGGGAGTGATGCGGCCAAGTGCCGCAGTAGCATCGCGGGCGTGCGAATGAGCCATGCCGCTGTCGTCGTCGTCATGACCGGGACGGCTCTGGCCGTGCCGGCCAGCGCTCAGGGGGCCGCCGGGCCGGGCAACCCCGCAGGCCGCGCGGTGGTGCCCGCGGACGGCAGGGCGATCGACACATCGCGCCCCGATCGGGTGGTGGGGAACGGCACGCCCGCGAGCTGCACGTCGGCGGCGGTCGTGGCGGCGGTGGCCAAGGGAGGGCTCATCCGGTTCGCCTGCGGGTCCAAGGCCGTCACGATCACGATGCAGGCCACCGCGAAGGTCCGCAACACCAGCAAGCGCGTGGTGCTGGACGGCGGGGGCAAGGTGACGCTGAGCGGTGGCGGGAAGCGGCGCGTTCTGTACATGAACACCTGCGACAAGGCGCAGGTGTGGACGACGCCGCACTGCGACGACCAGCAGTGGCCGCAGCTCACCGTGCAGAACATCCGCTTCGCCGACGGGAACGCCACCGGAGAGCGGGCCGACGGCGGCGGTGGTGGTGCCGTGTTCGCGCGGGGCGGCCGGTTCAAGGCCGTGAACGCGACCTTCGTCCGCAACCGCTGCGACCCCACCGGTCCGGACGTCGGCGGGGCCGCGATCCGGGTGCTGGACCAGTGGCGTGACCTGCCGGTGTACGTCGTGAACAGCACGTTCGGCGGCGCCGCCGGGCAGGGCGGGGAATGCTCCAACGGCGGGGCGCTGAGCGGCATCGGGGTGTCGTGGGAGGTGCTGAACAGCGTGCTCACCCACAACAGGGCGATCGGGCGCGGCGCCAACCCGGCGCGGGGCGGCACCCCCGGCGGCGGCAGCGGCGGGGCGATCTACGCCGACGGCAACCGGTTCACCGTGCGCGTCGCGGGCTCGATCGTCACCGGCAACACCGCGCGGGAGGGCGGCGGGGCGATCTTCTTCGTCAGCAACGACCGCACCGGGACGCTGCGCATCGAACGGTCGTCGTTCCGCCGCAACCACAGCGCCGGCTTCGAGACCAAGGGCTTCCCCGGCATCTTCTTCCTCGGCGCCGGCCGCCCCCAGATCGTCTCCTCCACCCTGCGCTAGGCCTCCGGTACAACACCGGCGGCAAGCCGTGCCTCCCGGCTCCGCGCTCAGAGGGTGAAGCGGGCGAGGATGGGGGCGTGGTCGGAGTCGGGGGCGTCGCGGCGGGGGGTGGGGTCCTCGGCGACGGACGGCAGGCCGTGGCCGACCACCGACCGCACCTCCTCGACCCGCTCGATGAGGGCGCGGCTGGCCAGGATGTGGTCGATGAGCTCTCCGCGGCCGTTGTGGACGCGGGAGAAGCGCTCGGCCTCGGGGATCAGCGTGGCGAGGTTCCACAGCCGCCAGGCGTCGCCCCTGTCCGGGCGCAGCGCCCCGGCCGTGCCGAGCTCCGAACCGGGCGGGCCGAGGACGATCTGGGTGGTGGCCGCCTGCGGTTCGTCGTTGAAGTCGCCGAGCACCACGACCGGCCGCTCCGGCCCGTGCCCGCCGAGCAGGCGGTCGGCCAGGCCGCGCAGCGTGGTCGCCTCGGCGGCCCTGCGGTACAGGGCGTAGGCGCCGTACCGGGCCCGCTCGCCCTCGTCGCGGGCCTGGAACCGGCCGCCGGGGAAGCTGAGCAGCTTGGACTTCAGGTGACAGACGGCCACGTCGAGCGGGACGCCGGGACGCGGCTCGACCCGGACGGCGAGCATGCCGCGGCTGGTCTGCGCGGTCGCGGGCCCGGAGTCGGCGCTCTGCACGGCGGCCAGCGGGGCGGTGAACGCGGTGACGTCGTGGAGCACGGTGATCGGGAGGCGGCTCAGCACGCCGACCCGGATGCCTCTGGCATCGGGGTGGCCGGACAGCGCCGTGTGCCAGCCCTCGCCGAGTGCCGCCGCCAGGTCGTCCAGCGCGCCCGGGTCGCCGACCTCCTGGACGCCGAGGACGTCCGGGGCGACGCCGGCGAGCGTGACGGCCAGTTCGCCCCCGGTGCCGCGCGCGGGAAGGACGCCCCTCCCCTGTGACGGCGGGATCGGCACCGCGCCGTCCCGCCGCTCCACTATGACCGCTGATGCCCTGCTTGACCACGCATTCGCCGACAATCGTGCCCTGCGTAGCGTTCCGCGGCGGGACGTACCTCGTGAGCGTTCTCGCCGCCCGCTGGGCGGCGTACGCGCCGGCGGGCGGAGAGCGGTACGACCGGCGCCACGGGTCGGCGTCGCGTCGGCGAGATTAGCGAGATTCGGCCCAAGGAATCCGGCGAAGTGGTTTGGTCGCGACAAACCGGGCATGGGCCGAAATAGCCCGAGAAAGTCGACCCCGGCGAGGAGACCCCATGCTCACGCTGACAGACACCGCCGCCAAGGTGATCCGCGACCTCAACGCGCAAGCGGGCGCGTCGTCCGACAAGGGAATCCGGATCTCCTCACACGGCGAGGACGCCGGTTCGCTGATGCTGTCGGTGGCCGACGGTCCCGAGAGCACCGACAAGGTGGTCGAGAGCTCAGGTGCCAAGGTCTACCTGGACCCGGTGGCCGCGAGTGTGCTCGACGACAAGTCGCTGGACGCCGATGTGGATGACCAGGGCGGCATCTCCTTCCATGTGGAGGAGCAGACCGCCTGACGACCGTACGCCCCGGGCCGGGCGACCACCGGACGCCGCGGGCGGCCGTCGCCCGCCGGGAGACCGGCGAACAGGACGGCCGGAGATCCGGGCCGCCGGCGGTGGGAGGGGCCCCGGCGGCAGGTACGTCCCCCTGCCGCCGGGGCCCGGTCCGTGCCGGGCGGGGATGGCGGTCCTCGACCACCTCGCGAGTCGCGAAGTCGCCCTGCTCGTGCCATTCGGGGGATGACGCCTTCGCGAGCCGCCGCGCGGAGCGAGTGCACCGGAGACCCTCCGCAAACCATTTGCAGGTCGCTGCCGTATATTTGCGAGCGTGACGAGCGACAGTGCGGTTCCCGGTCCGAACGGTGACATCCCCGCCTCCCGCGCCACGACCCGGCGGCTCGCCGAGGTCGCCCGCAAGGTCGGCGTCAGCGAGGCCACCGTGAGCCGGGTGCTGAACGGCAAGCCGGGCGTCTCCGAGACCACCCGGGCCGCGGTGCTGACCGCCCTCGACGTGCTGGGGTACGAACGGCCCACGCAGTTGCGCGGTGAGCGGGCCCGGCTGGTCGGCCTGGTGCTTCCCGAACTGGGCAATCCCATCTTCCCGGCGCTGGCCGAGGTCGTCGGCGGCGCGCTGGCCCAGCGCGGCTTCACCCCCGTGCTGTGCACCCGGACCGCGGGCGGGCTGTCGGAGTCGGACTACGTCGAGATGCTGCTGGAGCAGCAGGTGTCGGGCATGGTGTTCGCCGGCGGCCACTACATGGAGGCCGACGCGCCGCACGAGCACTACCTGCGCCTGCTCGACCGGCGCCTGCCCGCCGTGCTGGTCAACGCCGCGATCGCCGAACTGAGCTTCCCGTGCCTGGCCACCGACGACGTGGTGGCCGTGGAGCAGGCGTTCGGCCACCTGACCTCGCTCGGGCACACCCGCATCGGCATGGTGCTCGGGCCGCGCGACCACGTGCCCTCGCGCCGGAAACTGGCCGCGTTCCAGGCCGAGGCCGGGCGCGCGGGGCTCGCGGCCGGGCCGGACACCGTCGAGCACAGCCTGTTCTCGCTGGAGGGTGGCCAGGCCGTGGCGACCCGGCTGGTCAAGAACGGCATCACCGGCATCATCTGCGCGAGCGACGTGCTCGCGCTCGGCGTGCTGCGCGCCGTGCGGCGGCTCGGCATGTCGGTGCCCGAGGACGTCTCGGTGGTGGGGTTCGACGACTCGGCGTTCATGAACTGCACCAACCCGCCGCTGACCACCGTCCGCCA
>NZ_BMNT01000001.1:147386-156928 GCF_014646695.1 Sphaerisporangium melleum
CGGCAGGACCGCCGTCACCCTGCTGGTCAACCAGATCGACGGCGGCTCGGTGACCGCCGAGGAGCTGCTGTTCGAGCCGGAACTGGTCGTACGCGGCTCCACCGGCCCGGCCAGGTCGCGCGACTAATCGCGGCGCTCTAGCGGCCGACGGGCGTGGGAAGCCGTACGGCCTCGGCCCCACGCCCGTCGCGGCGTCCGCCCGTGCCGCCGGGCTTTGCCGCGGCGTCCCGCGCCGCGCCCATCCCCACTGGCCGGTGACCTCGCGTGCCTGCCCTCGTCCAGACCCGGTCGCGCCCGCTGTGGACCTCAGCTGCCGCCTGCACCGAAGTCGTGTGACGTCAAGGTGACAGACCTGTTACCGCCATGGTCACTGTCACTTTTTTGCATCATGCACGTTGGACTCTTGCTGGCAAATGTCTGTCTCTATATGTTGCTCCCAACCGGTCAACGAAGCTGTACCAGAACTTGGGCCTCGTAGTCGGGGGCAGTCCAGGAGGGAACATCCATGAAACCCCGCAACCTTGCGATCCTGCTGAGCGCAGGGATCGCGTTCGCCGCCGCCGGATGCGGCAGCGACGCCGGCAGCACCCCTGACGCGAAGTCCTCGCAGGGCTCAGCGGCCTCCGGAGCCGCCGCCGCGCCGGTGACGATCACCGTCGGCTGCAAGCCCCCGAAGAACAACCCGAAGGAAGCCGCACAGTGGGACGCGGACGTCGCGGCGTTCCAGAAGCCGCACCCGGACATCACGGTCGAGGGCAAGGACGCCTTCCCGTGCATCGTGCCGGAGACGTTCCAGGCCAAGCTGGCCGGCGGGGAGATGGAAGACGTCTTCTACGTCTACTACACCGACGTCCAGAAGATCATCGCGGCCGGCCAGGCGGCGGACATCACGCCCTACCTCGACAGCGTGCCCGCCCTGAAGAACATCCGCCCCGACGTCATCAGCGTCTTCAAGAGCGGTGACAAGGTGTACGGCCTGCCGAGGGTCAACTACTCGACCGGCCTGGTCTACAACCGCAAGCTGTTCACCCAGGCCGGGCTGGACCCCGACCAGCCGCCGAAGACCTGGGCCGACGTACAGGCCGCCGCCAAGAAGATCGCAGCGCTCGGCCCCGGCTACGTCGGGTACGGCGAGTACAGCGCCGGCAACACCGGCGGCTGGCACTTCACCTCCTCGATCTACGGCCGGGGCGGCGACATCGTGACCCCGGACGGCAAGAAGGCCGCCTTCAACAGCCCGCAGGGCAAGGCCGTGCTGGAGAACCTCAAGCAGATGCGCTGGACCGACGACAGCATGGGCACCAAGCAACTGCTGCGCTGGGAGGACCTCATGCGCATGATGGGCAGCGGCAAGCTCGGCATGATGATCGGCGCCCCGGACGTGGTCAAGGAGGTCAACAACACCTTCAAGGGCAAGTTCGACGACTACGGCGTGACCGGGCTGCCGGAGGCGCAGTACTCCCTCAGCGGCGGCGACGGCTACATGTTCAACCCCAAGGCCACCCCGGAGCAGATCAAGGCCGGTCTGGCGTGGCTGGAGTACAAGTTCCTCACGCCGGGGCAGGGCCAGTTCAACTATGAGCGGGCCAAGGCCGACGGCCTGCCGGTCGGGCTGCCCGACATCGACCTGTTCGGCACCACCGAGCCCGGCACGAAGATCCAGGATCTGCGCAAGCAGTTCGCGACGGTTCCGGTCGAGCACTTCCAGCCGTACGTCGACGCCAACGCCGCCGTCCAGTTCAAGCTGGAGCCGCCGAAGGCGCAGGAGATCTACGCCGTGCTGGACACGCCGATGTCCGCGGTGCTGACCAGGCAGGACGCCAATATCGACCAACTGCTGTCCGACGCGGCGAAGAAGGTCGACAACATTCTGGCCAAGTCGAGCTGACCTCGGCCCCGGGGTGCCGGCCTGGCAGGCCGGCACCCCGGCCACGCACGATCGCGAACCGGGAGCGACAATGACCACGACCGCCGTGGCACCATCACGGCACCGCACTCCAGGGGCGGTGCGGCGCCTCGTCCGCCGCAATCTGACGGCGTACGGGTTCCTGTGCGGGGCGCTGATCTGCTTCGCGTTCTTCTCCTGGTACCCGATGGTGCGCGAGATCCTGCTCAGCTTCCAGAAGACCAACTTCGTCGGGCCGCCCGAGTGGGTGGGGCTGGACAACTTCCGCACGGTGACCGAGGACTCGGCGTTCGCCGCGGCCTGGTACAACACCGCGGCGTTCACCCTGCTCGCGCTGGTCATCGGGTACGCGGTGCCGTTCGTGCTGGCCATCGTGCTGAACGAACTGCGGCACGCCAAGGCCTACCTCAGGTTCGTCGTCTACCTGCCGGTGATGCTGCCGCCCGCGGTCGCGGTGCTGCTGTTCAAGTGGTTCTACGACCCCGGGCCCGGGCTGTTCAACCAGATACTCGCCCTGGCCCATCTGCCCGGGCTGAGCTGGCTGGACTCCACCAGCACCGCGCTGGTCTCGCTCGTGATCGTCTCGACCTGGATGAACCTCGGCACCGGCACGCTGATCTACCTCGCGGCGCTGCAGAGCATCCCGAGCGAGCTGTACGAGGCGGCGGAGCTGGACGGCGCGGGCCTGTTCAAGCGGGTCTGGCACGTCACCATCCCGCAGACCAAGCTGATCCTGCTGGTGATGCTGCTGCTGCAGATCGTCGCCACCATGCAGGTGTTCATCGAGCCGTACCTGCTGACCGGCGGCGGCCCGGAGAACGCGACGGTCACGGTCGCCTACCTGATGTACCAGTACGCCTTCAGCTTCGGGAACTTCGGCGGCGGCGGGGCGCTCGGACTGATGCTCATGATCGTGCTGATGGTGTTCTCGGCCATCTACCTGCGCGTCTCCCGGGACGACAAGATCTAGGAGTTGGCGACGATGTCGAGCAGCACCATGCGTTCGAGCGGCGGGCTCCGGCCGGACCGCCTGGCCCGGCCCGTCCCGCCGCCCGCCGGGGACCGGCCGTCCCGCCCGCCGCGCCGGCGGCCGAGAAGGGAGCCCGCGCGCCAGTTCCGCGGCCTGGTCTCCCCGCAGACGCTCAGCACCACCCGCGGTAAGATCATCTACTGGACCGTCCTGGTCACGGTGGTCGCCGGCTTCACCGCGGTCTTCGTGTTCCCGCTGTACTGGATGGTCACCAGCGCGCTGAAGTCTCCCGACGAGCTCGCCCAGATCCCGCCGACGCTGCTGCCCAGCGCGCCGGACTTCTCGGTGTACGCCGAGGCCTGGGACCAGCTCGACCTCGGCACCTTCCTGCGCAACACGGTGATCTACGCGGCCGGGGCCTGGCTGTTCACGCTGGCCATCGACGTCACCGCCGCGTACGCCCTGTCGAAGCTGCGCCCGGTGCTCGGCAAGCTGGTGCTGGCCGGGATGCTCGCCACGCTGATGATCCCGCCGATGGTGATCCTGCTGCCGGCCTACCTCACCGTGAAGGACCTGCCGATCCTCGGGTGGAACCTGATCAACACCCCGTGGGCGATCTGGCTGCCCGCCGCGGCCAACGGCTTCTTCATCTTCCTGCTCAAGCGGTTCTTCGACTCCATCCCCCGTGAGCTGCTGGAGGCGGCCGAGATCGACGGCGCGGGCCCGGCACGCATCCTGTGGTCGATCGTGCTGCCGGTGTCCCGGCCGATCATCGGCGTGGTGTCGATCCTCTCGGTGGTGAACGTCTGGAAGGACTTCGTCTGGCCGCTGCTCGTGCTGCCGGACGGCGAGAAGATGCCGATCAGCGTCGGCATCTCCTCACTGTCGGCGCAGATGCCGCAGAACGTGCTCATGGCGGCGCTGGTCATCGCCAGCCTCCCGGCGATCATCGTCTTCTTCGTCTTCCAGCGCAGCATCATGGCCGGCCTCACCGCCGGCAGCCTCAAGGGATGACCCGGCACGGCCGGACCCGGCCGCGCCGCCCACCGTGCCCGCCGTACGCCCATCGCACCCACCGCCCGGGCCGTCCACGCCGCGACCCGCGCCCGCCGGTTCTCCCGGTGAGCGCGGACGGCACACCGAACCTCTAAGGAGAGACCCCAGCATGTCCGAAACGTGGTGGCGGGGAGCCGCGATCTACCAGGTCTACCTGCGCAGCTTCGCCGACGGCAACGGCGACGGCGTCGGTGACCTGGCCGGCCTGCGGTCCCGCCTGCCCTACCTCGCGGAGCTCGGTGCCGACGCGATCTGGCTCAACCCCTGGTATCCCTCCCCGATGGCGGACGGCGGCTACGACGTGGCCGACTACCGCGACATCGACCCGTCGTTCGGCACCCTGCAGGAGGCGGAGAAGTTCATCCAGGAGGCGCACGGGCTGGGCATCAGGACGATCATCGACATCGTGCCCAACCACGGCTCCGACCAACAGGAATGGTTCAAGGAGGCGCTCGCGGCCGGGCCGGGCTCGCCCGAGCGGGCCCGGTTCTGGTTCGCCGACGGACGGGGGGACCTGCCGCCCAGCGACTGGAAGTCCATCTTCGGCGGGCCGGCCTGGACGCGGGTGCCCGACGGGCAGTGGTACCTGCACCTGTTCGCCCCCGAGCAGCCGGACTTCAACTGGACCAACCCGGAGGTGGTGGCCGAGTTCCACGACGTGCTGCGGTTCTGGTTCGACCGCGGCGTGGACGGCATCCGCATCGACTCGGCGGCCGTGCTGGTCAAGGACTTCGACAGCGTCGAGGAGTCCTACACCGACCACGACGCGGTCCACGAGATCTACCGGGGCTGGCGGCGGATCGCCGACGAGTACGGCGAGCGCATCCTGATCGGCGAGGTGTGGCTGCCCGACCAGGAGCGGTTCGCGTTGTACCTGCGTCCCGACGAGATGCACACGGCGTTCAACTTCGACTTCATGTCCCGCTCCTGGGAGGCCGCCGAGCTGCGCGAGTCGATCGACCTGACGATGGCCACGCACACCCGCATCGGCGCCCCGCCGACCTGGGTGCTGTCCAACCACGACGTGCCGCGTCCGGTGACCAAGTACGGCCGGGCGATCACGTCCTTCAGCCACGCCGACCGCAGGGACGGCATGCCGTCGGACCCGGTGCTCGGCGTGCGCAGGGCCCGGGCGGCGGCGCTGCTGGCCATGGCGCTGCCCGGCAGCGTGTACGTCTACCAGGGCGAGGAACTCGGCCTGCCCGAGGTGGACGACATCCCCGGCGAGCTGCGCCAGGACCCGATGTGGACCCGCTCCAAGCACACCGTCCCCGGGCGGGACGGCTGCCGGGTGCCGCTGCCGTGGTCGGGGGACGCCCCGCCGTACGGCTACAGCACCGGGGAGCCGTGGCTGCCGCAGCCGGCCTCCTGGAAGGACCTGACGGCCGAGGCGCAGGCCGCCGACCCGGGTTCCATGCTGTGCCTGTACCGCTCGGCGCTGCGGATCCGCCGCGCCGAACTCGGCGACGGCACGATGCGCTGGCTGGACGCGCCCGAGCACGTGCTGGCCTTCGCCCGGGAGTCCGGCCTGGCCTGCGTGGTCAACCTCGGCCCCGCGCCGGTGCCGCTGCCGGCGCACGAGAGCGTGCTGCTGGCCAGCGGCCCGCTGGAGGAGGACACCCTGCCCTCCGACACCGCCGTGTGGCTGCGCCTGCCGGAGTCCGCCCGCTGAGCGGCCCGCGTCCTGCCACGGGACCCGCCGACCGCACGTCGGCCGGCGGGTCCCGCGCTTGGGCGCGCGATGGCGGCCCGGCGCGCGCAGGTGGCCGGGCAGGCCGCGCCGGCTGTGCACGGACGGGTGACCCCGGCCCGGCCGGGACCCGCGGATGTCCGCCGGCAGACGGGCTCAGTGGCCGCCGTGGTAGGCGTGCAGGACGGCGTGGCCCTTGCCGCGGCCGATCAGCCATCGGTTGACCGGGGTGGTGAGCACGAACGCCACCGCGAGCGAGCCGGCCAGCGAGCCCCAGAACAGCGGGCTGCCGAGCCCGGCGTCCATCGCCCCGGGCACGGTGACCATGACCACGTTGTCCAGCACCTCCATCACCGCGATCGACACGGTGTCGGCCGCGAGCGCCACCTTCAGCGCCGCGCGCAGGCCGACTCCCGCGCGCAGGACGCCGCGCATGGTGAAGGCGTAGCCGAAGACGAAGGCCAGGGCGATCGACAGCACGACGGACGCGGCGTTGTGCAGGCCCGCGGCGGTGCCGATGATCATGCCGGCCACCTCGCCGACCGCGCAGCCGGTCAGGCAGTGCAGGGTCGCCTGGGCCGCCATCCCCCACGTGGCGGCGACCGGCGGGTGACCGGGCGCGCCGGGTCGTTCCCCCTGGTGCGCGGCGTGCTCCCCCGCGTGTGCGCGCTCACCACCGTGTCCGGCGTGCCCGGCGTGCTCGCCGCCGGGTGCGGCACGCTCGGCGTCCCGTCCGGCGTGGTCGTGTCCGGGCGGCACGGCGGGGACGCCTTGCGGCGGTTGACGGTGTTCGTCCATGAGACCCTCCATGGCGGCTCATAATACCCCTAGGGGGTACCTGCACAAGAGCTCACTTCTCGAAGCCGGGTGCGGCGCGCGGCGAGGGGCCATGACGCCGGGACACCAGGACGGGAGATGCCCGCCGGAACTCCGCCGATGCCCGGCCCCGGCGGCGGGTGGCGATCCGGAGACTTTTGGGTCTTGTGTAAGCATCTGTCAGCGCCTACCGTCACCTCCAAAGTTAGGAAAGTTTCCTAACAACTGACCGCCTCCCACGCAAGGAGTGATGATGCGGCGCACCGTGCCGGCCCTGGCCCTGGCAGGGCTGATCACCTTGATGCTCAACCTGCTGACCCCGGCCTCCGCCTACGCCGACACCGCCACGTTCGCCAAGACCGAGGACTGGGGCAGCGGGTACACCGCCCAGTACACGATCAAGAACACCGGCACCACCACGCTCAACGGCTGGACGATCGTGCTCGACCTGCCCTCCGGCACCACCGCCGGCGCCTACTGGGACGCGCTGCTGACCAGCAGCGGCGGCCGGTACACCTTCAAGAACCGCGAGTACAACGGGTCCCTCGCCCCCGGCGCGCAGACGACGTTCGGATTCGTGGTCAACGGCACGGGCCTCCCGAGCGGCTGCACCCTGAACGGCTCCTCCTGTGCCGGCGGGCAGAGCCCCGGCGACACCACGCCGCCGAGCGTGCCGTCCGGCCTGCGCGCCACCGGCACGACGTCCGCCACGGCCGGCCTGGCCTGGAACGCCGCCACCGACAACAGCGGCACGGTCAGGGACTACCGGGTCTACGAGGGCTCCGCCGTGGTCGCCACCGTGACCGGGACCAGCGCGACCATCAGCGGGCTCGGCGCCGCGACGACGCACACCTACGCGGTCACCGCGCGGGACGCCGCCGGCAACGAGTCGGCCAAGAGCGCGACGGTCACCGTGACCACCCAGCCGGGAAGCACCCCGGCCACTCCGGTCGCGGCCAACGGGCAGCTCCGGGTCTGCGGCACCAAGCTGTGCAACAAGAACGGCAAGCAGATCCAGTTGCGCGGCATGAGCACCCACGGCCTGCAGTGGTACCGGCAGTGCGTCACCGACGGCTCGCTGAACGCTCTGGCGACCGACTGGAACGCCGATGTCGTCCGCCTGTCGATGTACGTCCAGGAGGACGGCTACGAGACCGACCCGCGTGGCTTCACCGACCTGGTGCACCAGCTCATCGAGAAGGTGACCGCGCGCGGCATGTACGTGATCGTGGACTGGCACATGCTCGACCCGGGCGACCCGATGGACAACCTCGGCCGGGCGAAGACCTTCTTCACCGAGATCGCCCAGCGTCACGCCGCGAAGAACAACATCCTGTACGAGATCGCCAACGAGCCGAACGGGGTGTCCTGGAGCACGATCAAGAGCTACGCCGAGCAGCTCATCCCGGTGATCCGGGCGCAGGACCCCGACGGCATCGTCCTGGTCGGCACCCGCGGATGGTCGTCGCTCGGCGTGTCCGACGGCTCCACCGAGACCGAGGTGACCGGCAACCCGGTGAACGCCTCGAACATCATGTACACCTTCCACTTCTACGCCGACTCGCACGGCGGTGAGTACCTCAACGCGCTGTCCCGCGCGGCCGACCGCGTCCCGATGTTCGTCACCGAGTTCGGCACGCAGAACTACGCGGGCGAGGGCGCCAACAACTTCACCCGCTCCCAGCAGTACCTCGACCTGATGGCCACCAAGAAGATCAGCTGGGTGAACTGGAACTTCTCCGACGACTTCCGCTCGGGTGCGGTCTTCAAGACCGGGACGTGCGACGCCGGCGGCCCGTGGACCGGCACCGCGCCGCTGAAGGAGGCCGGCGTGTGGGTCCGCGACCGCATCCGCACCGCCGACGACTTCTAGCCGGCCGCCCGCCCCCAGGGGACGCGCGCCGTCCCGGTCAGCCGAACAGCCCGGTCTCCCGGCCGTCCTCGCCCACGGGACCGGGCTCCCCGGCGAGGCGGGTGTAGTACTCCACGCCGTGCACCGGCTGCCCGATGTCGTTGGACAACGCGAAATGCCCGCCCGCCACGCTGATCTGGGTGCGGTGGGCGCGCAGCGCGGCGGTCTTGGCCTCGATCTGCGCGGTGGCGTCCACCCGGGTGGTGACCTGCTCGTCGGGGACGCCGAACCCGAGGTCGGCCACCGAGTTCACCCGCTTGAAGGGGCCCGCGTCCAGGGACCGCGCAAGCTCCGACAGCGGCATCGCCGTGGCGTAGAACCGGGACGGCGTCCACGGCTCGCCCTCGCCGAAGGCCGGGTCGGCGGCCTTCTCGAACGCCCGCCACGCGACGCGGTGCGCCTGGATGTGGTCGGGGTGGCCGTAGAAGCCGTTGTCGTCGTAGGTCACGATCACCTGCGGCCGGACCTCGCGGACGATGCCGACCAGCTCGGCCGCCGCGAGGTCCACGTCGGCCTGCCAGAAGCACGCGGGATCGTCGTTGGTGGGCGCGCCCATCATGCCCGAGTCGCGCCAGCGGCCGGCCCCGCCGAGGAACCGGTGGTCGCGTACGCCGAGCGCCGCGCACGCCCGCGCCAGTTCGCCGATGCGGTGCTCGCCGAGCCGGTCGTCCCGGTCGGCCGCTAGGTGGCGCAGCTCGGGCGGGATCACCTCGCCCTCCTCGCCGAGGGTGCAGGTGACCAGGCAGACGTGGGCGCCCTCCGCGGCGTACTTGGCCATGGTGGCGCCGGTGCCGATCGACTCGTCGTCGGGATGCGCGTGGACGAAGAGAATGCGTCGATCCGGCGTCATTGCCGACCTGCCTTTCCTGGCCACGGTGTCCAACCGGGCCGGCCGAGGGTTCCCGCGTTCTGTGTGGTGGCTCCCCGCCGGCTCCCGTCTCCCGAACGGCTCAGGGCCCCCGAAATCGGGACCCTACTCCACAAAGGCGCTGGAACGAACACGGACCGGCCCGGTGGACCCACGTACCACCAGTTCCGGCTCGTACAGAAGCTCCTCGGCGGTGACCGTCGCACCCTCGATCTGGCTGACCAGCAGGGTGACGGCCGTCCTGCCCATGGCCTCGATCGGCTGGCGGACGGTGGTCAGCGGCGGGTTGGTGCAGTTCATGAACGCCGAGTCGTCGAACCCCAC
>NZ_BMNT01000001.1:156966-179057 GCF_014646695.1 Sphaerisporangium melleum
CGGCACCGACATGCCGACCCTGCGCACCGCCCGGATCGCGCCGAGGGCCAGCGGGTCACTGGCGCAGATCAGGCCGGTGACACCCCGCTTGAGCAGCCGGGTCACCACCGCCTGCCCGCCCTCGGGGGAGAACAGGGTGTGCTCCACCGACTCGGGCCCGGCCTCGATGCCCGCCTTGCGGGCCGACGCGGTGAACGCGGCCAGCTTGCGGCGGGAGGGAATGTGGTCCTCCGGGCCGAGCACCAGGCCGATGCGCTCGTGGCCGAGCGAGACCAGGTGGCCGAACGCCTGCTCCACCGCGACGGCGTCGTCGGTCGAGACACGCGGGAAGTCCAGGCTCTCGGTGGCGGCGTTGACCAGCACGACGGGCAGCCGCAGCTCCAGCAGCCGCAGGTAGTGCTCGTGGGGGGCGTCGGCCTCGGCGTAGTGGCCACCGGCGAACACGACCCCGGAGACCTGCTGCTCCAGCAGCATCTCGACGTAGTCCGACTCCGACAGCCCGCCCGCGGTCCGGGTGCACAGCACCGGGGTGAACCCCTGCTGGGCCAGCGCGCCGCCGACCACCTCGGCCAGCGCCGGGAAGATCGGATTGCCCAGCTCTGGAAGCACCAGGCCCACCAGCCGGGCCCGCTCACCGCGCAACTGCGTGGGCCGTTCGTACCCCAGCACGTCGAGAGCGGTCAGCACGGCCGCGCGGGTCGCCTCGGCCACGCCGGGCTTGCCGTTCAGCACCCGGCTGACGGTCGCCTCACTGACCCCGACCTTCTTCGCCACTTCCGCAAGTCGCCGCGTCACGACGAAAATCATAAGTCGCTTCGCTGCAAGCCGCTTGCGGCGATCTCGCCTTTTTTCCGGCACTCTTTTTGCCCGGCATGGCAGCCGCTTGCATCGCCTTACACCGGCTTGCGACCCGGGCGCGGGCCGCTGCGGGGAGAGCGGACGGCGCCCATCCCGGTGGTGGCCGCGCATCGCAACGTACCGGCGTCTCCTCGGCGTGGCCGCGGCTTCGGCGGACGAGGCGTTCCGTGGCCGGTCAGGACTCCGGTTGCGGGCCTCCGGTGATCACGGCGACCACGCGGCAGCCCGCGGGGAACGCCCCGCGGGCGGCGAGCTCGTAGATGCCGTACATCATCTTCGCGGTGTAGACCCGGTCGAGCCGCAGGCCGTGCCGGGCCGCGAAGTCGTCGATGAACGCGTCGAGCGCGGGCGTGCGCCTGGCGTAGCCGCCGAAGTGGAAATCGCACGCGAGGCTCCAGTTGGACGTCGCCGCGCCGAATCCCTCGCGCTGCAGGCGCTCCACCTCGCCGGCCAGGAATCCGCCGCCCTTGAGCACCGGGAACCCGATGGCCCTGCGGCCCGGGGCGAGCCCGGCGGCGATGCCGGCCAGCGTGCCGCCGGTGCCGCAGGCACAGCAGATCACGTCGAAGGCGTCCGGCCGCGGCCCGGTGGCGAGCTGGGCGTCGATCTCGGCCGGCAGTTCGGCGCAGCCCCGGGCCGCCAGGCCGTTGCTGCCGCCCTCGGGCAGCAGGTAGAACTCGCCCCACCGCGCGCGCAACCGGTCGATCACCTCGGGGGTGTGCTTGGCCCGGTAGGCGGTGCGGTCGAGATAGGTGAGCCGCATGCCCCAGGCGGCGGCGCGGGCGAGAGTGGGGTTGAGCGGCAGGTGCTCCTCGCCGCGGATCACCCCGATCGTCGCGAAGCCGAACCGGTGTCCGGCGGCGGCGGTGGCCCTGATGTGACCTGAGTAGGCGCCGCCGAAGGTCAGCAGCGTGCCCGCGCCCAGCCGCGCGGCCTCGGCGAGGTTGTGCCGCAGCTTGCGCCACTTGTTGCCGGGCAGCTCGGCGTGGATCAGGTCGTCCCGCTTGAGAAACAGCCGGACGGCGCCGAGCCGCTCGTCGCGGATCTCGCCGAGCGGGCTCGGCAGCCGCAGCCCCAGACCCTCCGCGGCGTCCGCGCCCCTGCCCGCCACGGGAACCTCCCGGCCCCGGTCGTCCACAGGACCCCCGCCCGGCCTGCCGTTGTCCACAGCCACAGCTTGGCACGCGCTGAGCGGTTCAGGTGGCTCGGTAGGCTACCGACGGTCCTTTAGAACTGTGAGGAGATGCGGGTCATGCGCGCAGTCGACGCCTTCCGCGCGGCATACGGCCGCGATCCCGAGCGTGTGTGGCACGCGCCGGGGCGGGTCAACCTGATCGGCGAGCACACCGACTACAACGACGGCTTCGTGCTCCCGTTCGCGGTGCCCTGGGGCGTCACCGCCGCCGTCTCCCGCCGCGACGACGACACCATCCGGCTGCTGTCCCTGCAGGGCTCCGGCGGCGAGGGGCAGGCGCCGGAGCCGCTGGTCATCAGCGAGTACGACCAGGCCCAGGGCTGGTCGCGCTACGTCGTCGGGGTGTTCTGGGCGCTGCGCGAGGCCGGGCACGCCGTGCGCGGCGCCGACATCGTGATCGACGGCGACGTGCCGCAGGGCGCGGGCCTGTCCTCCAGCGCGGCCCTGGAGGTCTCGGTCGCCATGGCGCTCGACGACCTGTACGAGCTGGGCCTGGCCAGGCTCGACCTCGCGCTGCTGTCGCAGAAGGCCGAGAACGACTTCGTCGGCATGCCCTGCGGCATCATGGACCAGGCCGCCTCGGCGCTCAGCCGCGAGGGGCACGTCCTGTTCATGGACTGCCGCAGCCTCGCCACCCGCAACGTCCCGCTCGACCTCGCCGCCGAGGGCCTGCAGATCCTGATCATCGACACCGGCGCCCACCACGAGCTGGCCGACGGGCAGTACGCCCGCCGCCGCCGCGACTGCGAGAGCGCGGCGGCGCACCTGGGGGTCAGGGCGCTGCGCGACGTCACCGACCTGGCCGCCGCCCTGGCGCGGCTCGACGGCGACGAGCGCAAGCGCGTCCAGCACGTCGTCACCGAGAACCACCGGGTCGAGGCCCTGATCGGGCTGCTGCGCGCGGGTGCCGTCCGCGAGATCGGCGCGCTGCTGAACGCCTCGCACATCTCGCTGCGCGACCAGTACGAGGTGTCCTCTCCCGAGCTGGACGTCGCGGTCGAGGCCTCGTTGCGCGGGGGCGCGCGTGGCGCCCGCATGACCGGCGGCGGGTTCGGCGGGTCGGCGATCGCCCTGGTCGCCGACGACCGCGCCGACCAGGTGCGCGCCGAGGTCGTCAAGGCGTACGAGGAGCGCGGCTGGGCGGCGCCGCGCTTCTTCCCCGCCAGCCTGGCCGCTGGAGCGCACCGCCTCCAGTGATCGACGGCCGGCCGGGGACCGGCAGACGCCGTTCCCGGCCGGTGTGACGCCTCCCGGCCGGCCGGCCCGCGGTACGCGAGCGGCGGGCCGTACGGAAGCGGCGGGCGGGCCTTCGGCGGTGGGAGGCCGGTTCAGCGGGGAGTGGGCAGCGAGAGGTCGCGGGACGTCCCGCCGGGGCGGTCCACGGCGCGGGGCACGGCTCGAGGCCCGGGCTCGATGGTGAAGCACGAGGTGAGACCGCTCGCCCAGATCACCCGCCGCACGGGCGACGAGGGGGCCGCGAGCGCCAGCCGCCCGCCGAGGAGCAGCGCGCGGCGCCGGGCGGCCAGCAGGGCGGCCACGCCACTGGCGTCCATGAAGGTGACCCGCGAGAGGTCGATGACGAGCCGGGGGTGCGGCAGCCGGAGCACATCGAGCAGCCGCCGCCGTAGTTCGGGGGAAGACGATATATCGACGTCGCCGCCGACGTGACACACGATCGCGTCAGCCCGGACGTTGGTGCGCAGGTCCATGAGGACCTCCAATCCGCGGCAGCCGGAGCGGCCCGCCTTCACGGCGGGCCGCTCCGTCTCCGCGTGTTCGAGTGTGCAGGCGCCCTGCGCCTGCACGTCACGCCCTAAGGCGCCACTACCTACAGCGGGCGAACCTGCTCGGCCTGAGGACCCTTGGGGCCCTGAGTCGTCTGGTAGTCCACGCGCTGGTTCTCCTCCAGGCTGCGGTAGCCCGCGGCGTCGATCGCGGAGTAGTGCACGAACACGTCCGCGCTGCCGTCATCGGGAGCGATGAAACCGAAGCCCTTTTCGGCGTTGAACCATTTGACGGTTCCCTGAGCCATGAAACTTAATCTCCTCATGAGACGATCTACGAGGCCCACGGCGTGGGATCCCCGGGTTGCCTAGCGACCGACCGCCCCTTGAAACACTTGGTCTCGCACGGTGGCGCCCGCCGTCAGAACTCCGCAGGCGCTGCTACACGTTGACGAACCTCTCCTGCAACCGCTTCTCATTCAACACCATGAAGACCCCCACGGCCAAAGCAGCCCCCGACATTTTCTGCGACCTGGGACATTCGAGCGGGCCCGGCGTGTCGCGTCCGGCCCTCACCCCACCCACGCCGCCGGGACGACGTCCGGCGGCGGCCTGAGCGCCCAGCAGAAGGCGGCCGCCCGGTCGCCCGGACACGCCCGGCGGCGGCGTGGTGGCGGCGCGGCGGGTCAGCCGGGCAGCGGAGGGAAGGACGGCGCCCGGTGCTCCAGGAAGCTCGCCACGCCCTCCTGGAAGTCGGGGCGGGCGAAGGCCTCCATCATGAGGCGGACGGCCTCCGTCTCGGCCTCCGCGAGGGACCTCCCCCAGTCGCCCCACACCTGCCGCTTGATCACCGCCATCGAGGCGGGCGAGCTGTGCGCGGCCAGCTCGCGGGCGTAGGCGAGGGTCTCGGCCATCAGCCGCTCCCCCGGCACCACCCGGCCGGCCAGGCCCAGCTCGCCGGCCTCGGCGCCGCTGAAGGTGCGGCCGGACAGCAGGACGTCCATCGTCCTGGCCTGGCCGATCAGCCGGGGCAGCAGCCACGCCAGGCCGTACTCGGCGATCAGGCCGCGCCGGGCGAAGGCGGTGGTCCACTTGGCCTCGGCGGCGGTGAACACCAGATCGCACACCAGGGCGTGGACCATGCCGAGCCCGGCGCAGGCGCCGTTCACCGCCGCGATGATCGGTTTGCGGATGGTCGTGGGGTGGGTGGGGGGACGTTTGTCCGGCTCGACGTCGTAGGAGCCGTCCTGCAGCGCGGTCAGGGTCTGAAAGTCGGCCCCGGCGCAGAATCCCTTCCCCGCGCCGGTGACGACGATCACGCGGACGGCGGGGTCGCGCTCGGCCTCCTCCAGCAGGTCGAAGTAGCGCCTGCCCATGGCGTCGGTCCACGCGTTCAGCCGGTCGGGCCGGTTGAAGGTGAGCGTCAGCACGCCGTCGTCCAGTGATGACAGCACGAGCTCGGACATGGAACCTCCAGAAGAGACCGTGAACCGAACAAGATTCTACTTCAGATCGCCCACCCGGCGGGAGACGCGCGAACACGGGCTTCACGCAGCGGCCAGAGGCGCGCCGGGTCCCGCCGTACGGCGGCGCCGGCATTCGCCGTACACCGTCGCACCGACGCGGCGCCGAGGGGAGGCTCCGAGCCGGGCATTCCACCCGGCCCGTGCCCCGGCGGGAGCTCAGCCGCCGTACTGGCTCTTGCGGGCGTGGTGGACGTACGCCGGGGAGAGCTGGACGTCGTCGTAGTAGCGGTGGAACACCGGCGTGAGCGAGCCGGACAGGGGCGGCACGATCCAGGACCAGTCGGCCGGGCAGATGCGCCCGGAACGCTCCTCACGCTCCAGATGGGTCAGGAAACGGCGCGACTCGGTGTGGTGGTCGGTGATGGTGACCCCGGCCCGCTCGAAGGAGTGCAGCACGGCGATGTTGAGCTCGACCAGCGCCTGGTCCTTCCACAGGGTGCGGTCGTTGGAGGTGTCCAGCCCGAGCCGCCGCCCGACGACCTCCAGCAGGTCGTAGCGGTCGGTGTCGGCCAGGTTGCGGGCGCCGATCTCGGTGCCCATGTACCACCCGTTGAACGGCGCGCACGGATAGCAGACCCCGCCGATCTCCAGGCACATGTTGGAGATCGCGGGAACGGCGTGCCAGCGCAGCCCGAGCTCGGCGAACCAGGGGAACGCCGGATGGACCAGCCGCACCTCCAAGATCGCGTCGGGCGGGACGGTGGCCAGCTCCGGGGGCCGGCCGCCCGCCTCGATGATCAAGGGCAGCACGTCGAAGTGGGTGCCGGGGCCGCCGGGCCAGCCGAGGCGGCGGGCCATGGCGGTGAGGTCGGCGTTGCGCGCGTCTCCGGCCAGCGGCGTACCGTCCGCGGCCCGGTAACCCGCGTACCGGATGAGCTGCTCGTTCCAGATGCGCGGCCCGGGGCGGCCGGGACGATCGGGAGCGAAGACGGTGATCGTCGGGCGGATCTTGCCCGACCCGGTGGCCTCGCGCAGGTGCGCGACGGACTCGGCCGCCACCCCCTGGGCGGTCTCGACGTGCCGCAGGTCGCGCACCTTGAGCGACTTCCAGTACAGCCGGCCGATGCACCGGCTGCTGTTACGCCAGGCGACGCGCGCCCCGTAGGCCAGTTCCTCGGGGGTGTGGGTGTAGGTGCCCCAGGCGTCGATCTCGGCGAGCACCTGGTGCAGCCGGGGCCAGAAGGGCCCGGCATCGGGGTTCTCCCCGTGGAAGAGCCGCAGGAACTTGTCGGCCTCCCGCGGATCGACGACGCCGTCGCCCGCGGCGGGCCGGTGGAGCGGAAGGGCCACCGGCGGCATGGGCTGGGCAGGCCTCACGGCTCCGTCCCGTTCCTGGATCGACACGGGGACCTTGCTCCGTCCGGGGGGCGACAGTGGGACAGCCTCCTGTTCGATGACGGGCGCGGGAACGCCCGCCGGTTCAGGGGACGGCGCGTGATCCGGGCGATCCCCTCGGCGCGCCGCGACAGCAGACTTTACCCGAAGTCGATACCTCAGCAACCCCAACACTGAACAACCGCCACATCTTTCACATAGGTGACAGATGCCTTTCCGGGAGCACCGACACCCTGGTCGCAGCGCCCTCCCGCTGCGTCGACATGGATCCGCGGCGACCGCGTACCGGCCCACCGGCGGCACGGATCGGCAGGAGAGGGTGGCGTCGCCGGAGAGCGGCGTGACCCTCAGCACCGATACGTGCGCACAGTGGTACGAAGCGCGGCAGACCCACATCTTCGGCGATCGGCCCTGATTTGTCGCGCGATATCGCTGAGGTGGTCGGTGTCCGGATACGACGACAGCCCCAGGAGGACTCCTCCTGAGGCTGTCTGGTGTTGCTCCCGCGATAGGACTCGAACCTATAACCTGCCGGTTAACAGCCGGCTGCTCTGCCGATTGAGCTACACGGGATCGTTCGTTCACGCCTCTCGGCCGGGGCTTTCGGGCCCCTTCCTTGCGGCGCGGAACTAGATTAGCGCATTCCGAGGGGTGCGTGTTCCACTCAGATCGCCCAGGACGCCCGGCCGCTTCCGCGAGCGGCGCGGACCCATGACGCGCGGGGACCATAACCGCCCGCAGCCGGGGTAGGGGAGCCGAGAGCGGGGGATCGCCAGCGGCACGCGGGAGGTAGCAGATGCGATATCGATTCACGTTCGCGGTGGGCCTGGCCATCGGGTACGTCCTGGGCAGCAAGGCCGGGCGAGAGCGGTACGAGCAGATCAAGCGGCTGGCGCAGCGCGTCGCCGACAATCCGATGGTGCAGCAGGCGGCGGGAGTCGCCGGAGCACAGGCGTCCAAGGCGGCCGAGGTCACTAAGCACAAGCTCGGCGACGTCCTCGGCGACCGGGTGCCGTTCCTGCACCGGAACGGCTGGCACGCCGCCACCACCGACGACACCGGCACCGGCTGGCCGGAACGCGAGATGAACCGCGTCACCTGACCGGCGAGCCATGAGCGGCCCGCGTCGTACCCCCGCGCGCGGGCCGCTTCCGCCTGCCCGGGAACGTCAGGGCGAGCCACGCGTCCATGACAGGGCCGCACGTCCGCCTGCGCGGGAATGCCGGCCGCATCCCTGAGATCGGCGGCCCGGACGCCGAGCCGCTTTCCGCCTGTGCGGAAGCGTCAGACGCCGAGGGTGCGGCGCAGACGCTCCAGCACCTGCTCGGCGGCGGCGCGCAGCCCGGGATCGGCCGGGTCGAGACCGGGGTCGAAGACGAACCCCCAGTCGGCCGTCTCCTGGCCGGGCACCCGCCGGGCCACCAGACGCACTCCTCCGCGCTCCCCGAGCCGCACGTGCCGGTTGACCAGGATGGTGGCGGTCACCCGCTCACGGACCGCCTCGGGCAGCCGGCCGGGGTCGGGCAGCTCCACCCGGTGCCTGACGCCGTCGGTTCCGACGACCACCAGGCCCTGCTGGTCCCACATCGCCCGGTCGACGCGGTACCAGGGCAGCGCCGCCTCCCCCGGCAGGCGCAGCGCGCGGTCGGTGGCGACGACGTAGCCGCCGTCCGGCGTGCGAGCGTGGACGAGCACGCGTTCGCCGGCCTCCAGCGTCACACCGGCCTCAGGGGGAAGGCTTCTGGAGCTCCAGGGAAGTCGCATGGGGTGAAAGCTACCCGCCCGCCACGACCCCCGGCACGACCGGGACCACCGGTCACGACGGCGGCGGGAGGGCGGGATGGGCCCGCGCCCGTCCAGGAGCTATGGCCTGGTGGTCCTGGACGGGCGCGGGACGTCTCAGCTGAGGTAGTCGCGCAGCATCTGCGCGCGCGTCGGGTGGCGCAGCTTGGCGAGCGTCTTGGACTCGATCTGCCGGATGCGCTCGCGGGTCACCCCGAACTCGCGGCCGACCTCCTCCAGCGTCCGCGGGTGCCCGTCGGACAGGCCGAAGCGGAGCTGGATGATGCGCTGCTCACGGTCGGAGAGCGTGGCGAGGATGTCGTCGAGCTGGTCCTGCAGCATGATGAACGCCGCGGCCTCCACGGGCACGACGGCGTCGGAGTCCTCGATGAAGTCACCGAGGTCGGAGTCCTCCTCGCCGATGGGCGACTGGAGCGACACCGGCTCCTGCGCGATGCGCTGGATCTCGACCACGCGGTCCACGGGGAGGTCCATCTCCAGGGCGATCTCCTCGGGAGCGGGCTCCCGGCCGAGGTCCTGGTGGAGCTGGCGTTGCACGCGGACCAGCTTGTTGATCGTCTCGACCATGTGGACCGGAATCCGAATCGTCCGCGCCTGGTCGGCGATCGCCCGGGTGATCGCCTGGCGAATCCACCATGTCGCGTACGTCGAGAACTTATATCCTTTCGTGTAGTCGAATTTCTCGACCGCTCTGATCAGTCCCAGGTTGCCCTCCTGGATGAGATCGAGGAAGAGCATTCCGCGGCCGACATAGCGTTTGGCGATGGAGACGACGAGCCGCAGGTTGGCCTCGATGAGCCGCTGCTTGGCCCGCACGCCCTCCCAGACGAGCTCCTCGAACTCGGGCTTGGCCGGCCGCATGGCCACGTCGCACAGTCTGTCCTCGGCGAACAGGCCGGCCTCGATGGCCTTGGCGAGCTCGACCTCCTCCTCCGCGGTCAGGAGCGGCACCCGGCCGATCTCCCGCAGATAGATGCGGACGAGGTCACTGGTCGGCGCCCGCTTGCCGACATCCTCCTCATCGGGCCGGACGGCGTCCTCTTCGCCGTGCGGCTCGAGCACCTCCACACCCTTTTCGGCGAGCATCCGCACGACGCGCTCCAGCGCGTCGGCCGGCAACTCGGAGCGGTCGAGCGCGGCGGCCACGTCGTCGACGGTGACGCTGCCGCGCTCCTTTCCTCTCGTGACCAGATCCGCCACCTGGTCTACCGTTGGCGGTCCACTTGGCAGCACCGATGCACCCACGACAGACAGTCTGCGCCACAGGACCGGTAAAACGGCAGGCCTATTTTTGTCACCGGAGGTAAGCCCGGCGACATTACCGAACTGATATCAAACAAAAGTTTGGCCGCTCGGACCAGCGGAAAGTAAGGTTAATTACGCCCCGACGGCGCGTTCTCTAAGAACGCGCCGTTGTTGTTCCAGCGCGACCAGTTCCCCGAACAGCCGGTTGTACTCCTGCTGCTGCTCGATCGGGTTGAGCCGCTCCATCTTGGCCTTGACCTGCGTCAACGCCCTGGTCACCGCGATCTCGGCGAGCCGGGCCAGCACGGCCTGGCCGTAGCGCTCCTCGACCGCGAGGTCGGCGGCGACCGGGTCGACGGCGAACCTGGTGGCCAGGGCGCGCAGCGCGTCGTCCTCGGTGGCGGCAAGCAGCATGTCGACCCACTCACGGCCGCCCGGGCCGCCCGCCACCGTGCCACCGGCCGCCGTGATCAGCTCGTACAGGGCGACGTGCTCGGGCACGGTGAACGCCTGGGCGCCGAGCGCGTCGAACTCCGGCCCCATGAGCGCGGGCCGCTGCACGGCCAGCTTGAGCGCCTCGATCTCGATGCGGATCACGGGGTCGGCGGGATCGGCCGGCCGTGGCGCCCCGCCGCGCCTGGCGGGCCGCTCGGGGCCGCCGCGGCCGCCGCCCTGGCGGGCGCCGACCTCCTGGATGCGCCGCAGCACCAGCCGCTCGTCCATGAACCCGAGCCAGCGGTCGAGGTCGACGGCGTACCGCCCGCGCAATGCGGAGTCCTTGATCGCGGCGACCAGCGGCGCGGCGGCGTCCAGCGCGGCGAGCCGGCCCTCGTTGGTGGTCAGCTCGTAACGGGAGATGACGCTGCGGATCGCGAACGCGAACAGCGGCTCACGGGCGGCGACCAGGTCGCGGACAGCGGCGTCGCCCTGCTTGACCCGCAGGTCGCAGGGGTCCAGGCCGTCCGGCTGCACGGCCACGAAGGTCTGGGTGACGAACTTCTGCTCGTCGGCGAACGCGCGCAGCGCGGCCTTCTGGCCCGCCGAGTCGCCGTCGAAGGTGAAGACGACCTCCCCGCGGAACTCGGCCTGGTCGAGCAGCAGCCGGCGCAGGACCTTGATGTGCTCCTCGCCGAAGGCCGTGCCGCAGGTGGCCACGGCGGTCGGCACGCCCGCCAGGTGGCAGGCCATCACGTCGGTGTACCCCTCGACGACGACCGCCTGGGAGCGCTTGGAGATCTCGCGTTTGGCCAGGTCGATGCCGTACAGCACCGTGCTCTTCTTGTAGATCGGGCTCTCGGGGGTGTTGAGGTACTTGGGACCGTCGTCGTTGTCGAGCAGCTTGCGCGCGCCGAAGCCGATGACGTCGCCGGTGATGTCGCGGATCGGCCAGACGAGCCGGCCGCGGAACCGGTCGACCGGGCCGCGCCGGCCCTCCCTGGCCAGGCCGCCCTTGATCAGCTCATTGACGGTGAACCCGCGGCCCAGCAGGTGGCGGGCCAGGCGGTCCCACTCGGCCGGGGCGTAGCCGACCCCGAAGTGCTCGGCGTCCACCCGCTCGAAGCCCCGCTCGGACAGGAACCGGCGGCCGGGCGCCGCCTCGGGGGCCGCCAGCAGCGAGGCGTAGAACTCGGCGGCGGCGCGGTGCGCCTCGACCAGGCGGCTGCGCTCGCCCTGCTCCCGGCCGGGGACGTACCCCCCCTGCTCGTAGCGCAACTGGATGCCGGCGCGCTGCGCCAGGCGCTCGATCGCCTCGGCGAACGACAGATGGTCCAGTTTGCGGACGAAGGTGATGACGTCGCCGCCCTCGCCGCAGCCGAAGCAGTACCAGTAGCCGCGCGCCGGGGTGACGTTGAAGGAGGGGGACTTCTCCTCGTGGAAGGGGCACAGGCCCTTGAGATTGCCCCCGCCGGCGTTGCGGAGCTGGATGTGCTCCCCCACGACGTCGGCGATCGCCGAGCGCTCCCGCACGAGCGCGATGTCCTCGTCACTGATCCGGCCTGCCACGCCGCGAGTCTACGACTCGCCACCGACACCGCGCTCCCGCGCCCACCGGGCCAGGACCGCCGTCCGCGCGTGGCCCCGCCCCGCTGAGGCTCACGTCCATGATGGGTAATTTTCGGCGAATAAGTCATGATGCTGACCGCCGTCGGTTACAAAGGGAACGCTCATATCGGTAACGTCAAGCGGGTGAAGATCATGCGATCGGGGCGACTGGCCGCCATCGGAGCGGCGCTGCTGGTCAGCACCGCGTGCTCGGGCCCCGGCGGGGTGCCGGGCATCAGCAGCACGCTGCCGCCCGCGCCGTCCTTGCAGGAGGTGGCCGCCACCGGGACCGCCGGCCCGCTCCCGGGCACCGGCGCCGGGCGGTCCGAGATCGACGCCGCCACGCTGAAGCCCACCCCCTCGGCGTCCTCCGGAGGGCCCGGCCGTTCGAAGACCTCCGCCGCGGTCCAGCCGCCTCCTGGCGACGATCCGGTGCGCGTCCCCCCGCCGAGACTGTCGAAATTCACCTATGTCTTCCCGGTGCGCGGCTGCCGGGTCAGCTACGCGCGCAAGCAGCTCGTCCTGCCGAAGACCACCATCTGGGCGGGCAAGGGCTGCGCCTTCGTCTCCCCGGTCTCCGGGGTCGTCCACGAGGTCGGCACCTCCGACCGCTGGAGGTCGGCCACCGACCGCGGCCCCGACCGCGAGGGGCGGTTCGTGTCGGTGTCCGGCGACGACGGCGTGCGCTACCTGGGCGGCCACCTGGAGTCGGTCGAGGCGGGCCTGCGCCCCGGTACGCGCGTGGCCGCCGGGCAGGTGCTGGGCAAGGTCGGCGACTCGGGCAACGCGCGCGGCCAGGGCGCCAACCTGTACTTCGCGGTGTCCTGGACCACCTCCGCGCGGTACTGGTGGGTGCGCCGGGGGATGGTCGACCCGTGGACCTACCTGGACGCCTGGCTGAACGGCAACCCGACCCTCTCGCCCGCGCAGCAGGTGGCGACCGTACGCGCGCAGGTGGGGGCCACGCCGCCCTGCCGCACGCTGTGCGCGTCGAAGCCGGTCAAGAAGCGGCCCACCCCGACGCCGACCCAGAGCCCCGACCCGCACACCGTCACCAAGGGCTGACACCGGGCGTCCCACCCGCCGGCCGCCCGCTCCGGTCCGCCCGGCCGAGATGGCCGGAAGGGCCGACGGCGAGCCGGAAGCGGGTCAGCAGCGGGAGCTGAGCGTGCGGTGCAGGGCGACGGCGCTCACGTCGGTGAGCGAGGCGATCTGGTCGACCACCACGCGCAGCCGGGCGGCGTCGTCGGCCGCGTCGGCGAAGGCCGGGCGCAGCGCGGGCTCCAGCGTCCCCGGCGCGCCCAGCATGATCATGGAGGCCAGCTCGGTGATGAGCTCACGCTGGCGGGCCTGGTTGGCATGGTGGTCCGCCCGGGACATCACGTAGTGCGCGGTGACCCCCTTGAGCAGCGCGCACTCCAGCCGGGTGTCCCGCGGCACGATCAGGTCGGCCCTGTGCCGGGTACGTCCCCGCCCGTACGCCGCGATGGTGGCCCGCTGCGCGGACAGGCAGAAGCGGCCGATCAGCGCGCTGGTGAACGACTTGAGCGCCACCAGGTCGGCCATGGTCTCCTCGAAGCGCGCCGGCCACAGCGGCTCGGTGACCAGGCGGACCAGCGTCTCCTCCAGCTCGTCCATGCCGGAGTCGCCGGCGTAGTACTTGAGCGTGCGCTCGCACACCTCGCGGCGCTCCCCCGGGTCCAGCAGCCTGCGCGGGGTGAGGTGCCCGGAGTGCAGGGCGTCCTCCAGGTCGTGCACGGAGTACGCCACGTCGTCGGACCAGTCCATGATCTGGGCCTCGAAGCTGACCCGCCCCTCGGGCACGCCCTGCCTGATCCACTCGAACACCGGCAGGTCGTCGAGGTAGACCCCGTACTTCGGCCCGTGCACCGCGGTCCAGGGGTACTTCAGCGAGGAGTCGAGCGTGGCGCGGGTGAGGTTCAGCCCCGCGCTGTGGCCGCCCGCGCCCAGCACCTTGGCCTCCAGGCGGGTCAGCAGCCGCAGGCTCTGCGCGTTCCCCTCGAAACCCCCGCAACGGCGGGCAAGCTCGTCCAGCGCCTTCTCCCCGTTGTGCCCGAAGGGGGGATGGCCGAGATCGTGCGCGAGACAGGCGGTCTCGACCAAGTCGGGATCACAGCCGAGCGCCTTGCCCATCTCCCTGCCGATCTGGGCGCATTCCAGGGAGTGGGTGAGCCGGGTGCGGGGGATGTGCCGGCCGTGGTCGGGGATCTCTCCCGGCCCGACCACCTGCGTCTTGGCGGCCAGCCGGCGCAGCGCGGCGCTGTGCAGCACCCGGGCGCGGTCGCGTTCGAACGCGCTCCGCTCGGGGTTGCCGGCGGGTTCCGGCACCCAGCGCGCCTGGTCGAAGTCGTCGTAGCCACTCATCGGTAGCGGGGATGCTACCCCCGCAACGGAGGGTGCATGACAAACATCCAGGAAACTGTCCATGTCCGGAGTCTGCCGGTTTTCTGCGCAGGTCAGATGCCCCGCACCACCCCCACTCCTCCCCCGCGTCACCCCGCCTCGCCGGGCCCGCGACCCCAGTCGTGACCGCCGCCGGGCCGGCCGGCGGCGGGCGCGGCCGGCCCGCGCATGCCGGGCGTGGTCAGCGGGAGTCGGATTCGCCCCTGGCGAGCGCGCCGCGCGCGGCCTCCAGGCGGGCGACCGGGACGCGGAACGGCGAGCAGGACACGTAGTCCAGGCCGATCTCGTGGCAGAACCGCACCGACTCGGGGTCGCCGCCGTGCTCGCCGCAGATGCCGATCTTCAGGTCGGGGCGGGTCGCCCGGCCCTCCGCCACCGCGATCGACATGAGCCGGCCGACCCCCTCCCGGTCGATGCTCTCGAACGGGGACACTCCGAAGACGCCCAGTTCGAGGTAGCGCGAGAAGAACGCGCCCTCCACGTCGTCCCGGGAGAAGCCCCAGGTCATCTGGGTGAGGTCGTTGGTGCCGAACGAGAAGAACCGCGCGGCCTCGGCGATCCGCCCGGCGGTGAGCGCGGCCCGCGGCACCTCGATCATGGTGCCGATCGCCGCCTCGACCCCGGTCTCCGTGAGGATGCGCGCCGCCTCGTCCCTGACCTGCTCCAACTCCTGCACCGCGCCGACCAGCGGGATCATGATCTCCGCTCGGGGGTCGCCGCCCGCGGCGCGGCGCTCGGCCGCCGCCTCGGCGATGGCCCGCACCTGCATCGCGAACAGCCCGGGGATGACCAGCCCCAGCCGCACGCCGCGCAGGCCGAGCATCGGGTTCTGCTCGTGCAGCCGCCTGACCGCCGCGAGCAGCCTGCGGTCGCGGTCGGAGGCGTCCTTCCCGGCCAGCGCGACCTGCACCGACAGGGCGGTGATGTCGGGCAGGAACTCGTGCAGCGGCGGGTCGATGAGGCGGACGGTCACCGGCAGCCCGTCCATCGCCGCGAAGATCCCGGCGAAGTCGGACCGCTGCAGCGGCTCCAGCGCGTCGAGGGCGGCCTGACGCTCCTCCCCGGACACGGCCAGGATGAGGTCCTCCACCAGCCTGCGCCGCTCGCCGAGGAACATGTGCTCGGTGCGGCACAGCCCGATGCCCTCCGCGCCGAACCTGCGCGCCCGCCCGGCGTCCTCGGGGGTGTCGGCGTTGGCCCGCACACCGAGCCGCCGGCGCTCGTCCGCGTGGGTCATGATGCGGTGCACGGCCTGGATGAGGTCGTCGCCGAGGTCACCCGTGCCCTCGAAGTAGCGCACGACGGGCGAGTCCACCACGGAGACCTCCCCGCGGTACACCTCGCCGGTGGTGCCGTCGATGGAGATGACGTCGCCCTCCTCGACCACCACGCCGCCGGGCGCGGTGAAGCGCCGCTCCTTGACGTCCACGTCCAGCTCCTCGGCGCCGCAGACGCAGGTCTTGCCCATGCCGCGGGCGACCACGGCGGCGTGCGAGGTCTTGCCGCCGCGGCTGGTGAGCACGCCGCGGGCGGCGATCATGCCGGCCAGGTCGTCCGGAGTGGTCTCGCGGCGGACCAGGATGACATCCTCGCCGCGGCCGGCCAGCTCCTCGGCCCGTTCGGAGCCGAACACCGCCCTGCCGACGGCCGCGCCCGGCGAGGCGTTCATGCCGCGGGTGATCGGCCGCATGTCGTCATGGGCGGCGAATCGGGGGAACATCAGCTGCGCGAGCTGGTCGCCGGAGACCCGCCGGACGGCCTCGTCCATGTCGATCAGCCCTTGGTCGGCGAGCTCGGTCGCGATGCGGAACGCCGCCTCGGCGGTGCGCTTGCCGACCCGGGTCTGCAGCATCCACAGCCTGCCGCGCTCGATGGTGAACTCGATGTCGCACAGGTCGCGGTAGTGGTCCTCCAGCGTCCGCATGATGGCGAGCAGCTCACGGTAGGAGGCGGGGTCGATCGTCTGGAGCTCCTGCAGCGCGATGGTGTTGCGGATGCCGGCCACGACGTCCTCGCCCTGGGCGTTCTGCAGGTAGTCGCCGTACACGCCCCGCCGGCCGGAGCCGGGGTCGCGGGTGAAGGCGACGCCGGTACCGGAGTCCATGCCGAGGTTGCCGAAGACCATGGCCACGACGTTGACCGCCGTGCCGAGGTCGGCGGGGATGCGCTCCTGGCGGCGGTAGACGATCGCGCGGGGGGCGTTCCACGAGTCGAAGACCGCCTCGACGGCCATGCGGAGCTGCCTGCGCGGGTCGTAGGGGAAGTCCTCGCCCGTCTCGTCCTTGACGATGCCTTTGAAGACCTCGACGAGGTGGTGGAAGTCGGCGGCGGTCAGGCCCAGGTCGCTGGACACGCCCTTGTGCCGCTTGGCCTCCTCGATCGCCTCCTCGAACCGGTCGCCACCGATGCCGAGGACGGTCCTGCCGAACATCTGGATGAGCCTGCGATAGGAATCCCACGCGAAGCGCTCGTCACCCGCCTCCTCGGCCAGGCCGTGCACCGACCGGTCGTTCAGGCCGACGTTCAGGACGGTCTCCATCATGCCGGGCATCGAGAACTTCGCGCCGGAGCGGACGCTGACCAGAAGGGGGTCGCGGGCGGCGCCGAGGCGCTTGCCCATCTTCTCCTCCATGGCACGCAGGTGGTCCTCCACCTCCTCCCACAACCCGCCCGGAACCGCACCGCCGGACAGGAACCGGCGGCACGCCTCAGTGGTGATCGTGAAGCCTGGAGGCACCGGAAGGCCGAGGTTCGTCATCTCGGCGAGATTGGCGCCCTTGCCACCGAGGAGGTCCTTGAGATCTTTGTTGCCCTCGCTGAACGCGTACACGAATTTGGGCACCTGAACTCCTTCAACGACTCCTATAGCGGATGATTACCCACCACGCCAGGGACTCTACCGATATCCGCCGGAGAGAAACGTCACCCGACGGGCATGGCATCATCAGCCCAGGCAGATGGGCAGGTGATGGTCTAATCCACTGCACTTCCCATGCGTTTCCCAAATCGTACGCAGGCCGGGTAAGCGATCCGCCGGGCACCCATTCCCGGGCCGCGCGCCACGATTCGCCGGCCGGTCCGGCCGGGCATTGGCATAGACCATTTCGTCCATTGGTTCAGACCATTCATCGCAGGGCCGGGCCGAACCATCGGCCCGCCCGGTTCACACCATTGCCGAAATGGTGCGGCCCCTTGGGGAGATCCGGCCCGGAGCATTCGCGGCGCCGCCGCGGACGCTCCATCAACCGGTATATGCCTTGCCCGGCACCCCGGCGCAGACCGACAAGTCCCCTCAGGGCAGGTACATCCGCCCGGGGCCGGGGACCATAGGTCCCGAACCCCGCAATCGGCACCCGCCTCCCCTATCGCCCGCATCCGGGCCTCGCCGCGACTCACCGCATCGCGCGGCCTCGCTCCCGGCCACCGCATCGTGGCGCCTCGCTCCCGGCCACCACCGCATCGGGGCGCCAGCCGCAGCGTCACGCCGGGGGCGAACACCGGCCATCGGCGGCCCGCGCGGAGCGTGGCGGGTGCCAGGATGACCGCATGGAGCTGAACGGACGCCCGGTGACCGCCGGCGAGCTCGGGCCGCTCGCGCTCGGCAACTACGGGCACTTCACCACCATGCGGGTGGAGGACATGGGCGTGCGCGGCCTGTCACTCCACCTCGACCGGCTGCTGGCCGACTGCCGCCTCGTCCACGGGGTCGAGCTCGACCTCGACCGGGTGCGCCATCTGGTCCGCAAGGCGGCGGCGGCCGCGCCGTCCCCGGTGATCGTGCGGGTCACCGTCTTCGACCCCGAGTTCGACCTCGCGCACCCGGCCGCCAAGGCCCGACCGGAGATCCTGGTCACCACACGCCCGGTGCCCGGCGACCGGCCGCCGCCCTCGCTGAGCGTCGTCGAGTACGAACGCGACATGCCGCAGGTCAAGCACTCGGGTCTGTTCGGGGCGCTGCTGCAGCGGCGATTCGCGCAGGCCGCGGGCCACGACGACGCCCTGTTCGTCAACGGGCGTGACCAGATCAGCGAGGGCCCCACCTGGAACATCGGCTTCGTCCGCGACGGCGGCGTCGTCTGGCCGGGCGCCGACCGGCTGGGCGGGGTCACCATGCGCCTGCTCGACGAGGCGCTGACCCGGGCCGGGGTCCGCACGGTCACCGCCGCCGTGGACACCGGCGATCTGGCCCAGATGGACGCCGCCTTCATCACCGACGCCGCCGCGGGCCCGCGTCCGGTCCGGGCCATCGAGGGCGCCGAGCTCTCCCTGGACGACCCGCTCCTGACCACCATCCGCCGCGAGTACGCCGCCCTCCCCCTCGACCCCCTGTAACCTCCGCCGCGGCCCCACCGCCCCCTCACCCCGCCCACCCGACAGCGCAGCCGAGACGGTACGCCGCCCTCTCGCAGGCCGCTGCTGCCACCGACCGCGCCCTCTTCACCTCCGTCCGATGGTGCGCTCTCACCGGCGCCGCGTCGGCGGGACGGAGTACGGCGAACACCGGCGCCGCGCTACGGCGGAGACCCCGCGGACCTCTCTGGCACCAGGCTGACGGCCCTGGTCAGCAGCGCGTGATCGGCGTGGTGCCGGTGGCCGTGGCGATCAGGGCGTCGTAGACCTCCGGGTCGGTGGTGAAGGCGCCCAGCGGGATGGTCTTGTTCGCGCCGTGGTAGTCGCTGGACCCGGCCACCCGCAGGCCCAGGTCGCGGGCCAGCGCGCGGACGTGCTCACGGTCGTCCGGGGTGTGGTCGGGGTGGCCGGCCTCCACGCCCCACAGGCCCGCCTGCGCGAGTTCGGCGATCACCGCGTCGGGGACGATGTGCCCGCGCCTGCCCGCCCTCGGGTGGGCCAGCACGGGCACCCCGCCCGCCTCCCGCACCAGGCGCAGGGCGGTGAACACGTCGATGTCGGCCTTCGGCAGCCGGTACCGCCGTCCGAGCCACTCGGGGGCGAAGGCCTCGTCGACCGATCCGACCAGCCCGCGCCGCACCAGGGCCTGGGCGATGTGCGGCCGTCCCACCGTGCCGCCTCCCGCGTACGCCTGCACCTCCGGGACCGTGACGTCGATGTCGTCGGCGTTCAGCAGGGCGACGATCTTCTCGCTGCGCCGCTCACGCGACCGGCGGACCTTCGCCAGTTCCTCGGCGAGGGGCCGGTAGGCCGGGTCGAACAGGTAGGCCAGCAGATGAAGACCCACCGGCGCCTGCGCGCCCTCCCCCGGCGCCGACCCATCCGCCGTACGCCCTCCCCTGCCGCCGTCCGGCCGGAAGACGGTCTCGCCGCGGCCCGATCCTCGCACGACCTCGGTGTGCTCCGGCCGCGTGGCGTTCCCGGCCGGCTCGGCGGCGCCGTCCCCACCGTCAGGGCCGGGGCGGCGGGGGCCGTACCAGCGTCCCGACAGCTCCGCGCCGGGCACCAGCGTCAGACCGGCCGGGAGCGCGGCGGCGGCGCTTGGCCACCCGGCCGTGGTGTCGTGGTCGGTGAGCGCGATCACGTCGAGCCCGGCGTCGCGGGCCAGTGCCATGAGCGCGGCGGGAGCGTCCGTGCCGTCGCTGGTGGTGGAATGGGTGTGCAGATCGATCCGCATACCCCGAGCCTCTCAGTTCGCGCACCCGGCCGGGGACCCCACTCCCGCCCGTGAGCCCACCGGAGACCGCCGGACAGGGCGGGCGACGTGCCGAAACGGGGAACGGCTGCGCGTGGGGCGACAAATCGCTTGTATAGCGGTATGTCGGGTACGCGAACACGCCGTCGGCAGCGCACGCTCATGTGGTGCCGGCTGGTCATGGGACTGCTCTCGGTCGCGCCGCTGTCGGCGGTGGCGAGCGGCGCCGGGCTCCTGCTGCTCGCGCAGGGCCGGCCCGCCGCCGCTCCACGGGCCTCCGGGCAGGACGCCGTGTGGCTGGGGCACGCGTGGGTGGACGGGCGCAACGGCGAGCCCGAGCTCGCGGCGCACCTGCGCGGCGGCGGCATCGGCGACGTCTATCTCCACACCGGGCCACTGGAGTACGACGGCACCCTGCCGCCCTCCCGGTATCCCCGCGCGACCTGGGCGGTCGAGGCGCTGCACCGGGCCGTTCCCGGACTGCGCGTGCACGCCTGGCTCGGCCAGCTCGTCGACCCCGGGAAGCTCGACCTGTCCTCACCGTCCGTACGGGCGAACGTGATCAAGGCCGCGGGGCAGGTGCTCGCGGCCGGCTTCGACGGGGTGCACTACAACTTCGAGCCGACACCCGACGGCGACCAGGGCCTGCTGGCCCTCCTCGACGGCACCCGCGCCGCCGTACCTCCCGGCCGAGGCGTGCTGTCGATGTCGGTGCACCACATCGAGCCGCTGCCCGGCATGGCCCTGGCCGGGAACTCGCTGCTCGGGCACGCCAAGTGGTGGACCCCCGGCTACCTGACGCAGGTCGCCCGGCGGGTGGACCAGGTCGCGGTGATGAGCTACGACACCGCGCAGCCGACCGAGGCCCTGTACACCGGTTATGTGCGGCGGCAGACGGCGCTGGCCCTCGCGGCGGTCCCTCCCGGCACCCGGCTGGTCATGGGACTGCCCGCCTACCACGACGACAACCTGCTCCGCCACGCCTCGGCCGAGACCGTCGCGGCCGCCGTCCGCGGCGTGCGCCTCGGTCTCGGCGCCACCCGCCGGCCGGGGTTCGGAGTCGCCCTCTACGTGGACTTCGCCGCCCTGCCCGGCGACTGGACGGCATACCACCGCGACTGGGAAACGGCGGCGGTGTCCCCCCTCAGGACGGCCCCGGAGTGATGCCCTGGGCGGCCGCCGGCCGGGGAGCCGAGCGTTGTGCACTCCTCAACAGAGCATCAGAGAACCAGGGAGTCCGGTGACGATCACCGTTCGGGTGATCATCTTTTCCGAACTAACGAAGTGCCGGTGGGGCGCGGTGCTCTGGTGCCGCCGTGGACGAGAAACGTCTCACCCGGCTTCAGTCGGGCCAGCATGGCGATATTCGAGTAGACGGTACAGGCCGCTTCGGGAAGGGACACGGCCTCTTCGAGGGAGAGGTTCGCCGGTTTGCGGAGCAGCTGGGCCACGGTGAACCGACGACGAGCAGAGCGAGCAGGATGGCCACCGCGTCCACGCCGAAGACCACCGTGGTGGTGATCGGCGAGAAGTGCCACTTCCGCTGGTAGGTGGCATAAAGCGGAGTGGCCGCACGTGCCCCGGCGAGGAAGAAGACCACCACCGAGGCTTGGAGGCAGAATGCCTGCCAGGGAGCCGCCAGGACCACGGGCCAACCGCCCGGCCCTCCTCTATCGTCATCGGGACTCCTGCTGCGCGGGGCGCACGGATGTGGTCCTCGACGTACGTGGAAGGACGGGAACGGGCGGCGGCCCGTAGGACGCGGGGCGCGCGTTCTCAGTCCAGGAGCGTGCGGGCCGCGATGGCCGAAGCGCTGATGGCTGCGGGAAAGCCCGCGTAGAACGCGATGTGCGTGATGATCGCTGCGAGTTCGGCCTGTGTCACACCGTTGTCGACGGCGCGCCGCAGTTGCGCAGGCAGCTCTTCGGGGCGGTAGAGCGCCACGACCGCAGCGACGGTGGCGATGCTGCGGTCCCGTGGGCTGAGGGCCGGATCTGCCCACACCTGGCTGTACAGGGGGTCCTCCACCAACTCGGTGAGGGCCGGGGTGAAGGCGCGGGCCATTTCGCGGGGCGACGGAGGCGTGGCATGCAGTGCGGGCTGCGTGGTCATCGTGAGCTCCGTGCCAGGGCGTGGCGCGCGATGCTCGCGGCGAACAGTGGCGTTTCCCGCCGGTTGTGATCACCGGAAGCGGCCTGCCGTGCGGCCGCGGCCTCCTCGAAGGTGCCGCCGTTCTTCTCGTTGAACTCCATGAATTCCTGGGTGGGGTGGCTGGTGACCTGGTTGGTGTAGGTGACGGTGCCGTCGCCGTTGTCCTTGGCCGACAGGTCCCA
>NZ_BMNT01000001.1:179307-340272 GCF_014646695.1 Sphaerisporangium melleum
GTCGGTCGTGGTGTAGCCGGCCGCCTTGTGGTCGGGCGGAGCGCAGCGCTGGTATTCCTGGTCCGGGAGGTTCAGCAGCCAGTCGGCGATGTCGATCGCGTCCCAGGGCGCGTCGAGCGGGGCGTGTTCCGTCGAGGTGGACAGGACCAGATCGGACAGGACCTTCTTCGAATCACTCATTGCTTGCTTCCTTCAGCGAGGGCCACGGCTGGAGCCGGGCCGGCTTGTGCAGGGGAAGGCCCACCGGACACTGCCGGTTCGACCGCTCTCGGTTATCCGTCGACCGCCTTGTGACCTTCGGCGGGGCAGGGCGTGCCCACAGTGCATTGCGCACCGTGCATCCGAAGTTGCAGGTCACGAGTCTGCTGTGCAGGGTGGACGGGGTGCTCGCGCCAGTCGTCGGCGGGCGTCCACGGTGAGGACCGTGGCGACGCTCACTCCGGCCGCGATCGACATTCGTGGTACATGCCTGCTGCCGAGTCCGGCCCGTTCAGAGGTGTCCACAGTCTTCGGACCAGCCCCGTCAAGACGCCTATATCGACTGCCATGCCTCTACATTGAAGATAAGTTGCACAGAAGTCAAAGAGCAACTTTTGATCCCAGTAATAAATAAGGTGCATGATCGTGGAATTGAGAACCCTGCGGTTCTTCGTCGCCGTGGCCGAGGAACAGAGCTTCACCCGCGCCGCCGAGCGGCTGTCGGTCGCACAGCCCGCCGTCAGTCACCAGATCCGCTCCCTGGAGAAGGAACTCGGCGAAGCGCTCTTCGAACGCAATCCCCGCAGCGTCCGGCTGACCGAGGCCGGCCGGGTGCTGCTGCCCATGGCCGGCCGGACTCTCGCCGACGCGGACAGGGTGATCGCGGAGTTCGCCTCCCGCACCGCTCTGGTCACCGGCACGCTCCTCCTGGGCGCCGTGGACGGGGTCGAGCACACCCGTCTGCCCGCGCTCCTGGGCGCCTTCCACCGCCGGTACCCGGGCGTCGCCGTACAGCTCGTCGAGGGGCGCAGCGCCGGGCTCATCGCGCGCGTCGAGAACGGCGAGCTGGACGCCGCCGTGGTGGCCCTGCCGGCGCATTCCCTGCCCCAGGGCATGCGCAGTGTGGTCATGCTCGAGGACGAGATCATGGCCGTGGTCCCAGCGCACTCCCCGCTGGCAGGCCGCAAGAGCATCCCCATTGAGCTGCTGTCCGGAAAGACCCTGATCAGTTACGGCCAGGACAGCGGACTGCGGCCATGGCTACAGTCCGCGTTCGACGCCGCCGGCATCGACTTCAGCACCCGGTACGCGATCAACGACGGGGCCCTCCACGTCGCCCTGGTGGAGGCGGGTGTCGGCGTCTCCCTGACGGTGGGTACCGACCGGGCTCTCGCCGGTAACCCCCGAGTCAGCGCCGTCCCGGTCAGTCCCTCCCTCGCTTACCGCAAGGCACTGATCTGGAGGGGCACGCCGCAGCCCACCCGGCCGTTGCAAGCCCTCCTCGCCCTTGGCCCCACAGCGTCCTGACCTTATGCCCCACCGGCGCAGGACGCGACACAGGCCATCACGACTCGCAGGCGCTCACCTCAGATTGTCAGTGCAGTTGGGCGGCCTACCACCGCGACTGGGAGGCGCCCTGCGGGCACCCATGTACATGGCCTTGACCTGCATTCCGCTTCGCCACCGCGGCAGGCCTGAACGGCACCGTGCGGCCGTCAGCGGGCGGGGGCCTGGACCCTGCCGATGCCGAGAGTGTTGGTCGCGGGGAGCAGGCCGGACTCCAGGGCGGCGACCAGCAGCGGCGTGGTCAACTCGGCGAGGCGCTCGGCCCGGCCGGCGCCGAGCGCCTGCCACGGACCGATCGCCAGGTCGTCGGTCAGCCGCTCGATGTCCTCTCGTAGCAGGCGGCCCCGCTCGGTCGCCGTCCCGTCCGGGCCGACCAGCCCCCGGGCCGCGAGCCGGTCGCGGGCGGCGTCCCATTCCCCGCCCGTCCACCCCCGGCCGGCGAAGGCCTCCCGAGGCGCCCCGCCGATCGCGGCCATCGACACCAGCGCCTCGCACGGGTCGAGCCGCGCGGTGACCAGCGCGGCGACATGCCCGTCCCCGCGGTGCTCGCGCAGGACGCCGATGGCCTGCCACAGCACGAGGTGCGGCTCGTCCGGCCAGGGCAGCGCGGCGTTGGCGGCGGCGAGCGGCCGGCCCGCCGTGTCCGCGGCCTCCGCCGCCTCCCTGGCCAGCGCCGCGGCCTCGGCGATCGCCGGGTCGCCGAGGCGGTCGCCGAGCAGCGACCGGTACATCCGGTCGACGGCGCGCAATCGGGCGTCGAGCACCTTGCCCGGGGCGGCGACGGCCCAGGCGGCGGGGACGTGCTCGCTCACGGTGCGCGGGCTGAAGCTGTAGAAGGTCGCGGCCACCAGCTCGGGCGACGCCTCGCCCAGGGGGGCGGACCGCCAGGCGAAGTAGCTCGGCCAGCGGCCGGCGACCGGGTAGCCGAGCGCCGCGGCCTCCTCGGTCACCTCGTCCGCGTACCAGAAGGGCGCGTGCACCGGCTCCAGCTGGTGCCACATCCGCCGCGCGAAGCCCGGGTCGTTCGTCATCGTCCACTCCCTCAGCAGCACATCGGAGAACCAGGGAGACCGGTGACGATCACCGTCCTGGCGCCGCCTCCACACTAGATAGTTGGACTATCCAACGTCAATCCCATCTTGTCCGGCCGTTCCTCCCCGGTGCGGCGGCACGTGGCGGGGACGCGAGCCCGTGGCGCGGGGCGGCCGGCGACGCCGGACGGGACGGTGCCGCGGGGAAGGCGGCCTGATCGGTATTCTGGGACGCCGTGGCGCTTCAAGATCGCCATGAGGCCGTCCCCGGGCGCCGTTCCCGGCGACGGACGCCCGACGCACCCGGACGGGCGGGCGCGGCGGCGGGACGCCCAGGTCGCGGGCGTGGCCGGAGTGCCGAGAAGGCGCTGGAGTGCTGGGAAGGAAGGCGTTCGCGTGCTGCTGGCGGCTCGATACCGGTTGGACGAGCCTCTCGGGCGCGGCGGCATGGGCGAGGTGTGGCGGGCCACCGACGAGGTACTCGCCCGCCGCGTCGCGGTGAAGCTGTTGCCGGCCGAGACCATGGGGCGCTCCGCCGCCGCGCGCTTCCGGCAGGAGGCGCAGGCGACCGCCCGGCTCAACCACCCCAACGTCGTCGCGATCCACGACTTCGGTGAGGCCGACGGACGCCTCTTCCTCGTCATGGAGTTGATCGAGGGAGGCAATCTCGCCGACCGTCTCGCCGCAGCGGGCGCGCTCGGCATCGAGGAGGTCGTCCGCATCGGCACCCAAACGGCCGCCGGCCTGGCCGCCGCGCACCGGCTGGGCGTCGTCCACCGTGACGTCAAGCCCGCGAACCTGTTGCTCGCCGCGGACGGCACCGTGAAGGTCGTGGACTTCGGCATCGCCCGGCTCGCCGACCAGGCCGGGGCCGCGCTCACCGGTACCGGCATGATCGTCGGTACCGGGGCCTACCTCGCCCCCGAACGTGCGCTCGGCCGCGAAGCGCTCCCCGCGTCCGACGTGTACGCCCTCGGGTGTGTCCTGTACGAACTGCTGGCCGGGCGGCCGCCCTTCCGCGCGGACACGCCCACGGCCCTGCTCTTCCAGCATGTCCAGGTGGCGCCCGCCCCCGTGCGCCTCCAGCGTGCGGACGTGCCGCCCGCTCTGGACGACCTGCTGATGCGCCTGCTGGCCAAGGAACCCGAGGCCCGCCCGCCCGCCGACCAGGTCGCCCACCACCTCACCGCGCACAGCGCCCCCCACCCGGCCACGCCGCACCACCTCCCTCCTCCGCCTCCGCCCGCCCCGCACCACGTCCCCGCTCCCCCGGCGCCCACGTCGCCGCTTCCCGCACGCCACCCGGCCGGGCATCCGGCCGCCGCGCCGCACCTTGACCCGGCTTCGGTGCACTCTGTCCCGCCCCCGGTCCCGGCCACGGCACCACAGGCACCCCCGGGACGCGGCGGCACGCCCGCGACCCGCTTCCTGGCCCCACTGCCCGGCGACGGAAGCGACGTCCGCCCTTCGTTCGCGGTCACCGCCTGGCGATCACTGCGGCGCGGCGAGCGGAGACCCGTCCTGGCCGTCGCCGGTGTCGCCGCCGTGGCACTGGTCGCCGTACTGGCCGTCACATTCCAGCCCTCGGGGGCAGGCGGCGGCTCCGGCGCGACGGCCGCGCCGCTCTCACCGGCCACGGCCGGCTCCGCGTCCACCGCGGAGCCGGCCTCGCCCCCGATCTCCGCGGCGCCGACGCCATCGGTGTCGCCGCCGGCCACCACGGCTCCTCCCTCGCCCGTTCCGTCCCCGTCCTCCGTCGTGGCCGTCGGGCCGAAGCGGCTGTCGGACGACCCGCGCGTCCTGCTGGCCCAGCTCGGCCAGGGGCTGGCGTGGGCGGCGGAGCAAGGGCGGCTCGATCCGCGCGTGGCCGAGAGGGCGCGGCACGACCTCGCCGAGGCCCAGGGCAGGTTCGCCCGGCGCGGCGGGCCCCGGGAGTGGCGGGAGGCGGCCGAACGGGTCCGCAAGGTGCTGCGCGATCTGGACGAGGCTCAGCGCGGCGGGCGGTTCGACCCGGGCCCCGCGCTGACCCGGCTCCTCACGCACCTTTCCGGCCTGCTCGATGACCACCATCGCCGCCGCGGCCCACGGTGATGACGGCCGTCGAGCGGTCATGCGGCCCTGATGTGATCAATGAGACGATCGGTACTAGGCTTCGCCGACGATGTCCGGAAATCTCAGACTTCGAGTCAGCCGAAACCGCAAGCCCGGAGCTCTGCTCATGGCGCTGACGACCGGAGCAGCCCTGCTCATCGGCGGATGCGCCGTCCTGCTCGGCGGGCAGGACGCCGAGGTCGGATCGGCCGCGCGCGTCCCCGGCGGGACCCAGGCGGCGGTGGCGGACGCGCCCGGTGCCACACCGTCGAACGGGGCGGCCTCCTCGTCTCCGGGGGCTCCGGGCGCCGCGCACAGCCCCGCGGTGAGCCTGCCGGCATCCGGCGGCGTCACGGCCACGCCCGGCGGCGCCGCCTCGGCATCGGACGACGGTCCCGGAAGCGGCCCGGACGCCGACCTGTCCGGCACCCGGGACACCGGCTCCGCATCGGGCGACCGGGCGAAGGTGATCCGGGTGCCGCACTCGGGCAAGGGACGCTACAAGGTCGTACGGGGGACCGCCCGGCCGCCGGCCGGCGGCCGGGGCAAGGTCGTGCGCTACATCGTCGAGGTCGAGCGAGGGCTGCCGTTCGACCCGGAGGAGTTCGCCGCCACGGTGCATCGGACGCTCAACGACCCGCGGAGCTGGGGCCGGGGGCGGACGCGCTTCAAGCGGGTCGACCACGGCCCGGCGCGGTTCCGCGTGGCACTGTCCAGCCCGGCGATGACCGACCGGCGGTGCCGTCCCCTGCAGACCTTCGGCGAGCTCTCGTGCTGGAACGGCAGGCGCTCGGTCATCAACGCCAAGCGGTGGGCCGCCGCCATCCCCGACTACCGGGGTGACCTCGTCGCCTACCGGCAGTACGTGGTCAACCATGAGGTCGGGCACGCGCTCGGCCACGGGCACGAGCCGTGCCCCGGTCGCGGCAGGGTCGCCCCCGTGATGACCCAGCAGACCAAGTCCCTGCAGGGATGCCGGCCCAACCCGTGGCCGTACCCCCGGGCCAAGGGCCGGAAGGACTCCGGGGACAGGGCCGCGAAGCGGGACGGATCGGATCGGCGGACCAGGCGCCAGAAGAGCTCCGACGCCGGCGACGACCACGGGCGCGCACCGGCGACCCTGCGCGGAAGCAACGCCTGAACCCGGCCGATATCATCCGCGATGACGATGAGATCGGCAGCGGCCCTCACCAGAATCGTTAGCAGACGACAACGAAGCTGACAGAGGAGCCGAATGTGGTGTTAGCCCGATCTCGCAGGTCCCTTCGCCGGCCGGTGGCGGCCGCGCTCGTGTCCGGAGCCCTGCTCGCGACCTGGACGGCCGCTCCCCTCCCGGCCACCGCCCAGGCCTCGTCCGCCGTCACCGCCTCTCCGCCGGCGGTGGCCTCCGCGCTCGACCCCGCGCTGCTGCGCACGACACTCGACGGCGTACACGACGCGGGCATGTACGGCATCCTGTCCAGCGTGCGGGACGGCGCCGAGCGGTGGGCGGGGGCGTCGGGCGTCGCCGACGTGCGCACCGGCAGGCCGGTGACGCCGGGCATGCAGCACCGCATCGGCAGCGTCAGCAAGGCCTTCACCTCCGTCGCGCTCATGCAGCAGGTGCAGCGCGGCCGGCTCGACCTGGACGCGCCGATCGGGCGCTACCTGCCGGCCCTGGTGCCGGGCGAGCGAGGCCGTACGGTGACCACACGGATGCTGCTCAACCACACCAGCGGCATCGGCGAGTACTTCATCGCCGCTTTCCCCTCCTTCCTGGAGGGCTCCACGGCGAGCCTGGACGACAACCGCTTCACGACCTTCCGGCCGGAGCAACTGGTGCGGCTCGGCCTCGCCCAGCCGCCCACCGGCGCGCCCGGCGAGCTCTGGTCCTACTCCAACACCAACTACGTCATCGCCGGGCTGCTGCTGGAGAAGCTCACCGGCACCGGCGCGGAGGACTACATCACCCGCGAGGTCATCGACCGGGCGGGCCTGCGGCACACCTACTTCCCCCGCACCCCGTTCATCACCGGCCCGCACGCCAAGATGTACGAGGCGATGTACGGGCTGATCGACCCGCCGCGCGACTACAGCGTCTACAACATGTCCTGGGCGTACACCGCGGGCGCGATCGTCTCGACGATGGACGACCTGAACGCCTTCTACCGCGCGCTGCTCGGCGGCAGGCTGGTCGGCGCCGCCCAGCTCGCCGAGATGCAGCGCACGGTGCCGGTCACCGACGGGCAGGGCAACCTCCTGATGCACTACGGTCTCGGCATCTACGCGCAGGACCTGCCGTGCGGCCGGTTCTGGGGCCACGACGGCTCGGTGCTCGGCGCGGGCACCGTCACCCTGTCCAGCCCGGACGCGCGCCGCCAGTCGTCCATCGCGATCAACCTGATGAAGTACCAGAGCCTCGACGAGAACGGGAAGGTCCAGCCGCACGCCATCGACTTCGCGATGGGCCGGCACCTGCTGGCCGCGCTCTGCGGGGCGCCGGCAGACGCCCTGAAGGGGGCTCCGGCCGTCACCCTGTTCCCGACGGCGAACCTCACCCCCGCTCTGCGCTGATCCCGCCCGGCACACGCGAAGCGGTCAGAACCAGGCCCTTGATCGGCCGAGCCGGACGACGGCGCGGCCGATCAGGGGCCGAGCGATACGGAACGTAAGAGCGCAATGGGCACCCTGCGATCGGTGCCGAACCCGCACTCCGAACAGGGCGGAACGACCCCGGCCGATCAGGGAAGGGCAAGGGTCCGGCCGGCGGCGATGACGTCCTGGATGCTGCGCGCCAGCGTCGCCTCGACCGCGTCGGCGTGCCCGGCGAGGTCGTGCAGCCCGCGCAGGTCGTCGGTCTGGGCCAGCAGGTCGCGGTACTTGCCGTTGCTCTGGAGCAGTTCCTGGGCGTGCAGCGCCGCGTCCGCCGTCTGGGCCCGGGCGGCGTAGGCCTCCAGGTCGGCGACCTGCCTGACCACCTGGTCCACCGAGCGCCGCAGGGCGGCACGCTGGGGCTCCAGCACCGCGCGGAGCTCGGGTGTCAGCACTCCCCGCGTGGCCCGCGCCTGCTCGGCGCGCAGTGACGACTGGGTGCGGAGCAGGCGGGCGATCTCCCACAGCCGCCGGGGCAGAACGATGTCGTTGGCGACGGAGTCCAGCAGGCCCATCTGGCCGACCCGCGAGTCGAACACGGTCCGCACGGCGTGACCGGCACGCCCGAGGAGCACCTCGGCCTCACCGTCCAGGTCGGCGGGCACGACGTACCTGTCTCCATAGACCTCCGCCAGCCGGCGGGGAGACCTGCCCCTCGCGAGCACGCCCCCCAGCCCGGCCACGAAGATCAGGGGAATGGAGAGGAGGAACACCCCGTTCCGCAGGGCGTCGAGCACGTCCCACCTGCCGGTGAACCCGGCGACGGCCAGGAGCAGGACCACCAGGAGGGCCAGACAGACGAAGAAGCCGCCCAGGGTGCCGGCCACGCTCGCGTCGGCGGCGAGACGGCGATCGGCGAGCGCGTTGTTTCCCACGATGCGACGCTTGTCGACCTCGGGAATGTCCGGATCCACGACCGGCCATCGTCCGACCCACCACGCGCTCGTCGCCATGCCGACCCCCGTCGGAATCGCGGTGCCGGGCCCTGCGCGGGACGCGTTGGCACCGTACTCGATGACATCCCCGTCCTTCAGCAGCCTAGCCATTTCCTGCGGTGCATTACGCAATTCATTCGGCTTTTCCGGATGAGCCGAATTAGTGTCATGCATTGCCTGATTTTCGTCCCATTCCGTAATCGGTGCGCCGACGACCACCCGGCGGGTTGACCTCAACCTTGGTTGAGGTTCGACGATGGTCGCCGTGATCGCGATGACGAGCGAAGGGACAGTTGCATGATCCTGGTGACCGGGGCGACCGGGCGGGTCGGACGGCATGCCGTGGCCGGCCTGCTGGAGGCGGGCGCCGAGGTGCGCGCCCTCGCCCGCGACCCCGAAGCGGCGACGCTCCCCGACGGCGCCGAGGTCGTCCGGGGCGACCTGTCGAGGCCGGAAACCCTGGACGCCGCACTGGCCGGGGTCGAGGCGGTCTTCCTGGTCTGGCCGACCCTCTCGGCCGACCACGCCGCACCGGCCGTCGCAGGGGCCATCGCCGAGCGTGCTCGGCACATCGTCTACCTGTCCGCCCGCGGCGTGTCACCGCAGGCCGAGGCACAGGGCGGCATCCTCGGCTCGCACGCCCTCCTGGAGCGCCTGATCGAGGAGTCGGGCGTGGAGTGGACGTTCCTGCGGCCGGGAGGCTTCGCCGCCAACACCCTGATGTGGGCCCCGCAGATCAGGCAGAGCGGCGTCGTCCGCTGGGTGCACGGCGCGGCGAGCAGGCCGTTGATCCACGAACGCGACATCGCCGCCGTAGGAGTGCGCGCGCTGACCGGTCCCGGGCACGCGGGCGCGCGGTACGAACTGACCGGACCGCAGACCCTCACGCAGATCGAGCAGGTGAGCCTCATCGGCGAGGCCGTCGGCCGCCCGGTGCGCTGGGAGGAGATGGCGCCGGAGGCCGCCCTCCAGGCGATGGTGGAGCAGGGCCTGCCGGCCTCGGCGGCCCGCGGCATCCTGGACGCGCACGCCGCGCTGGTGACGGCGCCCGAGCCGGTCACCGGCACGGTCGAGCGGATCACCGGCGCTCCGGCCACCCCGTTCCGTCAGTGGGCGGCCGACCACGCCGCCGACTTCCGCTGACACTCCCCCGCCGTGCCACCGGTGGACGCGGCGTGCGCCTGGCCGGCCGCGCGCCGTACCGCCGGCCGGGAAGGGATGGTCTCCGCGTCGCGGATGACCCGGGGTTCAGCGCTTGTGGGCGACTCCGCACCAGGCCGGCAGGTCGTCGTCCCCGGGGTGCAGGCCGTCCTGCGGCCGCCACCGGCCGAGGCGGGACACCCCCGGCGCCACGAGGTCCAGGCCGTCGAAGAACGCGGTGATCTCCTCCTCGGAGCGCAGCACCGCGGGTGAACTGGCCCTGTCGTACACCGATGTGCCGGGCAGCAGCCGCCGGTCGCTCTCGGCGTGCGAGAGGACCAGGCAGGATCCGGGTGCCATCGAATCCATCAGGGTGCGCACGACGCCACGCGGATCCTCCTCGTCGCGGAGGAAGTGCAGGACGAAGACGAGCAGGACGGCGATCGGACGGTCGAAGTCCAGATGCCCCCGCACCTCTTCGCCGGCCAGGATCGCCCCGGGATCGCGCAGGTCACCGGCGACCATGATGGTCTGCTCGTCGGTGGCCAGCAGCGCCTGGCCGTGGGACAGCACGATCGGCTCCTGGTCGACGTAGGCGACCCGCGCCCGCGGGGCGACCCGCTGCGCCACCTCGTGCACGTTCTCCTGGGTGGGGAGCCCGGAGCCGATGTCGAGGAACTGGTCGATGCCCGCCACCTCGGCGGCGTACGCCACGGCGCGCCGCAGGAACCTGCGGTTGGCGAGGGCCAGCTCGCGTGTGCGCGGGAAGATGGCGATGATCTTCTCGGCGGCCTCGCGATCGGAGGCGTAATTGTCCTTCCCGCCGAGAAAGTAGTCGTACATGCGGCCCACGTTGGGAGTCGCCGCGGCGACCCTGGAATCAGCCGGTTGGACTTTCATGCCTCTCCGTCGGTTCGGCGGGGTGAACCCGGTGCGGACGGCTTTCCCGATCGTGCCCGTTCAGATCGATTCGCCGCCCGACGTTAACAGCCGTCCCCGCGCCGCCTCAACGGTCTCGTGACCGATTCCCGGATATCCGCACAAGGGCCGACCGGATATCGGCGAAGGCGCCGGCCCGGAAATGGGGTCCAACGGCCCCGGACGGCGGTCAGCCGTGCTTTCCGCCGGTGGCGGTGTGCTTGCCGCCGCGCTTCCCGGTGCCGGACGCACGGTCCCGGTCCCGCTTGCCCTCGATGCCGCCGTGGCCCCGGTCGCGCTCGTCCTGGTCCGCGTCATGATCGCCCAGTGTCGCGGCGTGGTCGGGCACCCGGCCCCGCTCGTTGCGCGGCAGCCGCCGGTACCCGGTGGACGGCGGGCGCGGCGGCAGCCGCAGCGGCGGCCGCTGGACCTCGTAGTAGGGGACGGTGGACAGCAGGTGGGCGATCATGTTGATCCGCGCGCTGCGCTTGTCCTCGCTCTCCACCTCGTACCACGGCGCTTCGGGAGTGTCGGTCTGCACGAGCATCTCGTCCTTGGCCCGCGAGTAGTCCTCCCACCGGGTGATCGACTCCATGTCCATCGGGGAGAGCTTCCAGCGCCGCATCGGGTCCTCCAGGCGCGATCGGAACCGGCGCTCCTGCTCGGCGTCGCTGACCGAGAACCAGTACTTGCGCAGCAGGATGCCGTCCTCGACCAGCAGCCGCTCGAAGACCGGGCACTGGCGCAGGAACCGCGTGTACTCCTCGGGGGTGCAGAACCCCATCACCCGCTCGACGCCGGCCCTGTTGTACCAACTGCGGTCGAACAGCACGATCTCGCCGGCGGCGGGGAGCTGCTCGACGTACCGCTGGAAGTACCACTGGGTGCGCTCGCGCTCGCTGGGCGCGGGCAGCGCCGCGATGCGGGCGACCCGCGGGTTGAGGTACTCGGTGACCCGCTTGATCGTGCTTCCCTTGCCCGCGGCGTCCCTGCCCTCGAAGAGGACCACCAGACGGGCCCCCTCGGCGCGCACCCACTCCTGCAGCTTCACCAGCTCGGCCTGCAAGCGGTACAGCTCGGCCTCGTACACCGCACGGCGCAACCGCCCGCCCTTCCTGCCGCCCACCGCGACCACCTCCTCCACTTTCGAGTAGATCATGACCTCTGACCTACTTCAGCGGTCGGCGTCCGGAAAGGTGGCACGTTGAGCCGGTCACCGCTGATCAGCGATCGTGCCCTCGGCCGGGATGGCGAACGGCGGCGGCCCGATCGCTATCTTGACGGGATGAGAGGTCGGCGGCCGGCATGCGCGTGACGATGACGAGCGCCGCCGCGGCACGGGCCGGCCGGGTGAACGAGGACTTCACCGGCGCCGTGCCCACGGCGGCCGTGCTGATCGACGGCGCCGGCATCCCCGGCGCCGAATCGGTCTGCCGGCACGGTGTGGCCTGGTATGCCGGCCGCCTTGGCTGCGGCCTCCTCGGCCTGCTGTCACAGGTGCCGGACCGCGGTCTGCCCGCGGTGCTCGCCGAGGCCATCGAACGGGTGACGGGCGATCACCGGGACACCTGTGACGTGGCCGCCCCCATCAGCCCGTCGGCGACCGTGGCCATCCTGCGCGTGTCCCGCGGCTTCGCCGAGTACCTGGTGCTCGGTGACGCGGTCATGGTGCTCGGCCGGGACGGCGCCGCGCCGCTCGTGGTCACCGACCCCCGGGAGGCGGCCGTCAGCCGGCCGTACCGGTCCGCGCTCGCGGCCACCCCCGAGGGGAGCCAGGAGTACCGCCGGCTCCTTGAGGACCTGCGCGCCAACCGGAACCGGCCGGGCGGCTTCTGGGTTGCCAAGGACGACCCGCGGGCGGCGGACGAGGCGCTCACCGGTGGTCTCCCGGTCTCCGAGCTGACCGATGCCGCCCTGCTCAGCAACGGAGCGAGCCGCATCGTGGACCGATTCCGCCTCACGGACTGGCCCGGGGCCATGGCCGTCCTGGCGTCGAGCGGACCCGCCGAGGTGATCCGCCGGGTCCGGCGAGCGGAGGCACGCCACGCGGTGGCGCCCGACGACGCGACGATCGCCTACTGCACCGGCCTCGGCGAGATGTGAGCTGATCAGGCCGGGGAACCCGTGGGCCTGGCTTGGGCGGGGGTGGTGGAGCCGGTCACCGATCGGTAGAGGGCGAGCAGTTCGCCACAGAGGGCAGGCCAGCTCCGGCCGAGGACGGACGCGCGCGCCTGCGCCCCCATGCGGCGACGGGCCGCCGGGTCGTCCACCAGGGCCGCCACGGCGCGCCGCATCTCCGTGGGATCGTCCGGCGGGTAGAGCAGCCCGTTGCCGCCCGGCCGGACGAGGTCCAGCGGGCCGCCCGCGGCCGCGGCCACGACCGGCACCCCGGTGGCCAGCGCCTCCTGCACGGCCTGGCAGTACGTCTCATCGCGGCCCGTGTGCACGAAGACGTCGAACGACGCCAGGATGCGCGACAGATCTGCCCCGGTGCGCAGGCCACAGAAGACGGCGCGTGGCAGGAGCCGCCGCAGGCGGGGCTCGGCGGGCCCGTCGCCCACGATCACCAGGCGGGTCCCGGGCAGGCCGTCCAGCTTGGCGAGCAGGTGGACGCGCTTGTCGGCGGCCAGCCGGCCCACGTACCCGACGACGACCTCGCCCGCGGGAGCCAGTTCGCTCCGCAGCGCCTCCGACCGGTGCCGCGGATGGAACCGGTCGAGGTCCACACCACGGCCCCACAGCGACAGCCGCGGGATGCCGTGCCCGCGCAGTTGCTCGATCGTCGCGGTGGAGGGCGCCAGGGTGAGCGCAGCCCGCCCGTGGATGTGCCGCAGCCAGGACCAGATGAGCCGGTCCGTGCCGCGCAGGCCGTACTGCCGGGCGAAGCCGGCGAGATCGGTCTGGAACACCGCGACCGCCGGCACCCCCAACCGGAGCGCGGCGGTCAGCCCGGCCGCGCCGAGCACCGTGGGAGAGGCCAGGTGGACGACGTCGGGACGGAACTTCCCGATCGACCGGCGGATCGCGCCGCTCGGCACGCCCACCCGGAAGGAGCGGTAGAAGGGCAGCCGGAAGGCGGGAGTGCGGTGGACCGGGAACCCGGCGTAGGAGGGCGGGCCCGGGTCGGGCGCCACCACCATCGCCTCGTGGCCGTGCCCGGCGAGGTAGGCGAGCAGATGACACAGCGAGTTCGTCACCCCGTTCACCTGTGGAAGGAAGGACTCCGAAACGACGGCGACCCTCATGCCCTCACCTGCCCTCCCTGTCGTGGCCTCGGCCGGTCACACGGCCGCGGCCGTCGCGCTGGAAATCGCGGCCCCGGCCGTAACCGGCGCCGGCGCCGGTTCGGGCTGATCCCGCGCCGCGTCCGCGCCGGCGCATCGCGTGATCACGTCCAGCTCCGCTCGGAGCACGTTGTCGAGCGCCTGCGTCCGGCCGCGTACTTCGTGCGCTGACTTTGCGCAGGACGAGCCGGCAGAAGTCCGGCAGGCCGTCCCCGGCACGCGCGGGCCGGGAACGGCACGCGGTCTGGGTGAAACCTCACGATGCCCGCCACAGGAATCGTGTGGCAGCGGACCACCCACCGAGATAACCGGACATGACGCGAACACGAAGCTTGTTCGACATGCCAGCATCGGTCCACCGGCCATCGGGAGCGTGGCCGGTGGCGAAGTGAGACGGATGTGAGACTTCGCGGGCGGCGGCCGTTGTTACGTTCGGGGCACCAGGCCACAAAGGAGGTCAACGTGTCCATCGTCCGAGGAATCCGCAACAGCGCCGTCGCCACCCTGATCGGCGCCGCGAGCCTCGTCGCTCTGGCGACGCAGCGGGCCGACGCCGCCGTCGATCCCGCGAGTTGCGTGTACGGCTACAACCTCTCCATCCCGCAGATCTCCGCGACCTGCACCAACCCGACCCCGACCGGCTGGTATCTGCGGGTCGAGTGCGAAACCCCTCGCGGCACCATCGTCCGCGTGAACGGCACCTTGGTGTACGGCCCCGGCCGGGGCACCTCTCTGGCGCGCTGCCCCAGCAACACCGAACTCGGCCAGAGCTTCCTCATCAACGTCTGACGCGCACCCGGCCTCGATTGCCGGCGGAAGCCGCGGCAGGGCAGGAGGGGGCCGCGGCTTCCGCCGGGCAGGGCTGCGTCAGGGCGACGGAATGTCGGCGCGCCAGCGGACGATCTCCGTCAGGCGGCGCAGGCCGTGCTCCAGGCGCCGGAAGTAGGTCGCCCGGCTCAGGTGCAGCCGGTGGGCGATCAGGTCGTGCCCCCCGGCGCGCCGCAGGTAGTACAGCGTCAGGATCTGCGCGGCCTCCACGTCCACCGGCGACCGGGACGAGGCCAGCGCCTCGATCTCCCGCCGCAGGAACGCCACGAGCGCGGACGGAGACCGCAGCCCGGGGATCGCGGACAGCGGGCCGGCCGACAGTTCGCGCGGGTCGGTCAGGTGACTCAGCGCGTCGCGGACCATTCCCGGCGACACCTCGCCACCGCCGAGGCCGGCGCCGGCCCGCGCCGCCGGGTCCCGTTCCAGTCGCCGCAGCCACGCGGGGATCTCGGACCGGCCGAACGTCCGGGCGTACACCTCGCTCCTGCGCCCGCAGCGGAAGAAGTCCTCGTGGGTGTCACCGATGCGGCGCAAACCCAGGTGGGCGGATAATCGCTGGTAGGGCGGCCACGGCGTGGAGACGATGACGCCCCCGCTCGCCATGGCGGTGGTCAGGATGTGCCGGAGCATGGCCGCTCGGGCCGCCGGATGACGTTCCGCCGTGACCATCATGCCCACGAGCACCCCCTCCGCCGTCCCGTCGTCCCAGCCGCGGCCGTCATCGTCCTGACCGGGCTCCGGGACCGTGAGGCCGCGATGGCGTGCGTCCCGGACGTCACCGGCGAGTGCCGCCGCGTGCTGCTGGAGCAGAGGTTCCAGCACGGACGCGCCGCCCGCGCCGGCGCGCGTGAGATTGGCCATGCACAGCGGCCGGTCGTCGGCGTCGACGACGAGGTGAAAGCGGCTGCCGGGCGAGGTCATCCACAGTTCGAGCATCCGGTCGGTGCGCCGCCGGTCCAGCGTCTCCATCTCCCGCCAGCGGTGGGTCAGCCGGACGATGGCGTCCTCGTCCGCCGCGGTGGCGAGCCGGACGCGCAGCGGGCTCGGCATCCGGGGGTAGAACGCCTGGCGGATGTGCGGTGGCGCGGACAGGCGAAGCACCTGGTCGGCGAGCTTCGCGCGCAGGTGCGGGTCCTCGGTGCCGCCGATCTGCCGCCGGCGGTGCGCGGCGCCCGCGACCAGCACGCGCCGGGCGGTCACCGGATGCCGCCACCGGTACGCCAGCTCGAAGATCGTGCGGTACGGCTCGGCCACCACCAGCCCGTGCGCCTCGGCCAGGACCACGCTCAGCCCGGCGAGCCGGTCGAACTCCGCCGCGCCGCCGGAGACCTCCGGCCGATCGAACCCTTTCCGGGGAACGGAACCGCCCGGCCGATCGGAATCGTCCGGGAGACCGGAATCGTCCGGCCGGGCGTCTTGATCCGGCCGGTCGCGTTCGCCTGAGGGACGTCCCCTTCGATACGGGGTCTTCTCCCACGGCCGCTCGCCGACGAGAGCGGCGAGCAGGTCGGCGTCGGCGCCGCCGACCGCCGCGACGACCGGGAGCGCGCCGGCCCCGCCGTCGCCGGTGGTCTCGGTGGCGAGCCGCCGGATCAGTTCCCCGGCCACGGCGTCGGCGAGGGCGCCCACCGCGTCGGCCGTCACCCCTGCGGCGAGCGCGCGGCGCAGGCGGTCGGCGACGAGCGGGACGCCGCCGGACAGGTCGGTGATGAGATCCAGCTCGGCGGGGTCGCGGACGCCCTGAACCCACGCGAGATCGCGCACGGCGTCGCGGCTCCACGGCCCGAGCCGCACGGTCTCGACGGGACGCTCCGCCCAGCCGGGCCGGGAGGCCAGGGGCCTGCGCCCGGCGACCAGGACACCCGTCCCGGGTGGCAGGGTGCCGGTCAGGCGGCGGACGGCCGAGGCCGTCACGTCGCGGTCGACCCCGTCGAAGACCAGCAGCCCACCGGCCCCCGGCCGGGCGTCCCCGGTCGCCGCGGCGGCCGTCCCGAGCCCGTCCGCCGCGCCCGTCCCCAACGGGAGCGGCACGGCTGCGGACGGCGCGAACGCCGGCAGCCCGGATTCGGGCGGCGGGGATGGGGAGCGTACCGAGCCGGGCGGTGGCGTGGCGGACAGGTCCACGACGCGAGCGGAGAGTGTGGCGAGCAGCCGGCTCTTGCCCATGCCGAGCGGCCCGCAGAGGTTGACGACGGCGACCGGATCACCGGAGCGTTCGGCGCGCGCCAGCGCCTCCAGCAGCCGGGACCGGGACCCGTCGTCACCGGCGACCATCACCGGCAAACCGTAACAACAACCACATCGGCGCCGCAGGAGGAAGTTCGTCTCCTCCTGCGGCGCCGATGTGCGGGACCGGACGGTGCCTGCCTGCGGGCTACGTTCCGGTTCCCTCGTCGGCCGGGACGAGGGCGCCGCTGAACTGGGCGGAGTACAGGCGGTGGTAGGCGCCGCCCGCGGCGAGGAGCTCGTCGTGGGTGCCGTGCTCGACGATGCGGCCGGCCTCCATGACCAGGATGAGGTCGGCGTCGCGGATGGTCGACAGCCGGTGGGCGATGACGAAGCTGGTGCGGTCGGTGCGCAGCGCGGCCATCGCGTGCTGCACCAGCACCTCGGTGCGGGTGTCGACCGAGCTGGTCGCCTCGTCCAGGATGAGCAGGGACGGGTCGGCCAGGAAGGCGCGCGCGATGGTGATGAGCTGCTTCTCGCCTGCGCTGACGTTTCCGCCCTCGTCGTCGATGACCGTGTCGTACCCGTCGGGCAGCGTGCGGACGAACCGGTCGACGAACGTGGCCCGCGCGGCGGCCTCGATCTGCTCCGCGGTGGCCTGCGGGCTGCCGTAGGCGATGTTGTCGCGGATGGTGCCGCCGAACAGCCAGGTGTCCTGGAGCACCATGCCGATCTGCGAGCGCAGGTCGTCACGGCTCATCGCCGTGATGTCCACCCCGTCCAGGGTGATGCGGCCGCCGTCCAGCTCGTAGAAGCGCATGACCAGGTTGACCAGCGTGGTCTTGCCGGCGCCGGTCGGGCCGACGATCGCGACGGTGTGCCCGGGCTCGGCCACCAGCGACAGGTCCTCGATGAGCGGCTTGTCCGGGTCGTAGCTGAAGGACACCTGCTCGAACTCGACGCGCCCGCGCCGGGCGGTGGGGCGCACCGGCTCGGCCGGGTCGGGCTCCTGCTCCTCGGCGTCCAGCAGCTCGAAGACGCGCTCGGCCGACGCCACCCCCGACTGCAGCAGGTTGGCCATGGAGGCGACCTGGGTGAGCGGCTGGGTGAACTGCCGGGAGTACTGGATGAAGGCCTGGACGTCGCCCAGGCTCATCGCGCCGGTGGCGACCCGGACGGCTCCGACGACGGCGACGGCGACGTAGTTGAGGTTCCCGATGAACATCATCAGCGGCATGATGATGCCGGAGATGAACTGCGCGCCGAAGCTCGCCTTGTACAGCTGCTCGTTGCGCTCCTTGAAGACCTCCTCGACCTCCGGGCCGCGGCCGAACACCTTCACCAGCTCGTGGCCGGTGAACGCCTCCTCGATGTGGGCGTTCAGGCCGCCGGTGTGCGCCCACTGGGCGACGAACAGCTTCTGCGAGCGCTTGGCGACCAGGCCGGTCACCACCATCGACAGCGGGATGGTGACCAGCGCGATCACCGCGAGCAGCGGCGAGATCACGAACATCATCGCGAGCACGCCGATCACGGTGAGCAGCGAGGTGAGGAGCTGGCTCAGTGTCTGCTGCAGGGTCTGGGACACGTTGTCGATGTCGTTGGTGACCCGGCTGAGCAGCTCGCCGCGCGGCTGTCCGTCGAAGAACTTCAGCGGGAGCCGGTGCAGCTTGGCCTCGACGTCGGCGCGCAGCCGGAACACCGTGCGCTGGGTGGCGTCGTTGAGCAGGTAGCCCTGCAGCCAGCCGAACACCGACGCCGCGACGAAGAGGCCGAGGGCCCAGGTCAGGACGGTGGCCAGCGCCTGGAAGTCGATGCCGTGCCCGGGGATGAGGTCCATGCGGGCGAGCATCTCGGCGAAGTCGCCGTGGCCGGAGGCGCGGGCCGCCTCGACGGCCTGCTCCTTGGTCGTCCCGGCGGGGAACTGGCGTCCGATGATGCCGTTGAAGATGATGTCGGTCGCCCGGCCGAGGATCTTCGGCCCGATGACGGAGAACACCACGCTGACCACGGCCAGGGCGATGACGGCGATGATGCGCGGGCGCTCGGGGTCCAGCCGGTGGATGAGCCGCCGGGCGGACGGGCCGAAGTTCAGCGACTTCTCCGCCGGCATGCCGCCACCGCCGAACGGGCCCCGTCCGAACGGTCCGCCGCCGGCCGGCGGGCGGGGCGGCGCGACCATCGTGCCCGGCCGTCCCCCGGGACCTGCGCCCGGCGCGGTGGCGGGCGGCTTGTCCTGCGCGCCGGCGGTCGCGTCCGGCCGGTCGCTCACGCCGCGTTCCCCCTGGCCTTCCTGCACCCGGCTCATGCCGCACTCCCCGCGGTCAGCTGGGACTCCACGATCTCGACGTAGGTCGGGCAGGTCTCCAGCAGGTGGTCATGGGTGCCGATGCCGACGATCATCCCGTCGTCCAGGACGATGATCTGGTCGGCGTCGGCGATGGTGGAGACGCGCTGGCCGACGATGACGACCGCGGCCTGCGCCGTGTACGGGCGCAGCGCGGCGCGCAGCCGCGCGTCGGTGGCGAGGTCCAGCGCCGAGAACGCGTCGTCGAACAGGTAGATCTCGGGTCTGCTGACCAGGGCCCGGGCGATGGAGAGTCGCTGGCGCTGACCGCCGGAGACGTTGGTGCCGCCCTGCGCGATCGGCGCCTGCAGCCCCTCGGGCATCGCCTCGACGAAGTCACGGGCCTGGGCGACCTCCAGGGCCTCCCACAGCTCCTCGTCGGTCGCGTCCGGGTTGCCGTAGCGCAGGTTGCTGGCGATGGTGCCGCTGAACAGGTACGGCTTCTGCGGCACCAGGCCGATGCGGGTCCAGAGCATCTGCGGGTCCAGCTCGCGCACGTCGACGCCGTCGACCAGGACGGCGCCCTCACTGGCGTCGAACAGCCGGGGCACCAGGTTGACCAGCGTGGTCTTGCCCGACCCCGTGCTGCCGATGATGGCCGTGGTCTGCCCGGCGCTCACCTGGAAGGAGATGCCGCACAGCACCGGCGCCGCCGCACCCGGATAGCGGAACTCCACGTCGCGCAGCTCCAGCCGCCCATGGGTCGCCACCTCGCGCACCGGGCGTTCCGCCGGGCGGACGGAGGAGTCGGTGCCCAGCACCTCGCCGATGCGCTCGGCGCAGACGGCCGCCCGGGGGATCATGATCGAGATGAAGGTGGCCATCATCATCGACATGAGGATCTGCATCAGGTACATGAGGAAGGCCGTCAGGGCGCCGACCTGGATGTCGCCGCCGTCCACCCGCGCCGCGCCGAACCAGAGCACCGCGACGCTGGAGGCGTTCAGGATGATCATCACGGTCGGGAAGATCAGCGCGGTGAGCCGCCCGACGCTGAGCGCGGTCGCGGTCAGCGCGCTGTTCGCCTCGCCGAAGCGGCGGGTCTCCTCGCGCTCGCGGACGAAGGCCCGCACCACCCGGATGCCGGTGAGCTGCTCGCGCAGCACCCGGTTGACCTCGTCGATGCGAGTCTGCATCGCGCGGAACTGCGGCACCATGCGCACGACGATGAGACCGATCGAGACCAGCAGCACCGGGACGCACACCAGCATGAGCCAGGACAGGCCGATGTCCTGCCGCAGCGCCATGATGATGCCGCCGATGCCCATGATCGGCGCGGCGACCAGCATCGTGCAGGTCATCACGACCAGCATCTGCACCTGCTGGACGTCGTTGGTGCTGCGGGTGATCAGCGATGGCGCGCCGAACTCGGCGACCTCGCGGGTCGAGAAGCCGACCACCCGGTGGAACACCGCCGCCCGCACGTCGCGTCCGTACGCCGCGGCGACCTTGGCCCCGAAGTACACCGCCGCGATCGAGCAGGCGATCTGCACCAGGGACACGGTGAGCATCCAGCCTCCGGCGCCCAGGATGTATCCGGTGTCGCCGGTGGCCACGCCACGGTCGATGATGTCGGCGTTCAGGCTGGGCAGGTACAGCGAGGCGATCGTCCCGACGAGCTGAAAGAACACCACGGCCGCCAGCTCCGTGCCGTACGGCCGCAGGTAGTCGCGCAGCAACCGGCTCAACATGTCCGCATCCCTTAACCCCCGGCCCCGTACAGCCTGAAAATCACCGGGGGTCACGCTATAGGAGGACGTGACCCGGTGGCGGACATTTTTCACCCAGCGAAATCCGTGGAGATCGGCTGCTCGCCCCGGTCAGGCGCGACCTTGACGGCGCCACCCCGTGCGACAGGCCACCGCGCGTCCGAGCCGGACCGGGACGCCATGCACGACCGGGTCGCCGCCCTCCATCGGCTGCGCCGCGAACCGGCGAGCCGGTCATCGGCGTGGGCGGCGGACATCTGTACGCGGCCGTGCCGGCCCGCGGCCTCGCCGAGGCGGCGGACACCGCCCGGCTCGCCCGCGGAGTGCACATCGGCTGGGGAACGGTTTCGGCCGGTGTGCGGTCTGCCGGAGTTGTTGTGAAATGGCCCGAGAAATCAGCTGAATACCGCTTAATCCACCAGTCGAAAGGCTTGACAATAACGCTCCCGACTTTTGCCCGCGCGGCATGACCGCACGCGGCGCCTCGGCTAGCGTCTTTCGACATGGCCGTCGATTCGGCGCATCCCTTTGTGAGCCGTTCCGGCGCGCCGTGAGTCCAGGCAGCATGCCGGGCTCGATCAGCGATACGGAGATCTCCTATGCTCAAGAACGCTCTCGCCGCCGGCGCACTCGCGGCGTTCGGCCTCATCGTTCCCGCAGCGATGTCGGCCGTTCCGGCGCAGGCCGCCGAGGCTCAGGCGGCGAACGCGAGGACCGATTCCCTTTCCACCCGCCATTCCTGCTACCTGCTGCCCGACGGGCGATACATCGGCAACTGCTTCGCCGGCGGCCCCTATTTCTACCAGTGGTACACGAATTACCCGTACGGCCGGCCCTATTGGTACCCGGGCTACCTGCCCGGTCACTGGTGGCCCGGCTACCGTCCCCCGCACTGGCCCGGCTACCCCGGCCATCCCATTCCCGGTCGTCCCATTCCCGGCCGTCCCATTCCCGGCCGTCCCCTCCCCGGTCCCGGCGGGCCTGCCCATCCCTTGCCGATCCCGGGCGGCCCACACGGCCCGGGCCTTCCCGGCGGTCCAGGCCATCCCCTTCCCATTCCGGGCGGCCCGGGCGGCATGGGTCACCCCGGCCCCGGCCCGGGCGGCCCAGGAGGGCCGGGTCACCCAGGCCGCCGCTAGCCCGTCCGCGGCCGGCGTCGCCGCTTGACGCACGGGAGACCGGCCGGAACGGCGCACCTGGCGCGTTCCGGCCGGTCTCCCGCGGTCCCGCCCTCTCGGAGCCCGTCCCGGCGAAGGAGCGGACGCGAGGTAGGTTCCAGATGACGGCGGGCCGCAGCGACGTGGCGGCGTACACGCACGGGAGGACGACGTCATGCAGATGGTGCCCGGGACGCCGGCCCCCGCGCTCCGCCCGCTCATCAGGCATTACCACGGCTACCACGAGCGGGACGCCGCGCCGGGCCGCCACCGGGGGCTGCCGTCGCCGTACCTGACGGTCATCGTCACCCTGGACGACCCGCTCACCGTCGCGGCCCATCCCGACCCGGCGCAGACACCGGGGCGGTACGACACCCTGGTCGGCGGCCTGCACACCTCACCTGCCCTGATCACCCACGAGGGCCGGCAGGCGGGGGTGCAGATCGCGCTGAGCCCGCTCGGCGCGCGCGCCCTGTTCGGCCTGCCCGCGGGCGCCCTGGGCAACCTCGATGTGGACGCGAGCGCCCTCCTCGGCCGGACCGCCCACGAACTGCACGACCGGCTGAACTCCGCGCCGGGCTGGGCGGCACGCTTCCGCGTCCTGGACGAGCTGCTGCTGCGCCACGCCGATCTCGGGCGCGCCGTTCCCCGTGAGGTCACCCGGGCCTGGCGGTCGCTGCTGTCCACCGGCGGCGGCGTCCCGGTCGCCGACCTCGCCCGCGAGACCGGCTGGAGCACCCGCCACCTCAGCGCGCGGTTCGCCACCGAGACGGGTCTCACCCCCAAGGCCGCCGCCCGGGTCATCCGGTTCGACCGGGCCCGCCGCGAGCTGCAACGCCGGGCGGGCACCGGCCGCCCCGTGCTGGCCGACCTCGCCGCCGAGTTCGGGTACTACGACCAGGCACATCTGGCCCGCGAGTTCCGCGACCTGGCGGGCTGCCCGCCGTCCCGGTGGCTGGCCGAGGAGTTCCGAAACGTCCAAGCCGCCGCGACGCCCTCCGGCGAGACTCGATGACATGACACAGACACCACCTCCCCAGGTCTGGCCGACGCTGCGGGCCCGTGACGCCCGCGGGCTCATCGCCTTCCTCGTCGAGGCGTTCGGCTTCGAGGAGACCGTCGTGTACGGCGAGGGCGACCGCGTCGACCACGCGCAACTCGACTGGCCGCTGGGCGGCGGCGTCATGCTCGGCTCCGACCGCGAGCGCGGCGCGGACAACCCCTGGTGGCTGCCGCCGGGCACCTTCGGCGCCTACGTCGTCACCGACGAGCCGGACGCGCTGTTCGCCCGGGCCACGGCGGCCGGGGCCGAACCGCTGTACCCGCCACGCGACACCGATTACGGCGCCCGCGAGTTCGCCGTGCGCGACCCGGAGGGCAACCTGTGGTCCTTCGGCACCTACCGCGGCGAAGCACGCAAGACCCGGTAGCCTCCGTGCCGTTCCGCCTCACCCGCCACGCGACCGCGTCGCCGATCCGCGTGGCACGAGACCGTCCCTCCAAGCTCATCGAGCTGTACGGAGACCCATCCGTCGCGCGCCCGCCCGGAGGGCGCCGTCGCCGCGACGACGCGGTCGCGTCCGGCTTGGCACGTCGTCGACCTCGCACGCCCGCCGAGCCGGACGAGCGCGCCGCCCTCCGGCCTGCGTCCCCGCTGAGCAGGGGAATCGCCGACGGTCCGTAGAGCCCTTGTCAAGCCGGATACCGAGATCTGCCTTGACGGGGTGTTCGGGGCGAGCAAGCATGAGAGTCCGTTTCGCAGTGACAGGGGGATCGTCATCCGCCGTCCCGGGATCGCACGCCGCTCGTCACCACGCTCCGCCGCACCGGCGGGGTTCCGGTCCTCCGGCGGCTTTCCCGTTCCCCGGCCGCGCGCAGGGCGATGAACGGCGGTTCCGGCGGCGACGACGTCCGTGACGGTCACGTGAACGACGTCAGCGGGACGCTGCACGGGCCGCTGGTGCAGGCACGCGAGATCCATGGCGGCATCCAGGTCCACCACGGGTTCGAACCCCTCCCCCCGCCGTTCCAGCTCCCGGCGGCCGGCATCCTGGTCGGCCGGGACGAGGCGCTGGCCGCGCTGGACGCGGTCCGCACCGACGAACAGGGGGCGGGGGTGCCCAAGGTCGCCCTGGTCAGCGGCCCGGCCGGCATCGGCAAGACCGCGGTCGCGCTGCACTGGGCGCACCGCGAACGCCCGTCGTTCCCGGACGGCCAGCTGTACGCCGACCTGCGCGGGCACGCCGCCGACGAGCCGGTCGAGCCGGCGGAGGTCCTGGGCCGGTTCATCCGCGCGTTCGGCATCGCCCCCGAACGCATCCCGGCCGGTCTCGCCGAGCGTGCGGCGCTCTACCAGTCGCTCGTCAGCGCGCGCCGTGTCGTCGTCGTGCTGGACGACGTCCTCTCCGCCGCCCAGGTTGCGCCGCTGCTGCCCGCGAGCGCGCTCGGCATGGCCGTCGTCACCAGCCGGTGGCGGCTCGCCGGGCTGCTCATGCGCGGCGCCCGCGGCGTCCGGCTCGACCGGCTCACCACCGAGGGAGCGCTGGACCTGCTCTGCCGCACCCTCGGCGACGACCGGGCCGAACGCGAGCCGCGGGCCGCCCGCGAGCTGGTCGAGCTGTGCTCGGGTTTCCCGCTGGCGCTGTGCGTGGCCGCGGCGCGGCTCGCCACCAGGCCGAGCTGGGAACTGACCGAGATGGTGGACGCCCTGCGCCATGAACGCCGGCGCCTGCACGCCCTCGCGGTCGAGGAGGAGATCACCATCCAGGCCACCCTGACGCTCTCCTACCGGGGCCTGCCTCCGGACGCCGCCCGGGTCTACCGGCTGCTCGCGCTCTTCCCGGGCCCCGCCTTCGACGACCAGGGCGCCGCCGCCACGGCCGGCCTGCCCCGGGCACGCGTCCGCCACCTGCTCGGCGTGCTGGTGGACGCCAACCTGCTGGACGACGTCCCCGGCGGCTACCACCGGTACCACGACCTCACCCTGCTCCACGCGCGCGACATGGCCGAGCAGACCGAGAGCCCGGCGGTCCGGGACGAGACCGTGCGGCGGGCCCTGGACTGGTTCCTGCACGCCACCCTCGCCGCGAGCGCCGCCGTCCTGCCGTACCGCCGCCTGCCGGAGCCGGAAACGGACCACCCGCCCGCCGAGCCCATCGCCTTCTCCGGCCGGGAGCAGGCCCTGGACTGGCTGGAGCACGAGTTCGCCGGCGTGCGCGCCGCCGCCCGAACCGCGTTCGAGGTGGGAGCGTTCCAGACGGCTTGGCGGCTGGTCGACGCGATCTGGCCGCTGTTCCTCTACCGCGGTCACCACGCCGAACGGCTGGCGGTGGACCGGCTCGGGCTCGAGGCGGCACGTGCCTGCTCCGACACCCGGGCCGAGGCGAAGATGCTGAACCGCACCGGACTGGCACTGCGCGACCTCGGCCGGCCGGCGGAGGCCGCCGAGGACTTCCGCGCGGCGCTGGAGCTGTGGCGGCGGCTCGGCGACGTCCAGCGCGTCGCGAGCACGCTGCGACGACTCGGCCTGGTCGAGCGGGACCTGGGCCGCACCGACGTGGCGATCGAGCTGTTCGGTGAGGCGCTGGAACGTTACCGAGCACAGGGCGAGTCCCGCAAAGTCGCGCTCACCCTCTGCGACCTCGGCGAACTGCTGATAACGAAGGGCTGCGAGGACGAGGCCCTCGCGCCACTGACCGAGGCGCGTGAGCTGCTCGCCACGCGGGCCGACGACCCGCACAACCAGGCGCGCGCGCTCATCCTCCTCGGCCGGGCCCACACCGCGGACGGCGCCACCGCCACCCGGCTGCTGACGCAAGGGCTGACCCTGATGCGCGACATCGGCTCGGCCACCGGAGAACTGCTGGCCCTACGCGCCCTCGGCGACCTCGCCGCCGCCGAAGGCCTTACCGACGAGGCACGCCACTATCACGACCAGGCACGCCGCCTCGCCGAGCGCTCCGGCATCACCAGCACCCCACTCAGATGAGCTCGTCCAGCGTCGATGGATCTTTGCGGCTCCAGGTGCACAGGTGTGATGATGGCGGCAGGGCTCAGCGGGCGCGCTAGGAGGTCTCGTCGCAGGTCAAGCGCCGGCACGTGAGCCGTGGTGAGTGGGCTCGCTGCAGTTCCGCCAGTTGCTCGCCGGTCAGGGAGGCCTCGACCGGGAGCCGATGGCCGATCTTCCAGCCCGCGTGGGTGACGGCGGATCGCAGGGCGCGGGCGGGGTCCTGGGTGCGCAGCCATGTGCGCAGGAAGGTGGCGAACAGCGCGTCGCCCGCCCCCGAGGTGTTGACGACCCCGCCCGGCGCGACCGCCGCCACCTCCAGCAGTCGTCCGTCTCGGGTCCCTAGTAAGGCTCCTCGCGCGCCGAGCCCCACACCGGCGAGCCGGCAGCGCGGATAGCGGTCCAGCAGGCGCGCCACCCACGTCTCCGGCGGCCAGGGCAGGCGCTCATGGCTGCAGAAGACGACGTCTGCGGCCTCCAGCCAGGGCCGGTTGTACTCGTCGTCGAGGTCGGCGATCAGGTGGACGTCCACCGCGATGGGCACGCCGAGCCGCGCGGCCGGACCGACCAGCGGGCGGACGAACTTCGCGTTCGTCAGGACCAGCAGATCGGCGTCGCGCGCCGCCGCCCGCAGCGTTGCGAACGGGTAGGGAACGTGGTCGACCGGCTCCAGATGGGGCAGCCCCATCCGGCTCCCGTCCGGGGCGACGAGCACGACTCCGAGCGACGACTCCTCACCCTCCACCACGCCCGTACCGAGAAGCCCGCACTGGTCCAACTCCGCCCGTATCGCCGTCCCGGCGGTGTCCCGGCCCACGACCGTGCACAGGCGGACGTCCTCCCCGAGCGCGCCCAGGATGCGTGCGATGTGCCCGGCCGCCCCCAACACCCCGGCGGCCATCCAGCGCTGTCTGCCCTTGGACGCGTAGGCCAGGGGGAACTCCGGCACCCCGGCCGACAGATAGAGGCTGGCCACCCCCGCCACCACGATCTTCCGGGCAGGCGAGAAGTCCTCGTTCGCGAACTCGCCCCGGCAGTCGGCGCCCATCACATCCTCCTCCAGACCTGCGACGACAAAGAACCGGTGAGGCTGATCCGTGCCCGTCCGCCGACCTCCAGCGACCCGGGCTCAGCGCCGTCCGGCCGGGCGGCGTACCTGCCGTGGACCACCGACGCCGTGGTCAGGCAGTCCAGCGGCAGGCCGGCCACCAGCCACCCGTACAGGAAGGACCCGTAGAGCGCGGGTCCCGGGGCCGCGCCCGCGGCCTGGCGGCCGGTCACCTCGGTGATCCTGGCCAACCGGCCGCCCCGCAGCCCGGCCAGGCAGCCGTGCCGCCGCCGGCCGGTCGCGACCTCGCACCCCGGATAGCGGTCGAGGATGCGGGTCACCCGGTGCGCCGGGAACGGGTAGGCGCGGCGCACCGCGCCCACGACCACGTCCGCGACGTTGTGCCAGGCCTCCCCCAGCCCGTCGTCCAGGTGGACGACGACGTGCAGTCCTTCGGAGAGGAGGGTGCCCGCCGGCATCGCGCAGAAGCTCCGCGAGCCGGTGAAGAGCATCAGATGCGGCTCGCGCAACGGGCCTTCGCGCGGCAGCACCAGCATCGCGGGCGCCGGCTCGCCCACCGCCGCATCCGCCTCCGGATCCGGGCACTCCCGGCTCATCCGGAACGCCTCCCGCAACCGGAACAGATGAACCCCGACCAGCTTCTCCAGCACAACCGCCTCCATTCGCCCCTCAACGACCGACCACCCCGGCCGACCAGCCAAGCCCCGCCCCGACCACCCGCCGCCCAAAGCGTCCGCCACCTTCTTCCTCCCGCCCGCTTCTTCCTCCCGCCCGCCCGTGCCGGTCCCCTCGCCGCACGCCGCACAGCGACCGACTCCCCTCCCCTCCGCCGACCGCGCAGGGCCCGGCCCAGCACCCCGCCCAGAACAACCGCCGCACACCTCCCTCCCGGCCACCCGACGGGCCCTCCAGCGGCGCCGCGGCGGCGGGATGGGGTACGGCGAAGGCCGGCGCCACCGTACGGCGGGAAGCCGGCGAGCCCCGGCCGGCCAGGCGTCAGGCGCGGCGTCGGATCGGGGGCCACCAGCGTGCCGGCACATCGTTCTCCGCCGCCGTCACCCCTCCGCCACCGGAACAGGTCGCGCAGTTCACGCTGCCGGGGCCGCGTTCCTCCGCCGGACCGGGCGCGGCGACGTCCCACGGCCGGCGGCCCAGCAGGTACGGCACCGCGGCGGGCGGAGTGACGGTGATGGTCGCGGGCTGGGGCAGCTCCAGCAGCCGGTACATCAACCGCCGCATGTTGCGGTCGAAGTGACCCGGCTCCGAGGTGATGCGCGCGGCCACGCCCTCGTACCGGCCGGCGCTCGCCCGGTCACGCGCCACGGCGAACTGCTCCCGCAGCGGCCCGTCTGCCGACAGGCGCGGCGCGACGGCGGCCAGCTCGCCGGCCGGGGACGCAGGATCGACGTCGGAGTCGGCGAACTCCGCGAGCAGCACCGGAACCCCCGCCGCCGTCGCGTACGCCGTCACCGACCCGTGGTCCCCGATCACCAGGTCGGCGGCGGCCAGCACCCCGCGCCAGTCCGCGCCCGGCGGCACCAGCCCAAGGCCGTGTCGCAGGCCGTCGGCAAGCCAGGTCCGCACCTGCCAGACACCGTGGGCGAACCAAATGTTCGGGTGCAACAGCACCACGACGCGGAACTCGCGGCCCGGCAACTCGGCGAGCAGCCGGGACAGCAGCTCAGACGAACGCGCGAACAGCGATCGCGGCCCCCAGGTCGAACTGACCACCACGAGGGTCTCGTCCGGCCGCACCGCGAGCGCCCTGCGGTAGGCGTCCCGGTGCGCCAGGCTCGCCATCAGCCGGTCGAACGACGGGTCACCGACCACGTCGGCCACCGGAACGGCCTCCGGGCAGGACCGGCCGAGCGTCCCGAGCTCGGCCGCGTGCGGCAGCGCGATCGCGGCCGGGACGACCTCGCCGTCGTGCATCAGCCGTTGCGCGTCGAGCCCGTAAACGCCAGGCTTGCCACCGACCGGCCTCCTGCCCGCCGATCCGACCCCGACGGCCCCGCCGTCCACGACGCGCAAGCCGGCCCGCCCCCGCGCCCGCTTGCTGAACCCGGCGCCGTGTGGCATGACGACCAGCGGCGCGTGCACCTCGTGGATCGCCCCCAGGCTCGCGGCGAGCGCGAGGTCGAACCACTGGCGCGTCGCCTGTTCCCAGGTGATGCAAGGTCCGCGCAGACCGTGCAAGAACTCGGCAACGCCGTTGCCGAAGACATCGGGTGCGGCCGTGAACACGACCTGGATCCGCAGGTCGTTCTCCACCAGTCGCAGAGCGTCCATCAGTCGCTGCCCCGAGGTCACCGTGTGGACCACCGCGAGAACCGATTTGCAGTCCGGGCGGGTCACCCACCTGTGCGCGTCGATCCCGATCGGAACCGAACGCCATTCCTGACCACCAGACATTTGGCTTCCGTCTCCCCCTCGCCGGTCACCGGCACCGGGGCGAGGCCTCCTCGCCCTCGTGCACAAGCCTGCACGGCGGGACTTGCGGAAACCCTTGCGGCGGCCTTGCGGTTTACCAGCGGTGCCACTTCCAGCAAGATCCGCATTTACCCACTTCCGCGGGGACCCTGGATCGAGCGGCGCGGAGATGATATTAATCCGGACAAAGGGGCGGCGTCCCGAGAAGGGACTTCGAATGGAATTTCGCATTCTCGGCAAGCTGGAGTTGCGCTTCCAGGATCAGAATCACGATTTCGGCTGGACCAAAGCACGCCAGGTCATGGCCGTTCTCCTGCTGACACCGGGGCACCCGGTGTCAGACAGGTCGCTCGTCGCGAAGCTGTGGGACGGCGAGCCACTGGACGCCGCATCCGTTTTACGGCCCGTCGTGTCCCGCCTGAGAAGGCGCCTACGGGAAATCGGCGCGACGGGTGGATCCAACGGTGAGCTCCTCCGCCGCATTTCCGGGGCGTACATATTGGAAACGGACGCCGAAAACATCGATTACCATCGGTTCCTCCGACTGTGCAAGGACGCACAGGCATCGGCGGAAAGCGGTGATATCGAGCACGCCCTCCGGCTGTATCACGACGCGGAGAGCCTGTGGCGCGGAGAGCCGCTGAACGGCCTGCCGGGAACGTGGGCCGAGACGACCCGCCAAACCCTCCAGGAAGACAAGCTTCGCGCCGTCACCGAGCGAATCGCTCTAGAGCTCGGGCGCGGACTCCATAACCAACTCGTCCCGGAACTGCACGACCTGGTGGCCCGCTTTCCCCTGGACGAGACACTTGTCGAACTTCTCATGCGAGCGTTGTACGCGAGCGGCCGGCAGGCCGACGCGCTCTCGGCCTACCGGCGGGCTCGCGAACGCCTCGTCGGCGAGTTCGCCATCGAGCCGAGCGCCGAACTGTGTGACCTGCATCAACGCATCCTTCTCCATGATCCCTCACTTGCCGCGCCCCACCCCCGGTCTACTTCGGGGCCGACCGCACCCAACTACCTGCCGGTCGATCCGCTCACGTTCACCGGTAGGAGGGGGGAGCTTGCCACCCTGACCTCCGACCGTGTGCTCGGCGGGACAGCGGTGCCCGTCCTGGCCATCGACGGCATGGCGGGTGTCGGTAAAACCACACTCGCCGTCCATCTCGCTCACCATCTCGCCCCCCGCTATTCGGACGGCCTGCTGTATCTCGACTTGCAGGGGCACAACGCCACACACAAAGCAGTCGAACCCGCCGCCGCCCTGGATCGGCTGTTGCGCCAACTCGGGATACCCGGAACGGAAATCCCGGATGAGCTGGACACACGGGCTGCGAGATGGCGCAGAGAACTCGCCGGGCGCAGGGTCCTCGTCGTCCTGGACGATGCGAGCGGCCATCAGCAGATCCGCCACCTGCTCCCAGGCGAGCCAGGTTGCCTGGTCATCGTCACCAGCCGACGCCGACTGTCGGGGCTGGAGGGTGCCGAGCCCTTCCCCTTGGAAGTCCTGCAGCCTGAGGACGCCGCCGAACTCTTCCATCGTGCCGCCGGTACTCACCGCGAACGGGAACCCGAGCACGTCACCAAAGTGATCCGGCTCTGCGGGCACCTCCCTCTCGCGATCCAACTGGTCGGCAGCCGGCTACGGCACCGCCCTACATGGACCGTCGCCGACCTGGCCGCGCGCCTGAGCCTGGACAGCCAGCGCCTCGCCGAGATCAGAACCGAGAACCGGGAGATCAGCGCCGCCTTCGAACTGTCCTTTGACGCGTTGACCCCGTTCCAGCAGTGGGCGTTCACTCGCCTCGGTTTCCACCCAGGCACCGAATTCACTCCGCACTGCGTGGCGGTACTGCTCGACCGTCCGCTCGCCGACGCCGAACGGTTTCTCGAAGACCTCGTCGATTACCACCTGATCACCGAACCGCGCCACGGGCGATACCGCCTGCACGACCTGATCCGCGACTATGCCGTCTCACTCGCGAGCCGCAAGTCGGAGAGCGAACGTACCGGGGCGGTGCGCCGCGTCCTCGACTATCACCTTTTTCTCGCCGACCGTGCGGACCGGCTTCTCTATCAGCACCGCACCCGCATCCCCGTGAATCTCGATCTTCCCCCGCGGACACATCCCGACATCGAGACCACCGACCAAGCCGGGACATGGTTGGCCACGGAACTGGACGACCTCTTGCGCCTAACGCGTTACGCCGCCGACCACGGCTGGATCCGCCACTCCGCGCTCTTCCCCCACGTGCTGGGCCGCCATCTCAGCTCCTGGGGTCATTGGACCGAAGCCGTCACCCTCCACCAGATCGCGATCGACGCCTGGCTGCGGCTTGACGACCAGCGTGGTACGGCTCGGGCCATGACCGACCTCGGCGAGACGCTATGGGAGGCCGGGAGGCTGGACGAAAGTCTCGGCCTGGCGACACGGGCTTTGTCCATGCAGATCGCGCTGGACGACCAGCACGGTATCGCCGAACTTCTGGACCTGAGCGGCCGGGTCCATTGGGACCGCTCCGAGCTGGATGTGGCGCTGCGATTCCTGCAGCAAGGGCTGGACATCAGAAGAAAGATCCAGGATCGCTCAGGTGTGGCCAAGAGCCTGAACCACATCGCCGGGCTCGCGCATGACAAAGGGGACTATCGAACGGCGTCCGACCGGCTGCGAGAAGTCCTCGCACTACATGAGGCGGACAGCGATCTGCGCGGCCGTCTGGTGGTGCTGAACAATCTCGGTGAGACGGAGGCACGGCTGGGCAACCTCAGCGCCGCCCTGCGCAACTACGAGCGGGCCGCGACACTGACCTCTGAGATGACCCCCAAGGACAAGGCGGGCCTGTTGCACAACACGGCCAGCGTGCTCCAGCAGTTGGGGCGGCATGAAGAGGCGCTGGAGCGATATCAGGAAGCCCTCCGCACCTATGTCGGCATCGGCGACGGCCGCCGGGAGGCACAGACCCTTAACAGCATCGGCTCTTGCTACACCGACATGGGACGCGCCGGCCAGGCGATCATCCACCACCAGAAGGCCCTCAGCATCACCAGAGAGCTGAACGCCCGCCAGGAAGAGATCCGTGCTCTCCTGGGCATCGGAGACGCTCACGACCGTACCGACCGGCACGAAACCGCACTGTGCTTCTTCAGCGAAGGACTGCAGGTCGCGCAGGCCATCGGCGATGTCCACCAGGAAGCCAACTGCCTCGATCGGATGGGATCCGCGGCGGAACGAACCGGTGATCTCCAACATGCCCGGCGCCTGTGGCAGCGAGCGCTTGCCCTTTATGATCATCTCGAGATGCCCGAGGCTCAGCCTCTGCGGACGCGGCTGCGCGACCTGTCAGAAGAGTCTTAGCCGGAGGGCACGCGCTGTGCCCCTGTGGCACAGTCGAGACACCTTGACGAAGCCTCCGACCGAGAAAAGGGACATCGTCGCAGACAAGGTACATTTCCGGACAGATGCCACCAGGTACTGAAACAGTGGTGGATGCAGTGATCTTTGACTAAGATCCGGTCCATGTCTTTTCGACAAAGAAGCCGGACCAAATTGGCGCCACAGTCGGTTGGGAAGATCGTACGCGTGGCCGCCGCCCTCGGAACGGCAGGAGTGCTGCTGACGTCGAGCATCTGGCTCTTCCACGAGCCACCGAAGACGCAGTCGACCGCGATGAGCAGCGTCAGCATATCGGCATGAATAAGACGGAAAGGGCGGGATCATCCCGCCCTTTCCGCATGTCAGCCGCCATCTCGGTAAGTGACGGCCCATATCTTTCTCAGTGCGAGACCATGCCCCCAGCCTCCAGAGGCGAGCACCCTGTGGGGGGTGGCGAGGCGGGTCAGGCCTTGACTGTGCGGATGTCGAGCAGGCCGTATGGGGTCAGTTGGACGTTGGACACGTTCTCGGAGTACCCGACCTTACTGCGGTAGAAGAACAGGGGGATGGCCGGCATGTCGGCGGCCAGCACCTTCTCGGCGCGCCGGTAGAGCGAGGCCGCCTTCGTCTTCGAGGTGGTGCGATCGGCCGCGTCCAGCAGCGCGTCGAACCTCCGGTTGCTGTACTCGCCGTAGTTGTACTCGCTGCCGGTGCGATAGGTGGACAGTACGTCGGCCAGGTGCAGGCCGTCCTCGACCCAGGCCCAGCGGGACATCCCCTTGGGTGAGCCGTCGGCCATGAGTTCGAGGAGCGCGCCGAAGGTCGCCTTCCCCTTGGGGACCACCTTCAGCTTGCCGCGGAACGTCTTGGTCACGGCCTTCGCCACCAGCTTGACCCAGTCTCCGTGCCCGCCGTCCTCGTTGTAGTAGAGCGCGAACTCCTTGGGCGGGGTGAAGCCGGCGGCCTGGGCCTTGGCCAGCGCGGCGCGGGCGGCGGCCGGGTCGTAGCGGCAGGCCTTGCCGCAGGCGCCCGCGGCACGACCGGGCGTCGGCGGCGGGATGAAGGAGTCCGCCGGTACGCGTGCCCCTTGGAACGGCTTCACGACCTCGTCCCGGGGGATCGCCATGGAGATCGCCCTGCGGAAGTCGGCGTTCCCCGCGACCTTGCGGTGGGCCATGGGCATGCTGAGCATGTGGACGCCCGGGTACGGCCGCTCCAACACCCGGCCGTTGAGGCCGGTGGTCCGTGGCAGGTCGGGCAGAAAGTCGATCTCGCCGCGGACAAGCGCCTTGTAGGCGTCGTCCCAGACGTCGAAGGAACGATAGACGATCTTGGCGACCTGGGGCTTCGCCGCGCCGCCGTACCCGTCGAACCGCTCCACCGTGATCTGATCGCCTGAGCGCGAGACGAATCGGAACGGCCCATCGCCCACGGGCTTGCGCCGGTAGGCGGCACGGTCCTTGAAGAACATGTCGGGCAGCGGCGCGAAGGCCGAGTTGGTGAGCAGGCTCACGAATCCGCCGTACGGCCGGGCCAGCGTGATGGTGAAGGCGTGGTCGCCGAGCACCTTCAGCCCGGCCAGCCCGCGTGACGCGGTGACCTTGTCATAGCCCGCGATACGTGTGAAGTATCCAGAGCCGTCCTGGTCGCCGCTGACGGCGTGGTTCCAGGCGCGGACGAAATTGCGGGCCTTTACCTCGCTGCCGTCGTGGAAGCGCCAGCCCTTCTTCAGCCGTACGGTGAAGACTTTGTTGTCCTTGGTGGTGATGGACGACGCGACGGCGAGCCGGGTGGCGGCCGTGCCCGGGATGTACTCCACGAGCCCGGTGAACATGGCGGAGACGGCCTCGGACCCGCACTCGGCGCCTTGCTCGGCCGGCTCCAGAAGGCGGCCGGGAGGACAGATGGCGACGGCGATCTCGCCGGCCGCGGCCGTCACGGACGTGCGCTGGGCCGTGACCTCGGCCGACGCGTCCCCGATCAAGCCGGTGGTGCAGGACACGGACACAAGCCCCAGCACCCCGGCTAAGCGGGCTTTTCTCCGGGCGAACATGATGACCTCCAAGAAATCAGAAAAATAACCATAGGGGAGCCGCGCCTCGCGCGGACGGTGAAAGCACCACTCGGCCATCGCGCGGCGGCGGGACTCCGGCTGTCTTACCAGGCGGTTTCCGGAAGGGCGATGGTGGTGGCGTGGAGGCGTTGCGGGGTGCCGATGATGTCGATGGCCTGGATGAGCCCGGCGTCGATGGTCAACCTCAGGACGGCCTGGAGCCGGCCGCGCGGGGCGATCACGATGCCGGGGGCGCCGTCCACCCAGGCGACCGCGCCCGCGCGGGCACGGGCGGCGAACCGCCTGGTCTCCTCGGCCACCGCCCGGCTCCCCCTGATCTCGGTCGCCACGTCGGCAGGGACCAGGATCGGGTCGACCCGCCGTACGACGCCGGGGGCCAGCAGGTCGAGCAGGGCGGGCAGGTCCCCGCCGCGGGACGCGGCGAGGAACGCCGCCACGAGCGGAACATGCTCGGCGCCCAGACGTTCACCGCCGGAGCCGGATCCACGGACGAGTTCCCGGGCTCGGCTGGCCAGCTTCTTGGCCGCGGCCGGCGAGCGGTCGAGCACCTGGCCGATGTCCGCGAACGGCACCGTGAACAGGTCGTGCAGTACGAAGGCGACGCGCTGCGCCGGTGACAGCCGGGAGAGCACCACGAGCAGCGCCAAGCCGACGGACTCGGCGAGCAGGAGTTCCTCCTCGGCCGTCCGGCCGGGCTCCGCACCCGTCGTGGCCAGGTGGTCCCCGGCTTCGCCGCCCGGCCAGGCGACCTCACCGCGTCGCCGCCGCGCGCGCAGCACGTCCAGGCACTCGCGGGCGGTGACGGTGGTGAGCCATCCGCTGAGGTTGCGCACGTCTCGAAGATCGGCACGGGCGGCCTTGAGCCACGCCTGCTGGACGGCGTCCTCGGCGTCCGCGAGTGAACCGAGCAGGCGGTAGGCGACGTCGCGGAGATGCGGCCGGTCGGCCTCGAATCGTTCGGCGAGGAGTTCGTGGGCGTGCACAGGTCACCTTTCCCGCGTGCGGAACGTCAGGGGGGTGACCGACCGACCCGCAGAGATCCTACCGAGGAACGAGGAGCCGACGCCGTGCCCCTGCAGATCGTCCGCTTCACCACCCCCCCTGACCTGGCAGGCGATGTCGAACACGGCATCGCGGAGCTGTTCGGCGCCGTCCACGCCGCCCGGCCGGCCGGACTGCGCTACCTGGCCGCGCGGCTGACCGACCGGCCGGAGTTCCTGCTGCTGCTCGGCCTGCCCGACGGCACGCCCACCCCCTTGCCGGAGATCCCGCAGACCACCGCATTCCGGGCGCGGATGGCCGGATGGGCGGACGCCGATCCCGCGCCGCGCCCGCTGACCGTGCTCGGCGACTACCGGATGCTCGGCTGAGCGGAGGGACGCGACACATGCGCGCCGCTCATCTGCTGGTGACCGTCCTGACGATCGTGGTCAACGCGGGGATCGCCGTGGCCGACTTCGCGCGGGCGCGGTTCGTCCTCGCGAACTCGGCCGAGGTGGGCGTCCCGCCCGGCCTGCTGCCGCTGCTGGGCGCGCTCAAGGCGGCCGGGGCCGCCGGGCTGCTGCTCGGCCTGCTCGGCGTTCCGCTCATCGGCGACGCCGCCGCGGCCGGCCTCGTCCTGTTCTTCGCCGGCGCGGTCGCCGTCCACGTCCGGGCCCGCGTGTTCCATAACCTCGCCTTCCCCGCCGCCTATCTCCTCCTGGCCACCGCCTCCCTGACCCTGAGCCTCACCGCGCCGGCGTAGCACCCGGATCACCACGCGCCGGGCCGGGAACGCGAGACGAATCGTGCCGGCGGGCGGCGCGATTCGTGGCTGTAAGGGGGGCGTGTCGTCATCCGCGCCCCCTCCTGTGCCGGTGGCGGCGTTCGGCGCCCCTTCCCGGGAGTAACGCGTTTCCGGCCGGCCACGAACACATACCGATGCGTAACTCTAAAAGCCCGATCCGGAAATCGACCCTGATCGCGCGGACCAAGGTCGTTAAAGTGGGCGTCAGCACTCACCATCGCGCCGACGCGAGGGGAACCGGCATGCGGCGTACGGACGAGACACTGCAGATCCCCGAACTGGCCCGGCAGGTCGTCGGCCTGGTCGCGCCGGAGGAGCTCCCCCTTTTCGAGCCCACCTGCCAGGCCTACTTCTCCTCCGGCCGGAAAGCGAGATCGGGTCGGCGCCGATTGACGGAACTCGAATTCGACGGCCAGGAGATCATCCCGCTCGTCACCACCGCCGCGCTCGGTGCGACCATCGCGGTGGCCGATTTCCTGGCGTCGCGCTTCTACGAGACCGCCTTCGAGGAGAGCGGCGGGGACGCCTGGATCCGCCGCGTGGTGCGCCGGGTTCTCGGCTTCTTCCGCCGATCGCGCCGCCGTCCCGCCATGCGGAGCCTCCCCGTGCCACCGTCCTTCTCTTCCCAGCAGCTCGCCGAGGTTCGTGAGGTCGCCGCACGCACGGCGGCCGCTCTCGACATGCCGCCGGAGAAGGCGGCGTTGATCGCCGACACGATCGTCGGCCGGCTGACGAGCTCCGGCCCGAGCAGCCCGGATGAGTGAGGCGGGCGGACGAGAGTCCCTCAGGCCGAATCCCTTCGTCCTGGGGGCCGACACCTGGTATCGGTTCGGATTGCTCGTCGCGGCCGTCATCGGGGTATCACCTCTGCTGACCGCGCCGCGCGGATACCTATACGTCCCAGGGGCGCTGGAGAGCAGAAACGACGAGCAGGCATGCCTCCAGCGACTCCTGCGCGAGATGCCGGATATGACGGGCAGGTCGCCGGAGGACCGGTTCGACACCATGAGCCGGCACGTACTGGAAACCTGCGCGCCGCACGTCTCGATCGGCATGGGCGTCTACACGATCGCCATGATCGCGGCGGTGCTCGTCCTCGCGCTGGCGATCTACTGGTGGCTGCCACGCCGGCTGGTCCGTCGCAGGCGCCTGACCGCCCTGCCTCCCCCGCAGACGCTCCCCGACGTGCACCGGGAGATCCAGGAGTTACAACGCCTGACCGGTGTCGGCGACGTCGGGTTCCTGCTCGATCCCCTCGACCGCCGCGTGACCGGCCTCGCCTTCGGCCGCGTGGGACGCCGCCGCGTCGTGCTCTCTCATGGGTTGGTCCGCACCGCGACGACCGACCCGGAACGGTTCCGCGCGGTGATGCTGCACGAGCTCGCGCACATCCGCAACGGGGACATCGACCCGACCTACCTGACGATCGCGGTATGGCGGGCCTGGCTGATCCTCGTCCTCGCACCCGCGTTCCTCAACGTGATCATCAACCAGATGGGCGGGGTGTTCTGGCGCCTGGTGGTCACCGCGCTGCTCGTCCGCATGGTGCGCGACGCGACGTTGCGCTCACGCGAGCACTATGCCGACGCCCGTGCCGCGCAGTGGAGCACGACCGAGCTGTTGCACCGAGCGCTCGGCGACGGCGGCCGCCCGCTGCCCCGGCGGTTCGCCCGGCGCTGGGGGTGGGGCTGGGGCACCCATCCGGAGTCGGCGAGCCGCCGGTCGGCGCTGGCCGATCCCGGCTGGGTGACCTCCATCGGTTTCGGCGACGGGCTGGCGCTGGGCACCACCACCGTCTACTCACTGAGCTCGCTCACGCTCATCGCCGGCTGGCTCCTCGCCGACCCGCCCGGCACGGCGGTGCACCTGCTGCCCTTCACGGCACTGCTCTCCTGCGCGCTGACCTTCGGAATCTTCCGGGTCGTTCTGGCGGCGCGGCTCACCGGCCGGCGCGTGAACCTGGACCGGCTCGGGATCGGCCTGGGAACGGGCTTCGTGCTCGGCACCTTCATCACTCCCCGCTTCGGGTTGCTGCCGAGTGACGTCCCGATCTCGGGCGCGGAGGGGATGCCGTCCATGCCGGCGTACCTATGGCTGGCGTGGGCCGGCCTGATGGTGGCCGGTGGCGTGCTGTCGGTGCGGTGGATCACGGAGCTGCTGGCCACGTGGCTGCCCTACGCCGCGAGCCGCCGCTCGCCCCTGCGCATGGTGCTCGGCTGCACGGTGGTGACCACCGCGGTGCTCACCATCTGGCTGGCGTTCGGCGTCGGCCTGCCGTCACTGGCGAACATGGCGGCGCACATGATCTTCCCGGACGCTCCTCAGGAGCTGGTCTTCCTCGGGGTGCTGATCATCGCTCCCGTCCTGGAGCCACTCAGCACGATGACTCTGGTGGTCCTGCTGTGGGCCGCACCGCTCGCGGCCACGATGAAGTGGGTACGTGCCGGCCCCGCCCGCGCGTGGGTGTCCCTGCCTCCTCCGCCGGACGGCACCCGGCTCTCCGCCCCGCCGGCCGCGCCCGCCCGGGCGGTGTCCGCCGCGCTCATCGCCGTCTCCTACGTGGCCGTCAGATCCCTGATCGCCTATCCGCTCATCCTCCTGGGAGCCGTGCTCCTGCAGCCTCCCCGGGCCTTCGCCGGGTTCCTCGCGCTGTCCGGGGGGTTCGCCGGGATCGGGGCGCAGATCCTCGCCGTGGTGCTGGCGCTCACCCTCACCCGATCCCTGCGCCTGCCGCACGCCATGCTGGCCGCGACCCTCGCCTACCTGCCGGCGACGGTCGCGGCGACCCTCGCCCTGAGCCTCGCGTCGTGCGCGACCACCTGTCAGTCGCCTCTGGCCCAGATGCGCATCACCGTCTCCCGGCTCTTCTACCTTCCGGGCCTGGCCCTGTCCTTGCTGGTCGCCGCCCTGCTCATCGTCGCCGTACCCCGGTGGCGAAGACCGGGCGGCGACCGACCCGCGCCTCGACCGGCCCGTTCGTGGCGCCGCCAAGGGCATTACCGGTGAACGATCGGGGGCGCACGGCCGAACCTGGGCGGATCGGGGCGAGTCCGGTGCCGTTTGTCACTACGATCTTCCAGCGTGAGCCTGACGGGCCGGGGCCCGCCGGAGCGCCGGTCGAGGTGGCCGTTTCGCCTCCTCGACCCTTCCGCTGCCGGATCCCGCGCCCCGAGGGCGGGCGATGACCGGCAATGGGCGATGGGATGAACCGTGAGTGAGTACCAGCACTACGAATTCGTGGCGCTCGACCGTCCGCTGAGCCAGGCCGAGCAGGCCGAGGTCCGCTCGCTGTCCTCCCGGGCCGAGATCACCGCGACCGCCTTCACCGGCACCTACGAAGACGGTGACTTCCGCGGGGACCCTGCGTGGATGATGGAGCGCTTCTACGACGCCCACGTGCACCTCACCGGCTCGGGGATCGACCGGTTGATGCTGCGGCTGCCCACCTCGCTGCTCGACGCGTCCACCGTCGACCCCTACCTGTGCGCCGACAAGGTCGAGGCGTGGGAGGCGAAGGACCACCTCGTCCTCGACCTCTTCGACGACGAGGAGCCCGGCGACGCCGGCCCCGCCCCCGAGGAGGTGCTGCCGGCACTGGTGGGTGTCCGCGCCGAGCTGGCCTCGGGCGACCTGCGGCCGCTGTACCTCGCCTGGCTGGCCGCGATCGGCACCTGGGAGCGGGACGAGGACGCCTTCGACGAGGACTTCGAGGACGAGGCCGAGCCGCCCGTCCCCGCCGGCCTGGGTTCGCTGACCGCCGCCCAGCGGGCGCTCGCCGGCTTCCTCCGGCTCGACGCCGACCTGCTGGCGACGGCGGCGGCGAACAGCCCTGACCGGCCCACCGTCAGCACCGATCCGGAGCGGCTGGCCCGCTGGGTGGCGGAGCTCGGCGAGCAGGAGCGCGACGCCCTGCTGGTGCGCGTCGCACAAGGGGAGGCGGGCCAGGTGCACCTGGAGCTGCTGCGCCGGTTCCGTACCGAGACCGGGGCCGGCGCGGAGGCGGGCGGGACGGGTGACGCCGCCCCGCGCACGGTGGCCGAGTTGCTGGACGCCGCCGCGGCCCGCCGCCAGTAGCGCGGAGGGTGCCGGTCGGCCCCGGAGGCTCGTTCACATCAGGTTCGCAGGGGGCTTCGTACGGTCGCTCCCATGAACAAGCGATGTGCAGGACTGCCGGCCGTCACGTTGGTGGCGGTGGTGGTGCAGTCCGCGTGCCAGGCCCCGCCGAGCGCCACGCCTGATCGGGCTCCCGCGTCGCGCACGGCGGTGGCCGTGGACGCTGCCGCGTGTGACCGCAGGCTCGGCGCGGGCTTCGACGCGTGGGCGAAGGCCGGATTCAGCGGTTCGGTCGCCATCTCGACCGGCGGGAGGTTCGGCTGCCTGGCCGCCTATGGGTGGGCCGACCAGGAGGCCGGGCGGCGCAACACGCCGGGCACGGTGTTCGGCATCGGGTCGGTCACCAAGGCGTTCACCGCCGCCTCGGTGTTCGGCCTGGTCGACGCCGGGAAGCTGTCGCTGGACGACCGGGCCGGCGAGATCCTCCCGGGGTTGCGGGGACCGTCCGCCGGGGTGACCGTCCGGCAGCTCCTGCTGCACACCAGCGGGCTCAACGGCTCGCACGGCGCGGACTACCGGCCGCTCGGCCGGGCCGCCGCGCTGGCGGCGATCGACCGGCTGAAACCCGCCTTCCGGCCGGGCACGGGATATGTGTACTCCAACGCCGGATACACCCTACTGGCGCTCATCGTCGACAAGGTCTCGGGCACCGGATACCGGAAGTACACCATGGCGAAGACCCTGCGACTGCCCGGGGGCGCGGTCGCGGGCGGATTCTGGAACGGCGAACCGGCGGCGCCCGGCCCGCGCGCCATCGGCTACCTCGACGGCGGCGAGACCGGCGAGCGGGGCGGCTTCGCCGGCCCGCACTGGGCGCTCGACGGCAACGGCGGCCTGGCCATGACGACCCGTGATCTCGCGACCTGGACGTACGCCCTGTTCACCGGCCGCGTCGTGTCGCCCGCCTCGGCGAAGGCCATCGGCACACCGGGGTACGAGCGAGACGACGGGACGGCGGAGACGCCCGGATGGGTGTTCTACGACAGGTCGAGGTTCGGCACCCCGGTCCTCGCCACGGCGGGTGGCGGCGGTGACGCCGGGCACAACGCGATCGTCGCCTGGCTCCCCGAGCGGCGGCAGGTGATCGCGATGGCGTCGAACACGCCGAAGGTCAGCGCCGAGCGGCTGCTGCAGGCCGTCGGCCCGGCCCTGGTCTCCGGCGCCCCGCTGCCGGTGCCCTCCGCTGCGGCGGCGGGCGGCGACCGGTCCCGCGCGGCGGATATCGTCGGAACGTACGGGCTGGACACGGGGGGCGGGTTCGAGGTGAGCACGACCGGCGGCCGGCTCGCGATCTCGGCGAACGGCGCGGACGCCGTCGCGGCGCTGTTCCCCCCGCGCGGCGTGCCCGCCGATGAGCTGCGGGCGAACGAGCAGCGGGTGCTGGCGCTGCTCGGCGGGCAGACCGGCGAAGGGCGGCGGGAACGGGCGGGCGTCGAGCGGGCGTTCGGCCCGATCAGCGGGTACACGCTCACGGGGACGGCCGTCATCGGCGGTGACGTGCGCACCTACGTCGCCATCACCGCGCGCAAGGGTGTGCTCGCCGGCTGGTACTCGGTGAACGAGGAGGGGGGCATCCGGGCGGCCCAGCTCCCGGCCGGGCCTCCGTCGCTGCCGCTCGTCGCGTCCGGCGACCGCCGCTACCGGCCGGACGATCCGACCGGCACCGGGCCGGAGGTGACGGTGGACTTCGGCCGGGACGACCTGACCATCTCCGGTCCGGCCGGTGTCACGACCGCCACCCGCGCCGTGGTCACGACCCTTCGCCCGGCCACCCCGCGGTCGGGCGCCACGGGCACCGGCACGGGGGCCCGGCCCGCCGATGCGGCGAGGGCCGCCGCGGCCGGGGACGCGTCCCGGCCGGCCGGATGACCTCTCTGGGACGGAACCGCGAATGCGCATCCTGCTGCTGGAAGACGACGCCGACCTGGCCGAGGTCGTCGCGCTCGGCCTGCGCAACGAGTCGTACGCCGTCGATGTCGCCCGCACCTGCGACGGCGCCGAGGAGGCGCTCCGCACGACGGAGTACGACGTGGCCTGCCTGGATCTCGGCCTGCCCGACGGTGACGGGCTGGACCTGCTGCGCCGCCTGGCCGGCGACGCCGGCCTGCGCCGGCCGGGGCGCCTGCTCGTCCTGACCGCCCGCGACGCCGTGGCCGACCGGGTCGCCGGGCTCGACGCCGGGGCGGACGACTACCTGACCAAGCCCTTCCACTTCGACGAGCTGCTCGCGCGGCTGCGCGCCCTGGCGCGGCGCGGCGACCAGCACGGGTCGATCGTGCGAGTGGGCGAGCTGACGCTCGATCTCACCGCGCACCGGGCGTGGCGGTCCGGCGCCGAGCTGTTCCTCACCGCGCGGGAGTTCTCCCTGCTGCGCTACTTCATGCACCACCCGGGGCGGGTGCTGTCGGCGGAGGACCTGCTCGAACACGTGTGGGACGCCAACGCCGACCCGTTCACCTCCTCGGTACGGGTGATCCTGAGCCGGCTGCGCAGGAAGCTCGGCGAGCCGGCACCCATCGTGACCATCACCGGCGCCGGCTACCGCCTGACCGACGCGACCGGACGATCGACGCCCGCTATGTCGCGACCTGCGGAGGGACCGCGTTGAGCGAGGCCCGCCCGGCCAGGGCGCCGGACGCCCGTACGCGGAGTCCGTGGCGGTCGCTGCGGGTGCGGCTCGCCGCGCTCGGGTTCCTCGCGATCTACGTCCCGGCCCTGCTGCTGTTCGGGGTGCTCCTACTGACCGACCACGACACCTCCGCGAACGCGATCAACGGGGCCGAGACGGTCATGAGCACGTCCGCGCACCGGTCCCCGTGGATCACCTGGACGATCCTCGCGCTCGCCCCGGCCGCCGCCGCCCTGGCCTGGTGGTGGGCGGGCCGGGCGGTGCGCCCGATCGAGCGCGTGCGCGAGGTCGCCGAGGACATCGAGGCGACCGACCTCGGCCTGCGCATCGGTCTCGACCGTGGCCCGGCCGAGATCGTGTCGCTCGCGGCGAGTTTCGACGCCATGCTCGACCGGCTGCAGCACGCCGCCGAGACGCAGCGGCGGCTCGTCGAGGAGACCAGCCACGAGCTGCGCACACCGCTGTCGGTGCTGGTCACCAACACCGAGGTGCTGCTCGCCCACCCGTCTCCCACCGTCGAGGTGTACCGGCAAGGGCTCGACCGGTCCAGGAGGGCGATCGCCCGGCTGGAGGCGACGATCGACGAGCTGCTCGTCGAGGCCCGCGCACGGGCCCGGGTCATCGAGCGGCACCCGGCGGACCTGGCGGCCATCGTGCGGGACGTGCTGGACGAGGCGCGGGTGCCGGCGGCGGCGAAGGACATCCGCCTCCAGGTCACCGGGCCGCCGTCCGTCGCATGCGCGGTGGACCGGCCCACGGTGCGCCGGGCGGTGGCGAACCTGGTGGACAACGCGATCCGGTACGCGCCCGCCGGCACGGTGGTCGAGGTGGACGTGGGCCGTACCGAGTCGGCGGCCGTGGTCACGGTCACCGACCACGGACCCGGCATCCCCGCCGCCCAGCAGGAGCGGATCTTCCAGCGTTTCTGGCGCGGCCGCCCCGACACCCCGGGCACCGGCCTCGGGTTGCCCATCGCCCTGCAGATCGCCAGGGCGCACGGCGGCGCGCTCACCGTCCGCTCCCCCGGCCCCGCAGGGGACGGGTCCGCCTTCCGGCTGACCCTCCATCCCTGACCGGGACGGCGGAGGCGGACGGCCCGGTCGGCGCACCAGGGGCCACCGCGGGCAGGACCGGCCGCTCTTTGTGTCCATTTTGTGTGAAAGTTTCAGGTTCTCCTCACCGCCCCTCGTCGCTGACCTGCCCGGACGCGGCTGCCGCCAGAGCGGCCGTTGGATCGGGGCCCCCGCGCGGCGCATGCTCACTGACGGACGGCGCTCAGGCCGTCCCGCTCGGGGGAGTCGACGCGAGAGGCACAGGCCCTGTACGGGGAGCCCGCTTCTGTGGCCTGATGGCCGATGGCGTACCGGCACCGCCCGGGAAGACGACCGGCACGCCGCCAACGCGGCGTACGGCACCTGCTCCATCTCGTCGGGTACCGGCCGACGGACTTGCTCCTGACCTGCATGCCGCGGGCGGGCCGTCCGAGGTCCCGTCCGCCCGACCAGGAAGGTGTCCCATGCTTCTTTCCCGTCCCCGCCGGGCCACGGCACGTGGCCTGCTGCTCGGAGCCTGTGCCGCCACCGCGGCGGCGGCCGTGCTCGCCGCCGGCCTGACGCCCGCCTCGGGCGCCGCGTCCGGCCCGGTCCCCGTCCCGGCAGCCGCGTCCGGCACGGTCCCCGTCCCGGTCGCCGCCTCCGGCCCGCAGCCGGCCGCGGCCGTCCTGTCCGGCATGGCGCCGGCCGCCGCGGACACCACCCCGCCGAGCGAGCCCACGGGGCTGACCCCGCGGACCATCTACCGCAACGGCGTGGCGGGCCTGTCCTGGACGCCGTCGACCGATGACGTGGCGGTCACCGGATACGAGATCTACGCCTGGTCGTTCGGCTCTCCCTTCGCCCGCGCCCAGGCGCAGATCACCACCACGGCGACCCAGGTGAGCGCGCAGGTGACGGACCTCACGCCGGACCGTGCCTACCTGTTCTACGTCGTGGCCACCGACGCCGCCGGCAACCGCAGCGTGCCCAGCCTGCTCGCCATGAACCGGGCCATGGCCGAGCCGCCGATCCCGAGCTCTCCGGGGCCCTGGACGCCACAGACTCCCACCAACCTGCGCGTCTTCGACGGAGCGGAACCCGGCTGGGTGGCACTGCAGTGGACGCCCATCGGCGCCACCAACACGACCCACTGGCCGGTGCTCCGCCGATCCTCCACCGTGTGGAACGTCGTGGACGACAGCCCGCTCCCGCGTACCCTGTCCGTCCCGATCGGCGGCGAGGCGACCTACACCTTCCAGGTGGTGCAACGCGACGAGGCCAACCTGAGCGCGCCGTCCGATCCCGCCACCTACGTCAACCCCTACCCCTCGCCGAGCCCTTCCGCGACACCTTCGGAGACTCCGGCGCCCGCGACCTGCGCGGTCGGCTACCGGGCGAAGAGCTGGACGACCGGCTTCACCGCCGACGTCACCATCAAGAACACCGGGACCACGGCGGTGAGCGGATGGCGGCTGGGGTTCGCCTTCCCCCTCGCCACCCAGCGCCTGGCCTTCGGCTGGTCGGCCACCTGGGCGCAGTCGGGGACGAACGTGACCGCGGCCGACGCCGGCTGGAACAAGACCATCAAGCCCGGCAAGTCGATCACGATCGGCTTCAACGGCAAGCACTCCGGCACCAACCCCGCGCCCACGGCCTTCACCCTGAACGGGGCCGCCTGCACGGCGGGCTGACCGGGACGCGCTGATGGCGGACCCACGGACCGGGGTCTCATCGCCCCGGCCCGTGGGCCGGTCAGGCCGCCGGGGCCGGAGCCGCCGGACGGTGGATCGGGACGCCGGTGTCGGCCAGCGGAATGCCGGTGCCGCCGTGGCGGGCCGCCACGATCTCGGCGGCGATGGAGAGCGCGGTCTCCTCGGGGGTCCGGGCGCCGAGGTCGAGCCCGATCGGGGAGCGCAGGTGGGCGAGGGCCGTGTCGGAGATGCCCTCCTCGCGCAGCCGTGCGATGCGCTCGCGGTGGGTGCGCCGGGACCCCATGGCGCCGACGTAGCCGACCGGAAGGCGCAAGGCCAGTTCGAGCAGCGGCACGTCGAACTTCGGGTCGTGGGTCAGCACGCACAGCGCCGTACGCCGGTCGAGGCGGCCCGCCCGTGCCTCGGCGTCCAGGTAGCGGTGCGGCCAGTCCACCACGATCTCGTCGGCGTCGGGGAAGCGCCCCGCCGTGGTGAAGACCGGACGGGCGTCGCACACGGTGACGTGGAAGCCCAGGAACCGCCCGGCGCGTACCAGTGCGGCGGCGAAGTCAATGGCGCCGAACACGAGCATGCGCGGCGGCGTGGCCGCGGACTCCACCAGCAGGGTCACCGGCTCGCCGCACAGCCCGCCGTCGGCGCCGACGCGCACGGTGGCCGTGCGGCCCTGCGCGAGCAGCGCCGCCGCCTCGGCCGCCGCGGTGGCGTCGAGTTCGGTGCCGCCGTACAGGGTTCCCTCGTAGGTCCCGTCGGGGCGTACGGTGAGGGCGCCGCGGCCGAGGAGTTCGCCGGGCCCGTCCGCGACGCGCGCGAACGCGGTGGCGCGCCCGTCCAGGGCCGCGTCCAGCGCGGCCTTCAGGGCGGGGCGGGCGGCGTCGGTGCGCCGCATCGGTGTGACCAGGATGTCCAGGACGCCGCCGCAGGTGAGACCGACGGCGAAGGCGTCGTCGTCGCTGTACCCGAACCGGTGTGACACCGGCGTGCCGGTCTCCAGGACCTCCAGGCACAGTTCGTACACGGCGCTCTCGACGCAGCCGCCCGAGACGCTGCCGATGGCCGAGCCGGTCTCGTCCACGGCCAGGGCCGCTCCGGGAAGCCGGGGGGCGCTGCCGGTCACCGACACGACGGTCGCGAGCGCGAAGTCCCGCCCGCTCAGACACCATTCGCGAAGCTCCGATGCCATGTCCAGCATGGTGCTACCTGGCTTTCGAGTAAGTTCCGGCTGTTCTGGCCTGCCGGACCGGCGGGGTCGGCAGCGGGGGCGGCGGGCTGGGGACGTCGCCTCGTTCGGTTCCGTCCAGCCGGCCCGCTCCGTCGATCCGGCCGGCTCTGACGGCATGACCGGGGCCGTGCACCGCGCCGTTCTGCACGCCTTGGTGGGATCGGGCCATTCGCCCGTTGTGTTCGGTACGGGCCGCGGGATCCGACACCCGCTGCCCGCGTAACGCGAAAAGCGTGGCCGCATGGGCCACGCTGGCGAGCGTCGCGTGGTGATGCCAGCCCCGGTAGGACCGGCCCTCGAAGTCCCGTATGCCCACCGCCTCGCTCACTTCCGCGAAATCGAGCGCGGTCTGGTCCAGCAACTTGGCCAGCGTGAAGAGCTGGGACAGTGGCATGTCCCGGAGGTTGGTGATCCAGAAGCCGGACGGCAGGGGGTTGGACGGCTCGGTCCATGCCCCGAAGAGCAGTAAGGGTTGCAGTTCGACGGCCGTCCGGTCCTCCCCCGGCGCCGCGTGCACGGCCGCCGCGGCCAGTGGGGTGCCGGCACCGTCGGACGCGCCCTGCCCGCGCCAGTCGGCCAGCCGACGCTGCGACCGCAGCGACTCGATCAGCTCCCGGGCGGACGCCTGGTACGGAAGTGCCCTGTGGCGCCCCGCGGTGGCGAGCGCGACGGGCAGCGATCCGTCGACCTTGAGCACGAAGGGGATGGCGTACAGCGAGAACGCCTCCATCGTGTGGTGCAGGTCGGCGTTGGAGACCGCCATGATCACAGGGCGCTGTTCGAGCTGCCAGGTCCCCGACATGCGCACGACCGCGTCGATGGCCTCCTGCGTCGGGGTCTGTGACCGCGCGGTGTCCGGGATCCGGGCGCTGTGCCGGCGCACCCGCTCCGTCGTCCAGGGAGCCGGCAGGGTGAGGATCCACTCGACGGGGAAGCTGGCGCCGCTGTAGGCGAACCACACTCCGACGGCCCGTTGACAGTTGGCCATGCGGCCCAGCTCGGGGACGAACTGGCGGCCCACACCCACCGACTGGTCCCCGGCCTTCTCTATGATCAACGATTGGACCACCCAGGCGAGCGGCGGTTGCGAGGTGCGTTCGAGGTACTGCGCGAGTGCGCGACGCACCGGTGCCCACGCCCAAGGTGACTTGCTGATGAACTGCTGCAGGCTCTGCTCGGCGGAGCCCTCGCCCCCCCTCGCCATATTTCGAATTGTCTTCTTACCCGCCGTCGAGACCAGGCCTCGCAGATAGACCCGCGCCCAATTCCGCTGGTCTTTTCTGGATAAGGTGTCGAATAGGAGGGTAATCATCGCGTCCAGCTGCGCGTAGATCTGATCCGTCCACAGCGTGTCGAAAGCCATACAACCTCCCCCGCCAGTAGCTAGATCCATAACGTACTTGACCAATGGCCATGACGGTAGGATGTCGCATCTACTTCATGAGGTCAGGCGCGGATGGAGCGCATGGTGCCGAGCACATTCACGTTCCGAATCCGTTTGTAAGTGTTCGGTGACTAAATCAATCGGCCCGATATGGCGCGGCGATGACGATCACGTTAACATGCATGACATGGCCGGTTTACCCGTAGCTCACATCGACACGCGCGATCATGAATGCCCCCCGGCGAGCCGGCCGGTCGCCCCAATCGCCACCCCCCGCTCACAGCGGATCGGTACCTGCGCCTGTGCAGCGAGTAGCGTACCATCCGGCGCGGCGAAGCGGATATCCACGGAAGTCGCCTTCAGGGCCGCGTCCAGGTGATCCGGGTCGGCGGCGGCTACATTTCCGGTGTGCCCGATAATCCGTGAGGGGGAAGCGGAGTTCGGGAGTCGTACGCGTTCGGCCCGCCGGTCAGGGAGACCGGCGGGCCGTGGCGGCCCGCTCCGGGCGGCGAATGCTGGTCCGTGCCGCGGCGGCGTGGTGCGCGTCCCCTTCTGGACACGGCCGTGAGGAGCGAGGCGGCACCCGGTGGCGCCGCGCGGGGGCCGGCGGGCCACAGTGGCCCGCGTACGGCCGTTACGCGTCCTCGGCGGGGACCCGGTCGTCGATGATGAGCGGAATGGGGATCTGGTTGAACGCGTAGTAAATCGCGATGATGGCGTGGGCGGCCACGGCCAGCGGAGCGGAGAAGAAGGCGATGACCAGCGTGATGGGATAGGCAATGGAACCGAGCCCGAAACGCATCCGGGTGGCCCGGGCGCCGTCCTTGTCGACGTTGTCGCGGAACAGGTGGCCGACCCGGGTGACGTACCACCAGAAGCACAGGAATGCCACGGCATAAACGACCGTGAGGGCGCTGTAGATGATCGCCGCGATTCTCGCCGACTCGGGATTGCCGAGGTGGACGGCGAGCAGGGCGGTCGTCCAGGGGATCACCGCCACGATCATCAGCACCATGAGGTTGAGGAACAGCAGCGGCCGGTCCACCTTTTTAATGTGGCCGAAAATGGTGTGATGGTTGACCCACATGACACCGATGACCAGGAAACTGACCACATAGGCGGCGTATTGCGGCCACTGCAGGGCGAGCTCGTGCCAGAGTTCCGATCCCTCCGCCTCCGGCACCTTGATCTCCAGAATGAGAATGGTGATGATGATCGCGAAGACGGCGTCGCTGAATAACTCGAGCCGACTGGGTTCCCGTTCCATGCCTATTTTCCCTCGGTTCGTCCCGGATTCATCGCCGTGTGCGGAGAAGCCGGCTCCGCCACTCCGCACACGGTATCGAAGATCGTCCGGTCAGACGCCGAATCCGGTCAGCTTCCGAATCCCGCCGTCTGCCGCCAGATACGGCCGTCCTTGACGACGAGGGTGCCGAACGCGTGCTCCGGCTCGCCGTTCAGGTTCATGATCGCGCGGTAGAAGATGGTGTCGTCGGTCTCGATGTACTCCTGGAGCTCCACCAGGGTCGGCTTGAGCGTCAGGTAGCCGGCGAACGTCTCACGCACCGCCTCGATCCCCTCCGAGACGCCCTCGTAGCGCAGCAGGGCGGCGTCGTCGGTGTAGTTCTTCATGACGGCCTCGAGGTCGAGGGCGTCCAGCGCCTCCATCTGGCGCTGGAAGACCGGGTGCAGCTTGGAGATGTCGTACTTGGACATGTCAACTCCTCGTGATGGGTGAACTCTGCGGTTACTCCGGAAGGGCGCAGGCCACGCCCTCCGCGCTCCCGCCCAGTGGGAGCCGGACGACCATGCGGGTGTCGCCGGGCACGGAGCGGGCGGTGATCGAGCCGCGATGACGCTGGGTGACGATCCGGTAGCTGAGGTGCAGGCCGAGTCCAGTGCCCTTGCCAACGTCCTTGGTGGTGTAGAACGGCTCGAATATTCGGGGAAGCGTCTTTTCGGGGATGCCCTGGCCGGTGTCGCCGACCTCGACGACCAGGCAGTTTCCCTCCACGTGCGCGCGCAGCGTCAGCGTGCCGCCCTCGCCGCCCATGGCGTCCACCGCGTTGGCGATGAGGTTCGTCCAGACCTGGTTCAGCTCGCTGGGGTAGCCCATCAGGCGCGGCAGTCCGGGAGCGTACTCACGGACGATGTGGATCTCGCCGAGCTTGGCGCGCAGCATCGTGAGCGTGTTGTCGATGCCCTCGGTGACGGAGAACTGCTGCTGCGGCGCCCGATCGAGGTTGGCGTAGTCGCGGGTCGCCGAGACGAGCTGGGAGATGCGGGGGCCCGCGGCGCGCAGTTCGGCGGTCAGCGCGCGGGTCTCCAGCACCGCTCCCAGGTGGTCCAGAGCGGCCGGCAGGGCGTCCTCGCCGATCCCGTCCAGGCGGTCGTGCAGCCAGTCGAGGTCCAGGCCGAGGTCGGCGATGCCCGCGGCGAGCAGCTCGGGGCGCTGGGCGCCCATGTCGTCGGCCCAGTCGGTGATGTCGTCCTCGACGTCGCTCTGCACGACCGGGTCGATGTCGGCCGGCGGTGGCGTGTCGTCCAGGTCGGCGGTGAGCCGGTCGAACACGGCGCGCTCCTGCGGGGACGCGGCGGCGCCCCAGGCGTGCGCGGTGACGATGAGCCGGTCGACGGCGGTGCCGAGTTCCTGGGCGGCCCGCGCCACGGCCGCGGCGGGGTTGTTCAGCTCGTGGGCCAGGCCCGCGGCGAGCGTGCCCAGCGCCTCGACGGTGGCGCGGCTGCGGGCCTGCACCTCCGAGGACTTGATCCGCCACGCCAGCACGGGCAGCAGCACCGCGGCCACCCCCTGGCAGCGGACCAGCATCTCGAAGAACACCGGTTTGGCGTACGCCACGACGGTGGTGGGGCCGCTCGCCGAGACCGTCGCCACGTACCCGTCGTCGGTGAGCAGCGGCAGCTCACCGGTGAAGCGATGGGCGGCGGTCGGCTTGTTGTCGTGCCGCTCCGCGGGGTCCTCGTCGGTGGAGTGCCGGGTCAGCACCTCCTCGCGGCCGTCGATCACCTTGGTGACGACCAGGCCGCCCTGGAGCAGGACGTAGAAGTGCGTGGCCTCCTCGCCGTCGCGGAACAGGGCCTCACCGCCGCGGTAGTCGACCGGGTGCGACACCGAGACGAGCCAGTCGAGCTGCTCCTCGGTGAGCCCGGCGAAGATCTCAAGCGAGCGCAGGGCCTCGCGCAGCCGTCCGGGGTCCCGGAAATCCGGCACGTCGCCGTCCCCTCCCGGCCGGTCCTGTCCGGGGCCGGGGCGGGTGGCGCCCGGCGCGTCCTGCGCCGGGTGCGTGGACATGGACCGGATGGGTGAGGTCACCGGGTGAACTCCTCGGTACGCGGGGCCAGCAGCAGTGCCGCCAGGGGCGGCAGGACGATGCGGGCGTGGGCGGGCAGGCCTTGGCGGGGGATGGGCACGGCACGCACGGTGCCGAGGTTGCCGGCGCCGCCGCCGCCGTAACAGCGGGCGTCGGTGTTGATCGACTCGGTCCACGCGCCGGCGTGCGGCAGGGCCAGCGTGAAGTCCTCGTGCAGGACCGGGCTGAAGTTGAAGACGCCGACGAACGGCGTGCCTTCGTGGTCGTAGCGGATGCAGGAGAGCACGTTGCGGGTGTTGTCGTCCGGGTCGATCCAGCGGAAGCCACCCGGATCGCTGTCGCGCGCCCACAGCGCGGGAGTGGCGCGGTAGACCCGGTTCAGGTCGCCCACCAGCCGCTGCACGCCGCGGTGCAGCCCGGCGTCCGGCCGGTCGCCGGTCAGGGCGTCCCAGTCGAGCCCGTCGTCGTGCCACCACTCCCCCGGCTGGGCGAACTCCTGCCCCATGAAGAGCAGTTGTTTGCCGGGATGCGTCCACATGAAGGCGTAATAGCCGCGCAGCTGGGCGAACTTCCGCCACCGGTCCGACCCGTGCATCTTGGTGAGCAGACTGCCCTTGAGGTGGACGACCTCGTCATGACTGAGCGCGAGCAGGTGGTGCTCGGCGTAGGTGTACATCATCGCGAAGGTCATCCGGTCGTGGTGGTGCTGCCGGTTCACCGGGTCTTCGGCCAGGTAGGCGAGGGTGTCGTGCATCCATCCCATGTTCCATTTCAGGTCGAAGCCGAGCCCGCCCCACCCCGCGGGCCGGGTGACGCCCTCCCAGGCGGTGGACTCCTCGGCGATGGTGACGGCGCCGGGGACGCACTCGTGCACGGTGTCGTTGAGTTCGCGCAGGAAGGCCACCGCGTCGAGGTTCTCCCGGCCGCCGTGCGCGTTGGGCGTCCAGCCGCCGGGGCCGCGCGAGTAGTCCAGGTAGAGCATGGAGGCGACGGCGTCCACGCGCAGCCCGTCGAGATGGAACTCCTCCAGCCAGTAGAGCGCGTTGGCGATCAGGAAGTTGCGGACCTCGGGCCGGCCGTAGTCGAACTCCAGCGTGCCCCAGTCGGGGTGCTCGGCGCGGCGCGGGTCGGGGTGCTCGTACAGCGGGCCGCCGTCGAAGCGGGCCAGCGCCCAGTCGTCCTTCGGGAAATGCGCGGGCACCCAGTCGAGGATGACGCCGATGCCGGCCTGGTGCAGCGCGTCGATGAGGTACTTGAAGTCGTCGGGCGAGCCGAGCCGGGCGGTGGGCGCGAAGTAGGAGGTGATCTGGTAGCCCCACGAGCCGCCGAAGGGATGTTCGGCCACCGGCAGCAGCTCCACGTGCGTGAAGCCCATCTCCTTGACGTACGCCGGGAGCTCACGGGCCAGGTCCCGGTAGCCGAGCCCGTGCCGCCAGGAACCGGCGTGCACCTCGTAGATCGCCATCGGCCGTTCGTGGGCGGCCCCGCCGCGCCGCTCCAACCACGCGCCGTCGTGCCACTCGTGCGCCGAGGTGTGCACCAGCGAGGCGGTGCCGGGCGCCGGCTGCGCGGCGCGGGCGCAGGGGTCGGCCTTGCGCCGGGTGATCCCGTCGGCGCCGTCGATCTCGTACTGGTAGGGGCATCCGCCGGGCACCCCGGGGACGTACAGCTCCCACACGCCGCTGTCGCCGGCGCGGCGCATCGCGTGCGCGGCGCCGTCCCACCCGTTGAACGCGCCGACCACGCGCACGGCCCGCGCGCCCGGGGCCCACACGGCGAAGCCGACGCCTTCGTCCCGCTGATTGGCGCCCAGCACCCGCCACAGCCGGCGGTGCCGGCCCTCGGCGAGGAGGTACAGGTCCAGCTCGCCGAGCAGCGGCGCCGGCTGGGCGCTCGCGTCCGGCACCGTCGCGGTCATCGGGACGTCGCCCTGTCCGCGCAGGCGTCGCCGGGCCGTCCCTGCCCGGGCCCCGCGGCGACCCGGCGCAGGGTCATGATCCGCGCGACCCGGTGGCGCGGGTCGAGCCGCACCTCGTTGGTGCGCGCCCAGCGGTGCTGGCCGCCGCCGAGGGTGTCGTGCACCATGAACGTGTCCGCGGGCCGCAGGCCGAGGGCCTCGGTGTCCAGGGTGACGCGGGCCCGCTGGGCGTGGTGCGGGTCGAGGTTGAGCACGACCAGCACGGTGTCCTCGCCGGCCGCGGTGACGACCCGTTTGGAGAAGCAGATGACCTGATCGTTGTCGGTGGTGTGGAAGCGCAGGTTGCGCAGGTGGCGCAGCGCGGGGTGGCGGCGGCGCAGCCGGTTCAGCCGGGTGATCAGCGGCGCCAGGCTGAGCCCCGCGGCCTCGGCCCCGGCGTGGTCACGGGGCCGGTACTGGTACTTCTCGGAGTCCTTGTACTCCTCGCTGCCCGGCTTGGCGGGCTCGGCCTCGCACAGCTCGAAGCCGGAGTAGACGCCCCAGGTGGGCCCGGCCATCGCGGCGAGCACCGCGCGGATCTCGAAGGCCGCGCGGCCTCCGGTGACCAGGTGACCGGGCAGGATGTCGGGCGTGTTGACGAAGAGGTTGGGCCGCAGGTAGTCGGCGGCCGGGTTGCCGTCCAGCCCGGCCAGCTCGCCGAGGTACTCCTGCACCTCGGCCTTGCCGGTGCGCCAGGTGAAGTAGGTGTAGGACTGGTGGAAGCCCACGCGCGCGAGGCTCTGCAGCATGGCCGGCCGGGTGAAGGCCTCGGCGAGGAAGATGACGTCGGGGTCGGTGGCGCGGACGTCGGCGAGCAGCCGGTCCCAGAAGAACAGCGGCTTGGTGTGCGGGTTGTCCACCCGGAAGATGCGCACGCCCAGGTCCATCCAGTGCCGCAGCACCCGCAGGCACTCGCGGTGCAGGCCCTCGGGGTCGGTGTCGAAGCTGATGGGATAGATGTCCTGGTACTGCTTGGGCGGGTTCTCGGCGTAGGCGATCGACCCGTCGGGCCGGTGGTGGAACCACTCGGGGTGCTGCCGCACCCAGGGGTGGTCGGGCGAGCACTGGAGCGCGAAGTCCAGCGCGATCTCCATGCCCAGGGCGCGGGCCTTGCCGACGAACGTCCGGAAGTCGTCCAGGGTGCCGAGGTCGGGGTGGACGGCGTCGTGTCCCCCGTCGGCCGAGCCGATGGCCCACGGCGAGCCGGGGTCGTGCGGCCCGGCGGTGAGCGTGTTGCCCGGGCCCTTGCGGTTGGTGGTGCCGACGGGGTGGATCGGCGGCAGGTACACCACGTCGAACCCCATGGCCGCGACGGCGTCCAGCCGCTGGGCGGCCGTGCGGAACGTGCCGGAGCGCATCACCCCGTCCACGACTCTGGCCCCTTCCGAGCGGGGGAAGAACTCGTACCACGAGCCGAACAGGGCACGCTCCCGGTCCACCTGGAGCGGCAGGGCGGGGCCGCGTGAGACGTGGTCGCGCAGCGGGTGCGCCGCGAGCGCGGCGGCGGCCCAGGGGCTGTCGGCCTCGGCGAGCCGCTCGGCGGGCGAGCGGGCCGGGTCGCGGAAGATGTCGGCGAGCTTGGTGTAGACGTCGCCGGAGTGGCCGGCGGACGGCAGCAGGCGGGACCGCGCGGGCCGCTGGGCCATGAGCGACTCCACCGCCCGCTCCAGCAGCGCCGCGCCCTCCAGCAGGGTGGCCTCCGGCTCGACGCCGGCCGCCACCTTGACGCGGGCGGCGCGCAACCAGGTCGCGAGGGGGTCGGTCCACGCCTCCACCTGGTAGGTCCAGCCGCCTTCGGTGTCCGGGGTGATCGTCGCGGTGAACCGGTCGGTGCCGCGTACCGTCTCGGTCATGGGGACCCGCGTCGCCTCGCGCCCCCGCCGGCGGGGGCCGGGCCCCCACAGGACGACCTCGGCGGCGAGGATGTCGTGACCCTCCTTGAACACGGTGGCCGTGACCTGGACCGGCTCCCCGGCGACCGCTCGGGCGGCCCGTGCGCCGGCGTCCACCTGGGGGCGGATGTCAGTGACCACGATCCGGCCGATGCCGGGCCTTGCCTGCGACTTCCGCGACGTGCTGGATGCGTGGCTCATCACTGCTGTGCTCCCCTGTGTCGCTTGCCGTGCTGTCGTACGGTCGTGCGGTGGATGTCCGGGGGCCGGCGCGGGACCGGCGCCGGCCCCCGGAGAGCCGCGACCCGAACTAGCGGGCGGCGGCCCTGGCCAGGGCCCGTGCCGTGAGCACACCGGCCAGATGGCCCAGGTACTCGGCCGAGGCCCCGCGGCCGGGGACGAACATGTCCCGCGGCTGGGCGCGGAAGGCGGCCAGCACCTCGCCGGTGCCGGTCGGGCCGCCGAGCAGCAGCTCCTCAACGCCGCGCAGACGCTGCACGCGGGCCGTGGCGCCGGTGACGGCGATCCGCAGGTCGGCGGCCGTGCCGTCGCCGGCGTACGCCGCCCGGACCGCCACCGCGCACAGCGGGTAGCGGGTGGCCCGGTCGGCGGTCTTCTCGAAGGCGCTGTGGTGCCGGTGCTCGCGCACCGGCACCTCGATGGAGGTGATGACGGCCCCGGCGGGCAGCCCGCGGGTGGCGTACGCGTCGGCGGTCAGGGTCTCCTGGCCGCCGCGCCCGGCCAGGTTGATCGTCGCGTCGGCGGCGATCACGGCGACGGGCAGGTCGGTGGCGCGCCCGGTGGCGGCGAGGTTGCCGCCGAGGGTGCCGAGGTTGCGCACCTGCGGGTCGCCGTTGGCGCGCGCGGCCTCGGCGAGGGCGGGGGCCCCGGCGCGGACCAGCGGGTCGGCGGCCAGTTCCGCGAGCGTCGTGAGGGCGCCGATGTGCAGCCGCCCCTCGCCCTCGCGGCGGACGCCGCGCAGGGCGGCGATGCCGCGGATGTCCACCAGCCGGGTCGCGGTGCCGTCCCCGGTGCGCAGGTCGACCAGGAGGGACTGCCCGCCCGCGAGGACGCGGCTCCCCTCGGCCGCCAGCAGGGCGACGGCCTCGCCGAGCGTGCCGGGCTTGACGTAGTCGAAGTCGGTGAGGATCACTGGGCTGCTCCTGACGTCCCGTTCAGCGCGCGCCACACCTTCTCCGGCGTGATCGGCATGTCGATGTGCTGGACGCCGAGGTCGGACAGCGCGTCGACGACGGCGTTGGCGACCGCGGCGGCCGGCGGCACGGTGGCGATCTCACCGGCGCCCTTGGCGCCGAGCGGGTTGTGCGGCGTCGGCGTGACCGTCTTGCCGAGCTGGAAGAACGGCACGTCGGCGGCCCGGGGCAGGGCGTAGGTCCGCAGGTCGGAGGTGATCAGGTGGCCCTCGTCGTCGTACTCGGCCGCCTCCATGAGGACCTGGCCGAGGCCGTGGGTGATGCTGCCCTCGATCTGGCCCTCGACGATCTTCGGGTTGCCGATGTTGCCGGCGTCGTCGACGGCGGTGTAGGCGACGACCTCGGTCTCGCCGGTGAGCTCGTCGATCTCCACGACCGCGACGTGCGTGCCGAACGGGTAGTTGAAGTCCGGCGGGTCGAAGTGGGTGGTCTCGTCCAGGGCCGGCTCGATGTCCTGCGGGAGGTACCAGTGGTACCACATGGCCATGGCCATCTCGGCGAACGTCTTGCCGTTCTCCTCGTCGCCCTCGGCGAAGATCTTGCCGTTGGCGTAGACGACCTTGTCCTCCGGGACCTTGAACATCGCCGCCCCGGCCCGGCACATCTTGTCCTTGATCTTCTGCGCGGTGAGCGCGATCGCCGGGCCGGCCATGCTGTAGGAACGGCTGCCGTAGGTGCCCTGGCCGTAGGGGGCCTTGAGCGTGTCGGCCTCGTAGACGCGCACCGTGGCCGGGTCGATGCCGAGCTGGTCGGCGGCGACCTGGGCGAAGATGGTCTCGTGGCTCTGCCCGGTGGAGGCCGAGCCGACGGTGACGGCGACCTCGCCGGTCGGGTGGACGCGGATGTTGCAGCTCTCCCAGGTGCCGCCCAGCATGCCCTCCTGGGACATCCGGGTGGAGGGGCCGACGCCGCAGATGGCGACGTAGGTCGCGATGCCCACGCCCAGCCGCTTGCCGCGCCCGCGGGCCTCGGCCTTGCGCCCCGCCATGTCGGCGTACCCGGCCATCTCCAGGGCCTTCTCGAAGTTCTCCTGGTAGTTGCCGGAGTCGTAGGTCCAGCCGAGGCCGTTGTCGTAGGGGAACTTGGTGGCGGGCACCAGGTTCTGCCGGCGCACCGCGGCCGGGTCCACGCCGATCTCGGTGGCGTACTTGTCGACGAGCCGCTCCATCAGGAACGCGGCCTCCGCGCGGCCGCTTCCGCGCTGCGCGCCCAGCGAGACGGTGTTGGTGAACGCCGCGTACACCTCGCAGAACGCCGCGTCGACGTCGTACATGCCGGTGATGCTGCGGCCCATCAGGGCGGTGGCGACACCGGGGCCGATGGTGGAGGGGTAGGCGCCGAGGTTGGCGTAGCTGGTGCAGCGGACGGCGGTGATCCGGCCGTCGCGGGTGCCGCCGAGCACGACGTGCTGGCGGTGGTCGCGGCCCTGCACCGTGGAGTTCATCAGCCCGGTGCGGGTGTCCACCCACTTCACCGGCCGGTTCAGCTCCTTGGACAGCAGCAGCACCAGCGGCATGTCCGGGTAGAGGTAGCCCTTGGTGCCGAAGCTGCCGCCGACGGTCGGCGCGACCACCCGCAGCTTGTTGAACGGGATGCCGAGGACCAGCGCGGCCAGCAGGAACCGGTGGTTGTGCGGGCCCTGCGTGGAGGCGTAGAGCGTGTAGTCGCCGGTCGCCTGGTCGTAGTGGCCGACGGCGCCGCGCGGCTCCATCGGGCTGTTGATGGTGCGCTGGTTGACCAGGTCGAGCTCGACGACGACCTCGGCCTCGGCGAGGTTGCGGTCGGTGCGCTCCTTGTCGCCGCAGGTCCAGTAGGCGTTGAGGTTGTTCGGCACGGCCTCGTGCAACTGCGGGGCGCCGTCCTCGATCGCCCGGTCGGCGCGGGTGACGACGGGGAGCGGCTCGTAGTCGACGACGATCGCCTTCACCGCGGCCGCGGCCTGCTTGGGGGTCTCGGCGACGACCACGGCGATCGGGTCGCCGACGTGCCGGACGACGTCGCCGGACAGCACAGGGCGGGAGCCGGGCAGGCCGTAGGGGTGCGGCGGGAAGTGGCTCTCGACGCCGCCGGGGATCCAGATGCACGGCAGCGGCATGACGCCGGCGAAGTCGGCCGCGGTGGCGACCTTCAGCACGCCGGGCATGGCCGCGGCGGCGGAGGTGTCGATGCCGTTGATGCGGGCGTGCGCGTGCTCGCTGCCGAGGATGGCCATGTGCGCCATGCCGGGCAGGCGCAGGTCGGCCACGTAGGTGGCCTCACCGCGCAGGAGCTGCTCGTCCTCACGGATGTCGATGGGCTGGCCCAGGAGGGAGGTGGTCTCCGCGATGGTCATGGCGTCATTACTCCTTCGCCGCCGTGGCGGCGGCCGCTGTGTCGGCCGTCCGCATGGCGCAGGCGCGCTGCACGCCACGGACGACGCTGTGGTAGCCGGTGCAGCGGCACAGGTTGCCGGTGAGCCATTCACGGATCTCGGGCTCGCTGGGCGCGGCGTTCTCGTCGGCGACGAGCTCGCTCAGGGACATGACCATGCCCGGGGTGCAGAAGCCGCACTGGGTGCCGTGCTCGGCCCGCAGCGCCTCCTGCAGGTCGGTCAGTTCACGGCCCTCGCCGACCCCTTCGATCGTGGTGACCTCGGAGCCTTCGGCCTGCGCGGTGAGCAGCAGGCAGCTCTTCACGGATTTGCCGTCGAGCTGCACGACGCACGTCCCGCACTGGCCGGTGTCACAGCCGACCTTGGTGCCGGTGAGCCCCAGGCCGTCCCTGAGCGTTTCGACGAGTAGTTCGTTGGGCTCGGCTTCGACGTCCGCCGGCGCCCCGTTCACCTGCAGGGATATCTTCATGACCACGCCTTTTCTGACCTGCGAAGGGTCTTTCAGAATCCGAGTACGGCATGGGCCTGCCGCTCGGTCAGCGGTATATTGAAAAGCGGTCCGCCAGGCTCCTGAAGCCGTCCACCAGTGCGCAGCGAACCCGTGTCGATCGACGCGAATCCCAATTCGGAGATGACCGTGGAAACCGTTTCCTTGGCTTCCCTGTCGTCACCGGCGACATAATGCGCCAGTCGTTCTCCGGGGTCCGTGGCGGCGCGTCCCGCCGTGGCGAGGGTTTGGAAGTGCATGGTGTTGAGCGACTTCACCAGGCGCGCACCGGGGTACCGCTCGGCGATGACCTCGCTGGAGCCGAGGCCGCCGAGATCCAGTGGCCTGCCGCCACCCGCGAAGGCGTTCATCGCGTCCACCAGGAGTTTTCCCTCCACGGCGGACGGGGGCAGCAACTCCGCGGCGCTGCCGAACGGGACCATCAGCACCAGCAGTTCCGCCTGCTCCACCGCCTCTTCGGGGGTGCCCGCGGACGCCGCGGAGCCGAGTTCGGCAAGGAGCGGGGCGAGCCGCCCGGGGCCGCTCGCGTTCGCCAGCCTGACCTGGTGCCCCGCGGCCACCAGCAATCGGGCCAGTGTGGCGCCGATGCGGCCGGCACCGATGATTCCCGTTTTCATCCGCCCAGCACCTCGATCGTGATGTATCTGCTATGAGGAACACTTATGACCGGAATTCCCCGACGTGGTCACCGCATCGGCCCGCCGCACCGCCGGGGCGACGGTGGCCGATTCGTTTTTCCTAGGTCCCGGTCAGGTCGTGAATGCACAGATGGCGCGCGGTGACGGCGGCCGGGCCGGCGTTCCCGCGCCGGCCGTTCCCTACGCCGCGCTGAGCTGCTTCAGGAAGGTCTCGGCGAGCGCCTTGGAGGAGTACGGGTTCTGGCCGGTGGTCAGGTTCCGGTCGACCACGACGTGCGAGTCCCAGATGGCGTCGGCCTTCTCGTACTTGGCGCCGAGGCGGGTCAGCTCCACCTCCAGGATGAGGGGCAGCCGGCCGGCCATGTTGGTGACGAGCTCCTCGCTGTGCGAGAACGCGGTCATCCGGTAGCCCTCCAGCGGCCAGTGGCCCTCACCGTCGCGCAGCGCGAGGAGCGAGGTGTGGCCGTGGCAGACCGTCGCGAGCGGCTTGCCGCTCGCCAGCCACCAGCGCAGGATCTGCGCCAGCTCGTCGGACTTGGGCAGGTCGCCGATGGCGCCGTGGCCACCGCTGACGTACAGGCCGTCGTAACCGGCGATGTCCTCCTCGGTGAGGCTCTCCAGGGCGAGCGGCTTGTTCAACTGCGGCGTGTTCTCGACCACACGCACATATTCCGCGGCGTTGACCGCGTCGTCGTCCGGCGAGCCCTGCGGGCGGACCCACTGCAGGAACTGCGGATCAATGCTGGTCTGGTCCACGGTCGGCGTCTTGCCGCCGATGGTGGCGACGTCCACGACGTAGCCGGCCTTTTCGAAGATCTGGTAAGGGACGACGAACTCCTCGGCCCAGAAGCCGGACGGGTGCTGCTCACCGTCCAGGAGATGAAGCGTGGCCTTGGCGGTCATGACGACGAGTATCTTCACGACTGTTCTTCCCTTCGCGAATTGCGATGCCGGTGTGTTTCGGTCCGGCGTGCTTTGATTCGACCACGCCGTACCGGTTTTTTCGAGGGTTATTGGTCGGCCGCCCGATACTTCGTCACCTACGTTGCCGTGCGGCATGGGAGGCCGGTTCGGGTTGGTTTGAATGCCCGGCGTAATCGGCGCCGCCGGCCGGTCTGAGGTGCGTTTATCACCCGCGGGCCGGCCGGGCGGCGGTCACAGCCAGCGCAACAGGTCGCGTACGCCGGACAGGCTCGCGCCGTGCGGGATGCGCGCGTGCCCGCCGATGTCCATGCGGGGGAAGGCGCTGACCCCGCGTAGCCGGGTGCCGGGGCCCACCCGCACCTCGTCGCCGAGCGCACAGTAGTCGTCCAGCACCACGGGCCGCTGGAGGGTGGAGCGCACGTCGACCATGGAGCCGAGGAAGACGTCGGTCAGGTGCGCGCCGGGACCGATGATGCTGTGGTCGCCGCAGGCCACGCCGCGCAGCCTGCTGCACTCGCCGATGTCCACACCGTCCCCGATGTCGGACTCGGCGATCATGACGCCCGGCCCGATCTCCACGTCGCGGCCGATGCGCACGCCCGGCCCGATGCGCACACTGCCGTCCTCGATCTTCTCGGCCAGGGTGCGCCCGCTGACCTGGTCCTTCATCTCCAGGCTCGACTCGTGGATGCGATGGCACGGCCCGGGGCCTGCCGGGTGACCGAGCGGCCCGGCCAGCAGCGGATAGCGGTCCAGCAGGACGTCCTTGAGCGTCTCCAGATAGTCACGCGGGCTGCCGAGGTCGCCGAAGCGCGCGATGGGGTGGGCCAGGACCCGGTGTCCTCTGCGCACCAGGTAGGGCAGCAGATCGCCGCCCCAGTCCAGGCGCCGCCGGGCGAGCGCGGCGAGTTCCGGCTCCCGGGCGGCCATCCGCAGCCGGTCGCAGTCGATCAGGTACATCCCGGCGTTGGTGTGCACAGGGTCGTCGGCGCCGCCCCAGGTGGTGGACCGGATGAGGTCCAGTGACGGCTTCTCCAGGAACTCGCGCACCAGGCCGTGCATGCCGAGTTTCAGCACTCCGTACTTGCCCGCGGCCTCCGATCCGGGGCGTGGCACGGTGGCGACGGTGATGTCGGCCCGGGCGTCGCGGTGCGCCCGGACCATGGCGTCGAGGTCGAAGTCGAAGACGGAGTCGGTCGGGAAGACCAGCGCGAGGCCGGTCAGGTCCCAGTATTCGAGGCAACGCAGCGTGGACTCGCCACTGCCGGTGTTGTCCCGGTCGAACCGGGTCCGCGAGTAACGCACCGTGACGTCGTGCTGCTCGCCGTGCGCCAGGATCGCCTTGGTCTGGGCCCGGTTCTCCCGGCCGTTGGCGACGACGTAGTACTGGTGCACGCCCTGACTCCTGAGCGTCGTGACCGCCCATTCGATGAGCGTGTGCCCCGCCAACTGCATGGCCGCTTTGCTTTTGAGATAGTCGGCGGAATTGAGAGTGATCGGCCGGGCCCGCAGGCCCTGACCCCCGGCCAGGGCGATTGCTGGAATTGATGCCATCTGGTTTCCCGTTTCCTGCGCTTCCCGTGCTCCGCTAGACCAGTGCGGAAATGATCTCCCGGAATTCCGCCATCAGGGGATGGCCGGGGTGAGCCTCCGCGAATATCTGATTTCCGCCGAGTGCCGCCAGTTCCGCGACGTACGGCAGAACTCCGACCGTGGGCGCGCCGTACACGCGCTCGGCCCTTTTTCGCGCCTGTTCCGCGTCGGCCCCCTCCGGGGCCATGCTGATCACCAAGGCCCGCCGGCAGGCCAGCTGCCAGGCGAGCGGCACGATCTCATCGGCACCCGCCAGGTCCACGCGGTCCACCCGCAGGGCGGTCGCCAGGACGTCGGCGCTGGCCATCGAGGTGACCGTCTCGTTGTTGAGTCCCGCGTGCGTGTCCACCAGCAGGACGTCCAGGTCGTAGAGGTCTCCGAGCCGGCTGAACGCCTCCGGCAGCAGCCCCACGTCGTATCCCCTGGTCATGATCTGGCCCAGTGAGGACGCGTCGGTGCGCGCGGGGACCAGGTACACCCCCTCCGGGCTCACCTGGTGCGTGGCGTCCTCGATCTCGCAGCTGCCCATCAGGTAGTCGGTGAGCGAGCACTCGCCGTGCGGCAGCCTGAACAGCACGTCCAGGGCCGGCGACTGGATGTCGGTGTCGATGAGGGCGACCCGCCGGCCCTCGGCCGCCATCAGCAGGGCCATGTTGGCGAGCATCGTCGACTTGCCGGTGCCGCCCCGGTGCGAGTGCATGACCACGGTGTGCGTCATCAGGCCACCGCCGTGGTGACGGGGGCCCGGCGCACGGACGACGGCCGGTGCAGGGTGAGCATGGTGACGTCGTCGTGCTGTTCGCCGTCACCGGTGAACTCCCGGACCGCCGAGTCGACGCGCGCGAGGACGTCGCGGCCGCGTGAGGCGGGTCCGGAGACCAGTTCGAGCATCCGGTCGTCGCCGAGGAACCGCCCGTCCGGGCAGCGCGCCTCGGGCACCCCGTCGGTGTAGACGAACAGGGTGTCGCCGGGATTGAGCTGGGCGTAGCCGAGAGCGTAGGCGGTGTCCGGCAGCACGCCGACGGCGGGGCCGGTGACCTCCAGCGGAGTCGGCTCGCCGCCGTCGGCGTCGAGCAGCAGCGGCGGGTTGTGGCCCCCGTTGATATAGACGAGCCTGCCCGTTGCCGGGTCCAGGACGCTGAAGAACATCGTCGCGAAGTAGCCTTGGCGCAGATGGTTGCGGGTCAGGTACCGATTGGTCGCGGTGACCGCGTTGAGCAGCGGCGTGGCCCCCACAACGGGAGGGCCGGAGCGTTCGGCGTCCGGCGCGTGCGGCGTGGCGACCAGGTGCTGCAGGCCGCTGTTCTCCGCCGTGTGCCGCAGCAGGCTGCGGATCAGCGCCATGAACAGCGCGGAGCCGACACCCTTGTCGCACACGTCGGCCACCACGAGGGCGAGCCGCCGGCGGTGCGCCAGCTCGAACACGTCATAGAAGTCGCCGGAGACCTGGAGCGCCGGCCGGAACAGCACGTCGATCTCCCAGCCCGCCGGCACCGGAAGCTGTTCGGGCAGGAAACCGGCCTGGATCTCGCGGCCGATCTCCAGTTCCCGTTCGTTGCGGATGTATTCGTCGTGGGCCTCGACCTCCCGGACCCGGCGGCCGAGCTCGGCGCGTTCGGAGCAGCCGTGCAACCGGGCCCGGACCAGGGCGGGCAGGAAGGGCGGGACCAGGTAGTCGTGGCCGAAGCGTACGTGGCCCTCAAGGCCCTCGAAGTCCCGCACCGCGTACACCACGACGACCGGTGCGCCGTGCCGACCCTGCAGGCGCAGAACCACGTCCCGTACCACGGCGGGCTCGCACCGGGCCGATGCCATGAGCACGTCGGCCGAGGGCAGCCCCGTCACCGGCCCCTCGCGTAACTGGGTGATGGTCCGGCGGGTCACGGTGGCGTCGACGCTTTCCATGGCGTCGAGCAGGTCCTGCGGAGGGGGTGGGCGCTCGTCGACGATTATCACCGTGGTAGTGGCCATATGGCTGTCCTGTTCTCAAAGGCGCCCGGACTCGCCGACCGTCGATGGTCCGGGCCCGGTACGGACCGCGAGCATGCTGATGTTGCGGCCGTCCAGATAGGCGTAGCTGAACTCGTCCACGCTGATCAGCGCGAGGTGGACACCGAGGCCACCCACCCGCCGCTGTTCGATGGGGACGTCGGGGGCCGGGTCGAGGCGGCCGTCGCGCGGGTCGAAGGGCGGTGCGCCGTCCTCGATCCGCACCCAGACGCGGTCGGCGTCACAGCCGCCGCGCAGCACGATCTCGCCGGGCCCGCCGCGGTAGCCGTGCATCACGACGTTGGTGGTGATCTCGTCCACCGCGAGCCGCAGCCGGTAGGCGGTGTTCCCGTCGAGACGCGCCCGGCCGGCCAGGGCCAGCACGTACCGGGCGATGTCGTCCAGGGCCCCGAGCCTGGCGGGCACCCGGAGCTCGGGTGCCCGCTCGGCCAGCTGGGCCAGCTTACTCATCGGCCAGCACAATGCTGCGGTCCAGTCCTGCGGTCCGGATGGTCCGGGAGACCGGCTCGCTGGCGCCGACGACCCGGATGGTGACGCCGTCGACGACCTTCTGCTGGGCGAAGACCAGCGAGCGCAGCCCGGCACTGGCCATGTACGCGACCTCGTGCATGCGGATCTCGACGATGGCGGTGCCGTGCGCGGCGGCCTTCTCGATGCTCTCGTGGAACTCGGGAGCGGTGTGGGCGTCCAGTTCGCCGATGAGCTCGATCACCGAGATGTCACCGTCGACGGAAAGCGATACGGAAAGCGGCATGTCAGGTTCCTTGCTCGTGAGGGGCGGACTCCCGGCCGACCAGGACCACGACCGAGCGCGGCCCGATCAGGTAGCTGCCGGGGTTCTCCAACGGGGTCTCCGCACCTGGCTGGTGCAGGTCGTAGGGCGCTGCGGCCCCGGTATCGGCGAACAGGTGCCAGGTGCGGCCGCCGGGCAGGCCGGGCAACTGGAGGTCGTGCGCGTCCCAGTGCGCGTTCATCGCGACGTAGACGACGTCCTCGTCGCCGGTGCCGCTGCGCATCACGGCCAGCAGCCGGCTCTCGTCCGACCAGTCGGCGTCCCAGGCACGCTCGCCGTGCCAGCTGATGTCGGGAAGCCCGGTGGTCGGCACCTGCATCCCGGTGGGGTGCTGGGTGGTGCGCAGCTCGGGGTGCGCGTGACGGAAGGCGATCATCGCCCGGGTGAACCGCAGCAGTTCGGCGTTGGTCCGGACCGACTCCCAGTCCATCCAGGAGAGCTCGTTGTCCTGGCAGTAGGTGTTGTTGTTGCCCTGCTGGGTGCGGCCGACCTCGTCGCCGGCGAGGATCATCGGAACGCCCTGGCTGGTGAGCAGGATCGCCATGGCGTTCTTCATCTGCCGCATCCGCAGCGCATTGATCTCGGGGTCGTCGGTCGGCCCCTCGGCGCCGTGGTTCCAGCTGTTGTTGTCGTTCGCGCCGTCGTTGTTGTTCTCGCCGTTGGCCTCGTTGTGCTTGTCGTTGTAGGAGACCATGTCGGCGAGGGTGAACCCGTCGTGCGCGGTGAGGAAGTTGATGGACGCGGTGGTGCCGCGGCCCGCGTACAGGTCCGGCGACCCGGCGACCCGGGTGGCCAGCTCGCCGACCACGCCGGAGTCGCCCTTCAGGAAGCGGCGCACGGTGTCGCGGTACTTCCCGTTCCACTCCGCCCAGCGGCCGTAGGCGGGGAAGCTGCCGACCTCGTACAGCCCGGCCGCGTCCCACGCCTCGGCGATCAGCTTGGTGTGCCGCAGCACGGGGTCGTGGGCCAGCAGTTCGAGCAGCGGGGGGTTGGGCAGCGGGGTGCCGTCCAGGTCCCGGCCGAGGATCGCGGCCAGGTCGAACCGGAACCCGTCGACGTGGTAGTCGGCCACCCAGTGGCGCAGGCAGTCCAGGACGTACTGCCGCACGACGGGGTGGTTGCAGTTGACGGTGTTGCCGGTCCCGCTGAAGTTGAAGTAGTACCCCTCGGGGGTGAGCATGTAGTACGTGGAGTTGCCGAGCCCCTTGAAGGAGATCGTCGGCCCCTGCTCGTTGCCCTCGGCGGTGTGGTTGAACACCACGTCGAGGATGACCTCGATGCCGGCCGCGTGCAGGTCCTTGACCAGGGTGCGGAACTCGTCGCCCTGCATCCCGTACCGGCCGGTCGCCGCGTACCCCGCCTTGGGGGCGAAGAACGAGACGGTGTTGTAGCCCCAGTAGTCGTGCAGCCGACGTCCGGTGGCCGGGTCGGTACGGGGGTTGTCGGTCTCGTCGAACTCGAAGATGGGCAGCAGCTCGATGCAGTTGACGCCCAGGTCCCGCAGGTAGGGGATCTTCTCCCGCAGCCCGGCGAAGGTGCCCGGCGCCGTCACCCCGGAGGAGGGGTGGCGGGTGAAGCCGCGGACGTGGGTCTCGTAGATGACCAGGTCCTCGGCGGGGATGCCGGGCGGGGCGTCGCCGCTCCAGTCGAAGTCCTCCAGGCAGACCCGCGAGCGGTACGGGTAGGGGTCGTCCCAGTTGGGCTCGGTGCCCCACACGTCCCGGCCGGAGATCAGCCGGGCATAGGGGTCGCTGAGGATCTGCCGCGGGTCGAAGCGGTGCCCGGAGACCGGGTTGAACGGGCCGTCGGCGCGGTAGCCGTACTCGATGTTCTCGTGGTCGAGGCCGAACACGGTCATCGCGAACACGCAGCCCGTGCGGAACGCCGCGGGGAACTCCAGCTCCGCCATCGGCTCGGCCGCGCCCCGCTCGAACAGCACCAGGGTCATCGACGTCGCCTCGTCGGAGAAGACCGCGAAGTTGACGCCGCCCGGCACCACCCACGCCCCGTACGGGTAGGGACGGCCGGCGCGGACGCCGTACCCGCCCACCTGGTGGGTGGGGTAGGCGTCGATGCGGCGCATCGTCTCCAGGGAGGTCGCGGTCATGTCGCGACCCGCCGGCGCTGCTCGGACCGGGCCGGCTCGTCGGTCTCGAAGAAGTCCATGAAGCCGGTGACCGACATCACGAACCGCAGCTCCTCCCCCACTCCGCTCAGCGTCACCGTGGCGCCGGAGTGCTGGGACTCGCGGTAGACGACGAGCAGGGTGCGCAGGCCCGCGCTGGAGATGTAGCCGACGGAGCTGAGGTCGATCTTGATGGTCTTCCCGGCGCGCACCAGCGGCATCAGCCGCTCGAGCAGCTCGCCGGAGGTGGCGCTGCTGATCTCGCCGGTGAGCGCGACCACCGTGGCGGCCTTGGTGCGCCGCTCGCTGAGAGCAAGAGTCATCGGTTTTCCTTCCCCGAGGTCACCGGGTGCAGCCGGACCTTGACCTTGACCCGCTCGCTCACGTCGGGCAGCGTCACGGTGAGGGCGTCGGCGTCGAACTCGGTGTGCTCCTGTCCGTCGATCTCGACGGACGCGATCTTGACCGAGCCGGCCGGCAGCAGGTCCGGCGAGACCCGCAGGATCCGGCCGGGCAGGTCGGAGGGGTCGGGCTTGAAGTGGAAGTCCATGTCCTGCCCGTTGATGAGCAGGTTGTTGTACACCGCGGCCAGGTAGCACAGCTCGGCCGAGTGGTACATCGACATCGAGTGGCTGCCCTTGAGCCGCTCGGTGCCCAGCAGGTACGGAGTGCCGCTGGCCAGGACGTTGAAGTAGACCGCTCCCTCGTCGTGGTCGAGGAAGAAGGCGTTGTAGAACGACTCGGCCTGGCGCGCCTCACGCAGGAAGTCCTCGCCGCCGACGGTGCCGAACAGGATGAGGTAGGCGAGGATCGCCTGCTCCTGCTGCCACCAGGCCTTGCGGTCGTGCCAGGCGAAGCGGAAGTGCTCCTCGCCCTCGGCCTTCAGCCGCTCGACGACGTCGTACCAGCCGCCGCGCTGCTGGTCGCTGCCGACCTCGGGCATCAGCTGGCCGATCTGGCGGGCCAGCTCCTCGTACGCCGGCTTGGCCTTCAGCGAGTTCATCCGCATCAGGTTCCAGGCGATCTTGAGGTTGTGGCCGACGACGGCGCGGTTCTGCTGCCAGCTGTGGGCGGTGTCGTGCGACCAGTCGCGGAAGAAGCGCTCCTGGACGAACGGGCTGTTCTTGTAGTCCGGGAACCGCTCGGCGATGGTGTCGAAGGTGTACTCCAGGAAGTCGGCGTACTTCTGGTCGCCGGTCGCCAGGTACAGGTTGATCAGGTACGCCGGGGCGTGGTCGCCGACCGAGTTCCAGTTCTTGCGCTCGCGGTTCTCGCCCAGCGACTCGTGGGAGGCGCTGAACAGGATCGGGTCGATGTGCGAGTAGTAGCCGCCCAGCTCCGCGTCGTAGAAGAACTTGTCGAACAGCCGCACGGTGGCGTCGGCGTCGTTCTTGATCCGGACGTCGCCGGTGATCCGGTAGGTCTGGATCGGCCCGGCGAGCGCGTAGATCTGCTCGTACATCGGGATCGCGTCGTAGTCGTCGGAGAACTCCGAGGTGAACAGCTTGCGCTCGCTGTCCCCGTCGACCCGGATGCCGTGGTACCAGTAGGTGACGTCCTCTTCGGAGTCCACGACCCGCATGTGCTTGCGCAGGTACTCGGTGCCGCGCTCGGCGACCTCCAGGTACTCGTCCTTGCCGGTCAGCAGGTACGCCGACGCCATGCCGTAGACCAGCCGGGAGATGGTGTCGGTCTCCTGGACGTGGCTGGCGGTCTTGTCGCCGCCGAGCCGGAGCTGGGTGCGGTACTCGGCGAAGTCGACCGGCCCGTCACCGAACTGCGCCCGCTTGTAGAAGTCGGCGAGGGACTCGATCTGCTTGACCCACCAGCCGCCCTCCTCGAAGCGGTAGTCCTCGGCGCCGCGGCCCAGGAAGACCAGCCGCTTGGCCTCGAACCGCGCCTCGTTCTCGGGGTAGTGGACGCCGTAGGCGAACAGGAACCGGCCCGGCGAGAGCATCTCGTCGATGTGGCTCGAGGCGTCGATGTAGGGCTCTTCGAGGTTGCGCACCAGCTCGGCGCTCGGGCCGCCGGCCAGCGACACCTCGAACTTGCGGTCGTCGGCGGTGTGCAGCTGCAGCACGCGCCGGGAGGAGTCGAAGTGGTCGATGTATCCGGCGATCGTGTCGGAGAAGGTGAAGCTCATGTCCTTGGCCATGTCAGGCACCGTCCTTGTCGTGTCTGCCGTCGTCTTCGAATCCCTGGCTCACCTCGACGATCACACCGTCGGGGTCGCGCACCCAGACGGTGCGCCAGCCGCAGATGTAGTCGTCGAAGTCGAGCGGCCCGAGGGTGATGTCGGCCTCGTCGCCCAGCTCGGCCAGGAACGCGTCGACGCTGTCGGTCTGGAAGGCGAGGTGGCGCATGACGCCGGCCTGTCCGGGTCCGTCGTTCACCGCGGCCGTCGTGGCCCCGGCGGCGGGGAACAGCTCCAGGTACGCCGCGTCCTTGCGCAGGAAAACGATCTCCGAGTCGCCCAGTTCGACGACCCGCGCGCGGGCGAAGCCGAACAGACGGGTGTAGAACTCTTCGGTGGTCTTCTGGTCCTTGCAGTTCAGCCCCACGTGCGACCAGTGCATCAGGCACCGCCCCGGCCGGCCCTGGCCGCCAGCAGCTCGATGACCTTGCGGGCGAACAGGTGGTGGTGGGCTCCCGAGCGGCCGGTGACGAGATCACCGCCGTCCACCACGACATCCTGGTCGACGTATTCGGCGCCCATGTTGCGCACGTCCCCGACGAGGTTGTTGTGGCAGACGACCTTGCGGCCGCGGATCTTGTCGGGGATCGAGGCGGCCAGCCACATGCCGTGGCAGATGATGCCCTTGAGCACCGTGGGCTCCTCGAACGCGCGGCGCAGGAAGTCGGTCGCCGGGGCGAGCTTGTCGACGTCCTCGGTGTAGCGCAGCCGGTCGGAGACCATGCCGGAGGGCACGATCACGGCGGCGTACTCGCGCAGCTGCTCGTCGGTCAGGCCCTCGAAGCTCTGGTGCGCGACGAACGGGGCGCGGTACTCGTGCCCGAGGAAGGTGATGGAGTCGTTGCCCCACAGCCGGGTCAGGAAGTCGACCTCGGCGCCCTCCTCGGCGAACCTGCGCTGGTAGTAGGCGATCTCGGGCTCGTAGAAGTCGCTCTCGATCAGGACCGCGAGCCGCAGGCCGGAAAGCTGCCCTTCGCGCAGCACCACATCAGACACGAGACACTCCCTGGATGAGGTCGGCGGCCCGCTCGGCGATCATCACGATGGCGGCGTGGCAGTTGCCGGACGGCACCGTCGGCATGACGCTGGCGTCGACGACGCGCAGGTTGCGCACGCCGTGCACCCGCAGCGCGGGGTCGACGACCGACATGTCGTCGATGCCCATGCGGCACGAGCCCGCCTGGTGGTGGTAGCTCTCGGACTTCTGCTTGACGAAGGCGCGCAGCTCGTCGTCGCTCACCACGCCCGGCCCCGGCTGGAGCTCCTGCTTGTACCAGGGGGAGAACGCGGAGGTGCCGAAGATGTCCCGGGCGATCTTGACGCCCTGGACCATGCGCTCCAGGTCCCAGCGGTCGCCCAGGTAGTTCGGGTTGATCAGCGGCCGGGCCAGCGGGTCGGCGCTCGCCAGCCGGATCCAGCCGCGGGAGACCGGCCGCACGACACCGGGCAGGATGCTCACCGTGTTCGGGTGGCTCTGCCCGACGATCACGTCGAACGGCACGTGCACGAACGCGATCTGCAGGTCCGGCGCGGGCAGCCCCGGCTGGGAGGCCAGGAACAGCGCGCTCTCGGAGAGGTTCTGCGTGGGCGGCGGCAGCTCCTGCGAGACCTCGGCCATCAGCCCGGTCAGCACGTGGTTGTGGAAGTTCTCCCCCACGCCGGGCACCGCGGCCGTCACCGGGATGCCGAACTCCCGCAGCCGGTCGGGGTCGCCGATGCCCGACAGCAGCAGCAGCTTCGGCGACTCGATGGCGCCGCCGGCCACGATGACCTCGCGGCGCGCCCGGACGGTGTGCCTGCCGGGGGCGCCGGCCGCGCCGTTCACCGTCCGGCCCGGAATGTCACCGGGGTCGGCGGTCTGCTCGTACTCGACGCCGACGCAGGTGTCCCCGTCGAACAGCAGCCGGGTGGCCTGCGCGCTGGTCCGCAGGGTCACGTTGCGGCGGGTCAGCGCGGGCTCCAGGTAGGCGGCGAGCGAGCCCTGCCGCTTGCCCTCGGCCACGTCGATGTGGTGCCACCCGGTGCCGAACAGCCCGCGGTTCGGGCCGTCGATGTTGAAGTCGGCGATCTCCTGGTGGCCGAGCTCGACGGCCGCGTCGATGAAGACCCGCGACACCGGGTTGGGGGCGTGCGCGCCCGCGTTGGTGATGCGCTGCGGCCCCTTGGTCCCGGTGGTCGCCGCGGTGACGTCCTCCTGCGCCTCCATGAGCGCGAAGTACGGCAGCACGTCCTGGTAACCCCAGCCGGCGGCGCCCTGGTAGGCCCAGTTGTCGAAGTCCGAGGCGTGGCCCCGGATGTGCATCATGATGTACAGGTTGCTGCTGCCACCGGGGGCCTTGCCGCGCGGCTCGTAGGTCGAACGGCCGTCGAGGCCGGGCTGCGGCACGCTGGTGTAGCCCCAGTCGATCGGGCCGCCCAGCAGCTTGTACCAGGACGACGGGTCGTCGACCTCCGGGGGGATGCGGTTGCCGCCCGCCTCCAGGACCAGCACCGTGGCGCCGGGGTCCTCCGACAGCCGGTTGGCCAGGACACCGCCCGCCGCTCCTGCGCCGACGACGATGTAGTCGTACTCGCTCTCGGGTTCCGTCATCAGGGGCTCCCTCAGACCTGCGACAGCACCTGGAAGGGCACCGTGTCGTGGTAGTTCGCCATGTAAACGATCTTGCCGTCGACGATCCGGAAGAAGTTCATGACCTCGGCCTCGATGGCCTTCCCGGAGCCCGCGCTCACGGCGGTGAGGTGCGACACGGCGGCCGCCTTCTCGCCATCGGCGTCGACGATGAAGTGCACCGGCTCGTTCTTGAAGACGCGGTACATGTCGCCCATGCCGGCCATCATCGAGCGGAGCTTGCTCAGCCCCTCGATGTGCCCGGCGAGCTGCTCGTCCATGACCTGGTCCTCGGCGAACAGGTCGCACCAGCGGTTCCAGTCGCCGGCGTTGGCGTACTCGTAGTACTTGGTCAGCACCTCACGGGTGTCCATATATCTGTCCCATCTCCGCACTCAGGGCGTGCGGTCAGTCCGCGATCCGGGTCCCGTCGGGCGCGAAGGGCGCCCAGAACTGGCTGAAGAGCGTGGCGTCGTCGCCGAACAGGCCGTCGTGCCCCTCGACGATCCGGCCGTCGCGCCAGCGCATGAAGTGGAAGACCATGTAGTCCATCCGCTCGTACGGCGACCGGCTGTCCTCCGGGGCGCCCGCGCGCAGGCCGCGGTTGCGGCACACGTCCGCCGAGCAGTCGTCGCCCACCATGATCACTTCGCGGTCCATGGTGAAGCTGCCGCCGGTGAGCTTGCCGGCCCGGGCCATCAGGTCCAGGAAGGCGTCCAGGGACTCGTACCAGCCGGCCAGCGGGTGGTTGCCGGGGACCAGCCAGCGCAGGTCCTCGGCGTAGTACTCGACGATCTTGTCGCGGTCGCCGGAGCCGAGCGCCCGGTAGGCCGCCTCGACGCGTTCCCGTGTCACCTTGGTCATCGACGTCGCCTTTCGGTCTGCTAGAGGGAGCCCGAGCCGGGCATCGGGTCCAGGGCGTTCACGACGTACTTCTGGATCTGCGGGCCCTTCTCGCCGGCGACGACGATCCAGGTCTGGTCGGCGTCGAAGCCCAGCCACTCGCTCTTGGCGGCCGGCGCCTTCCAGACCTTGGCCTGCCAGTTGACCATCACCTGCACGATCGCGCGGTCGCCCTCGATGACCGGCTCGACCTTGGTGACGGTGTGCACCTCGTCGAAGAACAGGTGCGTGACGGCGTCGTACCAGCCGGAGAAGCCGTCATGCCCGAGGAAGGTGTCCTCCGGGACCTTGAACTCGATGTCCTCGGTGAGCATCGCCAGCACGTCGGCCAGCGGGATGTGCTGGTCGAGCGCCACGTACCAGTCCTTGGCGAACGTGTCGATGGCGTCCTCGGTCAGCCTCTGCTTCTGCGCGTTGGGCATGCGGTGGCCCTCCTAGTCATGGGTGTCGGGGTTGCCGGTCGGCCGGCTCGTTGCTCGCGGGGTACACCGGCCGGCCGGCCGGACGCTCGCGAGGAGGACTCAGATCTGCAGGTCGATCAGGAAGGGACCCTGGTGGTCGAGCATCCGGCGCACCGCCTCGGCCGCCTGCACGGGCTTCTCGACCCGCATCCCGTCGGCGCCGAGGGCGCGGGCGAGCCCGGCGAAGTCGATCTCCGGGTGCGACAGGTCGAAGGAGCGCGGGAAGGAGTGCGGCGCGATGTCGCGCTCCTTCCAGTACTCGGAGATGTTGTCGTCCAGCAGCCGGTACTTGTGGTTGTTGCAGACCACGAACTTCGCGCCGATGCCGTGCCGGGCGGCCGTCCACAGCGCCTGGTAGGTGTACATCGAGCCGCCGTCGCCGGTGAAGCCGACGACCGTGCGGTCCGGGTGCGCCAGCTTGGCGCCGACCGCGCCGGGGATGCCGACGCCGAGGGAGCCGCCGCGGGTGACGTGGTAGTCGCCGGGACGGTTCGGCGGGAGGTACTTGGTGACCAGCGGCGAGCTGGTGAGCGCCTCGTCGAAGACGATGAGGTCGCCGCCGGTCTGCTCGGCGAGCGCGTGCAGGAACGCCTCGATCGCCGTGCCGTCGTGCGACGCGGCCGCGAACTCCGCCCGCTCCCGGTCGCGTTCGGCCCGCCGCGCGGCCAGGCGCCCGGCCGCGGCGGCCCGCGACTCCGGTGCGAGCCGGCGGTCCAGCGCGGTGAGCAGCGCGCGCAGGGCGGCCTTGGGATCGGCGACGATGCCGAGGTCCACCGGGAAGTTCTTGGCGATCTCGTACGCGTTCAGATCGATGTGCACGATCTTGGCGTCCGCCGCGAACGGGCTGCCCAGCTCGGGGAACACCTCGGGGAACACGTAGGTGCCGACGATCAGGACGCCGTCGGCGTCCTGCACCAGCTCCTTGCTGTGCCCGCCGAACATGTGGCCGGTGGCTCCGCGGTGCAGCGGATGCGAGGCCGCCGTGATCACCTCGGAGTAGTCCACGTCCCACACGTCAGCGCCGAGCAGCTCGGCGACGGCGGTGAGCTCGGCCTGCGCGTGGGCCAGGCTCACCCCGTCACCGGCCAGGATCAGCGGCCGGCGCGCCCCGGCGAGCAGCTCCGCCGCCTGCCCGATCGCGGCGTCCGAGGGAGCCGCGTCGGTCCGCGGCACCGACGTGGGCACGACGGGCTCGGTGTTCGGCGCGTCCAGGACGTCCATCGGCAGTGCGACGAAGACCGGGCCGCGCGGCGGGGTGAGCGCGATCTTCACGGCGCGGCGGATCGTCCGCAGCACCGACCCCGGGTCGGTGACCCGGGTGGCGTACTTGGTGACCGGGCGCGCCATCGCGACCAGGTCCGACGCCATCTGCGCGTCCATCGCGTCGTACCGGACGCCGGCGTCACCGGCGACGACGACCAGCGGGGTGTGCCCGCGCATCGACTGGTACAGCATGCCGATGCCGTTGCCGAGCCCGACGCCGGAGTGCAGCTGCAGCAGCGCGGCCCCACCGGTGGCCCGCGCGTACCCGTCGGCTATCCCGGCGGCCACCGTCTCCTGGAGCGACAGGATGTACTCGAATCCCGAAGCCTTGTCGACGGCGTCCAGAAATCCCTGTTCCACGGTTCCCGGATTGCCGAACATGAAGTTCAGGCCGTCCGCCGCGAATTGCTCGATCAGTTTCTCTTTACCCGGCCGTGCCGTCATTAGATTGCCTCCGGATTTCGTCCGTATTACCAGCCGTAACGAGTGAGGCCGTCCTCGAGCGCCTCGACCATCTTCTGGCCGGTGAGGTACGAATCCGGCGTCGAGCGCCCGGTGACGAACGGATAGTCCACGATCACGGAGAGCGGGTGACCGAAATTCCCGTGATACGCGCCGTCCGGCCCCGTGGCGTCGCGGAGGATGTACTCCAGCGGGTACGGGGGCGGGCCCATGTTGAAGTCGGTACCGAGGAACCCGGTGCCGTCCTTGTAGTCGTACTCCTTGCAGTGACCGGTGACGTGCTTGCCCCAGATGATGGACTTGCGGTCGTTCCAGTCCCGGGCGAACGCCAGGCAGGCGACGCCGTAGCACTCGGCGCCGATCAGCTTGCCGGCCGCCTTGAAGGCCATGATCAGGCCGTGTACCCGCTCGTTGTTGGCCAGGTCGGCGATCGGGCCGCTGCCCCCCACGATGAGCAGCGCGTCGTACTCGGCGATCTCCTCGCCGAGCCGCTCCAGGTCACGGTGGTACTGCTCCAGCTTGCGCAGGTACGCCGCGTCTGTGGTGTAGGGCCGCTCGGGCACCCAGGACGAGATGTCGAGGGGCTTGTCGAGCCGCGTTCCCTCGTCGAACTCCCGGCCCAGCCGCGCGTTCTCGGCCGAGGTGACGCTGCGGCCGAGCGGCGGGTCGATGTAGTTCTCGTCCAGGCTCGGCGGCAGGGCGCGGGCACGCGCTCCGGTGGGGGTCGCGAAGACGACCTCATAACCGCGTTCGTCGAACTTCGATACCGGGCCGATCAGTTCTTCGGCCCAATATCCGTGCTCGGATACGATGATCAGAATCTTTTTGCTCACGGTTACCCTCCTGGTACCGCCTTTGTTTTCAACCCCACCCTGCGGGATTAGGGGTCCGGTGTCGAGAATCGCTTCCAGACTTCGTGAGGTAGAGCTTTGACATCAAGAAGTCAGCTCCGAACCTCATGAAGTATCCGGAGGAACCGCCGGCGACCGCGACCAGAGCATCCGGCTCTGCGAGAATCAAAGGAATGATCTCCGACCCCCCCACGGTGTTGAAGGTGTCGCATCGCACGAAGCCCCTGACCACCGCGCACAGGAGGACTTCCGATGAATAACAGGTGTACGCACCTCGATCAGATACACCCGGTGACGGCCGGCACCGAGGGCTGCCAGGAGTGCCTGGCCCTCGGCGACGTCTGGGTCCATCTGCGGATGTGCCTCGGCTGCGGACACGTCGGCTGCTGTGACTCCTCCAAGAACCAGCACGCGACCAAGCACTTCCATGCCACAGGGCATGCGATCGCCGCCTCTCACGAGCCGGGCGAGTCATGGCTGTGGTGCTACGTCGACCGACTGATTCTGGAGAGGGCATGACCTGGGGTAAGCACGGCAGGACGAAGGTCACCGGTGCGGGTGGACGGCTCATGACCGCCACCGACGACGCCACAGAGACCGCCTCCCTGCCCGACAGGCGATCCGGCGCCGACCAGAGCGTCGAGGAGACGCACAAGCCGGTGATCCTCGCCATCGACGACGACCCGCAGGTGCTGCGCGCGGTGCGCCGCGACCTGCGCAGCGCCTACGGCAGCCGGTACCGCGTGCTGGGCGCGTCCTCCGTGGCCGACGCGTACAAGATCCTCGACGCGCTGGACGAGCGCGGCCACGACCCGGCGCTGTTCCTGGTCGACCAGCGCATGCCCGACACCACCGGCATCGAGTTCCTGCTGGACGCGGTCAGCCGCTTCCCGGACGCCCGCCGGGTGCTGCTCACGGCGTACGCCGAGACCGACGCGGCGATCACCGCGATCAACCAGGTGCGCCTGGACTACTACCTGATGAAGCCGTGGGACCCGCCGCAGGAGCGGCTGTTCCCCATCCTGGACGACCTGCTGTCGGACTGGCTGGCCAACTACCGTCCGCCGTACAACGGGATCGTGGTCGTCGGCCACCTGGTGGCGCCGGGCACCCACGCGGTGCGCGACTTCTTCACCCGCAACGGCCAGCCGTTCAAGTTCCTCAACGTGGAGCGCGACCAGGAGGCCCAGCCGATCCTGGCCGACCACCCGGGCGCCCCGCTGCCGCTGGTGCAGTTCCCCGGCGGCACCGTGCTGACGGCCCCGACGGACGCCGAACTGGCCCAGCAGCTGGGCCTGACGACGACGGCGTCCCGGCCGCACTACGAGTGCGTCATCGTGGGCGCCGGCCCCGCCGGGCTCGCCGCCGGCGTGTACGCCGCCTCCGAGGGGCTGAGCACGCTGATCCTGGACTCGCGGGCCCCCGGCGGCCAGGCGGGCGCCTCCAGCCTGATCGAGAACTACCTCGGCTTCCCCTCCGGCCTGTCCGGCGGCGACCTCACCCGGCGGGCGACGATCCAGGCCTCGCGGTTCGGCGCGGAGATCCTGCACCCCATCGGGGTCGTCTCGCTGACCCGGGCCGACCCCGCGAAGGTCCTGACGCTGACCGACGGCACCGAGATCAGCGCCGAGACCGTGCTGCTGGCCACCGGTGTCTCCTACAACCGGCTGGAGGCGCCGGGCGCCGAGCGGTTCGAGGGAGCCGGGCTGTACTACGGCGCGGCCATCACCGAGAGTTCGGCGTGCATCGCGCAGCACGTCTTCATCATCGGCGGCGCCAACTCGGCCGGGCAGGCGGCGGTGCACTTCGCCAAGTACGCCGCCCAGGTGACGATCCTGGTGCGCGCGAAGTCGCTGTCGGCGAGCATGTCGCAGTATCTGATCAACGAGATCGACAACACGCCGAACATCGAGGTCCGGGTGCGGACCACGGTGCGGGAACTGCGCGGCGGCGACCACCTGGAGCACATCGTCCTGCACGACGCCGACACCGGCGAGGACACCGAGGTGCCGTGCCGGTTCATGTTCACCTTCATCGGCGCCCGGCCGCACACCGACTGGCTGGACGGCATCGTCGAGCGGGACGAGCACGGCTTCGTCCTGACCGGCTCCGACCTGGTCGCCAACGGCGGCGAACTGCCCGAGGAGTGGAGCCTGGAACGGGCCCCCTACCCGCTGGAGACCAGCGTCCCCGGCGTCTTCGCGGCCGGCGACGTGCGCGCCCACTCGATCAAACGGGTCGCCTCCGGTGTCGGCGAGGGCGCGATGGCCATCTCGCTGATCCACCGGTACCGGTCGATGGGCTGAGGCCGTTCCGCGTTTCCCCGGCTTTTCCGCTTGTCCGGTGCAGGTACGTGAGTATTCTTGCTTACATGATTACACAGCTGGCGCGCCGCCGCATGAGGGCTCGCGGCCCCCATGAGCGGCCTGCCAGATGGGTAACGACAAGCGGGAAGGCCGGCTCCGACCACCCCGGAACACAGGGAGAGTGACAGCATGACCACGACCGTGGAGTACATCCGGTACCGCATCCCGTTAGACGACCAGAAGGACTTCGAGGAGGCCTACCGCCGGGCCGCCGAGTCGCTGGCCGCGGCACCCGAGTGCATCGACTACGAGCTGGCGCACTGCCAGGAGGAGCCCGACCGCTACATCCTGCGCATCCGCTGGACGTCGGTCGAGGACCACCTGCAGGGCTTCCGCCGCGGCCCGCACTTCCCCGCCTTCTTCGGCGCGATCCGCCCGTACGTGAAGTCGATCGAGGAGATGCAGCACTACCTCACCACCGACGTCGCCGGCCCCGGAAAGGCCGCGGGACGGGAGCAGCCGTGACCGAGCAGCTCGCGCAGGGGTCCGGCAAGCCCGGCGCGCCCACCATCTACGACTGGATGGGCGGCGAGGAGGCACTGAACCGCCTCACCGAGGTCTTCTACGGCCACGTGCTCAAGGACCCGCTCCTCGCACCGGTCTTCGCCGGCATGGACCAGCGCCACCCGCGGCACGTCGCCATGTGGCTCGCCGAGGTCTTCGGCGGCCCCTCGACCTACTCCGCCGAGCGCGGCGGCCACCCGCACATGGCGCGCATGCACCTCGGCCGCGGCATCACCGAGGAGCAGCGCCGCCGCTGGGTCGGCCTGCTGCAGGACACCGCGGACGAGGTCGGCCTGCCCGCCGACCCGGAGTTCCGCGCGGTGTTCATCTACTACATCGAGTGGGGAACGCGCATGGCGCTGATCTACTCCGGTGAGAACCCGCCGCCGGTGGACGCGGCAGACGTACCACGTTGGAACTGGGGCCAGACCCCGCCCTGGCAGCCGAACGGCTGACCACCCGCGCGCCCCCTGAAGGAGACGCGCCGGCGAGGCCCCCACACGGGCCACTCCGGGCCGAGCCGGGCGGCCACCCCCGCCCGGCCCACGCTCCCCCACCCGCGAGCCCGTCCACACCACTGAACCGCCCTCCGGCCCACCTCCCGCCGGGTGAACGCCGGGACGCCTGTTCACACCGAAGGCATCAGGGCGCTGAGGACGGCAGCGAGTCGGGCATCGGCGTGGGGGCAGGCTTTCCGGATCATGTCCATGCCGATCTCCGATATGACGAGCGGGCCGTCGGAGGTTTTCGGTAGCGCGGGTACAGGCTGATGATCCGCTTCGACGGAGCGGTATCGAAGCCATCGTTGACGAACTCCGCCCCTTGCGCACGAGAGACGATCTCCTGAGCGTCCCTGGCAAGGACGGCATCGCCGGTGAGATCACCCAGTGCGGCGTGGCCGACGAGCACCCAGGCCTCGATCTCGTGCAGAACGAGATGGGGCACGAAACGAGAGTCGCCGATCGCTTCGGCCATTGCCCGCTCGACATGAGTCACCCGGTCGTACGGAGAGCCTGCCGGGCGCGTCTCCATGCCGGGCACATCCGACGGAAGGCCGTAGTAATCGAACAAGGTGGTCAGAACGGTGATAGAGGAGTCGCGGAGCAGGAGCCGGATCTCCGTCTCGATCCTGTTCCAACCGGATAGCCCACCTCTTTGAGCCGGGCCACCGGCCGGGCGCCTGGTCTTGTGGATCGAACATGTGACGAAGGCCCCCGCGTTCTCGAAGTACGGAGCAAGGACCTCCCGGACGACCGTCTCCTCCGTCTGGCCCTCGCAGAGAACGTGGAGCCGGCGCATCAGGCTCACCTCGCCTCGGTTTGAGGTCTGCCGCCCAGCAGGTTCTTCTCCCACAGCTCACCCAAGGAGTACTCGGCAAGCCAGTCGTGCAGGCGAGTGCGGTCAGGACGGTCGAACACCGACGCTCCTTCGGCTCGCTCGACGACGATGAGATCTTCCACCTCGAACTGGTTCATCAGGGTCACGGATTGGGTGGCGATGAGAACCTGACTCTCTCGGCTGGCCGCCCGGAGCATTTCGGCCAATTGCACTATGGCGTACGGATGAAGGCCCAGTTCGGGCTCGTCGAGCACGACGAGGTTGGGGAGGACCGGCAGGCTCAACAGTGTCGCCAGGCAGATGAACCGTAGTGTCCCGTCGGACAACGCGTCAGCGGGGAACACGACATCCGATCCTTCCTGCCGCCAGCGCAAGCGCAGGCGTCCGTTCTCTTCGACGAGGACGAAGTCCCGAAAGAACGGTGCGACCTGTTTTATGGTGCCGACGATCCGCAGATAGGCGGCGCGATCCGTCTGCCGCAGACGTAGCAGGACGGCGGCCAGGTTCCCTGCGTCCGGGCGAAGCGCGAGGTCATCCGAGACGTAGCCGGTCTGCTTCACCGGAGCGCCCCTGGTGGTGTCATGGAAGTGAAAAACGCGGCAGCCCCGCATCAGGTCCACGACCGAGTGAGCTACGGAGATCTTCTCGCCAGGCGGCATCTCGGTGCCCAATCGCGTCTCACGATGCCCTCGCCCCAGTGAAGTGTCGAAGGGCGTCGCGTGTCCGCCGTCCCGGAACCAGACGCGCTCTTCGCCGAAGATCAGCTCATCACGGGCAGCGGGTATGAGCTCGGCTTCGTACCCGTTGGAGTCGAAGTCCAGCTGCAATCGGATCTTCGCCTTCCCCTTGGCTCCGGCATGGAGGAGGGTCGAGGCCCCGCCTGCCTGGCCGACGAACAGGTTGAGCTCTTCGTCAACGATGCGGCCGAGCAGCGCGAACGCGGATATGAAATTGCTCTTGCCCGCGCCGTTGGCTCCGACGAGAACGTTGAGGTCGCCTAGTTCGACCTGCGCGGAGCGGATGGACGTGTATCCCTCGATCTTGATCGACCGGAGTCTGCGGCGCGTCATGGCCAGTAGCTTAGATCGATGCCGCCATTACGAGCTGTCAGATACTCATGACCGTGCGCATCTGAGCTGGTTGAATCGAGACGGTTCCGTTTCGGCGAAGAAGCGGCTTACGAGCGCTGCCTCAGCGGTGCAGCGCTCGCTCGCCGTACTCAAGGGAGGAGCGGAGGATGAGTGAGCTGATCGCGACCGGCGCAGGCGACGCCTACCACCTGACCGAGGAGTGCTGGGGGCTGCGCGCCGGGCAGTCCGGCGGTGAGGCACAGGGATACACCCTGCACGGCACGGTCCGCTTCGCCACTCACGGGCAGGCCGAGGCGGCCGGCTTCCGGCCGTGCGGCATCTGCTTCCCCGGCGGTGGCACTCCGCAGCGGCCCTGAGACGCGGTCCCTGCTGTTCCGTCCCTGTAATTGGCTTATCGGAAGAGAATCACGCCTGCACTCGCGCCGTCTCACTCCACCTCTGCCGCTCTCTTGGCCCGGCTCACGAACCAGTCGATGGCGGAGAGCAGCACGTCACGGACGGCCTCGCCGGCCGGCAAGGGTACGGCTCCGGCTTCGCGGCGGGCAGGTCGACACCGGGCGCCTCGTTGAGCGCTGCGGCGCAGTTCGTCCCGCAGAACGAGATCGATGAACGGGACGCGTGGCCGGGCCTGGTGCTAGAAGTCGATGTGCGCGGGTTCCCAGATGGAGCAGTCGTGGGCGAAGAGGACGCGTCGCGGGTCGAAGTCGGCGAGGCGTTCCAGCCAGGGCCGGTACGAGGGGAGCGGGTCCGCCGCACCGTGGAGTGCCGCCTGGCGGGCCAGGTGGTCGGAGGCGAAGTGGGACGCGAAGTCGTGGGCCTGGCCCGCGAGGATGACGCCGCCGTCCGGGCGCCGGAGGACCAGCGACTGGTGGCCGTCGGTGTGCCCGGGGGTGGGGATGATCCAGACCCCTGGCCATACCTCGGTCTCGCCGGCGAGCTCCTCGTAGGTCGCGCCGGGAAAGTCGACGAGCGCGTCCACGGTGTAGCCGCCGCGCCGGGCCGTGGCCAGCTCCGTGCCCTGTACCAGGATGGGCGTACCGCTCATCAGGGGGTTGCCCCCGCAGTGGTCGAAGTGCAGGTGGCAGTTCACGACCAGCGCGATGTCGCTCGTACGCACCCCGGCGTCCGCCAGCGCGTCCCGCAGCGAACGCCGCCGTGGACGGTAGTGCGCCTCGGTCCCCGCGTCCGCCGCGCCGATCCCGGTGTCGAACAGGATCACCCCGTTGCCATGCCGCACAAGGTAGGCGAGCACCGGCTCCACCCGTGGCCCCACCCCGCCCGTCTCCGACGCGGGCCGAATGAAATAGCCCAGGTCAAGCCGCCGCACACTGATGTCCTCGCTCATGTCGTCATCTTGACAGGCCGCGACTCTCCGTCCAGCCGGTTCGCCCGTGCACCTGGAACCACGAGCCGTCGAGAGTTTCGGCATCGTGGCGTCCCTTGGCCGCGATGGTCTTGGGCGGTTGCCTTCTCGCGGATCGCCGACCCGTTGGCCACGGTCCGGCGGGTTCGCTCGAAATCATGAGGGCTCGGCTCAGAGAGTCTCGGTCACTGGACGGCGGCCGCCGAGGTAGGCGGGAACAGAGGTGAGCACCGCCACCACGAGTACGGTCACCAGCACCACGGCGATCAGCTCCCACGGCACGGGAAGCGTGACCTTCTCGCTGTCGCCACCGGTGATCACGTTGATGGCGGTGAACAGCAGGAACCCTCCCGGGACGACGCCCAGGACGGCGCCGAGCAGCGCGGGCAGCACCTGCGCGGCCGCGAGGGCGGCGGTCACTTCCCGTGAGGTCGCGCCGAGGGCACGCGCCAGTGCCGACGCGTGCCGGTTGTCGAGTACCGTCGCCCAGGTGATGACGACGGCGTTGACCGCCGCCAAGGAGAGCAGGATGACCGTCCAGACGAGGAGTACGTGCCGCAGCACCACCACCTGACCTTCGGTGTACGCGCCGGTGCTCGGCTGGTCACCGAGGAAGGCGTTGAGCACCAGGAGGACGTAGATCCCGCTGACGGTGACGGCGATGCTGAGCACGCCCAGCACGACCCGTCGCGGGCGGCGGGCGGCGACCCGCAGGGCGAGAAGCAGCGGGACCGGGAGACCCGCCGAAAGAGCGATCAGCCGACCGGCGCGGTGGGGTGGGCGTGGCGCGTCGGCCAGTGCGCTGACGGTGCTGGAACGGGCGCCGCGCACGGCCGGAACAGCGGTCGCCACGACCGCGACTCCGAGGGCCACGGCGGTCACCAGACCGACCGTGGACCAGGTCAGTGACGCCGTCCCCGCGCCGCCGACCAGGCCCGCGCTCGACTCGGTGAGCAACGGAGCGGTCAGCGCCCCGATCGCCAGCCCGGCCGCCGCCGCGACGACGGCCACCAGGACATACTCCGCGAGCAGCACGGCGGCGACCAGGCCCGGCGTGCCACCGGCTGCTTTCAACAGCCCGACACGCCTGGTTTGATCGGCCATCCGGCCGCCGACCAGCACCGAGAGACCGGCCACTGCGAGCAGACTGAGCAGCCAGGCGCCGAGCAGCAACAGGATCTGCGAGTCCCGGGCCAGCTCGGTGGCGTCATCGAGGATGTCAGGCCAGCTCTGCATGAACAGGGGGTGACCGCGGTCGCCCTGGCCGGTGTCGGCGAACGCCTGGGCCTGGGCCGGATCGGCGAGCTTCAGGTTCAGCACGTAGGACAGCGAGGCCGGATCCGATCCGAGGCTCCGGACGTCGGCCTGGGTGAGCCAGACCAGCCCAGGGTTGCGCAGCAACCCCGCCGGCGCCGTGCCGTCGTCGGGGACCGCGCCGTTCACGCAGCCGGGGGCGACGAGACAGGACGACCCCGGATAGGGCGGCATGGCGGCGGTGATCGCCACGCCGACGACCTTGAACGACCGGCCGTCCAGCGTGACCGTCCCACCGACGTGCACGTCGATCGCGTCGGCGAAGGCGGCTTCGACCACCACCCCGCCGTCGCTGACCCAGTTTCCCTGGAGCACCTTGGGCTGGTCGACCGACACCGACTCGGCGTCGCGCCCCACGGCCTGCACGTCTGACGTTCTGCCGGAGTTCTGCAGTTTCGCGGCAGTGACCGGGTACGGCCCGCTGTGGTGGGTGACGCCGGCCGCGCTCACCAGATTCTCGAGACGGTCGAACTCGGCGGACTGAGCGTGAGCGACCACGTCGGGTCCGCTGGTCGCCGCCCGGGTGCTCTCATACGGATCGGCGGCCGCGTCCCGCATGACGAGCCCGAGCGTCAGGGTTGTGGTGGCCGCCAGGATGGCGATCAGCAGAAGCGCGGCCTCGGTGCGGCGCCGCCGGAGGTCTCGCAGGGCAAGACGGGTCACGAGGAGGGCACGGCCCATTCCGGTCAGTCCTCCAGTCCGGCGAGCGCGCCGAGCTGCCCGGTGGTGCCGCCGGTCAGCCAGGTCTGGTCCACGAGCACGCCGTCGCGCATCGAGAACATCCGGTCCGCGGTGGCCGCGATCCGCGCGTCGTGGGTGACGATGACCAGCGTCTGCCCGGACTCGTGCAGCTCCTCGAAGAGCTGGAGAACGTCCAAGGTGGCCGCGCTGTCCAGGTTTCCGGTCGGTTCGTCGGCGAGAACGACCAACGGTTCGTTGCTCAACGCCCGGGCGACCGCGACCCGCTGCCGCTGACCTCCGGAAAGAGCGGAAGGCAGGAAACGCGCCCGGCCCGCGAGCCCGAGCTGATCCAGCAGCTCTTCGGCGCGCCGACGGGCGGCCCGGGGCGAGCGTCCGGCGAGCAGCGCCGGCAGCTCGACGTTCTCGACGGCGGTGAGCTCCTCCATCAGATGGAAGGACTGGAAGACGTAGCCGACGTCGGTCCGTCGCATCGCCGCAAGGGCCTTCTCGCTGAAGTCGTCGATGCGCCGGCCGTTCAGCGAGACCTCGCCGCTGGAGGGCCGGTCCAGCCCGCCGAGCAGGTGGAGCAGCGTGGACTTGCCGCAGCCGCTGGGGCCCATGATCGCCACTGTCTCTCCCGCGCTGACGTCGAGATCGACCCCGTCGACGGCGCGTACCAGTCCTTCCCCCTTGCCGTATTCCTTTCGTAGCCCGCGGGCGCGAAGCACCGGCGTCTCGGCGGCGTTGCTCACGATCCACTCCTTCGGTGGGTCCAGTTCTTCTCACATGCCTCGAGCCAGCGCAGGTCCGCCTGAAGCCGGAGAACGATGCCCTCCAGCAACAGCGCCGCGGCCGAGAGGGCCGGCTCCGCCATGGCGGCCCGCTGGGCATCACGCAGCCGGCGCAGCAGCTCCCGGCGCTGGGTGTCGACGATGGTGAGCGGGTCGGCCAGTCCGGCCGACGCGGCCGCGATCAGCTTGAGATGGAACTCCGCCAGGTCGGGTCTCGGCCAGCCCACCTCGGCGATCCACTCGGCGACCCGCTGCTGGCCGTTGGGAGTGAGCGCGTACACCTTGCGATCCGACCGGTCCGCGTCATCGGCGGATCCCTCGACCGCCAGTAGACCGGCCTTCTCCAGCCTGGCCAGCGTGACGTAGACCTGCCCGGCGTTCATCGCGTCACCGAGAGGGCCGAGCGCGTCACGCAGTCGCGCGCGCAGTTGGTAGCCGTGCGAGGGCTCCTTGGCCAGCATCGCCAGCACCACTTCCTGCCGCATCGGCCCCTCCTAGATAACCGTTAGCCCTATGTCTAACGGTTATCCCTGCCGTCGGCAAGCCCGCCCGCTATCGCGGGCATGAGGTCAGGTCGATGCGCCGGTCAGTTCGTCAGCGTGTTCGGCAGGTGGTCCCCGACGTAGCCGACCCAGACCTTTCCGGTGGCGCCGCCCGAGTCGTCGTGGAAATGCACGCGTGGCGCGGGGACGCCGCCCTTGCGCAACTTGATGTGCGCCTCCATGAACACCTTTCCCGACGGGTGCACCTCGCGGGGCACTTCGAAGATCCGGTGCGTGCTGTACCTGCCGTTGGTGTTCACCGTCCTGGATTCGCTCATCGCGACCATGCCGGCGGGGATGGTCTCCACCGCGGCACTCATGCACCACTGCAGAAAGCCACCGGTGAACTTTCCCGCGGATCTGGCCTCGGCGAACGCGTCCAGCGCGCGGAAGGCGTCCCATGCCTTGGCCGCCCACACGGGGGCGAGCGTCGGATAGGCGAGGTCCAGTTTCGTGGCCGCCGCGTCGGTGTCCCCGATCTCCACATGACGGAGCGTCTCGCGGGCCTGGTAAAGAGCGTCCATGAGGCCCGCCGGCTCGAAGACCGGCTCTTCCACGGCGATGCCGTACACGGACTGCGCGGATTCGGCCAGCTTCGCCTCCAGCCAGCCCACGCGCCGTTCGAGCGTGCGGGCTTTCGCCATGGCTTCGGCGTATTCGCTCTGCAGAACGCCGTGCTCGGTGCGAAGCAGTTCGATCTCGGCCGAGAGCCCGTCGCTCTCGCCTCCGGCCGTGGCGAGCAGGGCTTCCACCGCCGACCGACCCTCCGGTTCGGTGCGGCGCTCGCGGGCCAGAACGACCTCTCGTAACCCGTTCACGTGCGCACCGAGAACGCGCATCTGGCGCAGCAGGTGCCCGCTCTCCGAGCTCTTGACCGCCAGTTCGAGCGCGGCCACCAGTTCGCCGCGCAGGTCGCCGGTCACGGCCGCGGCGACCGATTTCGCCAGCGTGGCGACGTCGAGGGCCGCTGCACCGCCGGAGACGCCCGACGGCTCTGAGAGAGAACGGTCCGGTTCTTCGGACTTCTCACGGGATACCGGAACGCCGGCCGGGACAGGCACATCATCCGGGTCAGATGTGCGATGGGAGTCGTCCGAGGGCTTCGCGGCCGGTACTGGACGCACGGTCAGCGCCATCATCTTGCGGCGCAATTCCTCTTTCGGGTCGACCGCGGACGGCCGTGGCACGAGGACCGCACGGATGTCTCCCGGCTGGGCATTACCCGCGAGGATCCGCGACACCATTCGGTAGGAGCGTTGCACGACATCGGGAAGCGCCTGGTGCAAAGTCGCGCCGATGATGCCCTCCGTCACCAGATCGAGGGCCTGGTCGCCCTGAGAGCGCAGCCTGCTCCCGCTCATCAGCCGATGCCGGAACGGATAGCTCTCGGTCCTCGGGTCGAACGGCGCCACATAGGTACGGACGCTCCCGCCGAACACCCCGAGGTCGGGACCGGCGGCATTGTTGAAGCGCCGCTCGGCGTGCGAGTCGGCGAAGCGCACCACCACAGCGGCACCGGCGGTCGCCGCCGCGAGATGGCGGGCTCGTGACGCGGCGGCACCCGAATCCTGCTGATCGTGGGCCACGACGACCAGCGGCACCCGTCGTCCCCGCTCGGTCAAGGCGTGCATCAGCCGGGGAACGTCGTTCTCGTCGAGCGCGTCCGGCGCGTCCGTGAGATGGACGGCGCCATCCGTGATCCGAGCTGTGCGTAAGTACTCCGGAAGGAAGCCCGGCGCGTGGCCCGCACCTGTCGGGCCGTTCTCCTCCACCGTGACGAGCACCCAACCGGCCAATCCGGAAATGGGCTCGTGGTAGGTGACTCGCGTGCGCAGCACTCCGCCGCCGCGCTTCTCCTCGACGAGGTATCGGCCGCAGTCGGCCCGGCGTTCCAGCCGGATCCGGGTGCCGCCCTCGCCGTACTCCTGCACGGGCTTTCCAGGGTCCGGCGCTTGGTGTCCTTGTCCCACCAGCCAGTCACCGAAGGTTCGGCGAAGCCGGAGCGAGATCGGCGCGGTCGCGTCGAAGAGAACCGCCTGATAGAGGCGAGTGATGTTCGGGGACATTCGGACGCACGCTTTCCGGCATCATCACGGACACGCCCACCTGCGGTCTTTCGCGGCACGCACCCGTGGAGCAGATATGGAGAATGGACGATGCCTTCCAAGGCGATCGCCATCGTCATGACTCCCCCGAAGAGCCGACCGGCCGCGGTCGCCTGGCTCGTCGCCGTGGAGACCCGCTGCCGGCCCAGAAGCCGAGTCGGCCCGTTCGTGGTCGTTCGAAGGGCCGCGTACCGCGGAGACTAGGGCGACGCCGGCGCGGCCAGGCGGTCGAGCAGGCGACCGTAGGCGCTGAGGTCAGCGCACCTGATCAGGTATCCGTAGGCGGTGGGCGTCTTCCCTCGATTTATGCGCCGGGGAAATCTCGTCATTCCCGAGTGGTGTTGAACATCCGCGGGGATGGTAAGCCCGGGGATTCCGCGCAGCGATCCGAGGTCACTCTCGGGAGACACGAACACCGCGATGACGCCACGTGCGGTCTTCTCCCGGTCCAGGTAGATGACGGTGGCACGGCCGCGGTGTTCGAGTTCGGCGCATTTGACCGTCAGAGGCTTGGAAGGAGTGAAGCCGCGCTCGTCGGCGAGCGCCAGTAGGCGCTCCTCGAAGCCGGATAAACGTATTCTGTCGTCGGTCAATGGGCACCTTCCACCGGCCTGGCCTCGCCACGGGCACAGGACTCCACCTCTCGGACGCACAAATCCTGCCACGGCCTTGGACCGGACGAGGCCGGTCCGCTGATGAGCGCAGACAGCATCGTGACCCTCTGTACGCGGCGGCCGGTAGAGCGGAAAGATCAGGCCCTCGCGCGATGGGCGAGGCTCACGCCTAACCATCGAATGGCTGGGGTGACCGACCAAAGCAGGCCGGTCTCCGTGAGCGCCTGTCAACTCAGGTGTGATCTCGATGGGTGCCGGGAGCACATTGGCCCCCCATGGCATTGGGCGGCGGACGGCACCCAGCAGAACGACCTGCTGGGGCAGGTGCCAGGAACATCTGCCCCTGCCATCGAGAATCAGCGGAGTGCGTGCTTGTCGGCCCAGTCGGCGATGGCGGTGGCGATCAGTTGGGGGTGGTCTTCCGGAGTGTGGTGCCCGGCGATCACGTCGTGGTGCCGGATCTCCAGGCCGGCCATGGTGGCCTCGCACCAGTCGTACATCGCCGGGGTCATCATGTGGCCGGGGCCGGGGTCGAAGGTGAGCAGCAGCTTCGGCACCTCGGGGCTGGTGGCCAGCCACTGGTCGTAGGCCTCGATCCTGGCCACGACGTCGGCGGGTTCTCCGCCGAGCGGCATCGACCGTGCCCATCGCAGCAGCGGCAGGCGGCTTTCCCTCGTGGGGTAGGGCTCACGGTAGGCGTCGAGGTCCTCCTGGCCAAGGGCGCGCGCGACGGTGCCCGGCAGCCCCTGCTCAAGGAAGGCGTTGTCGTCGAGGATCATCCTCTCCCCCACGCCACTGGTCTTGATGGCCTGGAACAGCTCGCGGCCTCCTTCGGGGAACTCCTCCCAGGACATCGGCTTGACGATCGCCTCGGTGAACGCGATGCCGCGTACGCGACCGGGGTGGCGGGCGGCCCAGTCGAAGGCGAGGAAGCTTCCCCAGTCGTGGCCGACCAGCACCACGTCGTCGAGGCCGAGGGTGTCGAACCAGGCGTCCAGGTAACGGACGTGGTCCGCGAAGCCGTAGTCGATGGGCGGTTTACCGGACCTGCCCATGCCGATCAGATCGGGGGCCAGGCGGCGGCCGGGCGCGCCGACGGCGGGGATGACGTGCCGCCACAGGTGCGAGGAGGTCGGGTTGCCGTGCAGGAAGACCATCGGGGCGCCGGCGCCGAGGTCTTCGTAGTACATCGTCGAGTCGAGTACGGGCTGGATGGGCATGGTGTGCCTCTTTCAGATGTTGAGTTTCATCACTCGGTCGACCGCGATCTCGATCACGACCCGGCCGGGCGGATCGGGCGGTGCGGACCGGTAGCGTTCGGCGTAGCGGCAGGCCCCTTCGGCGACGCGCAGCGGGTCCGCAGAGGTGATGGCGGTGCCTTCGAGGGTGATCCAGCGGGGCCCGGCCGCCTGGCACAGCGCGGCTCGGCTACCCGGGGCGACGGTCAGGTTCCTGGCCTTGCGCGAGGACGCCACGGTCATGACACGGGCCAGGCCGGCGGCGTCGTCCCAGGTGAATCGCACCGCGACCACGTGTGGCGAACCGTCGGGCCGGAGGGTCGTCAGTGTCGCCACGTGGTTCTCCGCGAGGAACCGCCTGGCCGAGGGCGGTAGGCCGCTCACCGTGCGGCCTGACGCGATGTCCTGCTCGGGCGGCCACGGCGCGGAGCGCTCACCGCCAGGAGGCCGAGACGAGGAGTGCACTGTGAAGCCGACATCCGAAGTCGTCGTCGGCAGGTCGCGGGCCGGGGTGGTCAGCGGAAGGCGGCGATGTTGCGTGCCGCCCAGTCGGCGAAGGTGCGCGGCGCGCGGCCGAGGATCCGCTCGACGTCGGGGCTCACCTTCCGCTCGTCGTCCGACGGCTCGCCCAGGATGGCGAGCGTGCCGTCGACGACCGGCTCGGGCATGAACCGCAGCATCTGCGCGCGGGCCTCCTCGCGGGTCTGCTCGACGAACCGGACGGGAGTGCCCAGTGCCGCACCGATCGCCGCGGCCCGTTCCCGTGGAGTGACCGGCTGCGGGCCGGTGAGCTCGTAGGCGCGGCCGGTGTGGCCGTCCTTCGTCAGAGTCGCGGCCGCGACCTCGGCGATGTCCGCCGGGTCGATGGCCGGCAGCCCGACGTCGCCGAACGGCGCGGCGGCCGTCCGCTGCGACCGGATCTGCTCGGCCCACGCGAAGGCGTTGGAGGCGAAGCCGCCGGGCCGCAGGATCGTCCACGCCAGTACGGAGCCGCGCACGGCGTCCTCGAACGCGGCGGGGTGGCGGTAGACGTCGGGTCTCGTCCTGGCTCCCTGGGAGGAGAGCAGGACCACCCGCCGGACTCCGGCCGCCGTGGCCAGGTCCAGGATGCCCTGCGGGTCGTCCCCGGCGACGAGCAGGAACAGCGCGTCGGCCCCCTCCAGCGCGGGCCTCAGGCTGACGGGCTCGGCGAGGTCGCCCCGCACGTGCCGTACGCCGGGCGGCAGCTCCGAGGGCTGCACGGACTGCCGGGAGACCGCCGTCACCTGCTCGCCGGCCTCGGCGAGGATACGCACGACGTCGCGTCCGACGTTCCCGGTCGCACCCGTTACCACGATCATGAAAAGCTCCTTCGAAGTGAGTGAGTTAGCTGACTAACTAGGAAGGGACTATAGTCGATCAGATCTCCACGCGTCTATAGTCAGTCAGGTGACTGACTCAGCGAAGGTGCGGTCGAAGCCGGGCAAGCGGGAACGGCTGGCCACGGCCGCGGCCCGCGTCCTGCACGAACAGGGTGTCGAGAAGACGACGCTCGCCGACATCGCACGAGCGGCCGACGTACCGGTGGGCAACGTCTACTACTACTTCAAGACCAAGGACCAGCTCGTCGAGGCCGCGATCGACGCACACGGGCAGAACCTGCAGACGATCATCGCCGCGCTCGACGCGCTTCCCACCCCTCAGGACCGGCTGAAGGCGCTCGTGAGCGGGTGGGTCGACCAGCGGGACCTCGCAGCCCGGTACGGCTGCCCCACCGGAACGCTGGCCGCCGAGCTCGACAAGCGCGACGACGGCCTGGACCGCCAGATCGCCAAGGTCATGCGGGCACTGCTCGACTGGGCCGAGCGGCAGTTCCAGGCGATGGGCCGGCCCGACGCTCGCGAGCTCGCCGTGGCCCTGATCGCCGCCTACCAGGGCATCTCGCTGCTGACCAACACCTTCCGCGACCCCGACCTCATGACCACCGAGGGCCGCCGCCTGGAACGCTGGATCGACTCGCTCACCTGACGATCGGGTGGCCTCTCCCGCGACGGCACATCCATCCAGAGGCGCGACACCGAGGACACCTCCGTCCACGGTTCCCCTTCAGCGCTGTGCGTAACGAGACGATCACACTTGCCCCTTCCGCCCGTATGACCGAGCTCCTGATGCCATCGTCCGAGTGAGTCGTACGCGCTGGGGAGGGCAGGCAGATGGCGAGCGGTCCGGCCGGTTACGCGGTGATCGATGTGGAGACCACGGGGTTGCGGCCCTCGTGGCACGATCGGATCATCGAGATCGGTGTCGTGCACACCGATCTGGACGGACGGGTGACCGGTGAATGGAGCACGCTGGTCAATCCCGAACGCGACCTCGGGCCCCAGCGTATTCACGGCATCAGCGCGGCCGACGTCCGGCACGCGCCGACATTCAAAGAGATCGCGGGCACGATGACGGCACTGCTGCGAGGCCGGGTGCCGGTCGCCCACAATCTCGCGTTCGACACCGCTTTCCTGGAAGCCGAGTTCAGCCGGGTCGGGGTGGCGTCCCCCTCCCTGGCCGTCATCGGGGTGTGCACGATGACGGAGGCCGGGCGGTTCCTGCCGCACGCGCCGCGCAATCTGGCCGGGTGCTGCGCCGTGGCGGACATACCTCTCGACGGGCACCATGACGCGCTCATCGACGCCCGCGCCGCCGCGAGCCTGCTACGGCACTACCTGGGCCTGGCCCGGCCGGAGTCCCCCTGGCCTGAGGCTCTGCGCTCGGCGGCCAACGCGGACTGGCCGGTGTCCCCCGGCGGCGACGCACCCTGGGTGCGGAGAGGGGCCTCGGCCGAACGGGAACGGCACTTCCTCGCGCGCATCCTCGATCGGGTGCCCCAGAGGGCGCAGCCCGTGCAGGCCGGGCCGTACCTCGCCCTGCTGGACCAGGTGCTGCTGGACCGTCACATCTCGGCGGCGGAGGCGGACGCCCTGGTCGAACTGGCGACCGGGCTTGGACTGTGCCGGGCGGACTTGGACCGGCTGCACCGGGACTATCTCGTCGCGCTCGCACAGGGAGCCCTGGCCGACGGAGTGGTCACGGACGCCGAGCGGCACGAACTCGATCTGATCGCCGTCCTGCTGCACCTACCCGCCACAGCGACCGGAGAGGCCCTGGCCGAGGCCGCCACGCGGACGCCGGTACCGTTGGCTCGGTTCGCCTTAGAGCAGGGCGACCTCGTCGTGTTCACCGGCGAGATGGCCGAGGGGCGCGAGACCTGGGAGCGGCGCGCCCGCCAGGCCGGGTACGTGCCACACCCGAACGTGACCAAGAAGGTCGGCCTCCTGGTCGCCGCCGACCCCGACTCCCTGTCCGGCAAGGCGCGCAAGGCCCGCGCCTACGGCATCCCCATCATCACGCCCGACGCCTTCGCCCGGATGCTCATCTGACGCTGCGTGAACGTCGTCCGCATCGCCTCGCCTCAATCGGGGGCTGGCAGGCTCGGTATTTCTCCCCGACCGGCGCCTCGTGCGGACCTGGCGGTGGTGCCACTCGATGTTGGCCGGCTCCACTAGGCGTAGAGCAGCAGGAGCGGTTTCCGCGGGGCCCGCTCCCCATTCCGCGCCCACCGCCGAATGCTCGCGACCCGCTCAACCCAGTCTATGACGGGCCATCCTAGACTCGGCGAAAACCAAGATGCAGGGCACCCGGCGGCTATCTTTTCGAGGGAGGGACAGGGCGAGAAGCCGGTTTTTTTGTCGTATTCGCGTCCAGTTGCGTCTTGGCCCAGTCCAGGTGCCCCTTCAGCGACCGCCGGGCCTGGTCGGCACGTGGACCCTTCACCTTGCCAAGGACGCTACATGCGTCGCCGCACAGGCCGAGCACGCGGTCCGTCCTGTTTCGCTTTCTCGCCTCACCGATCTCTTCCAGCAATCGAGCCAGACGGGCGTCCGGACTTTGGGGCGAAGCCGGAGAATCAGATCGAGCAGCGGGAACAGAATTCACGCGCGGAAAAGAATCGGCCGTACGAGAACGGGCGGTCGGCTGACGCTTCGTTGATGACCGCCCTTTCCGGCGATCACTTGTACGCGTCTCCTGCGACACCCCACCATAGAGCTCTTCTTTGAGAGCTTGACGGAAATCATGGTGGTCGTCGCGAGCACGCGGATCACCGCCGAAACCGGAATGACCGAGAAGGGCCGCGTCCTGAAGAGCGGCCTCCTCAAGCCTCTGCTCGGTGGCGGCAGTAGCCATCATGATCTCCCGCCTGGACCTGTCCCAGTTCAACGCGGCCAAGGATTCCTCCCAGCATTGCACGTTCACCATGACGAATGCACGAGACACGGCGCGTGCATCGATCCCACCGAGCAATGGTGGACGCTTCGCACATCCACCTCTTATACGCACCGCAGTCAATTAGCGTAGCGGGCACGCACACACTTCACAATAGCCTCATAGGACGTCCGGCCAGTTTCAGCTTCTATCAGAGCGACCTCTTCGACGTCCACGGACGTGTGATTCGTGGCTCATTGCACTTCCGCGATGAAGATATCGGATCACGAAACAGCAGCGGACTTCGTCCCGCTGTGTACCGATCGATAACGAGCACTCGCGACGAGTCCCCGATATAGGTGATGGGGCGCATCCATCACGGAGGCGAACAGGAGCTCACCGAACTCGTGTCGCACGCTTCCGAAGGGCTGGCCCATTCGGTATTCAATCGGGCTCCGTTCGCCGCTCGTGAACCAGGTCTCCCGGGGCGCGCGTCTGTCAGTGGTAGCCGAATTGGGTGAGGCGGTGGTGGGCTATCTCGATCTCCGCGGGGGTGAAGAGGTCAGCGAAGTGGGGCTGGATGACGAGGGCTTCTACGGTGAGGTCCAGCCGGCCTCGCTCCCACAGGGCGGCGAAGCCATCGCTCACGGCCGGGGCGTGCAGGAGTTTGCGGGCGGTGGCGAGGCTGCCGTGCTCGGCGAGCATGCTGAGGAAGTAGCCGGCGTGGTAGTTCGCCTCGCGCCGCGCCCGGTCGTAGATCGAGCGCATGGCCTTGTCGAATTCCGCGTCGACACCGGCGGACGGGGGTGACACTTCCGGAGCGACCTCCGCCTGCTCCACCACCACCGGTATTCCGGCCGCCGACTCGTTGCGCCGGGCGGCGTACCCGAGCAGCGCGTCGACCGAGGTGAAGACCTCGTATCCCAGCTCCTCCAGCCGGGGCAGGTCGGCGGCCTCCGGGTCGAGTTCCAGGATCACGGGTTTGCCCTGTCCCGGCTGCAGGCCGTCGGGCCAGAACGCCTCGGCCACCGCCAGGGCACGGCCGCTGGCGGGGTCGGCGATCTCGCTGTCGAGGGCGGGTTCGGCGTACCCGAGCCGCACCAGTTCCTCGGCCATGGCCTTGACCTGGGCGACGCGTACGTCGTCGCGTTCGTCGGCGATGACGGTGACCGGGGCGAGTTCCTCGGCCTGCGGCGCGGCGCCGTTGCGCAGTTCGGCGAGGAAGGACTGCACGGCCTGGGCCAGCAGTTCGCGCCGTGCCTCGAGGAAGTCGAGGTACCGATCGACCCGCCACAGGTCGCGGTCGGCGGGAATCCACTGCGAGGCCAGCACACCGGGATGCTTGTCCTCGACTTCGGTGAAGTACTCCTCCGGGGTGCGCTTGCCGATGACGAGGTTGGTGTCCTGGGTGAGGAAGCAGAAGTTGGCGATGGCGTTCACCTGGCCGCGGTCGTACCCGGCCTTGTGCAGCACGGCCTTGGGGAAGATGTGGTGGACCTGCAGCGAGGTGAGCTTGCCGAGCATCTCGGCGCGCAACGGTAGCCCGCTGCCGAAGTCGCGGGCTCCCTTGGCCCGGGTCAGCAGGTAGAGCAGAGGGTAGAAACGCGACCCCTTGGTTGAGCCTTCGAAGTCGTGGGCCTGGATCTCCAGGTTGCCGCCGCGCCAGCGTTCGAGCGAGGAGATGAGCCCGTCGATGCCGGAGTCCTTGGCGACTTCATAGTCCTTGGCCAGTGCCGTCTCGGTCGATCCTGCGAAGCGTCCCCACAGCGCGGAGTGCACGTACCAGAACAGCACCTTGTCGCGGTGGGCGGCGTCCGCGAAGCGACCGCCGGGGCTGAGGTGCAGCAGGCGAGATATGACGGGGATCGCGTAGCGGCCCATCAGTACCTGGTCGTGATCGAGGCCGAGCCGGCCGGACGCGGCCTCCAGGAAGTTGCCGATGTATCCGACCGACTTGGCGAGGGCGACCTCGAACTCGCCGGCGGAGACGGTGTCGAGCGCGGTGAACACCGCGCGCCCGGTGGCCACGGCCGCGGTGTTGCGCAGTAGCCAGTCCAGGGAGAAGTCGAACCCCTTGTCCTGCCACGCCTTGAGGTGATCGCGCATGACCTGGCGGGCCGGCGGCCAGTGGGCGCAGATCTTGGCCAGTGCCAGGTCACCCTTCGACAGCGCGGTGCCCCCGGAGTTGACCCGGTTGAAGATGTCGACGACGACCTCGACGTCCTTGTCCGGTCCGGTGATCTTCTCCTCGTGGAACTCCCGTTCCAGAAGCTGGTAGAGCCGGTTCAGGCGTTCCAGATAGAGGGAGAAGTTCTCCGGCATGGCGCTGAAGTCCTTGAAGAAGGGCTGCAGACCTTCGGTGAACAGACGCGTGACGTCCACCCATCGCGGGTCGTCGCGCATCTTCGCCGGCGCGTAGAACTCGAAGCTCTCATCCTCGACGTTGAAGCGCAGGCCGGTGAACGCCGCGGCGTCCCCCTCGAAGAAGGCGGGCGCCTGGCCGCGGATGACGCCGTACAGCGAGGTGATCCGCTGCTGTCCATCGAGCAACAGCGATCGCACCCCGCCGTCCGTCGCGCCGCCGCGTACGGCCGTCTGCTCCGGCGCGGTCTCCCAGAGCAGCAGTCCGCCGACCGGGTAGCCGCGGTACAGCGAGCGCATCAGCCCGCGCACCTGGTCGCGGTTCCAGACGTACCCCCGTTGGAACTCCGGGAGCAGCACCGTGCCGTTGTCGATCTGATGGAGAAGTACCGAGAGCTTGGCCATGACCCGCCTTCAGGTAAAACGATGTGCCGGAGATGATCGCCGTACGCTTCGCAAGCGAACGATAACCGTTGGTCACTCGATGGAACCGTCCAGGAATGGACTTGGATTGCCGTGCCAGGAGACGTGCAGCCGTTCGCGGGCTCTGGTGCAGGCGACGAACAGCAGGCACCGTTCACGTTGCAGGTCCTGGGTGTGGGTCACCGCGTCCTCCTCGGACGGGGTGACGGCGCTCGACGAGGGCACGGCGTGCTCGCCCACCCCGATGACCGCGACGCATCGGAACTCCAGCCCTTTCATGCGGTGCATCGTGCCCGCGCGCACCACGTCCTCAGGGCCTCCCGCCTTGGCGAGCGACCGCGCCGGGATACCGGCCTGGTTGAGGACGGTGACCGCGGAGTCGGCGAGGACGTTGGAGCGCGCGGCGATGCCGATCTCCTCCGGCGCGACGCCCATGTCCCGCCATTCACCGACCTTGCGGGCGAGCGCGTCGAGCTCCTCCTTCTGCGTACGGAACCCGTGCAGCTCTGGCGGGAAGCCGTGCACCTGGGAGCGGTAACCGGCCACGGTGTCCAGGCCGCCGTCCATGTCGTCGATGGCCTCACCGCGCAGCATGCCGAGGCTCCAGGCGAGGATCTCGGCCGTGGTCCGGTAGTTCACGGTGAGCCGGGAAGATCGGCCCGCGACGTTGACGCCGACCTCGCGCAGCGAGACGCGGCTGCTGTAGATGCGCTGGTGGGTGTCCCCGGCGATGAACATGTCGTCGGGGCCCTGCGCGACCGCCGCGCGGAGGAAGCGCCACTGCACCGGGTGCAGGTCCTGGGCCTCGTCGACGATGACGTGCCGGTACGGCTTGTCCGCGCGCTCGTCGAGCAGCCTGGTGGCCTCGGCGCAGATGGTCTCGTGCGTCCAATATCGCCGGCGTTTCAGTTCTTCCTCGAACTCCCAGATCACCTGCCACAGCTGCGCGCGCTGCCGGGTGCCGAGCCCGCGTCCGCGTCCTTCGCGCTTGGCGGCCAGGTATTCGGCGGCGTTGGTCACCCGCTGGGCGAGCACCACGTGCCGCCACTCCTCGGCCAGGAAGGTCTCGGTGAACGGCGCGTCGAGCCGTTTGACGATGCGACGCCAGATCTCCTTCTCCTCCTTGTCGCGCAGGATCGCCGGGCGGCCGTGCCGTTCGGCGAAGACCTGGTAGGAGAGCTGGTCGACGTGGCGTACCTCGATCCGGTCGAGGATCGCCGGCGAGTCGGCCAGCAGGCGTAACCCGGCTTCCAGCGAGGTGGAGAGGGTCGAGGTGAACGTGGTCAGCAGCACCTGGCCGGCGCCGGATCCGGCGAGATGGTGCGCACGGTGCAGGGCGACCACGGTTTTGCCGGTGCCCGGCCCTCCGGTGATCCGCGCGGGCCCGCTGAACGTAGCGTTCGCCACCTGGTACTGGGTGGGATGCAGGTAGATCCGCCACAGCGCGAAGGGGTGCCGGAAGACCTCCATGAGTTCTCGGGGTCCGTCCACCAGCACCACCTGCTCGGGCGTGCGTTCCACGGCCGCGGAGAGGTCCTCGGTGTCGTACGGCTCCCGCGCGGGCGCGGCGCCGAGCTCGGCCCACACCTGTTCGGGGGTGAACCCGGCCGCCAGCCCGTACAGGGCCTGCCACTGGTTGTGCGGCAGGAACGCCTGTGCGGCCTCAAGCTGGCTCACGTGGGTGAGCGCGCGTGCGAAGGCCAGGGTCTGCTCGTCCACGCCGAGGCCGGTCAGGTCGGCGTCGCGGACGTCCTCGAACAGCAGCGTGGTGGCGGTCCCGGTGTGGCGCCGCAGCTCGGGCAGGGTGGCGTCGATCGCGGCCACGTCACGGATCTCGATGCGCCCGGTCGCGGCGTTGACCGAGGCGCGCCGCCGTTCGGCCCACGCGATGGCCTCGTCGTGCGGGAGCACTTTCAGCAGGGTGAAGGTGTCGCCGGAATCGGGGGCGAGGACGACGCCTCGCCAGAACAGGTCGATACGGATGGTGCGGAAGCGGTCGTCACGCGCGTTGCGCAGCTTCTCCAGGTGCAACCCCGCATGGGTGGCGTGCTCGAACTTGGTGAAGACCTCGGTGACCCGGTCCTGTACGGACCGTTCCAGTTTGCCGAAGTCCTTCAGGAAGTCCTTGTCGATCCCGAGCTTCGCCACGCCACTCCTCACCTCTCATCGCGAACCTGCACCGGGCACGCACCTGCCCATCGCCTTTCGGGCGAGGGCCGTTAGCGTGCGTCCGGAAATCGTTGTCACCGCTCTGCACCGAGGTCCCGCAGCATCTCCCGGACCTTGACCACGTTCGGATGGTGCGCGCCGTACCGCCCCTCCAGGTCGGGAAGCAGGCCGGTCAGCGTGCGCCGCGCCGCGGCCCTGTTCCCCGTCCCCAGTTCGAGCAGACCGATCTGCCGCCGCAGCTCCAGGATGCGCTCCTCGTCGACGCCGAGCTCCCTCTCGTCGTCGAGCAGCCGGCGGAACTGCGCGAGCGCCAGGTCCGTCTCGCCGATCACGGCGTGGCAGTGGGCCTCCATCAGTCTGCAGCGGAGCACGAGGTCGTCCGATGGCCCCTTGGCCGTGGTCAGGTCGGCGGCGAGCTCGCGGAACAGCGGGGCGGCCCGGCGGTAGTCGCCGCCGAGGAACAGCACGTCGGCGAGCTCGATGCGTACCTCGATCATCTCGGGACGCCGCGCCACGAACGTGGCGGCCCCGGCCTGGAGCAGCTCTGACAGTACTTCGGCCGCCTCGCCGAACCGGGACGCGGTCCTGAGCTTCTCCGCGCGCTTTCTGGCGTCGGCGACCTCGGCGGGTGCCGGTGCGTCGCGCTCTCTCCCAGAGGTGGTCGGGCCTGGCGGCTCGGCTCGGCCGACGATTTTGGCGTACATGCGGGTGGGGTAGGGCGTGGCGAGGTCCACGTAGCCGGGGAACGGCGGCAGATCCGCGCAGAATTCGAGCAGCCCGGCGTACACCTCGCCGGCGGACGCGGGCCGGTCCTCGGGGTTCTTGGCGAGCATCCGCAGGACGAGGCGTTCCAGCCCTTCCGGTACGTCGGGCCGCCGGCCGCGCAGGGCCCGCGGCTCGCGGTCGGTGTGGTTGCGCATCGAGGCGAGCGCGGTGTCGCCCTTGAACTGGTTGTCCTTGGCGAGCATCTCGTCGAGGACGACGGCCAGCGAGTACAGGTCGGTGCGCGGTCCGACGATGCCCGCGGCGGCCTGTTCGGGCGCCATGTACTCGGGGGTGCCGAGGGCGATGCCGGTGCGGGTGAGCCGGGTCTCGGTGGACGACAGGGCCGCGGCCACGCCGAAGTCGAGCACCTTGACGGTGCCGTCGGCGCAGAGCATGAGGTTGCCCGGTTTGAGATCCCGGTGCACCAGGGACCGGGCATGGGCGGCGGACAGCACCGAGCACACCTGTGCGGCGATGGCGGCGGCCCAGGCGACGGGGATCTCGCCGTCCTCGCGGATCTCGTCGAGCAGGTCCGACAGGGAGCAGCCGTCGATGAGCTGCATGACCAGGTACAGATCGTCGCCGAGGGAGCCGCAGTCGTACACGTTGGGAACTCCGGGGTGCTCCAGCCCGGCGGTGATGCGGGACTCGCGGACGAACCGCTTGGTGAGCTCGTCGTCGGGCCTGCCGTCCGGCAGCCGGTCGACCCGGATGAACTTGACCGCGACCCGCCGGTCGAGACGTTTGTCGTGGCCGAACCAGACCTCTCCCATCCCGCCGGATCGGCGCGACAACGGGTCCAGTTCGTACCGCTCGGCGATGGTCATCTTGCGGTTCGGAGCGGGCCGCCTTTCCCCTAAGGCCATAAAGGAAGAAAGTACACGATCAATGCGCGGGTGAGTGGCGACATCGGCCACTCGCGTCGCCTGGTGGCCGATCCGTATCATTTCCGCTGTGTCTGCCAGTCGCGGTCCCGCTGCTCGTCACCAGGGCACGGATGGCCGCGTTCCGGATCGCCGGTCCTGGCGAGGGCTTCCGTTAAGTGTTATTTGGGCACTTACGCCGCTTTTCACATGTGGGTTCGGCACCTGTTTCATCTTCGGCCATGCCGCGATACGGACAAGACGCCGCGGCCTGATCTTCGCGGCGGCCGGCTACGGGGTGCTGTTTCTGCTGTACCTGGTCACCTCCTCCTCTCTCAGCGCGCTTCCGCAGAACGACTGGCGCAACCAGGTGGCCGGGTTCGTGTGGGTGCTCGGGGTCTGGTTCGGCGGCACCGTGCACGCGTTCATCGTCCGGCCCACCGTCTTCCTCCCGCGCGCGATGTGGTTCCAGCCCCCCTTGAGTCCCCCGGTCACGTACTCGCATCCGGCACCTGGCGTGTCGTCGCCGCCTCCCGGATGGACGGCCCCGCCGCCGGCCTCGTATCACCGCCCGCCACCCGTCCGGGACCCCTGGGGAACGGTGCCCGGGTCCGGCCCCGCTCGCCCGGTCACGGGCGAGCTCGGCCTGCTCGGCCCCTACCGCCTGCTGTCCCGCCTCGGCGAGGGCGGCCAAGGAACGGTGTACCTCGCGCAGGCCCCGGACGGACGCGAGGTGGCGGTCAAGGTGCTGCACGCCCGCGTCCACGGGGCCGGCGACGAGCGCGACCGCTTCATGCGCGAGGTGCTGACCGCGCGCCGGGTGCCGCCGTACGCGACGGCGCGCGTCATCGACGTGGGCGTCGTCGACGACCGGGCGTACGTGGTCAGCGAGTACGTGCCCGGCCCGTCGCTGGACGCGCTGGTACGGCGTCAGGGCCGGCCGCTCGACGGCGACGGACTCATCCGGCTGGCCATCGCCACCTCCGCCGCGCTGGCCGGCATCCACGCGGCCGGTGTCGTGCACCGCGACTTCAAGCCGGCGAATGTCCTGCTCGGCCCGGACGGCCCACGGGTGATCGACTTCGGGGTGGCGCGGGCGCTGGACCACGTCACCACCTCGGGCGGCATGAAGGGCACGCCCGCGTACATGTCACCCGAGCAGGTCTCCGGACGGACGGCCGGCCCCGAGTCGGACCTGTTCAGCTGGGCGGCGACGATGTTCTACGGCGCGACCGGCGCGGGGCCCTTCCGCGGCGAGACGCCTTTCCAGCTGTTCTCGGCCATCCTGTCCTACCACCCCAACCTCTCGGTTCTGCCGCCGATGCTGGTCGGCCCGGTCGCCGCCTGCCTGGAGAAGGAACCGCACAACCGTCCGACGGCCGCCGAACTGATGGTGGCGATCGTCCAATGAGCGGAGCGCGTGCTCATCGGCGCGGCTCGATCAGAGCAGCCGTTCCAGGACGCCTTTGGCGCGCAGCTCGGACACGTGCTCGGCGGCCCGCAGCGGAGCAGTCCCGCCTCGGACCAGGACGCCCGATTCGATGTTCTTGGCCACGCCCGACTGGGTGAGGTTGGCGCTGGACACCAGCAGCACCCGCCGGTCGGCCACCGCCAGCTTGGCGTGCATCTTGGCCCCCGGCTCACCGCGCCTGCCGGCCGGCCAGTGCCACACCTCCACCCCGGCGACCGACGCGAAGGCCAGGGCCGGTTCCGATCCGGCCAGGGCACTGCCCGCGCCCTGCAGCGTCTCGACCACCACCATGACCGGGACCCGGCGGGCCACCGCGCCGGCGAGCGCGTCCAGCAACGGCGGGTACGGCCTGGCCGAGTACGTCATGAGGATCAGCTCGTGCGTGGCGTGCGCGACGAGGTCGACCAGCACGGGCGCGGTGGCGCGCACCGGCACCTCGTGGGTCGCGGGCCCGCTCCACACCGACTCGACCCGCACTCCCGCCTCGTGCGCCGCCCACCCGGCGGCGGCGCCCCTGAGGTAGGCGCCGGCCTCGGCGCCGCTCAGTCCCGCCACCGCGGCGGCGTCCAGCACCCGCCGGGCGATCTCCGGCCACTCCGGCAGCGGGACCGCGTGCACGATCGCCTCCACGGGCAGCCCCTGTCCCACGGCGAGCCCCAGCGTGCCGGTGTACAGCGGCCCGAGCCGTGCCAGTGCCTGCTCCGCCGCCGCGGCAAAGTCGTCGCTCATCCCGGGCGCCGGATCACGGCACCTCCGGGAAGAGGGCCGGCTCGGACGGGTCGATGGGCACGACGAAGCGCCGGTCCAGGAAGCGGTTGCCACGCTCGCAGGTGGTCTCCGACACGAACAGGCAGGCGTGGCAGGCGGCGCCGTGCAGGAAGTCCTCGGGGTCGCGCGGCAGCCGCTCGGCGCACAGCGGGTCGGACGAGCAGCGCCGCGCCTCGGTGAGCGCGCGGCGGGTCAGGCGGACCAGTTCGTCGGGTTCGGCGAGGGAGACCAGGCCGCCGAGGGTCCCTTCGGCGTCCGGGACGGCGGTGTAGATGAGGATGCCGCCGCGTGGGTCGTCCTCGTCACCGGCGTAGACGCGTTCGGCGAGGCTGGCCGAGTTGTACCCGCACTCCAGCGCGATGGTCCTGATCATCAGGTGCGACAGGGTGTGCAGCGCGTAGTAGCGTGCCCCGGGCCAGCCCAGGTACCGGGTGTCCTCGTTGAACGGCTGCCCGGTGCGGGCCGAGTAACGGTACTCGCGGAACCGCCCGTACGCCTCGTAGTGCAGCTTCATGGCCGCCGAGTCCTCGACGGTCCTCTCCCAGTCGGCCAGCAGGTCCTCCGGCACCCGCAGGAAGATGCCCTCACCGCGCACCTCGCTCGCCGGAACCCATGTGGGTTTCGACCGGGACAGCGGCGCGCGGGTGACGAGGTTGGGGTCGTCGGGGTCGGGGGCGTCCAGGCGGGTGAAACCGATCATCGCGCGCACCTCGCGCACCCGCTCCACCTGGATCACGTCCGAGTAGAAGTCCTTGAGCAGGTTCGGCACGCCGTCGGGGTGGCGGTAGGCGGTGAACTCGTCGCTGGGTTCGGGCAGTTTGGTACCGGAGAAGACCTGCCATTCGGGGGTGCGCAGGTCGGGGTACCCCTCGGGCTCGCTATCCGCCTCGCCGGCAGCGAGACCGGTCCGGTGGCGTTCGATCGCGGCTAGGAGCTCGTCATCCTGCCATTTCTCGAACTCGTAGCTCAGCGGTGGCATCGACCGCAGGAAGGGAAGCGTGTTGGGCCCGGCGACGTGCTGAAGATTCCCCCAGAACTGCTCGACCTTCGCGTCGAGCTCGCTCGCCCCGCTCTGCGGCACGGCCAGCGCGGACAGGGTCTGGGCGAACCACTGGTTGGACGCGCCGACGACCAGCACGTGCAGCGACCTGGCGCACCCGGCGAACGTGCCGAGGTGCGGGTGGCGGCCACGGCAGCCCGGCAGGTGTTCCTGGCCGCGCCTGCCCATCACCTCACGGATGTTGCGGTCGGCCGGGCAGCGCTGGCAGGAGATGCGCACGTTCGCGCCGAGGTTGCCGCCGTAGTCCTCCATCAGCAGGTGCGGCTTCTCCACGGTCGGGCACGTACCGCCGTGGTGCACGAACTCCAGGTACGGGAAGTCGTCCAGGTGCCCGGCGCCGCACGCCACGACGAACCGCGCGCCGACCACGAGATTCTTCTTGCGTCCCCTGCCGCACTCGTGGAAGAACCGCGCCTCGTGCGGCTTGTTCGGTTTGTCGTTCTCGAAGCCGAAGACCCCGGAGTCGATGCGGGCCAGCAGGTTGCACGCGGTGCACCGCATCCAGCTCGGGAACGGGGCGACCGGAGTGCCGGTGCGCGCCGCTTCGCCGTTCGGGTCCTGGTCCGCGCCAGGTAGCCAGGGGGCCGGCTTCAGCTCTTTCACCGTCTTGCTGAGCACGGTCTGCACGGCCGCGAGCAGCCGGGGCTCGGTGATCACCACATGCTTGTCGCCGAGTTTCTCATACCTCCAGTCGTCCAGTCCCTTGACCAGGACCGAGAAGTTCGGCAGGTCAACCAGGGCGCCCACGCCGCTGGTGAACATCAGGTGGCTGGGCCGGACCGTACCGACCCGGCTGCGGTACTGCGAGTAGCTCGCCATCACTTGCCCCCTCCCCCGATCGTGGATACGCCCAGTTCGTCGCCGACGGGGATGTCGGCGTCGTCGTCCGCCGCGTCCGGAGTGGCGAACACCCAGGCGGTCGCGCCGACGGGCGAGTCGAAGATCGCGCCGCTGGCGGGCAGTAGCAGGTTGATGTCGTTCTCGGTCTCCCGCATGGAGTTGCCGACCGTCATCAGACCCCACGGCGCGTTGCCCGCCCGGTCGATCAGCGGTGCGACGGTCTCCTGTTTGGTGGCCCTGCGCTCGTAGCCGAGCCGTGCGGGCCCCTGCGTGCGCTGCTGCCACATGTCCGTGACCGCCTTGATGCGGGCGTCCAGGTACTCCCGGCTGCGGGGGCCGCCGACCGCTTCGGCGCGGCGCAGCATCCGGGTGACGATATGCCGCACGGGCTCGCCGTCCAGCGGCACGCCCTCGGCGTCCCGGTTGCCGGAGTAGGACTCCTCGGCGTGCCGGATCGCCGCCACGATGGTGGCGGTGGTGCCCCGGTCGAGCGCCCGCCGGGTGTAGGGCGTGACCGACAGCGCCTCCACCTGGCGGTAGAAGGTCGCGTGGTAGTGCTCGAAGTCCTCGAAGTGCGCCAGGTCGCGGGGACGCGACCAGTTGTACAGCGTGATCACCAGGCCGGGGCGTTCGGCGGTCCGGCCGACCCGCGAGGACGCCTGGATGTACTCGGCGGTGTTCTTCGGCTGACCGGTCATCACCATGAGCCCGAACCGGGAGACGTCCACGCCGACCTGCAGCATCGACGTCGCCAGCACCACGTCGACCGGCTGCCGGTCGGCCGTGCGATCACTACGCCGGTCACTGCGGCGGTCGAGGTACCGGTCGGCGAGCGGGTGGGCCTGCCTGCGCTTCTCCTTGTCCTTCTCATTCAGCACGTCGATCAGTTCGTCGCGGATCTCGGTCCGCCGCCGGGTGGTGTCGAGTTCGGGGTCGAACCCGATCTCCAGCCGGTTGAGCACGTCGCTGATGTCGGCCGAGGAGATGCGGGAGGTCAGCTCGACGATGTTGAGCAGGTCCGTCCGGGCGAGCAGCCGGTCGGACAGCCCCTTGCGCCTGCCGTGCGTCCGCACCCGGGTCGTCACGTCGTCGTCCAGGTAGCGGCGCATGCCGGCCAACTCCCGGGTGGCGTTGAAGTAGCCGACCACGGTCATGTACGGGTCGGCGGCCTCGCCGTGCCGGTCGAACATCGTCTGCCCGGCGAGGAAGAGGATCTCGGCGAGCCGGATCTCCGCCGACTTCAGCCGTACGCCGTGCGCGCACACCCCGAGGTAGCGCCGCCCCGGCGTCGCGGGGGTCACCGGCACCTGCCGGGAGAAGAACGTGTCGGACACGTCGATCACCTGCGGCGGGAACACCGCGAGTCCGCGGGCGAAGACGCCGAGTACCTGGCGCTCGGCCCGCTTGGTGGTCGCGGTGGACGCCACGATCTTGGGCCCGATGTCCCGGCCGCCGGCCCGCCAGGTGCACAGCTCGTCCACCGCGGCCTCGAACAGCCCGACCGTGGTGCCGAGCGCCCCGGAGATCAGGTGCAGCTCGTCCTGGATGATCAGGTCCGGCGGACGGAGCCGGACGACCGGCACGCTGGCCGTCTTCGGCAGCTTCCCCTTGGCATGGTGCTTGTCCCCGCAGCCGATGGCGTCGTCCAGGTCGGTGTGCCGGTAGCCGTGCCGGGGGCAGCGCTTGCTGACCCTGCCGAACAGGTGCCCGGCGAAGCCGCGCCACGGGAGCTGGGCCAGTTTGTCCACGGTCGCGATGACCAGGCTCGGGGTCAGCCGGTAGATCTCCTCGTCCACGGTCAGGATCGGCAACCCCTCCCGGCGGCCGGCGATCTCCCCGGGGTCGTCCAGCCGCGCGGTCAGCATGCGGTCCTCGCCGAGCCTGGAGAACGGGCAGAAGTCGCCGTCCCCCTCTCGTCCGCGCCCGCAGTAGAGCAGCATCCGGCGGCGCTCCACGTCGACCTCGATGTTCCGGCCCGCGACGAGCTTCTCGCCACACCAGGGGCAGGTGAGCGTTTGCAGCACGTTGGCCCGGCGGCGGCTGTCCGGCGCCTCCCTGGCCTCCTGGATCTGCTTGTCGGCCTGGTCGAACCAGTTCGGCGAGACCGCGTTGCCCACCCACAGGCCGATGCGGAACGGCTCCTCGCCCCAGGTCGCAGGGTCCTCGCGGCGCAGCACCTCGGCCGCGCACACCAGCGCGGCCGCCCGCTGGAACTGCTGGGCGGTCAGCAGCCGCAGCGTGTAACGCATGAGGACGGCGACGCCCGACATGCCGTCGCGCGCATCGGCGGCGATGCCGACGACCCGTTGCAGCCGCCGAATCGCGAAGGTGTAAGCGGTCAGGCCGAGGTACGCCTCGGTCTTGCCACCGCCGGTCGGGAAGAACAGCAGGTCGACGGTCGCCGTGTGGTCGGCGGCCCGCTCGGGGTGGCCCGGATCGGTCAGCGAGGGCAGGTTGAGCAGCACGAACGCGAGCTGGAACGGCCGCCAGGACGCCGCCTTCGCGCCCTCCTCCTCGACCTGCGCCATGCCCTGCTCGTAGGTCAGTCCGAGCTCCTCCCGCCGCTTCGCCATCGCGGTACGGCGGCGCTGCGCGGCCATCGCCCGGTTCGCGAACCGGAACGCGGCGAGCGCCTGCCGGTGCCGCTCGGCGGTGAAGACGAACTCACCAGGGTCGGCGGGGCCGGCCGGGGTCGGCAGCGGCCGCCCGCTGAGCAGGGCGATGCCGGTCTCGATGCGCCGGGCGGCCTGGCGGGCCTTGTACACCGCGAGCGTCGCGGCCTCGCGCAGCGGATCCGGAAGCGTGGGGATGCGCTGCTCCTGCACGTCCAGCCAGGCGGCGTAGCCGGTGGCGAGCGGCATCAGCCCGGCGGCCAGCTCATCGGGCGAGGCGTCGGCGAGGGCGTCCATGGACAGCTCGACCCCGGCGAGCGGAGTGCCCTCGCCCACCGGCGCGACCGTGGCGGGGACGTCGTGGACCGGCAGCCAGGTGGTGTACAGCTCGGCGGCGCACCGCTGGCCGTCCGGGACGACGGCGTGCACGGCGACGTTGCGGCCGGACGCGTACCGGCGCTCGTCCCGGTACAGCAGGCGCAGGTGCCGGTCCTCCAGGTCCTCCGCCAAGCCCGCGTCGCCGTCGAGCGGGTCGTCGATGGGCAGGAAGACGCAGGGAGCGGCCTCCCCGGCGGCGTGCGGGGCTGTGACCTTGAGCTCGGTCTGGAACAGCCAGGCGGTGTCGGGTGCCCGTACCGGTGCCGCCTGCTGGTTGATCAGGGTCAGCTCGACGACCCGCCGCCCGTCCTTCTGCGAGCGCACACCAACGGCCAGCAGCACACCACGTTCGTCGGGCCGCTCCATCGTCAGCGGGATGCGCTCCGACGGCTCGCCGTCCAGCCGGATCTGCTTGACGTAGCTCACCGGCTCGCGGCTCCATGCCTGAGCCGGCCGCGTCCCGCCCTTGCCGTCGTCCACCTGGACCTCGGACTTGGCGTACCGGCCCCAGGACGCGGTGACCGTCAGGACGTCCACGTCGCCGGGCACCGCGAACATCATGCCCATGGACGAGGCCCAGATGCGGCCGAGGTTCTGCGGGGTCAGCTTGTCGGGCAGCTCGCCGTCCTCGCCGCTGCCCTCGGCGCCGATCTCGGTGTCCGGCACCTCGTCGGCGGCCTCCTCCATCGACCGCGCGGACGGCTTCGGCCCGAGCATGCCGACCAGGTAACGCTCGCGTGGGCCGGGAGACCGCGCCGGGAGCTCCTCGGTGTCCCCCTCCCAGGGGCCGAGCAGGTCGAGGTGGACGTACTTCTGGAAGGCGTCCCTGACCTCGAACGACGTGGCCGGCGTGAACACCTGCGGCGCGTCGAGGCCGCGCGGCGCCGGTTGCTCGGAGCCGGGTAAGGCAGGCTCGTCGGCGGCGGAGCCCAGTGCGGCGGAGCCGGCGTCCGCCGTCTTGGCACCGTCGCCGTGGTCACCGGGGCCGCCCGCACCATCGACGTTCCCCCCGCTGCCGGCGGCGTTGGGAGTGTCGGCGTTCGCGGGGCTGCCGGCGTTGTCGGCGAACAGGTCGGCCTGCTCGGCCTGTGCCGCGAAGAGCGGTTCCTGCCGGTCGTACACGGAGGGCTTCCTCTCTGATCACCTGAATCGTCAAGAACAGCCGAGCCCCCCGACCACGGCCGCGAACCACCTGCGTGCGTTGCCTACCTACCCGCTCACTCCAGCAACGCCTCCTGCACCGACCCATCCGCCAACGCCTGCTTCTTGCCGGCCCGAGGCCCCTTCTTTTTGGCCCCCTTGTCGTGCAGCCCCTTGGCCACCTCTTCGGCGTACCGGGCGTGGTTCAGCTCAAGCAGCCGATCCACCAGCTCGCGCCGGGCATAGGGGCCAACGGTGTACCGCGTCTCCCGCCCGAGATCGTGATGCCCATGATCAAGCTGCTCGATCAGGTCGTCCCACCCGTAGGCTCGGCACACGGCCTCATCAATGGTCTTATGAATACGGCGCAGCTCAACGATGTCATCGTCGTCACACTTGGGATCGTTGACCAGGTTGTACGTCTTGGTAAGACCAGCTTGACGCGCAAGCATGAGGTCGCGGCGGTAGGTGTCCAACCGGTTCCCGAGGTCACGCATCTCCTGCGTAAGTTCGGGCAGTGGCAGCGTCTCGAACACGTCCGATGGGGTGTAGCGGAGGTCTGCCTTCATAGACGATGCCCTCGCGACCGCCCACCAGTAATGAGGAGCACTGGAAAGCAAAGCGAGCATGGCCGTGTCATCGGTAGCGAAGACACCAAGCATGTGCGAGAACACCTGGCCAGTCGGCACGATCACCGGCATTACTACCTTGCTCACCAGCGCGATCACGATGACTCGGTCTAACCTTTCGATGGCCCTCAGCATTGCAGGACGTTTTTCACCGAACTGCCACCAATAGTCGCGATAGACCTTGCGATTGTTCTGATCACGCTCCGGCTTCACCAAGCGATAGACCTGATCGTATGGTTCCACATACGTCTTAGCATCCTCCTCGCTCCAGTCGTGGAAGTTGATTACCCAACGACTACCCGAGAAGTCCGGCCTCGAGTTTAAGTCCTGTCCGTTAACATACGGATATAAAACCTCGCGATTGCGCGAATCCTGGTCGAGCATCCGCCTCGCCGCACCCGATTCCAGCGTGAACCCTAGACCAAGCACGTAGGATCCTATGAAACACATATCATTAGCCTGTAAACGCCGAGGATTGCCCGTGACCCGCGACCCGGCATCCAGCGATGCGGCTATCACTGACACGATAGACCCATCAGCATTACGGTGTGCACTCTCACCCAATATCGCCTTACTGGTCCAAACCGCACAATACTCCAACACTGCACTTCTTGATGGCCAGGGCCTGCTCTTGATCGACTGGCGTATATTGACCCCTTCGACTAGAAGCTGATCAAGACCAATCTCTCGAGTATCCCCTTGAGCAAGCGTATTAGTCGCTATGAGACCTGTTTGCCCGTCCGCATTGAGTAGATCGTGGGAGCGGAGCAGAAAATATGCAACAAGGTCCGCGCTACCGCGTACGCCGCGGCCAACCGCTGCGATGAGATACTCGCGATAAGCAACCCCCAAGGCGCCAGTCAACTTCTGCCCACCCAAGAACGGAGGATTGCCGATGATGGCGTCAAATCCCCCCTGCTCGTAGACTTCGGGGAAGCTGAGTGGCCAGTGCATGGGCCGGCTACTGAACCCGCCATTCGCCTGGTACGGGGCAAGCCACCCCTTGCGGGCCTCGCGGGCACCCAACTCGCCTTTGCCCGCATGAACATCATTCGCAAGCTTGGCCACTTGTTCGGATCCCACTTTGAGGCCTCGTTCACCTTTGCCCGAATAGGCCAGTGCTGCGCCCACAGTCAGGTCAGCCATAAGGCGAAGCTGACCCGACGTAACCTCTACATCGGCAAGGACTGCCCGCTTCTTCGCGAGGGCACTTAGCGGATCATTACCCAGCTCCACCTCGGAGATACCCCGGCGCCGTTCGGCCAGTTCAGCAACCGTCGACCTCACTCCGGCGGTCCAGTCGAAGATGTCATGGTGAATTTCCCGGCCCTTTTCGGCATCCATGTGCATATATTCGAGTTGCTCCAGCGACGTAATGCCCAGCAGGGCGTCGCCGGCCACCAGCCGGTCGTCCACGAAAGTGAACGGTCGGGTGGTGTCCATGGAGACGAGCCAGAGGGAGAGTTTGGCCATTTCTACGGCCATGGGGTTGATGTCCACGCCGTACAGGCAGTGTTCGATGATCTGGCGGCGGGCTTCGATGATCAGGGGGTCGGCGTCGGCGTCAACGCGGCGATCCTCCGCGCCGGCCAGATACGCCAGCGCCTCCGCCTTGCCCTCCTGGGACCACGCTTCGACGAGCTTCTCCCCCAGGTAACGGGCGGCCGCGACCAGGAACGCCGCCGAGCCCATGGCGATGTCGGCGATCTTCAGCTTGAGGATGTCGTCCGCGCTGCGCAGCTTCCACTCGTTCTTGTCCGCCGTCTGCAACGGACCGGGCGAGTAAACCAGCGGTTCCAGGGCGCCCTCGACCACCTGCTCGGCGAGGAAGCGCGGCGTGTAGTGCGTGCCGGTGTTCTTGCGCAGCGCCGACTCGGTGACGTACAGCGCACCGGGCAGGATGACCACGGGCAGACCGCGCAGGTCCTCCCGGATGATGCCGGAGAACGGCAGCAGCCGGCGGGCCAGGTCGGCGTCGCCGCCGGTCGCGGCGAGCAGCCGGCGGGTGGCCTCCATGGTGGCGGCGTCGTCCAGCGGGGCGAGCTTGCGGGTGAGGGCGCCTGCCGAGCCGATGCCGGAGTCCTTGTACTCCTCGGCCAGCTTCGCCGCCAGTCCGTCGCCGGCGGTGGCACGCAGCCGTTCCAGGTGGACGAGGTCGACCTCCTCCTCCTTGCCCGGCTTGCCGATCAGCCCCACCACCGTGTCGGCCGCCCGGAAGCCCTCGTAGGACAGCAGGCCCTCGTACACGTAGCCGATCTGCTCCACGTCCAGGGAGCGGAAGGTCAGCTTGCGGCGTTCCCGGTTCTTGCCGGTGCCGACCTCGACGTACTGCACGGCGCGCAGCATGTGCATGACGGTCCGGTCGTCGATGGTCAGTGGCATCCAGGCGTCCGCGTCCGGGTCGAACATCGAGCCGTCGTGCGGGTGCATGGTGAGCCGGGGGTGGTCTACGCCGCCGTGGACGGCGCGGAACAGGGCGAGCAGGCGATGCCAGGCGGCCTGAGTGTTCTCCAGCTCGTCCTCGGTGCCCTCCGCGGCCCGCTGCTCAAGCTCGGCGCACAGCCGTCCGGCCGAGTACGCCGTGGCGTACACATCGTTGTCGGAAGGGAGCAGTCCCCGTTCCTCGGCGAACAGGATGAAGACGACCCGCATCATCACCGTGACCGCGCCGCGGTAGACCTCGTGCGCGCTGACGTCGTTCGAGACTCCGGCGCGGCCGATGGCGGCGACGAGCAGTTCGACGGCCTGGCGCACCTGCACGCCGAGGGCCTCGGTGATGTCCTCCTGGCTGTCCAGGCTGGCGGTGAGCAGCGCGGGCAGCCGTTCCCGCTCCGGGACCTCGAAGAACCGGCCGATGTTCAGCAGCGAGACGAAGGCGCGCAGCACGTCGCGTTCGGCCGACTCCGGCCAGGGGATCGCGTCGAACACCGCCGTCGTGGTGACCCCGCCGCGCGGCGCCCAGACCAGCGCCCACCAGCGGCCGTCGGTGACCAGCCCGAGCTCCACACCGTGGTGCCGGCAGAGCTGGGCGACGCGGTCGACCGGGGTGGCGGCCCAGGTGGACGTCTTCATGCGTGCCGTCGGGTGACCCTTGCTGATCATGCCGAGCAGCCGCACGGTGTCCGGCTTCGCCTCCCCGCCGGGGACGGCGAGCGCGAAGGACGGGGTGACGGTGGTGTCGTGCTCGGGCACGTCCATCGCCAGGTGGCCGAGGCCCTGGTCCAGCCCGCCCAGGTGGACGGCGTCGCCCCAGCGGAGCAGGTCGCGCAGTACGTACTCGATCCACTCTCTGCTGCTTCCGCCCTTCTGCCAGGCGGCGTGCGCGAGACGGAGCCCTTCGAGCTCCTTCTTGCCGACCGCGTCGAGCGTCGGCCAGGTGCCGCGCAGCACGGGGAGGCTGAGGAACGGACCGGACACCTCGACCAGGCTGAGCCAGTCCTGGTGGCTGAACTCGGGGACGTGGTACCTCATCGGGTCGCCTCCCGCCTCGGCACGACGAAGACCACGGCCACCGGGAACCGGTGCGGCTGGGGGTCTCGGTAGCGGGCCGCGATCACCTTGAGCTCGCGGTCACGTTCCTCGGCGAGGTGGGACAAGCGTTCCTCCCAGGATCTGCGGTCCTTGCGGTACTGATCCAGCTCTTCCTTGCTCTTGGCCGCCTCGGCCCGGCTGAACAGGGCGTCCTCTTCGTCGCCTTCGGCGAGTTTGGCGCGCAGGGTGGCGGTGAACTGGTCGAGGTTGTCGACGAGGCGGCTCTGCTCGGCCTCCATGCGCTGGGCGAGCTTGCGGTCGAGCTGGCCCCGCAGTTGCTCCACCCGCCAGTCGATGGACTGGAGCAGGGGGCCGCTGACCCTCTTCTCCCATACGTCCGCCAGCCGGCTGCGTACCGGGGCGGACGCCGGGGTGCCCTCGCTGAGCGCGCGGTCGAGGATGCCGCCGAGCACGGTGAGGTTCTCCAGCCGGCGGAACCGTCCCGTCTCGGGCACCCAGCCGCCGGCGTGCAGCACCTCCTCGTGCAGCCGGACGCCGTCCCCGCCGACCAGCAGGAAGCGGGAGTACGCGCCGACCAGCGTCGTCTCCAGCGCCGGGTCGTCACTGACGACGGCGGCGACCCGGTGCAGGCCGATCTCGCCGTTGGAGACGGCGGCGCGCAGCAGCCGGGTGGACATGGCGACCAGCGGGTGGCCGAGATGGGCGAGCACCACGTCGTCGCGTACCCGGCCCTCGGTGTCGATGGTGGCCGTGGCGTCGAAGGTGATCGGCCGCTGGTGTGGCGGCTCGTCCTTCTTCACGGCCTTCTGCAGCAGGCCCGCCGTGGCGCGAGCCCATGAGCCGGTCAGGGGCGCGACGTCCAGCAGGCCTTCGGCGAGGTGCTTCTCGTCCAGGTGCGGCCTGAGCGGCTGCTGGCGGGCCAGGTCGAGCGCGGTGTCCACGACCCGTTTCACGTTGGCGGGGGTGATGCCGAGCACCTGGACGGTGGCGTCGAGGTTCTCGCGCAGCTTGCGCACCTGCTCGCGGACGTTGGTCTCGACCGGGATGGTGCCCTTCTTGCCGGCCCGCTCGACGTCGTAGTCGGTGATGTCGTGCAGCATGCGCTTCTGCACGGCCGCCGCGAGCACGGCGTTGACCGACCCCAGGTCCTCCTCCATCCGGGCGACCTTGTTGGCCACGCGGGACAGAAACTCCAGGTCCGCCTCGTAGGAGTCGACGGAGGTGTCCCAGCCGGTGCCGACGAAGTGCCGGATGTCCGGCGTCCGCTTCTGCCCCCACCGGTCGATGCGGCCGATGCGCTGCTCGAGCTTGTTGGGGTTGAACGGGATGTCGTAGTTGACCAGCCGGTGGCAGTGGTTCTGCAGGTCGATGCCTTCGCTGGCCGCGTCGGTGGCGACCAGGATGCGCACCTTGTGCTCGCTCGGGTCCTTCTGGAAGGCCACCCGCAACCGCTCGCGTTCCTCGGCGGACAAGCCGCCGTGCAGGATCTCCAGCCGGTCGTCCCCGGCGAGGCCCTCCTGGCGGAGCAGTTCGACCAGCCACCGCTGGGTGTCGCGGTACTCGGTGAAGACGACGACCCGCTCGTTCGTCCACTGGCCACCCGGGCGGCACACCGCCTTGAGGTAGGTGATCAGCTCGCGGGCCTTGGCGTCCGGCGCGGCCTGGTAGTCCTGCGCCCAGCCGCGCATGCGGTTGAGCAGCGTGACCTCCGCCTCGGTGGCGGCGCCCTGCAGCGGGGCGGCGGTGCCGATGGCGTCGTCCTCGGCGACCGCCAGGGCCTCGTCGTCCAAGGTTGCCGTGGACTCGTAGAGCTCGTCGAGGAAGTCGTCGTAGTCGTCCTCGGCCTCGGTGTAGGGGACGGCCTTCGCGCCGCGCGCCGTCTCCAGGTACACGCCGAGGGTGTGCTCGAACGCCGCGGGGCTGGAGAACAGCCGCTTCTTCAGCAGGAGAGTGACCAGGTCGGCAGCCCTGCGCCCTCTGTGGCTGGTGTTGAGCCGGGCACGCCGCAGCTTGGCGAACTCGGTCAGCAGGGCGTGCACCTGCCGCTCGTCCTGCGGGTACTCGACGGGGATGGCGTGCGCCTCCCGCTCCAGGAACCGCTTGTTCCCGTGCTCGTCAACGATGTCCCGCTTGAGCCTGCGGACCACTGTCTCCCGCACGGCGCTCCTGTCCGGGTCGACGCCACGGGCGAACCGCTGGTTGTCGAGGATCTCCAGCAGGGCGGTGAACGACGCCTGGTAGCCGTTGTGCGGGGTGGCCGACAGGAACAGCCGGTGGGTGAAGTGCGGAGCGAGCCCGCGGATCAGCTTGGTCTGCTGAGAGTCCACCGCGTACACCTGCTTGGGCGCGGCGGGCGCGATGTGGTGGGCCTCGTCCAGGATGAGCAGGTCGAAACGGCGTTCCAGGCCGGCCGGGTCGAGCACCTCGCCGAGCAGCCGCTGGGCCTTCTGGCCGCGCAGCCAGGGCAGGCTGACGATGGTCAGCGGGTAGACCGAGAAGGGGTTGGCGGCGCTGCCGTGAGTGCGGCGGACGATGGCGCAGCGCTCGGTGTCGACGATGGTGAAGTCCAGGCCGAACTTGTCGGCCATCTCGTCCTGCCACTTCAGCACCAGACCGGCCGGGCAGACGATCATTATGCGGCGGGCCCTGTTGCGCAGGAGCAGTTCCTGGGCCACCAGGCCGGCCTCGATGGTCTTGCCGAGTCCCACGTCGTCGGCCAGGAGGAGGTTCACGCGGGGCGCGTCGAGCGCGCGGGCCACGGGTTCGAGCTGGTAGTCCTCGATGGCCACGCCCGACCGGAACGGGGCCTGCAGGGTCTTCACGTCGGCGCTGGTGACCGCCGACCAGCGGATGGCGTCGAGGAAGGCGGCCAGCCTCTCGGGAGAGTCGAAACCGTCGGGGGTGACGTCCGGTAACGAACCGCTCGGTAATAAGCGGCGACCGGGCTCTAACTCCCAGATCACCTCGAGCGTCTCGCCGTACCGGCCGTCCTCGACGCTCTGCAGCCTGACGAGCGTGCTCGCCTCGGCGGGCTCGGACTCGCCGACCACCCACCGCTGTCCGCGGACCGCCACCAGGGAGCCGGCCACCGGCCGCTCCGACGGCGCAATCGTCACTGTTTCTCCTCGCCAACGGTCCAGTACCCGGCCATGGAAAGCCGGCACTTCCGCCACGAGCGAGACATCCCCCGAATAAGTCTCGACGGGGCATTTCTGGACAAACAACATTCTTACTCCGAACAGTGAACCTGTCGGCGTGTACAGCACTGTAGAGCAAGGGATGGGAAACTGTCCACAGAACATCCAACGATGTGGACTCGATTCACAGAAGAGGAGTGGCCTGGCGCGATGCGGCCACTCTGAAAGCCGGAGACACCCCTGATCCCGACACGTTCACCACAGATGACTCTCGGCCCTGGCAAATGGTTTACCCGACCGGCCACCACTGTCAACGCAGGTAGCGGTCATGCAGCAGCCCTCCGGCAGGACCGAGCAGCCCTTCGAGGACCGCTTCGGGGAGGCGTTCCAGGCCGGACCTGCTCGCCTCGGCCGCCTGGCGAAAGAGTTCGGCCCGCTCCCTCAGCCGGCTCGCGACCGTTCCGGTCGCCTGGGCCATCGAACCCATCTCGGTCTGTACACGGTCGCGGTGCGGACCGTTCCAGCGCATCCGGCCGAGCATGTCGTGGACGGGCTTGAGGACTTCTTCGACCGCTTCCGCCAAATCATCCGCTTCGTGCGCCAAACGTATGAATTCGTCATATTGCGACATCGCACCCCCGCCCCCGCGGCCCATAGCAATCACCGAGAATCCTTCCATAAGGGGCGAAGCGCAGGTAGATTGCGGCCGGTGGAGCCCGAGCGCCTGGTCGACCCGGAGGAACTGGAACAACTCGCCAAACTCCTCACCGACCGACGGCAACTCGCCGAGCAGTACTACGCCCGCGCTGGACAGCTCATCGGCCAGGCACAGGCCGGTCCGCTGGTCAGCGTGCTGCGCTGGGCCACGGACACTCCCGCGGAGCTGTTGAACCGGGCCTCCATCGCACGCACGGCGGAGAAGGGCGGCGACCCGTTCGGCGCCCTCAAAACCTTCGGCCTCACCACGTCCATCGGCTCGATATCGGGCAAAGAGGGCACACGATTAAGTAGCGACCTGAAAGCCGTTCTCGCCACGAACAAGGCCGCCACCCCCGAGCAGCGGGCCGCCGCCGTCCGGGCGCACTTCGCGAAGCTCAAGGCCGACGAACGGTCCTGGCTCGCCGCCAACCAGCCGACCCTGGTCGGCGGCCTCGACGGCGCCCCCAGCAACGTCCGCTTCGCCGCCAACAAACTGCTCATCGAACGCGACTTCGCCCACGAACAGCGTGAACTCGCCACCCTCAAGGCCACCGACCCCAAGAACCCCCAGATCCCCCTGCTCGAAAAGCGCCTGGCCCGCCTGACCGAGTTCCAGCAGCCACGCATCACCGGCGACGGCCAGTCCAAGCCCCGCCAGTTCCTTCTCTTCGACCCGGCCAACGACGGCCGGGTAGCCGAGGTCTTCGGCGACCTCGGCAAGGCCACCCACGTAGCCGTCATGGTCCCCGGCATCACCAACCGCCTGGACAACTATGGCGATATCGCCAAGGACGCGCAGGCACTCATCAAGGACCGCCGGACAGGTAAGGATCTGCCCGGAACGGCGGTCATCACCTGGCTGGGCTACGACACCCCCGAGTTCGGTGACGCCCCCTTGCCGAACAAGGCGGAGGCGGGCGCGTCAGACCTGCACTCCTTCCGCGCCGGTCTGGAGATCGCCAAGGATGCCAAGGTCTCCCTCTTCGCGCACAGCTACGGCACCCTGCTGTCGAGCAAAGCGCTTCAACAGGGCACCCCGTTCAGCGCCGTGGTCTTCATGGGCAGCCCCGGTCTCGGCCCGAACGTCAAGAGCGTGGCGAGCTTGAAGCTTCCGCCCGGTACCCCGGTTTTCGCCATGCGCGCGCCCGGCGACTGGGTCTCCTACACCGAGGCGCACGGAAAGGATCCCGCCGAGATGACCGGAATCCAACGGCTCGCCACGGGCCGGTCCGCTGGTCACTCGCAGTACTACATGGCCGACAACACGGCGCTGAGCAATCTACAGACCGTTCTCGTGGGAGACGGGCGCCTGCAGACGTTCACCGGCTCACCGAAGCTCGACGACGAACAGAGGGGAGCCGGCTTCGCCCGGATGCTGGTCCATGAGATGCAAAGCCGAGTGCCGCAGTGGAAGACCGGCGAGCTCGGCGCCGCCCTCGAACCCGTCATCAAGTGGCTGCAGGCGGGTGGCCCGGATGCGAAGACGTTGGCCGCCACAGCGACTCTGAGCAAAGAGTCTCTCGTAGCCGCGACAATGGTCGCGCTGCATAAATCGGGGCTCGACGGTTACTTCACCGCTCAGGATGTTGCCGAGATCATCGGCAAGTCCATCGGTGAGGTAGCCAAGGAGTCCGCCACCGTCCTGGACGACGGGATCAAGAAAGGCTGGTTACTCTGAACGACCAGGGAACCTGGCGAGTCAGGCGCTGCCCTTCCTCACGTCCGTCTCTCACCACGTATCGGGACCAACGCGCGATGACGATCAGAGCTTTCTACGGCAGGGCCCTCCTGGCCCTTTTGCTGCTGACAGGAGTCGCCGCCTGTACGAATGGATCGGATACCACGATGACTCCCGAGCAATCACGGCAGACTTTGATCGCTGAAGCAAAAGCGATCATTCAGGCCGTCTTCCCTGATGCCGACCCTCTGGTGGTCGTTCAGGCCAAGGACGCCCCTTGCGGCGGAGCGGTTGGCACCGACCACTCCCACGTGGAGAGCATGATCAACGTCCACAGCGACGCAACCGACAAGTCGCTGACGTCAGACGCGGTGTTCACCAAGGTGGTCGCGACTCTCAAGCAGCGAGGATGGACCATCAACTACACGCAGGAGTACGTGGCGGGAGCCAAGCGCGAAGGCTTCGGCGGAATCAGCGCAGGGGTCGGCGACTCCCCCGTCGGCATCAACATTTCCGGTGACACCGAGTGCGTGAAGAACCCTGACGCATAGGCCGATAGCGGCTTCAGGCGGCCAGTTCGCTGCGTAGGTGGTCGCGGAACTCGCGGACGGCGATGGTGGTGCTATGCGGTTCGAGGCGGGCGGCGAAGGCCTGGACGAACTCGATCGAACGGGTGGAGCTCAGCGACTTGGCCGCGGGGACGGCGGCGCGGGCGGTGTCGAGGGACTGTTCGAGCTCGCCCATGCTCAGGTAGGCGTCGGCCGCATGTACCTGGTTGAACTGCGCGGAGCGCGGCATGTGCCCCTGGAACGCCTGCACCGCTGCCTCGGCACAGACGACCGCACGCTGGTGCTGCCCGAGCAGCCGCCAGGACTGTCCGGCCTCGGCGGTCAGCTCCGCCGACTCGTACGTAGTGATCCAGGCCGGATCACGGTCGCTAGGACCCTGCTCGAACGCGCGCTCGGCCTCACCGATCAGCCGTTCGACCTGCTTGGCGGCGTGCCTGTCGCCCGACTCCCCCGGATTGGTGTGCAACGCCGTCGCCCAGGCCTCCCGCACGGTCATCAGCGCCATGACGCGCGGTGACGCGTCCGCCTTCCGGGCGGCGTCCACCGCAGTACGCGAGAGCCGAAGCGCCCAGAGCGGCTGGTCGATGTGGATGGCCTGCCGGGTCATGGCCGTGAGAATCCAGGCAGCCGTCAAGGGCGCGTCGGCCGTCTTTGCGAATCGCAGGGCCTGACCGAAGTGCTGCTGGGCCGGGCCGTGCATGCTCATGTCGAAGGCGGTCCAGCCGGCCATCCGGCTCATGCCGGCCGCCGCCGTCATCAGCTCCGCGCCGACCTTGTCGTCGTAGCGCCCGTGCAGCAACGGAGTGACGTTGCTGTTGAGGTAGCGCAGTACCACCGGACGGACCAGGCCGGCACCGAACTGGTGGTCCATCTGGAAGAACGCCTGGCGCGCCTCGTTGATCCGCCGCACATCGGCCATGCCGACCGCACGGCCCGCACCCGCTTGCGCGGTCGAGGCGGCGGGACTGTCGTAGGTCCAGGAGGTCAGCCACTCCCCCAGGGCGGTCGGGACGAACGGCAGCGTGGCGAGCAGGTGACGGCGGGACGGATCCATCTCGAACCTCCACAGCAGATCGGCCGACCTCACGGTAGCCACCAGCGAACCGTCGCCACAGTCCGCGAGCGGCCAGGAAGGTGTCTCCGGGAGGCTCCACCCGTCTACCCACCGTTCGACATCGGCGGTCTCGACTCGGAACACCGCCGCCAGCCGCGCCCGGTGCCGGGCCCGCACTCCCTGCTCACCCCGCTCCCACCGCGCCCACGTCGTCACCGACACCCCCACCGCCTCCGCCGCCGCCTCCTGGCTCAACCCGCGCCGCAGCCGCGCCCGAACCAGCTCTGGACGGCGGAACTGCTCTCCCTGTGCCTCCACGGTGAACCCCCTGGGTGATCGCGCGACTACATAACGCAATGACGATGGCATCACCCGTGCCCAACCCTCAACCCCTTCCCACCAAACGACCAGAGATCGACCACCTCCCGCCTACGCCATGCCACGTCCCTGAACAACGGCTCCGCGGCAAGGCCCCCGGCTTCGCCCTCCCCGCCGCCTCAGGAGCGCGCACGCGCCCTATTCCGCCTTCCGTGACTCCCGCCCGGGATTCGCCACCTCCACCCGTGGCAGCAGTGTCACCCGACACCGAAGGAATGGATGGAGTAGCTCCAGGGGCCGAAGCTATGAGGGGCGACGACCGCGGTTTCCACGGCCACGCGGAACGACAGGGTAGGCGGCGTGGATCGGCCGGTCATCGTCGGACGTAGCTCGCTGAACGGCGGGCACGGGTGGTGCGGGGCAGCCGGTCGCAGGCAGGGCATTCGTACCGGAGGTCGGCGCCTCCCCGGGCGCCGGCTTCGTAGCGGATCAGCATGTGGCGGCACCGGCCGCAGTCGTCGCCCAATTGCCCCGTGCCCGGTGCCACTCCCGGACGGCGCCGCTGAGCGCGTCGGACGGCGTCGGCGAAGGCGGGATGCTCGGTGCGCAGTACGACGCCGGGGCTGGTGCTGAGCAGGGCCGAGGAGGAGGACCAGACCGCGTCTCCGATCACGGCGCCGGACTCGTGGATCGGCGTCAGCGGCCGGACGTTGATTCCCTCCCGTCGGGCCCGCAGGGCTTCGGCGGGCAGATAACCGTCCGGTTCCGGCTCGACCCACAGAGTCACCGCCTCGATCTCCGAGTCCTTGGCACGGATGGACCGGAGGGCCGGGATAAGTGCGGGCAGGTGGTTGAGCGGCCCTCGCGGCAACCACATCTCCACGGTTTCGGCCCCCGCCAGGTCCTCCTGGAGACGATCGACGAGCCGGCTCTCGACAAGCTCGGTAGGGCCTGCGGAGTAGGTGAGCAGCTTCTCCCATGGGAGATGTTCGGCTCGGTCGAGCAGGTGAGCGAAGAAGGTCCACACTGCGTCTCGCGTGGCCTTCGTCCGGTGCAGAACGTCGAGGGCACCGATGACCACAAGATTGTCGCGGGCACGGCTCGCCGCGACGTTGAGCAGTCTCGCGCCCTCGCTTCCTGCTATTCCTTGGGTGAACCAGGGATGCAGGGACGTGATCCCGTGGCCGGTGTCCACCGTGTCGTAGACGACGATGTCGCGTTCAGCGCCCTGGAAGCGGTGGACCGTGGACGCCGCCCAGTCCTCCGTGTGTTCCTCCGGCAACAGCGACTCGAGGAGTCGTGCCTGCGGCGCGAAGGGAGTGATCAGCGCCAGGTCGTGCAGGTCGCTGCTCGCGCCGCCGATCATGGCCGCGGCGAGTTGCGCATGCGCGAGGTTGTACCGCGAGAACATGCCCTGCCTGCGTGCCGTGCGGGCCTGCAGACCAGAGGTGTCGATGACGACCAGGTCGCTGCTCGCCCATGGCGCCCGGCTGCGCAGGCTTCTGCCCACGACGGCGGGAGCCGTCACCAGAGGACTCTCGGGATAGAAGGCCGTGCTGACGACATCGCCGATGGGCGGCCGCATACGGTACTGCTCGGTGAGAGCGGCCAGACGAGTGGGGTGACGCCCCTCGGCCACCGCCGCCGAAATGCCCGCCTTCTCGAATGGGCTTCGCTTCAGCCATTCCTGTGCGGCGGGAGTGTCCGCGACCGCGATCGGGGGAAGCTGGCGGAAGTCGCCCGCGATCACCGTGTGCCCGTTGCCGACCCCCGCTACGAGCATCGCCAGCGCCGCCGTGGTCATGCTGGCCTCGTCGAGGACGACCACGTCGAAGGTCAGCTCCTTGAGGGTGTCGAGGACCACCTGATGGGCCGTGGCCGCGACGACGGCCGCCTCTCTGCAGACCTGACGCCGTACCCGGAGCAGTCCTTTGTCCAACTCGCGCTGCAGAGCCTGCAACTCGGCGATTCTGGTCTCCAGCTCCAGACGGGTCGCCTCCTGCTTCGAGGAGAGCTCCTTGACCGGGCGCTTCAACGGGGTGAGCATTCGCCGGGTCTCCCGAAGCTCCCGGCCCACATCCACCCGGCGCCGGGCGATGGGCTCCCCGCGTGCGGCGGCGATCTCGTCGACGAGAACGCGACCGCACGCCCTGTCGACCAGCGACAGGTCCGCCGGCTGGCCGAGCCGTACCACCTGGCCCTCCTCGAGATCGGGAAGACGTCGCAGGACGGCGCCGATCGCCACGTCCAGTGCCGCATTGGTCGGGGCGGCGAGCAGCACTCGCTTGCCCTGGCGCCGCAGCTCCGTCACCAACGCGGAGATGGTCGTCGTCTTACCGGTGCCAGGTGGACCCCACAGCCAGGTGAGGCCCGGCGTCGACGCCAGCTCGACGGCACCGTGCTGTCCTGCGTTCAGACCGCGGGACATGTCAGGGTGCGGCTGCACGCGGGATGCACCATCGTGCTGATGCGTTCGCGTCACGACCTCCAGAGCGGCACCGGCGTCGAACCCCGGCCCACCGCGTTCGAGCTCCCGCAGCCGTCGGCTCTGCGCGATGAGCAGCCACGAAAGGTCCACCCGTAGAGTGGCCTCCGTCGCGGCCGGCGCGTCCGCCGGCATCGACAACGTCACGACGTTGCCGAAGATCGAGACCACTTCGACGTCGAAATGAGCATCCCTGACGACCAGAGTGGCGGGCGTCCCCTCGGTGACACCTAGCTCGCCCTGGGCCTCGAACCGAATGATCGTACGGGTCCCCGTCCGGCCGACCTTCGCGCCCAGGGTGAGCGGGACATCCGTCTGCGTCCGGCGTCTGGAAACCGCTTCGAGTTCGTCACCGAAGGCGCGGGCGGCGTTCGTCGCGACCTCCGGCCAGAGAGCCGGCACGGGTTTTGATGAGGGCACCGGCTCGACCGCTGGAATTCCCAGCCGAGTGGTCAGCCGTAACACCTCGGCCTCGGCCGCGACCTCTTCGGCGGGCCGCCGATCGTCGTGGTCGGCGATGGTCCGGCGATCCGCCTGATCAGGATCCAGAACGACTTCTCGATCCGGTTGACCGAACCCCCGAGGTATCCAGGTATCGCCGTGAAGCTCGGCGATCGAGTGGTTTCTGCATATCTCCCATAAAACGCCCGGTTCGACGCGCACCCCGGAGCGTTCCAGCAGGGCCAGGAGTTCCTCCTGACGCACCGGCCCCTGCGACAAGGCCTTGGTCAAGAGTTTGACGAGCTTACGCTCCAGACCTCTACCCATGCGGCTTCGCTCCTCGCCATGGACCAGGACGTCACAGCATCGCGACCGAAGCGGCTACCGAATTCGTGGCGCTCTGCCGTCGTTGCAGGACGGCCATTCGCGGCGGGAGGTTTACCTGAGGCTCGAGTGTCACGACGAGAAGATCCACTGAAACGGTGGTCGCTTTTCACACTGGCCGAGCAGGAAGCTTTGCTACGAGATTCAACCGTTACACCGTTCCAGTAGATCACCAAGTGCTCGCGGGCTACGATCTGTCTCCTTGTGACATGCCTGTGGCCGACGGTGAGCGAGATTCCATGCCAAGGGATGTCCCGCAGCCGCCTCCACTGCAGGAGCACGACATCCCGGCCCGACCTCGACTCCCGCGCTTTCGGACGCGACACCTGCACCTGGCACCCGGCCCGGAGGCCCTCTTGCCAAGTGATCTCGGCCAAGGTGGCACTGCCGCACCGACCTGAAGGAGGATCCGCATGAACGGGGCGAAGTCCCGCGCCCGCGACCCGCAACTCGTCGGCGCCACGGCGCGACTGGTGGAGTTCCTCCGCAACCTCGCCACCGCCCGGCGCCCTCCCCTCCGAGATGTGCGCGACCACGACCGGGTGCTGTGGCTGGCCGATCTGCCTACGGCCATCCAGGCCGACCGGACGGCCGGACACGGCGAGGTGGTGCTGTCGGTTCAGCGCGAGCGCAGCGTGCTTCCGCCCGCCGCGCCGGATGTGCTGAGCGGGTGGCTCCGCCAGAACGAGGTCGCCGATCCCGGTCTGACAGCGCCTCCTTTGGCTGGGAACGGTCCAGAGAAGGTAATGGAGACCGGCGAGGATGGCGAGCTACGGCTCCGCCCTGAGCGGCAGGACGATCGGCCCGATGTCGTCGAGGGGTACAGGAGGTGGCTGCCACGATGGCAGGAGTGGGCTGAACAGGAGCGCGAGCGACGGCGTCGGCAGGACTGGCACCGGGACCTCTACTCGGTCCACACCCAGCTCGGCCCGATGGAGGACGAGATGGAACTCGTTCTCGCGGTCGGCTTGTTGTCGTGGATCGCTCCAGACGGCACCCGCGTCCGGAATCACCTCATCCGGACGCGTGTCCATCTGCGTGTGGACCCGGACACCGAGCGCATGGACGTGGTGCTCGGCGAGACGTCCCCAGTGCTCCAGGATCGGGAATTGCTGGCCGATCTCCCGGGAGTGACCTTCCAGCGAAGCGAGCGCCTCCGTGAACGTGTCCGTGAAGGAGAGGGCGTTGGACTACAGGACTCAGTCGTCGACGTGCTGAAGTCCTGGTGCGACCGTGGACTGGAAGCGACCGCCGATTACCAGAGCGCGTGGGAGCCGCCTTCGGCTGCCACCGGTCCGGCGGAAGTACGGTTCGCCCCCGCGCTGGTGTTGCGCAAGCGCGACCGCGGCTCGCTCATCTCGTACTACGACGCCATGATGGACACGTTGACCGGTCCGGATCCGCAGGCGCCTCTCGGCTTCGCCCAGTTGGTGAGCGCGCTCGAGCCCGCCGAGCGCATGGCCTTCTTACGCGAGCGGGCCACCACGTCCCGTGGGGCGATCGGCGAAGACCCGCTGTTCCCCCTGCCGGCCAACCCGGAACAGCGCAAGATCATGGAGCGCCTGCGTGGAAGCAACGGCGTGGTGGTCCAGGGGCCGCCAGGCACGGGCAAGACGCACAGCATCGCCAACCTGCTGTCCGCGCTCCTCGCGCAAGGCCAGCGTGTGCTGGTCACCAGCCAGAAGGCCCAAGCCCTGCGAGTGCTCCGGGACAAGCTCCCCGAAGAGATCGCCAAGTTGTGCGTGTCGATGACCGACCTCGGGCGGGGCGGCTCCCCGGAACTGGAAGGCGGGATCAAGGCACTGTCCGCCCGCTTCTCAGGCTTCGACGCGGAACACCAGGCGCGGGTCATCACCGAGAAACGGCACCAGCTCGACTCCGCGCGCCGCAGGATCGCGAACCTCACCGAGCGCGTGCGCGCGCTGCGCGAGTCGGAGACCTATGTGCACCCAGAGGTGGCGCCAGGCTACTCCGGAACGCTCACGGCCATCGTCGGGCGCCTCCACAAGGAGGAGACGCACTGCGGGTGGATGCCGTTACCGCCCGCCACGGCGCCTGTGGTCCCTCCCTTCTCGGTGGGCGAAGCGGCCGAACTTGTGGAACTGCTGACAACGGAGACGCCCCAACGGCGTGCGCGGCAGGCCCAGCGGATCCCTGACGTGTCCGCCCTTCCCGCGGTCGAGACCGTGCGGGGCCTCATCGCGGCCGAACAGGCGGCGCAGGCTTCGGCTCGTGAGGCCCGGACGGAAATCTCGGCACGTCTGGAACATCTCGACATCTCGTTACTCGCCCACCTCGACCGGGTGGCGTCCGATGGCACCCGGCTACTGCGCGAGCTCGGGCTGCCGGACGACGCCGAAGCCTGGGACCTGGACGACTGGACCGTCCGCGCGCTCATGGACATCTTGGCCCGGCGGGAGACCGCGATCTGGGATCAGCTCGCCGCGCACGCCGCACGGCTCGCCGACGCGCGACGCGCGGTCGAGACGCTCGGCTTCAGGAGAATCGACTATCCCTCGCCCCAAGTGGCAGGGGGTGCCGCCGCCGTTCTGCGCTCCGCCCGCGCCCTGCACGACCACCTCGCCGCCGGCCACCAGCTGAAGCGCGGCCCGTTCCGGCCCGCTGTGCAGAAACAGGCCGAACCATGGCTGAACGGCACGCTGGTCGACGGAGTCGTACCGTCGAACCCCGAGCTGCTCACGTTGGTCATCGCTGACCTGGAGGGCCGGGTCGCGGTGGAAGAGCTCTCGCGCGGCTGGGCATTGGTGGGTGTGGAGTTCCCCGCCGATCTTCCGCTTCAGCGTACGGTAGCCCGGCTCACCGACGCGTACGACAAGCTGGGCCACATTCGACAGCTCGGTACGGCCGTGGCCGAGACGTCGACGCAACTCGTCCGGGCCGGTGTCCACCTGCCGCTCCGCACGCCCCGAGCCTGGACCGACTACACCTCTGCTCTGCGCGCGGTCCGGCTGATCGTCGAGGCCGAGCGGGCCACAGCCGAGCTCGACGCCCTCCACACCCGACTGCGTCACGAGATCGGGCTCGGCCCCGCGGCACCGGAGCTGTCCGAGGCGGCCCGCGCGCTGGCGGCCCGCGATGCGACGACCTACCAGCTCTGCCTCAACGCGCTGGCCAGCGCGCATCGCGAACTCGCCGACCAGCGGCGGTGCGACGAGCTCGCCGGGCTCCTCCGCGCCACCCACCCCGCACTGCTCGAAATGTTGCGGCAAGGAGGCTGGCGGCCCGAGTTCTCCACCTGGGACCGTGCGTGGGCATGGGCGAAGGCGCAGGCGTTCTTCACCGAACAGCGCCGCCCCGGGTTGGAGCAGCGTCTGGAGGCCGACCTGGAGGCCGCGACCGCGCAGGGCATGCGCATCACCGCGGAGCTCGCGGCCGAGCAGGCTTGGGAGGCGGCTCTCGGCAGGATGAACTCGAGCCAGACGACGGCACTGAAGGCGTACCAGGACCACATGGCCAAGCTGGGCAAGGGCACCGGCAAGCACGCCGGCAGGTACCTCGGGTACGCCCGCGACGCCATGGCCGACGCGCGGGACGCGGTCCCGGCTTGGATCATGCCGCTGCGGCAGGTCCTGGAGACCATCCCGCCGGTCCGTGACTCCTTCGACGTGGTCATCGTGGACGAGGCCAGCCAGGCGGGAATCGAAGCGCTCTTCCTGCTGTGGCTGGCGCCCCGGGTCATCGTGGTCGGCGACGACAAACAGTGCGCGCCCTCGGCCATCACCCACGGCGAGCTGGATCCGATCTTCGCCAAGCTCTCGAGCTACCTGCCGGACATGCCTGCCTATCTGCGAGACGCCTTCACTCCCAATTCGAGCCTGTTCGACCTGCTGGCGATTCGTTTCGGCTCCGTGCTACCACTCAAGGAGCACTTCAGGTGCATGCCCGAGATCATCGACTTCTCGTCACGGCAGTTCTACTCGGATGAACCACTGATCCCCCTCCGCCAGTTCGGCGCCGACCGCCTGCCACCACTCAAGGTCGTCCGGGTCCACGAGGCGTACACCGAAGGCTCGGACGCCCGTCTGCGCAACCGTGTCGAAGCCGAGGCCATCGTCGCCAGGATCGTCGAGTGCGCCGGAGATCCCGCCTATGACGGCAGGACGTTCGGGGTCGTCGTACTACAGGGGTCGGGCCAGGTGAACCTCATCCACAACATGCTGCTCGACCGGATGGACACCAAGGAGTGGAGCAGACGGCGGCTACGCGTGGGAACGCCCCCGGACTTCCAGGGGGACGAGCGTGACGTGGTCTTCCTCTCGATGGTGGTCGCCGAGAGGCGGTCCGCTCTGACGAGCACCGAGTGGCGGCGCAGGTTCAATGTGGCGGCCTCCCGGGCCAAGGACCAGATGTGGCTGTTCCATTCGGTCAGCCCCGACCTGCTGTCGCCGGCATGCCTTCGTCGCTCGCTGCTCACGTACATGGCCAATCCTCCGGCACCGCTGATGTCGGGGACACTGGCCGACGTCACGCCGGATGACCGGCACCCGGACTTCGACTCGCTCTTCGAGCAGCGGGTCTTCCTGCGGATCCGCGAACGCGGATACCACGTGATCCCACAGTTCGAGGTGAACGGCCGCCGCATCGACCTGGTCGTGAGCGGCGCCAAGGGCCGGCTCGCGGTGGAGTGTGACGGCGACTTCTGGCACGGAACGCCGGAGCAGCGGGATCAGGACCTCGACCGTGAACGCGAGCTGAAGCGGGCAGGCTGGCGATTCTGGCGCGTACGGGAAAGCGAGTTCTCCTTTGATCCTGACGCCGCTCTGCTTCCCCTGTGGGACGAGCTCGCCCGGCGCGGTATCGCGCCAGGTGAAGTGCTAGGCGAGGCGACGGTGGACGCGACGGCACCGACATGGTCGGCATTGGAGTTGCCGGCAGGCGATGCGTTAGAGACCGAGAGGGCCCAGTTCAAGCAGTATGAACCCACGAACGACGATCGGGGGAAACTACGCATCTCGCCGCCTGATCCTGCCATAAAGCCTGCGGGACAGGGGTATCACGCCTGATTTCGAGCGCCCATCCATCCTTTGTGCTGCGACCTGTAGAAGTGCTCGTATCGAAAGTCTCCACAATTTCGGGCTATGTCCGCTATTACGCCTTCTGCGCCGCTCTCGCAGCGCACGACGCCGAACGCGACCTGGACGCCGAGTCACGTTCTCGCAGCCGTGCACGGCCCTCGGCATCGACGATGCGCGTGCCCATCACCGTCACCACGGTGGCGGCCAGCGAGACCATGACTCTCACCTGGGCACGCTGCTCCTGCGTCAAGTGGGCGTAATCGTCTTCTTCCTCCAGCAGCCGGCGCAGCAGCCGCAGCCTCGTCACGCGGGCTCCACGCACGTCGTCCAGCAGGTGCCGGACGGCTCGACTCCGAGCACGTACCTCGTCCGCCGCCGCCTCCACCCGGTCGAGCTCGACAGCGGCCTCGGCCAACTCCACCTGGACAGCGTTCTGCTGCCTGAGAGTCTTTTCGCCCCTTCACTCGGCGAATCCGGCCCGCCGCCCTCTCCTGGCTCAAGTCTGCGGACCAGAACGCTGCAAGGCAGGTCGAGCGCCTACTCGGCGAGGCAGACCGCGCTTACGCCCCAGGCGTCAAAGAGGCCGCCCCAGCATGGGCCGCTATCGCGTGACTACATGATGTGACGACGATGGCACCATCCAGGTCGAATTCTTAAGCCCTTGCCACCACACGACCAGAGTTCGACCACTCTCGCCCCTGACCAGGACTGGAAAGGACGGCATTCCTCACATGGACATCCACCCATTCGCAGGACCCTCCGCGGCCGCGCGGGCCGGACCACTACCTTCGAAAGGCCGTGCGCCGTTGGATACAACAACCAGCTTGTCAGGGCCGTGGATCTACGATGCGGAGCATCTCGATGAAACCCTCCACTCTCGTAAGGGTTTCCTCATCCAACGGGTCGGGGGCAAAGTGCATCAGCTCATTGCGAACCGTCCGAATGAGTTCCAGCAACTCGAGGAAGAGCACGTGATCGAGCGGCCATTCCAAGCGGTTCCAGTGCGCGGAGGTGGCGAGCAGATGCTTGTACGCCCCCAGCATCAGGTCGTTCGCCGAGCTGACCTGAGCTGCCAAGTGCCTGGGCGCGGCCTGCCGGAGTTCGTCGACGGTGAAGACCTCGTCAGCTCGCCTTCTCAGCCGACGCTCAGCCTCCTCCACCAGGACGAAGGGCCGGGCCAGATTACCGAACTGTTGTGTCAGATCGGCTGCGGTGATGATGCCGGTGACTCTCTTGTCGGAGTCACAGACGAAGACGAAGCCTTTGTTGTAGATCTCACTCACTTGGCTGAGCAGGTCTTCATGATGGTCGACCAAGCCGGCGGTCCGGTCCACCGCATCGGCGACAACGCGGAGTTTCTGCCCTCGCATGGACGCTTTTCCGATGGACTCCCAGCTCAGCGCCCCGCGCAAGGTCCCATTCTCATCGATCACGGCAAGCTGTGAGTACTTGCCGCTCAGCATCTTGGTATGGGCGATCTTGAGCTCGTCCTCCAGGCTGACGGAGGCCACTCCCTTGTTCGCGGACTCCAAGACGATGGACGGGGCTCTATGTCCACCCGCCGAAACGGGCGGTGCAGTTCACAAGAGTCAACCGGCTCCCCTTCGTCGCTGTCAAGTCACTTTGCGCAACAAGAGCGCTGGTTCGCCTCCTCTCGCCTACCGACGAACATTCCGGTCCGAGTGGCCCAGAATTACCAGGGCGCTTCACGGCGCGCGATGCCGGTTCCTTCTAGGGTGTGGGGGTGGGCCGGATTTTGGTGACGTTCCTCGTCATGCTCGCCGCTTTGTCCGGCTGCGGCTCGGAGGGGGTGCTCAGTCAGCCGGTCATCGACCAGGCTCGGGCGCACGGTGTGGCTCCGGACCTGATCTACGTCGTGGACCTGCCCGGCTACGAGCTCGCCGAACAGTCGGTCGGTGGGATCGGTGAGGAGGGCTTCGGCGCCTTCTACGTCTCGCCCGACGGCAGGCGAGTGGAACTCCGCGTCGACCGCGGCTCGTTCAGCGACGGCCTGTGCGTCGACACCCCCATCGCCGGGGTCGAGCCGCTCACCGTCCCCGAACGGTGTGACCACGACGAGGTCGGCTGGTACCGGCAAGGCGGAGGCCGCCACGAGTACACCGCGATCCGCGGCGACCACTACATCCGCCTCGCAGGAGGGCTCGAGGACGTGGACCGGGGTGCCCTGAAAGCGGCCGTGGCCGGAGCGCGTCCGGCCACCGGGACCGGTACGCCCTCGCCACTGCCCAGTCCCGTCGAGCGCGGCGACCTGCCCACCAGCGGCGACGGCGCTCCCCAAAATGAGGCCGGCTCCGGTGGCTGACCGGATACGCCACTGACCGACTTGAGGCCATCCCGTGTGGGAAGCTCCCGCTGTCCGGCTCACCTACGCCTGACGAGAGCATGACGCCCTCTCTATCCTCCGCGAAAACACATCACCAAGAGCAGTCGTTTCGCTACCCTCGGCTAAGTGACCCCCGCACAGGCGACCGCCTACACTCGCGACATGGGCGAGGACGCGTTCGAAATTCCGTTGGACGAGGCAGACGGCCACCTGCCGGATGTCATCAGCGCGGCAGCCGAGCGCAACACCATTGCCTACCTCACCGACCACGGCCGCCGCGTCGCGGCCATCGTGCCCGCCGACGAGGCCTGGTACTGGGCTCCCGGCTGGCAGTCCGCCGAAAGCGAGGCCGACGCGGATTACCGTGAGGGCCGCACCCGGACCTTCGACAGCATGGACGACATGTTCGCCGAGATCGACACCGTCCGCGGTGAAGACACCAGGTGAGGTACGAACGTTCGGCGTCGTTTCTCCGGGACGCGTCACGGCTGCCTCCTGAGCACTACGTCATGTTTAAGGACGCCGTCTACAAATACCTTCTTCCTGCGATCGAGCAGGGGGCACACACCGGCCGCGTCCCTTGGCCGGTACGGCTGCGCGTCCACAAGCTCACTGACACCGACATCTACTCTCTGACCTGGAACTTCGCCTCTCCAGACGGCCGAGCCACCTTCCGCTTCGAAACCGCTGACGACGGTGAGCCAATACTGCAATGGCGTCGAGTCGGGGATCATTCGATCTACGCTCACCCCTGAGGCACGGCCCTCCCCCATGCCCGCCCGCCGGCAGATAGATCGAAACCAGTGCGGCCGGTGCGGTGGCGGCCGGGGGTTGTGCCGATGAGGGCGGTGAAGGCCGCGATGAAGCCGCTGGGGTTGGACCAGCCGCAGGCGTAGGCGGTCTGGGTGGTGTCGTGGCCGTCGGCGAGGAGCACGAGCGCGTGGTAGACGCGGAGCTGCGTGCGCCACTCGTAGAAGGTCATGCCGAGCTCGTTGCGGAACAGCCGGCTGAGGGTGCGGGTGCTCGCTCCGATCGTCGTGCCGAGCTCGGCCAGCGGGGTGTTGTTCGCTGGGTTCTCCTGGAGCATCCGGGCGATGGCCCGCAGCCGGTCGTCTCGTGGCTCCGGCAGGTGGAGTGGCTGTTCGGGGGCTTCGCGGAGTTCGTCGACGAGGACGCGGAGCAGGCGCGAGCGCGCGGAGCGGCTGTAGGCGGGGGCGGCGCCGTCGTGGTCGCGGGGGCCGGTCAGGGCGAGCAGGACCTCGCGGGCGAGGCCGGAGGCCAGGAACACGGCGGGGTGGTCTGGGAGTAGCCGGGCGAGGGATGGCGCGAGGAAGACGATCCGCATGTCGGTGTCGCCGTGGGCGCGGTGGTGGTGGGTGAACCCGGCGGGGGTCCAGGCGGCCCGGTTGGCGGGGACGATCGACGTGCCGCGCTCGGTGTGCACGGCCAGGACGCCGCCGGCCGCGTACACCAGGTGTCCCCGTTCGTGTGACTGCACCGCGCTCGTCCCGCCGGACGGCCACAGGTGACGCCCGCCGGACGGCCACACGTGGGATGTCGGGCCGGCGGTCGGGCCAGGTTGGCGGCGAACGGGCATCGGTTGGCAGTTTATCGGTGGTCGGCCACGCCTTGTTCTGGTGACACTCCTTGCATACGTAGCGGCCTTCGGCCGCGCGGAGCGCCCGACCGAATCACGTGTCGTCCAGGCGGCCAACCCTCGATGACGCGGCGTGGTAGAGAAGGAGTAGGCATGGCGACGTTCATTCTGGTGCCCGGTGGTTGGAAGGGCGGGTGGGCGTACGAGGCGGTGGTTCCGCTGCTGGAGCGTGCCGGTCATGCCGTGCACGCCCTGACCCTGACCGGTCTGCGGCCGGACGACGATGATGCGACGGTCGCGAGCGCCGACCTCGACACGCACGCCGGCGACGTGCTGCGATTGCTCGATCGCGCGCGCATCACCGGCGCGACGCTGGTCGGCCACAGTTACGGCGGGATGGTGATCGCCGCCGCCGCCGATCGGGCCGGCGGCCGGATCTCGCGGCTGGTGCATCTCGACGCCTACGTACCGCGCGATGGCGAGTCGTGCTGGTCGTCGACGAGCGAGGGCTTCCGGGAGGTGTTCGCCGCCGGCGCCGCGGCCACCGGGTACGCCGTCCGGCCGCCGGACGGCGGTGATCCGCGCCGCCGTCCCCATCCCCTGGCCTCGTTCCTGCAGGCGATCCGGCTCACCGGCGCGGTCGCGCAGGTTCCCCGAAAAGAGTTCGTCTACTGCTCGGGGTGGGAGGACCGGACGCCGTTCGCCGCACTCCGTACCCGGCTCCAAGCCGACCCCGGCTGGCAGGTGCACGACCTCCCGACCGGCCACGACGCGATGCACGAGGCCCCGGAGGCGGTCGCCGCCCTGCTGTTGGCCGAAGGCAGGACGGACGCGTCGACGCACAGCCGCCAGGCTCACCGTTGAAGTGGCGAGGTCGGACAGGGCGGCGCCCCGTCCCGCCTCGGACCAGCCTGCCTGCGCCTGGCCGCCTCGTTCGCTGAACGCTCGCCACCATGCCCGCGTGCGAGCGATCACCGGCCGCGGCCGTCCGACCGGCGGGACGGGCGGGTCTGGGCGAACCGCTCGGCATCGCCTTCTGGCTGGGTAGACGCGTGGCCACTCGCGCCCTGAGGGGATCGCCGGTGAGGAGGGGTTAACGGCGGCTACATGTCGTACGAATGCCGGTGTAATCGCCGAGACCGAGCCTTGTTGCCGTGGGGATGCCGAACGCGACGACCCATTGCCCGTACTGCTCGCTGCAGTGCGGGATCTCGCTGCAGGTCAGGGGCGGCGAGGTCTCCCTGTCACCTGCCGATTTCCCGACCAATCGCGGTGGCCTCTGTGTGAAGGGGTGGACCGCGGCCGAGCTGCTGGACCATCCGGACCGGCTGCTCACGCCGCTGGTCAGGACGGTCCCCGGCGACCGCGGCAGCCCGTTTCGCGCGGCGGGCTGGGACGAGGCCCTCGATCGCACCGTGGCGGCGATCACCGCCGCCCAGGAGCGGTACGGCAGGAACAGCGTCGGGTGTTTCGGGGGTGGCGGCCTCACCAACGAGAAGGCGTATCTGCTGGGCAAGTTCGCGCGGGTCGCGCTGCGTACGGCCTCGATCGACTACAACGGCCGGTTCTGCATGTCGTCGGCGGCGGCCGCGGCCAACCGGGCGTTCGGCGTGGACCGGGGTCTGCCGTTTCCGCTGGCCGATGTGGCGAGGGCCCAGGCGTTGCTCCTGGTCGGCAGCAATCTCGCCGACACGATGCCGCCGGCGATGCAGTACCTGAACGAGGCGCGCGACCGCGGCGGCGGCCTGGTCGTGGTCGATCCGCGCACGTCGGCGACCGCCAAAACGGCGACGGTGCACCTGCGCCCGGTGCCCGGGACCGATCTCGTGCTGGCCAACGGCCTGCTCCATCTGGTGCTGCGTGCCGGGCACGCCGACCTTGAGTACATCGCCGCGCGCACCACGGGGTTCGACGAGGTACGCGCGGGCCTGGCGGCGTACTGGCCCGACCGGGTCGAGCGGATCACCGGGGTTCCGGTGGAGGACCTGCAACGCGTGGCCGGGATGCTCGGCACCGCCGCCTCCGCGATGATCCTGACGGCGCGGGGAGCCGAGCAGCACAGCCAGGGCAGCGACACCGCGCAGGCGTTCATCAATCTGGCGCTGGCGCTCGGGCTGCCCGGCCGGCCGGGCAGTGGGTACGGCTCGATCACCGGGCAGGGCAACGGCCAGGGCGGCCGGGAGCACGGCCAGAAGGCCGACCAGCTCCCCGGGTATCGGCGGATCGACGACCCGGCCGCCCGGGCTCACGTGGCCGCGGTCTGGGGGGTCGACCCGGAGGAGTTGCCCGGTGCGGGGTTGTCGGCGCAGGAGATGCTCAGCGGTCTGGGCCGGGACGGCGGGGTGCGCGCCCTGCTGGTGTTCGCCTCGAACGTGGTGGTGTCCGCCCCTGATCGCGACCGGGTGCTCGACCGCCTGTGCGCGCTGGACTTCCTCGCGGTGTCGGACATGTTCCTGTCGGAGACCGCGATGGAGGCCGACGTGGTGTTCCCCACCGCCCAGTGGGCGGAGGAGGAGGGCACCATGACCAACCTGGAGGGCCGGGTGCTGCGGCGGCGGCCGGTGCGGGTGCCGCCCGGCGAGGCGCGCGACGATCTGCGGATCATCACCGCGCTGGCCCGGCGGCTCGGGCGCGGCGCGTACTTCACCGACGACGCGCGCGAGGTGTTCCAGGAGCTGCGGCGGGCCAGTTCCGGTGGGGTCGCCGACTACGGCGGGGTCACCTACGAGCGGATCGAGGCCGAGCAGGGGGTGTTCTGGCCGTGCCCGGAGGGCGGGACGGGGGCGGCGCGGATGTTCACCGAACGGTTCGCCACCGCGGACGGCCGGGCGCGGTTCGTCCGGGTGGAGCACCGGGACGCCACCGAACGGCTCGACGCGGAGTTCCCGTACGTCCTCACCACAGGGCGGCTCATGCGCCAGTACCAGAGCGGCACCCAGACGCGCCGGATCGCGGCGCTGACCCGGGGCGAGACGGTCCCGCGCGCGGAGATGCACCCTGACCTGGCCAGACGGCACGGCATCCGCGCGGGGGACGCGGTCGAGTTGCGCACCCGCCGGGGCAGCGCCCTCTTCGTGGCGGAGCCGGCCGACGGCATCCGTCCCGACACCATCTTCGTTCCGTTCCACTGGGGCGGCGAGTCCGGCGCGAACGCCCTCACCGATCCGTCGCTGGATCCTCTCTCCCGCATGCCCGCGTTCAAGGCCTGCGCGGTCGCCGTCAGGAAGGTCGAAGGCCCACAGCCACAGCTCGGCGGAAGGACGCATATGGACTCGACACCCCGGTTCCTGCAGGGGATCTTCCCCTTCACCGGGAAAGGCCTGGACGCCCCCTACCTGCTGGCGTCGGAGCTGCGCTACGTCGTCCCGGACGGATATGTCACCCAGCCCGTCTACCTGCGGGGTGGCAACTCCTGCGATGAAATGGTGTGCCTGATCCTGATGCGCGACGGGGTTCCCATGCGGTACCTGCCGATCGGCGCCAAGGACGGCGTGCACGTCTCCCTGCGCGTCGTGGAGGACCTGATGGCGGGGACCACGATCGAGGTGTACGTGGCGGCCCCGGACGGCGTGGCCGGATCGGTCGTGGTCGATCTCGGTCTGGTCGAGGTGTGAGGAGGAACGCCATGCGGCAGCGACTGGTCGTGATCGGCAACGGGATGGCGGGGGCGCGCACGGTGGAGGAGATCCTCGCCCGGGGAGGAGGCGAGAAGTTCTCCATCACGATGTTCGGCGACGAGCCGTACGGCAACTACAACCGGATCATGCTGTCGAACGTCCTGGCCGGCACCGACGACGAGGCCGAGATCTTCCTGAACGGCCTGTCCTGGTACACGGCCAACGGCATCACGCTGCACGCGGGCACCCGGGTCAGGCGCATCGACCGTTTCGCCCGGAAGGTGTACGCGGACGACGGGACGACCACGTCGTACGACCGGCTGATCATCGCCACCGGCAGCCGGCCGTTCGTGCCGGACATCCCCGGGGTGCGGGACGCCAAGCGGGGCTTCCACCAGGGCGTGTTCACCTTCCGGACGATCGACGACACCCGCAACATGCTGCGGTACGCCCGTGGCCACCACAGCGCGGTGGTGATCGGCGGCGGCCTTCTCGGGCTGGAGGCGGCGCGCGGGCTGCAGAGCCACGGCCTCGATGCCACCGTGGTCCACGCGGGCGGTCACCTGATGAACCAGCAGCTGGACCCGCAGGCGGGCGCGGTGCTGAAACGCAGCGTGGAGCGGCTGGGCATCACCGTCGAGCTGAACGCCCGGACCACCGAGATCCGGGGCACCGAGAAGGTGACCGGCATCGCGCTGTCCGACGGGCGGGTCATCGGCTGCGACATGGTGGTGATCGCGGCGGGGATCCGCCCGAACACCGAGGTGGCGCAGGCGGGCGGCCTGGTCGTGGAGCGCGGCGTCGTCGTCGACGACCAGATGCGGGCGGTCGGCGAGCCCGGCATCTACGCGGTAGGCGAGTGCGCCCAGCACCGCGGCCAGGTGTACGGCGTGGTGGCGCCGCTGTGGGAGCAGGCCAAGGTCCTGGCCGACCACATCACCGGAGCCGATCCCACCGCCGCCTACCACGGATCGCGCATCGCGACCAAGCTCAAGGTGGCCGGGGTGAACGTGGCGTCCATGGGCCTGAAGGGGCCCGAGCGGGAGGACGACGAGTTCGTGGTGGTGGCCGAGCCGTCGCGGGGGATGTACAGATGCGTCGTGGTCCGCGACGGCCGGCTGGTCGGGGCGACCCTGGTGGACGACCTGAGCAAGGTGGCCTTCCTGATGCAGGCGTTCGACCGCGGGCTGCCGCTGCCCGAGGAGCGGGTGCGGCTGCTGTTCGACCTGGGCGCGCCGTCCGCCGAGACCAGCGCCGCGGAGCTGTCCGACGACGCGCAGGTGTGCAACTGCAACGGCGTCAGCAAGGCCGACCTCGTCGCGGCGGTCAAGGACGGCACCAGGTCCGTCACCGGGGTGATGGACACCACCCGGGCCGGCAAGGGATGCGGCTCCTGCCGGTCGCTCGTCGCGCAGATCGTCGAATGGGCGGCCGGCGGGGAGACCGAGGAGGACCCCTCGGCCGGCTGGTACGTGCCGGGCATCCCGCTCGGCAAACCGGAGCTCATGGCCGAGATCCGGGCACGCGGCCTCAAGTCGGTGTCCGCGGTCTTCGCCGAGCTCGCTCCCGAGGGCAGGGAGGACGCCAAGAGCAAGATGGGGCTGGCGTCGCTGCTGCGCATGATGTGGGCCGGCGAGTACGTCGACGAGCGCGACGCACGGTTCATCAACGACCGGGTGCACGCCAACATCCAGAAGGACGGCACGTTCTCCGTCGTACCGCAGATGAAGGGCGGCTGCACCACCCCCGACCAGCTCCGCCGGATCGCCGACGTCGCCGACAAGTACCAGGTTCCGCTGGTCAAGGTCACCGGGGGCCAGCGCATCGACCTGCTCGGCATCCGCAAGGAGGACCTGCCCGCGGTGTGGGCGGACCTCGGCATGCCGTCCGGCCACGCGTACGGCAAGAGCTTCCGGACGGTCAAGACCTGCGTGGGCCTGGACTTCTGCAGGTACGGCCTGGGTGACTCCACCGCGCTGGGCATCGCCCTGGAGACCAGGTTCCAGGGTCTCGAATCGCCCGCGAAGATGAAGCTGGCGGTCACCGGCTGCCCGCGCAACTGCGCCGAGGCCTACGTCAAGGACCTCGGCGTGGTGGCCGTGGAGGGCGGCCGCTGGGAGATCTACGTGGGCGGCGCGGCGGGGGCGCACATCCGCAAGGGCGACCTGCTGGCCACGGTCGGCACCGCCGAGGAGGTCATCACCCTGACCGGGCGCTTCCTGCAGTACTACCGGGAGAACGCCAACTGGCTGGAACGCACCTACGCGTTCGTGCCGCGCGTCGGCATCGAGCGGATCCGGGAGATCGTGGTCGACGACGCCGACGGCATCGCCGCCCGCCTGGACGAGGCGGTCCAGGCCTCGGTGGACGCCTACCGCGACCCCTGGCAGGAGGGCAGAGAACCCGTCACCCCCGGCCAGTTCCGGCCGGCCCTGCCGCTGCTCGTGGTACCGAAGCCATGACCGCCGAACCGCACCTGCTCGGGCGGCTCGACGAGATCCCGGTCGGCGAGGGCCGGGCGTACACGGTGGGCGGCGAGCAGATCGCCGTGTTCCGGCTGCGGGACGGGAACGCGCGCGCCGTCTCCGCCCTGTGCACGCACGCCGGCGGCCCGCTGGCCGACGGGCAGATCGACGGCGACATCGTCATCTGCCCGTTGCACCAGCACATGTTCGAGCTGGCCACCGGTTGCTCGACCACCGGCCGGCCGCCACTGCGGACCTACGCCCTGCACATCGACCCCGACGGCCACCTGTTCGTCCACCTCTGATCCCGGCCGAGCCGGCGTACTCGGCCTGGTCACCAGGCTCTCTCGATCCCCTACGTCGCTCCGCGGAGACGCGTACCTGACCGGGCACGCCCGGCGGCATCATCGCCGCCGGAGCCCGCGTCAGGACGCGCGTCAACGGCCCGGCTCGATAGGGCGGCGGAAGTGTGCTAGGCTGGTCAGCAGTTGCAGTTGTGGTATCCGTAAACTTTTTACGCACCTAACGAGAATTGTAGCGTTGGGTGCTTTTTTGTTGTACCGGTCATCTCCGGACGGGCTTATCACGGCGAACGCGGAATCGGCACGGTGCCGATTCCGGCTCAGCCTCTCTGACCAAAGGAGATCGACATGGCTACTGGAACCGTGAAGTGGTTCAACGCGGAAAAGGGCTTCGGCTTCATCGAGCAGGACGGCGGCGGCGCTGACGTCTTCGCGCACTACTCGAACATCGCCGCCCAGGGCTTCCGCGAGCTGCAGGAAGGCCAGAAGGTCTCCTTCGACGTCACCCAGGGCCAGAAGGGCCCGCAGGCCGAGAACATCGTTCCCGCCTGACGCGTCACGCCACACGGCCGGGGCCCGCACCTTCGAGGTGCGGGCCCCGGCTTGTTTCATGGCCGAGATGGTTCCGCGGGGTGGGGGCCGAAGGCGGTGAGGAAGCGGTCGCGGAAGGTGTCCATGCGCCAGACGGGGGCCTTCGGGCCGGGCTTGAGGCCGTCCTGCCAGCCCCAGCCGGAGATGCGGTCCAGTACGGCCGGGTCACGGGCGATGATCGTGATCGGCACGTCGCGGCTCGCGCCCTCGCCGGTGACGATCGGGGCGGGCTGGTGGTCGCCGAGGAAGACGAGCACGAGGTCGTCGTCGCCGTAGGTCTCCACGTAGGAGATGAGGGTGCTCAGCGTGTACTCAATGGACCGCCGGTACTCGGTGCGCACCCGCGACGCGTCGCGCCACACGGCGTCCGGTGATTCGCCGGCGGCGGCGATGGGGCCGAAGACCGTGCCGTCGCCGATGGTCTTCCAGTCGGTGAGGCTGGGGATGGGGGCCCAGGGCGCGTGGCTGGAGACGAGCGGGATCTCCGCCATCATCGGGGCGTGGCCGGGCTTGCCGCGTTCGAGCCGCTGGAAGGCCGAGAGGGTGTACTGGTCGGGCATGGTGCCCCAGTTGAAACCGGGGCCGCGATATCCCAGGTTGTGGGAGTCGTACACCCGGTCGTAGCCGTAGAACGCCCCTTCCGGCCAGGCCTTGGTGTTGCCGGGCATGACGGCGACGGTCTGCCAGCCCGCGCGCCGGAACAGGCCGGGGAGGGTCGGGCGGTCGCTTTCGATCAGGGTGCCGTGCCGCTGCTGGTTGTTCACCCACAGGCCGGACAGCAGCGTGGCGTGGGCGAGCCAGCTGCCGCCGCCGTACGTCGGTGAGGTGAGGAACGCGCTGCGCGAGCCGAACCCGGCCGCGCGCAGCCGGCGGGTGCCCGCGTCGAGCACCGCGTCGACCTGCGGCGCGAACTCCGGGTCCTCGACGGCGTCGCGGCCGTAGCTCTCGATGAAGGAGACGATGACGTCCTTGCCGCGCAGCGCGGTGAGCAGGTCCTGGCCGGGGGTGTCGCGGAAGGCGTCGACGCGGATCTGCGCGGCGAAGGCCCGCTGATCCCGCAGGCCGGCGGCCACCTGCCGCGCGTGGTCGTGGACGAGGGCGGCGGCGGGCACGTCCGGGCCGATCTGTACGCCGAGCAGGACGCAGGCGACCCAGGCGGTGCCGAGCGTCCCGAGAGCGCCGGTCGCCGGGGCGCGGTGCCGGGCGGCGACGCGGGCCAGGCGGGTGACCGACAGCGTGATGAGGACGAGAAAACCGGCGACGAGGCCGGCGAACGCGACGATGGCGCCGATCCCGCCGGCCCGGCCGAACGACGCGGTGAGGAAGTCCACGGCGTTGCCGAGGAAGGCCCAGTCGAGCAGCACGTCGAAGGGCCGTCGCAGGACCGCGTCGAAGCCCAGGTCGGCGATCTTCACGAGGGTCAGCAGGGCGAGGACCGCTCCGGCGAGCGCCGCCACCACCCGTCTCGGCCTGGGCGGCAGGACGAGCACGAGGGCGACGCCGAGCAGCCCTTCGAGGGGGACGCGGGCGAACGCCCAGGGCGTGAGGTGACCGATCTGGTTCGGCGCGTTGAGCGCGAACAGCACCAGCAGGCAGGCGAAGCCGGTGGCCACCCGCGCGGCGACGACGCGCCATCGCGGGCGTCCGGGCGCGCCGGCATCGCCCGGGACGTCCTTCCCGGTCGTCTCTCCCGGAGGGGACGGCGGGCGAGAGCGCGTGATGGACGACAATCCGAAGGTCCTTCCCTGTCAAGCCTGGTCACACCGGTTACCGCGGCCTGGCCGGGCGGCACCGGGTACGGATACGGCGGGCGGGCGCCGGCGGTTCAGCCGGAACGGACCAGCCACGGCTCGTCGAGGGCCCCGGAACGGTCCCAGGCGGGCACCGAGCCGGTAACCGTAGCGCGCACGCGCTGGTCCACCTCCGCCGAGCCGGTACCCGCCGGCTCTCCCCCGGTGCCTGCGCGCTGGTCCACGTCCGCCATCGGCATGGTCGGCCGGACCTCGCGGTGTGACCGCGGCCGGGCGGGCTGCCGGTCGCGCCACAGCGATGCGATGTCCCGGCCGAACGACCACACGAGCGACGCCAGCGCCAGCCCGGCCAGGCCGGTCGCGACGGGAGGCGGAGCGACGCCTGCGCTCACGATCACCAGGATGACGCCCTGCAGCGCGGCCACGGTCTTGCGGGCGAAGCTCGGCCGCAGCGGCGCCCGCAGCCAGGGCGCCGCCCAGGCCGCCGCGACGAAGACGTACCGCATGGCGCCGATCGCGAGCACCCACGCGCCGGTCGACGCGGCCACGTGCACGCTGAGCACCAGGATCAGGAAGGCGTCGGTCTCCATGTCGAACCGCGCCCCGAGGTCGGAGACCGTCCCGGTGCGCCGCGCCACGTGACCGTCGACCCCGTCGAGGATCAGCCCGACCGCGGCGAGCGCGACAAGGTAGGAAACCGGGACGTCTCCACCGGTCAGGCCGGTCGTGACCAGCGCCGTGACGCCTCCGGCCAGCTCGGCCCGGGCCAGGGTGACCAGGCCCGCCGGTCCCAGCGCGTGGATCCCGGATCGGCGCATGGAGCGGGTGAGGAGGGCCGAGAGGATCACGGCACAGGTGATGCCGGCCAGCAGGCCCGCGGGGTTCAGGCCCGCGTCGGCCCAGAGCACGGCGAGCAGGACGACCTGCATCCCTATCCCGGCGGCCGGTCCCAGGACCGGTACCTCCGTAACGCGTCGATCCAGTGTGGTCACTACTCCTCCAGCTCCATAACCCCGGATTCGGCGCGTCCAATAGCATGCAAGCCGACCCGCTCCGGGTAGGAATGACTCCCCTGGCAAGATGTACGACGAGGAGGGCGATGCGGCTCAATTCAGATGCGTTCTGGCTCAAATCTCCTGGTGAGGGAGAGATCCGGCCGGTGCCGGTGCCGCCTCCCGGTGCCGATGAGGTGCTGGTCCGCACGCTCTACTCGGGGGTGAGCCGGGGCACCGAGAGCCTGGTGTTCCGTGGCGAAGTGCCGGAGAGCCAGCACCGGCTGATGCGGGCGCCGTTCCAGGAGGGCGACTTCCCCGGGCCGGTCAAGTACGGCTACCTCAACGTGGGAGTGGTCGAGGAGGGGCCGCCGGCCTGGCAGGGGCGTACGGTCTTCTGCCTGTATCCGCACCAGACCCGCTACGTGGTCCCGGTCGACGCGGTGACCCTGGTGCCGGACGAGGTGCCCGCGGCGCGGGCGGTGCTGGCCGGCACGGTGGAGACCGCGGTGAACGCGCTGTGGGACGCGGCGCCGCTCATCGGTGACCGGGTCGCCGTGGTCGGGGCGGGGATGGTGGGCTGCTCCGTGGCCAGGCTGCTCGCCGCCTTCCCTGGGGTGCGGGTGGAGCTGGTCGATGTGGATCCGGCGCGGGCGGCCGTGGCCGAGGCGCTCGGCGTCGCCTTCGTGACCCCGGAACAGGCCGCCGGCGACTGCGACATCGTGGTGCACGCCAGTGCCACCGAGGCGGGTCTGGCGCGGTCGTTGCAGCTCGTGGCTGCCGAGGGCACGGTGATCGAACTGAGCTGGTACGGCGACCGGCGGGTGAGCGTGCCGCTCGGCGAAGCCTTCCACTCCGGGCGCCTGACGCTGCGCGCCAGCCAGGTGGGCGCGGTGTCGCCGGCCCGGCGTGCCCGGCGCTCGTACGCCGATCGGCTGTCGCTCGCCCTGCGCTTCCTGACCGATCCCGCGTTCGACGCGTTGATCACCGGTGAGTGCGCGTTCGCCGAGCTTCCCGAGGTGATGGCCCGCATCGCCGGCGGCGACCTGCCCGGATTGTGCCACCGAGTCGTGTATGGTCCCGCGGAGGACTGAATCGGCAGCCGACCTCTCGGAGGATGAACTCATTGTTCAGCGTCACCGTTCGCGATCACATGATGGTCGCGCACAGCTTCCAGGGTGAGGTCTTCGGCCCGGCGCGGCGGTTGCACGGCGCGACGTTCGTCGTGGACGCGACGTTCCGCCGGGCCGAGCTCGACGGCGACAACATCGTGGTCGACATCGCCCTGGCCACCGAGGAGCTCAAGGCCGTGCTCGGCGAGCTGACCTTCCGCAACCTGGACGAGGAGCCGGCCTTCGCCGGGATCAACACCACGACCGAGTTCCTCGCCAAGGTCATCGCCGATCGGCTCGCCGACCGGGTACGCGAGGGCCGGCTGGGCGAGGGGGCACACGGGCTGGCCGGGATCACCGTCACCCTGCACGAGTCGCACGTCGCCTGGGCGAGCTACGAGCGCGCCCTTTGAGCTCACCTCCGGCGTACTTCGTCCTGCCCGGTGACGTGGACGACGCGTCCGTGCCGAGCGGCGGCAACGTCTATGACCGGCGCGTGTGCCAGGGCCTGGCCGCGGCGGGCCGGCCGGTCCGCGAGGTCGCCGTCCCGGGCGCCTGGCCGGCACCCGAGGCGCATGCCCGGGCGGAGCTGGCGCGGGCGCTCGCCTCGGCCCCCGACGGCGCCGTGGTGCTGATGGACGGGCTGGTGGCCTGCGGCGTCCCCGAGGTCGTCCTCCCTCAGGCACGCCGGTTGCGCCTAGCGGTGCTGGTCCACCTGCCGCTGGCCGCCGAGACCGGCATCGCGCCCGCACTGGCCGGGGAACTGGACGCCGCCGAGCGGGCGACGCTGCACGCGGCCGCCGCGGTGGTGGTGACCAGCCCGTGGGCCGGGCGCCGGTTGATCGCCCACCACGGCCTGGACCCCGATCGGGTGCACGTCGTCGCCCCCGGCACCGACCCCGCGCCGCTCGCCCCCGGCACCGACGGCGCGTCCCGGCTGCTCTGCGTGGCCGCGCTCACCCCCCGCAAGGGGCAGGACCTGCTCGTCCGGGCTCTCGGAACACTGACCGGCCTGCCGTGGACCTGCGACCTCGTCGGAAGCCTGAGCCGCGAGCCCGGGTACGTCACGCGGCTGCGCGAGCTGATCGCCGCGCTCGGTCTCGCGGATCGGGTACGGCTGGCCGGTCCGCGCACCGGCGAGGCGCTCGCGGCGAGCTATGCCGCCGCCGACCTGGTGGTGCTGGCCTCACGCGGTGAGACGTACGGCATGGTGGTGACCGAGGCGCTGGCCCGCGGGATTCCGGTGCTGGCGACGGCCGTGGACGCGGTGCCGGAGACCCTGGGGCGTGCCCGCGACGGCGGCGTCCCGGGGTTGCTGACGCCTCCGGAGGACCCGGTGGCGCTCGCGGACGCGCTGCGCCGCTGGCTCGCCGAGCCCGGCCTAAGACAACGGATCAAGAGGTCGGCCTGTGACAGACGTGACATGCTGGACGGATGGGACGTGACATCACGGCGCATGGCGGAGGTGCTGGAACGGGTCCGGCGGCAGCCCTGGCCGGCGACGTGACCGCGCCCCGCTACAGCCCGCGATGGCTGGCGCTGCGCGAAGACGCCGACGCCGCGGCCCGCGCGACCGGCCTGCTCGACCCGCTGCGCGCCCATCTGGCTAGCGAGGTCGCACGCACCGGCCGGCTGGTCATCCGTGATCTCGGCTGCGGCACCGGCGCCATGGGCCGCTGGCTGGCCGCCCGGCTGCCCGGCCCGCAGCACTGGATCCTGCACGACCGGGACCCCGACCTGCTCGCCCTCGCCGCCTCCGGCGTCCGCGGCCCGGCCGGCGACGGCAGCCCGGTCACGGTGGAGACGACGCGGGGTGACATCACCCGGCTCAGCCCCGAGGACCTCGCCGGCACCTCGCTGGTGACCGCCTCCGCGCTGCTGGACCTGCTCACCGCCGACGAGGTGGACGCCCTCGCCGGCGCCTGCGCGCGGGCCCGGTGTCCCGCGTTGCTGAGCCTTTCCGTGGTGGGCCGGGTCGAGCTGGACCCGGCCGACCCGCTCGACGCCGAGCTCGCCACCGCCTTCAACGCCCACCAGCGCCGGGTCACCGGCGGCCGCCGCCTGCTCGGACCGGACGCCTCCGCCGTGGCCACGGCGGCCTTCACGCGACGGGGCGCCACGGTGCTCGTCCGGCCCAGCCCCTGGCGGCTCGGCGCCGACCGGCGCGAGCTGACCGCGGAGTGGTTGCGCGGCTGGGTCGGCGCCGCGTGCGAGCAGCGTCCCGACCTCGCGGCGGCAGGCCAGGCCTATCTCACGCGCAGGCTCGACGCGTGCGCGGCCGGCACGCTGCGGGTCGTGGTCGGCCACGACGACCTGCTCGCCCTCCCCGCCGCCGGCCCCGTCGAGCCGGTCCCAGTGCGAGAAGCGGACCAGAGCGGCCCACCCGACGGTGAACGCCGTTGATGAGCCGGATGTGGCCCTGGCTGCGCGTTCTCGTCGCGGTGGTCATCCTGGTGGTGCTGGTGTGGCGGCTCGGCACCGGCGCGTTCGTCGACGGGTTCCGGCTGGTCGACGGCCCGGCGGTGCTGGCCGCGCTGGCGATCGGCCTGCTGACCACCGTGTTCGGCGTCTGGCGGTGGCGCCTGCTGGCCCGCCGGCTCGGCCTGCCGCTGCCGGTGCTCACCGCGGTCGCGGACTACTACCGGGCGCTGTTCCTCAACGCGGTACTGCCGGCCGGCGTACTCGGCGACGCGCACCGCGCGCTCCGTCATGGCCGGTCGGCCGGTGACGTCGGCCGCGGCGTCCGCGCCGTGGTGCTGGAACGCACCGCCGGTCAGGTGGTCCTGATCGGCGCCGGAGTGATCGCGCTGCTGATCGAGCCCTCGCTGGCCGCGACGATGGCGCACGCCGTCCTGCCGGGCCTGGGGATCACGATCGTCCTGCTCGGCGGGCTCGCCGCCGCCGCCGCGCTCGCGGCCTGGGCCTGGCGCAGAAGAGACGTGCCGCGATGGCGCCGCGCGGTCTCGGCCGCCGTGGCGGACGCGCGTCGCGGCCTGCTGGCCCGGGACGCCTGGCCCGGGGTGCTCGGACTGTCCGCTCTGGTGCTGCTCGGGTACGTCGCGATGTTCGTCGTCGCCGCGCGCACCGCGGGCTCGGCCGCGCCGGTCGGGCGGCTCCTTCCGCTGGCGCTGCTGGCGCTGCTCGTGATGGCCCTGCCGGTGAACGTCGGCGGCTTCGGGCCGCGCGAGGCCTTCTCGGCGCTGGCGTTCGGCGCCGTGGGGCTCGGCGCCCAGCAGGGGCTCACCACCGCGGTGGTGTACGGGGTGCTCGCCTTCGTGGCGAGCCTGCCGGGCGCCGTCGTCCTGCTGCTGCGTCGCGGCACCCGGCCCGCCGGCCACGCACTACCCGCCGAGGACCGCGAGATAGTCGCCGAACGACCTGACCAGGCTGTCGAGAACGGCCTTTCCCTTGCCCGCCGAAGCCAGTGACGGCCTGCCGATGATCCCCGACTCCGTGTACGCCGCCATGCCGAGGGTGAGCAGATGCTGACGATCGTCCGACAACCGGTCGCCCGACTCGTAACCGGGCCGGACCAGCCGGGGATGCGCGTGCAGCAGGATGGACGTCTCCAGCTCGCCCGCGTGCATGTCGCTCCACGCGGAGGTCGCGAGGCCCGCCGCGGCCCACGCCGCCTCCCAGTCGGCGCTCCCGGGGAAGATCGCCATCCGCTGCCCGGACCCGGCGGCCTCCTGGACGACGTTGCCCAGCACGTAGTTTCCGCCATGGCCGTTGACCAGCACTATTCTGGTGATACCGGACCGCTGGAGCGAGGCCGCGATGTCGCGGACCACGGCGTACAGCGTCGCGGCGGAGATGCTGACCGTCCCCGGCCAGGCCGGGGTCTCGTGCTCGTGCGAACACGAGACGGTGACCGGCGGCAGGAGCAGCACGGGATGGGCGTCCGCGAGCGCGCCCGCGATCGTGCAGGCGACGATCGTGTCGGTGGCCAGCGGCAGAAAAGGCCCATGCTGCTCGAAACTGCCGATGGGCAGCAGCGCGACCTCGGCGCGCCGATCCCGTACTTCGGTCGTGGTGGCCAGCGGCAGCAGGTAGGCGGAGTCGTTCATAGGCCGCCAGCCTGGGGCACCACCCGCCATCTCGCAACATCCGACAGCCGCCGGACGTCGGGAAACGAGGAGAGATAGATGTGTGACCTCAGCATCTCGGGCGACGACGTCGCCGAGGCCGATCTGGTGACGCGCCGCGGCACCTTCCGCTCGGTCGCCTTCCGCGACCCACTCGACGGGCACGAACACCTCGCCCTGGTCTACGGCGAGACGACGATGCGGGAGAACGTCCTGGTCCGGGTGCACTCCGAGTGCGTGACGGGCGACATCTTCGACGCGATGCGCTGCGAGTGCGGCGACCAGCTCAACGCCGCGCTCGACGCGATCGTCCAGGCCGGAAGCGGGGTCCTGGTGTACCTGCGCGGGCACGAGGGCCGCGGCATCGGCCTGGTCGCCAAGGTGCGCACCCACGTGCTGCAGGACCACGACGGCCTGGACACCGTCGACTCAGCCACCGCGCTGGATCTGCCGGTGGACACCCGGGACTTCGGCCCGGCCGCCCGGGTGCTGAAGTACCTGCGGGTCCGGTCGATCCGGTTGATGTCCAACAACTCCGACAAGATCCACGCCCTCGAATCACACGGGATCACGGTGGCGGCCCGGGTCCCGCTCCTCGTACCGGCGAACGACCACAACCTGCGCTACCTGGTGGCGAAACGCGACCGGCTCGGGCACCACCTGCCACACCTCGACACCTTCACCCACGGCCGGCTCGACAGCGCCGGTGCCTGAGGTGACCGACCACCTCGAACTGCTGCCCATCGCCAGGGAAGCCGTCGCGACGGCGCACCGGATCATCCGAGCGCGGGCGCCGCAGTCGGTCGCGGCGAAGGGCGACCGCGACATGGTGACCGACGTCGACCTCGCCGTCGAGGACGCCGTGCGCGGCTTCCTGGCCCGCGAGACCCCGGAGATCGGGATTCTCGGCGAGGAACGCGGCCGTACCGGCGCTGGCGGCGACGCGCTGTGGTGGGCCCTCGACCCGGTGGACGGCACGGCGAACTTCGCCCGTGGCATCCCGCTGTGCGCGGTGTCGCTCGCCCTCGTCAAAGGCGACAACAGCGTGCTGGCGGCCATCGACCTGCCGTTCCTCGGCGTCCACTACACCGCCGCCGCCGGGCACGGAGCGTTCATGGGAGGCGAGCGCATCCGCGCCTCGCGAACTCAGGATCTGTCCGAGGCGATGATCTCGATCGGCGACTTCGCGGTCGGCCCGGACGCCGAGCCGAAGAACCGCGTCCGGATGGCCCTGCTGGCCCGGCTCGGCGGCCAGGCGCAGCGCATCCGGATGATCGGCACCGCGGCGATCGACCTGGCCTGGGTGGCGCAGGGCAGACTCGACGCGTCCATCATCCTGGCCAACCAGCCCTGGGACACGATGGCCGGCGTCCTCCTGGTCCGCGAGGCCGGCGGCCTGGTCCTCGACCAGGACGACACCCCGCACACCGCCACCTCGGCCGCCACCATCGCCCTCTCCCCCGCCCTCCGCACCCCCATCATGACCGCCCTCCGCCACTCCAACACCGCCACCCAGCGATAGACGGGGCCTGGCCTGCACTCGCCCCTGATCGCGCTCATCTCCTCGATAGGACAACCCGGCTTCCATTACTCTTAGCAACGATATATTTACGCAGTGCTTACCGCCTATGTAGACGAGAGTCTGCGGCGTCATCCGGACGACGACAGCATCTATGCGATGGCTGCCGTGATCATGGACTCTGCCGACCATGACGACATCCGGATGACCCTCGAATCCCTCCGTCTGAGCAAACCACCGTCTGCACTGGCGCGACGAGTCCCCGCCGCACCGGCTTCATATCGCCGAGACCGTGGCCAAGCTCCCCTTGCACAGCATCGTGACCGTACGCATCCACGACAAGAATGTCCGGCACGAGCGCGCGAGGCTACTCTGTATGGAACGTCTGCTCTACGAACTCGACGCGGCAGGCGTCGCAATGGTCGTCCTGGAGAGTCGCTACACCGACGACCGGTTCGACCGGAGCCTCCTCACCAGCCTGCGGCGGTCGCGTCGCGTTTCGCTGACCATGAAGGTGAGCTGGGAGTCACCCAACGACGAGCCGTTGCTCTGGGCGGCGGATGCCGTTGTTGGGGCCACGACCTGGTGGCTGGATGGAGAGCCACGATACTTTAATGCCCTCGCCGATCAGATTCGCGTGATCTGCCTGGAGTGACCTGACAGCGCGAAGGCCGGGCACCCGATATCCCTCGGTAGTCCCGGCCTCACTTCCGCACTCCCAGAGGTGCGGCTGCCCCCAGTATGACTCACCGAACGTGATGAGGCAAGCGCGCTGAGCGACAGCATGACTTCATCGGTGTCGGTGTCAGCACACGATTTCCCAAATCTGGTCTTTCCCGCATCCGCTCAAGGGGCTGAGGCGGGTTGCCGGCTTGCTCAGTGTGGGTGGAGGAGGTCGGCGATGGTTTCGATGCCTTCGGAGATGGCGGTCGTGGTCAGGTTGCCGAATCCGAGGACGAGCTGCGGAGGCCGTGGGTGCCGGTCCATGCGGTACGTACTCATTCCGTACAGTCCGACGGACCGGCGGCGCGCGTCCGCGACGATGGCACGCTCGTCGGCATCGGCCGGTAGCCGGGCGACGGTGTGGAACCCTGCGGCCAGCCCGTGCAGTTCGATGCCGGGTGCGTGTCGCTGGACCGCTTCGAGGAGGGCGGCGCGGCGGGCGGCGTAGCGCTGCCGCATGTGGCGCAGGTGCCGGTCGTAACGGCCGGATTTCAGCAGGTCGGCGAGCGCGAGCTGGTCGAGGACCGGTGAGCCGCGGTCGGCGAGCCGCTTGTAGCGGGCGATATCAGGCGTCAGGTGCGGTGGGCTGACGATCCAGCCGAGTCGCAGGGCCGGCGCGAGTGACTTGCTGACCGAGCCGAGGAGCGCGACCCGGTCCGGGGCGAGGCCCTGGAGCGCGCCGACGGGTTCGCGGTCGTACCGGAACTCGGCGTCGTAGTCGTCCTCGATGATCGTCGCGGTCCGGGTCGTGGCCCAGTCGATCAGGGCCTGCCGCCTGTCCGGGGCGAGGACGACGCCGGTGGGTGACTGGTGGGCGGGGGTGAGCACGACGGCGCGCGCGTCGGTGGCGGCCAGCGCGTCGGTGTCGATGCCGCGCTCGTCGACCGGAACGCCGATGACGTCGAGGCCCAGCATCGCGGCGATGGCGCGGTGGTCGGGGTCGCCGGGGTCCTCGAAGGCCACGACGCGTACGCCCTGGCCCGCCAGGGACCGCAGGACGAGCTGCAGCCCTTGGGCGTAGCCCGCGCAGATGACGATGTGCCCCGGGTCGGTGCCGGCGCCGCGGACGCGCCGCAGATAGGCGGCGAGCACCTCCCGCAATGTCGGATCACCGTGCGGGTCGAGGCGGCCGAGCAGGTCGCTGGGCGCATCGCGGCAGGCCCGGCGCAGGGCCCCGCTCCAGGCATCACGCGGGAAGCTCGACAGGTCGGGTACCCCGGGCCGGAAGTCGATTCGCGCCGGCTCGACGGCCGTGGGCTGCGGAGGCGCGGCCGGGTACGGACGCGCGGTGGCGGCGACCCGGGTGGCCGAGCCGCCGCGGGTGACCAGATAGCCCTCCGCCTGCAGTTGCGCGTAGCACTCGGTCACCAGGCCGCGCGAGATGCCGAGGTCGCGCGACAGGGCGCGGGATGAGGGGAGCCGCTCCCCGGCAGCGAGCCGACCGGCGCGGATGGCCTCCCGAAATGCGCGTTCGAGTTGCTCGCGCAGGGGTTCGGGCCGGTTTCGGTCGACCTGCACCAGGAGCTGCGGTCCGGAACCGGTCCAGTCGATCAGCATGAAACCGGACCTTACTGGTGAACCGGATCCCGTCCTACGGTCGGCTCATGAATCAGCAGGGAGTCGCCACCGGTAGGGAAGCCTCGGTGGACAGGGTCGAGGTTCGTCTCGGGGACGTCGTTGATCGGCGGCCGATCCTGACCCGGCCGATGGTCCTGTTGCTGATCGCCTCGGTGTGTTCTCCCGCGAGCTTCTATCTGCTGATGCCGGTCGTCCCCCTGTACCTGGCCACCGCCGGGCTCGGCGGCGTCGGCGCGGGCATGTCCACCGGTGCACTGATGCTGGGCACCGTGCTGATGGAGTTCGCGGTGCCGGGCCTGCTGCGCAGGTACGGGTACCGCCTCGTGATGGCCGCGGGCCCGCTTCTGCTCGGGGCGCCCGCGCTGGCACTGGTGGCGTCCTCCGCACTGCCGTTGGTGCTCGTGGTCTGCGTGGTGCGCGGCGCGGGGCTCGGCATCGTCGTCGTGGCCGGCTCAGCCCTCGTCGCCGAGCTCGTACCGGCCGATCGCCGCGGCGAGGGGCTCGGGTTGTACGGCGTGGCCGTCGCGGTCCCGTCCATCGTGTGCCTGCCGCTGGGGCTGTGGCTGGCCGGGAACGTCGGGTACGGGCCGGTGTTCGTCATCGGGGCGGCGCTGTCGTTGCTCGCGCTGGCCGCCGTACCCGGCCTGCCGGCCCGGCCGGCTCGCCCGGCTCGGATCGAGCGCGCCGGCGTGCTCGGCGTCCTTCGGATCCGTGGGCTCGCCGGGCCGGCGGTCGTCTTCGCCACCGTGACACTGGCGGCCGGGGCTCTGCTGACCTTCCTCCCCATGGCCGTACCTGCCGGGTCACATCACGTGGCCGCGTGGGCTCTGCTCGTGCAGTCCTGCGCCGCTCCGCTCGCCCGCTGGGGCGCGGGCTGGTACGGCGACCGGCATGGCACTGCCCGCCTCCTCGTCCCCGCGGTGCTCGCGGCCGCCGTCGGCACGGCCGTGCTCGTCTGGACCGGCAGCCCGGTCGCCGTGATGGCCGGCATGGGGCTGTTCGGGCTCGGCTTCGGGCTGGCGCAGAACGTGACGCTGGCCCAGATGTTCGCCCGCGCCTCCGAGTCCGACTTCGGCCGGGTGAGTGCGCTGTGGAACCTCGCCTACGACGGCGGGATGGGTGTCGGGGCGGTCGCGTTCGGCCTCCTGAGCGTGCCGCTGGGCTACCCCGTGGCATTCGCCGTCACCGCCCTCGTGCTGTGCACCGCGCTGGTCCCCGCGTGGCTCGCCCCCAAGGTCGCGTCCAAAGGCGACATCACCTGACGGCCGATTGGGCCGCGCCCCTGTTGATATCGCAAGGAACGTGAGAAAAGGAGAACCTCATGAAAAGCGTCGTGCTGAACATGAGTATGTCGGTGGACGGCTTCAGCGCCGGGCCCGATGTGAGCATCGAACACCCCATGGGAGTGGGCGGCGAGCGGCTCCACGAGTGGCTGTTCACCAGCGGCTCGGATCGGGCCGTGGCCGCCGGCGGCACATCACCGAATGGAGTGGACGCCCGGGTCGCACAGGAGATTCTCGCGTCGACCGGAGCCGTTGTGCTGGGCAGGCGCACGTTCGACGTGGGAGTGGAGCTGTGGGGGGACACGCCGTTTCCTGTGCCCTGCTTCGTGCTCAGTCATCAGGCCCGCGAACGGCTGGTGATGAAAAGCGCGGCGTTCACCTTCGTCACCGGCGGCATCGAAAGCGCGCTCCGGCAGGCCCGGGCGGCGGCGGGCGACGGATGCGTCCTCATCATGGGTGGGGCGAGCACCGCACAGCAGTTCGTGAAGGCCGGGCTCGTGGACGAGATTCAGATTCACCTGGTGCCCGTGCTGCTCGGTTCAGGCGCCCGGCTCTTCGACCACCTCGGCACCGATCACATCGAGCTGGAGCGAGACAGGTCGCTGGAGTCGCCGAACGTGACACACCTGCGATTCCGCGTCGCGAGGTGACCGCCGGTCCGGAGTCTCCCGCCGCAGCGGTTTCTGAGTCGACCCCGTTGCGCGCCAGGCCATGTTCCTGCTGGTCGGCCACACGGTGAGGACGGGGGTCGTCCGGTGGCAAGGTGACCCCGGACCGCTGCCGGACCGGAAGCGCCGCGGGAGGTCAGCGGCGAGATCCTCGAAGCCCTGCTCGGACGTGCTCCGGCTAGGGTGCTCACGACCTGTCTCGCCCTGAGAGGAACCCCCAGGCGCCATGGCTTCCATCCGCCACGAGATTGTGATCGACTCCTCCCCCGAGCACATCTGGGACGTGCTGCGCGACGTCGGCGCCGTCCACGAGCGCCTGCTGCCCGGCCGCGTCACCGGCACCCGGCTCGAGGGCGACCAGCGGTTGCTGACCTTTCCCGACGGGCACGTGATCCGTGAGCTGATCGTCGCGGTGGATGACGACGCCCGCCGCCTGGCCTACTCCGTCGTCGAGGGCGCGCGACCTGCGATCGAGTACCACCATGCCTCGTTCGAAGTCCGCTCGGAGGGTGACCGGGCGGGCCGGCTGATCTGGACCACTGACGTCCTGCCGCACGCGCTCGCGGCCGAGATCCGGATTCGCATCGAACGCGGCGCAGTGGAGATGAAGCAGGCGATCGAAGCGGCAGCAGGCGGCTGAGCCCGACACAGGAGGCGCGTCTGACCGCCCCAATACCGGCCCTCCGACCGTATGCAGCTCATGTCCGTCCAGGGGAAGACCAGAACGGCGGTGGCGACGTGGCACATCGTGCCCCTGACCGGCCCTGATCTGGCGTTGCACGTGCGGTCGCCGCTGATGACCCGGCCCGACGTCGCGTAGATGACGCCGGCCGAACTCGCCCGGGCTGCTACGCGCGTTTTCGCGCGGCGACTTCGTCGTGTCCGCGCCCGGCCTGTCCGCAGATGCGGTAGTCCGGACGCCTGCTGCGACCGCGGTAGGCCCAGACCATTCTCAGGACGGATGTTTTCTCCTTTGACGCCGGTGAGCCTTAGAGCTCACGCCCCTGCGCGGCCCGGCACTCTTCGAAGAAAGAAGTGGATCATGTCATTCCCGGGTGAACCGAGGAACTCGTCCCTTCCCGTGGAACGCGCGGCACCTGTTGCTCAGCCCGCCGGCAGATCCGTACCCGGCCGGCGGGCCGGCAGCCGCCGGATGCAGACGATCGTGGTCACTGTCGGCCTGCTGTTCACGGCATTCATCGCGTTCGCGTCGCATGAATGGGGGGCGACGTGGCACTCGATCGTCGGGATCGGCACGCTCGGTGTCATCGCGTGGCACGTGTACTCGCAGCGGCACTGGGTGACGTCCGCGGCCAGAAAGCGCACGAGGCATCCCGAGCGCAAGCTCGTGATCTACAACGCCGTGCTGGCCTCGACCTTCGTCATCGCCATGGTGTCGGGTTTCCCGGTATGGCTGGCGGGTGCGGGCGGCCTCGTCGAGCGCGTCCATGCGGCGTCCGGAATGGTCTTCCTACCGCTGGTGATCGGCCACCTGATTCTCAATCGCCGCCGTGTCGCCGCCAAATTGCGCCGCCGCGCCGCCGCCTGAGCGGTGTAGCCAATGGGTACGACAACGCCTCGCCACTGCGCCCGATCTTGATAACGCATGTTCCAACGCCATCTCTCGCGACGTTTCCGATGACGCTACAGCCACCCAGCTCCAGTCAGTGATCGGCGTTGCGACGAGGGGTCGTGCGGCAGGGAACCCGTGACGGGCGTTGTGCCTGTCACGGGTCCTTTTGCCGCTCACGTCCGAGCAGGGCTCGTGGGTCGTGCCGGACGGATGGCGAGCAGCCGAGCGAACTCAGCCGGTGGGCTCGCCGAACCATCGGGAGAGGTGGTCGTCCAGGTCCTGCTGATCGTCGCCGATCCAGGCGACGTGACCGTCGGGGCGGAGCAGGACGCACGGAACGTCCAGTGCCGCGCTGGAGTCGGCGAGGTGATCGACCCGGTCCGACCAGCCGCCGACGGTCAGGCGTTCGGTGCGGTCCAGCAGCAGGCCACGGCCGCGATGCAGCCGATCATAGAGGCGGCCCGATTTGACGTCGATGTCGCGCAGGCGGCGGCCGAGCAGGTCGGGCCCTTCGCCGAAGTCGTAGCGGATGCCGATCGCGGCGATCTTCTCGATCAGATGGCGGTTCACCTCGTCGAAGTCCATCAGCTCGGTGAGCAGCCTGCGCACGGCCTGCGGGCCCGGTTCGGTGGACAGCAGTTCCATCTGGGCGCGGGTGTTGTCCAGCACGTCCTCGGCGACCGGATGCCGTTCGGCCTGGTAGGTGTCCAGCAGTGTTTCCGGCGCCCAGCCGCGGATCTGTGCGGCCAGTTTCCAGCCGAGATTGAACGCGTCCTGAACGCCCAGGTTGAGGCCCTGGCCACCGATGGGCGGATGGATGTGCGCCGCATCGCCCGCCAGCAGCACCCGGCCGACGCGATAACGTTCGGCCAGCCGGGTGGCATCCCCGAATCGGGACATCCAGCGCGGGGAGTGCACGCCGAAATCGGTTCCGGCGATGGCGCGCAACTGTTGCCGGAAATCTTCGAGGGTGGGCGGTTGCGCGCGGTCGCCGACTCCCGCGGCGGGGACCAGGACGCTGTAGACGCCTCCGCCGAAGGGCCGGAGCCAGAATCGCTGATGGGTTTCCCGGATTTCGGCCACCTTGGCGGCGATCTCCTCCTGCGGAACGCCTGCTTCCATCTCGCCCATCAGCGTGTCGTTCCGTGAGGGCTCACCGGGGAAGCCGACGCCGAGCAGTTTGCGCACCGTGCTGCGCGCGCCGTCACAACCGACGAGATAGCGCGAACGCAGCCGTTCCCCGCCGGCCAGCTCGACGGTCACCCCCTCGTCGTCCTGTTCCAGGCCGGCGACCGCGCAACCGCGCCGGACCTGCGCGCCCAGTTCGAGCGCATGCTCTTCGAGCAGGCGCTCGATGACCGGCTGCGGGATCCCCAGCAGGTAGGCGTGCGCGGAATCCAGGCCCTCGGGCGCGGGCTTGGGAATGGCGGCGAAGAAACCACCGGCCGGACGCCGTCTTCCCTGCGGGAGAACGCGCTCCAGCAGGCCGCGCATGGCCATCAGTTCGAGACTGCGCATGTGCAGACCGACGATACGGACGAACGACTTGGGCTCGGTCTCCTGCTCCAGGACGAGTACCCGCACGTCGTGCAGCCGCAGTTCGGCTGCCAGCATCGCACCGGTCGGCCCGCACCCGGCGATGATCACATCGAACACGGGCGCGTGGTCGGCGCCAGACGCCGCCGACCGGAGTCCAGAGACGTCGCGCTCGACCGTACCGTTCGACGGCGACTCGGCGGGGACCTGCAGAGATTCCATAGGTGTTGCCTTTCGGGAGTGCCTGTTGGCGAGGCGCTCCCGGCGACACCTACGTCAATCGCCGGCCGTGACGGGAATGGGGAGCACCCATGTCGATACAGCGTTCATGGGTCTCACCTCCTCAGGCGGTGTCACGGTCAACCGCAAACTACAAGCCCGAACACCATCCCGTCCAACCATTTTCTCAGCCACGTGATCACGACTCCGAGCGGGCCTGTGCGGTTCCGCCCCGGCAGCCCGGCTGGTCTTCGACGGTCTGATACTCGCTGTCCCCGACACGGACCGGATCTCGACAGGCGCGCCATGCTCGCCCTGTGGCCACCCATGTGAACCGCGAACTCGTCACGCCTGAGAGCGCTTGGCCGTGAATCGACGTGCCAGTTCCCGGCCCCGTGCCGCCTGCACTTTCTTCGCCTGGCCCATCGCGAACCGCAGCAGCCCGAAGGGCGCTGACAGCCGGTAGTGGTCGATCACCTGGGTGCCTCCGGGCACCGGGTCGACGCGGTAGCCGTAAGCCACCCGGACGCCGCCGGGGCTGACCACGTCCCCGGTGATGGTGCCCTCCCCCAGACGCAGGGTGACCTCGATGACGTTGTCGTGACGCAACGGCCCCAAGGTGAATCGCTCGACCGCCGTGAAGCGCACCGCGTCCGGCCCGTGGCGGATGTCGCGGACCTCGACGACCAGCGGGGACAGGCCGACGTGGTTGTTCGGGTCGGCCAGGTGCTCGAACACCTCCTCGGCAGCGGCGGGCAGGGTGGTCGTGGTGCTGAACTCGGCACTTCTCATGCGGCATCCCGGTGAACGAGGGTGAATCCGAAGACGGCGTGGCGTGGGCGTCATGAACGCAGGAGGAGGTGGTCGAGAATTGCATCGACCTGGACAGCGTCCGGGCCGAAGAGCGGGCAACCTGTACGCATCCCGTCGACGACCTGCAATAGCATCGTCGCGGCGACCGAGGAACGCGGGATGTCCGCGCACTCGAACTGCTCGCTGAACAGATCAAGCAGGATCTTGCGCTGCGCGCGGCCTCCCAACGCCGCCGACGTCATGGTCAGGAACTTAGCCGGTCCACCAGGCCTTCTGCGAGGGTCCCATCGCTTAGGCGGTAGAGGCCTCAGGCGGCCAGTTCGGTGCGGAGGTGGTCGCGGAACTCGCGGACGGCGACGGTGTCGGCGTACGGGTCGAGGTTGCGGTCGAAGCTCTTGAGGAAGTCGACCGTGCGGGGAGAGGTGAGGGCCTTGGTCGCGAGGATGGCCGGACGAGCCACTTCCAGGGCCTGTTCCAGATCGCCCAGCTTGAGATGCGCGTCGGCGGCGTGGACTCGGTTGATCTGGGCGGATCGAGGAAGACGGTCCTGGAACTCTGCCACGGCCGCTTCCGCGTTGGCGAGTGCTCGCTGGTGGTCGCCAAGGAGCCGCCAGCAGTTGCCGGCTTCCGCGCCGATCTCCGCCTCGTCGTACCTCGCCGTCCACGCCGGATCGGCGTCCGTGGCGCCGTGCGCGTACGCCCGCTCAGCCTCCCCCAGCAACTGCTCCACCTGCTTGGCGGCGTACCTGTCCCCCGACTCAGCGGGATTGGCCTGCAGAGCTGTCGCCCACGCCTCCCTGACCAGCAGCACCGCCATCACCCGTGGCGGGGCTTCCACACGGCGCGCGTTGTCGGACGCGGCCCGTGACAGCCTCAGCGCCCAGGCCGGCTGGTCGATGTGGATGGCCTGCCGGGTGAGTGCGGCGAGCACCCAAAGCCCTGTCAGAGGGTCGTTGCCTGCTTTGGCGAACTTGAGGGCCTGGCCGAAGTGTTGCTGGGCCTGGCCGTGGCGGGTGAGGTCGAAGGCCGTCCAGCCCGCCATCCAGCTCATGCCCGCCGCCGCGCTCATCAGCTCCGAGCCGACCTTGTCGTCATAGCGGCCTTGCAGCAGCGGGGCGACGTTGCCGTTGAGGTAGCGCAGCACCACCGGGCGGACCAGGCCGGCGCCGAACTGGTGGTCCATCTGGCCGAACGCCTGCCGCGCCTCGTTGATGCGCCGCACGTCCGCCATGCCCACCGCGCGGCCGGACCCCGCGTGCGCGGCCGACGCGGCCGGAATGTCGTACGTCCAGGAGGTCAGCCACTCCCCCAGCGCCGCCGGGACGAACGGCAGCGAGGCCAGCAGGTGACGGCGGGACGCGTCCATCTCGAACCTCCACAGCAGGTCGGCCGACCTCACCGTAGCCGCCACCGACCCATCACCACACTCCGCGAGCGGCCAGGAAGATGTCTCCGGGAAGGACCACCCGTCTACCCACCGTTCCACGTCGGCGGCCTCGACCCGGAACACCGCCGCCAGCTGCGCCCGATGCCGGGCCCGTACCCCCTGCTCACCCCGCTCCCACCGCGCCCAGGTCGTCACCGACACCCCCACCGCCTCCGCCGCGGCCTCCTGGCTCAAGCCCCTGCGCAGCCGAGCCCGGACCAGCTCAGGACGCCCGGTCTTCAGTCCTTGTGCCTCCACGGTGAGCCCCCTTGGTAATCGACCGACCACTGAACGTGACGACGATTACACCCCCCGAGCCCGCGCGCCAAGCCGTTCCGGTCAAACGACCAGAGATCGACCGGCCGTCGACGTCCCGGCTCCGAAGCTCACGATCAACGCGCATGCCGCGCCGTTCACGGGGCCCGGCGGGCGGACTTTCCTGCTGTGCACCGTCACCGACCGCGAACGGAGCACCGCCATGTCCTCCCCCGACGAGACCCTGACCGGCGTCCCCTCCATGGCACCGGGCACCACCACGCCCGGGCCCCAGTGCCCGCCTGCGCCCCCGCCCGCCCCCGCTCCCCAGAACCCGGGCCCTGTGGAGCGGGGGCCGGACATCCGGGTGCTCGTGAAGGTGCTGCCGTTCGGGTCTGCGGCTCGGCGGGCGCGTGCCGTCGTCCGCGAGGTCCTCCAGCGTGCCGGGGTGGGCCGCGACGCGGTCACCGACGCGGAGATCGTCGTCGGCGAGCTGGCCGCGAACGCCGAGCGGCACGGCCGCCGCCCGCATGAGCTGCGGGTCTTCCGGATCGACGGCGTCCCGGCGTGGTGCGAGGTCGTGGACGGCGACCCGTTCCCGGAGAAGATCCGCGACACCTTCCAGCGGCTCGCAACGCTGCCCGAGCCGGACCTGCCCGCACTCACCGAGAACGGCCGCGGCCTGCTCCTGGCCTACGAACTGTCCGAGGGCCACTGCCAGGCGTACTGGACGACCACGACCACCACCGGCTCCCTGGCCAAGGCCGTCGCCTTCGCCCTCCCTACTCCCTCGGGGGCCCGGCTGAACCCCGCCGACCTGCCCGACCTCCGGCCGAGCCTGGCCCGCCTCCGCCGCC
>NZ_BMNT01000001.1:340308-349473 GCF_014646695.1 Sphaerisporangium melleum
GCCCCCTCGACCGCCCGGCCCCGGACGCCGGAACGTAGTGCGGCGAACGGGACGGTTCGCCGGGTCTTCGCCGTAAGACGGCGCCGACGGTCGCCGTACACCGTCCCGCCGACGCGGCGCTGACAGATGCACCCATCGGGCGGACCGGGGAGGCAACTCGGCGAGGCGAGCGATCACAGCCACGAAATTCACCCACCCGCCCGGCAGACACCGGCCCGGGAGGAGATGGCCGGGAGTCGACCACCGAGGAGGTAGGCGCAGGCCAACCTCCAAGGTTCACCGGCTCCCCACCGTAGATCGGCGCCGGCGGTCGCCGTACACCGTCCCACCGACGCGGCGCCGAAATCAGTACCCAACGAACGGACGAGGCCAAGCCACCCGACGAAGACGAACCCCACCGACGCGGCGCTGACAAATGCACCCATCGGGCGGACCAGGGAGGCCACCCGGCGAGGCGAACAGTCACAGCCACGAACCTCACCCACCCGCCTGGCAGACACCGGCCCGGGAGGAGATGGCCGGGAGTCGACCACCGAGGAGGTAGGCGCAGGCCAACCTCCAAGGTTCACCGGCTCCCCACCGTAGATCGGCGCCGACTGTCGCCATACACCGTCCCACCGACGCGGCGCCGAAACGAGCACTCAACGGGCGGACCGGGAGGCCGAGGGGCAGTCGTTGAGGTAGGCGTGGGCCTTTTGCAGGGGGGAGACGCCGTACTCCTCTTCGACCGCGGAGGCGATGAGGTAGCAGAACAGGTGGCGCTGGAGGGCGGTGACGCCGAGGCGGGCCAGGTGCGCGTAGAGCAGGTTGACCGCGAGGCGGTGGGCGAGGAACCAGTCCGACTCCAGGACCTCGGTGCGGAACCGGTCGGTGGACAGCAGCACGTCGAAGTAGTCCACCTGGTGGCGGTGGAGCACCGGCTGGTCGGGGAAGTCGAGGTCGATCTCCTTGCCGGCCAGCAGCGGGAGGGCGATCTCCTTGTGCCGGCGGGTGAAGGCGATCCAGTCGCGTACGTGCGGCGCCGGGTCGCCCGCGTCGATCGACGCGACCACGCCGGCCACCGTCGCGCGCATCTGCCGGGCGTTGCGGCGATACCTGGCCTCGAAGGCGGCCAGGACCGCGTCCCGGTCCTCGCAGCACGAGGCTGCCGCTTCGACGTGCGAGCGGTAGGACATGTAGCCGCGGCCGATCGGCGGGACGCTGACGTGCGCCACGGCGACCATGAGGTCGATGGCGACGGCGAACAGCGCGAGCTCGCCCCGGCGGACCTGGTCGAGGGTGCCGAAGGCGAGCCGGGTGCTCTCCGCGGCGGCGGTGTCGATCAGATTCGCCAGCGGCCGGCCGCCGAAGATGCGCAGCCGGTCGTCGTACGGCTCGGTCTGCACGGAGTTGTCCGGGTACCACGGCTGCAGCGGTCCGGTCTCGTGTTCCCGTACGGCCAGCAGACGGTGGGCGGCGAGGTGCTCGTGCTCGTCCAACCGGGTGGTGGAGGGGTGTTCGCGCAGGTAACCGGTGATCGTTTCGGTGGCGATGGGGAGGATCTCGCGTTCCCAGTCCTGCGGGGTCGCCCGGAAGTTGAGCCGCAGGTGCGGCCCTTGGCGCCAGTGGCGGACGAGGTACGGCTGGTGGATGAGGCCGTCCAGGCGCCCGAACAGCGGGCGGACGCAGTCCAGGATGAGGCCGTCCTTGTCCTGGTCGTAGTACCGGATCTGGATGCCGCGCCAGGTGCGGTCGCTCACGAGGTTCCCTCTTTCCCCGCCGCCCCGTCCAGGGTGACGGCGGTCAGGTAGCGCAGGTGCGCTTCTTCGGCGATCGACAGGCCGAGCCGGTTGCAGAACAGGTGGACGCACCGGTCGAGCACGGTCAGGACGTCGTAGCGGTCCTCGTCCGCCGGGGGACCGGCATCGACCGGGCCGGGGATGGGTGACGCCTTCTTCCTGCGGAGCGGATGGAAGCGGCCGGCCTGCTGGAGGGCGACAAGACGCCGGTGCAGGGTGTCGATCGAGTTCCACCACGCGCCGAGCGGATCCCGGGCTTCGCCCGCACCCTGGAGCACCCTGCCGGCAGGGGCAAGGCTGCCGGGCAAGGCGGCGAGAGCGGGGCCATCGGACGAGGCCGAGCGGATGGTGAAGGCCGGATCGCCGGACGAGCCTGGGCCACCTACGGGGGCCGGGCCGTCCGATGAGGTGGCGCGGACGGGGTCGTCGGACGAGGCCGAGCGGATGGTGAAGGTCGGACCGCCGGACGAGCCTGGGCCACCTACGGGGGCCGGGCCGTCCGATGAAGCGGCATGGGCGGCGGGGACGGGGGTGTTGGACGAGGGTGGGCGGGTGGCGATGTGGCGGCATCGTTCGGCTTGGGCGGTGAGGGCTTCACGTTGTTTCGCGAAGATCTCCTGCTGCCGGGCGCGGGCCGGTGCCGGGTCCCAGCGGTCGCGTTCCCGGGCCAGCAGCGGGCCCAGGCGGCGCGGGTCGGGTTCCCAGGCCATGAAGGCGAGCATCATCGCGGCCAGCGCGTGGCCGAGGCGCCGCCGGTGGTCGTGCTCGCCGCGCAAGATGGCCAGCGCGATCCGGCTGGAGTCGGTGAAGTGCCGTTCGACGGCGGCGACCGCCTCCGGGCCGCCGAACGTCGCGTATTCGGGCCGGTAGGCGACGGCCTCCACCTGGTCGTCGGCCCGCAGCCGTCGGTCGTACCCGGCCAGGCCCTCCTGCCGGGCGAACTCCTCGGCGAGCAGCGCGTAGCGTTCGCGGTCCCACGTGGCCATCGTCGGATGCGCTGCGAGGTGCGCTTCCAGCACGGCCGTGGCGCGCTTCTCGATCATCGCGGCGTCGCCGGGGTCGCGCGGCAGCAGGCGGAGCCGCAGGTGCGGGCCGCCCTCCCAGTAGCGCAGGAAGAAGAACCGGTCGAGCCGTGCGTCCAGCTCCCGCACCAGGCCGCCGACGGCCGTGCCGAGCAGCAGGTCGGTACCGGACCGGTGGAAGGCGTGCAGCGAGACCCAGCGGTCAGTCATGGTTCACCTCGACCACGTACTCGGTCACGTGCCGGCCGCCGTCCATTCCGAGGGCGGTCGCCGCCTCGAAGTCCGGGAGCAGCTCACGGAAGACGACCACCGGCCCGCTGGTGTCCAGCCCGCGGTCGAACAGCGTGACCAGCGCGGGGTCGGCCAGATCGAGATAGGTCGGTTTGGCGAGTCGCGCCAGGCGCAGCCGTTCGCGGACCGGCGCCCCGGGGTCGGCCGAGGAGACGAAGCACCGTTCCGGCAGGGCGTGTTCGGCGAACCAGGCCGCGAGAGCGAGCAGGTGCGCCGCGGCGGAGTCGCCCTTGCCCCGGCGCGGGATGTCGCGCACCGGGACGTACCAGGCGGCGCGCGCCACGGTGACCCGGCCGACCGACACCCGGCCGGTACGCACGACGCGGGCCGGCACCGACTCCGGCGGCCGGGAGAAGACCGACGCGAGCTCCGTCACCGGGCTGGGCAGGTCACCGAAGAGCTGGAGCAGCAGGCGTGCCGTACGCGGCAGCAGCATGGGCGCGACCATCCCGGTGTACACGGGCATGAGCGGGATGCCGTCCCCGGCGTGCTCCAGGACGAGAGCGCCGGGCTCGTGCCGGACGGCCAGGTCCCGCAGGTCGAACGTGGCCCGGCTCGCCGATGCCGCGCCGGTCGGGCCGCCTGCCGGCGTGGTCGTCCTACGTCGGCTCGGTGCCACCCCCGGATAGCCGATCTCCCGAGCGGCCACCGGGGAACGCAGGTTGACGTTGCTGCCGAACAACCCGCTGATCTCCACCGGCGTGCCGCGTCCGGTCCCGGCCGGGCGGTTGTCACCGGCGGGAACTCCGGCGACCCGCAGCAGGCGGTGCACGCGGCTGCGCATCGCGCCGTACCCCGGGCCGAGACCGTTGAGCACCAGCCGGACCGGCGTGGCGTCCGGCGGGCCGCTCGTCTGCACGAAGCAGGACAGCGAGCCCACCGGACGGACGAACGCGGGGCGACCGGCGGCGATATCGGCCAGCACCGCCGGGTCGATGGTGAGCGGGTCTGAGGGGTCGGGCAGCAGGCCGCGCACCGCGGCCAGCGCCGCCGTCCGGGCCTGCCGGAGTTTGTCGAGCCGCGGCACGGCGGGCGCCGGGCCGGGCGGGCGCGGGTCCTGCCACGGGTACATGAGCGCGTGCAGCTCACCGGCAGGAGTTCCGGGTACGGCCCGGTGGGTGCGCTCCGCGAGCGTCCGGTGGAACCGGCCGAACGGCACCTGCGCGCCGGCGCCGAACCACTCGGCGAACAGGTCGGCGGCGAGCAGCCGGGCGACGCCGTCCCGGTCGAAGACCGCCGCGAAGTCGGTGATCGCGTGCAGGTCGCCGAGGGCGGGACGCCAGGCGGCCAGGCCCAGCCGCGGGCCGGGTGTGGTGACCACGGCGTTCTCGTGGAACAGGTTGCGATCCGGCAGGCGATCGGGATCGTCGCCGGCCAGCGCGGTGAACGCGGACCGTACCGTCCGCCGCAGCGCCTCGCGTTCGGGCACGCGGGCCGCGTCCGGGTACCGGGCGAGCGCCTCCTGCGCGGCGGACAGCGCCTTGCCCACCGGATGGGTGCCGAGCCGCTCGGTCAGCTCGGCCAAGTGTGCGGCGGCCTGGGCGGCGACCGGCGGGTGGAGTTCCAGCACTCCCAGCTCGACCAGCCGGCCGAGCGCGCCCCCGGCCCGGGCGCGCAGATCATCGCAGGTCGGGCACACCAGCCGGCGGAGCGGTTCGGACGCGGCGATGCCGGTGTACGCGTCCTCCTGGCCGGTCACGTACCACAGGCGGCCGTCGTCCTCGTGGAGACTCGGGTTGGGCCTGACCTCGAAGAGGTCCGCGAGCCCGTCGTCGGCGCGGGCCAGGTCGGTGAGCAGCCGCAGCAGCAGGGGCACGTTCGGCTCGACCGCGCTCCGCCACGCCCAGGGCCCGTCCCAGCGGACCGGCGCGCCGTCGTCGCTCCACCGGCCGAGCGCGGCCATCATGAAGGTCGCGTGCGGGCTGGTCTTGGCCACGACGCGGGCGAGGTACCGGGTGAGCCGGAGGGCGACCTGGCGCGGCGGGACGCCGCCGGGCGGCCCGTCCAGCCACTGGCGCAGCGCGGCGGACATCGCGGGCCCCGCCTGGAGCACGCCCTGGCCGAAGGCGTCGGTGCCGGCCCAGCGGCGCAGCGCCTCGTAGGTGCTCCGGCGTTCCTCGTCGAGCAGGTCCGGCAACCGCCGGACGAGCGTGTCATGCCGATCGAGGTCGGCGAGCCAGTCCGCGACGCGCGGGCCGAGTGCGGGACCGACGTCCACCGGCCAGGCGCGGGCCGCGGGCCGCCGGGCGTTGTACAGCGCACGCCGCAACGCCACCAGCGCAGGCCGGGCGGGGCCCGGCCCGGCCGCTCCGATCACCGGTTCCAGCTCGTCCGCGAGCCGCCGGCCCTCGGCGGCCAGCCGGCTGCGCACCGCCAGGATGTCCTGGACGCTTCGCCATGTGGCCGGGCATCTCAGCTCCGCGAGCGCCGCCACCGGCAGCGCGGCGACCCTGGCGACCACGGTCGCGTCGACCGTGCGGCGGCCCGCGTCGATCTCGACGCGTCCCGGCAGGCCACGACGCGTCGAGACCATGTCAGGGCGGGCTCAGATGAGCCAGCTCGTACGCCCGGTGAGGCCCGAGGCGCCTACTTCGGTGTTGCCGAGACCCATGCCTAGGGCCTGCACGAGATCTTCGCCGGGGAGCTCGACCGTCATCACGTCGAGCGAGTCCAGATCGAGGCGGAGCGGTTCGTTGGTGGCCATCTGCACTCCCATTCTCACCCACCGGAGCGGGCGATATCGGTGACGATCAACACCATAAGCACGGCCGGCGATATCGTCCATCCGGCGGGAGCGGCGACGAATCTCCGAGAAACGGAGATCCGATGCCGATCACCGCTTCCCTGCTCGATGACCAGCGCCATCACTCGCCCGACCAGGCAATGTCACTGTCCGTCCATTTTCGAACCAGCACATTCCATGAGGGTGAGAGGTTGCTGTCCACCACACCAGAACGCATTTCGGACGGGCGGAATATCGGTCACCGGGAAAGGTACGGAAAAGCCACCGCAGGCCATCCGGTGTTACGTCATTGTTTCGCGGCCACTGGGCCGTGACGCGAGGATGCGGAACCCGTGGGCGCGACCGCACCCACCACGGCGCACCTCAGCGGCTCCCGGCTCGCCCGCAGAGCGCTACCGCGGGGGGCGCGGCCGGTCGACGACAGGCCGCGTCTCTCCGGCCCCGCGACCCGGTGCCCTGCGGGGTCGGCCCGCGGGTGGACGTGCCGGCGGTACGGCGTTCCGGGACAGGGGGCGATCTTCGGAGGCGGGGGCTAGCGCAGCTGGGCGCGGCGGCGGGTGAGGTAGGCGGTCTCGCCGGTGTTGCCGGCCAGCTCGATGGCCTGGTCGTAGGCCGCGCGTGACTGCTCACTCCGGCCCAGCCGGCGCAGCAGGTCGGCGCGGGTGGCGTGGTAGGCGTGATAGCCGGCCAGCGCCTCGGCGAGGCGGTCGACGATGGCCAGTGCCACCTCCGGCCCGTCGAGCTCGGCCACGGCGACGGCCCGGTTGAGGGCGACGATCGGCGAGGGGTCGAGGCGGACGAGCTGGTCGTAGAGGGCGAGGACCTGCGACCAGTCGGTGTCGCGGATGTCGCGGGCGGAGGTGTGCACCGCGTTGATCGCCGCGAGGATCTGGTACCGCCCCGGAGCGACCCCGGCAGCGGCGGCGGCCAGGCGCTCACGCACCAGCCGATGACCTTCGGCGATCAGTGCCGCGTCCCAGGCGCCGCGGTCCTGCTCGGCCAGGGGGACCAGTTCGCCGCCGGCCGAGACCCGGGAGCGGCGGCGGGCCTCGGTGAGCAGCATCAGGGCCAGCAGCCCGGCCACTTCGCCGTCCTGCGGCAGGAGCGCGCGGATCAACCGGGTGAGCCGGATCGCCTCGGTGGTCAGATCCTGGCGTACGGGATCGGTGTCAGGACCGCTGGCCAGGTAGCCCTCGTTGAAGACGAGGAACAGGACGGCCAGGACGCCGGAGACCCGAGCCGGCAGATCGTCGGCGGACGGCACCCGGTAGGGGATACGCGCCGCTTTGATCTTGGCCTTCGCGCGGGTGATGCGCTGCTCCATGGTGGCTCTCTGCACCAGGAAGGCGCGGGCGATCTCGGGCACGGTCAGACCGCCGACCATGCGCAGCGTCAACGCCACGCGCGCTTCGGTCGCCAGCGCCGGGTGACAGCAGGTGAAGATCAGCCGGAGCCGGTCGTCCTCGATGGCGCCCAGCGGCTCGGCTGGGGTGTCGTCGTGCAGCATCTGGGCCTCCTTGTGCTTGTCGTCGCGTTTGTTCTCGCGCCTGATCCGGTCGATGGCCTTGCGGTTGGCGGTGGTGGTCAGCCAGGCACCGGGGTTGGGCGGCACGCCGTCGGCCGGCCACCGCTCGACGGCGGTCGTGAACGCCTCGGCCGCCGCCTCCTCGGCGATGTCGAGGTCACCGAAGCGCCTGGTCAGGGCGGCCACCACCCGCGCCCACTCCTCATGGTGGGCCCGGGTGATCGCCTCATCGAGCTCGCTCACTGGAACGGCCGCACCTCGATCTTCCGATCGCAGATCTTCGACGCCTCGGCGGCGAGCTTGAGCGCCACATCCAGATCGGGGGCCTCCCACACCCAGACGCCGGCGAGGTACTCCTTCGACTCCACGAAAGGCCCGTCGCTGAACACCGTCTGCTCGCCCCGGTTGTCGACGACCGTGGCCGCATCGGTGTCCGCGAGTCCGCCCGAGAAGACCCAGTAGCCCTCGGCGATCAGTCGTTCGTTGAACGCGCTGATGGCGGGCTGCCTGTCGGTGCTGCCGGGATCGCTCTTGTCATCGATCACGGATACCAGGTACCGCATCTGAAATCGTCTCCTGTGTCCAAACGGCGTGGTTCGGTGGCTGGGACTTCAGGCCGTCGCGTACCGCGGGCGCCCGGCCGGCCGGTGGACCTGGATCATGACGCCCTTGGAGTCGACCCGCGACTCGACCAGGTCCAGCGCGAGGTCCGGGCCGGTCTCCGGGAACAGTCTCGCGCCCTGGCCGAGGATCACCGGGACCACCATCAGGATCATCTCGTCGACCAGATCGTTCTCCAGCAGCCACCGGGTCAGGATGCCACTGCCGTGCACCTGCAGCTCACCGCCGGGCTTGGCCTTCAGCTCTCGGACGGCGGCCGCGAGGTCTCCGGACAGGACGGTGGTGCCCGGCCATCCGGGATCGGTGAGCGTGGTCGATACCACGTACTTGGGCCGTGTGTTCAATGCCCGCCTGACGGGCTCCCAGCCGGGGACGTCCTCTTCCGGCCAGGTCCCCCACGAGCCGGCGAACAGCTCGTAGGTCCGCCGGCCGAACAGGAACGCCTCGGCGCGCTGGTAGGTCTGGTTGATGAACGCGTGGGTCTCGTCGTCCCCCTTGCCCAGGGCCCAGCCGCCGCGCTCGAACCCGTTCCTGCGGTCCTCGTCCGACGCACCGCCGTTTCCCTGCATCACTCCGTCGATGGTGACCTGTGTCACGGTCGTCAGCTTCATGATCGTGGTTCCTTCGCCTCGGCGCCGCCCCTCGCGGGCGGCCTCACCTCTGCTACGAAGACCACCGCCCCGATCCGACACCCCCTCCCGAATTTCTTCGCACCACTTTCCGGAGTGTCACCGCACGACGGTATCCGGCTGGACGAGGAGCCGCAGGCCGTACGATATGCCGCCGGCCTGCATGGGCAGACAGGGCTCCGGTCCGGCCTATCAATCTTGACCTCAGCATAAGCGCAGGTAAGAGGCATATCCGTTGGATCCTGCGCCAGTCCGGGACCCTGCCTAGTTACGAATCCCGCCCCTGACGGTGAGGTCGCCATCTACGCATAGGCCGTTGTAGCCGTATGTGGTGATCTTCTCGGTGCCGTGATCGGAGACCCTGAAGTCACCCTCTACTGACAGGCCGGATTCGCCGACCGTGGTGATCTTCTCGGTGCCGCCGTAGGAGACGCTGAAGTCGTTGTTGGCGGATAGCCGCCCGTTGACGTCGCAGTCGTCGTTCGCCGTGAGTCTGCCGCCGACGGTGACGGCGCGGTCCAGCGTGGCTTCCCCGTATACCTGAAGGCTTCCGTTG
>NZ_BMNT01000002.1:0-49278 GCF_014646695.1 Sphaerisporangium melleum
TGTGAAGGCCGGGCGCACGCCGGGGTTTCCCCGTTTCAAGGGGCTCGGCCGGTTCGACACGGTCGAGTGGCCGAAGGGGCGCGTGTCACTCGATCTCGCGGGCGACCTGTTCGACCCGGCGCCGCACGAACTCCTCGTCGAGCGGCTCGGGGAAGGCCTCGGCGTGCTCCCGCGCCCGCTCGGCGATCTCCTGAGCCTGTCGCCCTGCGGCCTCCTGGGCGTCCTGGATGGCCTTCAGCGCCTCCGTCGCGAGCGCCCCGGCGGGCAGCCGCATGACCCGCGGGTCGAGGTCGACGCCGGTGAGCCGCCCGCGGCCGTCGGCGGCCACCCGGATCATGCCGCCGGCTCCCCGTCCCTCCGCCGTGACGGCGCCGATCGCGGCCTGCGCCTCCCGCAGGCCGCGCATCACCTCCTCGGTCTGCCGGACGATCCGCTCCAGATGTCGCAGATCATCTGCTTCATCCGGCCACGGAGTGGGTGATGACACGACATGCTCCTTCGCCGAACGCCCGGACGTCCGGACGCGGGAGCACCGGACGGCGTGCTCGCCAGGATGCTACCGGCGCTCGGAGCGACGCCTCATCCGGATTGCGGGATAAAGATCGGTTGGAGGGTGAAAGGCACTGAACGTCGGCATTGCCGGAGCGAACGTCGTCGATCATGGCTAGCCTGCCGAGCATGGAACGGGGATTCGACATGACCCACGGGACGTTGCGCGCGGCGGCCACGCACCTCGGCGTCCACGGGGAGGAGTACGCCTCGGCGGTGCGGCGCCTGCTGGACAACGACCCCCGGTCATGGGGGGACGACGGCCTGATGGGCCCGTTCGTCTCGGCCTACGCCGAGTGCAAGAACGTCGCCCTGGCCACCTACACCCATATGGGCGACGTCATCACCGGCACCGGCGACGGGCTGTCGGCCGCCAGCGTGCGGGTCTCGGCCATCGAGGACGACACGGCGGGCGGCGTGCTGCGGCTGGGCGAGGACACCGGCACGGCCTGGACCTGACATGGACGTGATGCTGCCGCAGTGGGGCGCCGACATCCTCAACATGGCCGGCGTCCCGTGGATCAACATCAGCGAGACCAAGATGCGCGTGGACGCGCAGGCGTGGCGTGATCTCACCGGCCACGCCGGCAGCGCGTCGGAGGGCGCCGACCAGACGGTGCGGCGGACGGGCACCGGCTACCGGGGAGCCTCCGCCACCGCTCTGGACGGCCACTGGGAACGGACCGGCGGCACCGGGTACCTCGGCCTGGCCACCCGGGCGAGCGGCTACGCGCCCGTCCTGCTCGACGGCGCGGCCACCGTGGTCACCGGCACGAAGATCGCGGTGATCTCGCAGGCCGCCGTGGCCGCCGTGAAGATCGCCACCAGCATGCTCACCGGCGGCCCGCTCGCCCTCGGCACGGCGACGGCCGCCGTCCTGTCCGCCCGGTACGCGATGGGCCGGATCCTGCGCGAGGCCGGCGAGGGCGGCGCGCGCGTGCTGGCCCCCGGTCTCGCCCGCCGGGTCACCCAGCCGCTGGAACGCGTCCTGCGCAACGCCCGCGGCCCCTGGGGCGGCCCTCCGCTCGCCATGGCCGGCGGGCCGCGGCACCTGCCCCCCGGCCTTCCCCGCGCCCGGCCGCCCGGGGTGGACGGGCCGCGCAGGCCGGACATCGCGCTGATGGCCCGGCGGAGGAACTCCGCCGGCAAGACCAACTCCGGTGTGCGCAGAGCCGCGACCCGGGCGGACGCCGAGCGGCAGGCCCGGCAGGCGGCGGCCGACGGCGGCAGCAGGGCGGTGTTCCGCGGCCCGTGCTCCTCAGGCGACCACTTCCACGTGGACTTCCTGAACAACAAGGGTGAGATCATGCACACCAGGCACTTCCCGTTCTCGTAGGAGCTGACGATCGTGAACGAGTCCCAGACCGGCGGCCAGGCGACCGGAGGCGGCGACCTGCTGGCCGGCGCCCGCGATCTCGGCTCGGCCATCGAAGAGCACGCCCGGGTCCTCACCGAGGCCCCCGACGACTACCCGCGGGTGGTCGAGGCGGTCAACCACCTGCGCGCCACGGCCATCGCCTACGCCGACCTGTGCGCGCGGGAGGCCGGGTGGGGCGATCCGTTCAGCAACCTGGCGAGTGACCGGCGCGCCGACGAGGAGGCGGAGGCCGAAGAGCCGGCCGGTGCGGCGGGCGAGCAGGCTCCGGTGGTCGACCTGGAGGTCGACTACCGCATCCGGGTGCACGACGTGGCGGGCGCCGCCCGGCTGATCGGCGAGGAGGTGTCCCCGGACCTGCCGGGCGCCGCGTCCGACGTGGTGGCACGGCTCTTCCAGCGCGACGGCTGGGACCCGTCCCGGTACGGCGACATCTTCGAGGTGCTGGACCACACCTGGTCCTGCGGCCCCGACGACCCGGTGAACTGACGCACCCCGCCCCGCCCGACGACCCGCTGAACTGACCCGCCCCGCCCAACGATCCGGTGAAGTGACCAGCGGCCTGGCCGACGACCCGTGAATCGACGCCTCGGGCTCGCAGCGACGGCTCAAGCTGCGCGGTACGAATCCGGTGGCCGGTGGGCTGTCCACGAACGTTCACCGGTCGGACGCCGTAGCCGGCGCCGGCATCGCCGTACCACGACCCGCCGACCCGGCGCCGATCACATCCAGCACATGACCGGGGTGCGGAGCCGTGCCCGGTGAACCTCTGTGGTCATCGCGCTAGTGTCCTGCGCCGGAGATCCGTCGGGTAAATCATGCGGTTTCCCGCCAGGCGGAATCCATGGGACCGCTCGCCGGCCTGGTCATTTGAGCCATCGACTTAGAGGACGAACTTCTGGCGCGGGACACTAGGCGAGGAGCCGGCGCAGCTCGGCCGGGCCGGCGTTCGCGCCGCTGCAGACGACGGCGACCTTCCGGCCGGTGAACTCCTCCTTCCGCGCGAGCAGCCCGGCCAGGGCGGCGGCGCCGGCCAGTTCGGTCAGGGTGTGCGCCTCGGTGAGCAGGACGCGCTGTGCGGCGCGCAGGTCGTCGTCGTGCACCAGGACGAAGTCGTGCAGGCCGCGCATCAGGCTCTGCGGCAGGGCGAACGCCGAGCCGGTCGCCAGGCCGTCCGCGACGGTGCCGACCGCGCGGCGCACCGGCGCGCCGGACCGCCAGGAGTCGTGGGCCGCGGGCGCCAGCGCCGACTGCACGGCGATCACCCGGCACCGCGGCGCGACGGCGGCGGCGACCAGGCAGGCGGCCGCCGCACCCGTTCCCGATCCGACCGGGACGAACACCGCGTCCAGGTCCGGCACGCGGGCGAGCATCTCCAGGTAGAGCGTCCCGACGCCCGCGATGAGGCCGGGCTCGTCGGCCGGGCTGATCAGCCGGTCCCCGCGCTCCTCGGCGAGCGAGCGCGCGTGCACGGCGGCCTCCACCATCGTCGCGCCGCTGATCTCGACCGCCGCGCCGAGCGCCTCGACCGCCGCGACCTTGGCGGGGTTCGGGTTCTCCGGCATGACGATCGTGCACGGCAGTCCGTACAGCCGTGCCGCGTACGCGATGGACTGGGCGTGGTTGCCGGTGGAGTAGGTGAGCACCCCGGCCTTCCCCTGTGCCGCGGGCAGGCCGGCGAGCAGGGTGAGGCCGCCGCGCACCTTGAAGGCGCCGGTCGGCTGGACGTTCTCGTGCTTGACGTGGACCTCGGCGCCCACATGCGCGTTCAGCACCGGATAGGACCACATCGGCGTCTCGGGAAGGTGCGGGGCGATGAGGCGCGCGGCGCGCAGCACGTCGGTGATGGACGGCGGCGGGGCGGCGGAGGCCGCGGGCCGGTCGGCTGGTGTGGTGGTCGGTCGCATGACATCCACACTGGCCCAGCCATATCCATAGGTCCAATGCCAATGTTCATGGGAACTCATAGATAAGATTGATGAATGCTCGACATCCAGCGGTTGCGCGTCCTGGACGCCGTCGCCCGGCTCGGGTCGGTGACGGCCGCCGCTCGCGAGCTGAACTATTCGCAGCCCTCCGTGAGCCACCATCTGGCCCGGCTGGAGGCCGAGACCGGGGCGCGGCTGGTGCAGCGGGCCGGACGGGGCGTCCGGCTGACCGAGGCGGGCAGGGTCCTCGCCGACCGGGCCGCCGAGATCATCGGGCGGCTCGACTCCGCCGCGGCCGAGCTGGCCGCGCACGTCGGCCTGCGGGCCGGACGGGTGCGCCTGGCCGCCTTCCCCTCGGCGCTCGGCACCGTCGTTCCCGCCGCGGCCGTCCGGCTCTCCCGCGCGCATCCCGGGCTCGACCTGAGCCTCGCCGAGGCGGAGCCGCCCCAGGCGCTCGCCATGCTCCGCGCCGGCCAGGTGGACGTGGCCGTCGCCTTCCACTACGACCCGCCCGAGCCGGCGCAGGACGGCGTGCGGGTCACTCCGCTGTTCGACGACCCCGGCTTCCTGGTCACCCCGCCGGAGGTTCCGCCGGGCGCGACTCCGGCCGCGCACGCCGGCGCGAAGTGGATCGCGGGATGCGACCGGTGCCGCGGCCACCTGCTCGACCTGTGCGCCGGCGAAGGCTTCGCGCCGGCCATCGCGTTCACCACCGACGACTACGTGGCCGTGCAGGCGATGGTCGCGGCCGGGCTCGGCGTGACCGTGCTGCCCGGCCTCGCGCTCTCGGCCCACCGGCATCCGGAGGTGCGGGTCGGGCCGATCACCGGCTCGACGCGGCGCGTCTTCGCCGCGACGTACGGCGAGCCGCCCGAGCCTCCGGCGACGGCGGCCCTGCTGTCCGCCCTCGTCCAGACCGCCCCGCCGCCATCTCCCTGACCACCCCACGGCGGTGTTCCCGTCCTGACGGCCCCGGCGGCCAGGCCGCGGATCGGGGACGCGCCAGGGGTGCGGAATTCGATGGACGCCCCAGCGGCGCCATTCTTACTATCGGCGACATGCCGCCCATATCCACGCTCGCGGTCTTCGCGGTCGCGACGCTCGCGCTGTTGCTCGTGCCCGGGCCCGCCGTCGTCTACATCGTCACCCGCAGCGTCGCGCAGGGCAGGACGGCCGGCCTGGTGTCGGTCGCCGGCATCCACGCGGGCTCCATCGTCCACGTGGCCGCCGCCGCGCTCGGCGTGAGCGCGCTGATCGCCGCCTCCGCCGCGGCGTTCACGGCGGTGAAGTACGCCGGCGCGGCGTACCTGGTCTATCTCGGCGTGCGCAAGCTGCTCACCCGGTCCGAAGCCCTGGACCGGGAGGTCGCCCCGGTCTCCCGCTCCCGCCTGTTCGGCGAGGGCTTCGTGGTGAACGTGCTCAACCCGAAGACGGCGCTGTTCTTCCTGGCCTTCCTGCCGCAGTTCGCCGACCCGGCGCGCGGCCCGGTCGCGGCGCAGATCGTCCTGCTCGGCCTCATCTGGATCATCCTCGGCATGGCGAGCGACGGCGGCTACGCCCTGCTGTCGTCCGCCCTCGCGGGCCGGCTGCGCCGCTCCCCCGTCGCCGCCCGCCGGCTGGACGTCGCGGGTGGCCTCGTCTACATCGGCCTCGGCGCCGCCGCCGCCCTCTCCGGCGACGGCCCCCGCACCGCCTGAGCACCGTCTCCTCCGCTGACGGCGGGTGCCGGTACGGGACGCCGCGCGCGACCTTCCCGTACCGGCTCCGCAGGTGCGCAGGTCACTGGGTCTGCTCGGCGGCCTCCTCGGGGGTGAGGCGGCCGCGGGGGCGGGTGGCGCGCAGGTGGGCGGCCGGCGGGTCGGCCGGACGGCGCCAGTGCCAGTCCGAGACGGCCTGGTAGGCGGCGACGACGGACAGCAGCCGGTCCTCCGCGTACGGCGAGCCGCCGAGGATGGTCCCGATCGGCCGGCCGGTCGCGGTGAACCCGATCGGGAAGCCGATCTCCGGCAGGCCGATGCCGTCGAACGGCGTCGGCGAGGTCTGCACCACCACGTCACAGCGCTCGAAGATCTGGTCCAGCACCCGCTCGAGCAGCAGCAGCTTGGCCCGCTGCCCGGTGACGAACTCGTTCGCGCCCATCAGCGCGCCCTGCAGCCAGCTCGTCAGCGACACCCCGAACCCGCGCAGGTCGGAGCGCAGGTACGGCATGAACGGCTCGCTGCGCTCGGGCAGGCGGACGTTGTTGAAGTCACCGCCGGTCAGCAGGTCCCAGTCGGTGGGGAACGGCACGTCGACCAGCGTGACGCCGCGGATCGCCGCCATGGCGCTCAGGAAGCCCCGGCGGGCGGCCGCGGTCTCGGAGGTGCCATCGGCGTATCCGGGCAGCACGCCGATGCGGGTGTTCCACCGCATCTTGACCCGGCCGCCGCTGTGGACCGGAGTGGCGGCGGTGATGAGGTCGGGCACCTTCGGCAGCCCTTGCGTACGCGGGTCGTTCGGGTCCTCGCCGGCCATCGCGGTCAGCATGATCGCCGCGTCCTTGGCGTCCCGGGCCAGCGTCCCCGGGTGGTCGCGGGTGTAGGTGAGCGGGATGATGCCGTACAGCGAGACCCGTCCCATCGTCGGCTTGAGGCCGGTGAGGTTCTGGGCGTTGGACGGCGCGGTGATGGAGCCGCCCGTCTGGGTCCCGGTCCCGGACGTCGCGAGCCGCGCGGCCACCGAGGTCGCGGTGCCGGTGGACGAGCCGCCGGGATCCACGGCCGGGTCGCCCGGCGTCCAGGCGTTCACCGTGGTGATCTCGCCGGCCGGGGTCGTGGCGCGGGTCGTGGCGAGCGGGCCCATCTGGGTCTTGCCGAGCACGATCGCGCCCGCGGCCTTGAGCCCGGCGACGGCGGTGGCGTCGAACGGCGGCACGAAGTCCTTGAACAGGGAGGAGTTCGCCGTGGTGCGGACGCCCTGGGTGTAGTAGTTGTCCTTGATCGCGAGCGGGACGCCGTGCAGCGGGCCGCGGTACCGCTGGCGGGCGAAGGACGTGGCAGCCGCACGGGCCGCGTCACCGAGCACCGTGTTGAAGGCCAGATAGGTGGCCTCGAAGGCGTCGATCCGCGCCAGGTAGGCCTCGACCAGCTCCAGAGGGCTGATCTTCCGCTCACGGATCATCCAGGCCGCCTCGGCCAGGGTCAGCTCGGTGGGATCGGCCATCGCCTCGGGCCGCGGCTTGACGTAGGCACCGGGCACATCGAGCGACGGCTTGCCGTGCCTGGCGCCGCCGGCCCACGCGGGAACGGCCGGCAGGGCCGCCACCACGCCGGCGCCCGCGCCCAGGGCGGCGGTCCGCGCCAGGAAGGCGCGCCGGTCCACGAAGCGGTCCAGGGGCTGTCCGGCCCCCTCGTCCACGTCCGGGGTGCGCGTCGCGGCCGGGCGTGCCGTCATCTCGCTCATCGCCGCCACTCCGTACTGATCGAGGGGTACATCATGGGCGCGCGCTGCTGGGACAGCGCGGCCGCGGCGGCCGGGTCGACCGGAACGGTCCCGGACGGCGGCGGCAACTGGTAGGCGGCGATGCGCGCGACCGTGCCGCGCATGAACGACCGGAGCGAGGCGAGCACCGCGTCACGGCCGGGCGATCCGGTCTCGGGGTCGGAGGCGGTGCCGGCGGGGAGCTGGGAGAGGTCGATGCCCAGCGAAGCGAGCCGGGCGATGATCAGGGAGTTGAGTTCCGCGTCTGTGGGGGGCACTGGTGTCACGTGGTACTCCAGAGGAAGGAAGTCACCCCACAGTCAGATCATCACGTATCACCGATATGTCCCATAGATCACTTATTCGTGAACACTTTCCCCTGGGCGAAGCCGAGGTGGCGGTAACCGCCTCGCCTGCCTTCGAAGGCGCCTGCACGGAGCCGTACCCCCGCCGGTCACCGGTCCCGGACGATGGCACGCCGGCTGCCGGCACTTCCCCATCGGCCGGTCGCCGCCGGAAAGCCGCCGCCGGATCGGCGCCGTGACCCGCTCGAATTTCCGGCCACCGACGGACGCGGGTGTCGGCCGCGGCATGCCCGCCGGAACGGGAGATGCGCCACTTCCGAGGCTGCGGTAATCCACGGCCATTTCCACCGGACGTTCATACCTCGCGCGTATCACGTCCTTGCCGAAAGGCGGCGCGGGCGATGAATCGAATTAGGCCTTCCCCTTCGACCGGAAGGGAAGCGGGTCATAGGGGGATGTTGCCGTGGAGGCCGCCGCGGCCGGGTGGGGCGGCGGCTAGCGTCTCGGCGAGCCTGCGGCGGGTGTCGGCGGGGTCGATCACCTCGTCGATGACGCCGAGCGCGACGCCGCGTTCCAGCCCGCCCACGGCGTGGCGGTGCTCCTCGACGAGCCGGGTCCGCAGCGCCTCGCGCTCGTCCTCGGGGGCGGCGGCGAGCACCTTGCGGCGCAGGACGCCGACCGCCGCCTCGGCGCCCATCACCGCGACCTCCGCGCCCGGCCAGGCGAACACCGCGGTCGCGCCCAGCGAACGGGAGTTCATGGCCACGCACGCGCCGCCGTACGACTTGCGGGTCACCAGCGTCACGCGCGGCACCTGGGCCTCGCCGAAGGCGTACAGCAGCTTGGCGCCGCGCCGGACCACGCCCTCCCACTCCTGCCGCACACCCGGCAGGTAGCCGGGCACGTCGACGATCACCACGAGTGGGATGCCGAACGAGTCGCACATGCGGACGAACCGCGCGGCCTTCTCGGCGGCGAGGGAGTCCAGGCAGCCGCCCTTGCGCAACGGGTTGTTCGCGACGAGCCCGACCGTCCGGCCCGCCAGCCTGCCGAGTCCCACCACCATGTTCGGCGCCCATTTGGGCTGCAGCTCGATGAAGGTGCCGGCGTCCGTGACCCGCCGGGCCAGCGGCCGGACGTCGTAGGCTCTGCGCACCCGGCGGGGCAGCAGGGCCTCCAAATCCTCGGGGGCGCCGAGCGAGGCCAGGTCGAAGAAGCCGGGCCGGGTGAACAGGTCCATGACCCTGCGGGCCGCCGCGTAGACGTCCTCCTCGGTGTCCTCGACGAGGTGGGCGACGCCGGAGTTGCCGCCGTGCACCTCGGGACCGCCGAGGCCCGCCATGTCGACCTGCTCGCCGGTGACACTGCGCACCACGTCCGGGCCGGTGACGAACATCCGGCCGGCCGACCCCATGATCACCACGTCGTTCAGCGCGGGGCCGTAGGCGGCGCCGCCCGCGGCCGGGCCGAGCACCAGCGAGAGCTGCGGCACCTTCCCCGAGGCGTGGATCATCGCGGCGAACATCTGGCCGAACCCGTCCATCGACTCGACGCCTTCGGCGAGCCGCGCGCCTCCGGAGTGCCACAGTCCGATCACCGGGCACCGGTCCCGTACCGCCGTGTGGATGGCGCCGGCGATCCGCCTGCTGCCCGCCGATCCGATCGCCCCGCCCATCACCGTGGCGTCGGTGCAGTAGGCGATGACGGGGGCTCCGTCGAGCCGGCCGCGCACCGCGCGCACCCCATCGCCGTCCGCCTCGCCGAGCGGCGTCTGGGAACCCTCGTCCAGCAGCGCGGCCAGCCGGTGCTCCGGGTCCCGCGCGTCGATGGGCGCCGGACGGGTGTCGAGTCGCGTCATTTCCACCTCGTGTGTGACGGGACGGCCGCGGCCGGCGTCTGATCGGCGGACGGATTTTCAGCTGCGGCCGGAACCGCCTCGAAAACACGTCGGCGGAATTTCGCAATAATGCTAATTGTCGCGGGCACCCCTAGCGGTACCCCAGAAAGCGACACAGGAAGTGACACCGGTAAATGCGATTAACGGCGAAGAACGACGGCGGTCTTCTCCCGGCCGCGGGCCGCGCGGGGCGGTGGATCGGCGGTTAGGGTCAAGGCGTGCTGAAGCCTGATCCCAACCTCTGCCTCACGGTGCCGGCGGACTTCGACGACGCGGACGCCGACAGCCAAGTCCATCCGATGGCCAGGTTGATCCTCGCCGGGGCCACCGCCGCTGACGCCTTCGGCCAGGCCCAGGAGTGGGTGGCCGCGCACAACGTGTTCCTGGTGGACGTGTCGTGGTCCTACGAGACCGGAGAAGATCGCCCCTTCGTTCTGTCCATCTACTTCGTCTTCGAAGACCCGTCCGAGGAATAGCCGAGCAGGAGCACGCCGGACGGCCGGTGGGCGAGGTTCAGTGCGCGACGGGGCGTGCGCCGAGCAGGGCCAGGGTGTTGCTCCACATCGGGGCAAGGCGCCGGGTGTCGTTGTAGAGCTTGGCGAACAGCACCTGGCCTTCGAGCTGCGCGACGACCGACCGGGCGGCCTCGCGGGTGTCGGGCACGCCGACCTCGCCGCGTTCCTGGGCCTCGATGATGACCTTGTCCACCAGGTCGACCTGCACGTCGAAGATCTGCTGCAGGCGTTCGCGGATGGCCTCGGTCTGGTTGCTCATCTCCAGGGTCAGGTTGCCGAACAGGCAGCCCGAGACGGTGCCGCAGGTCTGCTGACCGGCGAGCTGACGGGCCTCGGTCGCCTCGAAGAGCCGCCGCAGCCGATCGAGCGGCTCGGCGTCGTCGCGCAGGATGCGCGTCCAGTCGTGGAGCTGGGTGGCCCAGTGCTCGTCCATGACGGCCAGGGCGAGCGCCTCCTTGGATTCGAAGAAGTAGTAGAAGCTGCCCTTCGGCACACCCGCGGCCTTGCAGATCTCGGCCACCCCGAGCGCGGAGTAGCCGCGCAGCTCGATGAGCGAGTGCGCGGCACCGAGGATCTTCTCCCTGGCGTCACTGGTCCGTCCCACGCCCCAAGTGTACGACCGCACGGCCAGAGATAAGCGACCGGTCGGCTAGTGGGATCCCCCGCGCGGGCGCGTGGCCACCTGCCTGGCCCAGCGGTAGTCGGCCTTACCGGCCGGGGTGCGGACCATCCGGTCCACGAACGCGTACGACCGGGGCACCTTGTAGCCGGAGAGGCGTTCGCGGCAGTGGGCGTCGAGCTCGGCGACCGTGGGGCCGGCGCCGGCGCGGGGCTCGACGACGGCGGCGACCCGGCTGCCCCACCGCTCGTCCGGGACGCCGGTGACCACGGCGTCGAACACGGCCGGGTGGCCTTTGAGCACCGCCTCGACCTCCTCGGGGAAGACCTTCTCGCCGCCGCTGTTGATGCACTGCGAGCCCCGGCCGAAGACCAGGATGGTGCCGTCCTCCTCCACCCGGGCGAGGTCGCCGGTGAGCAGCCAGCGGGTGCCGGCGGCGTCGGTGACGAACGTGCGGGCGGTCTTGTCCGGGTCGTTGTAGTAGCCGAAGGCGATGTCGCCGGCCTTGGCGACGGTGCCCATCTCCCCCGAGCCCGGTTCGACCGGTCGCAGGGCCTCGTTCAGCACCGCGAGGGTGGCGGTGGCGTTCGGCTTGTACTTCAGGCCGGACTCCGGGGAGGAGCCCGCGACGGCGGAGGCGGTGTAGCCGGACTCGGTGGAGCCGAAGCTGTCCATGATGACGACGCCGGGCAGCAGTTCCTCCAGCCGGGCGCGGACGGTGCCGGTCAGGATGGCCCCGGTCGAGCTGAGCACCAGCAGGGACGACAGGTCGTAGCCGTCGGCGGCGATCTCCTCGGCGAGCGGCCGCGCCATGGCGTCCCCGGTGATGTTGACGCTGAGCACCCGCTCGCGTTCGATGGCGCGCAGCACGTCGGCGGCGTCGAACCTGCGGGTGTAGACGACGGTCGCGCCCATCCAGAAGGCGATGAACGTGGCCATCTGCGCGGCTCCGTGCATCAGCGGCGCGGCGGGCAGCATGACGATGGGGGTGGCGTTCACGGCGGTCTCGATGACCTGGGCCGGCCGCGTGTGCGGTTCGCCGTACGGGTTGCCGCCGCCGAACGCCATGAACAGGTCCCGCGTGCGCCACATGACGCCCTTGGGCATGCCGGTGGTGCCGCCGGTGTAGATGATGTACACGTCCTCGCCCGACCGCGCGGGAAAGCCGTCGCGGCCGTCCGGACGCCCGGCGAGTGCCTGCTCGTACGGCACCGCGCCGGGCACGCGCGAGGCGCCGCCGACCGAGATCAGGGTGGTGAGCTTAGGGCACCGCGGCACGGTGGCGGCCACCCGGTCGTCGAACTCGGTGTCGTACAGCAGGGCGACGATGTCTGCGTCGGTGTACAGGTAGAGCAGCTCGGCGGCGACGTACCGGTAGTTCACGTTCACCGGCACGGCCCTGATCTTGAGGGTGGCGAGCAGCCCGGCGACGTACTCGACGCCGTTGTACATCTGGATGCCGACGTGGTCGCCCGCGCCCACCCCCCGTTCGATGAGGTGGTGCGCGAGCCGGTTGGCCTGCGCCTCCAGCTCGGCGTAGGTCAGCCGGGAGTCGCCGCAGACGACCGCCACGCGGTCCCCGATCGCGTCGGCCAATCCCTCGAACAGGTCGGCGTGGTTGAACTCCATCGGGGACTCCTCACAACTCGGTCGCTGGTGGTCCGCACTGGTCCCCCGATGGCTCGCGGCGCGGCCCGGCCGGCGGGCCGCGCGCGCCCCCTTCCACCCGCTACGCGGGTCTCACGCTCGTCATGGCCGGTCGCTTCCGACGATCCACATGGCGAAGAACTGGGCGCCGCCGCCGTAGGCGTGGCCGAGCGCGCGGCGCGCCCCCTCGACCTGGTGCTCCCCCGCGCGACCTCGCACCTGGAGGGCCGCCTCGGCGAAGCGGATCAGGCCGGAGGCGCCGATGGGGTTGGAGCTGAGCACGCCGCCGGAGGCGTTCCACGGGATGTCGCCGGACAGCGCCGTCGCCCCCGCCTCGGTGAGCTTCCAGCCCTCGCCCTCGCCGGCGAAGCCGAGGTTCTCCAGCCACATCGGCTCGTACCAGGAGAACGGCACGTACACCTCGGCGACGTCGATCTCGCGCCGCGGGTCGCTGATCCCGGCCTGGCGGTAGACGTCGGCCGCGCAGTCCTTGCCGCCCTGCGGGTTCACCGTGTCGCGGCCGGCCCGGAAGATGGGCTCGGAGCGCATGGCGCCGCCGTGGATCCACGCCGGGGTGCCGGTCACCTTGTGCTCGGCGGCCAGCACCATCGCGCACGCGCCGTCGGAGGACGGGCAGGTCTCCAGGTAGCGGATCGGCTCCCACAGCATCGGCGTCGACTCGACCATGGCCCGGTCGATGCCGGGGATGCGCAGGTGCGCGTACGGGTTCTTCAGCGCGTTCAGCCGGTCCTTGACGGCGACCAGGGTGCCGATGTGGCCCGGCGCGCCCGAGCGGCGCATGTACTCGCGGATGTGCGGCGCGAAGTAGCCGCCGGCCCCGACGACCAGGGACGCGGTGAACGGCAGGTGGGTGGACAGCGCCCAGGTGGCGTTGGACTCCGACTGCTTCTCGAACGCGACCACCAGCACGCGGTCGTGCACGCCGCCCTGGACCAGCGAGGCGCCGACCAGCGCGGTGGACCCGCCGACGCTCCCCGCGGTGTGCACGCGGGTCACCGGCTTGCCGGCGCCGCCGAGCGCGTCGGCGAGGTAGACCTCCGGCATCATGACGCCCTCGAACAGGTCGGGGGCCTTGCCGATGACGATGGCGTCGATGTCGGTGAAGGTGAGCTCGGCGTCCTCCAGCGCGCGCAGCGCGGCCTCGCGCACCAGGCCGGCGATGGAGACGTCGCGGCGCTTGGTCTGGTACTTGGTCTGCCCGACGCCGATGACGGCGCAGCGGTTGGCCATGTGGTCAGGCCTCCAGGACGGTGACGAGGTTCTGCTGCAGGCACGGCCCCGAGGTGGCGTGGGCGACGGCGCGGCGCGCGGTGCCGTCCATGACCCGCCGGGCGGCCTCGCCGACGCGGATCAACCCGGTGGCCATCACGGGGTTGGCGGCGAGCGGGCCGCCGGAGGGGTTGACGACGGTGCCGGAGGACAGCCCGAGCGCCTGCCGCAGGATGACCTCCTCATGGCTGAACTGGGCGTGCAACTCGGCGATGTCGACCGGGCCCTTGCCCACGCCGGCCGCCCGCGCGGCGCCGGCGGCGGAGGGCGAGCGGGCGAGGTCGCGCACGCCCAGGTAGTGCGGCTCGGCGCGGTGCGCGATGCCGGTGATCCAGGCGGGCCGTTCGGCCAGGTCACGGGCCAGGTCACCGGCGGCCAGCACGATCGCGGCGGCCCCGTCGGTGGGGGGCGCGACGTCGATCGGGCGCAGCGGGTGCACCGCGTGTTCCTGGCCGGCGGGTTCGTCCGCCGGGTCGGGCAGGTCCAGCGCGTACGGGTTGGCGCGGCCGTCGGCCCGGCTGCGCCGCACGATGCCGGTCAGCTCGCTCTCGGGGGCGCCGAGCGCGCTCGCCTGCAGCGCCGCGTAGGAGACCTGGTCCAGGCCGAGCGGGGCCAGGTAGTACGGGTCGAGCTGGAGGGTCATGATCTCGCGCAGGTCGCCCTGGGAGCTCTTGCCGTACCCGTAGACCAGCGCCGAGTCGACGTCGCCGTGCTGCAGCCGCACCCACGCCTCGTACAGCGCCCAGGCGGCGTCCATCTCGACGTGGCTCTCGGAGATGGGCGGCCAGGCGCCGACGGCGTCCAGGGCCGAGACGAACGAGAACGGCGCGCCGGCCAGGTAGTCGCAGCTCCCGGAGCAGGTGAAGCCGAACCGGGTCAGCCCGGTGGCCCGCCTGACCTCCTGGAGGATCGGCGAGATCAGCTCGGGCTCGGTCAGGCCCTCGTCGTACCCGGTGTGCCGCGTCTGGGCGAACGCGACGACCGCCACCTCACGCACGCGGACCCCCCCTCACAGTCGCACGTCCGGCTCGCCGGTCGGGGCGAACCACCTGATGTTGCCCATGGACAGGGTGCGCTCCTCCGGCGGCACCCAGACGGCCCGCACCCGCATGCCCTGCCGCACGTCGCGCGCGGGGACGTCGCCGAGCAGCACGATCATCGGGACGTCGGCGCCGTCGAGCACGACATAGGCCGACACGAACGGCACCTGCGGCGCGCGGGGGTCGGGCAGGTTGTTGATGGCGAAGGTCGTGACGGTCCCGGTATCGGGCAGCTCGACCTCCTCGCCGATGGTGGAGCCGCACTCGGGGCAGGTGGTGCGGTAGGGGACGTACACCTTGTCGCAGTGCGCGCACCGCCCGCCGAGGAAGACCCCGTCGCGGACGCCCTCCAGGAAGCGGGCCAGCGAGCGGCCGGGCCGGACGCGGTACTCGGTGCGGATCGGCGCGGCCATCGTGCTGACCTCGGGGACGAAGCAGGCGATGTCGGTGATGTGCCCGGCGCGCTCGGCCTCGGGCCGGAATCGGGGGCGCACCCGCAGCCCGGGGCGCATCGCCTTGACGGTGCCGGCGTCGACGGCGTGCACGAGCGCGGTGCCGGCGCCGTCCAGCTCGATCAGCGCCCAGGCGAACGGCCGGTCGAGCGGGTGGCCCTTGCGGGGGGTGCCCACCCAGGCCCAGCTCCGCACGGTGCCGGCCGGGCCGACCTGGACGTACTCCCCGGTGACCGGGTCGCCGGTCTCCGGGTCGTACTCCAGCGGGGGCACCAGGACGCGGCCGGCCGCGGTGCGGACCCCGACGATGCGCCCTTCGCGCAGTTCGGTGAGGAAGCGGCCGATCACCGGGCCGGTGGTGCGGGTGTACCCGCCGGGGAACTCCAGCACGTGCTCGGCGACCAGCGACTCGGCGGACGACTCCTCGGGGGCCGGGGGGTGGTCAGATGGCACGGTCACGGCCCTCCCAGTAGGGGTCGCGGAGCTTGCGTTTGAGCAGCTTGCCGTTCGGCTCGCGCGGCATATCGGTCACGAAGTCGATCGAGCGCGGCCACTTCATCCGGGCCAGCCTGCCCTCCAGCGACCGGAGGATCTCCCCGGCCAGCTCCGGGCCGGGGGCAACACCCTCGGCGGGCTCGACGACGGCCTTGATCTGCTCGCCCCACTCGTCGTCCGGGACGCCGAAGACCGCGACGTCGGCGACCTTGGGGTGCAGGATCAGCTCGTTCTCGATCTCGGCCGGGTAGATGTTCGTGCCGCCGGAGATGATCAGGTCGGCCTTGCGGTCGCAGAGGTACAGGAAGCCGTCCTCGTCCAGGTAGCCGATGTCGCCCACCGTGAAGTACTCCCGGAGGCGGGCCGCCGCGGTCTTGGCCGGGTCGCCCTTGTACTCGAAGCCGGACCCGGACATCTTCATGTACACCGTGCCGGGAGTGCCGGCAGGGACGGGGTTCAACTCGTCGTCCACGATGAGCAGCGCGCTGAACGGCCAGGCCGAGCCGACCGTGCCGGGGTGTTTCTTCCAGTCCTCGGGCGTGGCCACGGTGCCGCCGCCCTCGGTGGCCGCGTAGTACTCGTACACGCAGTCGCCCCACCACTCCAGCATGGCCCATTTGACCGGTACGGGGCAGGGCGCGGCCGCGTGGATCATCCATCTCAGCGAGGACAGGTCGTAGCGGTTCCTGACCTCCTCGGGCAGGGAGAGCAGCCGCTTGAAGTGCGTGGGCACCATGTGCGAGCTGGTGATCCGGTGCCGCTCGCACAGCCGCAGCATCTCCTCGGCGTCCCAGCGGTCCATGTAGACCAGGGTGTGGCCCATGTGCAGGGCCGTGCCGCCGAACTGGGTGACCGCGGTGTGGTAGCTCGGCGAGGTGACCAGGTGGGCGTTCGGCCGGCCGGGCGTGATGCCGAACAGGCGCAGCAGGCCGGTCATCAGCTCGGCCGCGTCGTCGGGGTCGAGCCCGCTGAGCGGCCGGCGCACGCCCTTGGGCCTGCCGGTCGTGCCCGAGGTGTAGTGCATGGTGGCGCCCGCGGTGCGGTCCGGCGGCGGGGTGCCGGGGTGCCCGGCGGTGAGCTCGGCGACCGGGCGGAAGCCGTCCACCCGGCCGAAGGAGAACCGGCGGGCGGGCTCGACGGCCGCGGCACCCTTCGTGCCCGCCTCGGCGTACCGCTCGTGCAGGAAGAACGCCTTGGCCTCGCTGTCGGCGAGGATGTAGGCGATCTCGGGGCCGGTGAGGTGCCAGTTGACCGGGGTGTAGTACCAGCCCGCCTGCAGCGCGGCGAGGTACAGGGTGAGACCGTCGGCGCCGTTGGGCACCAGGCCGCAGATGCCGTCGCCGGGCCGCAGCCCGAGGGCGCGAAGGGCGTGCACGAGGCGGTCGGCATCCGCGAGCAACTCGCCCGCGGTGTGTTCGGTCCCGTCCGGGTCCACCGCCGCGATCCAGCCGGGATCGTCCTGCGCGAGCCTCCAGAAGCCGAGCGAGCCCATCGGAACTCCCTTGTCCGGTTTCGCGGTACCTTCCCGGGATGCGCCGAAGTGAAGCACGTTCTCGGTTTCCCGACAACCCTGGCGCGACAGGAGGGTTACCAACAAGAATCTGTTCTAGTTCGTCCCCGGTTCCAGCCGCAGGTTAACCCGGCGGGCCTCGACGAACAAGCGCTTGATAACCCTTGGCGCGATCGTCCGAGGAGGGTGCCTGTGGAACTTCTGCCCATCAGCACGCCGCACTGCCGGATCGAGCGGGACGGCCACGTCGTGATCGTCACCATGGACCGCCCGGAGGCCAGGAACGCCCTGTCCACCGACATGCTCGTCGGCCTCGCCGACGCCTGGGCCTACATCTCGGCCGAGCCGGACGTCCGGGTGGGCATCCTCACCGGGGCGAACGGCACCTTCTGCGCGGGCGCCGACCTCAAGGCGATGGGCACCCCCTCAGCCGACCCTCGGGTGGCGCGGCGGGCCCAGGAGATCACCGACTACCACTGGAAGGGACTGCTGCGCGACGGCGACGCGCTGCCTGCCAAGCCGATCATCTGCGCGGTCGAGGGGTACGCCGTCGCGGGCGGCACCGAGTTGCTCGTCGGCACCGACCTGCGGGTCGTCGCCGAGTCGGCCACGCTCGGCCTGTTCGAGGCCAGGCGGGCGCTGTTCCCCATGGGCGGCAGCGCGATCAGGCTGCCACGGCAGATCCCCTACGCGTTCGCCATGGACATCCTGCTGACCGGCCGGGCCGTGACCGCCCGGGAGGCGCTGGCAATGGGCCTGGTCAACCGGGTCGTACCGGACGGCGAGGCGCTGGCGGCGGCACGCGAGCTGGCCGCCGAGGTCGCCGCCTGCGGCCCGCTCGCCGTCCAGGCCATCCTGCGCGCCTACCGCGAGACGATCGGCCTGCCCGAGCCGGAGGCGCTCAAGGTCTCCGACGCGATCGGCTGGCCGGTGATCGGCTCGCAGGACGCCAAGGAGGGCTCCCGCGCCTTCCGGGAGAAGCGCCCGCCCGTCTACCGCGGCGAATAGCGATCTCCGGCGTCATCGCGGTGCGGGGGCGACGGCGGCATCCGGCCCATCGCCCTCCGCACCGCCGGCGGCGGCGCCGGTCACGACCGGACCGGCCTGGCCGGCGACGGAGGCCAGGCGCCGCTCGGCGGTGTCGATCACCTGCAGGTCGGCCTTGGTGTGCGCGATGGCCGCGTCCACCAGCAGGGCGACCAGCGGGTCGTCGGCGTTGTCGCGGCGCAGCCGGGTGAGTCCGGCCAGGTCGGACAGGCACGCCTGCCGCTGCGCGGAGGCGTACTCGGTGAGCGCCCGCGGGCCGAGCCGGGTCGCGGCGAGCAGCTTGAGGAACATCTCGTCCCGGAACCCGGACGCGCGCACGTGCGGCGCCACGACCCAGGAGCGCAGCTCGCCGGCGCCGCCCGCGGTCAGCTCGTAGAGCGTCTTGTCCGGCCGGTCGTTCTGCGCCACATGGGTGCGGACCACGTGTCCGTCCCTGACCAGGCGGTCCAGGATCTGGTAGAGGTGGCCGATGTTGAGGCCGCCCCACTGCGGGCCGATCGCCATCTCGAAACGGCTCTTGAGCTCGTATCCATGGCTCGGGCCGTCCGCCAGCAGGGCGAGCACGGCGTGACTCAGCGGCATCTTCCGACCTTCCGTAGATTGTCACAATCTATCGCTGACTCTCCCTAACGCTCCCTACATTGTGACAATGTATGGCCCATGGGAGCACAAGTCGCGTTACGCGGCGTCAGCCGCGTCTACGGAGCCGCCAAGGCGCTCGACGACGTCAGCGTGGAGATCGAGCCCGAGAGCGCGGTCGCGCTGATGGGCCAGTCGGGAGCGGGGAAGTCCACCCTGCTGCACCTCGTGGGCGGCATGGACCTGCCCGACGGCGGCGAGGTGGAGATCGACGGCCGGTCGCTGCCGCGCAGGCGGCTGGACGCGCACCGGCGGCGCGTGGGCTTCGTGTTCCAGCGCTTCCACCTGTTGCCCGCGCTCAGCGTGCTGGACAACGTGCTCGCGCCCGTCCTGCCGTACCGGGTGGACTTCGACCGCAGGGCACGGGCCCGCGAGCTGCTCGAGGCGGTCGGGCTCGACGGCCGCGAGCGGGCGCTGCCCGGTGAGCTGTCCGGCGGCCAGCAGCAGCGGGTGGCCATCGCCCGCGCGCTCATCGGCCACCCTCCCCTGCTGCTCGCCGACGAGCCGACCGGCAACCTCGACAGCGCCACCGGCGAGGAGATCATGGAGCTGCTCGGGACCCTGCGCCGCCACTACGGCATGACCATGATGATCGCCACGCACAACCCCGAGCTGGCGGCGTCCTGCGACCGGCTGATCCGGCTGCAGGACGGCCGCGTCGTGAGCGACGACCGGCTGGAGCCGTCCGAGGACGTGCTGCACCGCATCGGGCGACTCGGATGATCCGGCTCGCCGCGTCCCGGCTGCGCCACCGCGCCGGGCGCGCCCTGGTGCTCCTGCTCGGCCTGCTGGTCGCCGCCACCGGCTTCACCGTCCTCACCGGCACCGCCGAGACCCAGCGGCTGGAGCTCGTCGGCACGGTCAAGCAGAACTACCGGGCGCAGTACGACATCCTGGTCCGCCCGAAGGGGACCACGACGGACCTCGAACGCTCGGCGAACCTGGTGCGGGCCAACTACCTGTCCGGCATCCACGGCGGCATCACCGAGGCCCAGCTCGACCGGATCAGGAAACTGGACGGGATCGAGGTGGCCGCCCCCATCGCGATGATCGGCTACATGACCGGCAACGGATACGTCGACCTCCCCGTGACGGACCTGATGGGCGCGGGCGATCGCACGCTGCTGCGCGTCGACCGCACCCGGGTGGCCGACCGCGGGCTCACCCGCATCCCGTACGCCCCCCAGTACGCCTACCTCACCCGGCGGCCGCTCGCCCACTCCGCCGCGGGCGGCGCGCAACTGGAGCACACCAGCGAGGAGGTGGCGCCGGGCGAGCACGTGGCGGTGGGCACCTCCCTCTATTGGCCGAGGCTCGCACCGCCTTCGGGTCCGTTCCCCTTCGACCACGGGCCCGCCGCGAGCGCCTGGTCCACCGCGAACGGGCGGGGCGACGGGCTGCCCGACAAGATCGGCCGGGGCAGGCCGGGCGAGGCGAGCATCATGCTCGAGCAGGAGTTCCCCCTGCTGCTCGCGGCGATCGACCCGGCGGCGGAGGCCGAGCTGGCGGGCCTGGACACGGCGATGGTGGACGGCCGCTACCTGGACCCGGCACAGGACACTCCGCGCGGCGAGATCCCGCTGATCGCCGCCGCCCGGCCCTACGCCGACCAGCAGGACGAGCTCGTCATCAGCAGGCTGCCCGCGCAGGCCGCGCGGAAGGTGGTCGCCGGTCTGCCGGCCAAGGCCCTGCGCTCGTACGTCACCGGGCAGACCGGCCCGGTCGTGAAGCGGGTCACCGTGGAGGCGGACCGGTTCTACGCCGACATGCTGCGGACGTGGCAGCATCCCGTCAGCAGCGCCGCCATGCAGCAGTACGTCGCGATGACCCGCTACTGGACCGCCGGCCCGGTCATGTACCGCCGGAGCGCGGACGGCCGGGTCACGCCGGTGCCGGTGACCAACGATCCCAAGGTCTGGCAGGACCCGTTCCTCGCCGCGGTGGTCCCCGAACTGGGCAAGGCGGGGTCGGCGCCCATCGGCTCGGCCGACACGCAGTTCCGCCGGCTAGAGCTGCGCACCATGGGGGGCGACGTGGTGCGCGACAACGCCATGCTGGTCGTGGGCCGCTTCGACCCCGAACGGCTCCCCGGGTTCTCCGCCCTCTCCTCGCTGCCGATGGAGACCTACAATCCTCCGTCGGTCGTCCCCGGCGACGACCGGGCGAACGCCCTGCTGAAGGGGCGCAGCCTGCTGCCGGACGACAACCTCGCCGGATACCTCCAGCCGTCGCCCCTGCTGCTGACCGACCTCGGCGGCCTGCGGAAGGTCGCCCGGTTCTCCCAGGGCGGGCAGCTCGCCAAAGCCCCGCTGAGCGTGATCCGCGTCCGGGTCAAGGGAGTGACCGGCCCCGACGCGGTGAGCAGGGAACGCATCAGCCAGGTGGCCCGCGACATCGTGGCCGCCACCGGCCTCGACGTCGACATCACGCTGGGGTCCTCGCCCACGCCGGTCACCGTGGACCTGCCCGCCGGGTCGTACGGCCGGCCCGCGCTCACCGTCAAGGAGGGCTGGGTCAACAAGGGGGTCGCCTACCGGATCCTGTACGAGGCCGACCGCAAGTCGCTCATCCTGTTCGTGCTGATCCTGGCGGTGTGCGGGCTGTTCGCGGTCAACGCGGCCTCGGCCGCCGTACGCGCCGACCGCGCGCAGCTGGGGGTGCTCGCCTGCCTGGGCTGGTCACGGCGCAAGCTCTTCGGCACGGTGCTGACCGAGACGGGTGTGATCGGCCTGCTCGCCGGCCTGCTGTCGGCGGGCGTCGCCGTACTCCTGTCGTCGTGGTCCGGGCTCCAGGTGTCGATGCCGCGCGCGCTGCTCGCCGTGCCGGCCGCGGTCGTGCTGGCCCTGCTCGCGGGGCTCGTCCCGGCGTGGCGCGCGTCGGCCGTCCCCCCGATCGAGGCGGTACGCCCGGCGGTACGGGTCACCCGGCGGGCCCGCTCGCCCCGCGGGGTCACCGGCCTGGCCGTGGCCGGGCTCACCCGGGTGCCCGGCCGCACGCTGCTCGGCGCCACGACGCTGCTGGTGTGCGTGTCCGCGCTGACCGTGCTGCTCGGGGTGACCTACGGCTTCCGCGGCCGGGTGGTCGGCTCGCTGCTCGGGGACGCGATCGTGGTGCAGGCCCGGCCCGCGGACTACGCGGCGACGGCGGTGATGTTCGCGCTCGGCGCGCTCGCCGTCGCCGACGTGCTCTACCTGAGCGTGCGCGAGCGTGACACCGAGCTGGCCGCGCTGCGGGCCACCGGCTGGCGCAGCCGCTCGCTGGCCAGGCTGGTGCTGTCGGAGGGCGCGTTCATCGGGCTGCTCGGCGGGGTCGCGGGGGCCTGCGCCGGGCTGGCGGCGACGGCGGCGCTGGCCGGGAGCGTGCCTCCGGCGGTCATCGCCGGCGCGCTGGGGGCCGGTGCGCTGGCGGTGCTGCTGGCCGTCCTCGCCTCGGCGCTGCCGGCGATGCTGGTGCAGCGCCTGCCCCTGGCGGCGATCCTCGCCCAGGGCTGACCGGAAAGGGCCGCCCCGTGACGATCGCCGGCACCGGGTCGTCAGGGGCGGCCCTGGATCATGGCGTGGGTGCCGGTGGTGCGCCACGGCCGGCCGGCGGCGTCCAGCGCGGCCGTCGTGCGCTCGCCGACGCCCACCAGCACGTCGGACTTCAGGGTGCGCAGGGCGACGACCGGGCCGGGGAAGTAGGCGGTGACCGCGGCGAAGGGGGTGGCCGGCGGCCAGAACCGGTCGCCGGCCAGCCGCCGGTAGTTCAGGTCGCCCTTGGTGATCGTCAGGCTCGCCGAGGCGAAGTCGGCGCGCAGGTCGTCCGGCATGTCGGTGTAGGGCAGTGGAGCGCAGGCGAACGGGTGGGCGCGCAGCGCGAGGCGTCCGGTGCCCATCGCCTGCCAGAGCCGGCCGCCGACCTTCCCGGCCTGGCCGGGCGCGGCGGTCAGCCGGCGCAGGGCCGCGGCCACGTCGGCGGGTGTGGCGTCGGAGACGAAGTACGGCTGCGGCTTGACGTGCAGGACGACCTCGGCCGCGAGGCCCCGCTCCAGCAGGTGGTCGATCAGCACGAGGTCGGGCAGCAGCTCGCGCCCGGCGTTGTCGGCGACCAGGCAGACCTTCCCGGCGGGCCGGTCGCCCAGCAGCGACCAGAGCAGCGCGCTGTCGTCCACGACGAGCTCGGCCACCCGCTCGCCCTCGCCCGTCGCGGTGATCGCGTGCGACAGATCGGCGCGGTTGCCCCACAGCGACCCGAGCAGGACGCCGGTCGCCTGCTCCTCCTGGGCGAGCGTGGCGGCGCGGTCGAGCCCGGCCAGCTCGTCGTCCACCGCCGTCCCGTGCAGCTCGGCCTGCTTGACCGGGCCGAACGGGTCGACACCCCGCCACGGGCCGTCCCCGAAGTAGCCGGTGGCCTCCAGCACCTTGCGGTAGAAGTAGCTCTCGCCCCACAGGAACGGCACGTCCACCCACCGGCCGCCGAACCTGCCCCGTCCCCACTCGGCCCACGCGTCGTGGTCGTGCGCGGAGGCGGGAAGCGGCTCCATCACGTCGCGCACGACCTCGTCGAGCAGCCGGTCGAGCGCGCGGAGCCGGTCGGGCGGGTAGGGCAGCGCGTCCCTGACCTGGCGCACTAGGATGGGATGCCGGTCGCGGAACACTCCGAGCGCGTACGAGCCCGGCACGTTCCCCATGATCACCGGCGGGTTCGTCGGTTCCGGCATCGGCTTCCCTTCCACTCCTTTGCTCGGGTGCGTCCGCCCAAGTAAACCGCACGCCTCGCACCCACCCCGGACCCCGGGGGCGGGGGCGGACGCGCTGAGCGGGATCCACCGGCCGGCACCCCCGGGAGCGGACGAGAAGAGCGGGCCGGGTCAGTCGCCGGTGAGGCGCTCCAGGCGCTCGACGGCCTCGATGTACTCCTCGACCAGGTCGAACACCACGTCCTTGGCCGACTTGACCTGGTTCATCGCGCCGATGATCTGCCCGGCCGGGAACGTCGCCAGCTCGGCGGCGTCGGAGTCGCCGATGCGGCGCAGCGCCGGGGAGATGAGCATGAACTGCAGCGGCATCGGCAGCGTGCCCGGTGACTCGGCGGACTCCCAGGCGTCGGTCCACTCGTTCTTGAGCAGCCGCGCGGGCTTGCCGGTCCACGAGCGGGAGCGGACGGTGTCGCGCGAGGTCGCCGCGAGGATCTTCTGCCGGGCGAGCTCGGGGGTGTCGGCCTCCTCGACGGTGAGCCACAGCGAGCCGGTCCAGACGCCCTCGGCGCCGAGGGCCATGCCCGCGGCCATCTGGCGGCCGGAGCCGATGCCGCCGGCCGCCAGGACGGGAACGTCCACGGCGTCGACGACCTGCGGGATCAGCACCATCGTGGAGATCTCGCCGGTGTGCCCGCCGGCCTCGGTGCCCTGGGCGACGACCACGTCCACGCCGACCTCGACCTGCTTGACGGCGTGCCGGGGGGTGGAGGCGAGCGCGGCGACCTTGACGCCGTGGGCGTGGGCGAGGTCCACCACGTCCGCGGGCGGCGGTCCGAGCGCGTTGGCGAGCAGGGCGATCGGGTGCCTCAGCGCGGTCTCCACCTGCGGTCGCGCGGTGGCGTCGGTCCAGCCGAGCAGCACCCGTCCGGCGTCGGCGCCGGCCGACAGCGGGGGGACGCCGTGCCTGGCCAGCAGGTCCTCCACGAACGCGCGGTGCCCGTCTGGGATCATCGCCTGGAGGCGCGCCACCAGCTCTTCGGGGGAGTCGACGCCGAGGTCGGCTCCCGCGTAGGAGGCGGGCATGACGACGTCCACGCCGTACGGCTTGCCGTCGACGTGCTCGTCGATCCACTTGAGCTCCATTTCGAGCTCTTCCGGGGTGAAGTAGAGGGCCCCGAGCACACCCATGCCGCCGGCGCGGCTGACCGCGGCGACGACGTCCCGGCAGTGGCTGAAGGCGAAGATCGGCAGCTCGATCCCGAACATGTCGGTGACACGTGTCCGCATGGCTCGAATGTACGACCGGCACACCGGAAACTGCAACGTGTTCTACATATGGCCGGCGGCCAGCCGGGTCAGGAGCTCCGGGAGGCGCGGCGCCCGCGGCCGGCCAGCAGCGTGACCACACCGGCGACCGCCACCACCAGGCCGATGACCAGCGACACCAGCGGAATCGTGTCCTTCAGCAGGGTGATCTGATCCTTGCCGTCGATCGCGCCCTGGACCAGCCGGTCGACGGTCTCGGGGGTCATCTTGGCGTCGGCCACCAGGGCCTCCGAGCGCTCCACCCCGTCCTCGGTCTTGAGCACGTCGTGCCGGCGCTGCTCCTGCTTCACCGGCGAGCCGCTGACCGGCTCCACCCAGTAGGTGACGACACCGTCGTAGAACCGGTTCACCCGCACGTCGCCGGACTTCTTCATGCCGATCGCCGAGGCGGGAGCGGTCAGCGTATCGATCTTCGTGGGCGGCACCGTCTGCTCGAACTTGTAGACCGGCAGGCCGTTGACCATGTCCTCGCCGACGAACCTGGCGTCGAACGACTGCCGGGCCGTGGCGTTGAACACCTGGTAGGTCCGCTTCTGCGTGCCGAACGGGAACAGATAGATCTGGCCGGACATCTGGACCGGCTCCTTGTCCACGTTCACGCCGCAGCAGTCGACGCCCTCCCCGGTGTACTTGTTGAACGCGCTGCGGCGCTGGTCGAGCTGGATGCCGGACGCGGAGTTGGTGACGTCGTTGACGGCGGTGAACTCGTCCCAGACGACGTGGTCGCCCTTGGACTCCTCGACGTCGCCGCGGGTGGTCACCGTGATGTCCAGGTCGGCGGTGAGCACCTTCACCTTGGGAACGCTGAAGTACCGCGCGTTCTGGGCGCGCAGCTCGGACACTCCGTAGTAGTCGGCCGGCGCGGCGATCAGCTTGTCCGCCGCCTGGAAGCGGATGAGCGGCGCCAGTGTGACGAGGAACGCCCCGATCGCGATGAGAACGACTCCAGTCATGCGTCGCATCTGAATCCTCCGGGGTAGACCGATGACGCCGGTACTCAGACCCTTTGTCCAATAACGAGGGTGTTGTCGGCGATCGTAGTGCCGAGTGTGGACCCCGTCACGACCGGCCGCCAAATTGCTGGAAACGTGTTCTACCTGGACGCCGGGCGGACGCTCACCCGGCCTGGCGCGACGCCCGCCGGGCACCGGCGCACCACGCCCAGGGCCGCCTTGACAGAAGGGCGGGCCGGTTGCACATCAATTTCAACGATCTTCATCGGCATATCAGCAGGTGGGAGACACTTACGGCGTGATCCAACAATTCGGAGTCAAATTTAGTGACATATCAGCATTGCGGGTATAACACCGCGGCCGTACGTTCGCGGTATGGATCTGGAGCTCCGTCACCTCAAGATCGTGCGCGCGGTCGCGGAGGCCGGGAGCGTCACCAAGGCGGCCACCCAGCTCGGACTGGCCCAGCCCTCGCTGACCGCGCAGCTCAAAAGGATCGAACGCACCCTCGGAGGCGCCCTCTTCGAACGTGACCGCAACGGCGCCCGCCCGACCCCCCTCGGCGAACTCGTCCTCACCCGTGCCCGCGTCCTGCTGCCCGCCGTACGGGAACTGCAGGAAGAGGCGGTGCGCTTCGCCAACCGCTACGCCGGAGTGCCCGGCTTCCGCATCGGCGCGACGCACGGGCCGATCCTCGGCGGCCTGGTCGAACGCCTCACCGCCGCCCATCCCACCACCCCCGTCAGCACCCGAACGTCCTGGTCGGCGCGTGAGCTGACCGCCCTGGTCGGCGCCGGCCGGCTGGACTTCGCCCTCGTCGGCGCGTGCGGCGAGTCGGCGCCCCCGGCCACCGACGTCATGACCTGGACCGTCATCGGCACCGACCCGGTGTTCGCGCTCGTGCGCGAGGACCACCCGCTCGCCGGGGACAAGGAGATCGAGCTGTCCGGGCTCGCCGGCGAAGGCTGGGTGGTCGCACCCGGCGACGGCTGCTTCGCCGACTGCTTCGCCGCGGCGTGCGCGCGATCCGGGTTCGTCCCCCGCCACATGTACGAGACCGACGTGGCGACCTGCCTGCACCTGGTCAAGGCGGGCAAGGCGGTGGCCCTGTGCCAGGCGACCTTCGAGCTCACCGCCGGGCTCGCCATGATGCCCATCGCCGGGACCCCCCTGCGGTGGCGGCACCTGCTCGGCTGGCACTCCGACTCGCTCCCGGCCCGCACCGCCCCGCTGATCGCCGACCACGCCCGCGAGGCGCACGCCGAGGCGGTGCGGCGCAGCACTCCCTACGCCGACTGGCTCGCGGCCAACCCCCGGTTCGGCGTCACCCCCTGACGCCGGCCCCTTCCACGCGGCGCCGTCCCTGACCCCCGACGGCACCGTCCCTCCGGACCGCTGGTCCGGCACGTCCCGTGACACCTCGAACGGTTCCATAACCCGGCGATAGGGGCTAAACGATAGCTCCGCGTCTGGCGTGAGCCCAGTTACGGTGACGGCACCCCCCAACACCGAGGAGAGAACACATGCTCCGCAGACGCACGGTCACCACCGGATGCGCTCTTGCAATCAGCGTCCTCACCCTCATGGCCGCCCCGGCCGTCGCAGAACGCGCACCGGCCGCGGCGCCCGCCGCTTCAGCACCCGCCCCCGCCATGATCGACGCGATGAGCCGCGATCTCGGCATCACCCGGGAACAGGCCGAGTCGCGCCTGCTCAACGAGGCCCGGTTCACCGGCGTCGAGGCGGCGGCCACCGCCAAGCTCGGCGCGAGCTACGCCGGATCCTGGCTCAGCGGCCCGACCTCCGCCACGCTCACCGTCGCCGCCACCGACGCCGCCGCCCTGGACGGCGTCCAGAGCGCCGGTGTCGAGCGCAAGCTCGTCGCGCACAGCCTGGCCTCGCTCGACGCGACCAAGGCCGCCCTCGACAAGGCCGCCGCCAAGGCGCCCAAGTCCACCCCGGTCTGGTACGTCGACGTACGCACCAACAGCGTCGTCGTGGAGTCCGCCCAGCCGGCCGAGGCCGCGGCGTTCATCGCCGCCAGCGGCGCGGACGCCTCGATGATCCGCGTCGAGCGGTCCGCCGAGGCGCCGCAGACCTTCTACGACCTGCGTGGCGGCGACGCGTACTACATCAACAACTCGGCCCGCTGCTCCATCGGCTTCTCGGTGCGCAAGGGCAGCACGCCCGGCTTCGTCTCCGCCGGCCACTGCGGCCGCGCCGGGAACAGCACCACCGGCTACAACGGCGTCGCTCAGGGCACCTTCCAGGGCTCGTCCTTCCCGACCAACGACTACTCCTGGGTCGCGGTGAACAGCAACTGGACGCCCAGGCCCTGGGTGCGCGGCAGCAGCGGCAACGTGACCGTCAGCGGCTCCACCGTCGCAGGAGTCGGCGCCTCCATCTGCCGGTCCGGCTCGACCACCGGCTGGCACTGTGGCACCGTCCTGCAGCGCAACACCAGCGTCACCTACTCGCAGGGCACGGTGTACGAGGTCACCCGCACCAACGTCTGCGCCGAGCCGGGCGACTCCGGCGGCTCCTACATCAGCGGCAGCCAGGCCCAGGGCGTGACCTCCGGCGGCTCGGGCAACTGCAGCAGCGGCGGCACGACCTTCTTCCAGCCGGTGAACGAGATCCTCTCGGTGTACGGCCTCACCCTGGTGACCGGGTAGCACCCCCCGACAACCCGGTTATCACGAAGCGCCGCCCTCCGCCGGGGGCGGCGCTTCCCCTTTTCCGTCTCGGCACCCGGAGTCACCGCCCTGCCGGGCCGCGCTTCGGCCGGTCAGCGCAGGGTGGTGCCGGGGAGGGCGTCGAGCAGGGCGAGCTCCGATCGGGCCGGCAGTCCTTCCCAGTCGCCGGGAGTGGCGACCGCGAAGGCGCCGGTGACGGTGGCGCGGTCGAGGCGTCCGGCGAGACCGAGACCGTCGAGCAGGCCCGAGAGGTAGCCGGCGACGAAGGCGTCCCCGGCCCCGACGACGTCCGCGACCCGCACCGGACGGGCGGGGCGGTGCACGGTCTCCGCGCTGGTGTACGCGCTGGCGCCGGCCGCACCGCGCTTGACCACGACCTGCGCCACGCCCGCCGCGAGCAGCGCGGACACCCGCTCCTCCTCGGTCGCCGCCCCGGCCGGGGCCAGCAGGTCCAGCTCGTCCTCGGAGGCGACGGCCACCGTGAGGTGCGGCGCCAGCGGGCGGAGCGCGTTCGCCGCCCGCTCCCGGTCCCACAGCCGGGAGCGGTGGTTGACGTCGAGGCAGACCGGCACGTCCAGCTCGGCCGCCGCGCGCACGGCCGCCGCGGGGCCCGGGCCGAGCGCGGGGGTGATGCCGGTGAGGTGCAGCATCCTCGGCGGCGGGTCGAGCGCGGGCAGCACGTCCGGCGGGCCGAGGAAGGACGCCGCCGAGCCGGACCGGTGGTAGATCACCCGGGTCAGCTCGCCGAGCCGCCGTTCGACCAGCATCAGCCCGGTCGGCCCGCGCGGGTCCGTACGGGCGTGCGTGACGTCCACGCCCTCGGCCCGCAGCGTGCGCAGCACCAGCTCGCCGGTCTCGTCGTCGCCGACCAGCCCGGTCCAGCGGGCCCGGTGGCCGAGCCGGGCCAGGCCGATGGCGACGTTGGACTCGGCGCCCGCCACCGACAGCCGCATGCCGCCGCCCAGCCTGATCAGCCCCTCGGCGCGCACGGTGGCCATGGTCTCGCCGAAGGTCGCCACGTCGATCGCGGCGGGGGACGGCTCAGTCATCGATCCTCCGTTCCGCGGCCAGCACCAGCCGCCAGGTCAGCTCGCCGGAGGCCGGGACGACCGCGGCGTCCCCCGGCCCGGCCTCGGCCAGGTCGAAGACCGCGCCGAGCATGGGCTCCACCCCGATGCTGCGGTACGGCGCGTCAGCGGGATACCCGCCGAGGTTGCGCCACAGCGCGGTGGACACCGGGACCTCTCCGGGGGCCTCCAGCCGCAGGGCCAGGACGTCGGGGCCGTCCACCACCCGGACGGCGGCGCAGCGCAGCACCGCCCCCACCGCCGTGCCGTCGTCGGGGCCGAAGCGGCCGAGCGGCAGGCCGAGCGGCGCGGGCCAGTGTCCCGAAAGGTAGGGGGCATCGGCGGGCCAGCCGGCCCGGTCATCGGGCCGAAGACCCGGGGGACCGGCGAGGCGCCGGCGGTCGAGCAGCGCGGCGGCCTCGGGATAGACGCGGGCGGTGGCGCCCTCGGGCGCGAGGAGCCGGGCATCGTCACCGACGTCGAGCAGCGCGTGCGCGGCCCAGACGAACGCGTACCCCGGGTCGGCCGACAGCCGGTAGTCGGCGACCACCGCGCCCGCGCGCCCGCCGACCCTGCGGAGCAGTTCGAAACCCGCGCCCTGAACGACACTCTCGGCGGGCGAGCCGCGCCACGGGCGGCTCCACACGTCGCCGTGGTCGGGCAGGCCGCGCACGGTGGGCAGGCACTCCTCCAGGCCGCCGGCGTCGACGAACTCCGCGCCGGGCACCACCGTCGCGCGCGCCGGGTCGGGCCGCGACCACAGCCACTCGCGCCCGCCGCCGGCCAGCGAGGTCCATCTGCCGCCGAGGGCCAGGTCGACGGCGGCGGTCAGCGGGACGGGGACCGTCACCATGGGCGCATCCCCCGGTCGAGCCGCCGTGCCGCGGAACCGCGCGGGCGCCCGGCGGCGCGTGTGTCGTGTCTCATCGCGATCAGTCAACCCTGCGCGGCAGGGCGCGGGGAATGTCCGATGCGCGCCATCACCTGGACGATCCGCTGACAAGTTGCGATACTGAGCCGGTGCCGATCCAGGAGGGGTTCCGCGACCAGCGGCTGACCGTCGTCCCGCGCCGCGTCGTCGCGGAGGCGCAGGCGCGGCCGGTGACCAGGCGGCTGACCGTCACCGACTGCGGCTACTACCCGAGTGCCGCCGACCACATGATGACCAGGCCGAACGGCACCGAGGAGACCATCCTCATCCTGTGCGCCGCCGGGGCGGGGTGGGCGCGGGTGGCCGGCGCGCAGCACCGCGTCGGGCCGAACGCCGCGCTGGTCATCCCGCGCGGCGCGCCGCACTCCTACGGCGCCTCACCCGAGGCACCCTGGACGATCTGGTGGTGCCATCTGCGTGGCAGCGACCTGCCGGAGCTGGTGGAGGAGATCGGCGCGAGCGCGTCCAGGCCGGTGCTGCCGGTCCGGCGCATCGACCGGGCGATCGCGCTGCTCGACGAGATCGTCACCATCCTGGAGCGCGACCACTCCCCCGCCGCGCTGATGGGCGCGGCGGGCGCGGCGTGGAAGCTGCTGACCCAGATCGTGGTCGACCGCGCCATGCCCGCGCCGGGCGACCCGCTGCAGCGCGCGATGGCCTACCTCGCCGAACGGCTGGACAGCACGGTGCGGGTCGCCGACCTGGCGGCGATGGTCGGGGTCTCACCGTCCCATCTGAGCGCGCTGTTCCGCCGCGCGACCGGCGGCGGGGTGCTCGCCCACCAGACGGCGCTGCGCATGGCGCAGGCGCGCAACCTGCTCGACACCACCGACGCGACCGTCGCCGCCATCGCCCGCGAGGTCGGCTACCACGACCCGTTCTACTTCTCCCGGCACTTCAAGCGCATGCACGAGGCCAGCCCCACCGAGTACCGCAACCGCGCCAAGGGGTGAGGCGGGAGCCCGCCCGGTGGCAGGGGCGGGCTCCGCGGGTCACGCGGGGGCCGGCGCGGTGGTGACGTGCAGCAGCGCCGAGCGGTCGGGGTCCAGGGAGTGCGCCTCGATGCCGGTGAGCCGCAGCACCCGCCCGGGCAGGGTCACCCCGTCGTGCTGCCACGGCGGCGGCACCGGCCCCGGGCCGGGCTCGGCCCCGGGCGCCCTGCCGGGGTGCACGACCCGCACCGTGTAGAGACGGTCGTCGTCCAGGCCGGGCAGCCGCACCCGGCCCGGCGGCCAGGTGGCCGGCCGGGAGACGACGCTGAACGCGTAGAGCGCCTCGCCCCGGTCCCGCGCCACGACGCCTTCCAGGCGCAGCGCGTCGCCGGGCAGGTCGGCGTGCACGACGTCGCCGGTGTGCAGCAGCGCCCGGTGCTGCTTGTGGAACGCCACCCAGCGCGCGAGGGCCGCCCGGGTCTCGTCGTCGACCTTGAGCAGGTCCACCTCCAGGCCCAGGTGCCCCCACAGCGCCTTCTCCGCCCGGTAGTCCAGCGGGTGCACGCGGTGGGTGGTGTGCGACTCCTCGGCGCCGATGTGGGTGCCCTGCATCTCGGGCGGCACCAGCAGCCCGGTCCAGCGCTGGATCTCCAGCCGCTCGTGCGGGTCGTTGCAGTCGCTCGGCCAGACCCGGTCGGTGTACTCAAGGACACCGAGGTCGACGCGCCCGCCGCCGCTTGCGCACGACTCGATCTCAAGGCCCGGGTGGGCGGCCTTGAGCTCGGCCATCAGCCGGTAGGCCTGCTCGACCTGCCGGCGCACCCCCGGCTCGCCGCCCGGAGTGTGCCCGGCGTCGAGCAGGTACCGGTTGTGGTCCCACTTGATGTACGCGATGCCGAGCCCGCCGACCAGGGCGCTGATCCGCTCGAAGAGGTAGGCGTACGCCTCGGGGTGGCCGAGGTCGAGCACGTGCTGCCGGCGGGAGGGCACGCCGGGGCCGTGCCCCGCGTCGAAGATCCATTCGGGGTGGGCGCGGGCCAGCTCGGAGTCGAGGTTGACCATCTCCGGCTCGAACCACAGCCCGAAGTCCATGCCGAGCTCGCGCACCCGGGCGACCAGCGGTTCGAGGCCGTCCGGCCAGACCGCCGGGTCCACCGTCCAGTCGCCGAGCGAGCTGGTGTCGTCTCTGCGGCCGAGGAACCAGCCGTCGTCCAGCACGAACCGCTCGGCGCCGATCCGCGCTCCCTGCTCGGCGAGGGCGGCCAGTGTGGCGAGGTCGTGCTGGAAGTACACCGCCTCCCAGGTGTTCAGCACGACGGGACGGGGCGTGGCGGGGTGGCCGGGCCGCGCCCGCAGGTGCCGGTGGAAGCGCGCGGCGAGCTCGTCCAGCCCGTCGCCCCACGACCCGTACTGCCAGGGGCTGTGGTAGGTGTCGCCCTGACCGAGCACGACCTCCTCGGGGAGTAGCGTCTCTCCCGCGGCCAGGTGGCGGATGCCGGCCGGGGTGTGCTCGGCGGCGAGCACCTGGTTGCCGCTCCACGCCAGGTGGGTGGCCCACACCGTCCCGTGCCGGAAGCCGAACCCCGCCTCGCCGGCGGCCAGCAGGAGGGTGTGCTCCAGGCCGGGCTTGCCGCCCCGGGACGCGCGGACCCACTCGCCGACGTGGAAGGGGCGCCGCTGCGGGACGCGTTCGAGCGACCAGCGGCCGGTCAGGTCGAGGACCTCGGTGGCCTGCGGCGGGACGGGCAGGGCCAGCTCGACGCCGCCCACGCGGTACGGCGCCGCGCCGTCGTTGCGCAGCCGCGCTCGCTGGCGGACCAGGCCGCTCGCGGCGAGCACCTGGATCTCGATCTCGGCGGACAGGCCGTACTCGGGGTCGCGGGCCGTGCTGAGCAGCACCGGCCCGCCGTCCGCCCCGGCGTCCAGGTCGTGGGTCGCGTGCCGGAACTTCGGCGCCCAGCGGCGGCCGTCGCTGTCCCCGGTGAGCCCAGGGCGGCCGAGCCAGCCCTCGGCGAGCTGCGGGAGCACCGGCACGGGCTGCGGGTAGGCGATCGTGCTGTCGAAGATGGCGGGCAGCGCGGCCCGGTGCAGGTCGGCGAGGGCGTCGCCGGTGAGCGTCCCGAGGTCCGGCCCCCAGTGCAGGATGCGTGGCAACCGGCCGTCGTCGACGGCGACGACCACGCTGGTGCCGCCCGCTCGCAGATGGACCGGCACGGGCCGGCCGTCGTTCGTCACAGGTTCTTCCCCTTCTCCCCGGGCGGCCTTTCCTCCCGGTTCATCCCTTCTCTCCCGGTCGCCGCTTCCGCCCGGGAGGTTCCCGCGCCGTCACCGGACGCCGGGTCCGCAAAGGTCATGTTCCATCAGCCTTTGAGCCCGCTGCTCGCGATGCCCGCGAAGAACTGCCGCTGCAGCACCAGGAAGACCACCACCAGGGGGATCGAGCACACGAACGCGCCGGCCATCAGCGTCGGGTAGTCCGTACCGAACTGGCCCTGCAGGCCCGCGAGCCCGACCGGCAGCGGCCGGTTCTCCCCCGAGGGGGAGACGATGAGCGGCCACAGCAGGTCGTTCCACGAGTACAGGCCGGTCAGCACCGCGAGCGCGGCGAGCGTCGGCCTGGCCATCGGCAGCATGACGTGCCAGAACACCTGGAAGGTGCCGGCGCCGTCCAGCCGCGCGGCCTCCTCGTAGTCCTTGGGCATCGTCCGGAACGCCTGGCGCATCAGGAACGTGCCGAACGCGGAGAACAGTCCGGGGATGGCGAGCGCCGGCAGCGTGTCCAGCATCCCGAGGCCGCGGACGATCTCGTACTGGCCGATCAAAAACAGCTGGCTCGGCACCATCAGCATGGCGATGAACAGGCCGAACACCGCCTCACGCCCCGGGAAGGGAATGCGCGCGAAGGCGTACCCGGCCAGCGAGGCGACCGCCAGCTGCCCCGCGACCCGCAGGACGAGCGCGCCCGCCGAGACCGCGAACATCGACCAGAACGGCACGGTGCCGAAGAACGTGGCGAACGCGTGCCCGCTGAACTCCTCCGGCAGCACGGTCGGCGGGACCCTGCTCGCCTCGGGAGTGGTCTTGAACATGGTGAGGATCTGCCAGGCGAACGGCGTGACCATGACCAGCGCCGCGACGACGAGAACGGCGTGCACCGGCCAGGTGACCGGCCCTCCCCCGCGCCGCCGCCCGCGAGGCGCGGAACGGACGGACTCAGCCATAGAACACCCATCTTCTCTGCAGCCGGAACTGCACGGCCGTGGCGATCATGATCACGATGAGCAGCACGATCGCCACCGCGGCGCCGTATCCCTGGTCGAACTGGACGAACGCCTTCTCGTAGAAGAGGTAGACGATCGTCTTGGAGTCGGCGAGGGCGGTGTTGTTCACCCCGCGCAGCATCACGAAGATCAGGTCGAACATCTGCAGCGCGCCGATCACGCTGAGGATCGTCACGAAGAAGATGCTCGGCGTGAGCAGCGGCACGGTGATGTGGAAGAACTGCCGGACGCGCCCGGCGCCGTCAAGGGAGGCGGCCTCGTACAGGTCCTTCGGCACGGCCTGCAGCCCGGCACCCAGGATGATCATGTTGATGCCGAGGCTCATCCAGATGCCGACGACGCCGAACGCGTAGATCGTGAACCGCGCGTCGGCCACCCAGAACTGCCCGTGCACGCCGAACCACGCCAGCACGGTGTTCAGCAGCCCGAAGTCGCCGTTGTAGATGAACCGCCACACCATGCCGACCGCCACCGGCAGCGTGACCACCGGCAGGAAGAACAGCACCCGGTACACCGCCCGCCCGCGGCCGGCCTGCTCCACCAGCGCGGCCAGCACGACGGCGAGCGGGACCCCGAGCAGGATGATCGCCGTGTAGAGCGCGGAGTTGCCGAACGCCTTCCAGAACTCCTCGTCGCCCAGCAGTGCCGTGTAGTTGCCCGCCCCCACGAAGGTGGCCGGTCCGAACGCGGGCACGTCCTGGAAGCTCTTGACGAAGGTGGACAGGAACGGCCACAGGTACAGGGCGGCCAGGCCGATCACCGCGGGCGCGATGAACACCAGCGCCCACCCGGCGCCGGGCTCGCTGACACCCGCGCGGCGGCGCCCGAGCCGCCGCGCCGGCGTGGTCGTCGTGGACGTCATCGCTTCGCGAGCACCTTGTCGACCGCGTCCTGGTACTCCTTCGCCGCCTGCTCCACCGGCTTGGCGCCGTCCCAGGCGGGCGCGAGGTACTGCGCGGCCAGGCCCTGCCACTCGGCGGCGTTGCCGGCGACCGGCAGCGGCACGCTGTAGTCGATGGCGTCGATGAACACCTTCAGGTCGAACTCGGGCATCGCCTTCAGCCACGGCTCCTGAGTGCCCTGGTAGGCGGGCAGCACGGTCCCGGTGGCGGCCTGGATCTCTGCGGCCTTGGTACCACCCAGGAAGGCCAGGAACTTCTTCAGCTCCTCGGGGTGCTTGCTGCCCGCGTAGCCGGCGTTGCCGATGCCGCTGGTGACCGTGGCGCGCTTGACGCCCTGCGGCAGCGGCGCCACGTCGACCTTGCCCTTCAGACCGGCGTTGTTGTGGAAGCGGAACGCCCAGTACGCGCCGGAGAAGTACATGGCGACCTTCTGGTTCTCGAACATCGAGACGGCCTCGGTGTCCGACAACTGCTTCAGCGTCGGCGAGACGCCGGCCGCCTGCAGGTCGGTCCAGAACTTCAGCCCGGCGACGCTCGCCGGGCTCGCGAAGTCCGACGCCGTGCCGTCCGGCTTGATGATCTGCCCGCCGGCCTGCAGGATCGTGTTGTAGTAGCCGCCCTGCGGGTCGATCGGCGCGGCGATCCCCCACACGCCCTTGGCCTTGTCGGTGAGCTTCTTGGCCGCGTCCTGCACGTCCTGCCAGGTCCAGCTGTCGTCGGGGTAGGCGACCTTGGCCGCGTCGAACAGCGCCTTGTTGTACCAGATGCCGTTGGTGTCGAAGTCCTTGGGCAGCGCGAAGACCTTGCCCTCGTAGGTGTAGGAGTCGGTGACGGCCTTGGGGTAGACGCCCAGGTCGAGCCCGGCGGACTTCACGCTCTCGGTCAGGTCGACGAGCTGGCCGCCCTTGGCGTACTCGCGGAAGTGGTCGGCGAGCATCCAGAACGCGTCCGGCGCGGTGCCGCCCGCGGCGCCGACCTGGAGCGTCGACCAGTACTCCGTCCAGGGCAGCGTCTGGATCCTGACATCGATGTCCGGGTTCGCCTTCTCGAACTCCGCGGCGATCTGCTCCATCGCCGGAGACTGGTCCTCACTCCAGTTGGCGTAGGTGAGCGTGACCTTCTCCGTCGACGCGGCACCGGACCCACCGCCCGAGCAGGCGGTGAGCATCGCCGTCGCCGCGGCCAGCGCCACGGCGGCCGTCCACTTGCGTGTCATGGTGTTCCTTCGATCGTGCTGCGCGCCGGTCGCGGTGACCGGCGCTGTTTACCGGCTGGGGGGCGTGACGTGCAGGGCCGGATCGACCCAGTCGACGTGCACGCCGGTGTCGTCCGGGGACGCGGCCTCGCCGCGCAGGCACAGGCTCCGCACCCCTCGGACGTCCAGGTGGAAGGGAGTGACGGGCTTGCCCGCCTCGACCACGGCGGTGAAGATCTCCCGGTCGTCGGCCAGGACGGCGACCTTCGCCCGTCCGGCCGACTCGTCGTCGACGCCGACGGCGCCGGTGAACGTCGCGGCGCGCCCGCCGAGGTGGAAGCGCGCCTCGGAGCGGGGGGCCGTACCGAGCCCCCGGTCGTACCCCTGGCCCGCGACGCGCATGGGCCGGCCGTCCCCGGGGTTGCCCCCGCCGTTGGACTGGTCACGCTCGACGGGCCCGTCCTCGTTGACGAACGCGATCATCGGCAGCCCGGACAGCGCGTGCGTTCCGGGGGTCAGCGGGCGGACGACACGGACGTGCGCGACCACCGGCACCGGCCCGTCCCCGTCCTGCTCCACGGTCACCACGCCGAGACGCCCCGGCGGCAGCGACGAGACGGGCCGGATCTCCCACCGGACCCCACCGGCCCCGCTCTCAACGGTCCCGGTCTCTGGGGACACGGTCTCAGCCGAACCGGCGGCGCCGGACCCGGCGTGGCCGGCTTCGAGGTCGCCGGACGCGGGTTCTCCGGTGCGGCGGGCCGTCCAGCCCGGGGGGAGGCGCAGCCGGGCGCCGGGGTCGACGGTGACGGACGCGGTCCCGTCCGGCCCCACCTCGGCGACCGCCGGGAACACCCGCGGCGCCGGCAGGACCGGCCGGGGCACGGCCCGGAACGGCTCGGCGCCGGCCGGGGTGACGATGGCCACGAACCCGCCGTCCCGGGCCACCTCGACCCCGATCTGTCTCGCGTCGCCGGCGGTCGTGATGGTCTCGGCGAGCCCGGTGGCCGGCACCCCGGCGGTGCCCGGCGCGGCGTCGCCGACGACCCACACCTGGGCGTCCGGCGCCACGCCCAGCCGGTCCAGCGGCACGCGGACCGTCCGGGCCGCGCCGGTGGCGATGCCCCCCAGGAACCACCGGTCCCCGGCGCGGCGGGCGATGACGGCGTGACTGTCGGGGTCGCCGGTCAGCAGCACCGTCTCCTCCCACCACGGCGCGACCTCCGCCAGGAACCGGGCCGCGAGCGGCCGGGCCGTGTAGGCGTCGACGTGGTCGGCGAAGTGGGTGATCCCGCACTCGAACGCCACCGACAGCCCGAGTTCGTGACCGTCGCTCGTCGTGCGGTTCGCCGCGCCGAAGGCGACCGGCGTCGCGTCCATGCCGCCGGCGACGTTGCGGGTGAACGGCTGGACGACGTTGTGCGCGGCGGTGAGCGCCTGGTTCTCGAAGAACACGTAGTACTCGGCTCCGCGGATCGCCTCGTACCCAATGACCTGGGGGAACGTGCGCGCCCAGCCGCGCGGGATCACCGAGCCGTGGAAGTTCACCATGAGCCCGAGCCGCGCGGTCTCGGCGAGGATCGTGTCGTACCAGCGGTAGCGGTCCTTGGACTCCGACTCCATGAAGTCGACCTTGATCCCGGCCACGCCCCACGACCGCCACAGCGCGAGCCTGCGCAGATCCTCCGGACTGTTGAGATCACGCCAGATCGTCCACAGGTGCACCTGGACGCCCCGGCGGCTCGCGTAGGCGACGATCTCGGGAACCCAGGTCTCCTCCCACCCGCAGTCGATCAGCAGGTGCTCCCAGCCGAGGCGCGCGGCGACGTCCACGAAGTGCTTCTGCTCCTCCAGCTGCGCACCGGAGTAGAAGCCGGACCACCACGACCAGGCCGCGCGCCCCGGCCGCACCCAGGTGGCCTCCTCCAGCTCGGGCGCGGCGGCCGGCGCCAGCTCGTCCACGAACAGCGAGGACACCAGCCGGTCCAACGTCCCGACCAGGAAGACCCGCCACGGCGTCACCGGACCCCGGGTGACCTCGACGGCCTCGTCGGCGAGCGCGAAGCGCAGCGTCCGCTCGCCGGCCGTCCCCGGCTCGCCCACCTCGGCGTGCGCGCCGCAGAACCGGCCGTCGATGCCGGACTCGGTGACCAGCAGATGCCCGGGGGCGTCGAGCCGGGTCAGGAAGGGGAACCCGTAGGCGCCACTCGGCAGGTCGGCGGCGTCGGCGCCGAAGCGCGGCGTCTCGTACCAGGTCTGGTAGTCCAGCACCCAGCTCCGCGACCCGGCCGGCAGCGTGACGGCGGTGCGGTCGCCGGTCAGGCGGGCGGTGCCGTCCAGGGCGGGCAGCGCGTAACGGACGGCCACGCCGTCGGGTCCGGTGCGCAGAATGACCTGCCACTCGACGCCGGCCTCGCGGAAGGTGCAGACGGTCTCGCGGTGCTCGTAGTGGTGCTCGCCCACGGCCTTGCCCGAGCGGGCGCGGAACCGGTCGCGGACCGTACGCTCCACGACGCCCGCCGGTTCGGCGTGCGGGCCGAGCTCGACGCCGTCCAGCGAGAACCCGAGCGGGACCCCGTCAAGGACGACCTCGCCGTCGCACGTGACGGTCAGCCGCACACCCGTGTCCGTGGCACGGACCCAGGCGCTCACCGCACCCGGACCCGTCACGGGCCGGGGACGTACTTCGTCGGTCACCAGGTTCTCCATCACGATGCCGTCCGACTCTCTGCCTTGGCGGCTCACCGCCACATATCGACGACGCTATTGATCACGTCATCGCTCGTAACACGGGCTTTCACACGTACCAGATAGACGATCCGACGACTCCGGCGGGACGGCGTTCGGCTCCGCGCCCAGCGGGGGCCGACGGTCACGAAGGCGCCGCCACCACCGGCCGCGTACGTTCCGCCATCGGGCCTCCGAGGGAGCGGTCGACATGACTTCCTGGACTTCACCGAGCCGTGTCCGCTCGGGTGAGGTAACTATGAGCCCAGGTCGGAGCCAACAGGAATGGTCGAACCCGCGAATGACCTGGACGATCCGACTATCACGCTCTCCCCCATTCCTCCCCCCGGCCAGGCACAGCGGAGAACGACCGCCCACGAGCACACTCCCCACAGACCCGACCACCCCGGCCCCCGTCCGCCCCCTTCAGCCGACATCCAAACCGCACTGGAGACCGTCCCCCGGGTGCCCACGACCGCACGCTCCCGCAGAACGCCCGCTCGCTCACCGCTGGCGCTCATCCTGATGGCGTCATAGGCTGTCTCATGCAGATTTCACGCATGAAACGTCGGATAAGGCCCTAGTTGACCTGGTATCCGAAGGAGGTCGGGATGCTGATCCGGTTCCGGATGGCCAATCATCGTTCCGTCCGCGCAGATCACGAGTTGTCGCTGGTCGCCACGGAGTTCGACGAGGGGACGGCACGACGGACCGGCCTCAGACACCGAGGCCGAGATGTCCTCGCGCAGCCCGTCATCGGCCTCTTCGGTGCCAACGCGTCGGGAAAGTCCAACGTGCTGAGCGCTTTCCGGTTCATGCGAGACGCGGTCCTCGGCTCCTTCGCCGACTGGGCCAAGACGCCGGACGCCGTGCCTCGTGAGCCGTTCAAGCTCGACGCGACATCGCGCGCGGAGACGAGCCTCTTCGAAGTGGACCTCGCTCTGGGCCGCGACCCTGTCCGCTATACCTACGGTTTCGAGCTGTCCGATGAGCGGGTCGAGGCGGAATGGCTGCACGCCTACCCCCATGGCCGACGCAACATCTGGTTCGACCGAGAAGCGGATCGCCCGAACTCCGAAGGCGGAACGTTCATCTTCAAAGGGGAAGGGCTGAAGGGCGAACGAGACGCCCTGGTCAGACTGACTCGGCCGAACGCCCTGTTCCTCTCCGTCGGCGCGGCCCTCAACGACCCACAGCTGTCCCTGGTGCACAAGTGGTTCGTGAACAATCTCTGGCCGGTGACGCCAGGAGCGGACCTCGGCGCCAGGGTGGAGTGGAGCAGAAACCTGCTGACCTTGCCTGATCGGGCAGAGCATTACCGGCGGCGGATCGTACGCCTGCTCCAGTCGGCCGACCTCGGCATCACCCGCCTGGACAACGATCCCGAAACCGGTGAGATCCGGCTTTGGCATCGCACCGCGGACGGCGGAGAAGCACCTCTCGACTTCCACGCCGAGGAGTCATTGGGGACGCACGCCTGGTTCGCGTTCCTGGGCCCGATGCTCACCGTCCTGGAACGTGGATCGGTCCTGTTGGTGGACGAACTGGACTCAAGCCTGCATCCCGCGCTCGCAGCCGAGGTGGTGCGGGCCTTCCAGGATCCGGCCGCGAATCCACGGGGTGCGCAGCTGATCTTCACGACGCAAGACGCCACCCTGCTGGGCAGCGCCGTCCTCGACCGCCCCCTCGGCCGGGACCAGGTCTGGATGACGGTGAAACGACGCTCGGGAGAGACCGAGTTGTACCCGCTGACGGAGGCCAAGCCGCGCAAGGAGGAGAACCTCGAACGCGGCTACCTACGCGGTCGCTATGGCGGCGTCCCCGGAGTGACCGCGGGCGAGATCGTACGCGAACTGTCCTGGCAGGAGGCGAAGACATCGGCGTGAGCAAGCAGGCCGGCGATGGACGGCGAGAGACCGGACGACGCAGGCGCGGACGCCTGGACGACGCCCGTCCGCTCAGGCCGAGAACCAGCGCACGCTCGCGCGGGGTACGCGTTGTGTACGTCGCGTGCGAGGGCGAGTCCACTGAACCTGACTATCTGCAGTACCTGAACGAGCAGTTCGGGGAGGGTGGTGACCATGACCGCCCCCCGTTCCGGATCCAGCCGGTGTACCGCAAGAACGGTATGAGCCCGCTGCGGGTCGTGGAGGCCGTACGGGAAATCGCGGGCGAAGACGAGGCATGGGCGCTTTTCGACCGGGACCAGTGGGACGAGATTCCCGCCGCCATCAGAGTCGCCGCCGAGGCCAGGATCGAGATCGCGATGTCACACCCGTCGTTCGACCTGTGGCTCCTCCTGCACTTTCAGCCATTCGGCGGTGCACAAAGCGGGAGCAGCAAACTCGTGGTCGAGAAGCTGCGACGAGCCGCCGGCACGGACGCGTTCAAGGATTACGACAAGAGAGACGACAAGAGAGACGACAAGAGCGTGCGCCACGCCCGCCGTGACGCGCTGAAAGGACGAGAGACCAAAGCGGTGGCCAACGCCCGCCGATTGGTCGCCTCGTGCCCTCACGGGCTCTGCACTCCTGTCAACGCGATGACCGAGCCGATCGGCCGCGATTCCCCGGCACAGTCACCATGGCAGTGGTCGGCGCGCTCTGGGCATCATGAGGACTGCCCGGTTCTCGGCCGTGATCCGTCGACCGACGTGTGGCGCCTGCTGACCAGCCTGGGCATACGCACGGACGGCGGCTGAGGCCATTCTCATGCCGGCGACGGCAGGGACTGCGGCGCCGTCCTTCTCCAGCGGATCCGGCCGGAAAATCAGAGTCGGCAGAGGCACGTGGCGGCGTAGGCTTCCTGTCCGGCGGGGCGCGGACCCCCGCTCGTCCGTCTCGGGCGTACCGTCGTCAAGAAACGGCTCCAGGTCTGATCGTGATCGACATAACCGCCGACCTCGTACGCACCCTGGTCTCTGATCAGTTCCACGAGTGGAGCGGCCTGCCGGTCGAGCCCGTGGCCCGCCAGGGCTGGGACAATCGGACCTTCCGGCTCGGTGACCGGTTGACCGTGCGCCTGCCCAGCGCCGAAGGCTACGTCGCCGCGGTCGAGAAGGAGAACCGCTGCCTGCCGATCCTGGCCGCGCATCTCCCCCTGCCGGTGCCGGCGCCGGTCGCGGCGGGAAAACCTGCGGCCGGATATCCGTTTCCCTGGTCGGTACGGCGCTGGCTGCCGGGAGACACCGTCGAGGCGGCCACCGGCCTCGACGGCTCCGAGCTGGCACGGGACCTCGGCGGCTTCCTGACCGCGCTGCGGCGCGTCCCGGCGGACCAGGGGCCGGCAGCCGGTCGGCACTCCTTCTTCCGTGGCTGTCACCCCAGTGCCTACAGCGACCAGGTCCAGCACGCCCTCGACCGGCTCAAGGGAGTGGTCGACGTGGCCGCCTGCGAGTCCGTCTGGGCGAGCGCGCTGATCTCGGCCTGGCCGCACCCGCCGGTGTGGTTCCACGGCGACGTGGCCGCCGGCAACCTGCTCACCACCGGCGGGAGGCTGTCAGCGGTCATCGACTTCGGCACCTGCGGGGTCGGCGACCCGGCGTGTGACCTCGTCATGGCGTGGACGCACTTCACCAGCGACGAGCGGAAGATCTTCCGTGCGGCGGCCGGCCTTCCCGACGACGCCTGGAGACGCGCACGCGGATGGGCGCTGTGGAAGGCGCTGGTGACCATGGCCGCCCTGTCCAGTCCCGACCCCGATGCCTTCCAGGCCCGCGTCCTCCCCCACGTACTGGACGATCCGGTCATCGAATGACCTCCGCCGCACGATCACTTTTCTATCGGCGACGCCACAGGCCGACCGACCAGCGGACCGGGCGGTTCGGCGCCTCGGGTGACATGCCGAGCTTCACGGTGATGACCGCCTTCCTGCCCTTCGGTACCTTCAATTCGGGCAGTGCCCCCGGGAACGGCCCGCTCGTCCACACGCCGCACGTGGCTCGCGAGGCGAGGCGGCCGTTCACCTTCACCGTGAATGACAGCCGTGAAGCCACGTCCCCGGTGCAGATCTGGTCGATGGCGAGCGGTCTCCCATCGCCGAGCACGTCGAACGCCAGTGACCTGTCGCGCGGCCAGGTGCCGGTCCGGGTGTCGGCCAGCCGATAGCCCCTGATCTCGGGCAGGGCTCGCGGCGCCGGCGGCTCGATCGGACGCTCGGGCGGCGCCCACTCGTACACGGCCAGCGAGAAGGCGACCTTCCGGTTATCCGGCGGCACACAGGAGCCCTTCGCCATAATGCAACCGCTCAGCCGGTTGACCAGCTCGAAGGAGACCTTGATCCGATCGCCGGCACCCGCGGGCACGACGAGCGGCGCCAACCGCCTGCCCTTTTCGCACGGCAGCAGGTTCCCTGTGGGCGCGGAGCCGATGCGGATCCGCACCCCCATACTTGATCGGACGCCCCCGGAGCAGACCGCCGCGACGTCCAGCGGCCTGCCCGAGACCGGCACCGTCACGGTGGCCTTCGTGGAGCCGGCGGCCGCGACGGCGGCCACGGCCAGGCGCCGGTACTCGGCGCTGTCGGCCGCGGTGAAGGCCCTCGGCAGCGGTTCCTGCCGCTCGGCGGGCCTGGAACGTGGAGTGGACGTCCGGTCCGGCGACGGGGCGACCGCCACCGTGTCCGGACCCGGCTGTGCACGGCCCGGCAGGAAGGCCAGTGCCACGACCGCGACCGCGCTCAACGCCGCGCCCGTGGCGGCCGCGCGTCTGCGCCGTCGTATCGCGCGGATGCGCGCCTGGACCTGTTCATGCCGAACGGGGTTGGCGGGGGCGGGGCCTTCGCCATGGGAGCGCAGGACGTCCCGGAGATCTTGTACGGTCACGGATGCAACTCCTTAACGATCGAGTCGTCCACGCGCAGCTTGGCCAGCGCCTTGGCGGTCTGGCTCTTGACGGTGCCGGGCTCGCAGTCCATCAGCCGCGCCACCTCGGCTACCGGCAGGTCCTCGTAGAAGCGCAGCACCACCACGGCCCGCTGCCGGGCGGGCAACCGTCCTATGGCCTGCCAGAGCGCCTCGCGTTCGGCGAGGCCGCCGGAGCCCTCCGGGGCAGGGGTGTCGGGGATATCGTCGCGGGGCACCTCCCGCCGCCACCGCCTGCGCCACCACGAGGTGTACGTGGTGACCAGCACCCTGCGCACGTACGCCTCGGGCTCCTGCACACCCGGCCAGGCGAACCATGCCTTGGCCAGGGATTCCTGCAACAGGTCCTCCGCCAGCCCCCAGTCGCGGGTCAGCAGATAGGCCGTGCGTAACAGCCGGTCGGACCTCGCCAGCACGAAGTCCTCATACGACGCCCGATCGGCCACGCGCATCCTCCCGTCCGCCGGCACCCCCGGCCACGTCGCCGGAGCCCTTCATCCGGCCCGTCCTCCCTGGTGACGCATCGACCCGCACCCCAGGTTGCCCACCCCGCCCGACCGTCGGCGCCACCCGACCGCTCGGAGAGATCGAGATGTACTGACGGGGGACATTCGGCGCGCTTGCCTTTGAGTACGCTCACACGCCTAGCGTCTTGGCCATGGAGTCAGATGACGCGCTGCGTGAAGCGCTCCGCCTGGCGGTCGACCCGCCAGGCGGGGTCTCGATCGAGGCATTGCGCGAGCTTGCCCGCGATGATGACGCGACCGATTGGGACATCGCCACGACGGCTGCACATCTCGCGGTGAATCCCCACACTCTGCGCTACTACGAGCGCATCGGCCTCGTCCGTGTCACTCGGAACAAGGCCGGCCATCGTCGCTACGACGCGGCCGCGATCCGGCGCCTCGTGTTCTTGACCCGAATGCGCACCTCAGGCATGCCGATCAGCGATCTGCGCCACTATGTCGACCTCGTTGACGCCGGACACGACACCGTCCCCGAGCGCATGGAGATGATGCTGGAGCACCGCGACACCCTGCGCTCTCAGATCGCCCAACTGCAACTCGCCCTTGCCGCCACCGAATACAAGATCGCCACCTATCAGGGAGCCCCTCTACCATGACGACCACCGTCGGCCCTCAGTACGACATCGACAGCCCTGACAATCTCGCCCGCCGCCGTCACGGACAGGCGGTGCTGTCCCGGATCGACGGCCACCAGGGCGAAGCAGTCATCGACTCGCTCGCCGACATGAACCCGGCGCTGGGGCACCACATCGCCGCATTCGGCTTCGGCGATATCTACGACCGGCCAGGACTTGACCCCCGCAGCCGCCAACTTGTCACCCTCGGGGCCTTGATCGCGCTCGGTGGCTGCGAGCCCCAACTCAAGGTGCACATCGGAGCGGCACTGAACGTCGGCATCAGCCGCGAAGAGATCACCGAGGCGATCCTGCACGCCGCCTGCTATTGCGGCTTCCCCCGCGCCGTCAACGCCACCTTCGCCGCTCGCGAGGTCTTCACCGAACGCGACGCCCCGCCCGCCAACTGAACCCGGCTCCCTCCCCTGGCCCAGTAGCCGACGCGGCTGCCGACCCTCCCTTCCCCGGAGTCCACCCGTATGTCCCATTCGAGCGCGAGAGGCTCACCTGGTCTGGGCACCGCGAGCCGCAGCTCGTCCGGCGAAGAGCCCGGCGGCCATCCCGATACCGCAGGCCAGCAGCGGCCAACCGTACGGACGACGTGGCTCCCACTTGTCGAGCACGACCAACAGCCCGGACACCAGGACGCACGCCGTGGCTAACCATGCGAAACCGCGACCCAGAGCTCGAAAACTGGCGCTACCGACCATGGCCAGGAGAAGAGTGGCCAGCACCACACCTGGCAGCGCCAGCTGCACGTAGTAGAGGACCTGCCGGACCTCGTACGACTGCGCCTCCACGACCGGACCAAGGGGAATTTCGATGAGCAGGGTCACGATGGACAGCGGAAAGGCCATCAGCAACATAAGGAGCCATCCGTAGACGGTGTCTCCCAATCGACCTTCCATGGTCATCCAGGTGAGCACCCCCACCGCTGCCAGATAGCACACAAGAGCCGCCATCTCCGGCAGCGCGCGCCTTCGACCCCCGCTGTGCGGCATAGGAGCCTTTCATAGGAAGTAGGGGGTCAGGGCCCACGGACGAGGTCAAGCGTCAACCGGATAGCGAGAACTACCCCAGATGATCCGCCCAGCCGCCCTTGATGCCGCCGATGAAAGCTCCCCATGCGCTAGGCCTGAAGGCGAGCACCGGCCCCTGCGGATTCTTCGAGTCGCGGACCAAGCACAGTTTTCCGTCTTCCTCCCGGTGCCACAACGGGGTACCCTCCACCGCCTCGGCGATGGCGAGCTCGACGCAGCCATTCGCACCCTCGCTGAAGCTACTCTTTCGCCAGCTTCGGATGATGACCGGTTCCACTGTCCGCGACATGCGATGTCTCCTTACCTGGCACCTAGAGCTCCCCAGCGATGCGACCGATCATTGCGAGTGATTCGTCCGGGCCGAGCGCCATGGCACGCAGCTGGTCGAATACCAGGCCATATCGGTGCACATCCGTATCATCCTCGATGTACAAGCTGCTCGCCATGGTCTCGACGTAGACAACAGAAGGATCATGCCTGCCGGAGAACTCCATGATCGAAAAGGCGCCGACCGCGCCGGGGTGCGCTCCAAGCGCGTTCGGCAATACCTGGATCGTCACGTTCGGCCGCTCGGCTTGTTCCACAAGGTACTTGCACTGATCGCGCATGACATCGGGACCGCCGGTGACCCGTCGCAAAGCGGCTTCGTCCAGAACCACCCAAAGGTTCAGCGGATCGGGCCGCCGCAACGCTTCCTGCCTGGTCAGCCGGATCTCCACTCGCCGGTCGACCTCCTGCGCCGGGGCGAGGGACATCAACCCTGACCGGATGATCGCACGAGCGTACGCCTCCGTCTGCAATAGGCCGTGGACCAGAAGCAGGTCGTAACGCTTGATCGCACTCACCGAGGCTTCGAGGCTGATGTAGTTGGTGTACTCAGTGGGGATCGAGTCGTACATGTCCCACCAGCCCCGCCGATGATCAGTGCGCGCCAGCGTCAGCAAGGCTTCACGCCGACTTTCCGGCACGTTGTACAGATCGAGAAGCGCCCGCAGGTCCTTCGCCCGCACACCGACACGGGCCGTCTCCATACGGCTCAGCTTCGACGCCGACCAGCCGACCGCCTCCGCCACCTGGTCGCCGGTCAGGCCAGCGCGTTCACGAAGCGCCCTCAGCTCACCGGCCAGCCTGCGCCGCCGGACACTCGGCCCCTGAGCCACTCTCCATCACCTCTTCCGACACGGCGTCAGTGTCGCGCACGGACGGTGATCGTGAGGACGACATCACCCCAGAAAGCTGGAGCTGCAATTCTTGCAGTTCTCTTGCCGCACCAAACGCCGTAAGTATTCTCTCGATTACTCACAGCGATGGGAGCGGTATGACCACAGACGGTTTCGCGGCAACGATCAACCTGACCGGCACGAGGACCTCGGTTCGGCGCGCACGACACTTCGCTCAGGACCTCTTGGGCGAGGGACACCCCGCGCTGGATGACATAGTGCTCGTGGTCAGCGAGTTGGTGACCAACGCATTGACCCATTCACGCTCAGGCGAAGGAGGCGGAACGGTGAACCTGACCATCAGGAACACCGATCGCACGGTCCGCGTCGAGGTCAGCGATGAGGGGTCTGCTACGAGCGTTCCGCACGTGCGGAACGAGCCCGAGGCCGAGGGAGGGCGAGGGCTGCACATCATCAGCGCCCTGGCCAAGGAGTGGGGGGTGACCCACCGCAAGTCGGGCGTGACCATCTGGTGTGAGGTATCCACGGGTGACGGTGCCTCTGACCCGTGATGTTGTGGCGAGATTCCCGGTACGAAGACGATCCTTGGGAGAGGCTCGTTCTGAAGCGTGTTCGGCCATGTCAGGCCAGTACGCTGGCTGCGGTTGTTCGCGCGGTGAAGGAGTCGCTCATGACCACCGATCCAACGATGACCCGCATCGGCCAGGGGGTGGAGTTACACCACCAGCAGGGTCAGCGTGATGCCGCTCGCGAGCTGTTCGCGCAGATCTGGGATGACATCGGCGGCGAGCAGGGCGATCCGCTGCATGTGTGCGTCCTCGCCCACTCGATGGCCGACGTGCAGGACGATGTGCGCCAGGAGCTGATGTGGGATCTGCGCGCACTTGCCGCCGCCGATCTGGTCACCGACGAGCGGGTGGCCGAAGCCGGGGTGCCGCTGTCCGTGGCCGGCCTGTATCCGTCGTTGCACCTGAACTTGAGCGAGTGTTATCGCAAGCTGGGCGAGATCGACCGCGCCCGTGAGCACCTCCGGCAGGCGCGGGCCGGGATCGGCGCGCTCGGCGACGACGACTACGGGCGGCTCATCAAGGGTGGCCTTGAGCGACTGGCCGGCCGGTTGGGCGATGATCCCGTGCCATCAGGGGATACGGAGAAGTGACGGAAGCCGCTTCCGGCTCGCACGTCCCGGAAGAGCCAACACCCGGCCGTGCGTCTTCCGGCTCGCGCCTCCAAGGAGACACCCCCCCTGGCCCTGCGTCCACCGGCTCCCGCGTACCAGGAGAGGCCGGGCCCGGTCGTGCGTCGACCGGCTCGGGTGCCACCTCCGTTCGTGAGCGCGCTGCCGGCGGCGGGCCGTCTGCGTCGGGGCATCTGGACGCGCTGGACGGGATGCGGGCCGTCGCGGCGTTCGCGGTGCTGACCTTCCACGTCGCCATCGAGTCGGCGACGGCGCTGCAGGACGACTTCCTCGGCGCTCTGCTGGCCCGGGGCGATGTCGCCGTACCCGTCTTCTTCACCCTGTCCGGCCTGCTGCTGTACCGGCCGTACGCCAGGGCCGTGCTGGAGGGCACTCCTCGGCCGGCCACCGGAACCTACCTGG
>NZ_BMNT01000002.1:49318-112899 GCF_014646695.1 Sphaerisporangium melleum
TCAAGCGGGCGCTGCGGATTCTGCCGGCCTACTGGCTGGTGGTGGCGGTGTCCATGCCGCTGTGGTCCCGCGATCACCTGGGCGACCTCAGGACCTGGCTGCAACTGGTCTTCCTCGCGCAGAACTACGAACCGCACCCGTGGTGGTTCGGGCTCGGCCCGAAGGGGCTCGGGCAGATGTGGAGCCTGTGCGTGGAGGCCGCCTTCTACCTGGTGCTGCCGCTGCTGGCCGGGCTGCTGGCGTGGTTCGCCCGCCGGGGCGGGGCGGACCTGGCGACGCGGGCGCGACGGCTGCTGGCCGGGCTCGTCGTGCTGTCGGCCTGCTCCTACCTGTGGACCGTACTGGGCTACTACCCCGAGTACCGGCCCTACCTGCACACCTGGCTGCCGCGCTCCCTGGCGTTCTTCACACCCGGCATGGCACTGGCCGTGGTGTCGGTGTGGGCGCGGCACGACAAGGACGGTCCGGCCGCGCGCTTCGTCCGCGCCGTCAACGCCTCCCCCGGCTCACTGTGGCTGGTGGCCGCGCTCGCCTACGCGGTCGCCGCCTCGCCGGTCACCGGCATCCGGTTCTACGGCATCGACGGGGTCTGGAGCGGCCTGTTCGAGCTGGCGCTCTACGGCAGCATCGCCGCCTGTCTCGTGGCGCCGTGCGCGCTGCTCGAACGCGGGGACGGCCCGATCGGCCGGCTGCTCGGCAACCGGGTGATGCGGTTCTTCGGGCGCATCTCCTATGGGGTGTTCCTCTGGCAGTTCTTCGCCCTCTTCCTCTGGTACGAATTCACCGGGCAGCAGCCGTTCACGGGCAACTTCCTGGTGAATCTGGTCATGGTCGGGGCGCTGACCGTCGCCCTGGCCACGCTGAGCCACCGGTACGTCGAGGAGCCGGCCCGCGGTCTCCTTCGCTTCCTGCGCCCGGCGGCCACGTCGGAGCCGGCCCGGAAGTCCGCTTGACGCGGGGTGCCGATGGGATGGCCCGTTCGCCGCACATATCGGGCGCGACGTGGTGTTATGCTCCCGGGCACCCGGCCCGACTCGTGTGAGGACACAGCAGACGTGGAGCTCCCGCACCCGCCGTTCCGTGCCACTTCGCGGCGGTCGGTCCGGCTGTTCGCCGCGTTCCGCAAGGAGCAGACCGACCCCGACTTCTTCTACGGGCTGCTCGCCCGGGACACCGCCGCCCAGCTCGCCGGGTACGCCGACCTGCCCGGCGCGCTCGTGGCCGACGTCGGCGGCGGGCCCGGCTACTTCACCGAGGCGCTGCGGGCATACGGCGCGCGGACCTTGTGCGTGGACTGCGACGCCGGGGAGATGATGGCGCGCGACGGCGCGGTCCCCGAGGGGGCGATCCTCGGCAGCGCCCTGGACATTCCGCTGCGCGACGGCTCGGTGGACGTCTGCTTCTCCTCCAACGTGCTGGAGCACGTCCCCGACCCGTGGCGGATGGCCGGCGAGATGCTGCGGGTGACCCGGCCGGGCGGCGTGGTGTACCTGTCCTTCACCAACTGGCTGTCCCCGTGGGGCGGGCACGAGACCTCGCCCTGGCACTACCTGGGCGGGCACCGCGCCGCGCGCCGGTACGAGCGGCGGTACGGGCGGCGGCCGAAGAACGTGTACGGCGAGAGCCTCTATCCGGTCTCGGTGGCAGGCGCGCTGCGCTGGGCGCGCTCGCGTACGGACGCCGCGGTGCTGGCCGCCCGGCCCCGCTACCACCCGGAGTGGGCCACGGGCGTGGTCCGGCTACCCGGCGTCCGCGAGATCGTGACCTGGAACCTGCTGATCGTCCTGCGCCGCCGCTGACCTCTCCGTCGCGGGCGGGCGATCGGCCTGGTCCGTGACCGTGGAAACCTCGTCCGGACGCGGATTCCGGTCTGCGCCAGGAGCCTGACCTGAGCCCGGTTTCTCGTCCGAGCTCAGGTTCTGCCTTGAGCCCGGTTTTTCGACTGAGCTTGGGTTCTGGTCTGGGCGCGGGGTCTGGTCGGAGTGCGGGTCGTGGCCTGTGGGCGGGGTCTTGCGGCGGCGGCCCGCGCCCAGGGCGACCGCCAGGGACACCAGGGCCAGGACGAGGAAGACGGCCGGGAGGACGTCTCTGACCAGGACGGCCCACCGGCGGAACGCGCCTGCCACCGCGGCCTGGTCCTCAACGTCTCCGGCGGCGGTGACCAGGTCGGCCCGGAAAGCGACGGCGCGGTCCACCTGGTCGGGCGTGCGCAGCGTGTCCGCGCGCTGCTCGCGCACCCGGACCGGGAGCCCGCTCTCCGGTTCGACCCAGAACGTACGGGTGATCCGCACGTACCGGGCCACGTCCACCGGACGCGTCCCGGGCAGCCCGAGTACCCTCGCGGGGACCTGGCCGGGCAGGTCCTGCACCTTCGCCGGGCCGATCGAATAGGAGTAGCGGCGGACCGGCAGGCCCGCGACCTCCTCCTCGCCCTCGTACCGCAGGGCGACCTCGCGCTTGAGCACCGGGTCGAACATGGGGTACCCGCGCGGCTCGGCGCGGTGCGGCAACCGGAAGGCCAGTCCGGTCTGCCGGACGGCGCTGTCGTCGTCGATGTACGCGCCGCAGCAGTTCACCGCCAGGCCGGTGCGCCGGTCGAAGGCCGTCCGCCGCTCGTGGTAGTCGATCCGCGGCCCGGAGCCGGCCTCCAGCGAGGAGAACTCCACCCACACCGCCGTACGGTCGTCTCCGGCCGGCGGGTCGCCGTACAGCGAGACGGTCTCGGTGACCGGCACGCCGGTGCGGGTCTGGAACGTCGCGGTGTCCAGGTAGGTGGCGGTGTCGTCGACCAGCCGGTAGACCGTGCGCTGCTCCGAAGGCAGGGTGAGGCCGCCGGGGTAGACGTACCAGCGCCACAGAACGGCCATGGTGACCAGGAACGCCACCAGGACCGCGCAGGCCGTCCGGACGAGCTGAACCCGCGTCGATCCTGGTCCTCTCGCCTGGTGGTTCCCGGGCACGACGGTGGCGGCCTCGGCGCGGCGGATCATCCGGACACCGCCGCCGGGCGGTCCACGACCGGGGCCGTGGTATGCCGGGACGGCGGTGCGCCGGGGCCGGGGCGGTCGCGCGGGCGCTCTGGTACGGCGGCGAGCAGTCGTGCGACGACCAGCAGGCAGCAGAGCTGGGGCACCAGCCGGACGAGGGTGTCGATACCGAGGTTCGTTCCGGCCGCCGCGCTCAGCCCGGCCAGGGCGAGCGCCGCCCCGGCTACCCAGGGGGACAGGAACGCCCGCGCCGCCTGCCGCACCGGCCCGCGTACGGCGTGCTGGGCGAGCAGCACCCGCGGCAGCCAGAGCCAGGCGGCCACCAGCACCGTGACCAGGGCGGCACCGGTGAAGCCGCCGGTCCACAGGCCGACCAGCGGTGCGGCGCCGAGCGCCCAATGCCCTGGCACCCCGCTGGGCCCGGCCGGCGGGTGACGCCGTCCCTGCGGGAAGTGACGCTCACCCTCGACCTGAGGGTGCCGCCTGGCGCTGGTGGGAGGGAGGTGTCGCCCATCATCGGCCAGACGACCGGTTCCGGACGCAGAGCCGCGTCGTCCTGGTCTGCGCCAGGGCCAGGCCAGGAGGAGGACCACGGCGGCGAGGCCGGCCCCGGCCGCCAGCGACCATCGGTAGCCGGCGTCCGGCTCGTACCGGAGCACGACGGTGCCCGCGCCGGGCGGCAGGATCCACGCCTGGCGCCAGCCGTCCAGCCGGACGGGGGTGAGGCGGGATCCGCCCAGGTAGGCATGCCAGCCCGCGTTGTAGTTCTCGTTCACGGTCAGGTACGAGCGCTCGGTGGCCGACACCGCGAGCCGCCGCTCCTCCGGCCCCCACGCCTCGACGCGCGCCGGGACGACGCGGATGCCCGGGTTCGTCCCGTCACGTGACGCCTCGCCACCGGACGCGCCTGCCCCGCTTTCCGTACGCGTGCCGGTGCCGGGCCGGTCGCGCAGGACGACCGACCGGACGCGGAAGGCATCGGTGGCGGCGACGGAGAGATAGGACATGCCGGGGATGAGCCGCACCGGCGCGCAGCCGGCGAACGACAGCGGGCGCCCGTTCAGCACGTCGCCCAGCGTCCCGCCGACGACCCGGGTCGGCACGATGGTGCCGTCGACGGTCAGGGTGGGGCCGTAGCCGCAGGGCAGCCGCAGCGGGAAGCCGTCGAGGCGGCCGAGCGGATCGGCACCCGGGATGGTCAGCTCGGTGACCTCGATGGGCCGGGAGGCGGGGGCGGTGAACTCCACCTGCAGCCGCCGCGTGGTGAGCGCCGGGAACGCGACCCGCCCGTCGCGGCCGACCCACGCCTGCACGGTGCGCGTACCGGTCCTGATGGTCACCCTGACCGGCGGCTCACCGAGATGGGAGTCGGGGAACAGCACCTTGACCTCGGCGAACGTGCGCGGCCGGCCGAGATCGATGGTCAGCGTGGGCCGCCGATCCAACGGCTGGGCGTACCAGACGGTGGACGGGTCGCCGTCCATGGCGGCGCGGCCGAGCACGGCGGGATGGTCGGTGACGGTCGAGGACGCCGTGACCTGCGGGTACACGTCCGGCAGGGTGGTGAGCAGTGTGGCCTGCCTGGGGTCGGTGAGCACCGCGGTGCCGGTGGCCGTGCGCGTCCGCGGGGCGGTCACCTCGAACAGCCGCTGGAAGGCGTAGCCGTCCTCGCCGAGGATCGGCAGCCGGCGCGAGCAGGTCCAGGTGGACGACCCCCGCATGCAGGCGGGGGCGCTGCCCTGGGAGGTCAGCAGCACGGTGCCCGCGTCGGCGCCGCCGGGCGGCGGCGGCACGGCGATGGCGCGGGCGGGGGTGACGCCGGGGATGGCGACCTCGGTGATGCCGACCCGGTCGCCGAAGGGGTCGGCGGACCGGTAGGCCAGCCCGGTGACCCGGATGCGCAGCCAGGTGGTCCGGCCGCGCGGCGGGGCGACGAGCTGCGGGTCGGCGGTCTGCCGGACGGCGACCCGCCGGGCGCCGGTCGCGGTGGACAGCTCGACCTCGCTGACCGGCGGGCCGATGGCGCCCTGCTCGAAGGCGAGGGTGATGTCCCCGATGTCCACCGGCTCGACGAACCGCACCTCCAGCCACTCGCCGAGGGCGCCGCGCCACCCGTCCGACCGCCAGCCGGTGCGCGCGTCGCCGTCGAACGCGGCGTAGGGCAGCCGTCCCGGGTCGCGCCCGCCCGGCGCGGCGGTGACGTCGGCGTCGGAGGACGAGGCGCGTACGTCGGCCACGCCGAGGTAGCGGGCGAAGGAGGTGGCCGAGGTCCAGGCCGGGTCGAGCAGGTCGGTCACCGGCTCCTGCCGCGCGGCTTCGGGCAGGGTCGGGCCGGTGCTCCTGCGCACGTCGCGGAAGGCCGTCTGCCGGTGGCGCAGCGTGTCGGTGACCACCGTACGGCCGGCGGGCACGGCCGACGCGCCGGGCTCGTCGCCGACCAGTACGGGTGTGTCGTCCGCCAGCACGCCCTGCTCGGCCATCGCGAGCACCCCCTCGGGCGCGCCGGCCATGCGCACCGTCCCGGAGGCGGGGACGACGCCGGCGATCGGCGCGGGGTCCGGCACCGCCCACACCTCCAGCGCCGGATACGGCTGGTCGAACCAGCCGGCGGCCGTGCTGATGGAGGCCTGCCCGACCTGCGGGCCGAACTGCGCGACGCGCACCAGGCCGGTGGAGTCCTCCAAGGTCTGGTGCACCCTGGCCGGCCACGCCGAGCCGATGGTCTCGCGAGCCAGGTCGTTACGGACGAGCAGGTACTTCACCCCGATGCGGCGCAGGGTGGCGGTCAGCCCGGCCGAGCCCTCTCCGTTGGAGAACCGCTCGTCGATCGCCTGGAGCAGGCGGGCCAGCCCGGCCGAGCCCCATGGGACGTTGGAGTGGGTGGCCCAGCGCACGGTGAGCAGCGATTGCATGGGTTCGTCCAGCGGACGGCCCCACAGGTACTCGCCGCGCTTGGAGCCGGGGACGGCGAGCACCATGCCGTGGCCGGTGTCGCCGTTCAGCCAGGTGGCGGCGTCCCGCCAGTACGAGGGCAGGTCCGCGAACGCGCCGGCGGGAGTGATGCCGGCCGTGGCGACCGGCACGACCGACAGCCCGACCAGCCCGGCGGCGGCCACCGGCAGCACGGCGAGCCGGGCGACCACCGGCGGCAGTACAAGCCCTCCAGGTCGGGCCGCGACCAGGGATGGGCGCCGCACCGGCAGGGCGGCCAGGCCCAGGGCGAGAGGGAGCCGCAGCAGGGCGTCGAACTTGTGCAGGTTGCGGAACGGCGCGAGCGGGCCGTCCAGCAGGCTCCTGACCTGCCCGGCCCATGGGAAGGCCAGCGCGTCGGCGTGCCCGGCGGTCACGATGACCACCCCGGCGAGCACCGACAGGACCAGGAACGTCCGCTCCGGCGTGCCGCGGCGCAGCAGCCCGGCCAGGCCCGCGGCGGCGACGGCGGCGGTGACCGCGATCAGCCACGGCCGGGTGGCCTGGTCGTAGGAGGCCGGCAGCCACGGCCCGCCGTCCACCGGCAGGAAGGAGATCCAGCTGGAGGTGCCGCGCAGGGTGTTGAACAGGGAGGTGACGCCGGTGGTGGCGTCCGCCGTCTCGATGAACGGCAGGAAGGAGAAGATGTAGCGGCCGAGGACGACCAGCGGCACGAGCCACCACATCGACACCGCGGCCACGCAGGACAGCCACCAGGCCAGCAGCCGCCGCTTGCGGGGGCCGTTACGCCTGGTCAGCAGGTACAGCAGCGGCACCACCAGGACGGCAAGCTCGGCGGCGGCGTTGATGCCGCCCGCGAACAGGAACGCGACGGCGGACGCCGCCGCGGCCGTACGGGGGCGCGAGGCCCCCTGCGCGCCGCGTACCAGCGGCAGCACGATCCAGGGCAGCACGGCGCTCGGCTGGAACTCCGAGGAGTTGACCCCGACGAGGGCGAGCGCGTGCGGCGCGAGCGCGTACGCCAGCCCGGCGAGCAGGCGGGTGTCCGGTGAGCCGGCGCGCAGGGCACGGGCCAGCCGCTCGGCGCCGAGGAACGCCGCGCACAGCACCAGGGTCATCCACAGCCGCTGGATGTTCCACGCGGGCATGTCCAGCCAGCGGAACAGCGCGTAGAACGGCCCCATCGGGAACAGGTAACCGTACGCCTGGTTCTGCAGGTGGCCGAAGAACGCGTCGTCCCACAGATGCGCCGCCCGCTCCAGGAACCCGACCGGGTTCACCGCCATGTCGAGCTTGGTCTCGGAGATCACCTGGCCCGGCGAGGTGTTGAACGTGATCGCCCCGAGCAGCAGGCACCCGGCCAGCAACCGAAGCCCTCGTCGCAACCGCGCGCCGGGCTGGTCGCGGTCAGGGAGTATGGCTCTCACCTGCGGCGAGCCGGAAGGCGAGCGGCCGGACATGCCCCTTTTGCTCCAGTTCGGCGGTGATGAGTCCGGTCATCCTAGCGCCCGTCCTCCCCCAGGAGAATTCCGCCGCCCAGCTCCGGCAGGCCCGCTGGACCTCGGCGCGGCGCACCGGGTCGGACAGCTCCTCAAGTGCGCGGTCCACCACCTCGGCCAGCGACTCGCCCTCCCGGACCAGCCAGCCCGTGACACCCTCCCGCACCGAGTCGCGCAGCCCCGCCACGTCGTAGGCCACGGTGGGTACGCCGAGCGCGGCGGCCTCGATCACCGTCAGCCCCCAGCCCTCGAACTCCGAGGCCGTCACGGCCAGCCGGGCCGCGCTGAGGACGGCGTTCTTCTCCGCCTCGGCCAGGAAACCGTGCAAGGTCACCCGCCCGGCCCCGCCCCGCTCGCGGAACTCGTGGACGCGGCGCGCCAGCGGCTCGTACTCCGGCCCCCGGCCCACCACGTGGACGTGCAGGCCGGGACGGTTGTCCCGCAGCTCAGGGACCAGGTCCACCACGCGTTCCACGCGCTTGTGACCGACGAGCCGGCCGAGGTAGGCCACCACGGGGTCGCCTTCGACCGCGGCTCCGCCGACCGGCGTCGCGACCGGGCGCACGGCCGGGCCGCCGTTCGGGATGACCTCGATCGGAGCGAGCCAGCCGAGCCGTTCCCGCAGTTCCGCGCGGGAGGACTCCGAGACCGTCACCGTCGTGCGGCGGCGGTAGAGCAGCCGGGCGACCGGCCCCTCGATGAAGCAGCCCAGGCGCGCCAGCGCGCGGGGGAAGAAGGCGTGGAACTGCCGGTCGTGCACGTGGTGCACGAGACAGATCACCGTCGTACGCCGCGACACCACGAGGGGCGCGAAGAACGGGATGCCGTTCATGCAGTCGATGACGACGTCGAAGCGGCGCCGGCGCAGCAGCAGCCACAGCGCGACCAGCGGATAGACCAGGTAGCGGTTGCCCATCCGCCGCAACTCGATGCCGTCGCGCCGTTCGCGGCCCGCCTGGCCCGGCTCGCGGCCGGTCAGGAAGTGGACGGACGCGCCCTGGGCGAGCAGGTGGCGGCCGACCTGCCAGGCGTACTCCTCGGCCCCGCCCGCGACCGACTGCGCGGGCTCCCGGAAGTTGCACACGGCGACCCGTACGCCCGTCAACCGCCGGTCGGCCGCCTCCTGCCCACCGGCCACCTGTGGCACCGGCCGGGGCGGGAAGTGGCCCACCTGCTGTGCGACCACGGACACTCCTTCGTGTGCGTTCGAGCCCTCCCTGGCCGGTGCCGCCCGCCGTACGCCCGCCGCCGCGGCGTACCCCTCACGGTCGTCCAATGTGCTCCGCCGCGTCGCATCCGGCTCGGAGCGGTGCTCCGCCTGGTCGCGGGCACGGCGAAAGCACACCCTCGTGCTCATGGATCGGAAGTTCGGAATGCGGCGGCCCGGCTCAGCCGTCGCGCCGTCCACCGGACCCGGGGAAGGTCACCGGTTGCCGTAGTTGTACAGCGGCTTGTTCGGCGGTTCAGGGCTGGGGGCGACCACGTTGACCACGCTGACGGACGCGCCGATCGCCAGAACCACCCCAACGAGGAGAGCGGCGAGCACTCGCAGCATTGGGCTTCTCCTTTTCGAAGTCCGGAGTCGCGGGGGACCCCACCGAGACTAGAACGTGATTCACCCGACAGGCGAGCCAATTGGTCAAAACGTGATAATCAGACTTACCGTCCAGTATGCGGCAGCCCTCCACCGTATCCGCCGCTCACCCCGCCAGCCCCCTGCGCCCCGTCGACCTCGGCCGAGGTCACCCACGCACCAGCGCCACCACGCGTTCTGCCTCACAACCGCAGAAGGACCAGTTCTCCCCCCTGATAGACGAGGACGGCGCCGTCCAACCGCGATCGAAACGTGTTCTCGTTCTCCCCCGCGATGAGCACGTACCGGATCCCCACCCCCCGCAACGCGGCCCGCAACGAGCTTTCCGCATCCAATGCGGCCCCGACTCGGCGGCCCAACGGGTCCTCTCCCGCGATACGGAGGAGCCGGCCGTTCTCGAGCCCCACGGCGAGACCGTCGTTCCACACCACCCGCCGGGCGAAGCCCTTGGTCGCCGGGTCCAGGACCACTCTGCCGCCGTTCCACACGAAGGCCCGCTGCGCGCTCCACGGCAGCGAAAGCAGTGCCCCGGGCCGCGGATCACCGTTGACGATCGCCCGCACTCTCTGCCAGTCCGCCGGGTACCGCACCGCCGCCAGCCGTCCCACCGCCCCCCACGCGAATGACGGCAACACCAGCACCGGCAGGCATACCGCCACCACCCCCGGCAGAAGCACCCCGACCCCCCGCCCCGCCGCGCCCGGCTCCCCCCGCCCCCGGCCTCCCCCCAAACGGCGCCGCGACGGCAAGACGACAGACGGCGAAACCACACGGCGAGACACCACCAAGCCCACCGCCCGCACCACCACCAACACCCGCGCCCCGAACCCCCGCCCCGCCGCGCCTGGCCCTTCCTCCCGCCCCTGGCCTCCCCCAAGAAGGCGCCGCGACGGCGAGACGGTGGTCGGCGAAACCGGCGCCGCCGTACGGCGGGACAGCACCCCGAAACCCACGGCCTGGACCAAGGCCAGGGGGGCGATGTAGAGCTGGCCGTCGCGGAGAGGGCCGAAGCCGGGCCACCAGGTGATGAGCTCCTTGAGTACGCCGGGCACGTACGCGCCGGTCAGGGCGATGACGAGCCCGGCCGTGGCCGCGACCAGCAGGCCGGCCCGGTAGGGGACGGTCTCGCGGAGCCGGGCGAAGGCGATGACGGCGAACACGCCCACGACCAGGCGGGCGGTGGCGAGCCACCAGGCCGACTGGCCGGGAACGTCCGCCTCGGCGTTCCAGATGCCGCCGAGGGCGAGCAGGCTGCCGGCGGTGCCGAACGGTCCGTCGGCCCGGGCCGCGAACGCCTCCACCCCGCGAGGGTCGGTCACCGCGTCGCTGAGCAGCGCGGGCACCGCCCACGGCAGGCTGAGCACGGCCAAGGTGGCCAGGGACCGGACCAGGACGCGCGGCTGCCCTCGCGCGGCAACAGCAGCCACGGGAAGGACGGTCAGCGCGGTCACGAGCATGGCCTGGAAGCCGCCGGCCGCCGCGGGGAGCAGCGCCGGGATCAGTCGTCGCCAACCACCGAGCATGGCCGCGCGGACGGCCCACGGCAGCCCGGCGTAACCGAGCAGGAGCGCCCATTGGCCGAGCAGCAGCCGCTGTGCCAGGTAGGCGTTCCACACGTAGAAGACGGCCGCCGCCACCCGCGCCACCAGCAGAGCGGTGTCCGCCGCCTGACCAGAAGTCTGGAGATCTTCGCCTGCGGAGCCGGTCGGCGCCGCTGGAGCGTTGCTCGGCTCCGAGCCGTGTCCCGGCCGAAGACCATCCCGGGGGATCGGTTCCAGGCGCTCCCGGGAGATCAGGGCGGCGGCGCCGGTGCCGGCCAGCAGGAAGATGCCGAGCAGGATGGCCTTCTGCAGGACGGCGGCCGGGACGACGTGCGCCAGCAGGGCGACGACCTGGTCGCTCGGCACCGCACGGGGGAAGCCCCCCTCGGGCCAGGTGAGCGGAGGGCCGGGGACGAACACCATGTCGTACCGCAGCACGAACCCCGGCCCCAGCGCCGACCCGAGAGCCAGCACTCCGGCCAGCAGCGCGGCCAGCGCCGGCACGACCTCGACCGGGCGCACGGCGCGGTGGAATCGCATGGGTTCGCACCACTCCCGGACGCCGACAGCCAGCAGACCTGGCAAAACTACCCGAAGCCGACGCCACCCCCGAGCCCTGACAGAGAACGCATGGTGTACCTACTGACCTGGCCACGAGGGTTCGCCGGGGCCGCGCCGTAAGGTGGCGCCGGCATTCGCCATACACCGTCCCGCCGACGCGGCGCCGATGAGAGTGTCCAGCGGACGGGCCGGAAGGTCGTCCGGCCGGGCACTACCTGCCGGGTTCGGGGTCGCGGGGGAGGCCGAGCATGCGTTCGGCGACGATGTTGAGCTGGACCTCGGTGGTGCCGCCGTAGATGGTCATGGCACGGGTGGCGAGCACGGCGCGGTTCCAGTAGCCGGGGTCGCCGAGCTTCATGTCGGCGGCCGTCGCCGCCGCCGCGCCGAGCAGGTTCACCGCGCACTCGGACACGTGCTGGGCGTGCGAGGTGGACAGCAGCTTGCGTACCGAGGCGTCGGCGCCCGGCTCGGAGCCGGCGAGTTGCTTCAGCGTGACCCGCAGGCTGAGCGCGTTGATCGAGTGGCCCTCGCAGACCACGTGCGCCAGCTCCTGCCGTTCGGCCTCGGTGAGCTCGCGGCCGAGGCGGGCGGCCAGGCCGAGCAGGTCGGGGACCGAGGCGCCGGTGCCGCCGGACCCGGAGGACAGGGACACACGCTCGTTGGACAGGGTGTTGCGCGCGACCCGCCAGCCCTCGTTGATCTCCCCCACGACCATCTCGTCCGGGACGAAGACGTCGTCCATGAAGACCTCGTTGAACAGGTTCTCGCCGGTCATCTCGGTGAGCGGGCGGACGGTGACCCCGGGGGCCTTCATGTCGACCAGGAAGTAGGTGATGCCGTCGTGCTTGGGCTTGCCCGGGTCGGTGCGGGCGATGCAGATGCCCCATTCGGCGACGTGCGCGATCGAGGTCCAGATCTTCTGCCCGTTGAGCTTCCAGCCGCCCTCGGTCTTCTCGGCCTTCATCTGGAGCGAGGCGAGGTCGGACCCGGCGCCGGGCTCGCTGAAGAGCTGGCACCAGATCGTCTCGCCGGACAGGGTCGCCGGCAGGAACCGCTCCTGCTGCGCGGGGGTGCCGTAGGCGACCAGGGACGGCACGACCCAGGCACCGATGATCATCTGCGGCAGCCGTACCCGGGCGGCCTTCAGCTCCTGGTAGATGAGCACCTGCTCCAGCGGCGAGGCGCCGCGTCCCCAGGGCCCCGGCAGGTGCGGCATCACGAAGCCCGCGGCGGCCAGGGCGCGCTTCTGCTCCTTGCCGTCCTCCAGCCGGGCGATCTCGGCGATCTCCTGCCGGATGGCCGAGCGCAGCGCCTCGGCGTCCTCGGGCAGCTCGATCTCCATCTCGCGGGAGATGCCGGCCAGGGCGAGCGCGGCGACCTCGCCGGCCCACTCGGCCGAGGCGCCGAGCAGCGCGCGGAGGGTCAGCGCGCGGCGATAGTACAGGTGGGCGTCGTGCTCGAAGGTGTAGCCGATGCCGCCGAAGATCTGGATGGCGTCCTTGGCGCACTGCACGGCCGCGTCGGGGGCCATGACCCCGGCGATCGCGGCGGCGTAACGCAGCTCGTCTCCGCTCGCGCGGGTGGCGTCCCAGACGGTGGCACGGGCCTGCTCCAGCGCGACCAGCATGCGGGACGCCTTGTGCTTGACCCCCTGGAACTGGCCGATCGGCCGGCCGAACTGCACCCGCACCTTGGCGTACTCGGCGGCGGCGCGTACGCACCAGGCGGCGACGCCGACGGCCTCGGCGCCGAGCAGGACGGCGGCCAGGTCGCGTACGTGTGCCCGGTTCAGGCCGGGAAGGACGCGCTCGCCCGGCACCGCGACCCCGCCGGCCTCGATCTTGGCCACCGCCCGGGTCAGGTCGAGGCTGGCGATCGAGGTGACGGTGACGTCGGAGGCGGACAGGACGACCCATTCCTCGCCCTGGTCGGTGGCGACCGGCAGGACGAGCACGTCGGCGAGCGCGCCGCCGAGCACGGGCTCGGCCGTGCCGGTGACGGTCAGGACGCCGTGGTCGTCCCGGGTCGCGGTGAGCGTTCCGGTGAGGCCGACCGCGCCGGTCAGCGTGCCGTCGGCCAGCCCGGGCAGCAGTTCGGCGCGCGCCTTGCCGTCGGAGGCGAGGATGACGGCGGAGGCGAGCACGGTCGGCACGTACGGGCCGGGGGCGACGCGCTCGCCGAGCGCCTCGACGGCCACCGCGGTCTCCAGCAGGCCGAAGCCGCTGCCGCCGTACTCCTCGGGCAGGTGCAGGCCGAGCAGTCCCTGGCCGGCGAGGCCGGACCAGAAGGCGGGGCGCGTCTCGTCCGGCGCGCCGACCGCCGCGCGTACGACCTCGGCGGCGATGTTGCGCTCCGCCCAGCCGCTCACGGACTCGCGCAGTGCCTCGTGCTCCTCGCTCAACCCGATCGCCATGACACCCTCCGTGCCGCTCGGCCTCCAGATGCCCCAGAATCATATTCTAGAAGATGCTTCCAAGGCCACGCCGTCCACGAACCCGCTGCGCCCTCGGACCGGCCCGCGGCGAGCGTCAGAGAGCGCGGGCCGTCCAGAAGAGCATGTTGAGATCGTGGTAGAGCGCGGGACGGGCGTCGGTCACGTTCGCGAACAGCATCGCCGGCTTCTTCGCCGAAGGCGCGGCGATCACCATGACGTACGCCTGCGAGGTGTGCCGCTTGCCGCCCTGCAGATAGCTGACCTTGTAGCCGAGCACCCAGCCCAGGTTGTACCTGGCCCGCTGCGAAACCGTCCAGGCGAACTTCGACCCGGCCGGCTGGTAGCGCAGCGTCCACCTGACCGCCTTGGCGGCGAGCGTCCGGTAGCCGCCATAGGTGACCGGCGCCTTGCCCACGGCGACCGGCACCGGCCCGGAGGCGATCAGCGCCTGGGGACGACCGGCCGGGCCGACCTTCTGCGCCGCCGAGAACGGCTGTCTGGCGGTCTTGGCCCACGGCGCCGCGTACTGCGCGTAGCTGATGCCCGCGGTCCGGTCCACCACGTACGCGGCGACCGTGGTGCCCGCGCCGCGGAACACCGTCATCGGTTTGGCCGCGGGGACCTTCGGCACGGCGATCGGGGACGGAACGGGCCGTACGGGCGCACCGGACGCCCCCTGTGCCTGGTCCACGCGGACGGGCTCGGCGGGCCGGTCCTCGGCGAACAGCGTGAAGATCAGGATGACGATGACCACGGTGACGATCAGCGCGCCGACGCCGTAGACCGCCCTGATCGGGATGTCGCCCACCCGCCGCAACACCGCGCCGAGCGGCCCGGACCGCTCGTTCGCCGGACGGGCCGGCGGGTCGGGAAGGGGCGGGGCCGGCGAAGCGGTCTCGGACTCGTCGGGGAACGGTCCAGGCAACCTGCGAACGTAGGCGGTGACCTCCTGCGACACGCCCCCGCCGGAGTCGATCGCGTCCCATCCGGCCACCGCGTCCCACCCGGTGGCCGCGCGGCCCGTCCCGACGCCGAGCACCTCGGCGTACGGGCGCCTGCCCCGGATGCGCACTTCCACGGTGTCCGAGGCCGACCTGCCCTCGGCCGCCTCTGTCTCCACGTCCTCAGCCGCGTCCACCGATCCGTCGTCCGAGGTCGGCGCCACGTCTTCCGAAGCCTCCCCCGAGGTGCGCGCCGCGTTCTCCGGAGCGCGGCTCGATGTCGGTGCCGGGTCCGCCGTCGCCGGAGCCTTCTCGGGCGCGGGCGCGACCTTCACCGGCACGGTGTCCGACGCCCCCACGGGCACGGCGCCTGCCGTGCCGGAGGCGGGCGCGGTCTCCTGCGACGGCGGCGTGACGTCAGAGGACCGCCGGGCCTTGGCCGCCGCCTGCGCCGCCCGCGCCATCGCGCGGGCCTGCTCGGGGCTCACCTTGGGCATCGGGGTGGTCGGCGCCTCATAGGAGGGAACGAAATTCGGAGGCCGCCCAGACCCAGGGCGGCTTGGTGGGGTGCCAGCGCCGTCCGCCATGTCGGCAGACTACGTCACAAATCGTGATCCGCGCTGCAGCACATTCCCGTCCCGGTCGTCCGGCTCCACGTTCCCACAGGTCAGCGCCTTGCAGGCGCGTACCCGGAAATCCGTCCGGAACGAGACATCGATCACGTCCGGCCGACCGTTAGATCAAGACATTGGTGATTAATAGCGAGTATCTTCCGCCCGGTCGGGAATGACGTGTTCCATGGCGACTACACCAGGTAACCGGAAGGCGGGACGCGCCGTGCGGCGGGTCCTGGCCGCCGGGGTCGCCGGTGCTCTGGTGACACTGGGCGGGTGCGCGCTCACCGGCACACCGGCCGCGACGAGCACGGCCTCCCAGCAGGGCGGACCGACCACCTCGCCTCCCGGCACCCCGGCCGTCAACGAGGAGCAGGCCTACGAACGGGTCATCGCCCAGGTGCTGCCGTCCATCGTCCAGATCAACACCTCCGGCGGCCTCGGCTCGGGCGTCGTCTACGACACCCAGGGGCACATCATCACGAACGCCCACGTGGTCGGCAAAGCCAAGACCTTCGACGTCACGCTCCCGACCGGCGGCAAGCCACGCAAGGCCGATCTGGTCTCCTCCTATCCGCTCGGCGACCTCGCCGTCATCCGGGTCGCCGACCGCACCGGCCTGACCCCGGCCACGTTCGGCGACTCCTCCAAGCTCAAAGTGGGCCAGATCGTCCTGGCCATGGGCAACCCGCTCGGCCTGTCCGGCAGCGTGACCAACGGCATCATCTCCGCCCTGGGCCGCACCGTCACCGAGCCCCGGGGCGAGGGATCACCCGGAGCGACGATCACCAACGCCATCCAGACCTCGGCCTCGATCAACCCCGGCAACAGCGGCGGCGCGCTCACCAATCTCCGGGGCGAGGTGATCGGCGTCCCCACGCTGGCCGCCATCAACCCCGACCTGGGCGGCGGCGCGGCTCCGGGCATCGGGTTCGCCATCCCCAGCAGCACCGCCAAGGACGTCGCCGACCAGATCATCAGGTACGGCCGGGTCACCAACACCCGCCGCGCCGCGCTGGGCGTCCGGGTCAACACCGTCGTGGACCCCGAGGGCCGTCCGGTCGGCGTGGGCGTCGCGCTGGTGGACGCGGGCAGCGGCGCCGCCAAGGCCGGTATCAAGGCCGGTGACGTCATCACCAGCGTCAACGGCAAGGAGACCCCGACTGCGGCGGCGCTGTCGGAGGTGCTCGCGGGCCTGCGGCCCGGAATGCGGGCGAGTGTCGGGATCCTGCACCCGAACGGCCGGAGCGAGACGGTCACCGTCACCCTCGGCACCCTCTCCGGCAGCTGACCCTCTCCGGCCTCGGCCGGGAACCCACCGGCTCCCGGCGGACGGCTCCTCGTGCCCACGCCTCGCGCAGTTCGCGCACGTCCCGCCCGTGCCATGCGACCGTCCACGGCCGGCCCGCCAACGCACGATGCGCCCTGATCGCCTCGCACTCCCGGAGTGCCGGTAGCGCCACCGTCCGGTGGTCTCCCTCTCTCATGCTCTCCAGCGGCAGGCCGCACCGGGGTCGGGTTCGGATCGTTTTTGCCGATCCGGCAAAGGCGTTTGGCGAACCGGCGAACATGGCGCGAGCATTTCGTACGTTCCCCGGCGGCCCGCCCGAGCGGGACGGCGCAAGACGACGGAAGGGAGACCGCGATGAGCGGCGACATCCACGTTAAGGACGACGAGGGAGAGGTCGAGCGCTTCTGGGAGGCGCACTACGGCGCGCGCGACCAGGTGTGGAGCGGACGGCCGAACGCCGTCCTGGTCGATGTCGCCGGGCCGCTGCCGCCGGGCAGGGCGCTGGACCTCGGCTGCGGCGAAGGAGGCGACGCGGTCTGGCTGGCCGGGCACGGCTGGCGGGTGACCGCCACCGACATCTCCGCCATCGCCCTGTCGCGGGCCGCGGCCCGCGCGCAAGAGGCCGGCGTGCTGGACCGCATCGACTTCCAGCGGCACGACTTCAACCGCTGGCTCCCCGAAGGGTCCTTCGATCTGGTCTCCGCCCAGTTCATGCAGTCGCCCGTGAAGCTCTCCGACGCAGAGGTGCTGTCGGCGGCGGCGCGCACCGTGGTGCCCGGCGGCCTCCTGCTCATCGTCAACCACGGCTCGGTCCCGCCTTGGGCAGGGGATCACCACGACCACCGCTTCCCTACGCCGGAGGAGACGTTCGCCCCGCTCCGACTCGAGCCCGGGTTGTGGGACGTGGAGATCCTGGAGCGCAGGGAACGGCTCGCCATCGGCCCGGACGGCACCTCGGCCCCGATCCTCGACAACGTCATCGCCGTACGGCGCCGCCCGTCCTGACCGGCTCCCGCCCGGCCGGCCGCCCCGTACCCTGGAGTGGATCATGAGGGACTAGAGTCCTAGAGTCACAGGCGAGACGATGAGGGACTCCAGCCGATGACCACCACCGAGAGCGCCTCCGCCCGCCACCTGATCGAGCGGGCGGCGCGCGGGCACTACCGCACCGTTTACACCCCCTCGGCGCTGGACGCCGCGGCGCAACTGCTGGCCGATCTGCACGCCACCGGCGCGCGGCACGGCATCGCGCCCGGCGACTGGGCCGGTGAGCACGGCGGCGACCAGCGCCTCGCGGAAGCCGTGCTGCTCGCCCAGGTGACGGCGTACCGGAACGCCTCCCTGGCCGACCTGCCCGACCCGTACGCCCTGCTCTCCGAAGCCGCGGCCCGCGCCGGTCTCGCCGTGCTCGACCGGGCGGGCGAGGACGACACCGAGCGCCCGCCGCCGCGCGTCCCGCCCGCCCGGGCCTTCGTCCGCCTCGCACGGCTGCCGCGGACGCCGCACTGGGGGTGGGACGGCACGGCGCCGCTCGTGGTCAGCCTCGAACGCTTCGACAGCCTGACGAGCCCCGCGTGGAAGTGGGAGCTGTTCCCCGACCTCGGCGAGCCGAGCACGCAGATGGTGCAGGTCGTCGCGCCGCCGCCGTCCCCCGCCGTCGCCGACGAGGTCTTCGCGGTCGCCCAGCGGGTGCTCACCGGCGCCCTTCCCCTCTACCGCTGACGCGTGCCCGCGCCCGCTTCCAGGCCGGCACTGGTCGCGTTCAGGAGGCGAGGAAGGCGGAGACCGCGGCCGAATGGGCATCGGCCGGATCGGTCCGGACATGACGAACGGCCCGCAGCGGCGAGGGATGCTCGCCGCCACGGGCCGTTCCAGGGAGTGGAGGTGGCGGGAATCGAACCCGCGTCCTTCAACACCGCGTCAGGGCTTCTCCGGGTGCAGCCTGCAGCGCTTTTCTCGGCCCCGGCGATCTCGCAGGCGAGTCGCCGACGGGCTCAGTCACTGTTAGGTTTCCCTATCGCCCCCGTGACCGGGGCGAGCGGTTGAGCCTCCTAGCGATGCCAGATCCGGGCCGGAGGCGATCCCGGGCTGACAAGGGCCTAGACCTCGCTCAGGCGGCGAGGGCCATGTGGCCCTGAGTGCGCGTGTTATTGGCACTTATTGTTTTGCGGTCACAGGATTAACGAGGTTATGTCCGCAGTCCTCGACCCGCTTCCCCTGGCACGACATGCCGAAGTCGAAACCGGTCACCCCCTGTGGAGTTGTCAACACGACCCCGGGGGGTCGCGCGCCTTCCGACGATACTTTACACAACACCCGTGCTGTCCACATGATTCCGGCCGCCCGACGGCCCCGATGAGCGAGCCTCAGCACGGACAGGGCGGGAGACGCATCGCTCCGTCCGCTGCAGGGGACTGCGCGAGCCGCCGCACTCGGCCCCTCCGCGCCGTGCCCGGGCCGGTGGGGCCGACGCCGCGTGGTCTGTGGCTGCCGGCGTCCTCGGGTCCTGTCGGTGGTCCGGGCGCGACGACATGCCGAAACCCCCGGAGGCATGGCACATGGCGCATACCCCCGGGGGCCGACCGGCAGGGTCGAGCCGGTCCGGACGGCAGGGCTTCCCCCGAGATGAAGCCCTGGTCTCATCACGGCGACCAGGCCCGCAACCCCCAAGCGGTGCCCGGTCACCGAGAAAGACGCCAGACGGCCGCCCGATGGTTGCTCGGCCGGGGAAGTATTTTCCGCAGGTCAGCGACGCTCCTCCGACCCCGCACGCCCTGGCATCCGACAGCGGGCCCATAGGCGGTGCCGCGAGCGCCCCGGGCGCCGCACCGCCGGTCACGCCGGAGCCCGGCGGTGACCGGCAGGGCGGTGTCAGGCGGGGCGGTGTCAGGCGGCCGTACGGGCGTTGCGGAAGAACTGGCCGGCGATCTGCGGGGCGACGGTCGCGTCGCCGGTCTCGGCGAGCACGGCCACGGCCATGTCGCCCTGCCAGCCCACGAACCAGTTGAGGTGCCGCTGGCGCTTCTTCCCGCTGTCGGTTTCGGTGAAGGTGACCGCCGAGGACACCCCGTAGACCTTCTCGCCGGGCGCCGCGGCCGCCGTGGCCGACCCCGAGGTGACGCCCGCGCGCATCAGGGCGCGCAGCTTGGTCAGGCTCTCGGCGGCGAGGGTGACCGGACGCGGGGCAGGGGCGGGGGCGACCTCGGAGTCGGTGTCCGGCGTGGCGGGCGAGGTGACCAGCGTGGGCGGGCGCCAGGTGCCGGAGGCGAGCGCGCCTGCGACCAGGGCCATCGACAGCGGGCTCACCCGGACGCTCTGCCCAGCGATGATCTTCGCCTTGGCGGCGTCGCCGGCCGCGGCGGGCACGCTGCCGCTGAACGTCCGCAGCGGTAGCCGCCAGTCCTGCCCGATGCCGAAGCGGGCGGCCGACTGGGTGAGCGCCGTGGCGTTGACGCGGCGGGCCAGGGACGCCAGCGCGGTGACGCACCCCTGGGCGAAGCCCGCGGTGACGGTCGGCGTGTCACCGGCCGGCGGCTCGGCCTGCGGCTGGCCGGTCGGCTGAGGCTGGCCGGTGGTCTGCGGCTGCGGGGTCGACTGGGCCTGCGCCTGCTGGAATCGGGCGCCGCCGACCGTGCGGTCGGCCGGGCAGGGGAGCTTCTGGCCCGGGTCCAGCCCGGCGGCGAGCAGGCCGTCCGCCGCGACGATCGAGAAGGTCGTGCCCGGCGGGAAACGGCCGTTCAACCCGTCACTGAGCTGGTCGAAGCCCTTGGAGGCCACGGCCCTGATCTGCCCGGTCGGCGCGTCCACGGCCAGCAGCAGGGCGGCGGACTGACCGCTGACGGCCAGGTCGGCCGAGCGCTGCACGCCCTTGTCGATGGTGGTGCGCACCGAGGTGGTGTCGGTGCGGCCCGGCCAGCGCGCCAGCTCGGCCACCTGCTCGCCGGTCTTGAGGTCGTAGGTGATCACCTCGGTGCCGGTGGAGCCGGTGAGCTGCTCCTGGTAGGCCTTCTGCAGACCGCCCTGGCCGATGGTGTCGCCGGCGCGCTGCGGGCCGCCGAGCTGCTGCATGGTCTCGGCGGTGATGGCGCCGACCCGGCCGATGATGTCGGCCGGCTGCGCGGGCGCCACCGGCTGCGCCTGCTTCTCGATCACCAGGTCGGGGCCGATCTCCTCCAGCCGGTCGAGGAGCTGGGCGTACTTCTTGGCGCCGAAGGTCACCAGCGGCACGAAGTCCTGCGGCGGGGCCGAGCGGATGCGGGCGAGCAGGCGGTCCTGCGCGAAGCCGGTGAGCTGGAACAGCCGCTCGCACACGCCCACGGGGTCCTTCACCCGGTCGGGGTAGACGCCCGCGAGGTAGAGGGTGGCGTCCTGCTGCAGCGCGTCGCCGTTGCGGTCCTCGATCGGCTGGCGGATCGGCTGGTCGCCCTCGGGGGACACCTTGACCGCGAAGCGCTGCCCCTCGCCGAGCTGCGGGTGGATGACCTTGGACGACCAGCGGACCTTCCAGCTCCCGTCGACCACGTGCAGGGGCAGGTCGTTGTCGTAACTCCAGATCGGGTTGTTGTCGCCGAGGTCGACCTGGACGCGGAACTTCGCGTCGGCGTTGTCGCCGTCGGAGGTGAGCCCCTTGATCGAGAAGCGGATGGAGGCGGCGTCCAGCTGCAGCGAGGCGTCCTCCAGGGCCTTGCGCACGGCCTTGGGGTCGCCGTCGGTGCGCTCGGCCGCCGCGGCGTAGTCGCCGGACTGCCAGCCCACCAGGAACTGGCTGACGGCCTCGTGCGGCGTCGGCTCGGCGAAACAGGCCGACAGCAGGGGCGCGGCCAGGGCGAGCGCCAGCCCGGCCGGCAGGGCCCTGGCCTTTCTGAGACGTACGGCTAGCACCACGGGTGGTCGGCCCTCATCGGTTGCGGTGGCGGAGCGCGCGGGCCATCTCCCGGGTCGCCTGCTTCTCGGCGAGATCGTGCCGCTTGTCCCAGGTCTTCTTACCGCGGGCGACGCCGATCTCGATCTTGGCCCGGCCGTCCCGGAAGTACAGGGAGAGCGGGACGAGCGTCAGGCCGGACTCCTTGGTCTTGCCGATGATCTTCCCGATCTCCTTGCGGTGGAGCAGGAGCTTACGAGGGCGCCGCGCCGCGTGGTTGGTCCACGTGCCCATGTGGTACTCGGGGATGTGGACGTTCATCAGCCACACCTCGTCGTCCTTCACCTGGGCGTACCCGTCAGAGAGGCTGGCCCGGCCGGCACGGAGGGACTTCACCTCCGTGCCCATCAGGACGAGCCCGGCCTCGTAGGTTTCCTCGATGTGATAGTCGTGCCGGGCACGCTTGTTCTGGGCGATCAGCTTACGCCCGGTCTCACGTGGCATACAGCGAGCCTACCGGGGAGCGTCACACCCGGAGGTACCGGCGGAGCGTCACGAACGAGGCGAGGATACAGATCAGCACGCCCACCACGGTGGTCAGTGTGATCACCTGTGCGACGTCGCTCCAGGTGAGCTGGGTCGCCAGCGCGAAGAACTTCTGCATGCTGTCGAAGATCACGATTTTGGCGAACATCAGCAGGACCGCCGAGATCACTCCGCCGACCAGGCCGGCGATCGTGCCCTCCATGACGAACGGGAGCTGGATGTACAGGTTGGACGCGCCGACCAGCCGCATGATGCCGGTCTCGCGCCTGCGGTTGTACGCCGACAGCCGCACCGTGTTGCCGATCAGCAGGATCGCGGCGAACACCTGGATCAGCGCCACGACCAGCGCCGCGCTGCGCAGGCGGTTCATCAGGCCGAAGAACCGGTCGAGCAACTGCTGGTCGTTGACCACGTTGGCGACCCCGGCGGCCCCGCTGAGCGCGTCGAACACCGCCTTGTAGTCGTCGGGGTTCTTCAGCTTCACCCGGAACGACTCGGGCATGTCCTCGACCTTGACGGCGCTCAGGAACACGCTGTTGCTGCTGTAGGCCGCCTTGAAGTTCTCGTAGGCCTTCTCCTGGTTCTCGAAGGTGACCCGGTCGACCTGGGGCATGGCCTCGATCTGCTTCTGCAGCGCGACCTTCTCCTGCTGGCTCACCCCACCACGGCCCTTGCAGGCGTCGAACGGGCTGTTCTTCGCGCATAGGAAGGCCGACAACTGCACCTTGTCGGACCAGTAGCTGCTCATGCTGCCGACCTGGGCGTTGATCATGAGTCCGATGCCGAGCAGGGCCATGCCGATGGCGACGGTCACGATGACGGCGATGGTCATCGTGAGGTTACGGCGAAGCCCGATCCAGACCTCGGAGAAGATGAAGTTTGCCCGCATGCTTTGGGTGTCCCCTGTCGCTCTCTCGCTTGGTGATCAGTACGCCTGGCCGTAGACGCCGCGCGACTGATCCCGGACGATCTTGCCGTCCTCCAGCTCGACCACGCGTTTGCGCATGGAGTCGACGATGGCGGCGTCATGGGTGGCCATGACGACGGTGGTACCGGTCCGGTTGATCCGGTCGAGCACCTTCATGATCCCGATGCTGGTCGCCGGGTCGATGTTGCCGGTGGGCTCGTCCGCGAGCAGGATCATCGGCCGGTTGACGAACGCGCGGGCCATGGCGACCCGCTGCTGCTCACCGCCGGACAGCTCGTCGGGCATGCGGTGGGCCTTGCCCTCGAGGCCGACCAGCTCGACCACCTCGGGCACCACCTTGCGGATGAACCGCCGGGGCTTGCCGATGACCTCCAGCGCGAACGCCACGTTCTCGTAGACGTTCTTGTTGGGCAGCAGCCGGAAGTCCTGGAACACGCAGCCGATGCGGCGGCGCAGGTGCGGCACCTTGAAGTTCGACAGGCGCGCCAGATCCTTACCGGCGACGTGGATGGCGCCCGAGTTCGGGCGCTCTTCCTTCAGGACCAGCCGGAGAAAGGTCGACTTCCCCGACCCCGAAGGACCGACCAGGAACACGAACTCGCCCTTGTCGACATCCACGCTGACGTGGTCGAGGGCGGGGCGGTTCTGGTTAGCGTAGACCTTGGTGACATTATCGAAATGGATCACAGGCGCATCACGGCATGCCAGTCTAGGGGGTAGGACGGTCGCGGAGGTGGCGAGAGAGCCACATCGCATTGCTCGCCGGCCGGGGGGCGCCGCTCTTTACCGACGATCGACGTTCCGGTTGGCCGAGGCTCAGTCTAGGGGTAACACTGGCATGGAACGTCCATAACGGAAACAAAACGATTCCACACTCGGCATCGGGGTGGTACAGCGATCATCGCGGAGAGGAAGATACCCCGTGAGCTGCGAACATTTGATCTGCGCCAACTGCGCCGGCCCGGTCGTCGAGGGGCGGTGCCCCGCCTGCCGTGCCAGCAGGGCCAGAGTGCACCACCATGGGCTGGGCGGGCTGTCTCCGCTGCTCATCGCGGCGGTGCTGCTCATCGTGCTCGGCTGCACGCTGGCGCTGAGCCACCTGTACGGCGCCTGATCGGCGCCGTCTAGGGGTGGCACGGGCATGTCAGGGGCGACGCCGGGGCCGGCGCCGCCCAGGGCGCCCGTGGCCCGCTAGCTCGCCGTGCCGGCCTCCTGCCGGCGCGTCCAGCGGATCTCGCCCTCGATGAACTCGTCCAGATCACCGTCGAGGACGGCGGCCGGGTTGCCGGCCTCCACCGAGGTGCGCAGGTCCTTCACGATCTGGTACGGGTGCAGGACGTAGTTGCGGATCTGCGTGCCCCACGAGGTGGTGGACTCGCCGCGCAGCTCCGACATCTTCTCGGCCTCCTCCTGCCGCTTGCGCTCGAGCAGCTTGGCCTGCAGCACCGTCATCGCCGAGGCGCGGTTCTGCAGCTGCGAGCGCTCGTTCTGGCAGGAGACCACGATGCCGGTGGGCAGGTGGGTGATGCGCACCGCGGAGTCGGTGGTGTTGACGCCCTGGCCGCCGGGGCCGGAGGAGCGGTACACGTCGATGCGCAGGTCGTCCTCGTTGATGTCGATGTGGTCGGTCTGCTCGACGACCGGCACCACGTCGACACCGGCGAAGGAGGTCTGCCGGCGGCCCTGGTTGTCGAACGGGCTGATGCGGACGAGCCGGTGGGTGCCGTGCTCGCCCCTCAGCGTGCCGTAGGCGTACGGCGCCTTGACCACGAAGGTGGCCGACTTGATGCCGGCCTCCTCGGCGTAGGAGGTGTCGTAGATCTCGGTGGAGTAGCCCTTGCGCTCGGCCCACCGGAGGTACATGCGAAGGAGCATCTGCGCCCAGTCGGCGGCGTCCACGCCTCCGGCCTGGGAGTTGATCGTGACGAGCGCCTCACGGGCGTCGTAGGGCCCCGACAGCAGGGTGCGCACCTCAAGGGCGTTGACGTCGGTGCGCAGGGAGGCGAGCTCGCGGTCGGCCTCCTCGCGGGTGTCCGCGTCGTCCTCGGCCTCGGCCAGCTCGTACAGCACGGAGATGTCGTCCAGGCGGCGGACCAGGCTCTCGACGCGGTTGAGCTCGCCCTGCATGTGCGAGAGCCGGCTGGTGACCTTCTGCGCCTGCTCCGGGTCGTTCCACAGGTCAGGCGCGGCAGCCTGCTCCTCCAACTCGGCGATCTGCTTGCGCATGGCGTCGAGATCCAGCACGTCCTGAATGCCCTTCAGTGTGCCGGTAAGCTCGCTGATCTCTTCTGCGGGGTCGATGGCTGCCACAACTGCCAAGAGTACGCGAAGGCGGAGGCACCTCGCGCGTGGCTAGCATTGCGTCCTGCGGGGGACTCATCGGGAGGCGAGCGTGACCACGACCATGCGGGTGGCCCTCGCGCTGTTCCTGCTGGCCGGCTCCCTGATGGCGTGCTCGTCGCCGCCGGCGCCGCGCTCCGGCGCCTCCTCCGCCACGCCGTCGGCCTCCCCCACCGAGGCGGCGCCCCGGGAGGCGCCCGCGGTCGGCCTGGCCGAGGCGGGCCGGGTGCTGCGCGAGATCCTGGCCGCCGACGACGCCGCCCGCGCCTCGGGCGCCGAGTCCTACGCGCTGGAGCAGACCAGGGACGCCCAGCGTGATCTCACCAGGGTCGCGTTCACCTCGACCGGCCTGCGCCCGCCCCGCTATACCTGGGGGAAGCCCGAGCTGCTGGTGCCGCGCCTGAAGGCCGACCGCTATCCGTACTGGTTCGCCGCCGTGGCCGAGCGGCGCGATGGGCATGGCAGGCGGCGCACCGCGGTGCTGGCCTTCATGAAGCAGTACGAGACCTCGATGTGGCAGCTCAGCTTCGCCTCGCTGCTCTACCCCGGCACGAGCCCGCCCGCCGTCCTGCTCGACGATGAGGGGTACGCCACGGCGCTGGCCACCAGGGACGACTCGATCGCGATCAGCCCGCACCTGATGGCCCCGCTGCACGCGACCATCGCCGAGGAGGGCCCCAGGGGCTTCGCCGCGAGCCTGATCGCCCCGGGGCCGCAGACCACGGGGTACTTCGACGAGGTCGAGAAGATCCAGCCGGACTACCGCACGCGCGGGCTGCTGTACGACTCGCTGTTCGCCGCCACCGCCTTCCCGATCTTCGCGTTGCGCACTACCGACGGCGGGGCCGTCATCCTGTACTCGCTGAGGCGCACGACGCTCCGCCAGGCGAAGATCAAGTCGGCCGAGGGCCTGGTCCCGGTGCCCAAGGCTGTCCGCTGGGCCGTCCCGAGCCAGGTGGTGCCGTCCATGCTGCGCATGATCGAGACCCAGCAGGACGTCAGCCAGGTCGCCCGCAAGGGCGCCGCCGAGCGCGCGCGCATCATCGGCTTCGACGGCGCCGCCACCGAGGTGACCGGCAGGTGACCGGCCGGCCGGCGCGTGCGGCCGGCCGGTCTTGACTCAGCGTTCGTCGTGCGGCAGGTTGCTGGTGGCCACCAGGGTGCGCACGGCGCGCAGCGCCACCGACAGCGTCGCCAGGTCGAAGTGGTCGCTCTCCCAGATCTCCGACAGCGTCTGGCGTGCCCGCCCGACGGCCGCCGAGTTGGCCTCCGACCAGCGGGCCAGCCGCTCCTCTGGAGCAAGGCCCGGCTCGCTGTGCACGAGTACGTCCCGGGTGAGGGTGGCGTGCGCGGCGTACAGGTCGTCGCGCAGCGCGGCCCTGGCCATGGAGTTCCACCGGTTGTCACGCGGCAGCGCGATGACCCGTTCGCGCAGCCGGGCGAGCTGGAGCCGGTCGGCCAGGTCGAAGTAGACCTCCGCCACGTCGTGCACCGGCCTGCCGGTGCGGGAGGCGATCTCCACCAGGTCGAACGTGGAGTACGCCGGCACCATCACCGCCGCCCGCTCGGCCAGGTCGGCGGGGACGCCGCGGGCCAGGAAACCGTCGCGGCGCTCCTCGAAGGCCGCGAGGTCGGGGCCGGCCAGCAGCTTCGGCAGGTGCGGCAGCAGCCCTTCGGCGCCCTCCACGAAGAACCGCGCCGCGCCGGCCAGGTCGAGCGGCGGCCTGCGGTTGCCGAGCAGCCAGCGCGCGCCCCGCTCGGCGAGCTTGCGGCCCTCCAGCAGCATGGCGAGCTGGGTGGCGGTGTCCACCTTGTTGTCCAGCTCCTCGACCGCCCGCCAGAAGCCCGGCAGGCCGAAGACCTCGCGGGAGACCAGGTAGGCGCGGGCGATGTCGGGGGTGGAGGCGCCGGTCTCCTCGCCGAAGCGGAACATGAACGTCGTCCCGCCGGCGTTGACCAGGTCGTTCACCACGCAGGTGGTGATGATCTCGCGGCGCAGCGGGTGGGAGTCCATGGCCTGCCGGAACCGCTCGCGCAGCGCCGAGGGGAAGTAGGACACCAGCCACGAGGTCAGGTACGGGTCGTCGGGCAGGTCGGAGGCGAGCAGCTCGTGGTCGGCGACCAGCTTGGTGTAGGCGAGCAGCACCGAGAACTCCGGCGCGGTGAACCCGAGGTGGGCCTGGCGCCGCTCGGCCAGCGTCTTGTCGGAGGGCAGGGCCTCCAGCTCGCGGTTGACCAGCCCGTCGCGCTCCAGTCTGCGCAGGTAGCGGGCGTGGATGTGCAGCATCTCTGGCGCCTGGGCGCGGGCGGCGGCCAGCACGATGTTCTGCGCCTTGTTGTCCCGCAGGACCAGTCCGGCGACCTCGTCGGTCATGTCGAGGAAGAGCTGGTCGCGCTCGCCCTCGCTCAGCTCGCCGTCCCGCACCAGGCCGTCCAGCAGGATCTTGATGTTCACCTCGTGGTCGGAGGTGTCCACCCCGGCGGAGTTGTCGATGAAGTCGGTGTTGACGTAGCCGCCGCCGAGCGCGAACTCGATGCGGGCGAGCTGGGTGAGGCCGAGGTTGCCGCCCTCACCGATGACCTTGCATCGCAGGTCGGAGGCGTTGACCCGCAGCGCGTCGTTGGCCTTGTCACCGGCGTCGGCGTGGCTCTCGGCCGAGGACTTGACGTAGGTGCCGATGCCGCCGTTCCACAGCAGGTCGACCGGCGCCCGCAGGATGGCGCTGATCAGCTCGTTCGGCGGCAGCGCCGAGACGCCCTCGGGGATGCCGAGTGCGGCGCGCGTCTGCGGGGACACCGGCACCGACTTGGCCGTACGCGGCCAGACGCCGCCACCCGCCGAGATCGCGGCGGGGTCGTAGTCGGCCCAGGAGCTGCGCGGCAGCCGGAACAGGCGGGACCGCTCGGCGAAGCCGCGGGCGGCGTCGGGGGCCGGGTCGACGAAGATGTGCCGGTGGTCGAAGGCCGCGACCAGCCTGATGTGCTCCGACAGGAGCATGCCGTTGCCGAACACGTCGCCGGACATGTCGCCGACGCCGGCCACGGTGAAGTCGGTGGTCTGCACGTCGACGCCCATGGAGCGGAAGTGGTAGGCGACCGACTCCCAGGCGCCGCGCGCGGTGATGCCCATGGCCTTGTGGTCGTAGCCGACCGAGCCGCCGGAGGCGAAGGCGTCGCCGAGCCAGAAGTCGTACTCCTTGGCCACGCCGTTGGCGATGTCGGAGAAGGTCGCGGTGCCCTTGTCCGCCGCCACGACCAGGTAGGTGTCGTCGCCGTCGTGCCGGACGACGGCGTGCGGCGGGACCACCTTGCCGTCGACCAGGTTGTCGGTGATGTCCAGCAGGCCGGAGATGAACTGCCGGTAGCAGGCCACGCCCTCGGCCATCAGCTCGTCGCGGCCACCGCCGGCCGGGGGCCGCTTGACGACGAAGCCGCCCTTGGACCCGGTGGGCACGATGACGGTGTTCTTCACCATCTGCGCCTTGACCAGCCCGAGCACCTCGGTGCGGAAGTCCTCCATGCGGTCCGACCAGCGCAGGCCGCCGCGGGCGACCTTGCCGAAGCGCAGGTGGACGCCCTCGACCCGCGGCGAGTACACGAAGATCTCGTACTTGGGCCGGGGCAGCGGCAGCACGCCGATGGCCTGGGGGTCGAACTTCACCGAGACGTACGGTTTGCGGTGCCCCTTGTCGCGCTGGAAGAAATTGGTACGCAGGGTCGCCGAGATCATCTCCAGGTAGGCCCGCAGGATGCGGTCCTCGTCCAGGGAGGCGACCTCGTCCAGGGCGGCGATGATCTCCTCGTCCAGCGCGTCGGCGATGTCCTCGCGGCTCTCCTGTGACAGCCGCGGGTCCAGCCTGGCCTCGAACAGCCGCACCAGCAGCTTGGCCAGGCGGATGTTGCCGAGCAGCACCTTCTCGATGTAGCGCTGGCTGAAGGCGGTGCCGGCCTGGCGCAGATACTTGGCGTACACGCGCAGGACGAGCGCCTGCTCCCAGGTCAGGCCGGCGGCGACCACCAGCCCGTTGAAGCCGTCGCTCTCGATCTCGCCGCGCCACAGGGCCCCGGCGGCGTCCTGGAACAGCTTGATGAACCGCTCGTCGTCGATGGTGACGCCGGGCGGGCAGCGCAGGCCGAAGTCGTAGATCCACGCGGCCTGCCCGTCCTGCCACCTGATGTGGTACGGCCGCTCGTCCACCACCTCGACGCCCATGCGCGACAGCAGCGGGAGCACGTCCGACAGGGAGACCGGGGCGCCGATCCGGAACAGCTTGAACCGCCACTCGCACTGCGCGCGGTCCTGCGGCCGGTACAGCTCCATGTCGACCTCGCCCGGCCGGCCGGCGAGGCGCTGCAGGCGGTACAGGTCCTCGACCGCGGCGCGGGGGTCGAAGTCCTCCTTGTACGCCTCCGGGAACGCCTCGGCGTACGCGGCGACGAGCGTGCGGTCCTCGCCGGGAAGCTCGGCGCGCCGCTCGTCGGGCAGCTCGGCGATGGCGTCCTGGAGGTCGTCCTCCCAGGTGCGGGTGGTGGCCGCGATGCGGGCCTCCAGCTCGGGCGCGTTCACCCGGCGCGGGCCGAGGGCCTTGCCGCGCTCGCCGCGGACCACGATGTGCAGGCGGGCCAGCGGCGACTCGCCGAGCATGGTGCTGTACTCGAAGGTCGAGCCCTGCAGCGCGTCCATCAGGATCTGCTGCATACGGATGCGGACGTCGGTGTTGTAGCGGTCGCGCGGCAGGTAGATCAGGCAGGAGATGTACCGGTTGTAGTCGTCGCTGCGCAGGAAGAGCTTGACGCGCTTGCGCTCGCGCAGCCGCAGCACCTCCAGGGCCATCGGCGCCAGCTCGTCGGCGGGCACCTGGAACAGCTCGGCGCGGGGGTAGGTCTCCAGGATCTCGATGAGATCGGTGCCGTCGTGGCTGTCGGGGGACAGGCCCGTCCTGTCGAGCACCTCCTCGAGGCGGCGGCGCAGCACCGGGATGTGCGAGATCGACTCGCTGTAGGCGACGTGGGAGAACAGGCCGAGGAAGCGGCGCTCGCCGATGACCTCGCCCTCAGGGGAGAAGACCTTGACGCCGATGTAGTCGAGGTAGGCCGAGCGGTGCACGGTGGCGCGGCTGTTGGCCTTGGTGACGACCAGCAACTGCCGCTCGCGGGCCTTGGCGCGCAGCTCGGGGGACATGGCGGCGAAGCTCGCCGAGCCCGCCTTGTCGGCGCGCAGGATGCCGAGGCCGGTGCCGGGGATGGCGCGCAGGCCGTCGCCGTCGGGCGCCTGCTCCAGGCGGTACTCGCGGTAGCCGAGGAAGGTGAAGTGGCCGTCCGCCAGCCAGCGCAGCAGCTCGACGCTGTCCTCGATGTGCCCGGCCGGCAGGTCGGGCGGGACGTTCTCCAGCTCGGTGGCGATCTGGACGGCGAGCGCCCGCATCTTCGGGGTGTCCTCGTCGGTGACCCGGACGTCCTGCAGCACCCGCTGGAGGTCGCGCTCGATCTCGGTGAGCGTGTCGGGGCCGGGGTTGCGGTCGATCTCGATGTGCATCCAGGACTCGACCAGGAACTGGCCGGTGAGGTCGGCCTGGCCGGCGCCGAGCATCCGGCCGGTCATGTCGCGCCGCACCTTGATCTGGGGGTGGACGACGAGCTGGACGGCCATGCCGTGGCGCTCCAGCTCCATCGTCACCGAGTCGACCAGGTAGGGCATGTCGTCGGTGACCACCTCGACGAGCGCGCCCGGGCCGAAGTGGCCACCGGCGTGCCCGGCGGGCACGTGGGCGCGCACCAGCGCGCGTCCTTGCGGACGGTCGGCGGCGAACCGGCGGTGCTCCAGGGCGGTGGCCGCGACCTGGCGAGGGTCGCGGTCGATCAGGTCTTCGGGGGCGACATGCCGGTAGTACAGCCGGAGGAAGGCCAGGATGTCCTCGCCGCCGAGGTCCTCGGCCTCCTGACTATCGGCACACAGGTCAGCAGCGGACCGGAGCAACCGGTCTTTTGCCTCGTCGAGCGACATGTCGCTTCTCACTCCTTTGTGAGGGTTCGCGGTCTTCGCGAGCATCTCGGCCGGGATCACGTGATGACAGGGGAAATGCCACGTTCCCGGGCACGTGACACCTCCATCGGCGGGCCGGACATCCTGATCGCCGTTGACCAAGTCCCCCCCGCCGTACCCGATACCAGCCCATCACACTCGATACGTCAACTTGTCCGATATCGTGCGCAATTCCGCAGACAGGGCGAGTCTCCCAGCTCAGAGCACAGTCCGTGACCGACTCGTGATAAACCATGGACCTCCACGGGACGTCTCATGAGATGGGCGTTACCTTTCGCCACCGGTGACCGTTCCTGGGGGATCTGTGATCATGCGGCCAGCGCTCGACCGGCGCTCCTTCCTGCGCGTCTCCGCCGCCGCGGCGGCGGCCGCCGCGACCGGCTGCGCCACCGGCGATCCCGGCGGCACCATCACGCGCGCCACGACCAGCACCCCCTCCGGCGGCACCGCCGCAGCGGGGGCGGCGGCGACCGGGGCGCGCACCGGCCCCTCCCCCGCCGACTGGTCCGCGCTCGGCCGGGGCCTTTCCGGACGCCTGATCCGGCCCGGCGACGCCGCCTACGACACCGCCCGCCGGCTGTACAACCCCGGCTTCGACGGCATCCGGCCGAGCGGGGTGGCGTACTGCGCCGAACCGGGCGACGTGGCCGAGTGCCTGACCTTCGCCCGGCGCTTCGGAGTGCCGGTGACCTCCCGGTCCGGCGGCCACAGCTACGCGGGGTGGTCCACCGGCACCGGCCTGGTGCTCGACGTCTCGCCGATGAACACCGTCCAGGCCTCCTCCGGGCGGGCGGTCGTGGGCGCGGGGGCCAAGCTCGTCGACGTGTACGACCGGCTCGCCGCCCGTGGTGTGGGCATCCCGGCCGGCTCGTGCCCCACCGTCGGCATCGCCGGGCTCACCCTGGGCGGCGGCATCGGCGTCCTGTCCCGCAAGTACGGCCTCACCTGCGACGTGCTGGAGTCGCTGCGCGTCGTCACCGCCGACGGGAAGGTGCGCACCTGCGACGCCCACCACGAGCCCGACCTGTACTGGGCGTCGCGCGGCGGCGGGGGCGGCAACTTCGGCGTCGCGGTGTCCTTCACCTTCCGCACCTTCAAGGCCGGGGACCTCGTCCTGTTCTTCCTGCACTGGCCCTGGTCGCGGGCGCGCAAGGCCATCGCCGCCTGGCAGGCGTGGGCGCCGTCCGCGCCGGACGCGCTGTGGAGCAACCTGCACCTGTCCCAGGACCCCGGCCGGGAGCTGCAGATCGGCGGCACCTACACCGGGTCGCGCGCCGAGTGCGAGCGGCTGCTGGAACCGCTGATCGCGAAGATCGGGTCGGCGCCGTCCAGCCGGTACATCACCCGCACCTCCTACCAGCACGCCATGATGGTCGAGGCGGGCTGCTCGGGGCGCACCGTGTCCCAGTGCCACCTGCCGGGAAGCCTGCCAGGGCAGACCCGCGACGGGACCTTCCCGCGCGACTCGTTCTCCGCCAAGTCGCACATGGCCTACCGCCCGCTGTCCGCCTCGGGCATCGCCACCCTGGTCGACCAGGTCGGCCGCCCGGGCCGGCACGCCGTGCTGCTCGACGCCCTCGGCGGCGCGGTGGGCCGGGTCCGGCCGGACGCCACGGCCTTCCCGCACCGGGGGGCGCTGTTCAGTGTGCAGTACTACGCGCACCGGTCGGGGGCGGCGGCCTGGCTGCGCGGGGCGCACGGCGCGATGGCGCCGCACTTCGGCGACCATGCCTACGTCAACTACATCGACCCGGCGCTTTCGGGCTGGCGCCAGGCGTACTACGGCGGCAACGCGGCGCGCCTGGCCAAGGTCAAGGCCGCCTACGACCCCGGCCGCCTCTTCCGCTTCCCGCAGGCGGTCTGACGGGGGCCAAGGCTCGCGGTCTCTCCTGCCGGTGGGCGCGGGGGCGGGACGGTCCCACCGTACGCGCGTGCCAGAAGATGGGGGTGGCCGGTGCCCCGGCGCCGGCGTCAGCGCAAGCCGAGTCACGAGGAGAGAGCGATGTCCGCGCCCGCACCGTCCATCCCCCGATTCCACCTGGCCGTTCCGGTCGACGACCTCGCGGCCGCCCGGGCCTTCTACGGTGGCGTGCTCGGATGCGAGCAGGGCCGCAGCTCCGAGCGCTGGATCGACTGGAACCTGCACGGGCACCAGTTCGTCACCCACCTGGCCCACCGTCCCGCGGCTCCCGCGCACAACCCGGTGGACGGCCACGAGGTCCCGGTGCCGCACTTCGGGCTGATCCTGCCGATCCCCGAGTTCCACCGGCTGGCCGGGCGCCTGCGCGACGCGGGCACCCGGTTCGTGATCGAGCCGTACCTGCGTTTCGCCGGGGAGCCGGGAGAGCAGTGGACGATGTTCCTGCTCGACCCGGCGGGCAACGCCCTGGAGTTCAAGGCGTTCGCCGACGACGCCCAGGTCTTCGCCACCTGAGTGGTTGCGAGGGAGTGTTACGGCTGTGAACGAAATGGTCTTTAAGGAACCTACTATCGGGTAGCCCGCTACGCTTGCCCGACGTGATCAATCAGCAGATTCCGGCGGAAACCACCCCTAACGGGATAAATCTCAATAGCAGCGAGCCGGCCACCGAGGCGGCGGACGAGAAGCCGAGCGCCTTGGCCCTGCTCGAACGCATCGCATCGGTGGTCCTGCCGATCGGCGTCGGGCTGTACGCGGTGCTCTACCTCGGTGTCGAGGCGATCTACGGCATCTTCGGCGTCACCCCCCAGCAGGCGGGCATCGACCAGGCGGTCCTGTTCGGCCGGCTCTCCGGCACGCTGATCCTGCTGCTGCTCATCGCCCTGCCCGTGCTGGGACTCCTGGTCGCCCTGTACTGGGTGCTGGACAAGGTGACCTTCGGCCGGCTGTCCCGGCTGGTGCGATTCTTCCGGGAGCACCCCTGGATGGCCGCGACGCTCGCCGCGCTGTGGAGCGGCGCCACGTACTGGGGCGCCTTCAGCGTCCTCGGGGAGGTCAAGGCCGCGACCATCGTGCCCATCGCGGTGGGCCTCGGGGTGCTGACCTTCCTGGTGCCCTTCCGGCTGATGCGCCGCAGGCCGGTCGGCCGCGCCGGCATGCGGCTGGTCGTCGGCGCCCTGACCGGCATCGGCCTGGGCTGGCTGCTCATCTACGAGATGGTCCTCGGGGCGGCGGACGTGTACACGAAGGGCACGACCTCGGACCTGCCGGGTCTGGAGGGCACGACCCTGCTGGACCTCGTGGGCTTCCAGAGCCAGTGGGCCGTGCTCATGGACGGCGACGACAAGCCGCTGTACGACAGCCGATCGATGCTGCTGCTCGGCGAGTCCAACGGCGTCTACGCCTTCTACGACTGCGACAAGATGGTCACGATCCGCCGGGCCGCCGACCACACGAACCTCGGCGAGATGACCATGTACCCCGAACTGCCCAAGGACCACACCTGCGGCAGCCAGGTGGAGCAGGACGGCCAGCAGGACGCCGCCACCACCCAGTAGCCGCCCCGGGGCCGCCCGGCCGCCCCGGGTGGCCCTGAACGGCTCACACGATCGCCCCGGAGGGGGTCGCCGTCCGCCCCGGCGGCCCCCGACCGGCTTCTCCCAGGCCGCCGTCCCCCCGGCGGCCCCGATCACACCTCAACAGCACCTGTCACAGCCGATCCCCGGCCCGCGCGGATCACGGGACGAAGTGCTTCAGCACCTCCGGGTTCGCCATCGCGCCGGTGTTGGCGGCCTGCTCGACCGGCGTGCCGAGCAGGATCTTGCGGACCGGCACCTCCAGCTTCTTGCCGCTCAGCGTGCGCGGGATGCCCGGCACCTCGATGATCTCGTTGGGCACGTGGCGCGGGGACAGCTCGCCGCGCAGCGCGGCCTTCAGCCCGGCGACCAGCTCGCCGGTCAGCTTCTCGCCCTCGGCCATCGTCACGTACAGCAGCAGCCGGCCCTCCTGCCCGAGCCGGCCGGTGTCGATGACCAGGCTGTCCTCGATGGCGGGGAACCGCTCGACGACCCGGTAGAACTCGCTGGTGCCCATGCGCACCCCGCCCCGGTTGAGCGTCGAGTCCGACCGGCCGTAGATCACGCACCCGCCGTCCGGCAGGATCTTGATCCAGTCGCCGTGCCGCCACACGCCGGGGTACTCGGCGAAATAGCTCTCCTGGTACCGCGAACCGTCCGGGTCGTTCCAGAACATGACCGGCATGGACGGCATCGGGCGGGTCACCACCAGCTCGCCGACCTCCCCGACCAGCGGCCTGCCCTCAGGGTCGTAGGACTCCACCAGCGCGCCCAGGCACCGGCAGGAGATCACCCCGGCCCGGACCGGCAGCAGCGGGACTCCGCCCACGAAGCCGGTGCACACGTCCGTGCCGCCGGAGAACGACCCGAGCTGGACGTCCGGCAGCACCTCATGCAGCCAGCCGAACCCCTCGGGGGGCAGCGGCGAGCCGGTCGAACCGACCCCGCGCAGCCGGTCCAGGCCGGTCGGGGCGAGCCCCGCCCGCATCGAGGCGACGATGTACGGCGCGCCGGTGCCGAAGTAGGTGACCCCCTCCTCGGCGGCCAGCTCCCACAGCACGCCGGTCTCCGGGTGGGTCGCCGCGCCGTCGTACAGCACCACCGTCGCGCCAACCAGCAGGCCGCCGATCAGGAAGTTCCACATCATCCAGCCGGTGGTGGTGTACCAGAGGAACACATCGCCCGCGCCGATGTCCTGGTGGAAGCTCAGCGCCTTCAGGTGCTCCAGCACGATGCCGCCGTGCCCGTGCACGATCGGCTTGGGCAGCCCGGTGGTCCCCGAGGAGTACACCACCCAGAGCGGGTGGTCGAACGGCACCCGCTCGAACTCCAGCGGCCCCGGCTCGGACCGCAGCGCCGCCCAGGAGGGCTCGCCGACGATCACGGTGGCCGCCAGGCTCGGCAGCCGGGCGGCGATGTCGGCGACGACCTGCGAGCGGTCGAAGTCGCGCCCGTTGTAGCGGTAGCCGTCCACCGCGATCAGCACCTTGGGGGTGATCTGTACGAAGCGGTCGACCACGCTGGAGGCCCCGAAGTCGGGCGAGCAGGACGACCAGATCGCTCCCAGGCTCGCCGTGGCCAGGAAGGCGATCAACGCCTCGGGGGTGTTGGGCAGATAGGCCGCCACCCGGTCACCACGGGTCACCCCGTGCCGCACGAGCCCGGCCCTGACCCGGGCGACCTCCTCGGCCAGTTCCCCGTACGTCAGCGTGCGCCGGCCGCCCGTCTCGTCGCGCGCGACGACCGCGACCCGCCCCGGATCGCCGCGCAGGGCGTTCTCCGCGTAGTTCAGCGTGGCCCCGGTGAACCATTTCGCGTCCGGCATCGTCCCACTGACGACGGGCCCGTCACCACGGTCGCCGACGACCGCGAAATAGTCCCATATCGCCGGCCAGAACTCCTCGGGGGAATCGACCGACCACCGCCACAGAGTGTCGTAGTCATGCTCGGAACGCCCCAGCCACGCGGCGAACCGGGTGATGTTTGCGTTCCGGACAACCTCCGGGGACGGCTCCCAGAGCAGCGCACCTTCCTCAACCATGGCCCCCATCCTGCCGCTGCCCCGGCGCGCAGACCATCCCGCCTACCCACACAGCCGCCCGGCCGCCATCCGGGAGCCGGCCACACCGGCCGGCGTGGCCGGGCCCCGCGGCGGGACGGGGTCAGCCCTCGATGCGATAGGGGCGCATCATTTCGTTGTCCTCGTGCTCCAGGATGTGGCAGTGCCAGACGTACAGGCCCGGCCGCTCGAACAGCGCCTTGATCCGGGTGACCTGGTTCGGATAGGCGATCACCGTGTCCTTGTAGCCCGTCTCACCGGGCGCCGGCCCGTGGGAGCCGCCGGAGAAGGGCCGGCGGTCGAGCACGTAGAACGGCACCTCGTGGACATGGATGGGGTGGGCGTCCATGGTGAAGTTGTGGATCTCCCACACCTCGGTGGCGCCGACCACGGGGTTCTCGGTGATCGGATCGCTCCACATCAGCGCCCTGCCCACCTCGCCGCCCTCCGGCGTCACCGCGTGCGGCATCCCGCCATGCGGCCCGCCTTCGCCCGGCCGCTCCGCACCGCCCTTCTCCACGAGCCCGAGCAGGGCCGCGGCCGGACCGCCACCCGGGATCGCCGTCGAGGTGCTTTCGAGCAGCGCGACCCGGCGTGTCAGGGACTCGGTGCCGAGCCGCGGCAGGTCGGGCAGCGTGAGCCGGTCGGGTGGGACCGAGGTGTCCCGCCCGGTCTTCGGCAGCACCATGAACTTCAGGACCTGGCCGGTCGTCGCCGGATCGGCGGGCCTGGCGTGCGGGTCGCCCCGGAACGGCCCGTCGGGCCCCTCGTTCACCAAGTACAGCGCCGTACCGGCCGGGATGCCGGTGAAGTCGACGATCACGTCCGCGCGTTCGGCCGGCGCGAGCAGGAGGTGACCGAGCCGCTGCGGCGCGGGCAGGAAGCCCGCGTCCGCGCCGATCTGCCAGAACGGCAGCGCCGCCGGCACCGGCCGCCGGGCCGTGGGACTGGTCACGATCTTCAGATCCAGGGTGCGGGCGTTGCACCCGTTGAGGAAGCGGAAGCGGAAGCGGCGCGGCCGTACGTCCAGATAGGGCCAGGTGCGGCCGTTCACCATCATCGCGGTGCCGAAGAACTCCGGCTGCCAGATGGGCGGCACGTCGCTGTGCGGGATGTACGGGCCGGGGAACCGGTCGAAGTCCCTACGGCTGAGGGGGTAGTGCAACGACCCGTCCGGCGCGAAGGACCGGTCCTGGACGACGATGGGGATCTCGTACGGCCCTCCCCCGTCCTCGCCGGCCCCCGGCCCGGGGAGCACGCCGGTCGGCAGGTCGCCGGGGCCGCCGCGCAGCAGGTAGAAGCCCGCCAGGCCCGCGTAGACGTTGAGCCGGGTCATGCCGAGCACGTGGTCGTGGTACCAGAGCGTGGCGGCCCGCTGGTCGTTGGGATAGCGGAACACCGCCGCTCCCGGGCCCCAGGGACGCCCGTCCCGGTCCTCGGCCAGTGCCGCGTAGTCGGCGTACTTGGTGCCGTACTTCGCGTACCCGGCCGGGAGGTTCCGTGCGTCGGGGAGGTACCACGCCTCGGGGTACCCGTCGCTGTCGGCCGGATTGCGGCCGCCGTGCAGGTGGGTCACGATCGGCACCGGCCCGTGGTACGGCCCGGGCGTCGTGGTGAAGTGCGGGCGCGAGTCCCGCCCGGCGGTGCCGCCGCCCGGGTTGGCCCAGTGGAGGGTCTGGTCCACCGGCAGCGGATGCGGCAGGAAGCCGCCGTCCCGGCCGACGAGTTCGTTCACCCAGCGGACCTCGACCGGGCGACCGGCCCGGGCCTCGACGGTCCAGCCCGGCGAGGAGAAGGTCTCCGGGTGCCGGGACGAGCCGTACCCGAACACCATGGTCGGCGGGTGGCCGGGCGGCAGGATCTGCTGCCGGAACCGCCGGACGCCGATCTCGTACCGGTCGGCGGGACCGCCCAGCGGCCCGAGGGCCGGCATCACCGGCGGCACCGGCAGCGGCGTGACGTACTTCGGGATCGCCGCCGGGTCCAGCAGTCCGGCGGCCACGGCGTCCCCGCTCCACGGCCTGGCGGCCGTGCGGGCGCGCACGCCGGCGAGCAGGACCGCCCCTCCCATACCGGAGAGGAATTGGCGCCGTGTGACCATCGCGACTCCCCACCCGCGGAGACCCGAAAGGCGCCTGCCAGGCGGCCGGTGGCCGCCGGCGTGACGCCGCACCTTCCATCACACGGCCGGCCGCAGGTGCGAGAAAAGGGCCGTAAGTCCTTGCGGCCCCCTTCCCCACTGGTCCTTTACGTCACTAATTGTCGGCTTTTGCCCAGGTCGAGGCTCTTCCCCGGCTCAGCGCCTGCGGACGATCGTCACCCCGTCGCGCACGGGGAGCATCACCGACTCCACCCGCTCGTCGGCGACGATCGCGTCGTTCAGCGCCCGCATCACCCGGTGGTGCTCCTCGTCGTGGGCGGGGTCCAGGACCCGGCCGCCGAGGAACACGTTGTCCAGCACGACGAGCCCGCCCGGACGCAGCCGCCGGACGATCTCCTCGTAGTAGACCGGGTAGCCGACCTTGTCGGCGTCGATGAAGGCGAAGTCGAGGACCGGCTCGTCGGGCAGCGCGCGCAACGTGTCCGCCGCCGGAGCGATCTTCAGGTCGATGCGGTCGGCGACGCCCGCCCGCTCCCAGTACGACCGGGCGACCGAGGTCCACTCCTCGCTCACGTCGCAGGCCAGCAGCCGGCCGCCCTCGGCCAGGCCGCGCGCGATGCAGATCGAGGAGTACCCGGTGAACACGCCGACCTCGACGGCCCGCCGCGCGCCGGTCATCCGCACCAGCATGGTGAGCAGCGCGCCCTCGTCGGGCGTGATCTGCATGGTCCAGGAGCCACCGGTCGTCTCGCGGGTCTGCACCGCCAGCTCCTGCAGCACCTCGTCGGGCGGGGTGCACTGCGTGAGCAGGTAGTCGTTGACGAGCGGGTCGACGATGCGCATCTGTTCGGCCGTCACCGGGGACGACCAGTCGACGTCCAGCTCCTCCTGGGTGGCGAAGCGCAGCAGGTGGCGGGTCACCACGTCCTGCACCTGCTTGAGCGACTCCTCGTCCGCCGCCGTGGCGAACATCTCGATCGCCCGCCCGGTGGGCGCGAGCACGCACCGTCCCCGGGACAGGGTGATCACTCCACGGCCGTCACCGGAGATCTCCGTGGTCGTCTTGTGCCCCATGTGGGAGATCAGTTGCTTGATGTACCGGCCGGGACGGTCGGTCGTGACGTGTGCCGTCGAGTAGGGCATGGAGTTCCTTCACGCTAGATGGGCGGGCCGGCCGGTGCGGCGCGGGTCACCCGGCCTTGCGGTTCACCGGACTGGTCAGCCGGGCCACCGCCGCGACGACCTCCGATGCGTTGGACAGGTCGGGCAGGACGATGTCGGCGCCGGCCTCGCGCAGCTCACCCGGGGTCGAGCGGCCCGAGGCGACCGCGATGATCGGGACCCCGGCGATGCGGGCCGTCTGGACGTCCCTGGTGGAGTCCCCGATCAGCACCGTGTTGGACCCGTCGCACCGGAAGCCGTACGCCTGCTTGACCCTGCCCTGCGCCACCTGCAGGAGGGTCGCCTTGGGGTACACCTCCTCACCGTAGCCGCCGGCCTCCAGGTCCACGTACTTGTCCAGGCCGAAGGCGTTCAGCTTGAGCGCGGCGTTGCTCTTGATCGTGCCGGTGAGCACGGACTGCACCACGCCGTCGAGCCGGGCCACGGCCTTGAGCGCCTCCTTGGCACCCGCCATGACCCGCCCGTCCTTGTTGAGGCGCTTGCGCCGGGCGGCGAAGGCGTGCGCGAGCGCGTCGATGAACCGCGGCAGATGCTCGTCCCCGGTCACAATGCCGTTGATGGCCAGCGTCTCGAAGATGATCTCGGAGTCGGGACGGCCCATAGCGGGGGCCAGCTTCACGAGCGGACGCCCGGTGACCTGCCGGAACGCCTCGGCGTAGGCGTCACGGGTGACGATCGCCACATCGACCAGGGTCAGGTCGATGTTCCAGAGCACGAGACGATTAATTGGGTGCCTCCGAACGCGCGCGAAACCAACGCGCTCAGAGTACGACGACCACGCCCGAGCAGCGGAACGTAATGCCCAACTCATCACCTCGCTAGCGAGATGTCCGCTTCTCCGAACCAGATCCCACCCCGGCCGGCGAACCCGCCCCTCAGCGGCAGCCTGACGGCCCGCGCGGACGCCCTCGCCCAAGAGGACGCCCTCCCTCGCGCCAGCGCGTCACCACCCGGCACGAACAAAGCGGTCACCGCGGCGGCCGCCCTCCGACACGGACCCCAAGCCCGCCGCTACATCGCCCGGCAGGGAACAGGCGATCTCCTCGGCGGCTGTCGCCCTCCTCCGCGGCGCCCAAGCCCTCGGTACGTCCCCCGGCATCGGCCGGGCTCGCCCCGGTGGCCGCCGGGCCCCGGCCCGGTTTCGCTCGGCCGTGCTCAGGTGGCGAAGGAGAAGGCGTCGGCGAGGTCGTCGACGACGGGGAAGCCCGAGGCGGCCAGATCGGCGCGGCTGGTCATCCCCCCGGTGTACAGCACCGCCATGGCGCCGACATGCTGGGCGGCGTGCGCGTCGTCGATGCTGTCACCGATCACCAGGACCTGCGAGGGCCGCACGTCCAGCGACTCGATGTGCGCCACCATGTGCTCGGCCTTGCTCCCGCCGGGCGCGCCGTTGCTCAGCCCGTCGATGCGGGCGAAGTAGCGGTCGATGCTCAGCTCCGCCGCCTTGCGGACCAGCCGGTCGTGCGCCCACATCGACAGCAGCGACTGGGTCCGCCCGGACTCCCCCCAGGTGCGCAGGCAGTCGAGCGCCCCCTCGGCGAGCGCGCAGGCGTGCATCAGCTCGTGGTAGTGATCGTGGAACGCCTGGTCCAGATCCTCCCACTCCCCTTCGCGCAGCGGCCGGCCGAGCATCCGCTCGTAGGCGACCCAGATGGGGCGGGTGTAGGCGGCACGGAAGCCCTCGTTGTCGAGCGCGGCCAGTCCGTACGGCTTGAAGATGGCGTTGGTCGCCCCCACGACGGCGTCGATGTCGTGGAACAGCGTGCCGTTCCAGTCCCAGATGATGTGCTTCATGGTGCCTCCAGCCTAGTAGCCGCCCTCGGCCGCCTCACCGGATTTTCAGAGCAGGTCGGGGATCTCCTGGGTGGCGTACCACAACAGCTCGTGGTCCTCGACCCCGTCCACCACGAATCGCGCGTCGTCGTCGCCGGCGTCGGCGGCGGACACGGCGGCCACGGCCGCCTCCACGTCCGGCACGGCCTGCAGGTCGTCGACGTGGACGGCCGCGATCTGCTTCATCCGCACCTCGACGGGCAAGCGCACCCGGGCGCGCTCCTCGATGTCCGGGCCGGCGACCACGACGTCGTCCGGGACCTCCGCGGCGATGACCACCCGCCGGGCGGGCACGGCCACCCCGTCGGCGCGGTCGGCCGCGAGCATCCGCAGGGACGCGCGCGCCGCGTCGGTCAGCGCGACGTACTCGAGCTCCTCGGTGTCACCCGAGACGTACCACTCGACCAGCGCGGGCGTCACCGCGTAGCCGGTCAGCGGGGCCGGGCCGACCTCGCCCGCATCCGCCACCCGGGCCAGCGTGGGAAGGGTGCTCGGCAGGTAGACGCGCATGCGTTCGTTCCTCAATCGCGATATCGGTGGGCATCGGGGCCGGCACGGCTCCGATCACCTACACGAGTGTGCCAGCCACGGCGCCCCGCACCGTACACCCGCACACCCCGACCTCCACCACGTCACCAGCACGCCCCCCGGCGATGACCCCCAGAACACCCACTCACCGGACAAGGCACCCCCTGCGCACCGGCCTGCGCCACGTCAACGGACACGCCGTCTCCCGCGGTAACGCCCAGAACATCCACTCACCGGACATGGGACCTCCTGCGCCGGACGGGCCACGAAACGGCGTCGCGGTGCACGCGGGGGTCGGCGCGGCCCGCCGCCCCCCTTCACGCGTCAGGTGAGGGTGGTCAGGCCGGGCGTGGCGGGTGGGACGGGCAGGCGGAGGGGGAGATCGCAGAGGGCTTCGAGAGCGGTGATGGTGGTGTCGGCGTCCAGGTGATGGAGTCCCACCAGGCCGAGACCGCGGGCGGCCACGATGTTGGCCTCGATGTCGTCGATGAAGACGCACTCGCCCGCCTCCAGCCCGACCAGGCCGAGGGCGTGGTGGAAGATGCGCGGCTCGGGCTTGCGCATGCCGACCTCGCCGGAGATGACGACCCCGTCGAAGTACTCCTCCCAGCCGTCCCGGCTGTAGTGGTCGCCCCAGGAGTTGGACAGCAGGCAGGTGGCCAGGCCGGCCGCGCGGGCGGCGCGCAGCATCTCGTACATCGGCGGCACCGGGCGGAACCCGGCGAACATCCGGGTGAGCAGGCCCTCGGCGACCGCCGGACCGCCGTGCAGGGTGACCAGCCGCGCCGCCAGATCACGTTCGAAGGCCACCACGTCGACCTCACCGCGCTCCAGCGCGTGGATCGGATTGACACCGGCGCCGTCGCCGTCCTCGTAGGCGTGCCGGATCAGCTCGCGCATCAGGTCGCGGTAGTGCTCGGCGTCGATGCCGTCCGCGACCAGCCACTCGGTGATGGCCTCGTGCAAGCTGGTGGTGAGCACGCCACCCCAGTCGATAAGAAGACCTTTGACCATGATCGCTCCCTATCTCCCGCCGGGCCTTACAGATTAAGCCGCCCCTGCCCTCTTCCTCACTCCCACCCCCACCCACCACGCCCGGCCTGCCCGCCATCACCTGACGGGTGAAGGGGGTGGGCGGTGGGCGCTCACCGAACCAGCCGCCGGTCGAGATCGCCCGGCCGGCTGAGCACCGTTGGCCGAACCACCGCCTCAAGGCGGGACCACCACGCCGCCGCATCCGCCATGGGGGATGCTGGGCCGCCGGTGGGCTTATCGCTTGAGGTCCACGGGGAGGGTGCCTTTGGGGGTGAGGGTGCCGGTGAGGGCCTTGGCCGCGGCGCGTAACGAGGTGGCGCCGTCGGAGTAGACGGCCAGCGCGGTGTCGTAGCCGCGCAGGCGCTCCAGCTCGTAGGGGGCGCCCATGGACACGATGACGACCTTCTTGCCGGTGCCGGCCATGGCGTCCACCAGCCGCGTCTGGGCGGGGCCGGCGTCCTTGGTGGTGACGACGACGGTGTCGGCCCCGGCGGCGGCCGAGCGAGCGCTCGCGATCTGCGCGGCCGTGGGGGTGTCCCCGGTGCCGGAGGCGGTGGCACCGTCCAGCATGTCGGCGAGGCGGCGGCCCGCCGGGCCGGTGACCAGCACTTTTCCCTTCACGGGCAGGCTCTTGGCACCCTTGACCGCCGTCACGGACCGGTCGGCGATGCCCTGTGCGATCTTGCGATGCTCGCTGGAGCGCACCACGCCGGCCGCCTCGCCGGCGTCCACCGGGTCGCCGTCCAGGATGCCCCGCTCGGCCTTGAGCGTGAGCAGCCGGGTGACCGACCGGTCGAGCCGGTCGCGGGAGATGCGCCCGGACTTCACCGCGTCGAGCACCGCGGTGTACGCCTTGCGGAAGTCGGGCGGCATGAGCAGCAGATCGACGCCCGCCAGGATGGCGCGCACGGCGACCTCCGCGTCGCCGTACTTCTCCCGGACCCCGCGCATGTCGAGCGCGTCGGTGGTGACCACCCCGTCGTACCCCAGCTCGTCGCGCAGCAGCCCGGTCAGGATGGGCTTGGACAGAGTGGCGGGATCGCCGGACGGGTCGAGCTTCGGCATCACCACATGGGCCGACATGATGACGTCGACCCCGCGCTTGATCGCCTGCCGGAACGGCGGCGCGTCGAGCCTGTCCCACTGGGAGCGGGTGTGCCGGATGACGGGCAGGCCGGTGTGGCTGTCGGTGGTGGTGTCGCCATGGCCGGGGAAGTGCTTGGCGGCACTGCCCACGCCGGCTTCGTGGAACCCCTCGACGGCCGCGCCCACCATCGCACCGACCCTTGAAGGGTCGGAGCCGTAGGACCGCGAGCCGATCACGGGATTGGCGGGGTTGACGTTGACGTCGGCCACCGGGGCGAAGTCGAGGTTGATGCCGAGGGCCCGCAGCTCCGCGCCGGTCACCTGGGCGGCGGCGCGGGCGTCGTCCGGCTCGCCGGTCGCACCGACCGCCATGGCGCCCGGCACATCGGTGACGATGGAGCCGAGCCGTGAGACGACGCCGTTCTCCTGGTCGGCCCCGATGAGCAGGGGGATCTCGGCGGCCTTCTGCAGGCCCCGGGTGAGGGCGGCCACCTGGCCGGCGTTCGCCACGTTGCCCGCCCAGGGGAAGAGGATGACGCCACCGGGATGGTATTTCGCGACGACCGCGGCGGGGCTCGCCACGCCGAACCTCGCCTGGTTCTCCCCGTGCGCGCCATCGGCGCGCGGACCGTACACCACCGGCATGAAGAGCTGGCCGACCTTCTCCGCAAGGCTCATCTTCGCGAGCCGCGCGGCGACCACGGCCGCGGCGGAGGCACCGGGCGACGAGGTCGCGGAGGACGCCGGCGTCGGGGTGGGGCTTGACGCGCCGGACGGGGTGGCCGGAGGGGGGACGCTCCTGGTCGGGGGCGCCTGGGTGGCCGGGGAGGCGGCACCGGCGCACCCCGCTGCCAGGATCGCGAGCAGCACGAGCACCACCGTGGGGGAAGGTCGAGCCATGCCCCAACCGTATCCACGTCCCCGACCTGACGATTCCGGCCTGTGGATAACTTCCCGCGAGCGGCACCCCGGGCGACCGCACATCCGCGAGGTTCGGTACACCCGTCCACCGGCGGACCGCCGGAGGGCTTAGAGGCCGAGGTCGGCGAGGGCGGGGAGGTGGGTGCGGGCGGCGGCTCTGGCGGCCTCCGGGCCGGTCTGGGCGCGTGCGGCGACTGCGGCGGCGCGGCACTGGGCGAGGGTGTGCCGGGCCAGGGCGGCGCGCACACCGGGGATCGCCGGGGCGGCCATCGACAGCGCGGTCACGCCGAGGCCGGCGAGCACGCAGGACAGCGCGGGGTCGCTGCAGGCCTCTCCGCAGACGGCGGTGGGAACGCCCGCCGAGGCCGTCATGGCGACCAGGTCCAGCAGGACGGGCTGCCAGGGGTCCTGGAAGGCGGTCAGCGCGCCCACCTCGCGGTCCGCGGCGAAGGTGTACTGGGCGAGGTCGTTGGTGCCGATGGAGAAGAAGTCGACGGCGGGCGCCAGGTCGGTGGCCCGCAGCGCCGCGGCCGGGACCTCGATCATGATGCCCGCCGAGCGCAGCCCCGCCGCCCGGCACGCGGCCACGAACCACGCGGCGTCCTCCGGTGTCGCGACCATCGGGGCCATGACCCGCACCTCGGCGGACCCCGCCTCGGCCGCGCGGGCGAGCGCGCGCAGTTGCCCGGTCAGCACATCGGTGAAGATGCGCAGGATGCGGACCCCGCGCTGCCCCAGGGCCGGGTTGGGCTCCTTCTCGGTGGGCGGGAGGAACCCCAGCGGCTTGTCACCGCCCGCGTCCAGCACGCGCACGGTCACCGGGCGGCCGGGGAAGGCGGAGACGACCTCGCGGTAGGCGGCCTCCTGCTCCTCCTCCGAAGGCGCCTGGTCCCGGTCGAGGAACAGGAACTCGGTGCGGTACAGCCCGACCCCCTCGGCCCCGTGCTCCAGCGCCGCGGCGAGGTCGCGCGGGCCGCCGATGTTGGCGAGCAGGGCCACCGGGCGGCCGTCGGCGGTCGCGCCGGGGCCGGTGACCTCGGCCAGGGCGGCGTCCCGGGTGCGCGCGGCCTTGATCGTCGCCCGCACCTCGTCCTCGGAGGGCATCAGGCCGACCAGGCCGGTGGTGCCGTCCACCAGGACCGGCACCCCGTTGGCGATGGAGGTCGCGCCCGCGCAGGCGACGACGGCGGGGACGCCGAGAGCGCGGGCGAGGATGGCGGTGTGGCTGGTGGGCCCGCCCTCCTCGGTGACGAAGGCGGCGACGATGTCCTTGGAGAGCAGCGCGGTGTCGGCGGGCGCGAGGTCACGGGCGACCAGCACGTACGGTTTGTCCCCGGCCGCGGGCAGGCCCGGCATCGGCACGCCGGTCAGCTCGGCGATGACCCGGTCGCGGACGTCCGCCAGGTCGGCCACGCGCTGACCGAGGTATCCGCCGACCTGGGTGAGGATGTCGTTGTACCTCATGAACGCCTCGTAGACCGCGCGTTCGGCGGCCGTGCCGGCGTCGATCAGGTCGCCGATCTCGGCGGCGAGTGCGGGGTCGCGCGCGATCAGCGCCTGCGCGGCGAGCACGTCCCGGGCGTCGCCGCCCACGGCCTCGCCGCGCGCCTGCAGTTCGGCGGCCACCCGTTCGACGGCGGCCTCCACCCGGGCGACCTCGGCCACCACGTCACCGTCGTGCCGCGCCCCGGCGGGCGGCTCGGGGACGGCCGCGCCCATGAGGTATGCAGGGCCGTAGCCGGCGCCCGGGCTGACCCCGGTCCCCGTCAGACTCTCCGTGGCCACCGGTGACCGTCCCTTCTCAGGGCACCGAGACGATGGCGGCCAGCTCGTCCAGCACCTGGTCGGCGCCGTCGCCGTCGGCATTGAGGACGATCACCTCGCCGGACCTGACGTCGAGCGCGAGGATGGACAGGATGCTCTTGGCACTGACGGGCGTGCCGCCCGGCTTGGCCACGGTGACGTCGACGGGCGCCTTGGCGGCGGTCTGCACGAACGTCGCCGCGGGGCGGGCGTGCAGACCTGCTGATGACTCGACAATGACCTTGCGTACGGCCACGATTCCTCCTTGAATCCGGGGCGGTACGGACCACCCGCTGAAAGTTCCCCGGCGAGCACGTTATTCCGATATGGAACCCTTTACAGGGAACATTCGGCTAACGCCCGGCAGATCGGATGTGGCTGGTTCGGCACCGTCATGTCACCATTCGGAGGGGCGTCGCCATCCCGCCCTAGTCATACCCTCCGCCCCACCGGAACAGCTCCTCCCCCGCCCGCACGGGACCCGCGGCGAGGAGCGTGGTCAGCGTACCTGGTCGGGCATCGAGCGCGACCACCGGGCATATGGGCGACTTTCCGGCGGAGGCCACCGCCACCGGATCCCAGGCGACGACCGGAGCCCCCGCGCGTACCCGCGCGCCCTCGCAGGCCAGCGGCCGGAACCCCTCCCCTTTGAGCAGCACCGTGTCGATGCCCAGGTGGACCAGCACGGCGCGGCCGTCCTCACCCGCGATCACGTAGGCGTGCGGGTGCAGCTTGAGGATCAGCCCGTCGATCGGGGCCAGCGCCTCCCCGGCCCGCCTGGCCGGGTCGATCGCCGTCCCCGGGCCCACCAGGCCGCCGGAGAACACCGGGTCGGGCACGCCGGCGAGTCCGACGACGTGCCCCGCCACCGGGGCGAGAACGGTCGTCATGGCATCCCCACCGGCCGCCCGGCTCACTCGATGAGGTCGTCGATGTCGGAGGCGAGCGTGTCGGCGTCGGGGCCCACCACGACCTGGACGACGTTGCCCGCCGCCATGACACCGTGGGCGCCGGCGGCCCGCAGCGCCACCTGGTCCACCTTGGAGGCGTCGCGCACCTCGGTGCGGAGACGGGTGATGCACGGCTCGATGTCGATGATGTTCTCCGCACCACCGAGCCCGGCGATGATCGCGTGGGCGTCTGCCGCCATGTCCGTCCTCCTCGTTGCGCCTGCGCGCAAAGCTAGCGGCGCTATTCGGTCTGCGTCACCTTGTTCAGACCGCGAGGAGAGTCGGGGTCGATGCCGCGCCGCCGGGCGAGCGACTCGGTCAGGATCTGCCCCGGGACGATGAGCCCCATCGGCGCCACCCACTCGGGCAGGTCGGGGCCGTTGAGCGCCGCCGTGGCCGCCGTGGCCAGCTCGGCGCCGCCCCCGATGCCGTACGCCGAGGCGCCGGCGCCGGTGACCCGCCGGGCCAGCGCGATGGTGCCGGGGAGCGTGGGCCCCTCGCCGGCCGCCACCAGCAGCGCCGGCGTCCGCTCGTCCACGACCGCGATGGGGCCGTGCAGCAGGTCGGCGTACGACAGGCCCATGGCGTGCAGGTAGCAGGCCTCCTTGAGCTTGAGCGCGGTCTCCAGGGCGGTGGAGAAGGCCATGCCGCGCCCGGACACCACGACGCCGGACACCTCGGCCAGCCCTTCGACCACGGCCTCGACGTCGCCCGGCTCGGCGATCAGCCGCTCGACGGCGTCCGGGACCCGGTCGAGGTCGGCGGCGTCCACCTCGGCGCCGAGGCCGAGCGCGAGCACGGCGAGGGCCGCGAGCTGGGTGGTGTAGGTCTTGGTGGCCGGGACGGCCTTCTCCTCACCGGCCTGGGTGCACAGCGCGAGGTGGGCGGCCTGGGCGAGCGGCGAGTGCTCGCCGCCGTTGGTGATCGCGACGGTCGCGGCGCCGCAGTCCTTGGCCCAGGTGAGGGTCTCGACGATCTCCTCGGTCTTGCCCGACTGGGAGAGCGCGACGGCAAGCACGCCGGTCAGGTCCAGCTTGCGCTTGTAGGTGGTGGCGATCGACGGGGCGGCGAGCGAGGACATCCGGCCCGCGCGGGCCTCGATGAGGTAGCGCCCGTAGACGGCGGCGTTGTCGGAGGTGCCCCTGGCGATGAAGACGAGCTGCCTGGCCTGCCCGGCCAGGGCCTTCACCTCGTCGATCCTCGGCAGCAGGGCGTCGAGAGTGGCCCGCAGCGCGGCCGGCTGCTCGGCGATCTCGCGGCGCATCATCGTGGTCATCGGTGCCCGTCCTTCGGCTCTGGAGGGCGAGATCGGGCCGTTATCGATCCGTCGCCGGTCCGTACGTTGACACTCATTTCTGGCATGTGGTCTAGTCCGGACTAGACCAGCACAAACATTAACTCAAACCTGCTGAGAGATCGAGAGGAGGAGAGCAGTGGCCACGATCGACCCCGACAGCCCCGTGCCGAAGTACTTCCAGCTTCGCGAGATCCTCCTCGACCTCATCGAGAGCAACGAACTCTCCATCGGAGCGGCGATCCCCTCCGAACGGGAGCTCTGCCAGCGTTTCGGCCTGTCACGCATGACTGTACGCCAGGCGGTGGACGCGCTGGTCAGCGAGGGGCGGCTGCACCGGGTGGCCGGCAAGGGCACCTTCGTGGCCCGCCCCAAGATCGAGATGGCGCTGCGGCTCACCTCCTTCAGCGACGACATGCGCGCCCGGGGCATGGAGCCCGGCTCACGCGACCTGGACCGCCGTGTGGTCCGGGCCAGCGCCCACCTGGCGCGGGAGCTCGGCATCCAGCCCGGGGAGGCCGTCCACTTCATCGAACGGCTCCGCACGGCGGACGGAGAGCCGCTGTGCATCGAACGGGCGCACATCCCGGTGTCCTTCGCGCCCGACCTGGAGTCCTTCGACCTGTCCGGCCGATCGCTCTACGCACTGCTGGAGTCGCGGCACGGGGTCGTGCTGGACGCGGGAGAGCTGACCATCGACGGCGGCATCGCCGACCCCGGAGACGCCGACCTGCTCAAGATGCCGCGCGGCGGCGCCGTGCTGCTGCTCCAGCGCCGGTCGTTCTCCGGTGGCGTCTGCGTCGAGTTCGGGGTCTCGACCTACCGTGCCGACCGGTACCAGCTCCGTACGGTGCTGGAGATACCGGCGCGGCGAGGCTGAGCCTCCCCTCTCTTTCCTGGAGGAAAGCCGATGTGCCCCCCTTCGGCCGACGCCACCCCGCCCGCCCCCCACGGCCCGCAGGAGGCACGGGCTTCCGCCGCTCCCCGCGACCCCGCACCTACATCCAGCGCCCCCGCCGCTCCCGGCAACCCCGCCGCTCCCGGCGATTCCGTACCCGGGTCCAGCGACCTCGACGACCCCGCGACCGGATCCGGCGACCCCGCCGGGCCGGGCGGCCGGACGGGCACCTCCGGCGAGCTCACCGCCGGTGCCGGCCATCCACCGGCCGGCGGTGCCGCTTCGCCGGGAGCGGCCACCGGCGGGGCCTCCCCCCAGGCACCCGGCGTCTCCTCCGGCCAGGCCGGCCCGGCCGCCGCACGCGGGGCGGCGATCATGGGCGTCCTGTCGCGCATCGGGCGCTCGCTGATGCTGCCCATCGCCGCTCTCCCCGCCGCGGGCCTGCTGCTGCGCCTGGGCCAGGACGACCTGCTGGGACGCACCGGCAACGCCGCGCTCGACAAGATCGCTGAAGTGGTGGGCGGCGCGGGCGGCGTCCTGTTCGACAACCTCCCGCTGCTCTTCGCCATCGGCGTGGCCGTCGGGTTCGCCCGCCGCTCGGACGGCTCCACGGCGCTCGCCGCGCTCGTCGGCTACCTCGTCTTCGACCGGGTGTCCCGGCTGCTGTTCTTCGACGCCGCCGGCTTCGCGGTCCACGACCGCGTCGCCCAGACGGTCGTCCGGCCGGACGGGCGCACCGCCGAGGTGATCGACCTGGCGGCCGGCAACCCCACCGGCGTGCTCGGCGGCATCGTCATCGGCCTCACCGCCGCCCTGCTCTACCAGCGCTACCACCGGGTCAAGCTGCCGACCTGGCTGGCGTTCTTCGGCGGCCGCAGGTTCGTGCCCATCGTCACGGCCTTCGCGGCGCTGGTGCTGGGCGTGGTGTTCGGCCTGGCCTGGCAGCCGGTCGGCGAGTGGATCACCCGGTTCGGCGCGTGGCTCGCCGACCACTCCACCGCCGGGGCCGGCATCTACGGCGTGGCGAACCGGCTGCTCATCCCGTTCGGGCTGCACCACTTCCTGAACTCGATCATGTGGTTCCAGGTGCCCGACTGCACGGTGGCGGGCAGGCGGTTCGCCGGAGACCTGACCTGCTACCTGCAGGGGCATCCGGGGTCGGGCGAGTTCATGGCCGGGTTCTTCCCGGTCATCATGTTCGGCCTGCCCGCCGCCGCCGTGGCGATCTGGCGCGCCGCGCCCCCGCAGCGCAGGCGGGCCGTCGGCGGCATCATGATCTCGGCGGCCCTGGTGGCGTTCGTCACCGGCATCACCGAGCCGATCGAGTTCGCGTTCATCTTCGTCGCGCCGCTGCTCTTCATGATCCACGCGCTGCTCACCGGGCTGTCGATGGCGCTGGTGGCGGCGCTGGACGGCCATCTGGGCTTCACCTTCTCGGCCGGCGCCATCGACGCCGCGCTCAACGCCACCAAGTCCAACACCGACGGGTTCTGGCAGATCATGGCCCTCGGCCTGGTCTACGCCGTGGTCTACTACACGGTGTTCGCCTTCCTGATCAGGCGGCTGAACATCATGACGCCGGGCAGGGAGCCCGAGCCCGATCTCGACGCCGGAGAGACAGGAGGGCCGCCAGGCGCGCGCCCCGCGACCGAACCGGTTTCGGACGGCGGGCGCACGACCGGCGACCGAGCCGAATAGCGCCCCGGCGGGACACGGGCGAGGCGACCGGTCCGGTCATTTCCCGCCAATCCCGGCGAAGCGCGAGGCGAGATCAGCAAGTTGGCCGCCCAACCCGCCGCCGCGGTATCAGGCGGCCCGGCCGAAAACTCCTTACTGCGTCAATCTCCGACGAGGCATGGAGTCCCGATGTCCCCCTCATCCTCCCTGTCCGGGAAGCCGTCCACGGCCAAGCCGTCCCGCCCCGCCCGGCCGTCCCGGCCCTCCGCCCCCACCCGCCGGCCGCTCCCCACCGGGCCGTCCCGCCCGGCGGCCCCGCTGCCCCGGCTGCGCCCGGTGCCACAGACCGACCCGCCGTACGACGACGAGCGCGGCCCCGGGTTCGTGCCGCCGCCGGCTCAGGGCACGCTGGCGCTGACCTTCGACGAGGTGACCGTCAGGCCGGCCGGAGCCCCGGCACCGGACCAGCCGGCGGCGGACGTCGCGCCGGCCCGGCCGCGGGACACCTCGCCACCGGCGCGGCAGGGGGACCACGGCCCGGCGGCGCTGCCGGTGCGGCGCCGGGCCGCCGGACCGCCGCCGGACGAGCGGGCGCTGCGCGTCCTCGGCCAGGCGCTCGCCGAGATCCTCGCCGGACGGCGCCCGCCCGGCACCGTCGCCGACCGGCTGACCGACGCGGCCTACACCGACCTGGTGCGGGCCGGGAAGATGATCCACACCACGCGGCCGCCGCGCGTCGCGCTGCCGCACGTGAACCGGCCGCACGACGGCGCGGTCGAGGTGTGCGTGCTGGTCCACTGTGGTGAGCGCAGCCACGTGCTCGCGCTCCGCATGGAACGGCGCGGCGTGCAGTGGCTGGTCACCGACTTCGAGACCGCCTGATCACCCGAGCCCGCCGATCGCGCGGGAGGGCCGGGCCGCCCGGCCCTCCCGCCACGTCACCGGGCACGCGGGCCCGTGCGGTGCGCCGGGCGAGCGATCGCCTGTGCACAGCCGGACGAGCGACCCTCCGTGCACAGGCCGACGGCCCCGCGACCGGTGGTCACGGGGCCGTCATTGGCGGTGGTGCGGTGCGCCGGTCAGGCGCTCGCGTTCTTCGGGTCGCCGTGGCAGCGCTTGTACTTCTTGCCCGAGCCACAGGGGCAGGGGGCGTTGCGCTCGACGTTGCCGTACGCGGCGCGCTCCTCGGCCGTGGTGCGGACCCGGGTCTGCTCCACGTCGCCGGACTCGGTCGGCGCGCTGTAGATCATCTCGGTGGGCCGCTGCGGACGGCGCAGCGCCTTGGAGATGATCGCCTGCGTCTCGGAGACACCGGCGTCCTGCGGCGCGGACTCCTCGACGATCGGGTTGTCCTGCACCTCGATCTCGAGGTTGAACAGGTAACCGACCGACTCCTCCTTGATGCCGTCCAGCATCGCGGCGAACATGTCGAAGCCCTCGCGCTGGTACTCGATGACCGGGTCGCGCTGGGCGTAGGCCCGCAGCGCGATGCCGTCACGCAGGTAGTCCATCTCGTACAGGTGCTCGCGCCACTTGCGGTCGAGGACCGACAGGATGACCCGCCGCTCCACCTCGCGCATGGTCTCGGCGCCGAGCTCCTCCTCGCGCCGGTCGTAGGCGGCGAGGGCGTCGGCCTTGACCCGCTCGCTGATGATCTGGGCGGTGAGGCCCTCGCGCTCGCCGCCGGCCTCCTCGACCAGCTCGTCGGCGGTCACCGAGATCGGGTAGAGCTGCTGGAACGCCTTCCACAGCTTGTCCAGGTCCCACTCTTCGGCGAAGCCCTCGGCGGTGGCCGCCTGGACGTACTCGTCGACGACCTCGGTGATGAACTGGCGCACCTGCTCGTGCAGGTCGGCGCCCTCCAGCACCCGGTGGCGCTCGGCGTAGATCACCTTGCGCTGGCGGTTCATGACCTCGTCGTACTTCAGAACGTCCTTGCGGATCTCGAAGTTCTGCTGCTCGACCTGGTGCTGGGCGGAGGCGATGGCCTTGGAGACGATGCCGGACTCGATCGGCACGTCCTCAGGGATGTTCAGCCGCGTCATGATCATCTCGACCCGGGCGGAGTTGAACAGCCGCATGAGGTCGTCCTCCAGCGACAGGTAGAACCGGGACTCGCCCGGGTCGCCCTGACGGCCGGAACGGCCGCGGAGCTGGTTGTCGATGCGGCGCGACTCGTGGCGCTCGGTGCCGAGGACGTACAGGCCACCGAGCTCGGTGACCTCCTCGTGCTCGGCCTTGACGGCCTCCTTGGCCTTCTCCAGCGCCTCGGGCCAGGCCTTCTCGTACTCCTCCGGCGTCTCGGAGGGCGACAGGCCGCGCTGCTGCAGCTCGATGTCGGCACGGAACTCGGGGTTGCCGCCCAGCATGATGTCGGTGCCGCGGCCGGCCATGTTCGTCGCGACGGTGACCGCGTGCTTACGGCCGGCCTCGGCGATGATCGTGGCCTCACGCGCGTGGTTCTTGGCGTTCAGCACCTCGTGCTGGACGCCCGCCCGCTTGAGCGCCTTCGACAGCTTCTCGGACTTCTCGACCGAGGTGGTGCCGACCAGGACCGGCTGGCCCTTCTCGTAGCGCTCCTTGATGTCCTGCACGCAGGCGTTGAACTTGGCGTCCTCGGTCTTGTAGACCACGTCCGCCTGGTCCTTGCGGACCATCGGCCGGTTGGTCGGGATCGGGAGGACGCCGAGCTTGTAGGTCTGGTGGAACTCGTTGGCCTCGGTGGCGGCCGTACCGGTCATGCCGGCGAGCTTTCCGTAGAGGCGGAAGTAGTTCTGCAGGGTGACGGTGGCGAGGGTCTGGTTCTCGTCCTTGACCTTCACGCCTTCCTTCGCCTCGATCGCCTGGTGCATGCCCTCGTTGTAGCGGCGGCCGTGCAGGACGCGACCGGTGAACTCGTCGACGATGAGGACCTCGCCGTCGACGACGATGTAGTCCTTGTCCTTCTTGTAGAGCTCTTTGGCCTTGATCGCGTTGTTGAGGAAGCCGACCAGGTGGGTGTGCTCCGGCTTGTACAGGTTGTCGATGCCGAGCCAGTCTTCGACCCGCTCGACACCGGCCTCGAGCACGCCGACCGTGCGCTTCTTCTCGTCGACGATGTAGTCGCCGGTGCTCTCCTCGCCGTCCTTGCCCTCGACGCCGCGGCGGAGGCGGGGGACGATCTTGGCGAACTCGGCGTACCACTTGCCGGACTGCTCGCCGGGGCCGGAGATGATCAGCGGGGTGCGGGCCTCGTCGATGAGGATGGAGTCGACCTCGTCCACGATGGCGAAGTTGTGGCCACGCTGGACGCACTCCTCCAGCGACCAGGCCATGTTGTCGCGCAGGTAGTCGAAGCCGAACTCGTTGTTGGTGCCGTAGGTGATGTCGGCGTTGTACTGCCGGCGGCGCTCCTCGGGCTGCATGTTGGCGAGGATGACCCCGACCTCCAGGCCGAGGAAGCGGTGGACGCGTCCCATGTTGTCGGCGTCACGCTTGGCCAGGTAGTCGTTGACGGTGACGACGTGGACGCCCTTGCCGGAGATCGCGTTGAGGTAGGACGGCAGCGTACAGGTCAGGGTCTTGCCCTCACCGGTGCGCATCTCGGCGATGTTGCCCAGGTGCAACGCGGCGCCGCCCATGATCTGCACGTCGAAGTGCCGCTGGCCCAGCACGCGGCGGGCCGCCTCGCGCACGGTGGCGAACGCCTCGGGAAGCAGGTCGTCCAGGGACTCTCCGTCGGCGTGGCGCTGCTTGAACTCGTCGGTCAGCGCGCGGAGCTCGGCGTCGCTCAGGCTCGTGAAGTCGGACTCGATGGAGTTGACCTGCTCGGAGATCCGCTTCAGCTTACGCAGGACCTTGCCCTCGCCGGCGCGAAGAATCTTGTCGAGAATGGCTGGCACTTTGGTAAAGCTCCTCGCAGGTCGTACCGCGGCCCGACGGCTGCGGACATGAGGACGAGACATGGTTCCCCACAGCCATGGTAGGCGGTTTCACCACCGGACACAGCCATCGTCAAAGACGCTGTCGGGCGCGGCGGAGTTCCCGGGCGCCCGGCCCGCGGGCGTCATGATGGGGTACGGCATGCGGCACGGCCGGTGACGTTGTATATCGTGCGATGGTACGGGCAGGGAATCTTTGCCCGGCGCACGCGTCGCCGGGGCGGCCCTCTCACCACGAGCATGAATCCAAGTGGAACTACCAGCACAACGAGAACGAGGAGTCGGGATGGCCGAGAGCGCACCGGCGAAGTCACACAGCGGTCAGTCGCACGCCGGGCGGGCTTCGTCCTGGCTGGCGGTGACGGTGATCCTGCTGGGCTTCACGATCGGCGGGGTCGCGCTGGTGATGGGCCCCAACTGGCTGCTGTTCTGGATCGGCGGCGCGGTGATCGTGATCGGTGGTGTCCTCGCCCTCATCTTCGACATCTTCTCCGACGTGATCGAGGACGCTCCGCGCGAGATCGCCGTCCAGGAGCACCACTCCCCCTTCGAGCACCACGGCAAGACCGCCTGACGGCGACCGGGTCGCGCGACACCTGCGAACCGTTTTCGTCGGTGCCGCGCCCTACCATCGACTCATGCCGAACGGTGTCCCCGCCCCCGTGCTCGACCTGTCCGCCGACGAGGCCCGCCGCGCCATCCTGCGCGCCCAGGGGTTCCTCGGAGCCGACTCCCGCAGGGGCGGGGCCGCCGCCATGCTGCGGCGGCTGTCGGCCGTCCAGCTCGACACCATCTCGGTGCTGGCCCGTTCCCACGAGCTCGTCGCCTACGCCCGGCTCGGCCCGGTCGGCAGGGCCAAGGTCGAGCGGGCCTACTGGCACGACCCCGCCACCGCCTTCGAGTACTGGTGCCATGCCGCCTGCATCGTCCCCATGGCCGACTGGCCGCTGTACGCCTTCCGGCGGCGCGCCTACCGCGAGCGGCGCTACCGCTGGCACGAGGTCCCGCCGACCATCGACAAGGTGCTCGAGCAGGTCAGGAACGACGGGCCGGTGACCACCACCGACCTCGGCGGCGCCAAGAACGGCGGCCCCTGGTGGGACTGGTCGGACGTCAAGATCGCCGTGGAGTTCCTGCTCGACATCGGCGAGGTCGTCTGCGCGCGGCGGGTCGGCTGGCGCCGGGTCTACGACGTGGCCGAGCGGGTGGTCCCGTCCGATCTGCTCGGCCGGGAGCTCAGTGACGCCGAGTGCATCAGCGGGCTCGCGGGCATCGCCGGCCGCGCCCTCGGCATCGCGACCCGTGCCGACCTCGCCGACTTCATCCGGGTGCGCGGGCCGCACGCCACCCTGCTCGACGAGGCCCTGAAGGACGGCTCCGCCGGGCTGGTGCCGGTGCACGTCGAGGGCTGGGGCAACGGCCGCGTCCGGGCGAGCGCCGCCGGCCCGCGGCAGGCGGCCGCGGGTCCGGCGCGCCGGGCGGCCAACGCCTGGGCCGATCCCGCCGCGCTGGCCGGCGCGCCGCGCGGCCGGCATCGCACCACCCCGCTCTCCCCCTTCGACTCCCTCGTCTGGGACCGCGCCCGCACCGAGCGGGTCTTCGGCTTCACCCATCGCCTGGAGGCGTACGTGCCGAAGGACAAGCGCGTGCACGGCTACTTCACGATGCCGGTGCTGGCCGGTGGCAAGCTGATCGGCCGGGTGGACCCCGCACGCGAGGGGACGACCTTCGTGGCCCGGCAGGTCGGCTTCGAGCCGGCGGCCGGCCGCGGCAGGGCGGCACACGCCGCCGCCGTGGCGGCGATGGCCGACGCGCTCTGGGAGGCCGCCTCCTGGGTCGGCTGCGATGACGTCCGCGTCGAGCGCGTCGGTGTCCCCGACCTCGCCGCGCCCCTCGAGTCGGCCCTCCGCAGCATCCCCTGACGCCCCGGCGAGCGCCCACCGGCCCCACATCCCCGGTGAGGACGTTCTCACCGCCGGGTCACGGCACAGTGGCCTCCTGGCCACCGTGCCCGCCGTCTTGCGAGCGCGCGCGAGACGCCCTGCCCGGCTCTGCCGGCCGGGCGGTCAGGTGATCTCGAGGAGGCGCTCGCGCACGGCGTAGACGACGGCTTCCATGCGCGAGTGCAACTGGAGCTTCTCCAGGATGTTGCGCACGTGGTTCTTCACGGTGTTCTCGGAGATGAACAACTGCTTGGCGATCTCGCGGTTGTTCATCCCCTTGGCGACCAGGCGCAGCACTTCCATCTCGCGGTCGGTCAGCCGCGGCACCGGAAGCTGCGGCGGACGCTCGGCCTCCTTGCGGCTCATGTTCGCGAACTCGCTGATCAGCTTGGCCGCCATCGCCGGGTTGATGAGCGACTGGCCTTCGTGCACGCCGCGCACGGCGTCCGGGACCTCGTCGATCTGCACGTCCTTGAGCAGGTAGCCGGTGGCACCCGCCTTGATCGCCTCGAAGAGGTCCTCCTCCTCGTCGCTCACCGTCAGCATCACGATGCGCGCACTCGGCACCGATGACTTGATCGCCCGGGTCGCCTCGATGCCACTCTGCCGGGGCATCCGGACGTCCATCAGCACCACGTCCGGCAGGAGGCGGTCGGCGATCTCGACCGCCTCCTGTCCGTCGCCGGCCTCACCGACCACCTCGATGTCCGGCTCCGCGGCCAATGCCAGCTCAAGGCTCCGCCGGATCAGCGCGTGATCGTCAACGATCAGCACGCGGATCGGCTCCTGACGCCTTGCGCGGTCGGCCGTTTCGTCGGTCTGCGTCACGCCTCCTCCTCGTGGGGAGCCGGTCGCGCGGGTAGGTCGTCCCCTACCGCGCGACGCTCCCGCGCCGTCGGAACCGCCATCATTACATGGCTTTCCGACGCGCGGGGGTGGTCGAGAGGATCATCGAACGCGTTGGTTACTGTTCCACCAGCCGCAACACGCCGTACGCGTACCCGACACGCCGGTACACGACGCTGGGCAGGCCGCACTCCTTGTCTCTGAACAGGTAGAAATCATGGCCGACCAGCTCCATCTCCAGCAGCGCCTGGTCGATGGTCATGGGGTCGGCGTCGTGGAACTTCTCGCGGACGACGAGGGGCCCGTCGCCGTCCATTTCGATCGGCACGATGGGCTCGGCGTACTCGTGCTCACGCGGCTCCCGCTCGGCCGCGACCGGCGCGAGCTGCTCGGGCGTCTCGGGCGGAAGAGGTTCGGGCATGGCGCCGTAAAGATCGACCGGAGCGGCGGTGAGCTTGGCCACCGAGGGAGGGCAGTGGTTGCCGTAGTGCACCTTCCTGCGGTCGGCGTTGCGCCTGAGCCTCGCCTCGAGCTTGCCGAGGGCGATGTCGAGCGCCGCGAAGCGGTCGTCGGCAGCGGCCTCGGCCCTGATGGCCGGACCCTTGGAGCGGATGGTCAGCTCCACCCGCTCACGCTGGTCGCTCTCACGCACGTTGGCTTGCTTGGACACCTCCACATCGACACGTATGAGCTTGTTGTCCAGTCGCTCGATCCTGGCCAGTTTGGTCGTCACATGATCGCGGAAGCGGTCACTCACACTGGTGTGCCGTCCCTTGACAATGATGTCCACTCAAAGGCCCCCCTTCGTCTCGACTACGAGGAGGGCACCCGTCCGGCCGACCTGGTCTTCGTCCCCACATCCGCCTGCTGAGGGGTTCGCGGCTCCATGCCACTACTGCCCTTCTCTCCTGGCGGAGGACATCTGGACCTCCGGGGAGGCAGGACTTACCTCTAAGCCGCACCGTGATCGGTCGACGAAGAGTCGCCTTACGTGGGCCGTTTCGCCTGCGGCTGGCATCGGCTAGCCAGCCCGGCCCCCTCTCGGGGGTCGGTCCGGCGCAACCACGGACCCGAACGGGTGCCATGCTCGAACGCTAGCCTCTGCCGCCGCGAATGTCAGCCGCGGGATCGGCGGGAGGATCACTTTGAGTGATCACCTTGAACCTCGACGACCTCCGCCACACGTGGCGTTGACCATGCTCCGACCCCGTCTCCGAGGGCTTCTCGCATTGCCTGACCAGGCATGTAAGCCCTTTGGGACACCACAGTGTGGCCGCGCGGTCATGCCCATGATTTGCCCCTGTCATTACCGCTGGTAATCATATGAACTCTCTCACTCCGGGCGTGTCGCCTCCGCTGGAGCACGCCGATGCTCGGCGTCTGCTCCCCGTGCCTCCGCATCCGGCGGGGTGCACTCGACCCACACGAGCCGGTCACCCTGCCGAAGCCGCGCCTCCGCGTCCGGCGGGGGGGTGCACCCTCGGGCGCCGGCGGCCGGGCCGGTGAGCTCCGTCCAAAGGTGGGCGGTCGCCGTCAGGCGGGGAAGGCGCGCAGACGCACGCGGCGGGGGGTGGCGGCCAGGGTGACGGCGAGCGGCACGGCGACGCCCGCCCGGCGCAGTGCCCGCGCCGCCTCGGCGAGGGTGGCGCCGGTGGTGACGACGTCGTCGACGAGGACCACAACGGGGCCGGGCAACGCCTGTGAGTCGCGTAAGCGGCCGATCGGCCCGTGGCGCGCATGGAAGGCCCCACCCAGATTGGCGGCCCTCTCAGTCGCGCTCAGGCCCGCCTGATCGCGCACCCGGCGCCCGTGACGGAGGACGGGAGCCGCTCTGGCGGCCCGGCCCGACGCCCGCAGAGCGCGTGCGGCCAGCGTCGCCAGCCGGCGGACCGGATCGTGGCCGCGCCGGCGGACCGCCCGGCGGGAACTGGGCACCGCGACCAGGACGAGCGGCGCGCCGGGCGGGAACCCGCGAGCGGCGAGCGCCGCCCGTAGCGTGGACACCAGGCAGGCGGCCAGCAGCGGCGCCGGCGCCGTGTGGCCGCGCTCCTTGTAGGCGAGCACCACACGGCGGACCACCCCCTCGTAGGAGGCGGCCGACCAGCAGTCGGGCAGGCCGGCCGGTGGCGGGCTCGGTGGCCGGGGAAGGGGGTCGCCCCGGAGCTCGGCGGCGCAGGCGGTGCACAGGACGGTGCCCGGGCTCGCGCATCCGGCGCAGCGCGAGGGCGAGATCAGGTCGAGGAACGCGGTCAGCACGCGTCCAGCGTCCCTCGCGTCGCGAGCGCCTCCGGGCTTTGTCCACAGCCGAGCCATCGCATATGCCGACAATCCGCCCGCTGTCCACAGGCACCATGAGACCCCGGCGAAGCGCGTCTAGGGCCCGACGTCGGCCGGTGGCCGCGTCAGGCCCGCCGGGAGACGCTCACCCGCGTCGTCATCGTCAGTCGTCGTCGCGCGCGAGCAGGCTGGTGGCGGGGGGTGCGCTGGGCGCGGGATCGCCGGAGGGCACGGGGCTGGGGGCGCCGCTGACGGTGGGGACGGGGGGAAGGGCCGTGTCCCCGACCAGGCCGGTGCCCTCCAGCAGGCTCATGTGGGTGTTGACGAACATCGCGGCGCTTTCCGCGAAGTCGCGGATCAGGGTGTTGCGCGTGCTGCCCCGCACCGCGCCGATGGCCGGGAAGATCTTTCCGTGGGCCAGCCGCAGGCGCATGACCGCCGTCATGTCGTAGGCCAGTCCCTTCTTGCCGGAGATCTCGGCCATCCATCCCTGCTGCTCCTCGGTGGCCTCGTCGGGCAGCGGCACCCGCAGCCGCCCCGCGACCTGCCGGACCTCGGCGTCGAGCAGGGTGTGCTGGCGGGCGATCTCGCCGAGGTTCTTCCTGGTGGCGGCGCGCAGAGCCCGTTTGGCGGCCTGCCGTCCCGTGGGGATCTCCCACAGCCCGGCCAGGCGGACCTTGGCCAGCAGGTCGCGGTCGGCCGCGCTGAGCGGCCCCCATGGCGTCGGCACACTCTCCTCCGCCGCCGGCTCCTCTTGCGCTCCGGCCGCAGCACCGTTCCCGGAGGGCTGCGCGGAGTCGGATGGCGCCGCGGGACCGCTCACGAAGGGCTGCGAGGGGTCGCTCTGCGGCTCCTGGGCCGGCGGGGCGTTCTTCCCGATCAGTTCCTCGGCGGGCGGGGCCAACGCCACCGGACCCTGGAAAACGCCGGCCCCGTCTCCTCCGCTCGTCCCGGAGCAGGCCGCGGTGAGCAGGAGCGCCAAGACGCCGCCCGTCACGGCGGCCGTAGAGCTGATACGCCCGCTTCTCATCTCTGCGCCATCCCTTCGCCCGGGGGATTCACCCGGCCCCACGTCGTCGCCTCGGCAGGAGCTACGGGCGGACGGCGTGCGTGGTTCGACGCGATCGCCGGGTATTCCGCGAGCGGAGACGCCGGGCCCGGCAGGGAGGCGGCCCGGGAGGGCACGCGGAGTGTCAGCCGAGGGGGTAGACCGGGGGGTCGGCGGACTTCACGACGCTGGTCCACTGGCTCTTCTGCGGGTTCCAGACGAGGATCTCGCCGTCGGCCGTGCCCGCGAGCATGGGCGCGGGGTCGGGGGCGGCGGCGACCGTCTCGACGCGGGCGGCGGCCTTGGTCTCCAGCCGCACCCCCTGGGTGACCGACCAACTGCTCAACTCGCGGTCGCCCTTGGTGTTCACCAACACGACCAGCGTGTCGGCGTCCCGCCACGCGATGTCCAGGATCTGCTGGTTGTCGTTGGCGGGGACCAGCGGGCGCAGGTTCACGATCTTGTCCTGGTGGCGGTCGATGACCCCCACCAGCACGCGCTGGCCGTTCCCGTCGTCGGCGACGACGGCGACCCGGGCGCCGTCGCGCGCCACGCGGAACGCCGTGACGTCGGTGGCCTCCAGGGCGGGGGCGCCCACCGGGATCTGCCGTGAGGCGTCGTGCGCCCGCAGCACCTGCGACTTGCCCGGCGCCTGCCGGGCGACCGACCAGACGTCGCCGTAGCGGTCGAACGACGGCGGCGTCAGGTGCGCGCCGTCGATCCAGCGCTCCCACTGGCTGCCGGGGCTGATGCCGCTGACCCAGACGCCCCCGGCCTTGTCGAGCGCGGCGACCTTCACCGGCTGTTCAGCGGAGATGGCCAGGTGGCCGAACTGGTGCGAGCCGGGCTGCCCGACGCCGACCAGCGGCGGGTTGCCGGTCTCCTGACTGAGCCGGTGCACCCTGCCCTGCTCCAGGAAGTAGGCCTGTGCCTCGCCGGTGAGCACGTCGGGGTCGAAGCGGTCGTAGTCACGCGGGTCGATGATGAACGGCCCGCCGGGGAACTGCTCGCCATTGACCCGCACCTCGATGCGCCGCGACTCGGTGAGCGGCTTGAGCGTCCAGGCGAGCTGGGCCGACATGGCCTCCCGGTTGGCCTCGGCCAGCGCCGAGTCGACGATGCCATAGGTGAAGTCGACCACCACGGTGTCGTTCTCCACGTACACGTCGTTGACGTCGACGTTGTTCCCGAACGCCGAGTCGACCGCGCCCTTGAGCGGCGCGGTCGGATCCTGCAGCAGATGCCGCACCAGCGACTCGGCCAGCCCTTCGCTCGGATTGATCTGCACCCGCACCTGGTCGTGGACCAGGCCGGCCCAGCCGTAGGCGGCGTAGTACAGGTCGAAGGAACGGTAGGCGCGCTTGAAGTCGTCCTCGGTCAGCAGCAGCCCGGACGGCGCCGAGGAGATGCGCCACTGGCCGTTCACCTTGACCAGGGTGAACTCCCACAGCTTGGCACCGGTCGTGGTGGAGTTGCTCGGCACGTACCGCCCGTCGCCGGCCCGCGTGCCGAGCACGGTGCCCTTGACCGCCACGCGGGTCTGCTGGACCTCACCGCGGGACGGGTCGGCCGTG
>NZ_BMNT01000002.1:112945-138180 GCF_014646695.1 Sphaerisporangium melleum
GGGGAGCCGTCGTACACGGTGATCCCGTCGAACGGGCTCCAGGTGCGCTGCGCCTCGCCGGTGAGGTACTGCCGGGCGACCGAGCGCAGCGGGTCGTCGAAGCTCGCCGCCGCGGCCAGGAAACCCTTGACGACGTCCAGCGGGCCGGCGTTCGGCTTGGGGGTGGCGGCGAGGATGCGGACGTACGGCTGGCTCAGCTCGTCGCCGCCGCGCCCGCCGCGGGCGGGGAAGACCGGGCCGCCGGTGGTCACCGTCGAGCAGGCGGCGCAGACCGCCGCGACGACGGCCAGCGCGACGGCCCGCACCACGCCTGCGGCCCGCGCCGGACGGACGCCTCTAGTCGCCATCGAAGGCCCCTTCGACGGCCGGGGACAGCACCGGCGTGGTGTGCCCGCGCCAGGTGCGCCGCATCTCGATCTCGGGCGGCACCAGTGGCAGCGGTGAGCCGCGCAGCTCGGCGCCGGCGTGCCGGGGCAGCGAGAGCCGGAACTGCGACCCCTCGCCGGGCGAGCCCCACGCCTGCAGCCACCCGCCGTGCAGTATGGCGTCCTCGCGGGAGATCGCCAGGCCCAGGCCGGTGCCGCCGATGGTGCGCGCCCGGGAGGGGTCGGCGCGCCAGAACCGGTCGAAGACCATGTTCTCCTCGCCCGCCTTGAGTCCGACGCCGTGATCGCGCACGGCGACCGCCACGGCGTCGCGGTCGGCGCCGAGCGTGACGATGATGTCGCGGCCCTCGCCGTGCTCGATGGCGTTGAACAGCAGGTTGCGCAGGATGCGCTCGACACGGCGGCTGTCGGCCTCGGCCATGCAGGGCTCGTTGGGCAGCCGCAGGTCGAGCCGGGTGGCCTTGCGCTCGGCGAGCGGCTGGGAGTCGCCGACGGCCCGCAGCACGACGTCGCGCATGTCGACCGAGTCGATGTCGAGGGTGGCCGCTCCCGCGTCGTACCGGCTGATCTCCAGCAGGTCGGCGAGCATCGACTCGAAGCGCTCCAGCTGCGCCTGCATGAGCTCGGCGGAGCGGGCGGCGGCCGGGTCGAAGTCCTCGCGGCTCTCGTACAGCAGGTCGGCGGCCATGCGGACGGTGGTGAGCGGGGTGCGCAGCTCGTGGGAGACGTCGGAGACGAACTGCCGCTGCACCTGCGACAACTCCTCCAACTGGTGGATCTTCACGGCGAGGGTGGAGGCCATCTCGTTGAAGGAGGCCGCCAGCCGGGCCAGGTCGTCCTCGCCGCGCACCTTGAGCCGTTCCTCCAGCCGCCCGGCGGCCAGGCGTTCGGCGGCCTGCCGGGTGAGCCGGACCGGGGTGACGACCTGCCGGGTGACCAGCGAGGCGACCGCCGCGAGCAGCAGCACCAGGACGGCGCTGACCGCGATCAGCCACTGCTGCACCTGCGAGAGGGTGTCCACGTCATCGGTGAGCGGGAAGAAGTGGTAGACCTCGTACTCGCCGTACGCGTCGGGCACCATGGCGCCGATGGCGAGCGCGGGCGTCGGCTGCGGGTCGCCCTGGTAGTACATCGAGGTGTACTGCGCCTGCGGCACGTTCTCGGCCTTGCGCACCGCGTCGCGCAGCCGCGGGTTGACGCTTTTGAGCGCGATGTTGCCGGTGCCGCGGTCCTCCCCCACCAGGCCGCTCAGGATGACCACGCTGTAGCGGCCGTCGCCGCGGCGGGCGAGCGCGTACGCGGCCTGGTCGACCGGCTTCTTCATCGCCGGGTCGGAGTCGTCGCCGTGCGCCGTCGCGGACTGCTGGGCGGTGCTGACCGCGGTCTGGGCGAGGTAGCCGGCCACGGTGGTGACGTTGGCCTGCGCCTCGGCCATGGCGGTCTGCCTGCGCCCGTCCAGCACCGCCGTCTTGATCATCTGCAACAGGAAGACCCCGAGCACCACGACCACGACCATGGAGATGACCAGTGTGCTGGTGACGACCCTCAGCTGCAGGGAGCGCCGCCACACGCGGCGCACCCGGCCGGCGGCGCGCCGAGCCCGCCGGCGGACGCCGCGCACGATCTGGCGCGGGGTCCGCCGGGTCTTCTTCTTCGGCTTGGGCCGTCCCGCCGGGGAGCGGGCGGCGCCGGTGGAGCCGGAAGAGGTGAGGGCCATTGGGGATGTCCCGGGGCTGCGTGCGAGGGCGGCGGGGGCCGCCTACGCCGGGCCGGCCTTGTAGCCGACGCCGCGCACCGTGACGACGATCTCGGGGTGCTCCGGGTCCTTCTCGATCTTGGCGCGCAGCCGCTGCACGTGCACGTTGACCAGGCGCGTGTCGGCGGCGTGGCGGTAGCCCCAGACCTGCTCGAGCAGCACCTCGCGGGTGAACACCTGGCGCGGCTTGCGGGCCAGGGCGACCAGCAGGTCGAACTCCAGCGGCGTGAGGTTGACGGTCTCCTCGCCGCGCTTGACCGAGTGGCCGGCGACGTCGATGGTGATGTCGCCGATCTGCAGCACCTCGGGCGTCGGCTCGTCGGTGCGGCGCAGCCGGGCGCGCACGCGGGCGACGAGCTCCTTGGGCTTGAACGGCTTGACGATGTAGTCGTCGGCGCCGGACTCCAGGCCGAGCACCACGTCGATGGTGTCGCTCTTGGCGGTGAGCATGACGATCGGCACGCCGGACTCGGCCCGGATGCGGCGGCACACGTCGATGCCGTCGGCGCCGGGCAGCATCAGGTCGAGCAGGACCAGGTCCGGCCTGGTGTCACGGAACGCGTCGAGCGCCTTGTCCCCGTCCGACACGAACGACGGCTCGAAGCCCTCGCCCCGAAGGACAATGCCGAGCATCTCGGCGAGAGCGGCGTCGTCATCGACGACCAGCACGCGTCCTTTCATGGCCCCTCATTCGTTCAGCGCAGTATGGAGGTGGCGGCGAAAGCCGTACGACCGACCGAAGGTTACCTGTGACGTACCACTGGGTGATAAACGACCGAACAATAGCTCCACCGAAAGCCGAATTTTAAGCGCAGGTTACGGAACCCGCCAATGATCTGCCGCGATGGGCTTCCGGCGTGGCGTGGCGCGCACCGGACCGTGCCCCTTCACAAGTCTGCGCCAAGCCGGGCGTATTCGGCCATCCCGGCGGGTGATCGTTCGGCCTGGTACCCCGGGCGGGCGTGCGACATGCCAGGATTGGGATATGTCAGACGGTCAGGGCTCCGCCCCGAGCACGCCCCCGGGCTGGGCGGAGAACCAGCCTCCGCCGCACGCCTCCCCGGGGCAGACACCGTGGACCTCCCCTGGCGACTCCGCCCCCCACGACTCCGGGCCCTCCGCCGGCCAGGCGCCTGCCGGCGCTCCCGGGCAGGTTCCTCCAGGTCAGGCAGGCCCGCAGGGGTACGCGCCGCCGTACGGGCCCCCGCAGGGCGGCCCGGCCCCCGGCGCACAGGCACCGTACGGACAGCAGAACCCGTACGCGCGGCAGCAGGGGCCGTACGGGCCGGGGCCGCAGAACGCCGGGTACGGCCAGGCGCCCTGGCAGGGTGCCGGGCACGGCTTCCGCCCGCCGCCGCAGGCGCTGCGTCCCGGCATCATCCCGCTGCGCCCGCTGGGGCTCGGCGACATCCTCGACGGCACCATCAAGCTCATCCGGTCGAACCCGAAGGCCACGCTCGGCCTGTCCGCCGTCGCCGCCGCGATCGGCACGCTCCCGCTGGCCATCGGCCAGGCGATGTACTACGGGTCGGTCGGCGGTCTCATCTCCGAGCCGGGCGCCCTTGAGACGGCCGACGAGGTGCCCCTGGGCGGGGTCATCGCCCAGTTCGGCGGCGCGCTGATCAGCGTGGTCATCCAGTTCTTCCTGGTCACCGTGCTGACCGGCATGCTGACGCGGGTGCTCGGCCGGGCGGTCTTCGGCGGGCGCGTCACCATCGGCGAGGCGTGGCGGCTCACCCGCTCGCGCCTGCCCGCGCTGTTCGGGCTGGCGCTGCTCACCGGCCTGATCGTCCTGGTGCCGTTCGCGCTCGGCGTCGCGCTGGTCGTCGGCCTGGTCGCGGCGAACGCCTCCGGCGGCGTCATCGCGTTCACCGTCCTGGTGCTCGTCATGGCCTTTGTGGCGTACGCGCTGTTCATCACCACGCGCCTCGCGCTGGCGTCCCCGGCGGTGGTGCTGGAGCGGCGCGGGGTGACCGACGCGATGCGCAGGTCGTGGCGGCTGGTCTCCGGCGACTTCTGGCGGGTGCTCGGCATCCTCGTGCTGACGCAGATCATGGTGTCGGTGCTCGGCGGCATCCTGTCGGTGCCGGTCACCATCGTGAGCATGGTCGTGTCGCTCGGCGGCCAGGGCTCCCTGGCCGCGACGGTGGTCACCACCGTCCTGTTCGCGATCGGCGGCGTGCTCAGCTCGATGATCACCTATCCGATCCAGGCCGGGGTCAACGGCCTGCTGTACACCGACCGGCGCATGCGGGCCGAGGCCTTCGACCTGGTGCTGCACACGGCGGCGGTCGAGCAGCAACGCCTGGGCTGGGTGCCGGCGACCGCCGACGAGCTGTGGCATCCCTCCCACGCCGCCGGCTCCGGCGTCCCCGGCTCCCCCGTGGCGCCGTGACGGTCCCCGCGGCCCTGGTGACCGCGGCGGCGCTGCTCGCGCCGGGGGACGGCATCGGGCGGGACGAGGCGCGGCGCCGGGCGGTGGAGGAGCTGGTCAAGCCCGAGTACCAGCAGGAGTCCCTGCTCGAACGGGCCTACCGGATGCTGCGGGAGTTCATCGACACCCTGATGGACGGCGCGCCCGGCGGCGTGCCGGGCGGGGTGCTGGCCCTGGTCCTGGTCCTGCTCCTGGTGGCCGGGCTGCTCGTCCTGATCGCCTGGCAGGCGCGCCGGGCGACGGGCGTGCGCCGCGCCGCCGCCGAGGGCCTGTTCGGGCCGAGGGCCCGCACGGCCGAGGAGCACCGGGCCGAGGCCGAGCGCATGGCCACCGAGTCCCGCTGGTCCGACGCCATCCGCGAACGGCTCCGCGCCGTCGCCCGTGACCTGGAGGACCGCGCCATCGTGACGCCGCAGGCCGGGCGCACGGCCGACGAGCTGGCCGGCGCCGCGGGCCGCGAGCTTCCCGCCCTGGCCCCCGCGCTCGCCGCCGCGGCCCGGCTGTTCGACGACGTGACCTACGGCCAGGTGCCCGGCACCGCCGAGGGCTACGGTTCCCTGGTGGACCTCGACGCGGCGGTACGCGCCGCCCGTCCCGCGGCGGCGGCCGCGCGATGACGCTCACCACCGCCCCCGCGCCGGCCGCCGGCACGTCCACGCCGGCCTCGCCCACCGCGGGCGGCCTGTGGCGCGGCAACCGGGGCTTCGTCCTGCTCGGCCTGCTCGTGGCGCTCGCCGCCGTGCTCGCCGCGCTGCTCACCGGCACCTCCTCGGGGAACGGCCGGCTGGACCCCGAGGACACGACGCTGAACGGCGGCAAGGCGCTCGCCCAGCTCCTGCGCCGGCAGGGCGTCCAGGTCGAGCGGGTGTCCACGGTGGCCGACGCCGGGCGGCTGGACGGGCCGGGCACCACGCTGATGGTCACCGACACCTCCTTCCTCTCCGACGAGGAGCTCCTGCGTCTGGTGAGCGGCCGCTCGCACCTGCTGATCGTCGGCGCCCTCCCGGGGCTCGACCGGCTGGCCCCTGGCGTCACCCCGCTGAGCGAGGCGACGCCGCGCTCGCGCGAGCCCGCCTGCGCCCTGCCCGCCGCCGTGCGCGCCGGCAGCGCCCACCTGGGCGGGACGACCTTCACCGGTCCGCGCGGATCGATCGGCTGCTATCCGGGGCCCGACGGCGCGACGCTGGTCCACGTCCCCACGGCGCGCACGATCACCGTGGTCGGCGACGGCGCGTTCATGACCAACCAGCGGCTCGCCGAGGACGGCAACGCGGCGCTGGCGATGAACCTCGCGGGAGCCCGGCCCGTGCTCGTCTGGCTGGTCGCGCCCGACCGGCCGCGCCCGGTGCCGGGGTCGGGAGAGGCCACCCTCTCCGAGCTGCTTCCGCCGGGCATCCCGTGGGCGGTGGCCCAACTCGTCATCGCCCTGCTGGTGGTGGCGTTGTGGCGGGGCCGCCGCCTCGGCCCGGTGGTCGTGGAACGGCTGCCCGTGGTCGTCCGCGCGGCCGAGACGGTGGAGGGCCGGGGCCGGCTCTACCGCGCCCGCCGCGCCCGCGACCGGGCCTCGGCCACGCTGCGCGCCGCGTGCGCCGCCCGGCTCGTCCCGCGGCTCGGGCTGCCCGCGGACGCGGCCCCGGACGAGATCATCGCCGCGACCGCGCTGCGCACCGGCCAGGACGCGGTCTGGGTGCGTTCGGTCATGTACGGCCCGCCTCCGGCCGACGATGCCGGGCTGATCGCCCTGGCGGGCCATCTGGACACCTTGGAAAGGCAGGTACGAGAGCCGTGACCACACCTCCGCCCGGAGCCCCCATGAGCGGACCTCCCGGTCACTCCTGGCCCGCGACGCCCTACGCGCCTTCCGCGACCGCCACACCGGAGCCGGCCGGCGGCACGCCGTCCCCGGTGAACGGCCCGGCGCAGGCGGGCCCGCAGGGGGCGGCGCCGGAACCGGTCCCCGGCGAGGCGACGGTGCCGGGACGGATGACCGCGCAGGGTGTCACCGCCGTCGCGCCGGTCAGGACCGGCGGCGACCAGGCCAGAGACGCGCTCGGGGCGCTGCGCTCGGAGGTCGCCAAGGCGGTGGTCGGCCAGGACGCCGTGGTCACCGGGCTGGTCATCGCCCTGCTGTGCAAGGGGCACGTGCTGCTGGAGGGCGTGCCGGGCGTCGCCAAGACGCTCCTGGTGCGCACGCTGGCGACCACCCTCGCCCTGGACTTCAAGCGGGTGCAGTTCACCCCCGACCTCATGCCGGGCGATGTGACCGGCTCGCTGGTGTACGACGCCAAGACCGCCGAGTTCGCCTTCCGCGAGGGCCCGATCTTCGCGAACCTGCTGCTCGCCGACGAGATCAACCGCACGCCGCCCAAGACGCAGGCCGCGCTGCTGGAGGCCATGGAGGAACGGCAGGTCAGCGTCGACGGCGCGCCGAAGGGGCTGCCCGACCCGTTCGTCGTGATCGCGACGCAGAACCCCGTCGAGTTCGAGGGCACCTACCAGCTCCCCGAGGCGCAGCTCGACCGGTTCCTGCTCAAGCTCACCGTGCCGCTGCCGCACCGCGACCAGGAGATCGCGGTGCTCGAACGGCACGCGCTCGGCTTCGACCCCAAGGACCTCTCGCACGTCAAGCAGGTGGCCTCCGCCGCCGACCTCGCCGCCGGACGCGCCGAGGTGGCCCGGCTGCACGTCGCCCCCGAGGTGCTCGGATACGTCGTCGACCTGGCCCGCGCGACGCGCATGTCCCCCTCGCTGCAGCTCGGCGTGTCGCCGCGTGGCGCCACCGCGCTGCTGGCCGCGGCCCGCGCGTGGGCCTGGCTGTCGGGGCGCTCCTATGTCACACCGGACGACGTCAAGGCGCTGGCCAAGCCCGCGCTGCGGCACCGCGTCCAGCTGCGCCCCGAGGCCGAGCTGGAGGGCGCGACGGCGGACGGCCTGCTCGACGGCGTCCTGGCCTCGGTCCCGGTCCCCCGCTGATGGCGCTCACCGGCCGCGCCGGGCTGATCGCCGCCCTCGGCGCGATCGCCGTGCTCTTCGCGCCGCGGCCCGCCTACGCCGTGCTCGGCCTGCTCCTGCTGCTCGCCGCGCTGGTCGTGGTGGACCTGTCGCTCGCCGGGAGCGTCCGCCCGCTGCGCCTGCGCCGCGGTGGCGAGCGGCTCGTCCGGCTCGGCGAGCAGGTCGCCGTCGAGCTGATCGTGGAGAACCCCGGGCGCCGCCGCGTCCGCGGTGTGCTGCGGGACGCCTGGCCGCCCTCGGCGGGCGCCTCGCCCCGGGTGCAGCGGCTGGACGTCCCGGCCGGTGAACGCCGCCGCCTGGTCACGACGCTCGTGCCCACCCGTCGCGGCGACCGGGAGGCCGTCACGGTCGCCGTACGCTCGCTCGGCCCGCTCGGCATCGCCGCACGCCAGGGGTCGCACCACGCGCCCTGGACGGTCCGCGTGCTGCCGCCCTTCCTCAGCCGCAAGCACCTGCCCGCGAAGCTGTCGAGGCTGCGCGAGCTGGAGGGCCGGCACCCGGCACTGGTACGCGGCCAGGGGACCGAGTTCGACTCGCTGCGCGAGTACGTCGTCGGGGACGACGTGCGGTCCATCGACTGGCGGGCGACGGCGCGCCGCGCGGACGTCGTCGTACGCACCTGGCGCCCGGAGCGCGACCGGCGGGTGCTGATCGTGCTGGACACCGGCCGCACGGCGGCCGGCCGCGTCGGCACCGCCCCCTTCCCGGCCGCCCCCACCCCTGCCGGGACGTCCGGCGCGGCGCGCGAGCCGGGCGGGTCCGGGACGTCCGCCGCGGGGTGGCCGCGGCTGGACTGGTCGATGGACGCGGCGCTGCTGCTGGCCGCCCTGGCCACCCGCGCGGGCGACCGCGTCGACTTCCTCGCCCACGACCGCACGGTGCGCGCCTGGACGTCGGGGGCGTCGCGCACCGACTCGCTGGCCGCGCTGGTCAACGTGATGGCGCCCATCGACGCCGAACTGGTCGAGTCCGACTCGGCGGCCATGGTGGCGGCCGTGCTGGCCCGCGCCAAGCGGCGGTGCCTGGTGGTCCTGCTCACCGACCTCAACCCGGCGGCCATGGACGAGGGCCTGCTGCCGGTGCTCCCGCAGCTCGCCGCGCGTCACCTGGTGCTGGTCGCCGCCGTGGCCGACCCGCGGGTCGCCGAGATGGCCGCCGGGCGCGGCACGGCCGAGCTGGTGTACGACGCGGCGGCGGCCGAGCACCTGCGTGGGCAGCGGGCGCGTCTGACCGCCCGGCTGCGCCGGCACGGCTGCGAGGTCGTCGACGCCGCCCCGGACGACCTGGCCCCCGCCCTGGCCGACGCCTACCTCTCCCTCAAGGCCGCCGGCCGCCTTTAGCGTCCTTCGCGGCGGACGGAACGCCGGTCGTCACGGGGCCGGGTTCCGGAGGGCCGCCGGGCGGAAGCTCGTCTCGAAGAGGTCGGTGAAGGTCTCCTGGAAGTCGTTCCAGTCGCTGTTCAGGTTGCTCACCAGCACGCGGGTGCCCTGCCGGTCGCCCATCGCGTACGACATCGAGCCCTGGATGTAGCCGCCCCCGCCCCAGAGCGTGACCCCGCTCGAGAGCCGCTGGGAGTAGACGCCAAGGCCGTACCGGGTGTTCGGCACCCAGCCCGAGCCTTCCGTCGAGACGGTGGTGAACATCTCCTTCTGCGGACCAGGCGGGAGCAGGCGGCCGCCGAGCAGGGCGCTCAGGAACCGGTGCAGGTCCGAGGTCGTCGAGACCATGCCCCCGGCGGCCCCGGCCCAGCTCAGGTCCGCGCCGGTCACGTCGTGGACATCCGTGGGAAGGCCGGCCTCGTCGGACTTCGAGTAGTGCCGGGCGTGCGGGTCGCGCATCGTGTCGCCGGGGCCCGGCAGGTAGGTTCCCGTCAGGTGCAACGGGCGGGCGATGCGGCGGTCGATCTCCTCGGCGAGAGTCGAGCCGGTCGCCGCCTCGATGATCATTCCCACGAGAGTGTAGTTGATCTTGGAGTAGATGAAGCGCCCACCCGGCTCTTCGGGGCTTGGGGGCTCCTGGCCGAGGATGGCGTCGGGAAGTCCGCTGGTGTGGTTGAGCAGCCGCCTGATTGTGATCTTGGTACCGTCCGCGCCGAGGTGCTCCTCCACGACGCCGGGCAGCCACATGGCCACCGTGTCCGCCAAGGACAGCCTGCCTTCGGCCACCAGTGACAGGACCACCGTGCCGGCGAACGCCTTGGTGAGGCTTCCGATGCGGAAGTGCTCACCCGGCCGGCGCTCGCGGCCGGTCGTCATGTCGGCCACCCCGGCGGCGCCGAACCACGGTACCGCGTGGCCGTCTCTGAGCTCGGCGACGATGCCGGGACCACCGCCGTCGGCCACGGCCCGGTCGAGCACGCGCTGGATGTCGGTGCGGCCTCGGCCGGTCGCGGAGGCGGAGGCCATCATCGCGGCCCCGCAACGGTCAGGGTGACGCCGAGCAGGCTCACGTGGGCACGGAACATGGAGAATCTGCCTCCTTGGGCAGGAAAGAAGAACCGGAGGTCGGAGAGGGCGAGGCCAGGCACGACCGTGACGGTGCGGGCCATGCGGGCAGGTGCGTGAAAGGCGCTGAAGGCTGCGGGAGAGTGCCGTCGGCCGATTTGTACGGATCGTCCCGGCGTCGTCGTCGGACGTGCCCGTTACGGGGTGGGGACGTGGCCGATGAGGCGGCTTCCGCCGCATCGGCGGGCCATCGCGGCCATCTTCATGTGCTCACAACCGTGCTTTCGACCGGGACGAGGCCGGTGCAGGTGGTTACTCTGTCGCGTCGTTCCGCTCGATGGTGTCGTTCGCGATGGCGTTCTGGACGCGGGTCAGCAGGTCGGTGCGGTCGACGCCGGCCAGGGCAAGGGCGCGTGGCACGGTGCCGACCTCCGCCCGCAGGATCCCCAGCAGCAGGTTCGCGGGCCGCAGGTCCTTCTTGCGGGAGACCGACGCGAAGCCGCGCTCCACGGCGAGCTTGGCGGTGGCGCCGAGGGCGGGCGGGCGCTTGGGCGTTCCGCTCGGCCGGGGGAGGTCGAAGGAGGCGCGGGACACCCCGACCGTGCTCAGGCTGTGGTCGAACTCCCGGTCGAGGGCGGCGCTGATCGCCTGGTGGTCGAGGCCGGCGGAAGCCAGGACGCGCTGCGGGATGGTGCCCTCCTCGGCCGCGATGGCCAGCAGGAGGTGCTGCGCCTCGACCGTGGCCGACCCGTGCCTGCGCGCCTCGATCCCTCCCTCCATGAGAATCGTATGGAGGTACGCGTCGAACGGGCTCATGGTGAACGTCTCCTCAAGTTGACGCCTGCGTCGATGAGGCGCTTGGCGTGCTTCCTGTGGACCGCCTGGCGGGTCACGCCGAGCGCCTCGGCGACCTGCGGCCAGCTCCAGCCCGCGCGCATCGCCTGCTCGACGGCGGCATCCTCCAACTGATCGGCCAGGCGCCGCAGCGCGACCACGGCCGCCAGCGCGTCGTCGGCGGCTTGGGGGACGGGAATGTCACTCGCGGGCATGCAAGCAACATTAATTGACTAATCTCCAATCAGTCAACATGAGTTGCCTATAAGGGCGGGCCGCTCGCCTCCTCGCCGCCCGCGGGCGTCCGTACGAGACCGTCAGAAGCCGAACCCGCCGGGGCGGCCGTTGCGGTCGGCGAGCAGGCCCGCGAGGGTGGAGATGGCGATCTCCGGGGGTGTCTTGGAGCCGATGTTCAGGCCGATCGGCCGGTGCACCCGGGCGACCTGCTCGGGCGGCACGCCGCGCTCGGCCAGCGCGGCCACGTGCGGGGCGGTGTGCCGGGGGCTCCCCATCACGCCGATCCACCGGCAGGGGTAGGCCAGCAGCTCGTGCAGCACATCGCCGAGCTCGGGCCGGTCGTGGTCGGTGACCACCACGTCGGCGGTCGCGTCGAGCCACGCGGGCACCTTGGCGACCACCTCGGCGCCGTTGGTGGCCTCCTCGGCACGACCGGAGTCGGGCTCCAGCAGGACCGCGCGGTACCCCAGGTCGGCTCCGTACCGCAGCAGATGGTCCGCGACCGGGGAGGCGAACACGGCGACGAGGACCCGCTCGCCGACATGGGACGCGTCGGGGACCACCTCGCCATGGGCGACCGCACAGGCGGGATCGGCTTCGTGGACGTGATCGTCATGCGAATGCGCCATGCCCGCAGTCTTCCACGCGCCTTCCCTCCGCACCCTGGACGACCCGCGCCACGTTCACCCGTGCCACGAGACCGCGCGAACCGCCTCGGGCGTGCCTGGTGATCGCCGTACAGCGGCACCGATGGGAAGAAGACACCCGGCGAAGGTGAGTGGTCACAGCACGGGAAACGGCGAAGCGGGGTGCGGGCGGAAGCTCCCCTATCGTGTGATCTCGCGGCCGGAACGTCCCGCCGCGGAGCCGAGAAGACCGGCAGGAGGACGCCAGCGGTGCGGAGACTGCTCGTACGGGCCTGGCGGGCCCTGCGGCCGGTGCAGTGGCGGCTGCTGTGGTTCGCCCACGCCAAGTTCATGGTGGGGGTGACCGGCGTCGTCCGGGACGAGCAGGGCCGGGTGCTGCTGCTCAAGCACCGGTTCTGGCCCGAGGGCCGCCAGTGGGGGCTGCCCGGCGGGTGGGCGAAGAAGGCCGAGACCTTCGAGGACACCCTGGTCCGCGAGGTGCGCGAGGAGACCGGGCTCGACATCCGGGTGACGGGCCTGGCGTACCTCAGGAGCGGGTACCGCCTGCGGGCGGAGGTGGCGTTCGAGGCCGTGCTCACAGGCGGTTCCATCGCGATCGACTCGTTCGAGGTCCTGGAGGCCCGATGGTTCGCCCCCGACGACCTACCCCCCGGCGTCCGCGAACCCCACCTGGCGCTGATCAACGGCCACCCCTGCTGACCCGGCGAGGCGTCATCGCAGCGGAGCGGTCCCGCTCACCGGGGCCCAACGGCAACGGCGCCGAACGGGGAGTTCGGCTGGGAGGACCGCCGCGACCGGCTGAGCGGAACCGGTCGCTCCAGGCCGGTCGCACGTCAGTGCGTGCTCGCCTGGTCAGGGCAGACGTCGGAGGCGGCTACCTCGGTGACGTTCCGCGGCCACTCTTCGGAGCTCGGCGGGCCACCCGCGCGCCGGCACACGGCGGCGGCGACCCGGTCGGCGTCCAGTTCGTGGGTCCGCAGCACACCGTCCTGGGTGGCGGTGACCAAGGTACGGCCGTCCGGGCCGAACGCCAGGGTGATCTGGCGCTCGTCGGCGACCAGCGCCTCGACGATGTGCCCCAGGGGCTCCCGCGTGGTCTCGTCCCACAGCCGGACGCCACCGCCGGCCTCCACGGTCGCGATGAGCCGCCCGTCGGGCGACCAGACCGGTGCCCATCCCCCGGCCGGGGTCTCGGGGAAGGCCCGCCCACTGGGGCCGGTGAAGTTCGCGTCCCAGATCGACAGCCTGCGGGCGGCGAGCGAGGTGATCGCCACCTTGCGGGCGTCCGGGCTGAACGCGAAGGCGCCGATGTCCAGGCTCCAGGTGCCGCCCGGCCGCCGGACCGGCGTGAGCGTGGCCGGGTCCACGAGCTTCGGCTCCGGGGAGGTGCCGGCGACCAGCAGCCCTCCGTCCGGACGGTACGCCATGCCGACCGCGCCGATCACGCCCTGGGCGGACCGCGCCTGCCGCCGCCGTAGGTCCCACACTTCAATGGGTACGGCCGGCGGCTCATCGGGGGCGACGGCGAGTGTGGCACCGTCCGGGGCGAACGCCAGTTCCCTGACAGCAGCGGCCCGGCGGTCCGCCAGCAGGAACGAGGTGAGCACCGTGCCGTGGGCGGTCTCCACGAGGGTCACCCCGGCGGGCGGCGGCGCGCCCCCACCCCCGCTGCCCGCGGCGCTCGCTCCGGCCGCAGCCGGCCCGGGGCGCCCGCCGGTGCGCGGAGCGGCTCCGATGGCGAGCCGGCCTCCGTCCGCGCTGAACGCCAGCTTCGGAGGAAGGAACCCTTGCGTCACGTGGATGGGCTGCCCGATCTGACGGGCGCGGCGCACATCCCAGAGCCACACGGTGCCGACGTCGGCGCGGGCGAGCACGCGGCCACCGGGGCCGAGCAGAGCCGTGGCGAGGGTGGACGCGGACGGCGGCACCGGCCGGTCGAGCAGGGAGGCCACGTCCAGGGTGAGGACGGTGCCCAGCACCGTCAGGACCCGCACGGAGCGGCCGTCCGGGTCGAAGCGGAGCCGCTTGATCTGGACGCCGAGGCGACGGGCCACCACGACCCGGGAGTCCCTGCTGCGCAGCACGACCAGGTCGGCGTTCTCCCAGGTGCCCACCAGCCCGTCGTGCCGGCCGAAGGCCACGGCGTCGGCGACCGGCCCCGCGCCGTCCCCGGGCAGCGGCGCACCGGACCGTGCCGACCGCATCAGCAGCATCACACCGTCGCGCCGGACCGGGGAGTTGGGGGAGCCGGGGACGAGGGGAGCCGTCATATCGGCGTCGACGCGTCGCGTCACGGCGATGGTGCGTCCGTCCTCGGCGAACCGAACATCCGTGACGTCCTTCTTGAGCGGCAGCCAGCCGGCCTTGAGCCGCCGGCCCGACCTCAGGTCCCACAGCTCGGCCCGGCCGGAGCCACCGGACGCGACGACGCCGAGGGTGCCATCGGTGTCGACCGCGTCCACTCCGGCTCCGGACCCGGTCCGCAGACGCTGCCGGCGGCCGGCGTCCCACCACCGCGTGTGCCCGTCGGCTTCCGGGATGGCCAGCAGCCGCCCGCTGGGGCCGAACTCCAACTCCTGGGGGTAAGGCGACGTACCCGGACCGAAAGCGTCTCCCTGTGGGGCGCCGGTGGCGACGTCCCACAGCCGGACGCCGGTGTCGTCCTGGACGGCCAGCACCTTGCCGTCAGAACGCAGCGCGGCCTTGCGCGCCGTCCGGCTCACCCCGGTGAAGCGCCGCAGTTCCCGGTGGGCGCGGACGTCCCACAGCGTCGCCTGGCCGTCTCGTACCGTGACGAGGGTGCGCCCGTCGGCGCTCAGGTCGTAGACGGTGGCCGCGGTGGCCGCCGGGTCGGCGAAGGAGTCGGTCATCACCTGCGACCGCGCGTCGTACAGCGCGCCGAGCGACTGCGGCAGCCCCGGCGCCAGCCGCCAGGCGGCCACGCTCATCAGCATCGCGAGCCGGGGGTCGGTCTCCCGCAGGTCGGCGGCGCGCAACGCGAGCGAGCGGGCGCCGCTGTCGTCACGTTCGCGGGCGGCGACCCGGCGGAGGTACTCCGCGAGCCCGCCGCCGGCGACGGTGAGCACCAGCAGGACGGCCAGCGTCGCCGCCAGCACGCCCCGGCGCCGGGACGTCCGCCGGACCAGCGCGGCGGAGGCGTCCAGGTAGTCGCGTTCCAGCGGGATCAGCATCACGTTCCTGCGCTCGGCCGCCGCCCACCGCAGCGCCCGGTCCAGGCCCGAGCCGTGCAGCAGATCACCGGATTTGCGGCCGAGGCGGTCCCAGGCGCGGGCGGCCTCGGTGAGCCGCCGGTGCACGGGCAGCCCGGCGCGGTCCTCGGCCAGCCACTCCCGCAGCCGGGGCCAGGCGTGGATCAACGCGGGATGCGCGAGCGTGTAGGTGGCATCGGCCTCGACGATCAGTCCGGCGGCGCCGTACACGTCGAGCAGCGACGACGCCGGGCCGCCGGTCGTCAGGTCCGGCAGTTCCTCGCGGGGGACGTGCCTGATGCTCTCCTCGCTGTCCTCGGCCGCGGCGACCATGCGCAGGAACACCTCTGGCGCGACGGTGCGCTCGCCCTCGGAGAGATCCTGGTAGAGCTCCTCGGCGAGCGTGCCGAGGTCCGGCTCGCCGCCGCCCGCGCCCGCCGGAGGCCGCAGCATCGCCGCCACGCTGCCGCCGGCCGGCAGCAGGTCCTCGTCTCCGCCGGACGCGACGCCGGTCACCTCGTCCAGCAGGCTCAGTAGCAGCTCCCGCGCCGACGGCCGGGCCAGCGGGTCGCGCGCCAGCGCGCCGGCCACCGCCTCCCGTAGCGTGCCGTCCAGGACGCGCAGGTCCGGGCGGAAGTCCAGCACCCGGGCGACGGCCGCGAACGGCTCCAGCCCGGGAAGCGCGTCGCGCCCGGTCGCGGCGAACAGAACGGTCAGCCCGAAGGCCCAGACGTCGGCCGCGGGTGTCGCCTCGTGCCCGGCGAACAGCTCGGGGGCCATGTAGTTCGGCGTGCCCACGATCGGGCCGGTCGTCGATCCGGTCAGCCCGACCTGCCGGGCCACCCCGAAGTCGATCACCCGTGGCCCGTCGGGGCCGAGGATGATGTTGTCGGGCTTCATGTCCCGGTGGACGATGCCCGCCCGGTGGATGGCGGTCAGCGCGGTGGCGACCCCGATGGCCAGTCGCAGCAGCAGGTCGCCGCGGTACGGACCCGCCTGGCCGATCACCTGCCGGAGGTTCGGCCCAGCGACGTACTCGCTGACGATGAACGGCTCGGGAAGGTCGGTTCTCGCCTCGACCACCCGGGCCGTGCAGAACGAGGCCACCCGCCGGGCCGCGGTGGCCTCCTTGGCCAGCCGGGCCCGCGAGGAGGCGTCGTCCACCCGGGGCACCTTGACCGCGACCCGCTCGCCCTCCTCGCCGTACGCCTCGTAGACCACACCCTGGCCCCCCGCTCCGAGCCGGCCCGCCAGCCAGTAGCCGCCGAGCCGTTGCGGGTCGGCGGGGGTGAGCGGTGACAGGGGCATCGGCGGCCTCCCGTGGTATATAGGCATGCGGTCGTCCGGATGTCGTGCCATGCCGCACCAGGAGATTGCCATGCGTTTCCAGATCATGGGGCCCTTACGGGTGCGAGACGGAGAGCGTGATCGCACTCCGGCGACGCCCAAGCACCGTGATCTGCTCGCCGTCTTCATCCTGAACGCGGGCCGCCCGTTGACGCCCGCCCGTCTGCGGCACCTGCTGTGGCCACGGGAGGACGGTGATCGGTCCGACTCCCTGGTGCGGGGCTATGTGGGACAGCTGAGGCGGCTGCTCGGCGAAGGCGCGATCACGACGTCGGCCGGCACGTACACGCTGGTGATCGGGGACGACGCGCTGGACGTCGACCGCTTCCGGCGGCTCGTGGAGCGGGGGCTGCGCGCGGCGCGGGGCGGGCGTGACGAGCAGGCACGCTCGGACCTCACCGAGGCGCTGGACCTGTGGCGGGGGCCGGTGCTGGAGGACGTGGACCCCGACGGGCACCGGTGGGTGGAGACACCGGCCCTGCGGGAGGAGCTGGAGGAGCTCCGTCTGCTCGCCCTGGAACGGAGCGTCGACCTCGATCTCAAGGCCGGGCGCCATCGCGAGCTGGTCCCCGGGCTGCGTGGTCTCACCCGGTCGCATCCGCTCTGGCAGCGCTTCCACGGGCAGTACATGCTCGCCCTCTATCGCAGCGGACGCCGGGTCGAGGCGCTGGAGACCTACGCCCGGCTGCGCGCGGCGCTGGACGAGGGACATGCCATCGAGCCCGATCCCGAGCTGCAGCTCCTCTACCATCGGATGCTCCACGACGACGTCTCTCTGCACGTCTCCGCCGGTCCGCCCGTGCTCCTGCCGCATGACATCGCCCACTTCACCGGGAGGCGGGAGCCACTGGAACGCCTCGACCGGCTCACGGCGGACGCCGCGACGCCGGCCCGGGTCGTCATCCACGGACAGGCGGGCGCGGGCAAGTCGGCGCTGGCCGTGCACGCCGCGTGGCAGGCGCGCGACCGCTTCCCCGACGGCCTGTTCTACGCCGACCTGCGCGGTGACCACGGCCACCCCGCCGACCCGGGCGCCGTCCTGGAGGACCTGCTTCGCTGGCTCGGCTGCCCGGCGCAGGCCGTGCCCGCCGGGCTCGCGGACCGCGAGCGGCTCTTTCGCGCGTACACCGGCGGGCGTCGCCTGCTGCTGCTTCTCGACAACGCGGCGGACGAGGCACAGGTGCGCCCGCTGCTGGCCTCCTGCCCGACGTTCGTCACCGCCCGGTCGGCGCTGGCCGGGCTCGCCGACGCCGTGCGCGTGCCGGTGGAGGTCCTCGGCGACGACGACGCGGCAGAGGTCCTGACCCGGCTGATCGGCCCGGAGCGGGCGAAGGCGGAGCGACCCGCCGTGCTGAGGCTCGCCCGGCTCTGCGGCGGGCTGCCGATGGCCCTGCGCGTCGCCGGCGCCCGGCTCGCGGCCCGGCCGGAGTGGACGGTGGACCATCTCGCCGGGCTGCTGGCCGACGAGCGACGGCGGCTGGACCTCCTGCACGCGGGCGACCAGACGGTGCGCGGCGTCTACGCGATCGGCTACGAGGGACTGCCCGGCAAGGCGCGGCGCGTGCTCCGCTCGCTCGGGGCGCTCGGCGCCCCCGACTTCGGCCAGTGGGTGGCCGAGGTGTTCGGCGACGACGCCGAGACGCTCGTCGACGCGGGACTCCTGGAGACGCACACGATCGACGTCGCGGGTCAGGTCCGCTACCGGCTGCACGACCTGACCCGGCTGTACGCGCGGGAGCAGCTCCTCGCCACCGGCGGCCCGGACGCCGTCCGTGAGACGCTCGCCCACGTGCTGGCGGTCGCGCTCACGCTCGTACGGGCCTCGCGGTTCCCGCTGCTCTCAGGGATGGCCCCCGGCCCCGGCACGTCGTTCGCCACCACCGACATCCGTCGCTCGGTGACCTGGCTGGCGGCCGAGCGGGGCTTTCTGGCCTCGCTCGTCGACGACCTGCACCGGGCCGGGCTGTGGGACGGCTGTGCGCGTCTGGCCCACCTGCTCGTGCCTTTCCTGGAACGCCACCGCTTCCTCGGCACCTGGCGGCGCACCGGCGAGCAGGCCCTTTCCGCGGCGCGCCAGGCGGCCGACCCGCACGCCGAGGCGCTGGCGCTGCGCGACCTCGGCGACCTGCACCGCGCCGAGCGACACTGGGACGCCGCCCACGAACGGCTACGGCTGGCCCTTGGCATGTTCATGCGGGCCGGCCGGGCCGGGCACGTCGCGCAGACCCGGCGCCGGCTCGGGCAGGTGCTCCTGGAGCAGGGCCGGACGGCGGACGCCGAGCGCAACCTCACCGCCTGCCTGTCCATGCTGACCGGCGGCGATGGCGACCCCGACGCCGCAGGTACGGGCGGCGCGGCCACGAGTGAGCGGAACGCGGGCGAGATCGCCGAGGCGCGGCGGGCGCTGGGCGCCGTGCTGTTTCGCACCGGCCGCCTGGACGACGCCGCCGGGCAGCTTTCCGGGGCGGTGTCCTTGCTGTCCGGTCTCGGCAACCGGCACGGCGAGGCCGACGCGCTCCTCGACCTGGCCGAGGTCAATCTGGCGCAGCGGTCGGCTCTCACGGCGAGGTCCCTCGGGGAACGGGCCAGGGGGATCGCCGTCCGGCTGGGCGACCGGCTGCTCGACGCGCGCGCCCTGCTGACGCTCGCCGAGGTCGATCTGGCCGAGGGGGCAGTGGACCGCGCCGCTGAACTGGCCGGTGAGGCGCTGCGGATCTGCCAGGACGTCTCGGACGAGCACGGGCGGACGCGTGCCCAGGACCTGCTCAGGCGGGCGGAAGCGCACCGGCCCTCCCCCGCCCGGTGAGTCCACGGCGCGACGGTCACGCCACCCGTGCCGCGACACCGCCGGCCTGCAGGAGCGCTGGACGGCACAGAGAGGGCTGTGAGCGGCCGTCCCGTCGAATCGGGGACGGCTCCGAGGGCTGAACAGAAGCTCAACATCTCCTCAACACGGCCCGGCCTACCTTCCTCTCACACCGGCAACGAGAGGAGCACCGAAATGAACACCACCACCCGCCTGCGTACCGGCGCCGCCGCCCTCGCTCTCCTGGGCGCCGTCTCCGCGACGACCCTGGCCCTGCCCTCGGCGGCCGGCGCGGCCTCCGTCGGCAACGCCACCGTCACCAGCGCCACGGTCGCGAACGGCGTGTCCGCCTACGCCATCGCGCCGGCCGCGGTGGCCGTTCAGACGGTGCGCGAGGCCGCCTCGCCCGCCGGGGTCCTGAAGAGCGTGCGGCGCAACTGCGGCTGGGTCACCTGCTCCTGGTACATGTCGAAGAAGGTCACCAGGAACCTGAAGGACATGATCGGAGCGGGCACCACCCTCACCACCGGCGCGGCGTACATGATCTGCAGCAAGATGGGCCACCCGGTCAGCGCGGCGGTCTGCGCGGCGGCCATCCTGGCCAAGGGCGCCTCGGCCGCCTACCACATCACGGCCGCGAGCAACCGGGGCGGCTGCTTCGTCACCCGCGTCAACATGGCGTACCTGTTCTCCGGCGTCACGGCGCTCCAGCTCGTCAAGGGGATCACCTTCGATGACGTGCCGCTGCGCAACAAGTACTGCGACGCGAGCTGACGTCGGTGCCGACGGGCGGCCGGTGCCGTTCAGCGGGGGCGGCGGCTCGCACGGGCCGCCCGGCACCGGCGCCCTCCGGCGGCCCCGACCGGCCCGTCTCGACTCTCGATGCCCGGACCACGGCGCGTCACCGGCCGTGGTCCTGGCATCGGCCTGCTGTCGATCGCCCAGGACGAGGCGGGGCGAGGGGACGCGACATAACTCCGATATCGGGTGCGCTGCCCCGAAAACCGCACTGATTCCCGGCGAGAGACGAGATATCGTCTTCGAGGATCTTTGTCCTGGGGGCCCGCGGCGATCCGGTGGTGGGGACGCATGCTCAATCGATGGCCACTGTTGATGCTCGGCGTGGTGCTGACGATCGTCGTCTTCGGCGTGGTCGCCTTGCTGACCGCTCCCGACCCACTGAAGGCCGCCGAGCCGAGCGGCCGGCGGAGCGCACTGCCCACGCACAGCGCCGTGGTCACGCCGCCCGAGACGACATCGACGCAGAGCCCGACGGTCACCTTCGAAGGCGGGACGCTCGATCCGGCGCCGGACCCCGCCGCGCCGGCGTCCGTCCCGCCCAGCACGGCGCCGGTCACGCCCGCCGCGCAGGAGGGCCCGGAGGCCGTGGCGCAGCGGTACTTCGCCGCGTGGCTGGCCGGGGACTTCGCGGCGATGGCCGGGCTGGTGGCCGACCCGCCCGCCGACTTCGCCGACCGGCACCGCAGGTTCAGCGCCGAGTTGCGCGTCGCCTCGCTCACGCTCAGCCCCGGATCACTCCGCCGCCAGGCAAGCGACGCCGCCGAGGTGCCGTTCCAGGGAACGCGGCAGATCACCGGGCTCGGCCGCTGGGACTTCTCCTCGGTGCTGCAGCTGGGCACCCGCGGCGGCGCGTGGAAGGTGCTCTGGGCCCCCGAGACCCTGCACCCCTCGCTCAAGGACGGCGGCGGCCTGCGGCTGACGGAGACCAAGGCCGCCCAGCCCGCCTGGCTGACCCGTGAGGGCAAGGCATTCCCCTCCGACAGCAGGGCCGGCGACTACTTCCCCGGCCTCGGCGCCACCACCGTCCGCCTCACCCTGGAAGAGGTGCCCTCCGGGAAGGTGCTGCTCTCCTCCCCCGCCCCGCAGGGGCAGGGGACCAGGACGACGATCTCCGGGCCGGCGCAGAAGGCCGCGGCGCGCGCGCTGGACGGCGTCGGGCCGGCCGCGGTCGTCGCGCTCGACTGGCGCAGCGGCCAGGTGCGGGCCGTGGCCGACACCCTCGGCGGCAGGCGGGCGTTCAACGGGCTCTACCCGCCGGGGTCGTCGTTCAAGGTGGTGACCGCCGCCGCGCTGCTGCGTTCCGGGCTGACGCCCGAGGCTCAGGTGGCCTGCCCCGGGACCTACACGATCCCGGACGCCAGGAGCTTCCACAACGACGGGAACGCCGACCACGGGACGGTGTCCCTGACCAGGGCCTTCGCGCTGTCGTGCAACACGACCTTCGTCCGGCAGGCGTACGAGCGGCTGCGTGACGACCGGCTGCGCGCCGAGGCCGCCGACCGGTTCGGCTTCCGGGAGAAGCCGGGGCTGAGCTCGTGCCGCATCCGGCCGCAGGCGAACCTGGACGAGCTGGGCGCCGACGCGATCGGGCAGAACTCGGTGCAGGGCAGCCCGCTGTGCATGGCCGAGGTGGCGGCGGCGGTGGCGAGCGGCACCTGGCGGCCCGCCGTGCTGACCGAGCAGCCGCCCGCCGGCTCCCCGGCGCCGGTGCCGCTCGACCCGGGGATCACCGACGGGCTGCGGACGATGATGCGCGCCGTGGTCACCGAGGGAACGGCCTCGCGGGGAGGGCTGCCGTCCGGCACCTCCGGCAAGACCGGCACCGCCGAGGTGCAGGGCGGCTCCCCGCACGCCTGGTTCATCGGCTACCGGGACTCGCTGGCCTTCGCCGTCTTCGTGCAGAACGGCGGCAGCGGCGGCGCGGCCGCGGTGCCCATCGCCGCGAAGTTCCTCAAGGCCTTGTGAGCCTTCCGCCGACACCGGGAGCATCCCGGGCGCGGCCCCGCGAGCATGCGGGAAGAGGTTCCGAACGGGTTCGGAACGAGCCCTCGGGCGTTCCGGAACCAGGACTCTGCGCGTTCCAGGGCGACGCGCGCAGCTTCGCAGCACTGCCCTTCGGCGTTCCGGGGACCAGGGCCCTGACCGTTCGAGGGCCAACGCGCCGAGCGCCGGAGCACGTCGTCCCAGGCGGGGCCCAGGCTGTGGCGCCGTCTCAGGTGGAGGGGGCGACGTCGGGGGCGTGTTCGATGTCGCCGGTCTCGCCCGCGCGCAGGGCACGGCGGCCGAACCAGATGACATAAGCCAGGAACGCGGCCTCCGCCGCGACGCCGATGCCCACGCGCGCCCACGTGGGCAGGGCTGACGGGGTGACCATCGCCTCGATCAGGCCGGACACCAGCAGCACCACGACCAGCCCGATGGCGACGCTGACCACGGCCCGCCCCTGCTCGGCCAGCGCTTCGGCGCGCTTGCGCGGGCCGGGGTCCACGGCCGTCCAGCCCAGGCGCATGCCGACGGCGGCGGCGAGGAAGACGGCCGTCAGCTCCAGCAGGCCGTGCGGGGTGATCAGGCCGAAGAAGACGTCCAGCCGGTCGCGCGAGGCCATCAGGCCGCCCGCGACCCCGACATTCGCGGCGTTCTGGAACAGGATGTAGGGGATCGGGATGCCGAGCAGGACCGACATCGCGATCACCTGCATCGACACCCAGGCGTTGTTGATCCAGACCTGCCCCGCGAACGCGCCCGCGGGGTGCTCGGAGTAGTAGTCGGCGAAGTCGTGCTCGACGAGCTGCCTGATCTGCTCGGGCCCGGCGACCGCGGCCTGCACGTCGGAGTTGCGGGCGATCCACACGCCGATCACGGTCGAGACCACCAGGAACACGGCGGCCGAGCCCGCCCACCACCAGCGGGCGCGGTAGGCCACCACGGGGAAGGAGACGGTGAAGAACCGGATGAACTCCCGCCAGGCCGGCGTGTGCGCGCCCGTCACGGCCGAGCGCGCCCGCGCGACGAGCGCCGACAGCCGGCCCACCAGGAGCTGGTCGGAGCCGGCGCGGACGATGGACAGGTGGGTCGCCACGCGCTGGTAGAGGTCGACCAGCTCGTCCACCTCGGGGCCGGTCAGCGAGCCGCGGCGCCGCACCAGGGTCTCCAGGCGGTCCCAGGTCGGCTTGTGCACGGAGGCGAACGCGTCGATGTCCACGCACGGAAGCCTATTGGGCCGATGGATAGGGTGGGGGCGTGGCAGATGTGGTGACCGGTGAGGCCGTCGTCGTCGAGGTGCGGGTCGCGCAGCTGCCGAGCCGCGCGGTGGCTCTGGTGATCGACATGGCGGTGCAGTTCCTGGCGATCCTCGGCCTGTCGAAGCTGCTGGGCATGCTGACGATCGTCACCGAGGAGGCCGCCACGGCCGCGCTGACGATCCTGCTCGGCGCGCTCGTCATGGTCGGCTACCCGGTGATCTTCGAGACGCTGAGCCGTGGGCGCAGCCTCGGCAAGCTGGCGCTCGGGTTGCGGGTGGTCGGCGACGACGGCGGGCCCGAGCGGTTCCGGCAGGCGATGTTCCGCGGGCTGGCCGGTCTGCTGGAGTTCTGGCTGCTCTTCGGGGCGCCCGCGCTCATCGGTTCGCTGATCAGCGAGCGCGGCAAACGGCTCGGGGACGTCTTCGCCGGCACGATCGTGATCTCCGAACGGGCCCCCCGGCAGGCGCCGCCGCCCGAGATGCCGCCCCCGCTGGCCGCGTGGGCGGCCACTCTGGAGCTGTCCCGGCTGCCCGAAGGACTGGCCGCGACCGCGCGGCAGTACCTCGCGCGCTGGCACGACCTGGCTCCGGTCGTGCGGCACGAGATGGGGGTGCGCATCGCCGGGCAGTTCGCCTCCTACGTCTCGCCGCCGCCTCCGCCCATGGCGCCGCCCTACGCCTACCTGGCGGCCGTGCTGGCCGAGCGCCGCCGCCGGACCCTGGAGCGGCTGACCCGCCAGGCGGGGTCGCCGCCGTCCGTCCCGCACGGCGGAACGCCGTACCCCCAAGCGCCGTACACCGGAACGCCGTCCACCGCGACGCAGTACGCCGGGTCCGCGCACGCCGGGTCCGCGCACGCCGGGTCCGCGCACGCCGGGCCGCAGTACGCCGGGGCACCGTACACCGCCTCTCCGTACGCCGGCTCCCCGCAGCCGGCCGCCTCCCCGGCCTTCGGCGGGCCCTCCGCGCCCCCGATCCCACCACCTTTCTCGCCGGCTCCCCCGCCATGGACGGGGTCCACAGCCCCGCGCTCACCGGGGGAAACGGGTCCGGCAGCCGGCGGTTTCCCGCCGCCCGCCTAGATTCGGGCCCGGCTTTCTGCATATATCAGCCAAGAGGGGGCAAGTGGCCGCTGTCGGGCCACTGGGGCATTGGCCCGGCACGTGGGAACGGGTATGGCCGGCGCGTGAGGGAGAGGACGTGCCGGCCATACCCATGCTCAGGCCCGCCGCGGAGCCGGTGAGCGGGCAGGCGGGAGGCGCCGCCGGCCAAGGCTGCCTCTGCTGCCCGCCGACTGCAGGTAAACCGGGTTTCGGACAAGTAGCGCGGGCAACCACCTAATTAAGTACGAGCCTGCTTTCCGCCATGAAACCGAATGAGGTGCACCACGACCTCGTACCTGGACACTCCGCCTGGCCCACTGACCGTGGGCGTCGAAGAGGAGTTCCTGCTGATCGACCCGCGGAGCGGGCGCCCCAGGCCCGCCGCCGGTCAGGTGCTGCGCCGCATCGGCGGCGCGTCGTCCTGCCAGATCGTGCCCGAGCTGACCCGATGCCAGGTCGAGACCAACAGCGGCGTGCACACCGACCTGCGCGAGCTCGCCCGTGATCTGCTGCGGACCCGCGAGCTGGCCGCCGCGACGGCGCGAGAAGAGGGCGCGGGCCTGGCCGCGTGCGGGACCGGCCTCGCCGAGTGCGGCGGCATGCCACCGCTCAGCCCGTCACCGCGCTACTGGCGGATGTACGGCGAGTTCCGCACCCTGCTGTACGGCCAGGGAGTGTGCGGCTGCCACGTCCACATCGGCGTCGCCGACCGCGAGGAGGCCGTCCAGGTCAGCAACCAGGTGCGCCCCTGGCTGCCGCTCCTGCAGGCGCTGACCGTCAACTCCCCCATCAACGACGGCAGGGACACCGGCTACGCGAGCTGGCGGGCGATGCTGTGGGCGCGCTGGCCGACCGCCGGCCCACCGCCGTTCTTCTCCTCGGCCCGCCACTACGACGACCTGCTGGACGGCCTGCGGGCCACCGGGGCGATGCTCGACCGGGGGATGGTGTACTGGCTGATCCGGCTCTCCCACCACC
>NZ_BMNT01000002.1:138210-250891 GCF_014646695.1 Sphaerisporangium melleum
TGCCGACGCTGGAGTTCCGCGCGGCCGACACCTGCGCCACGGTCGAGGAGACCGTCATGCTGGCCGCGCTGGTCCGCGCCCTGGTCGCGACCGCGCTGGACGACGTGCGCGCCGGCGTTCCCGCGCCCCCGGTCGAGCACGCGCTGCTGTGCGCGGCGTACTGGCGGGCGGCGCGCGACGGCGTGGAGGGTGCGGTCTACGACATGTTCAGCGGCCGGCTCGTCCCGGGATGGGTGCTCGCCGAGCGGCTGCTGGCGCGGGTGCGGCCCGCGCTGGAGGCCACCGGCGACCTGCCACTGGTGACGGCGGCGCTGTGCCGGATGCGCCGGGACGGCTCGGGGGCCGCGCGCCAGCGGACGGCTTTCCACCGCCGCAGGCGGGTCGCGGACGTGGCCGAGCTGCTGCTGCGGCAGACCGGCGCCGTCCCCGACTTCCTGGCCCGCTCCGGCCCCGGGCCGGGCACCGCGGTCGCCCGCCCGGCCCGCTGGGCCACCGTCCCGCGATCGGCGCGGCCGCACGAGCCGGCGCTGGTCGAGCACGCGCGGACGCGGGGGCCGTCACGGGTCGAGGAGGCGGGACGGATCCAGGAGCCGGCGCTGACTCAGGAGCCGGCGCGCCAGGAACGCAGGTAGTCGGCCTGGCCCGCGGTGAGCTCGTCGATCGCGATGCCGGCCGCCTCCAGCTTGAGCCGCGCCACCTCGGTGTCGATCTCGGCCGGCACCTCGTACACCCCGGGCGCGAGCCGTCCCCGCTCCTCGGCCAGCCACGCGACGGCGAGCGCGTGCGCGGAGAAGGACATGTCCATCACCGCCGCCGGATGCCCCTCGGCGGCGGTGAGGTTGACCAGGCGGCCCTCGGCGAGCAGCAGCAGCCGCCTGCCGTCGGCCAGGACGTACTCGTCGGTGTAGGGCCGCACGCCGAAGTTGACCTCCTGCGCCATGCCCTCCAGGGCCCGCACGTCGATCTCGACGTCGAAGTGGCCGGCGTTGGCCAGGACGGCGCCGTCCCGCATCTCGGCGAGGTGCTCGCCGCGGATCACGTCCCGATTGCCGGTCACGGTGATGAACAGCTCGCCGGCGCGGGCGGCGTCGGCCATCGGGAGCACCTCGTACCCCTGCAGCGCGGCGTCCACCGCCTTGACCGGGTCGATCTCGGTGACGATGACCCGGGCGCCCTGCCCCCTGGCCCGCTCGGCGACCCCGCGCCCGCAGAAGCCGAACCCGGCGACGACGACCGTACGTCCGGCGAGCAGCATGTTGGTGGCCCGCACGATGCCGTCCAGGGTGGACTGGCCGGTGCCGTACCGGTTGTCGAACATCCGCTTGGTGCGGGTGTCGTTGACCGCGACCATCGGGAACCGCAGTGCCTGCTCGGCCGTCATCTGCCGCAGCCGGATGACCCCGGTCGTGGTCTCCTCGCAGCCGCCGGTCACGGCGTCCAGCAGCTCGACCCGCTCGGTGTGCAGGATGTTCACCAGGTCGCAGCCGTCGTCCAGCACGAGGTCGGGCCCGATGTCCAGCGCGCGGTGGATGTGCCGGTAGTAGGTCTCGATGTCCACACCGGCCCGCGCGTGCACCTCCACGCCGTACCCGCCGAGCGCGGCGGCGACGTCGTTCTGGGTGGACAGCGGGTTGGAGGCCGCGAGCGCGATCTCGGCGCCCCCGGCCTTCAGCGCGCCGACCAGCACCGCCGTCTCGGCGGTGACGTGCAGGCAGGCGGCGATCTTCAGCCCGTCGAGCGGCCGCGTGTCGGCGAAGCGGGCGCCGATCGCGCGGAGCACCGGCATGGAGCGCATCGCCCATTCGATGCGGCGCTCGCCCACCTCGGTGAGCGGCGCGTCCTCGGTCTCCACCGTCTCCTCGTCCCAGGTGCCTTTGTGCGGCGCGGGGCCTCGTGCGCCGTGGCGCGGAGGCCCCGCCGTGCTCGTCCGCCGATCAGTAGCGGTAGTGGTCCGGCTTGTACGGGCCCTCGATGTCCACGCCGATGTACTCGGCCTGGGTCTTGGTCAGCTTGGTGAGCTTGACGCCGAGCGCGTCGAGGTGCAGCCGGGCGACCTTCTCGTCCAGGTGCTTGGGCAGGACGTAGACGCCGATCGGGTACTGCTCGGTCTTGGTGAACAGCTCGATCTGCGCGATCACCTGGTTGGTGAAGGAGTTCGACATCACGAAGCTCGGGTGGCCGGTGGCGCAGCCGAGGTTCATCAGGCGGCCCTCGGCCAGCACGATGATCTGGTGCCCGTCGGGGAAGGTCCAGGTGTGGACCTGCGGCTTGACCTCCTCCTTCACGATGCCCGGGATCTTCGCCAGGCCGGCCATGTCGATCTCGTTGTCGAAGTGGCCGATGTTGGAGACGATCGCGTTGTGCTTCATCCGGCTCATGTGGTCGGCCGTGATGATGTCGAAGTTGCCGGTGGTGGTGACGAAGATGTCGGCGGTCTCGACGACGTCCTCCAGCACGGTCACCTGGAAGCCGTCCATGGCGGCCTGCAGCGCGCAGATCGGGTCGATCTCGGTGACGATGACCCGGGCGCCCTGGCCGCGCAGCGCGTCGGCGCAGCCCTTGCCCACGTCGCCGTAGCCGCAGATTACGGCGACCTTGCCGCCGATGAGCACGTCGGTGGCGCGGTTGAGGCCGTCGATCACGCTGTGCCGGCAGCCGTACTTGTTGTCGAACTTCGACTTGGTGACCGAGTCGTTCACGTTGATCGCCGGGAACAGCAGCGTGCCGGCCTTGAACATCTCGTACAGGCGGTGGACGCCGGTCGTGGTCTCCTCGGTGACGCCCTTGATGGCCGAGGCCACGGCGGTCCAGCGGCCCTCGTCGGTCACCGTCCGGCGCAGGAGGTCGAGGATGATCTTCCACTCCTCCGGGTCGTCCTCGGAAGGCGAGGGCACGGCGCCGGCCTTCTCGTACTCGGCGCCCTTGTGCACCAGGAGGGTCGCGTCACCGCCGTCGTCGAGGATCATGTTCGGGCCGGTGCCGTCGGGCCAGCGCAGCGCCTGGTCGGTGCACCACCAGTACTCCTCCAGGGTCTCGCCCTTCCAGGCGAACACCGGCACGCCCTTGGGGGCGTCGACGGTGCCCTCGGGGCCGACGACGACGGCGGCGGCCGCGTGGTCCTGGGTGGAGAAGATGTTGCAGCTCACCCAGCGGACGTCGGCGCCGAGCGCGACCAGCGTCTCGATCAGCACCGCGGTCTGGATGGTCATGTGGAGCGAGCCCATGATCTTGGCTCCGGCCAGCGGGCGAGAGTCGGCGTACTCGCGGCGGACCGCCATGAGGCCGGGCATCTCGTGCTCGGCGAGGCGGATCTCCCTGCGGCCGAAATCGGCCAGCGCAAGGTCGGCGACCTTGAAGTCCATGGTGTCTTCTCCTCAACCAGGTCATTGTGCGTCTCTGCGAGTTTAAGAGCCGGGCGGACCCCAACGCATCCCCAGAACTCGGAAGCTGACACAAGAATGTAAGAATGGCCGTCATGCGCATCACTGAGGCGGCCAAGCGGCTCGGCGTGTCCCCCCGCATGCTCCGCTACCGGGAGGCACTCGGCCTGCTGCCGCCGACCCGCGAGAAGGGCTCCCACCGGCGTTTCGGCCCCGAGGAGCTGGGAGCGGTCACCCAGGCCATGGAGCTGGAGCGGCGCTTCGACGTCTCCCCCGCCGAGCTGGCCTTCGGCCTGCGCGTGCTGAGCGAGCCCGCCGTGGCGCAGGCCGTACGCGACCTCGGCCTGCGCATCGGCCGCATCCAGGCCCCCCGCAGAGCCCTCGACTTCGAAAAGGAGAAGGCCCTCCGCCTCCTCCGCCAGGGCCGCTGACAGCGTGCGGCCGACCGCACTACCGCATCTGATCAGCCGGCTGGTCGCCGCTCCGCAGGTCCGCGATGAATGCCCGCCATTCGGCGGCGGAGAAGGCCAGCTTGGGCCCTTCGAGATTCTTCGAGTCGCGCACGAAGTACAAGTTGTCGGCGCGGGCGACCTCCACGCAGTTCGCGCCCTCACCACTTCGGCTGCTCTTGCGCCAGGCGACGCGGGACCAGTCCACTCTGGACACCCCTGCGCTTTCTTGATCAGATTGCGACGACGGTTCAGGTGAAACGTTCGGCGGACCTTGCGATGACCGACTTCGACTCCTCTGTGCCGAGAGCGGCCGCCCGTAGGTGGTCGAACGCGAGGGTATACCGGTAGATCTCAGCATCACTCTCGACATACAGGCTACTGGTCATGCTTTCGAGGTAGACCACATCTGGATCATGCGGTTCGCGGAACTGCATGATGCTGAACGGTCCTGCCGTAGCCGGATGGGCACCGGATGTCGCCGGAAGGACTTGAATGGTGACGTTCGGCAATTCGGCCCCCATCCCCCAGGTTCCCGCCCAGGTGGGCCCGTTCAGTGAAGGCGGACGTGGTCTGTGGCTGGTCCGGGAGTTGTCCACGGCATGGGGGTGGTGGCAGGAAGGGCAGGGGCGAACAGTCTGGTTCGATCTGGAACCCTGACGTGTATCCTCCGGACGGCGACGGCGCCGTCCGGCAAAGGACATCCGCAGACCTGGTTCTGCATTGGATCTCCGTTCGGAATGCCGAACGCAGCGGCCTGCACTGAGGTCGGGGAGCTCGAGGGGCAGAGCCCTTCGATGGGGGGTCGAAGGGGGGCTTGCCCCCCTGGGAAACACGGCCCGAGCCGGAGCGCCCTCAGGGCGCGGAGGCGAGGACCTTGGTCAGGCGTGGTCTGCCTGCGCGCCTGAGGGGGTGGTGGGTGAGCTCGGCGCCTTGTCGGCGCGGTAGAGGTCGGGCTCGACATAGATGACCTTGGCGATCGGGACGGCCTCGCGGATGCGCCGCTCGGCCTCGTCGATGCCCCGGGCGACCTCGGCCGCGGTGTCGTCGTGCCGCACGGCGATCTTGGCGGCCACCAGCAGCTCCTCCGGGCCGAGGTGCAGCGTGCGCAGGTGGATCACGCGGTCCACCTCGGGGGCGCCCTCCAGCGCGTCGCAGATGCGGCGCTCGGTCTCGGGGGCGGCGCTCTCGCCGATGAGCAGCGACTTGGTCTCGATGGCCAGGATCACCGCGATGACCGCGAGCAGCAGGCCGATCATCAGCGTGCCGATGCCGTCCCAGACGCCGTCGCCGGTGACCACGGCCATGGTGACGCCGAACAGCGCGAAGATCAGGCCGAGCAGCGCGCCGAAGTCCTCCAGGAGCACGACCGGCAGCTCGGGAGACTTGGACCGGCGGATGAAGGTGAACCAGGAGTGGTCGCCCTTGTGTGGCAGCGACTCCACGATCGCGGTGCGGAACGAGAAGCCCTCGGCCACGATCGCGAAGATCAGCACGCCGAACGCCCACCCCGGCGACTCCACCGCGTGCGGATGGGCGATCTTCTCGAAGCCCTCGTAGATCGAGAACACCGCGCCGATAGTGAACAGCACGACCGCGACCACGAAGGCGTAGAAGTATCGCTCACGACCGTACCCGAACGGGTGCCGCAGGTCCCTGCGCCGCCGGGAACGCCGGTCTCCGAGCAGGAGCAACGCCTGGTTGCCCGAGTCGGCGACCGAGTGCACCGACTCGGCGAGCAGTGAGGACGAGCCCGTGAACAAGAACGCCACGAACTTCGCCACCGCGATCGCGAGGTTCGCCCCCAGCGCCGCGAGAATCGCCTTGGTACCGCCGCCCGCGCTCACCCGAAGTCTCCGCCCATCACCGTAGAACCGTGCACGACCCGCCTCAAGGCGGTCACCGCAGATCCTAGGGGGTAGCCCTGGCCTTGAGCTCCGTGACCGCCGCAACCGGCGCCGGATCGACACCGTACCCCAGGGCGAGATAAACAGTCCCATAATCGATCAGCCCGACGAGCGAGGCCAGCCGCTCCAGCGGGTGCTCGCCTTCGGCGGACACCTCGGTGACCGGGACCCCCCGTGCCTCGGCCAGCCGGACCGCCGTCACGCGCTTCTTGCTCACCTGGGGATGCTCGTCCAGGTCGCGCAGCACGACCAGCCGCAGGGTGGTGGACGGGCCGTCCGCGAAGATGTCGCGCTCGGCGAGCGGGCCGTCGAACACCGACACCTGGTCGTGGCCGGCCGCGGGCATCTCGCCGCTGATCGCGGGGTACTTGGCGTTCTTGGCGAGCTGGGAGGCCAGGCGGCTCGCCGCCACGGCGGTGACCGGGGAGGTGCCCCACACCATGGGGATGGTGCCGGCGAGCTCCATGGCGAGGGTCTTTCCGGGGTTGATGAACGACTCGCTGGAGGGACGGCAGCGGTGCGCGAGGTCTTCAAGACGCGCGGCCACGGCCTCCACGATCTGCGGCCCGACGTCGGTCAGCCCGAGCTCGGCGGCCACCGCGAGCATCGGGACGGCCAGCGCCCACAGGCTCGCCCGGGGTGCGGGGTGGCCGCCCGCGACGGTGGCGACGGGCAGGTGCAACCCGGACGCCTGCTCGGCGATCGCCGCCAGCGGGGACCCCGGCCGGCACACCGCCAGCAGGCGGCACCCCCGGCGGACGGCCTCCAGCGCCAGCGCCTGGGTCTCCTCGGTCGCGCCCGAGGACGACACCGCGATGACCAGGTCGGCGGCGCCCACCCAGCCGGGCAGCCGGTAGGAGCGGACGGTCACGATGGGGATCGGGACCCCGCCCCCGCACACCGCGGCGAGGACGTCCCCCGCGAGGGCGGAGGTACCCATGCCCGCGACCACGATGGCCCGGGGCCGGTCGCCGCGCGACAGCCGGGACACCCCGGCCTCCAGCGCGGCGCGGTGCGCGGTGCGCACCTGCGCGGCCGAGGAGGCGACCGCGGGCAGCATGCCCGAGGGGTCGCCCTCGCCGAGGAGCGCCGCGTCGTCCAGCCGCTCGGGCTCGAAGGAGGTCACGCCCTGCGCGCCTCGTCCACGAGCAGCACCGGGATGTCGTCCCGGACGGGGTAGACCAGCCCGCAGGTCTGCGAGGTGCACGCCAGCTCGTCGCTGTCGGGGACGGCGTTGAGCGGCGACTTGCACGCCGGGCAGGCCAGGATGTCGAGCAGCCAATCGTCGATCTTCATGGTGTACTCCTCACGACGGCGAGGACCTCGTCCCGGACCGCCGCCATCTGCTTCTCGTCGGCCGCCTCGGCGTTCAGCCGAAGGAGCGGCTCGGTGTTGGACGGACGAAGATTGAACCACCAGCCGGCCCCGGACACGGTGAGGCCGTCGAGGTCGTCGACGACCGCTCCCTCGCGGCCGGCGAAGGCCGCGCGGGCCCGGGCCAGCGCCGCCTGCTGGTCGGAGACGGTGCTGTTGATCTCGCCGGACGCGGCATAGCGGACGTAGACCGCGATGAGCTCCGACAGCGGACGGTCCTGCCCGCCGAGCGCGGCCAGCACGTGCAGCGCGGCCAGCATGCCGGAGTCGGCGAACCAGAAGTCGCGGAAGTAGTAGTGCGCGGAGTGCTCCCCGCCGAACACCGCCCCGGCCCGGGCCATCTCGGCCTTGATGAACGAGTGGCCGACGCGGGTGCGCACGGGGACGCCGCCGTGTTCGGCGATGATCTCGGGCACCGCCCGGGAGGTGATCAGGTTGTGGATCACCGGCGCGCCGGGATGCCTGGCCAGCTCGCGCGTGGCGACCAGCGCGGTGATCGCCGAGGGGGACACCGACTCGCCGCGCTCGTCGACCACCCAGCAGCGGTCGGCGTCGCCGTCGAAGGCGAGGCCGAGGTCGGCCCCGTTGGACAGGACGGCCTTCTGCAGGTCGCGGAGGTTGTCGGGCTCCAGCGGGTTGGCCTCGTGGTTGGGGAAGGCGCCGTCGAGCTCGAAGTACAGCGGGACGACCTCGACCGGCAGGCCCGCGAAGACCGCGGGGACGGTGTGCCCGGCCATGCCGTTGCCGGCGTCCACGACGACCTTCAGCGGGCGGACGCCCGACAGGTCGACCAGGGCGCGCAGATGGCCGGCGTACCCGGCGAGCAGGTCACGGCCGGTGACCTCGCCCACCGCGCCGTCGCCGTCCGCCGGACCGCCTGCGGCGAGGATCTCGGCGGCGCGGTCGCGGACGGCGGTCAGCCCGGTCTCGGCACCCACCGGGACGGCGCCGGCCCGGCAGAGCTTCATGCCGTTGTACCGGGCGGGGTTGTGGCTGGCGGTGAACATCGCGCCGGGCAGGGCGAGGCTGCCGCTGGCGTAGTACAGCAGGTCGGTGGAGCCGAGGCCCGCGTCGATCACGTCGGCGCCCCGGCCGGTGGCGCCACGGGCGAAGGCGGCCGACAGCGGCACCGAGGAGGCGCGCATGTCGCGGGCGATCACGACGGCGGCGGCTCCGAGCACTTCGACGAAGGCGGCGCCCACGGCCTCGGCGGCGGCTTCGTCGAGCTCACCCGGGACCACGCCGCGGATGTCGTACGCCTTGAAGATCTTGGCGAGGTCGCCCACTTCCGCTCCGCACCTAGTCATGTCTTTTCGGACGAGCCTACTGCGTCCTCGTGGAGTTCTGGCCCGAGCGGCAGGACGCCATCGCGCTCGGACACCCTAGGGACGGCGTGGTGCGGGACGCCGCCGGGATGTCAACGGTCGAGGTTCTGCTGCTGGGCCGAGCGCAGCACCCGGAGGTGGCCGCGGCGGCCGACCTCGACGCCCTGGCCCACCGGCTCGCCGGAGGAGGGCGTGGGCCGCGCGGCCTCGCGCACGGCGTTGGCCAGGGCTTCCAGGTCGTCGGTGCTCGGCTGCCCCGCCTCCGACGGCAGCCGGACGACCTCCCACCCGCGGGGGGCGGTCAGCCGCTCCGCGTGGTCCGCGCACAGGTCGTAGCAGTGTGGTTCGACGTACGTCGCCAACGGGCCGAGCACGGCGGTCGAGTCGGCGTAGACATACGTGAGTGTGAAGACGGCAGGCTGCCTGCAGGCGGTACGGGAACAGCTGCGGACGGGGCTCACGGAGGGACCGTATCCGGTCCGCGTTCACATTGCCACCACCGAGGAGCTCTTAACGAGCGTGTCGCCACATTTCGGACACTTACCCTCCATTTACGGCCGCTATAACCCTGCCCGGAACCCCCTTGACGCGCTCCCCGCTCCACCGGGGCCCATACGGTGCGTGGCCCGTGAGTACAGGGAGTGGGCACGGGATCCGGCAGGCACGATCTAGGCTTGGCTATGTGAGTTCGGCCCCAGGCGGCACGCCCCGCCCCAACGGCCCGCGACGCCGCGACCGGCACGGCCGCGGCATGCGCGGTCCGATCGCCCCGTCGCACGTGCCCATCGCGCGTTCCCGCAGCGAGCGCTTCGACGACTTCGTGCTGGACGCCGTCGAACGGCTGCGGCCGAAATGGGGCGACCAGCTCTCGGCGGTCGAGTTCGCGGTCGAGGACGTCCCGCCGCCCGACGAGCTGATCGACGGGCCGGGCAGGCTCTCCCCCGACCCCATTCCCTTCGGCCGGGCCCAGCAGGCCACCGCCGGCTCCCCCGCCGCCGTGGTCGTCTACCGCCGCCCGCTCGAGGCCCGGGCGCGCGACCGCGACACCCTGGGCGCGCTCGTGCACGACGTGGTCGTCGAGCAGGTCGCGAGCCTGCTCGGCCTGTCCCCCGAGACCGTCGACCCCGGGTACGACGACCGGCACTGACTCCGGCGGCCCGCCGCGGACGTCAGCGCGCGGCGGGCAGCACCACGTCGGAGGTCTCCTCGACCGGCGGGACGATCGCCCAGGTGCGGGCCAGTGCGAGCGGCTGGGCGGTGATCAGCAGCCCCTCGGGCGTGCTCTCGTCCAGCACCCGCCCGCCGTACACCGGGCCCGACCCCGCCAGCGGCTGCACCATGACGCTGAAGTCGCCCCCGCCCGGCGGGGCGAGTTTGATCTCCTTGGTGCGCGCGGCCGGGATCTCGACCTCCACCGGCGCGGGCGCGGCGCCCTTGCGGGGCAGTGCCTGCACACGGACCTTCGCGGCCGCGCCGGGCGCCGACAGGATCAGCCGCGACGAGAGCTTCTTACCGGCCCGGTTGTCGGCGACCACGCTGCCCACGTCGATCGCCGGGGCCCCCGCGCTGAACGCGACGTCCGGACGGCTGCCGGTGCCGGTGGTCATCGCCCCGGCGACGATCGGCACGTCCGCCGTCAGGACGATCGCCGCCGGCTGGCCGCCGATGCCGGTGGACAGGTCGAGCGAGGCGGTCGACCCGGCGGGGACCTCCAGGGACTCGCGGTTCTTCATCGCGTAGAACCCGTCGGCGGTCAGCGCCTTCACGTGGACGACCGTGTCGGCCTCCCCCGGCGCGGTGACGTACAGCTCACGCAGACCGCCGCCGCCGGGAATGCCGGGGACGACGACGGTCGTGGCGGGCTCGGCCGCGGCGGGCAGCCAGTCGGTGCCCTTGCCCTTGGGCAGCACCGCCCGCGCCGCCGCGGCGACACGCCCGCTGATGGTGCGCACCTCGACCGCCATGACCAGCGGCGAAGGGGCGAGGTCGCGCAGCCGCACGGTGCGGTGCTCGCCGGGTTTGAGCACCAGGCTGCTGCCGGAGTCGTTCACCACGGGCCCCTCGCCCGCGTAGACCAGGATCTCCACGATGGTCTCGGCGTCGTCGGCGTTGGTCAGGAAGAGCCGGACGTCGGCGGCGGCCGGGCCGGGCCCGACGAACCAGGCGACGGCGCCGGGCTCCGCGCACCGCACGCCGGCCAGGCCACGCGCGTCGCCGCCGAGCCGGCGGCTGGTCTGGGCGGCCTCCAGGCCGGCGGCCATCGCACCCGCGCCTGCGACCTCCACCGGGCCGACGCGGGCCGGCACGTCCCGCTGCCACGGCACGCCCGGCCCTTCCAGCCGCGACGCGGCGGACGGCTTGCCGCCGACCTCGGCCACCGTGGCGGTCCCCTCGCCCTTGCCACCCGGCGGAGTGACCGCGGTGACCCGGGCGCCGCCGGGGTCGGGGCAGACGGTCGAGACCGACTCCACCGCCACCCGCGCGGGGGCGGGGACGGGGGCCGGCGCGACGCCCTGGCGGGTGGCGAACGCCACGCCGAACATGGCCGCGAGGACCACCAGCACCAGGGCGAGGAACCCGAAGCGGTTCTCGATCAGCAGCCTCACCGGGCCGGCACCTCCTGAAGCTCGCGCTCGGCGGCCACCGGCTCGGCGTACTCTTCGGTGATCTCGGCGCCGCGCGCGCCGGGCGAGGCCAGCACGAGGACGAGGACGACGATCGCGAGCTGGGCCCACAGCCAGATCCGGTGCCAGGAGGCGCCGTACTCGATGGTGACGCGCCCGCCCGCCGCCGGCGGCTCGAAGCCCTGCGCCCAGCCGTCGATGGTGCGGGCGGCCGGCGAGGAGCCGCCGGCGGTGGCCGTCCAGCCGCCCGCGGGCTCGGCCAGCACCAGGGTGCGTCCCGGCTCGCCGGGCGGGACGGTGACGGCGATGCCGCCGCCCGCCGGCTCGGTGTACGGGACGGGGGTGCGCCCGCCGTCCTTGCCCTGCAGGTAGACCCGGCCGAGCGGTGCCACCATGCGCCACAGGCCGCCGTTCGGCGAGAGGTTGACCCGGGTGAGCGCCGGGTCCGCGTCCAGGGAGCGCCGCACCTTGGCGTCGACCGGGCCGGGGACGGCGACGAAGCGCACGCCGTAGGAGGCCAGGGCGACCGCGTCGTCCCCGCCGCGCCCGGAGATGACCCCGGCGACCAGGTCGGACAGCCGGCGGCGCAGAGCATCGGGCACCGGCAGCTCGGTCTCGCCGATCAGCGGGGTGCGTCCGCGCAGCACGGTGAAGGTCAGCAAGCCGTCCGCTCCCGAGCGGAGCACGATGGTGCCCTCGCCCTGCCGGGAGGCGGCGGCGACGAAGTCGGTGATCACGCTCGGCACGCCGCGCCGCAGCGGCCCGTCCACCCCGTCCTTGATCCACAGGCCGGCCACCAGGACGGGCGACGCACAGGCCACCAGCACCATCAGCGCCGCGCCGACCCGGCGCAGGCCGCCCGCCCGGTGCAGCTCGATGACGCGGTGACCGGTCAGCGCCGCGGCCACGATGAGGCCGGTGGCGGCGAAGGCCAGCGGCACGCCGGGCCAGGCAGGGGCGTCGCCGACCGGGACGCGGGCCGCCACGGTGGCCACCAGCACGCCGAAGACCGTGACGCCCCAGCCGACGACGACCACCATCTGGTGCCGGCGGAACAGCAGGGCGGCCAGCGCGGCGGCGAAGAGCCCTCCGGTCACCCAGACGGGCGGCACGCCGGGACCGCCCGGGCTGAGCAGCAGCAGCGCCTCGGGGGGCAGCCGGGAGTCGACCAGCTCGGGCCGGTGCAGGCCGGCCTCCAGCAGGATGCGCCCGGGGTCGGCGGCGAGCTGGGCCAGCCAGGGGGCCAGCAGCACGATCGGCACGGCCATCGCGATGCCGAGCGAGGCGCCCACCCCGCGCCGTACTCCGCCGAACGAGACGGCGGCGAGGCCGCCGAGCACCGCGACCAGCACGTAGACCAAGGGCGCGAACGCGGTGCCGACCGCGAGCAGCAGGCCGAGCGCCCAGGCGGCCCGGCGGGCGCGGCGCCGCTCGCCGGTGATGACCCTGGCGGCGAGGGCGGCGTAGGCGGGCAGCAGCACGAACACCACCGCCGTGCCGAGCCGCCCGGCCGCGACCGCGCCCGTCGCCACGGGCAGCAGCGCGTAGGACGCGGCGAGCCACACCCGGGCCAGCGGGTGCGAGATCATCGAGCGGGTGGCGATGTAGGCCGACAGGCCGGCGAGCGGCACGCAGCCGAGCAGCAGCACCGAGACCGCGAGCCAGGTCTTGCCGAGGAAGATCGTGGACAGCGCGGCCAGGACGGCGACGTACGGCGGAGCCCAGCCGCCGGAGCCGAGCCCGGCCGCGTGGTACCCGGAGGTGTAGAACTGCCACAGGTCGGAGGCGCCGCCCACGACGGGCACCAGCGCCCCGCCGCCGAGCAGCCCTCCGTACAGCAGCGACCGCTCCGCGGCGATGGTCACCGCGAGCAGCCCCAGGCAGAGCAGGACGCCGGGGTTGCCGAAGACGCGCTGCATGAGGCCGGCGTCGGTGAGCAGCTCATCGCCGTCGTCCTCGCCGGAGGGCTCGGAGATGACGGCGTGGTGGCGTCCGGCGGAGTCGATGGGCCCGGCGCCGGACAGATAGCCCTGCACCATGTCGGTGAGGCGCCGCAGGGCCATGCCCGGCGGGGTGAACAGGGCTTTGACCTTGGGATATCCCTGTTTCCTGCCCTGCTTCCTGGCCTTCCTGGCCTTCAGCAGGCGGCGCGGAGAGGAAAGGACGCCGCCGAAGGCGACCACCTCGTCCAGGGCGTTGGCCGGCTGTTTGGCCAGCAGCAGCAACAGTGTGCGCAGCAGGGAGACGAACAGGTTGCGCACGACCGACCACAGCATCGAGCGGAACGGCAGGTTCGCCATGACGACGAACATGGCGTTGCGCCGGTCGAGCCTGCGCGGGTGGGTGTCGCTGACCGCCATGCGGCGCCTGCGGCGCGCCGCCGCCTCGGCGTGCCAGGCGACGGCGGCGGTGACGCACAGCACCTTGTGCCCGGCCGCGGTGGCGCGCCAGCACAGGTCGAGGTCGTCGCGGAACAGCGGGAGCTCGGGATCCAGTCCGCCGAGCCGCTCCCACACGTCACGGCGGACGAGCATGCCGGCCGTGGAGACCGACAGCACCTCGTGGACGCCGTCGTGCTGCCCCTGGTCGTACTCCCGGGGCTCCAGCGCGGTGTCGCGGCGGCCCGACCGGTCGACCGTCACGCCGACTTCCAGCAGGGTGCGGCGGTCGAGCCAGTCACGGATCTTCGGGCCGAGGATGACGGCCTCGCGGTCACCGGCGGCGGCCCACAGCAGCGCCTCCAGCGCGTGCCGGTCGGGCGCGCAGTCGTCGTGCAGCAGCCAGATCCATTCCTCGCCGCCAGTGTGCGGCAGCCGTTCGAGCACCGCGGCGACCGCCTCACCGAACCCGGTGGAGCGGGGCATGGTCAGGACGGAGTTCGCGCCGAACGCCTCGGTGAGCAACGCGGCGCTGCCGTCACGGCTGCCGTTGTCCACACCGACGAGCCGGTCGAGGGGACGCGACTGACGCAGAACCCCCTGGAGTGTCTCCTTCAGCCAGCGTGCGCCGTCATGGGAGACGACGATGGCGGTGACCGATGGACGCGGCGGTTGCACGGGGACGGTGTCCTTGGGGGCTCGTGTGGCTTGCGCCGATCACGATACGGCAACCTGGGCGCGGAGGATCCGCTGGTCTGCCAACTCGGCCTGGCAGTGGATCCTCGGGCATACGTCATCGTCGGACGCCACGTCTCGCCGCCTCGCCGACCACGTCCCCTCGCCAGGCCGCCGCCGCGGGCTCCCCTCCCCACGCCGTGTGGCCGTGACCGTGATCATCTCGGCGTCGTGGCGCCGTTCACCTGCCGCTTCGCACCGTGCCGGCGGGCCGCGGCCCGCCCGGCCCGGTCAGCCGGCCTCTCGCTTGATCCGGCGACGCTCTCGTTCCGACAATCCCCCCCAGATGCCGAACCTCTCGTCATGCTGCAAGGCGTACTCCAGGCACTCGGCCCGCACCTCGCACGACCGGCAGACCTTCTTGGCCTCCCGCGTTGACCCGCCCTTCTCTGGAAAAAACGCCTCCGGGTCGGTCTGCGCGCACAGCGCGCGCTCTTGCCATCCCAGCTCTTCCGCGCCGAGCATCTGTGCCATGACCAGGTCGGTCACTGCACACCTCCTGCTGATCGCCCGCCCGCCCCGCAACGGAGCCCCCCTTAGAACACCTTCCTCCATACCCAGCATGTGAAAGGCGTAACAACACAGTTGTAATTACACGCGTGTGCCGCGTGTGGCGTCAAGCAGCATGACAGCGCACGGGGAGAACGGCTCTCCCCGGTATACGGGCCGCAGGGAACCCGCCACCGCCCGCGCCTCCCTGTGGAGGGCCGGACGGTCTAGCGCGATTCCCGATCTTGTATGCCCTCAGCGGTCCGAACCGTACCAGGGAGTTCCCTGGTCCGCGCCGGGAACTGCCCGATCTCTACCATCGCTTTCCTCCGGCTTGGCCGGAGAGGTCCGGTCGGGGGCGTAGATGGCGGTCGGGTCGATGGGCTCGTCTCGCCGGCCCGGCTGGACCTGCTGCGGCATCGGGGCGTTCAGCGGGTCCTTCTGGAACGCCGCCTGGTCGTACCGCACCGTCTTCTCCGAGTGCGGCTCCTCCCAGGCGGGCCGGCCCTGGCCGGAATAGGGCTGGTCCTGAGGCGGGTAGGACTGGTCCTGCGCCGGGCGGTACTGGGGGGAGTCCGCCGGGCGGGCGTATCCGGGTGCGTCGGCGGGCGACTGCGGGTGGCCGAACGGGCCGCCGCCATAGGTGTTGGTGTAGTCCGGCGTGCGCACCGGCTGGGTGCCGGTGTACTCCGGCGCGCCCGGCCCCGAGGCCGAGGAGGCCTGGCCGGCGCCGGAGTCGGCGGAGGACGTCCCGGCGACGCCGCTCTGCCTGCCGCCCTGCCCCTGCTGGTAGCTCTGGGCCTGCTGGTAGGCCTGCGCGAGCTGCTGCCGTCGCGGGTCGGCGGCGTTCTCGCCGTACAGCGGGGAGGGCTCCGCGGGCCGGCCGAACTCGCCGGAGGAGTAGCCGCCGTAGGGCTCGCCGCCCGGCTGCGCGCCGGTCGCGCCGTAGGAGCCGGGCTGGGTCGTGCCCAGGCCGTAGCCGGAACCGCCCTCCACCGGGCTGGTCTGCGGGCCGGTGGCCCCGTACGCCGGCGGCTGGTCCAGCGGGCTCGCCTGCGGACCCGTCGCGCCGTACGCCGGCGGCTGGTCCAACGGGCTCACCTGCGGACCGGACTGCCCGAACGACGAAGCACCCTCCACCGGACTCGTCTGCGGCCCCGTCGCGCCATACGACGGCTGGTCCAGCGGGCTCGCCTGCGGACCTGTCGCCCCGTACGCCGAGGGCTGGTCCGATGGGCCGGTCCGCCCGTACGCGGCGCCACCGGGCTGGGGGGTGCCATAGGGCGCCGAGTCGAAGGGGGACGGAGTGTCCGGCTCGCCGGTCGGCAGGGCCTGGCGGGCGCCGGTGGTGAAGGCGTCGGGGTGCCCGAAGGCGCCGGGGCCCGCAGGCGCGGTCGGACCCGTCGGGCCGTCGGAGCTCGCGGAGCCCGCGGAGCCCGCACCGGCCGGGGTGTAGGGAGAGGGCGTCTGCGGCCCGTAGGCGTCACCGCTCTGGGCCGCCGGCCCCGACGAAGCGGCGTACGCCGCGGGCTGCTGCCCGCCGAAGGCTCCGGTGCCCACCGGCCGCTCGTAGGCCCCGGAGGGCTGCGGCTCGTACGCCCCGGGCTGCTGCGGCTCGTAGGCGCCGGACGGCCGGGGCTCATAGACGGGGCCGGCGGGCCGCTCGTACGGGCCGGTGGCCTGCGGCTCGTATCCGCCACCGGGCTGGGACTGCTCGTATCCGCCGGCCTGCTGCGCCGCCCCGGCGGGCTGAGGCTGGTCGTGACCGGGCGCGGGCTGCCACTGCTCGTGGGGGTTCGACGGCTGCGGCTCGTAGGCGCCCGGCGCGGAGGGCTGCGGCCGCTGCTCGTCCGGCCGGCCCTGCGGGCCGTATCCGTCCGGGGCGGGCGGTGCGTACGGGTCGAGCGGCTGGGAGTGCTGCGAGGCGTACGCGCCGGGGCCGGGCGGCAGCGCCGGCTGCGACTGCGGACCGTCGTGGCCGCCCGAGTGCGCCTGCGGACCCGGCTGCCCGTGCTGCCCATGCTGCCCATGCTGTTCGGCGAACGCCGGCTGCGGGCCGGGCTGGTACGGGCCGGACTGCTGGTGAGGATGACCCGGGTGCTCGGCCATGCCCGGGGGCGGACCGGGGTGCTCGTGGAAGCCCTGGTGAGGAGCCTGCTGGGGGCCGGGCATGCCCTGCGGGGGGATGAAGCCCTGCGCGCCGAACGCCTCCTGCCGAGGCCGGGCCGCCGCGGGCGCGAGTACCGACATCGCGTACACCAGGGCGACGGCGGTGAGGGCGAGGGAGGACAGGCCGGTCAGCAGGTGCTCGATCACCGCCAGGCCACCGGCCGCGAAGGCGTCCCCGAAGCCGGCGAGGAAGGCGATGAGGCCGAACAGGGTCGCGACCGCGAGCACGCCGACGGCGACGAGGTTGACCAGGCGGGCGCGGGGGGTGGGCGGTCCGAACCGGGTGACCAGGACGATCGCCCCGATCGCGAGCGCCGCGTACACCGGTGAGGTCATCCGGATGAGCGAGGAGGACGCCCGTTCGGCGAAGGACTCCCCGGCTCCGAGGAACATCCGCTCGACGCCGACCAGGACCTGCGCGCAGACCACCGCGAGCATGAGCCAGGCCGCAGGCTCGCGGAGCCGTCCAGGCTCTACTTTGACCACAACTACCCCCCAATGGGTCCATACGGCATGCGCAGTTTCGCACATCTCCGCACTTTGGCGGCACAAGACCCAACAACCTCACAGATCACAGAAGATCACTGTGCTGCGCCGCTCGGAGCCGTATTCCGCCGTCGAGCAGGGCTTTCCGTCCCCTTTCGCCCACGCCGACCGGCCCGGAACCGGCGGCGCGCCGGCCAGTGGAACACTTGACGGCATGCGCATCCTGTCCCTCGCCGGCGGCATCGGCGGCGCCCGGTTCCTCCGTGGGCTCAAGGCCGCCGCCCCCGACGCCGAGATCACCGTCATCGGCAACACCGGCGACGACATCACCCTGTTCGGACTACGCGTCTGCCCCGACCTCGACACCGTCATGTACACCCTCGGTGGCGGCATCGACGAGGGGCAGGGCTGGGGCCGCGCCGACGAGCACCACACCGTCAAGGAGGAGCTCGCGGCCTACGGCATGGAACCGCAGTGGTTCGGCCTCGGCGACCGCGATTTCGCCACGCACATCGTGCGCACCCAGATGCTGGGCGCCGGCTACCCGCTGTCGGCGGTGACCGAGGCCCTGTGCGCGCGCTGGCGGCCGGGCGTCCGGCTGATCCCGATGACCGACGACCGGGTCGAGACCCACGTGGTCATCGAGGACGAGCAGGGCCGGCGGGCCGTCCACTTCCAGGAGTGGTGGGTGCGCATGCGCGCCGCGGCGCCCGCCCTGCGGTTCGTGCTGGTCGGCGCCGACGACGCCAAGCCCGCCCCCGGCGTGCTGGAGGCCGTCGAAGAGGCGGACGTGGTGATCCTGCCGCCATCCAACCCGGTGGTGAGCATCGGGACGATCCTCCAGATCCCCGGCATCCGCGAGGCGCTGGAGCCCAAGACCGTGATCGGAGTCTCCCCCATCATCGGCGGCGCCCCGGTGCGCGGCATGGCCGACGCGTGCCTCACCGCGATCGGCGTGGAGACCAGCGCCCAGGCGGTGCTCGACCTGTACGGCGCGCGGCTGCTCGACGGGTGGCTGGTCGCCGAGGAGGACGCCGGGGTCGCGCTGGACGGGGTACAGGTGGTGGCGCGGCCGCTGCTCATGACCGACGTCGAGGCCACCGCCGCGATCGCCCGCGCCACCCTGGAGCTGGCCCGATGAGCACCACGACCGGCCGCGAGCTCCGCGAGCTCGTCGTCCACGGGGTCACCGGCCTGCCCGAGGTGCGGCCGGGCGACGACCTGGCCGCGCTGATCGCCCGCGCCGTGCCCGGCCTGGCCGACGGCGACATCCTCGTGGTCACTTCCAAGATCGTCAGCAAGGCCGAGGGCCGGGTGCGCCGGGCGCACGACCGCGCCGAGGCGATCGCCGCGGAGACCGAGCGGGTCGTGGCCCGCCGGGGCGACACCGTGATCGCCCAGACCCGCCACGGGTTCGTGATGGCCGCCGCCGGGGTGGACGCCTCCAACACCGAGCCCGGCACCGTGCTGCTGCTGCCGCAGGACCCCGACGCCTCCGCCCGCCGCATTCGGGCGGGGCTGCCGGTCAGGGCCGGGGTGATCCTGTCGGACACCTTCGGCCGTCCGTGGCGCAACGGCCTGACCGACGTCGCGATCGGCGCGGCCGGCGTCCGGCCGCTCGACGACCTGCGCGGCCGCTCGGACGGCTACGGCAACCCGCTGTCGGCGACGGTCACCGCGCTGGTCGACGAGATCGCGGCGGCGGCCGAGCTGGTCAAGGGCAAGCTGGACGGCGTCCCGGTCGCGGTGGTGCGCGGCCTGGCCCACCTGGTCACCGAGGAGGACGGCCCTGGGGTACGGCCGCTGGTCCGGCCGGCCGACGAGGACATGTTCCGGTTCGGCTCCTCGGAGGTGCTGTTCGCCCGCCGGACGATCAGGGAGTTCTCCGCCGCGCCGGTGGACCCGGCGGCGGTCGGGCGGGCCGTGGCCGCGGCGGTCAGCGCGCCCGCTCCGCACCACACCACTCCGTGGCGGTTCGTGCTGCTGGAGTCGGCCGGGACGCGGGAGAAGCTGCTGGACGCCATGCTCGCGGCCTGGGTGCGCGACCTGCGCGCCACCGGCTTCACCGAGGAGTCGATCGCCCGGCGGGTGAAGCGGGGCGACGTGCTGCGCCGCGCCCCGTACCTGGTGGTGCCCTGCCTGGTGATGGAGGGCTCGCACACCTACCCCGACGCGCGGCGCAACGCGGCCGAGCGCGAGATGTTCGTCGTGGCGACCGGCGCGGGCGTGCAGAACCTCCTGGTGCAGCTCGCCGTCGAGGGGCTGGGCTCGGCGTGGGTGTCCTCCACGATGTTCTGCCGCGAGGTCGTGCGCGAGGTGCTGGACCTGCCGGAGTCGTGGGACCCGATGGGCGCCGTGGCCGTCGGCCACGCCGCCGCGCCGCCGCGTGACCGTCCCCCGCGCGACCCGGACGACTTCATCGTCACCCGCTGACCTGCCGGACCGCCCGATCACCCTCCGGCCGCGACCGGGCGGCCCCGCCCCGGGCGCCTGCCATGGCGACCGGGGCGAGGCCCGCCCGCAGCGGGGTCAGGGAGGTCACGAGGGAGGTCACGAGGGGGTGACGAGCGGGATGGTACGGCGGACGCTGCGGCAGACGCCGTCGCTGGCCCGCGCCGCGGCCACCCGCTCGGCCGAGGGCACGCCGTAGCCGGTGAGGCGCTGGCGCAGCGGGCGGCCGGTCGGCTCGACCATCGCGGCGATGTCGCTGATGGTCTTGTAGGAGCCGTTCTCCGAGCCGGCCATCCGGCTGATCGTCTCCTCCATCAGCGTGCCGCCCAGGTCGTTCACCCCGCCCGCCAGCACGGCCCGGCACAGGTCGTCCTGGAGCTTGACCCACGAGCACTGGATGTTGGCGATCGCCCCGTGCAGCATGACGCGGGCGAGCGCGTGGACCGCGCGGTTCTCCCGTGCCGTCGGCCCGGGCCGGGCGATGCCGGCCAGGTAGATCGGGGCGCTGTGGTGGACGAACGGCAGCAGCACGAACTCCGAGAAGCCGCCGGTCTCCTCCTGGATGCGGCGGATGAGCCGCAGGTGCGCCACCCAGTGGGCCGGGGTGTCCACGTGGCCGTACATCATCGTCGCGGTGGTCGGCAGGCCCACCCGGTGCGCGGTGGTGATGACCTCGACCCATTCGCGGGTGGGCAGTTTGCCCTTGGTCAGCACCCAGCGCACGTCGTCGTCCAGGATCTCCGCGGCCGTGCCCGGCAGTGAGTCGACGCCGGCCTCCTTGGCGGCCACCAGCCAGTCGTGGATCGACATGTCCGTCCGGCTCGCGCCGTTGATGACCTCCATCGGCGAGAAGGCGTGCACGTGCATATCGGGGCAGCGTTCCTTGACCGCCCGCGCGATGTCGAAGTACGCCGTGCCGGGCAGGTCGGGGTGGATGCCGCCCTGCATGCACACCTCGGTCGCCCCGGCCTCCCACGCCTCGGCGGCCCGGTCGGCGACCTGGTCGAGGGACAGGGTGAAGGCGTCGGCGTCGGTGCGCCGCTGGGCGAACGCGCAGAACCGGCAGCCGGTGTAGCAGACGTTGGTGAAGTTGATGTTGCGGTTCACGACGTAGGTGACGTCGTCGCCCGCGGCCTCGCGGCGCAGGTCGTCGGCCACCCGGCACAGCTCGGCGAGGTCGGCGCCGTCCGCGCCGAGCAGGGTGAGCGCCTGGGCGTCGGTGAGCCCGGCCGGGTCGGCGGCGGCCCGGCGCAGTGCCTCGCGCATGTCGCCGCCCGCGGCCCCGCCCGCCACGGCACGCCCTCCGCCTGAACCCTGCCGCTCGCCCGCGCCGGTGACACCGTCCGCGCCGCTCAGGCCGTCCGCATTGTTCCGGCCGTCCGCGTTGCCGAGGCCGTCCGCGCCGGTCCCGGCGTCCGCCGCCGGGGTGGCGCCCGCGCCGGCCGGGACGCGCTCGCGCAGGGCGTCCCAGTCGCCGTACACGTGCGCGAAGTCGTCCCGCCTGTCCTGCGCCCGCCCGGAGGCGTCCACCTCCACGTGCAGGTCCGTGCGCCCGGAGGCGGAGAACCCGCCGTCCGGCTCCTGCCAGGGCAGGCCCTGCGGCCGCAGGTCCCGGGCCAGGCCCGTCTCCGGGTCGGCCAGCGCGTCGACGTGGCCACGCAGGCGCGGGTCCAGCCACGGCTCCCCGGCCAGGACGTACTCGGGGTAGATGGTGAGCCGTTCCTTCAGGTCGTAGCCCGCGGCGGCGGTGCGCGCCGCGAGCTCCTCGATCTGCGGCCAGGGCCGCTCGGGGTTCACATGATCGGGAGTGACCGGCGAGACCCCGCCCCAGTCGTCGATGCCGGCCCTGATCATCAGTGCGTACTCGTCGCCGATGAGGTTCGGCGGGGCCTGAACGCGCATCTTCGCGCCGAGCACCAGGCGGGTGACCGCGATCGTGGCGGCCAGTTCCGAAAGGTCGGCGTCCGGCATGCCGCGCATCGCGGTGTCCGGCTTGGCGCGGAAGTTCTGGACGATGACCTCCTGGACGCCGCCGTACTCGCGGGCGACCCGGCGGATCGCGAAGATCGACTCGGCCCGGTCGGCCACGGTCTCGCCGATGCCGATCAGGATGCCGGTGGTGAAGGGGACGTTGGACCGGCCGGCGTCCTCCAGCACGCGCAGCCGGACGGCCGGGTCCTTGTCCGGGGAGCCGTAGTGGGCCTGCCCCTTCTCCTCGAACAGCCGACGGGAGGTCGTCTCCAGCATCATGCCCATGGACGGGGCGACGGGCTTGAGCCGTTGCAGGTCGCGCCAGGTCAGCACGCCGGGGTTGAGGTGCGGCAGCAGCCCGGTCTCCTCCAGGACGCGGACGGCCATGGCCCGCACGTAGGACAGGGTGTCGTCGTACCCGTGGGCGTCCAGCCACTCCCTGGCCTGGTGCCAGCGGTCCTCCGGCCGGTCGCCGAGCGTGAACAGCGCCTCCTTGCAGCCCATGGCGGCGCCCTGCCGGGCGATGGCGAGCACCTCGTCGGGGCTGAGGAAGGGCGCGGGGAGCTTGCCGGGGGCGGTGGCGAACGTGCAGTAGCCGCAGCGGTCCCGGCACAGCCTGGTGAGCGGGATGAACACCTTGCGGCTGTAGGTGATGGTCCCCTCCCGGCCCACGGAGGCGAGCCCGGCGTCGCGGACGCGGCCGGCGTGCTCCAGGAGGCGATCCAGATCGGTGCCCCGGGCGTGCAGGAGAACGGTGGCCTCCGCCGCGTCGAGCGCCTTCCCGTCCCTCGCCCGGGCCAGCGCCCGCCGCATGGCGGCGTCCGTAGGGTTCGCGTTCATGCATCGCACAGTACGAAACCGGTCAAGCTCGACACCCCGCCGGGGTGCATCAGGGCGGCACGACCAGGCAAAGACTTAGCATCTCTTAATGATGGGATAGAGAAAGTCTCGATAGACGTGAACATATGCACGGACACACACTTGGGAGTGCAAGCACCGACCCAAGGAGATCACGATGTCCTGGCTGATCATCGCCCTCATCGCCGCCGCCGCACTGCTCGCCCCGCTGTTCGGCGCCGACACCCGCGACGGCCGCGACTGGGCCCAGAGCGACCTGCCGGCCGGTCTGCGGTCGATAGCCTCCCGCTGACCGCCCCGCCCAGGCGAGCCCTGCGTACTGGGCACGCCGGCCGGGCCCAGGGTGATCGGGCAGCCGATCCGGTCGCGATGGCGACCAATGTCTCGCGAGGCCTCACCTCCTCACCGCCTCACTCAGCGGGAACCGCTTTCGACCGCGCCGTTTCCGACCGCTTTGAACCGCTTGAGACCGCTTCAGAACGAGCGGTAGTCGCGGGCGGCCATCCGCGGCCCGCGGGCGGGCGGGCGGCGCCCGCCGAGCTCCAGCAGGCGGACGACCCGGTGGCGGTGCCCGCGATAGGGCGCGAGCAACTCCAGCATCCCGGCGTCGTCGGTCCTGCCACCGGTCAGCGACCAGCCGACCAGTGACGGCAGATGGTAGTCGCCGACCGAGACGGCGTCCGGGTCGCCGTGGGCGCGCTGCCTGACCTCCGCCGACGTCCAGACGCCGACGCCCGGCAGTGCCCGCAGCAGCCGGTCAGCCTCGGCCTCACCTGCCGCCTCCAGCTTGGCCGCGTGCACGGCGGCGTTCACGATCGTCCTGGCCCGCACGGCCTCCGCCCCGGCCCGGTGCCAGTCCCATGACGGGATGGCCCGCCACACCTCGGGCTCGGGGAACACCCGCATCAGCGCCGGGGCCGGACCCGGCGCCGGCTCGCCGTACCGGGTGAGCAGCCATCGCCACGCCCGCCACGCCTCGCGCCCGACGACCTTCTGCTCCAGCACGGCCGGCACCAGCGCTTCGAACACCCGCTGCGTGCGGCCCACCCGGAGCCCGGGGTGACGCGAGGCCAGCTCGCGCACCAGCGGGTGCGCCTCGTGCCCGAGACCGCGCAGCAGATCGGCGAAGTCGGCGGTGCGGTCGTCCGCGCCGAGCAGGCCGGGCAGCGTCTCCAGCAGCCGGCCCGCCCCCGGCCCCCACGCCTGCGCGACCACCTCTCCCTCGCCCGGCTCGACGGTCACCCGCAGCGTGCCGGGCCCCTCCGGAGTGCGGGAAGTGCGCCACAGCGCGCGGTCGGCGGTGAGCTGCCAGGCGGGGTCGCCGCCACCGCGCCGGTGCGGCGCCATGACCGGCTCCAGCTCCAGCGGCCCGTCCGGCCGCCACCTGCGTTCCCGCACGACGCCCACACTATTGGCGCGCCCCGGCCGGCCCGTACGCCAGGGCGGCGAGCCCAGCGGCGCGGAGCGGATCAGACGTCGCTGGAGAAGCGCACCGCGCCCGCCGGCAGCCGGACCCCCGGCCACAGGCGCGCGCCGGCCAGCAGCTCGTTGCCGGGCCCGACGACCGCGCCCTCGCCGATCACCGCGTTGCGCACCACAGCGCCGGCGTCGACCCGTGCCCCCGCGCCCACCACCGAGTCGACGACGATGGCCCCGGACTCGACCACGCAGTCGGCGTCGAGCACGCTGCCGTGCACGGCGGCGTCGGACCGCACCATCGCCCGCGGCCCGACCACCGTGCCGCCCTCGATCTTGGCGTTCGGTGAGACCTCGGCTCCCGGCATGGCCAGGAACTCCCCGCACGGGCCGGGCAGCGCCGGAGAGGCCAGCCGGCCGAGCACCAGGTCGCACGAGCCCTGGACGAACGCGGCGGGCGTGCCGACGTCCAGCCAGTACGACCGGTCGGCGTACCCGAACACCGGCTCACCGGCCTCGATCAAGCCGGGAAAGGTCTCGCGCTCGACCGAGACCACCTGCCCGGCGGGGATCTCGTCGATGACCGAGCGGGTGAAGACGTAGCAGCCGGCGTTGACCCGGTTGGTCACGGGGTTCGGGGTCTTCTCCAGGAAGGCGGTGACCCGGCCGTCCTCGCCGGTGGGCACGCAGCCGAAGCGCGACGGGTCGTCCACCTCGGTCAGGTGGAGGGTCACGGCGGCCCCGCGCGAGACGTGCAGGCCGACCTGCTCGCCGATGTCGTGCCCGGAGAGGATGTCGCCGTTGAGCACGAGCACCGGCGCGTCCGACGGGCAGGTGAGCGCCTGGGCGGCGTTGCGGATGGCCCCGCCGGTGCCGAGCGGGGTCTCCTCGGTCATGTACTCCAGCGACAGGCCGTACGCCGAGCCGTCACCGAACGCCTCCGCGAACATCGACGCGCGGTAGGAGGTGGCGAACACGATGCGCCGGACTCCGAAGGAACGGGCCCGGGCCAGCTGGTGGGCCAGGAAGGGGACGCCCGCCGTCGGAAGCAGCGGCTTGGGGGTGCTCAAGGTCAGGGGGCGCAGACGGGTGCCCTGACCACCCACGAGGAGGATGGCCTCGAGGCGCGCCGACTCCGGCGAGTAGCTGCTCGTCACACCGTGAGGCTAGCTCACTGATCGGCCCCGTGGTGAGCCGCGGCCGGGACGTCCCAGGTGAACACCCGTGATCCGGCGAGACTCAGCCGTCGCGGCGGGCGGGCCGGTCACCGCCGGCGGTGACCGGGACGGCGTCCGCGCGGCGGGCGGCCAGCCCCGCCAGGCCCGCGCACACCAGGTCGCCGAGCGAGACCACCAGGCGCGAGCACAGCGCCGCCGCGACCGCCGTGCCGCCGTCCAGCACCGGGGCGAGCGCCGCCACCATGGCGACCTCGCGGACCCCTACCCCGGCGGGCGCGATGACCACGATGAAACCGAGGCACCACGCGAGCGCGAACGCCCCGAGGGACAGCGCCAGGGCCCGCGGGCCCGCCGCGCCGAGGCCGGCCGTGATCAGCCACAGGTGGACGCCGTACGCGGCCCAGCCGGCGAAGGCCCACCCGGCCGAGGCGAGCACCCCGTGGCGGGTGAGCGGGCGTTCGAGCGGCGGCCGCTTGAGCAGCCGGAGGCCCAGGCCGAGGACGCCGTTGACGACGCGCGGGTGCAGGGCGGCGACGAGGACGGGGAGCAGCAGGAGCAGCCAGGCGTAGCGGGCCACCGAGTCTCCGGCGAAGACGGGCAGGGTGAGCACGGCCACCATCAGCCCGCTGGCCAGATAGATCGGATATGTCAGGAAAAAGGCGGCGGCGCTGCGCGAACGCGGAATGCCGAGGTCCTTGCCCATCTCCATCTGCGCGAGGACCGGCCACAGCGACCCGGGGATGTACTTGCCGAGCTGCCCCACGAAGAAGACCTTGGCGGCGTCGGTGAGCCGCAGCGGCGAGCCGAGATCGGCCAGCAGGGCCCGCCACATGAGCATTCCCGCCGTCAGCGCGGCCAGCACGGCGACCAGCGAACCCGCCATCAGCGGCCAGGAGAGCCGGGCGAACGCGTCGGCCACCTGCGTCCACCGCCCGGCGACCGCCCACGCGCCGAACCCGAGGGCCACCAGCAGGAACAGCAGCCGGACGAGCTTCTTGCGGGTCATCGCCCGCGGCCCGCCCGCGTGCCTTCCGCCGCCGTACGGACCGGGGGCGTGCGGACCGGCTCGGGCGGCTGCGGGAGCGCGGGCCCGAGCGGCGCACGCGGCGTCTTGGTGGCCACCCACAGATAGGTCGGGACGATCGGCAGCAGCGCCCGCAGCACCGTGCGCGGCGTCCGGGCGAGCGTCCCCTGGGCGACGCGGCCCACCGCGCCGGAGAACAGCTCGCCGCCCGCGAACCGCTCGGGCGAGGCGAGCACCGGGAAGGAGTAGTCCCACACGTGGAAGCCCGCGAGCATGCGCCGCAGCCCGCCCCTGGTGCGGAACCGCTCGTAGTAGTGGTCGGCGCGGCCGAAGGCCCGCACATAGCGGTCGGCCGGCGACGGCGGCAGGTAGGACAGGAACGGCAGCTTGTAGTGCGGCTCCATCACCCCGAGGCGGTTGCCGAGCCCCAGGTAGAGCACGCCGTCGTCGGACAGCACGCGGTGCAGCTCGCCCACCACGGCGTCCGGGTCGACCACGTGCTCGTAGATGTGGTTCAGGACCAGCACGTCGACCGAGCCGTCGGGGAACGGCAGCGCGGTGCCGTCCGCGCACAGGAACTCCACCCGTGAGCCGAACCGCTCGTCCGCCTTGCGCAGCCCGGGCACGTCGATGTCCACCCCGAGGGCGTGCCGCGCGCCGGCCGCGGCCAGCTCGTCGGCGATGAACCCGGCCGAGCAGCCGATGTCGGCCACGGTCAGCCCGTCGAGGACCCCCGGGCCGTCGCCGGCGGGAGCGGGATCACGGCCGAGGAAGTGCGCGAGCACCGCGATGATCTTGGCGGCCTTGCGGCGCCGCTTGGCCTCGTCCAGCATCGCCGCCTGGAACTCCGAGTACTCCAGTTGCGCCACGCGTTCAGTGCCCACGGCGCCCAACATTAGTGCGTGAACGGCGCGCCCACGGCCCCGTCCCCGCGCACGCCCGCGTCCGGGACCCACGCACGCGCACGTCCGGGGCCCACGCACACCGGCCATGGCCTTGCGCACCCCACCACCGCGGCCTCCTGTACGCCCGCGCCACGGCCTCGCCCGCGCCAGGGGCCAGATGCACCCGTTCGTCGCACGTCCCGGCACCGGGCGCGCGGCGGTCACGGCTCGTACATGATCGGGTAAGGCGCGGCGCGCTCGGCCTACCCGCTGGTAACCGGGGACCGTACGCTGGGCGGGTGATGAGCCGGTTGCGATCGAATCCCCTGCTGCGGGCCGGGCTGGCGCTCGCCGCCCTCGGGTTCCTGGCCTACGGCCTGTCCCGCAACTGGGAGGGCACCGTGACCGCGCTCGGCCGGCTGTCGTGGTGGACGGTGGCCGCCTCCTTCGCGGCGGTCCTGGCCGGGCTGGGGTGCATGCTGGTCGCCTGGCAGGTGGTGCTGGCCGGGTTCGGCTCGCCGCTGCCGCTACGGGTGGCCGCGAAAGTGCTGTTCATGGGGCAACTCGGCAAATACCTGCCCGGCTCGGTGTGGGCGTTCGCCGCGATGATGGAGCTGGCCCGCGACCACGGCTCGCCGCCCCGCCGGACGTTCGGCGCCACCGTGGTGGGCCTGGTCATCTCGCTCGGCTGCGCGCTCGGCCTCGCGGCTGTGACCCTCCCCCTGGTCTCCGGAGACCTGGCGGCGCGCACCTGGTACCTGCTGGCGCTGATCCCGCTCATCGTCGTGGGCCTGCACCCGCGGGTGCTCACCTTCGTGCTCAACCTCGCCCTGCGCGTCGTCCGCAGGGAGCCGATCGAGCAGGTGCTCCCGGGCAGGGCGATGCTCGTGTCCGCCGCGTGGACCATGGCCGGCTGGCTGTGCTACGGCCTGCACATCTGGCTGCTGCTGGACGCGCGGGCCGACGGGCCGACGCTGTTCGCCGTCTCCACGGCGGCGTACGCGCTCGCGTGGGCGACCGGGCTGCTCGCCGTCGTCGTCCCGGCCGGCATCGGCATCCGGGAGGGCGCCATGGTGCTAGTGCTCGCGCCCGTGCTCTCCGCCCCGCAGGCGCTGGTCGTCGCGGTGGCGTCCCGGCTGGCCTTCACCCTCGGGGACGTCGTCTGGGCCGGCGCGGGATTCGCGCTGGCCCGTGGTCACGCGCCGGCGGAGGGCCCGGAGAGCAAGGCCGCGGTGTACGCGGCCCAGTAGGGCTCGGGGTCCACGGCCTTCACGCCCCGGCGCAGCCGCTCCGGCTCCCCCTGCTGGTAGAAGCGGGTGAGCGTCTCGGCGAGCGCGTCCACCGAGCCCGGCTCGACGAGCAGGCCGTCCACGCCGTCGGTGATGTGGTCGGCCAGCGCGCCCACCCGGGTGGCGATCACCGGCAGGCCGTGCTCGTGACCGAGCCAGGCGTTCTGGCTCGCCGTCGCCGAGCGGTACGGCAGCACCAGGGCGTCGGCGCCGGCGAACAGCCCCGGCACGTCCCCGGCCGGGACGTACCCCGGGCGCAGCTCGACCCGCTCGTCCAGGCCCAGCTCGGCGATCAGCGCCCGGGTCTCGTCCAGGCCGCCCCAGAACTCCCCGGCCACGGTCAGCGACACGCCCGGAACCCGGGCGAGGGCACGCAGCAGCAGGTCCAGGCCCTTGTACGGGCGGACCATGCCGAAGAACAGCAGCCGGCGGCGCACGCCGCCCGTGCCTTCCTCCGCGTCCGCCGGCGCGCCCCCGGCGGGCAGGTGCGGCGGCAGCCCGGCCACCCGGACCGGGGCGGGCGCGAGGCCGCGGGCGAGGGCCGCCTGCTCCTCCGAATGCGCGAGCACGCGGTCCACCCGCCGCAGCAGCGCCTTCACCAGCGGCGCGTCGTAGGCCTTGCGCTCGTGCGGCAGCACGTTGTGGCAGAGCGCGACCACCTCGGTCGCCCGGCGCAGCCCGGCCAGGATGCCGAGGTAGGGCGGCACCTGCACCGGGCTGAGCAGGGTCAGCACGGCCAGGTCGGCGCCGCGCAGCCGCCGTCCGCACCGCACCCAGCCGTCGGGACGGCGCCAGTCGAGGTCGCGCCGGACGTGCGGGAACGGCTCCCCCTCCGGCGAGGAGATCGTCTGCCGGCCGGGGTAGAGGAAGGAGGGGTACTGCGCGCGCCAGGACTCGATCACGACGTCGTGGCCGAGTGCCGTCAGCCGGTGGGCCAGCTCGGTGGTGTGCTGTGCTCCGCCGCCCTTGTACGGATAGGTCGGCCCGACGATCGCGACCCGCACCTCACTCGCCCCTGGAGCGGACGATCAGGTCGGCGAGCAGCGCGAGTGATCCGATGATCAGCCCGGACAGGAAGGTCATCACCGTGCTGGCCGGGAAGTAGAACGGGTGCCTGATCATGTCGACCACGCCCTTGCCCAGAGCGATCACCACCAGCCAGATCGCCGGGGGCATGAGCACCTTGAGCGGGTTGAAGTACATCACCATCCGCAGCACCTGCAGGATGTAGCGGTAGGCGTCGGAGATGAAGCTGAACTTCGACGTGCCCGCCCGCTTGCTGTACTCGATCGGCACATAGTGCACGTCGTGCTGGTTGGACAGGAACGCCAGCGTGATCGTCGTCACGCAGGAGAAGCCGGGGGGCAGCAGCCGGAGGTAGGGCAGCGAGACCGACCTGCGGAACGCGCGCAGCCCGGAGTTCAGGTCGGGGATCTCCTGCCCGGCCAGCCGCTCGGCCACCTTGCGGATGAACCACTTGGCCGGCACCCGCAGAATCTTGTGCGAGCCCTGCTCGCTGGTGCGCGCGCCGACGACCTGGTCGATCGTCGGGTCCTTCTCCAGGATCTGCACCAGCTCGGGGATGCGCTCGTTGGGGTAGGTCATGTCGGCGTCGGTCCACACGACGATCTCGCCGCGCGCGTCCTGGGTGCCGATGCGGCGGACGGTGCCCGAGCCGCCGTTGCGGTGGAAGGCGACGATGCGCATGTTCGGGAAGCGCGGCACGGCCTCGCGCAGCCGGGCGAGCGTCTCGTCGGTGGAGTGGTCGTCCACGGCCATCAGCTCGTAGGTGTAACCGCTCTCGTCCATGGCGCCGCAGATGCGCTCGACCTCTGCGATGACATGGTCCTGCTCGTTGTAACAGGGCAGAACGATCGTCACGTACGGCTTGGCGTCCACGGCGGATCCAGTCTCAGGCGTCTCGGTCACACTCACGTCGGGCGAGGATACAGTGCCCGGCCGGGTATCGAGTGGCCCTCGACCCATCAAGGCCCCTTCTGTCCCCTTTGGTGCTTCTGCCCGCCCCGGCGACGCCTATTCCCCGAACGCGGCTCACCGGCCAGGACGGGGCCCATGTCCGCATCGCGACAAGCCACCAGAAAATCAGAACATCCTTCACTCTGGGTGACCTATGCTGCCCTCACTTCGGCAGGCGATCGACGGCCGGCACAACCCTCAGCGCATGGATCACGGCCAAGTCTTTCTGTGGTGCACATCTGGAGGATTCCCGGTGACGAACCGTTGGGTCATGGCGTTCCTCATGTTCGCGGTGACGGTGGCAGGGTGCGCGGCGCCGGCGGCCACCGGGGCGCGTCCGCATTCGGGAGACAGCGCCACGTCTTCCCAAGGAGTGGCTTCGCCGGCCGACGTGGGCCCGGCGACCGCCTCCATGTGGTACGGAACCGTCGAGAACGCCGATCTCGGCGTGACCGTACAGCCAGCGTTCTTCGATCTCTTCGGCTCGTGGGCGATGCGGCCCGGCAAGGCGCCGCCCGCCCGCTTCGACGACCCCGACCGGCAGAAGTACCAGCCGTTCATGGCGGCACGCGCCACCCCCGTCGAGCTCGTCTCCTTCCTTCTGCGGGTCAAGGCGGGCGAGCTTCCCCTCGAAGTCCAGGACATCCAGGCGGTCGTGTCCCGCAGGAACGGCCCGCTTCCGCCCAGCGACGTGATCGTCCCGCTCGCCCTCGGCGGGCCGGACCTCGGCGGGGAGCTGCCCAAGACCGTGATCCTGCGGCTGGACGAGCCGAACGCGTACGCGTGGACACCCAAGGCCGACGAGGTCTCCGTCGAAGGGCTGACGCCGGTCCGGAGGTTCCGCCAGGCCGGTTACCCGATCCCCGACCTGCAGGACGGCACGTTCCTCATGTACGCCGTCACGCAGAAGTGCGGCCTGTGCCAATGGCACCTTCTGCTCCATTACGAGATCAATGGCGTCGCGCACAAGATCAGGGTGCCTGGGGCGGGGCGGGAGTTCCTGCTGGCGTCCTATCCCCGAGTGCGGCAGGTCTACACGGCGGACGGCCAGGACGAGGTGGGAATCGTGTTCAAGAGCTCGCCGCTGATGTGCGGGGCCACGTTGACCGACTGCGGGCGCGTCCGGCATCCGAGCCTGCTCGGCAGGCAGCCCGACGGCACGATGCTCCGGCGATGAGCGAAGCCCCGCCCTCCGGCGGTTCGGGCGAGACGGGTACGAGCCTCGTCTGGGGAGCCCTCCTCCCGGCCATTCCGCTGATCGTCGGATGCGTACAGCTCTGGGTCGCCGCCAGAGGGCAGATCTCGGTGGCCATCACCCTGGTCCAGTACGCGAACATCACGTCGATGACGTTCTCGGTCGCGCTGGACCTGCTGCCCTGGGCGGTGCTGGCGTGGCTGCTCGTCATGGCCGTCACCGCCGGCACGGGACGGCGGGCACCCGTGCACTCGACCGGTCTGGTCCTCCTCGCGGCCTGCTACGCGCTCCTGCTGCTCCCGATGTACGCGGCATGGGCCTCTCCCGCGGCCGCCATGCTGCTCCTGGGGCCGGCCGTGAGGGGAGCACCGCTCCCCGTGCCGCTGCCGTCGCGCGGGCCCGCCGTCGTCCGGGCGGCGGGCGGGGCCGTCAGGGCACTGCCGGTCGCGGCGCTCGCGGCGGCCGGTCTCGCGGACCTGCACGCGCTGCGGTACCCCGTCGCGCCGGTGACCGGCGCCGTCCTGTGCGGGGCGGCGCTCGCGGCGGTGGCCCTGGCCGGCCGCATCGGCACCCCGCCGCGCGCCGCCGCGGCCTTCGCCGCGGTGGCCGGCGTCGCGCTCATGGCGCTCAGCGTCCCGGGGATCGCCTGGCTCCCCAACGAGAGGGTCGGCATCGGCAGCCCGTCCACCTGGGTCGAACCCCAGGAAGCCAGGGTGCTGGCGCTGAGCGACGGCTGGGCGGTGCTGTTCCACACCGACGGCCGGGTGCAACACGTGCGGACCGATCGCATTCAGTACCGGGTCACCTGCAACGACGCCGGACCGGCCACCCGTCTGAGCGCGTCGGCCTCGATCGCCGGCCGGGTCATCTCACTGACCGCGGGACCACCGCCGGAGAGCCCGCTCTGCCGGACCCGCAAGCGCTGAGACCGGGGCAGCGGAGCAGGACGGACACGACCGGCGATGCCGTGGAGTGATCGAGCGTGCGCCGGCTAGCCGCCGCGGTAGACCCCCAGGACTCCTGGGACGCCGTTGATTGCCGCGCGTACCGCCGGTACGGCGTCCGGCCGGGCGATCTTGATCCGGAAGGATTCCTGCATGTAGGCGAGCGTGATGGGCGCCCCGTAATCCCGGCCTTCAGGGTAGTAGTGCTTCTCCAGCTTCAGCGCGTGCTCCCGGTCCTCGAAGTAGATCTTCTCGACGCCGTCCACCTCGCGGATCCGGTCGAGCACCGCCTGCCGCTCGTCGTCGGTGAGCGTGCGGTTCACGATCGGCCCGCACACCTTGGCGAAGGGGTTGCCGCACAGGGCCACCGTCACGTCCGCCTTGCCCGCCCAGAAGTCGGTCGGAGTGCGCTGGACCCGGAACACACCAGAGACGAGATGCGCCTCCGCCGCGACCTGGCGGAAATCGGCGGGACTGCGCAGCACACCGTCGAACTCGTCGTCGAACATGTCCGGCGTGACCTGCACCGAGGTACCGTCGTCCGGGTCGGACGACGACGTGCCGAACTGCTCGTACTGCTCCTGGGCGCTCACGAACCTCACGGACGCGACCCCGGGGATGGCCCGCAGCTCCGCCTCCATGCGCCGGTGGTCCCTGGCGGCCTCCGTCGCGCCGAACTGGCAGACGGGCCACCTGGCTTCGCACAGCTTGACGGAGAAGCGGTTCTGCACCGGCAGGGCGACGTCGGGCGGCGGGAGCGGCCTGCGGGACTCCTGGTACAGATACCAGCCGCCGGCGCCGAGCAGGACGACGACCGCCGCCCCGGCCGCGAGCAGCCGGCGGTGCGCCGACGCCCACCCCCGGACGGCCGTCTCCCAGAGCCGTAACCGCGACTCCCGGTCGGCATCGTCCCCGAACGACAGCTCCTCCTGGGCCTGCGGCGGTTCCACTCGCCAGTTCATTCCGCAACTCTCCTCATCATGACCGCTCGCCGTCAATCGGCGGACAGGCCAGAAGGGCGGGGCGGGCGGCCGAAAATCAGCCGGTGGCCGGGACGACCATCCACACGTCGATCGACAGCGACCAGGTGCCGTTCGGCGGGTCGACGAGAGAGCGCTCGTCCTGACGGGTGCGCAGGCGCACGACCTGCGTCGGGGTGCCGTACCTGAGCAGTTGCAGGCGCTCGGCGGCGAGCAGGACGGGGACACGGCCGGCGGCGCGGATGCGCCCGGCCAGGCGCAGCACGTCGGAGGCCGCCGCCACGTCCCGGCCGGCGCCCGTGCCGGCCGAGGAGCCGTCGGCCGCGCCCGTCCCGGCGCCGGTGCCGTCGCCCGGCGTGGCGTCGGCGCCGCCCGGCCTGCGCACCACGGCGGCGGGGCGGTCGCACATCGCCCGCACCACCTGGGTGAACCGGTCTCCGGTGACCCGTTCGACCATCAGCACCGAGGCGTCGCGGGGCAGCGCGGCGCACAGCCCGCGCACCGCGGCCGCCTCGCCACGCTCGACCGGCGTGAACGCCGTGCCGATCGAGGTGACCACCGCGGGCACCACCAGCAGCACGACGCTTCCCGCGACCGCCACGCGCAGCACCGGCGGCCCGTACCCGGCGTCGCGCATCTTCGCCCAGGCCCAGCGCGCCCCCCAGGCCGCGAGGACGATCAGGCCGGGGATCACCACGGGCACCAGCCGGCGGGAGGCGAACGGGTGATCGGGGGTGATGGCCGGGCGCCACAGCGTCGTGACCGTCGTCCAGCCGATGACGGCCAGCGGCAGCAGCCAGCGAAACTCCCTGCCCCGCGCCATCCGCCAGGTCACCACGGCCGCGGCGAGGGTGGCGAGCGCCACCGCCGGCACGCCGATGTACCAGAACACCCAGTACAGCGACTGCTCCGAATACAGCCGCTCTCCGTCGGCCGGCAGCCCGTTCGCCTGCTGCGTCCACTCGATGAAGATCGAATTGAGCCTGTCGTCCAGGTTGGCCGGCACGCGGCGCACCGTCTGCACCCACGGGCGCACCGCGAAACCGGCGGCCACCAGGACGACCAGCGCCGCCGCGAGGCCGGGCAGCAGGCGGGCACGCCACCCCGTTCGCAGCAGCCGCGGCACGCCCGGCGCGAGCTTCGGCCCGGCGACCGCGCCCACCGCGGTGAGCACCAGCACCACCGCGCAGATCGCCAGCAACGGCCGCACCGAGCCGGACAGGTAGTTCAGGTACGGCCTGGCCAGGAAGAAGGCCGCGGCCAGCCCCAGACCGCTGCCCACCAGCAGGCCGCCCAGCAGCGGGGGCCCCATGCGCGCGTACGCCTCGCCCCGGCCGCGCGCGCCGCGCAACGCGATCAGCAGCCCCGCGTACGCCAGGACGGGCAGCACATCGCGCAGCCCGTCGATGCGCACCAGGACCGCGAGCCCGAAGGCCAGCCCGGCGAGCGCCGCCATCCAGCGCGAACGGCCACGGGCGTCGAGCGCGAGGGCCATGCCGCCGAAGATGAGGATCAGGGACGGGATCTCGCTGAACGTCGTGCGCGAGGTGTACAGGATCGGCATGGCGACGGCGGACGCCAGCGCCGCCGGAGGCGCCCAGCGCCCGCCCGCCAGCCGGGCGGCGACCCCCGCCACGGTCAGCACGGCCAGCGCCCCGAGCACGGGCGGGACCATCAGCAGCCCGGTCAGTCCGCCGAGCCAGTAGCCGATGGCGTCGATGAGCGGCGCGCCCGCCATGAACTGCGGCACCACGGCGCCGCCGTGGTCGTAGAAGCCGATGGTCTCGAACTGCAGCGCGGGATCGGGGCCGCCGAACGCCGCCGTGGGGTACGGGATGGGCAGCGAACCGTGCCGGGCGATCCAGGCGGTGTACTGCGCGTACGTCGCGGGATCCCTGCGGACGATGAGCTGCTCGGTGCGGAAGACGGCGTTGAACGCGCCCGAGGCGGCGGCGATGACCGCGACCGCCACGACCTGCCACACCGACGCGTCCGTCACCTCCCCACCCGCGCCCGTCCCTGGCCGTCCCGCGCCCACCCCGCGCCATGCCATGCCCGTCCCTGGGCGTAGCACGCCCAACCAGCGCCGACCCACGCCCGTCCAGCGGTCCGCCCCGGTCCCGTGTCCTCCAGCCTCCCGCGCATCCCGGCCACCGGACGTCTCGCCTGCGCGCGCGCCACTGTGCCGGGCCGGTCCCGCCGCACCCTCGCGCGGACCGTCCCCCGTGCCCGCCGTGCGGTACGGCCGGACCGCGCGGGAGCCGGTGCCGTACAGGCAGAGGGCGAGCGCGAGCGCGCCGCCGAGGAGCAGGGCGGGCAGCGGACGGAACCAGCCGGCCAGCAGCAGGGGGAGCCCGGCGAGCAGCCAGCCGGTCAGCGCGAGGACGGGCATGACCGTGACCGCCGCGAGCACCCGGCCCGCCGGCGGCCATCGTGACCGATCACGCAAGATTCCGTCCATCAACCCCGCGAGCCTAGCCCCCGCCCCGTCGCCCCCATGCCACCGAAACCCTCCCCCTCTGACGACGGCCAGGACCTGCCCCCCCTCGGAGCCGTCCTGCCGGACCCATCGTCGGCGGGAATCCTCACCGGGCTCTGACCGGGCCGCCCCCATCAGCCCTCTGCCACCCGAATGCCGTCCTCTCCATCCCCCGGCCCCTCTCGGTCCCCGCCCTCATGCCGCCGAAGTGCTGCTCTCCCTGGTCGTTCCCATCTTCGGGCGGCGTCCCGGGCACGGCAGGTGGCCCGCCCGGCGGACGTCGCGTGGTTATCCACAGGCCCCGGCAGGCGGGCACCGGATGGCGCCGGTGACGGGTAACGTACGGCCCGGGTCACAGGTCAGGGCCCAGGTCCGGACGTCGATCCGGGCCGTCCATGAGCGACCGGCCGGGGGTGACGTGGTGGCAGGACGAACGCCGGGCGGTGCCGTCCGGCGGCGCCACTCCGAGATGCCCTTGAGGGCGGCTTTCCCGCTCACCGTCCGGACACGAGGAACGCGGGTGGGAACGGACGCACGGCGTCCGCCGGCATCCGGAAGGAGCCACGGGTGACCACACCGGCCCGGTCCCGGGCAGGCGGCGAGCATGCCATGAGCGGCATGGATGGGCGGCAGCAGCCCGGCGCGCCAGAGCGACGGTCCACGTTCGGCATACGGGTGCGGGCGTGGCCGGCGTGGGCACGGCGCGCCGCAGGGAGGCACCGCTGGTTCCTGGGGGTGCTCGGGCTCGGCGCGGCGCTGCGGGTGGTGGCCATGCTCGGCTACCGGCCCGCGCTGTGGTTCCCCGACTCCTACACCTACGTGGTGACGGCGTTGCGTCCCCGTCCCGATCTCGTACGCCCCGCCGGGTACTCCATGTTCCTGCGCCTGCTGGAGCCGTTCCACTCCTTCGGGGGCGTGGTCGCCGTCCAGCACCTCCTCGGGCTGGCCATGGGCGTGCTGGTCTACGCCGCCGTGCTGCGGGCGGGCGGGCGGGTGTGGGCGGCGGTGCCCGCCACCGTGCCGGTGCTGCTGGACGCCTACCAGGTGCAGCTCGAGCACCTGCTCGTCTCCGACACCCTCTTCGCCTTCCTGCTGGTGGCAGCCGTCTTCGTCCTGCTCGGCCGGCGTGGTCCGATCGTCTGGCGGGCGGCGGCCGGGGCGGGGGCGCTGCTGGGCGCGGCGACCCTCACCCGGACGATCGGCCTGCCGCTGATCGCGGTGGTCGCCGCCTGGCTCCTGCTCCCCCGCACCGCCTCCGTGAAGCGCCGCCGGGCGAGCGAGGACGCCCACCGGGCCGATTCCCCGGCCTCCTCAGCCGCTCCGGGCCCGGGGAACGTCACGCTCGACCCCACTCCCCCTTCCTCAGGTGCGGAGCCATCCCTGCCGGAGCGCGGAGTGACAGCCGGCCGAACACCCCGGAACCGGTCGCCCGGCATGCCCACTCGGGGCAGGATCCGGGCCTGGCTCCCAGGCGCACCCATTCGGGGCAGGGCAGGGCTGGCGGGGGTGCTGGTCGCGGCGGCGCTGGTGCCGATCGTGGGGTACGGAGCCTGGTTCTGGGGCACCTACCAGCGGTTCGGCATCGTGGGCGCCAACGGGGTGTTCCTGTACGGGCGCACGATGTCGTTCGCCGACTGCGCGGTGCTGCGGCCGCCGCCCGACCTGGCGGTGCTGTGCGACGACCGGCCGCCCTCCCGGCGCCCGCCGTCCCAGTGGTACGTCTGGGCGCCTGACGCGCCGCTGGTGAAGCTGCCGGGCATCACCTTCACCCAGGAGACCGACCGGCTCGCGGGACGGTTCGCGTTCCTCGCGCTGCGCGGTCAGCCCGCCGACTACGCGGCCTCGGTGCTCACCGAGCTGGCCAGGTCGTTCTCCTGGGGGCGGCCGGTCTATCCTGACCGGGAGACCTACGACTACTACGAGTTCCCCACGCGCGCTCCCGCGCCGCCGGACGGCTACCCGGCCCGGCACGGCGCCGAGCTCGCGGTGCGCTACGAGCGCGGGGCCATCGACACGCGTGTGGTGGAGCCGTTCGCCGGGTGGCTGCGCGCCTACCAGGGCGTGGCCAGGACGCCCGGCACGGCGCTGCTCGCCGTCCTGCTGCTCCCCCCCGCCCTGGCCGCCGTCCGAGCCGTGCATGGCCGTCGCCGCAACCGCGCACCGGGTCATGCACCCACGTCGGACCACGCTCCCGCGCCGGGCTGCGCACCAGCGTCGGACCACGCCCCCGCACCGGGCTGCGCCCCCACGTCGGACCGTGTCTCCGCGGCAGACCGTGTCGCCACGCCGGACAGGACCAGCGCGCCGGCCGAAGGCTCCGGAGCGGACGCGGCGGCCGGCGCCGATGGGCGATGGAGGGGCCGTGGGACGGGGTGGGCGTTGCCGTGGGTCGTGGCGGTGTCGTTGCTGGTGCTTCCTGCGGCCACAGCGGAGTTCGACTACCGCTACGTCCTGCCCGCCGTCCCGCTGGCGTGCCTCGCCGCCGCACTCCTTACGGCGGGGCGGCCGGGCCGGTCAGAACGGCCGCGACCTGCCGATCCTGTGAACTTCCAGTAAAGTCACCGATTCCGTTATTCCAGGAAATAAGCTCAGGTCGGTATGCTTGGCGGCCGAATCGACCCCCTCTGGAGTAATCATGATCATGCACCTGTTCCTCCGATCATGCCGCCCAGAGCCGGGCCGGTGACCTAACCTCGTGACGAAATGAGCGAGCACCGATACGGCGCGCCGGTCACCGACCAGCGGGCGGCGTCCTCTCCATCCGGTCGCCGGGCGAGCCGCGGCCGGGCGATGGAGCCACCGGCCGAGGGCCCACCGCGCGAGGGAGGCCGTGGCCGCCGAGGCATTCCTCCCGACCCGCGGCAGTTCCCCCCGCCGCCGAGGCCGGCCGGCCCGCAGGGGCCGTACGAGAACCACCCGTCCGGGCCGCAGGACTTCCCGGCGTCCGGGCCGCAGGACTTCGCCACGGTAGAGGCGCCACGCGGCCGCCGCCAGCGTGGCGCCCCGGTCGAGCCGGCTCCGCCGACGGAGGAGTCACCGGCCCGGTCCCGGCGCCGGGGCGGCGGTCCCGGGGAGCCGCCCCTGCCGCCGCCCCCGCACGGCGGCGGCGACCGGCGCATGCGCCTCCTGGCCTATGTCAGCGTCGCGCTCACCGGCGTCCTGGTGCTGCTCGCGCTCACCGGCTACACGCTGTACCGCAACGTCCTGGGCGAGGTGCGCACCGAGGACGTCGCCGGCGACCTCAACGCCAACCGCCCGGTGAACGCCACCGGCGCGCTGAACGTCCTGGTGGTCGGCTCCGACTCGCGGGCCGGCGACAACAAGAAGTACGGCCAGCACATGGGCGACCTGGGCGAGCGCACCGACACGATCATCTTGATGCACGTGTCGCCGAACCGCGACAAGGCCACACTGATCAGCTTCCCGCGCGACTCGATGGTGCAGATCCCGTCGTGCAGGAACGCACGCACCGGAGCGACCATGCCGCCACGGCTCGACATGATCAACTCCGCCTTCAACGAGGGCAGCATGGCCTGCACGATCAACACGATCGAGGCGAACACCAAGATTCGTATCGACCACTTCATCAAGGTCGACTTCACCGGCTTCAAGGCCATCGTCGACGCGCTTGAGGGCATCCAGATCTGTGTGCCGCACGCCGTCGACGACCGGCAGGCCAAGCTCCACCTGGCGGCGGGCAAGCAGACCGTCAAGGGCGAGACCGCCCTCGCGTACGTCCGGGCCCGCCACTCCCTCGGCGACGGCAGCGACATCAGCCGCATCAAGCGCCAGCAGATCTTCCTGTCCCAGGTCGTGAAGAAGGCCACCAGCGGCGACACCCTCACCGATCCGGTCAAGCTGCTGGCCCTGATCAGGGCCGCCGCGCACTCGATCGTGACCGACCCGCAGCTCGACGTGGACACCATGTTCCAGATCGGGCAGAGCGCGCGCAGCCTCACCGCCAAGGGCATCAAGTTCGTCACGGTTCCCTGGCAGCCGTACCCGGAGGACAAGAACCGCGTGCAGTGGAAGCAGCCGGACGCGGGCAAGATGTTCGAGTCCCTGCGTACCGACGTCGAGGTGACCCCGAGCGCCAAGCCGAGCGCGGCCGCCTCCACCGGCCCCGCCAAGCCGGCGATCAAGCCCGGCCAGGTGCGCATCCAGGTGCTCAACGGCACCAACACCGCCGGCAAGGCCAGAGAGGTCGCCGAGGCCCTCGCGGCGCAGGGCTTCAAGGTCACCCAGGTCGGCGACGCGCGCAACGCCGACGGCACCGACCGGCCCAAGACCATGCTGCTGTACGCCAAGAACGCCACGGAGGGCGCCGGCTACGCGGCCCCGGTGTCCGACAAGGTCGTGCCCAAGGTCGCCCCGGCCGCGGGCAAGGTCAAGGCCGCGCTGCTGCAGCCGTTCACCCCGTCGGTGAACGCCACGGCGCCCGCCGGGACGACCGCGACGCCGCCGGCCGGCTCGCCCATCATCCAGCTGGTCATCGGCGCCGACTTCAAGAACGTCAAGGTCCCGGTCACCATCCCCGACAGCGCCCGGGTCGTGGACGCCAAGACCGACGTCTGCAGCACCTGACCCGTCAAGGCGGCACGAGGGCCCGGTCCGATTCCCCCGGACCGGGCCCTTTTCCATGCCCGCGCCGGCCTGCGGGACCGGCTCCGCGGCGGCCGATCCCGGATGCCGGCGACCGGCCCCGAAAGGGCGGCCGACCTGGGGTGGACCTGTGCGGAAGGCGATGCGGACGGTCGTGGGAGAGGTGGCGGGCCAGGGCAACTTGCTGGTCCGTCGCGACATTTGAAGATCGGAGCGTTAGGGTGGATGATCTGGCAGGCGTGTTCTCGGGTCCCGTTCCGCCGCATCGGCCGAGGATGACCGCCACCATCAGAAGGTGCCCCTGGTTCCCGACAGATAGCCGAGCGTTTCCCCCGTGAGTGACTCCAGATCCTCTTTCCAGGCATCGGCATCCCGCACCGAAGGCGTCTCCACCGGCGCCGGCGGGGCCGCTCCGCCCGATGGACGAGGACAGGTGCCCGCCGACCCACTCGCGGCTCCCGGCACGGGCTCCGGCTCGCCCGAGGAGGACGCGCCCACCGCTCGCTGGCCGATCCCCGACTACGCCGAGCCGCCCACGGGAGCCTGGGACCGCCACCGCTCCCCCACCGGCGACCACGACGGCGGGCCGCGCTGGCCCGCCCCCGACTTCGCCGCGGGTGCGTCCGGCGCGAGCGCTGGCGCCGGCCACGGCACGGGTGGCGCCGGCGATGCGAACAGCACGTCCGGCGGGTACGGAACGAGCAACGGGCTCGACGCGTACGGCACGACCAGCGGGCCCGATGCCGGCGGTGCGTCCGGCGGCGCCAGGCTGCCGCGGCGCGCCCCGCGCTCGGGCCGGCCGCCGGCCGCCGACGATCCCGAGACCTTCACCTTCGACCGCCCCGACTGGGACGACCACGGCTCCGCCCGTCAGAGGCAGGACGCCGGCTCTTCCCGAACGGACGGGCACGCCGCCCCCGCCTGGCACGACCAGCGCCCGACCCAGGACGGCCGGCCCACGGCCCAGGAGGGCCGGTGGGAGGCCGAGCGGCCGGCGCACGAGGGCCGTGCCGCCTGGCAGGGCGGGCGGCCCGAGCGCGATGACCACCGCGCCGCCCGCGAGGACCACGTGGCCGCCGAGCCCGCCGCGGACGGTTTCTCCTACTGGCAGCGCCCCGCCGTCCACGAGTCCGCCGCGCCCGTTCTCACCGGCGCGATGACCGCCGGGCCGGGCGCCGCCTGGGGAGGTCAGCCCGGCCGGCCCGCCGACCCCGCGATGGACGACTGGGACCGGCCCGCGCCCGAGGAGGCGCCCCCGCCGCCACAGCCGGCCAAGCGCGCCCGCGAGCCGTACCTGGACAACGTGAAGTTCCTGCTCATCGCGCTGGTGCCCGCCGGGCACGCGCTCGTGCCCACGCTGTCGGCGCACTCCTCGCGCGCGGCCTACCTGTTCATCTACGTGTTCCACATGCCGCTGTTCGTGATCATCAGTGGCTATCTGAGCCGCAACTTCTGGAACTCCAACGCCAAGACCAACAAGCTCGTCGACACCTTCCTTGTGCCGTACGTGATCGTGGAGATCGGCTACGCCGTGCTCCGCTTCGCGCTGGGACAGAAGTGGAGCCTAACGATCATCGATCCGGCCTGGCTGAACTGGTACCTGCTGGCGCTGCTGCTGTGGCGGCTCTCCACGCCCGTGTGGAAGCGCATGCGCTACCCGCTGCCGATCGCGGTCGCGGTGTACCTCCTCGCCGGCCTGTCCGACCTGCCGGGCGACTTCAGCATGGACCGCTTCTTCGGGCTGATGCCGTTCTTCGTCCTCGGCCTGTGGCTGCAGCCGCGCCACTTCGAGATGCTGAACCGCGTGTGGGTGAAGATCCTCTCGGTCGTCGTGCTCGTCGGCGCGGCGGGGGTGGCGATCCTCATCGCGCCGCACGTGCCGCTCGACCCGATCTACTACAAGGACAGCTACGCCGAGCTGCACCTGTCCTGGTGGCTGGGCATGGCCATGCGCGCCGGGCTCCTGGTCGCCGCGCTGACCGTCTCGGTGGCGATCCTCGCGCTGGTGCCGCGCCGCAACACGTGGTTCTCCGAGCTCGGCACCCGCACGCTGTACTGCTACCTGCTGCACGGCGTCCCCGTGCTGATCGCCAAAGAGATGGGCTGGCTGAGCTTCCCCTGGCTGTACGGGCCGCTCGGGGTGATGGCCATCATGTGCAGCGCCTTCGCCCTGGCGATCCTGCTGTGCCTGCCCGAGACGCGCACCGTGTTCAAGTGGCTGCTCGAACCACGTCTGGTCTGGCTTTATCGCAGGCCGTCCGGCCAGGCCAGGCAGGCGGCGTCCTAACGGCGGATGTTCAGCCGCATTTCCTTTGTGATTCACGGTACGCACCCGGGCAGGATGGCAACGGCGCTCAGCATCGACACATGAAGGTATGTGTCGGCACGGTCGTCCACCACCCGGAGGACGCGCGGATCATGCACCGTCAGATCCGGGCGCTGCTCGACGCCGGGCACGAGGTGACGTACGTCGCGCCGTTCACCCACTGCAACGTCACCCCGCCCCAGGAGATCCGGGCGATCGATGTGCCGCGCGCCGTCGGCCTGCGCCGTGGGCACGCGCTGAACGCGGCGCGTGCCGCGCTCCGCAAGGGTGTGCGGGACGCCGATCTGCTGCTGATCCACGACATCGAGCTGCTGTTCGCGCTGCCGCGACGACGTCCGGCCACGGTGTGGGACGTGCACGAGGACACTGTGGGCGCCCTGGACACCAAGACCTACCTTCCGCCGTCCGCGCGCCGGATGCTGCCCGGCCTGCTGCGCCGCATCGAGCACCGGGCCGAGCGGCGGCTGCACCTGATCCTCGCCGAGGCGGCCTACCGCGACCGCTTCGCCGGCGACCACCCCGTGATCCCGAACACCACCTACGTCCCCGAGACGCCGCCGCCGCTGCCCGGCGCGAACCGCGTGATCTACGTCGGCCAGCTCTCCGAGGCCAGGGGCGCGCTGGAGATGATCGAGCTGGCGCGCAGGCTCCGTCCGCACGGCATCCGGCTGGACCTGGTCGGCGCGGCCGATCCCGAGGTGCGCCCTGCCTTGCGCGACGCGCAGCGTGAGGGTCTGCTCGACTGGTTCGGGTACGTGCCCAACGATCACGCGCTGCGCATGGTCCACGGGGCGCTGGCCGGGCTCTCGCTGCTGCACGACGTGCCGAACTACCGGCAGTCGCTGCCCACCAAGGTCATCGAGTACATGGCCAGGGGCGTGCCGGTGGTCACCACGCCGCTGCCGCTCGCCGCCTCGATCGTCGGCCGCGCCGACTGCGGGGTGATCGTCCCCTACGGCGACGTGGACGCGGTCGCGCAGGCCGTGCTGCGGCTGCGCGACGACCCCGAGCGGCGGGTCGTGATGGGCGCCCACGGGTACGCCGAGGCGCGCGGCCACTACCACTGGCCCGACCAGGCCCGCGAGTTCGTGGCCCGGCTGGAGGAGTGGGCCACCGCACCCGCCCTGGCCCCCGCCCGCACCCACGCCGCCCTCGCCTGACCGCCCCGGCTTCCGCGTCAACCACGCCGCCCTCGCCCGAAGCCCCGGCTTCCGCGCCGGCCCCCGCGTCAACCCACGCCGCCCTCGCTCGACCGCTCCGGCTTTCCCGCCCTCCGTCCTTCCGTCCCGCCGCACCGCATCCATGTCCACCGCGTCCGCCGGCAGATGCGTCGCCGTCATCGGCGCATGCACGCTCGCCGGCGGCCACGACACCCTCGATCGGAGTCCCCGCTTCCGCGCACCCACCTGCTCCCGGCCTTCGCCCAAGGCGCATAGGGGGCAAGCCATCCGTGGCGCACCTCCACCGAACCACCTCGCGTCGCCATACGGCCGTCGGGAACGACGGCGGATCCGGTCCCCGTACGGCTGGCGCCCGACATGCTTGGTTGGTGTACTGGACGCTGTGACTAGCCATCTCATCCAGGGACGCCGGGTCACCATGCCCGTGGAGGTCAGGGACGCCGCCGTCTGCGCCGCCCTCTACCTGGTCCGGGCCGGCGCCGCCCGCGCCGTGCTCGCCTACTCCGATCTGGACGTCACCGAGGTGCTGCCCGGCCGGGCGCTGTGCGTGCTGGGTTTCATCCGGTACAACGACGGCGACCTCGGCTCCTACAACGAGTTCGGCATGGGCTTCGTGGTCCGCCCGCCGGGCGCGGCGCGGCCCACCGCGCGCGGCGCGCTGGCCGGGCTCGCCGACCTGCGCCGGCACGGCGCGGGCGCGTTCGTCCACTGGCTGCCGGTGGACCAGGGCTTCACTCTGGAGGCCGGCCGGTCGATCTGGGGGTTCCCCAAGGAGATGGCCGAGGTGGACATCCGGCTGTCCTCCCCCTACAAGCGGTGCGTGCTGCGCAAGGACGGCCGCCTGGTGATCGACCTGCTGCTCCGCCCCGGCATGCCCGTACCCGGCCCACCCCCGCCAGGCATCCCCATCCCCGGCCTGACCGTCCCGGGCGGCGGCTCGATCGACCTGGACGCCTACACCCGTCTGGACGGGGTGACCCGGCGCATCCCCTGGACGACCCGTCTCCGCGGCCTGCGCGCCCGCCCCGGCGGAGCGCTGATCAGGCTCGGCAACCATCCCATCGCCAAAGAACTCAGCGAACTGGGCCTCCCCAAACGCGCCCTACTGACCGCCACCGCCACCCGCGTGAAAATGACCTTCCACCCCGCCCACCCCCTCCGCGATCCTCAGCCGCACGACCACTGACACCGTCTCGTCCGGCGGCATCGTCCGTCAGAAGGTGCGGTCCTGGCTCCGGGCCGGCTTGGCCAGGCCGGTGATGATCATGTGATGCAGGAGGGCGTAGGTGTCGTCCGTGTCGGCGGGCAGGCCGAAGCCTCCGGCGGTCTCCAGGACGGCGAAGCCATGGGCGGCGGCGCGCAGGCATCGCGTCGCGTGGATGACGTCAGCCCCCTTCAGCCCGTACCCGCGGAGCGCGCCGACCACGATGCCGACCAGCGCGTCGGCCGCCTTGGCCTGGGCGCCACCCTCGGGGGGCGCGGCCTGGCTCATCGCGGCGTACCGGCCGGGGTTGGCGACGGCGTAGTCCCGGTAGGCGTGCATGAAGGCGCGCAACGCCTCGTCTCCGGAGCGGCCGAGCAGCGCCTCGCGCAACCGGTCCGCCAGCTCGTTCATGACGCGCACGGACACCAGGTCGTTGAGTTCAGCAAGGTTGCGCACGTGCTTGTACAGCGACGGCGTGGCGACGCCCGCGCGCCCGGCCACCGCCGCCAGGGTGACCGCGGCCGGGCCGTCCTCGTCGATGATGGCGAGCGCGAGGTCGACGACCGCGTCCGGCGAGAGCCCCGCCCTAGCCACGGATGTCGTCCTTCAGAAAGCGCAGCATGGCCTCGGCGACCTCGGCGGGGAACTGCGCGTGCGGGTAGTGGCCGGCGCCGTCGATCATCGTGACGACGCCACGCCCAGCCGGCATTTCGGCGACGACGCCCTCGGCCTCGGCCCGCGGGTCGGCCCAGTCGGGGTCGAGAGTGCCCATGACGACCAGCGCGGGAACGGTGAGGTTCGGGAGCTGGGCGCCGGCGTCGGTGGGCGCGGACGTGCCCATCTTGCTTACCACTGCCATCCGTTCCGGTCGGCGCAGCGCGGTCGCCAGGTCGGACATGTACGCGTCGTAGTCGGCGGGCCGGATGCCGGGGTAGGCGTGGTCGAGGTAGCGGCGCCAGAACTTGATGCTGCGCAGCGTTGCGGTGGCCATCAGCAGTGCGATGCCCTTGCGGTGCCGCCCGTTCCGCAACAGGCCACCGAAGTCGATGTTCTGCGCCCGGGTGAACGGGCCGATCTCGACGACCGCGCTGACCAGTTCGGGGTGGCGGGCGGCGGCGATGGTGGCCGCACCGCCGGAGAAGGAGTGCCCGACGAGCACCGCCGGCCCGCCCAGGTGGCGGATGAGCGCGATCAGGTCGGCGGCGACGTCGGTGCGGGTGTAGGTGGGCCAGCCGGTGCTCGACTCCCCGTGACCGCGCAGGTCCACCGCGGCGACCCGGTACCCGGCCGCGACCAGGCGGGGCGCCAGCAGCCGGTACGCCCGCCGGCCGTCCCCCATGCCGTGCGCCAGTACGACCAGCGGCCCCTCGCCCGACACGTCGTAGGCGAGCCGTCCATCCCCGACCTCAAGGAACTCCGTCACGATGCCCTCCATCCGTTCAGCTACTCTGCTTAGCCTTAAAGCTAATGGCATTAGCTGGCGCCGTCAAGGCATCACCGTGACCGCTCGTGCGACCTCAGCACCGCGCCGGCGCGCTCACGACCAGGCTCCAGGGCTCGAACTCTTGGGGGCGGTCAACGGTGCGTCGCATCCGCCGTCGATCTCCTCGAAATCCCCTAAATCCGTAAGTGGTTGTCTAAAGTCGGAGCGTGAGCGGAGAGCTAGCACCGCAGTCGCCGGAAATGCGGATGTCCGACGCCGATCGTGAGCGGGTCGCCGAGAGACTGCAGGCCGCGATGGGTGAAGGACGGCTGACGGGCGAGGAGTTCACCCAGCGCCTGAACGCGGTGCTCGCCGCGCGCACGTTCGGCGAGGTCGAGCCGCTCCTCGCCGACCTGCCGGGGGCGCCGATGTCGGCGCCGATCCGGGATCGGGCCGAGCTGCGCACCACGGCGGCCTCCCTGAAACGGCGCGGCCAGTGGACCGTGCCCCGGCAGCTCCTGGTGACCGCCAAGGCCGGGTCGGTGAAGCTCGACTTCACCGACACCCGGATCCCGCACCGGGTCGTCGAGATCGACCTCGACGTGACCGCCGGTTCCACTGTGCTGGTGCTGCCGCGTGGTGCCACGGTGGACGTCGAGGACGTCGAGATGATCGCGGGCAGCGCCAAGGTGCGCAAGGTGACGACTTCCCCCATTCCCGGCGACGGGCTGCACTTCGTGGTGCGCGGCAAACAGCGCTTCGGCAGCCTCGTCGTCCGCACCCAGCGCCGCCTCGGCCCCTGGAGGTGGTGACCATTCACCCTCTCGACGGGACGCGCTGAGGCTTTCGCGCTTTCGGCCATTATCATCCCGTGATGGGATATCTCGATCTGCTCCGCGGCCGGCACGTGCTCAGGCTGCTGGTGGGCACGCTGGTCGGACGCCTTCCCAGCGCCATGGCACCGCTGGCCATCCCGCTCGCGCTCCGGCAGTCCGGCGCGACGTACACGGTGATCGGCCTGGCGGTCGGTACGTTCGCCGTCGCCGCGGCGGTGGGCGGCCCGGTGCTCGGCCGCCTGGTCGACCGCGTGGGCCAGGTCCGGATCCTGGCCCCGGCCGCCGTCCTGGCCGGGATCGGCCTGATCGCCATCGCGGTCGCGCCATCGTCGCCGGCCATCGTCTTCACCGGCGCGGTCCTGGCGGGAGCGGCGACCCCGCCGCTCGAACCCTGCCTGCGGGCGCTGTGGCCGGACGTCGTCCCCCCGGGCAGGCTGGAGTCGGCCTACGCCCTCGACTCCGCGTCCCAGGAACTGGTCTTCATCGGCGGCCCACTGCTGGTCGGCGCCTGCCTCGCCTTCGCATCCCCCATGGGCGCGCTGTGGCTCGCGGCGCTCGTCGGCGGCCTCGGCGTCCTCGTCGTCGCCACCGCGCCGCCGACCCGCGCCTGGCGCGCCCCGGCCAGATCCGCCGACTGGCTCGGCCCGCTCACCAGCCCTGGCCTGCGTGTCCTGCTGGTGAGCCTCACCGGGGTCGGCGTGGCCCTCGGCACGCTGAACGTCCTGGTGATCGCCTACGCCGAGCGGCAGCAGGTGCCCGGTGGAGCGGCCCTGATGCTCGCCCTGAACGCCGGCGGCGCCCTCATCGGCGGGCTGGGCTACGGCGCCATCCGCTGGTCGTCCTCGCCGCGGCGGCGCCTCGTACTGCTGACCGCGGGCCTCGCCTGCTCCTACGCCCTGCTGTGCCTGGTGCCGTCCCCGCCGTACATGGCCGTCGTGATGGTGGTGACGGGCCTGTTCCTGGCACCCGTGCTGTCCGCGAGCTTCGTCCTGGTCGGCGACCTCGCCCCGGCCGGCACGGTCACCGAGGCGTTCGCCTGGCTGGTCACCCTGATGACCGTCGGCGTGGCCCTCGGCTCGACCGCCGTGGGCGCCGTCCTCGAACAGTCCACCCAGTCATGGGCCGCCGCCTGCGGAGTCCTCGGCACCGCCATCGGCCTCCTCATCCTCCTCACCGGCCGCCACCACCTCTCCCCCACCCCGACCCCCGCCAGCACCCCCTCGAGCACATCCACCTGACCCACCACCGGCAAGCGGCGCCGACCGCAAGCGGCTGTGCGGACGATGATGCATGCCGCCCAGGGTGAAGGGAGCCGGGATCGAAGCGTGGACAGCGCAGCGCTGAAGTACAGTTCGGTGGACTGTACTTCAGTGGCGGGGTGGTGACTCTTGGTGGAGAAGCCGGATCACGTCTTCGGGCGTGACTGGGAGTGGGAGGCGCTGGCCGAGTTCGCGACCGGCTCGCAGGCCGAGGTGGCGTTCGGAGTGGTCAGCGGGCGGCGACGGCAGGGGAAGACGTTTCTGCTCAGGTCGTTGGCCGAGGCGCTGGGCGGCTTCTATTTCGAGGCGACCGAGGGCACCGACGTCGAATTGCTGCGCCTGTTCGGCATGGCCCTCGCGCGGCACACGGGCTCGCCGGTGGGATTCCCGTTCGCCGACTGGCGGGACGCGCTGACCTTCCTGTTCTCGCTCCCGAAGGACCGGCCGATGCCGCTGGTGATCGACGAGTTCCCGTACCTGATGAAGGCGAACCCCGCCATCGCGTCCATCCTGAAGCAGGAGATCGACCTGAGGGGTCGCACTCATGGGGGCAGCAGCAACGGGCGCCTGCTGATCTGCGGCTCCGCACTGTCGGTAATGGGCAAGGTCCTCGCCGGACAGGCGCCGCTGCGCGGTCGGGCGCGCCTGGAACTCCTCGTCCAGCCGCTGCCGTACCGCGAGGCGGCGCGGTTCTGGGATGTGCCGGATCCTCGGCTGGCCGCGATGCTGCATGCGGTCGTCGGCGGCACTCCGGCCTACCGCGACGAATTCGTGGCGGGCGACCGCCCGGCCTCACTCGCCGACTTCGACGCGTGGATCTCCCGTACGGTGCTCAACCGGCGTACGTCCCTGTTCCGGGAGGGACGCTATTTGCTGGCCGAGGAACCGGCCATCCGCGACCCGGCTCTGTACCACTCGGTGCTCGCGGCGGTCGCCGAGGGCAACAACACCTGGGGCGGCATCGCCGGGTACATCGGCCACAAATCAGCGGACATCGCCCACCCGCTCAACGTGCTGGAAGACTGCGGCCTGCTCGTCAAGGAGAAGGACGCCTTCCGCACCGGGCGGACGCGCTACCGCATCGCCGAGCCGCTGATCACCTTCTACCAGGCGATCATGCGCCCTGAGTGGACGGACCTCAGCCTCGGGCTGGCCGAGGAGGTCTGGGCACGCTCGCGCCAGCGCTTCCTGTCCAAGGTCATGGGACCGCACTTCGAGAACCTCTGCCGGGAATACGTCCTGCGGTACGGGCGGCACAACTTCGGGGAGGGCGGGATCGGGGAGGTCGTGGCCGGAACAGTGGCCGATCCGGGCGAGAGAGCACAGATCGACGTGGACATCGTCGTTCTCGGCGTGCCGTATCCCGGCGAACCCCGTGCGATCAAGTCGTTGGGCGAGGCCAAGTGGGACAAGGTCATGGATCTGCGGCACCTCGGCCGGTTGCGCCGGGCTCGCGATCTGCTGGCCGCCAAGGGCTACGAGACCGCCATCACGGTGCTCGCCTGCTACAGCGGTGCGGGCTTCGACGACGCCCTGCGCGCCGAGGCGGACCGGGACCCCCAGGTGCTGCTGGTAGACGTCCCCATGCTGTACGGGCTGGAGTGATCATGGCCGCCCCGAGGTCCGGGTCCTGCCGTCTCAGCTCGGTTCGGTGGGGAGGGTGGCGTGGATGGCGGGGAGGGTGGCGGCGCGGAAGGCGGCGTCCAACTCGGCGGGGGTGGCGGTGATCTCGCCGTCGGCCCAGGCGCGCACCAGCGCCATGAACGCGCCGACCACGCAGATCACCAGCAGGTCGAGCGATGGTCCCGGGCGGGCGCCGGCGGCGGTGAGCTCCTGGTGGACGGCCGTGCTGAGCACCTGCTCGCCGCGGGCCACGACCGGCTGCGCGCCGCGTCGCCCCAGCAGCGCCCGGAGCAGGCGTCCGTGTTCGTGCACGTGCTCGAACATCGGCAGGCTGAAGGCGAACAGCTCCGCCGGGCGGCCGGCCGGCGCGGCGTGCAGGAAGTCGAGCTGGTCGATGTTGCTGAGCAGCGCGTCCTTTTTGTCGGTGAAGTGGGCGTAGAAGGTCGAGCGGCCGACGTCGGCGCGGGCGATGATGTCGGTGACGGTGACCGCGTCGTACCCCTTCTCCAGGATGAGCGCCACCAGCGCATCCTGGACGGCCCGCCGAGTTCGCCGGACCCGCCGGTCTCCGGGGGCGGCCTGCGGGTGTCCGGAGGTCATTGGCCGGTCCGCTGAGACCACGTGCCGGTCCCCGGCGGCAGGCCTGATGTGATCTGGGGATCCTCGGGCATTTTCCGGCTCCTGTCCGGTACGGCACATCCGCGCGGATCTGCTCGTTGACCCCGTCAGCCTAACGGACGCACCATTCATAACCGAACAGGTTGTTCGGAAGGCGGAAGGGGAACGTCATGGGAATCGGCAAAGCACTGCGGCACGACCACGACGCCGGCGGCGGGACCATCGACCACCCGCGCGCCTACGAGGTCATGTCGTTCATCGGCTTCCTCGGCGGGCGACGTGCCGTCTTCACCCGGATCGCCGCACTGGCCGGGCCCCGGCCGGGCGAGCGCGTCCTGGACGTCGGCTGCGGCACCGGCTACCTCAGCAGGGTGATCGCCCCGGTCGTCACCCCGTCCGGCCACGTCACCGGGGTCGACGCCGCGCCCGCCATGGTGGAGTACTCCCGCCGCCGGGCTCCCGGCAACTGCGACTACGTGGTGGGCGAAGGGCAGGACCTGCCGTTCCCCGACGGCTCGTTCGACCTGGTGGTGTCCACCTTCGCCGTCCACCACATCCCCCCGGCGGCCCGCGCGGAGACCCTGCGGGAGATGTTCCGCGTGCTCCGGCCGGGCGGGCGGCTGCTGATCGCCGAGTTCCGCCCGCCGACCGGCCGGGTGTCCGGCCGCCTGATGAGCCTGGTGGCCGCCCCGGCCATGCGGAACACTCCGGGCGAGCTGCTGGGCACGCTGATCCCCGACGCGGGGTTCACGATCGACGCACAGGGCGACCTGAGCTCACTGCTGTACTACGTGCGGGCCGTACGCCCCGCCTAGCGCGGTGCCCGTCCCCGGCGCAGATGGTCAGCGCGGGAGTGCGGTCAGACGATGGGGGGGCGGCCGAGGCGGAGCATGCGCCAGGCGGTGCGCCACGCCATGGGGCGTCGCTCGCCGGCCGGCTCGCGCAGCCCTTCCTTGAACCCGCGGAACCACGACTTGATGGCCACGCCGGAGCGCTCGCGCACCACGGTCAGCAGCATCCAGTCGAGCAGGTAGAGCGCGGCCAGCAGCCAGGGAAGGTTGCGGCGGGCCAGCCACACCCGGTTGCGGGCGTTCAGCCGGTAGAAGTCGGCGTGCCGGGTGGGCGGCACCTGCGGGTGGTACATGACCGCGTCCGCGTCGTACTCGATGCGGTAGCCCTCACCGAGCAGCCGCCAGGCCAGGTCGGTCTCTTCGTGCGCGTAGAAGAACCGGCCGGGCAGGCCGCCCACCTGGAGGAACGCCGAACGCCTGATGGCGCAGGCCCCGCCGAGGAAGGTCGTGACCGGCGAGGAGCGCTGGGGGTCGCCGGCGCGCAACCGGGGCACGTGGCGCCGCTGGCCGACGCCGCCTTCGGGGTCCATCACGCGGAAGGAGATCACCGCCAGGTCGGGCTCGGCGGCGAAACGCTCGCGGACGTGCGCGGCGACCTTGTCGTCGGCGTACCAGCCGTCGTCGTCCAGGAAGAGCACGACGTCGCCGGTGCACTCGCGGACGCCGTGGTTGCGCCCCTCGGGGATGCCGACGTTGTGCGGGATGCGGACGGTGCGGACGGTGGCCGCGCCGTTCTGCGGCGCCGCGGCGAGCCGGGGCACGTCGGCGCCGTTGCCGACGACGATGACCTCGACGTCGCCGTCGGTCTGGGTCAGCGCGGACTCGACGGCCCGGTCAAGCTCGGCGAGGCGGTTACCCATGGTGAGGATGACACAAGAGATCTTCAACGCGTCATCGCCTCGACGCATGGAGAACGCATTGAATCATGTTCACCGAGTCTGTGTGAGCGGGCCATCGTGGGTGTCGCCGGGTACTGCGGACTAAGGGTATCGGAACTGCCAGCGAACCCCCGCCAAACGCTGGCGTAAGTCTGGTGGCGGCTCTTGACAGTGATACGACGCCGGTGAGCCGCCGCCGGTTCCGATGGGTTCGCAAGTCGGGGTGAACCCGACGAACCGCCCGGTGTCCGGTGGCGGCCGGACGCCGGGCGCGCGGACCAGCCGCGCCCCCGGCCGCCTCGGCACACACCCGCACTGGACCGCGCCCGGCTCATGTCAGTCCAGACGGCGGGACGCCAGGATGCTGACCAGGTGCAGGACGGTCTGCAGCACGGCGAACACGACGCAGGCGATGGTGAGCACCTGGGTGGCGGTCTGGCCGCCGGCGATCGCGTCCCAGAGGGCGGCGAGCACCGCGATGATCGACAGCTCCACGGCCTGGATGACCCGGTGGAAGCGCAGCGCCGCCACGATCTTGCGTGCCGCGCCCAGGCGCCGCGAACGGAAGTGCTCGGCCGCGGCCTCCGTCGTGGCCACCAGCCCGGAACGGGCCCGGGCGACGTCCACCAGGTCGGTCTCGGACTTGATCAGGATCGCGCCGAGGGCGGCGGCGAACCCGAGCACGGTGTACCAGTCGGGCAGCGTCTCGGAGGCCCGGAACCCCAGGCCGATGAGCAGCGCCGCCTCGGCGAAGTAGTGCCCCACCCGGTCGAGGTACACGCCGGTGATGGACGTGCGGTGCGTCCACCGGGCCAGCTCGCCGTCGGAGCAGTCGAGCAGCAGGTAGATCTGGATGAGCACGGCCGCGGCGACCGCCGCCCACAGGCCGGGCAGCGCGAGCACCACCCCGGCCAGCAGCCCGAAGAGGATCATCAGGCCGGTGACCTGGTTCGGCGAGATGGGCGTACGCGCCAGCGCCCACGTCACGTAGATCGAGAGCCTGCGCATGTAGAGCGCGCCCGCCCAGTGCTCGCCGGAGTTGCGCTCCATGGTGCTGTGCGGCTGGGCGACCGCGCGCAGCTCAATGACCGACGGCCCGGACATATTCCTCCACCCGGTCGTGCACCTCGGTCTCGGACAGACGCAGGTGCTCAAGGATCGTGTACCGCCCGGGGCGGGTGGACGGGGCCAGCATCACCGCTTCGGTGAACTGCTCGGCCGTCAGCCCGACGTCGTACGGGGTCACCGGCAGGCCGTGACGGCGCAGGCAGCCGGTCACGAGCGACAGCCGGGGCGCGTCCTCCCGCAGGAAGAAGCAGAAGGCCGCTCCGATGCCGGCGAGCTCGCCGTGGTTGGAGGTGCCGGGAAAAAGCTGATCCACGGCATGCAGGATCTCATGATCTCCACCGCTGCTGGGACGTGACGAACCCGCCACGACCATGCACATGCCGGACAGGATCAGCGCCTCGGCGAGGACGGTCAGGAACGCGTCCGACTCGATCGAGTCGGACCGGCCGAGAACGGCCTCGGCGCTGGTGCGCGACATGGACACGGCCAGGCCGTCGATCGGCTCCCCGCGCTCGACGTTGCCGAGCTGCCAGTCTTCGATCGCGGACAGGTTGCTGATCACGTCGCCCACACCCGAGCGCACCAGCTGCGACGGCGCCCCGTGGACGAAGTCCAGGTCGACGAGGATCGCGAGCGGCATCGGCACCCCGAACGAGCCCTTGCCGCCCTCGTGCTCCAGGGAGGAGACCGGGGAGCAGATGCCGTCGTGGGAGAGGTTGGTGGCCACGGCCACCATGGGGATGCCGGCGAGCGAGGCGGCGTACTTGGTCACGTCGATCGTCTTGCCGCCGCCGATGCCGACCACGGCCTCGTACGCGCCCTTGCGCAGGTCGGCGCCGAGTGCGACCGCGGCGTCCACCGACCCGTCGGGGACCCGGAAGACCTCGGCGTCGACCAGCGTCGGCGCGATCAGGCCGCTGATCGCGTCACCCTGCCCGGCGCCGACCGCGACCGCGACCCGCCCGGAGGTGGCCACCCGGCTGTCGGCGAGCAGCGCGCCGAGCTGGGCCACCGCGCCGCGGCGGACCTCGACGGTCAGCGGGGCGGTGAGCATTCGTGCTAGCAGCGGCATGCGGTCTCCCGTAGCCCGTTCCGGGCGATCGTCCCGGGGCGGGATCGTCTCCCGGCCCGGGGTCTCGTCCCGGCGCGGACCGGCGTGCCCGCCGGCGCCGGCTCGGCTAGTAGGTGCACGCGATCTCCCGGGCTCTGGCGAGGTCGTCGTGGTTGTCCACTTCCACCCAGTCGACCTTGCCGATGGGCGCGACGGAGATCTTCTCACCCCGGGCGACCATCTCGCCGTAGCCGTCCTCGTAGTACAGCTGGGGGTCGCGCTCGAAGGTGGCCTTCAGCGCGTCGGCCAGGCGCTCGGCCGCGCCGGGCCGGATCAGCGTGGCGCCGATGTACTCACCGTAGGCGTCCGCGGGATCCATCAGCTTGGTGATGCGGCGCAGGTGGCCGCCCTCGTCGAGGGTGACCTTCATCTCCTCGTCGGCGAGCTTCTTCACGTCGTCCACGGCGAGGAGGATGTCGCTGGTCTCCGGCGCGGAGAGCAGGGTGCGCTCGACCGAGACGGGGTGCACGGTGTCGCCGTTCACCAGCAGCGCGCCCTGCGAGAAGTGGTCGCGCGCGCACCACAGGGAGTAGGCGTTGTTCCACTCCTCGGCCTTGTCGTTGTGCACGAGAGTGAGCTTCACGTCGTGCCGCCGCTCGAGATCGGCCTTGCGGTCGTGGACCGCCTGCGCCGCGTAGCCGACGATCACCACGACCTCCCGGAGGTCCACCGCCGCGAGGTTACGCAGAGCGATGTCCAGAATCGTGGTCTCCCCGTCGACCGGCACGAGCGCTTTCGGCAGCGTGTCGGTGTACGGCCGCAGGCGTCGTCCGGCCCCGGCGGCCAGCACCATTCCCAGCAACGTGCACTCCTCAGTCAAGCCAGAATCCGTAGGCCAAAGGTTAGTTGCCTGGGAGCCGTGATCGTGTAATCGCCGGTTCACCTATTCCGTTCCCCGACCAAACGTTGGCAATGGCGGTGCGTGGCGCCCCGCGTGTCCCGCTCAGTCCTGGGCGCCGAGGTCGGCCGCCTCGACGCCCGATCTGGGCGCGGCCATCCAGCAGGTGACGCTCTCCCAGCAGAACAGCCCGGCCAGGTAGACCGCCATGAGCGCGAACACCGGCGTGACGATGCCGAGCAACGCGCCGAGGGCCACCAGCAGCATGCGGCCCTCCCAGCCCAGACCGGCCGAGGCCAGCCAGGGCGGCGGGTAGACGTGCTGACGGTAGCGGTAGACGACGTCGTAGTGGTGGAACAGGATCGCGCCGAGCAGGGCGTACACCAGCACCCTGGGCACCCCCCAGGCGAAGCCCACGGAGGCCACGAAGCCGTACTCGGTGAGGCGCAGGATCGGCGGCACCAGCCAGTCGAGCCGTCCGTCGTGCGGGTGCGAACTGCCCGGCCCGGCCAGCATCAGCGCGACGGCGGGTGCGAAGACGGCGGGCCCGTCGGCGCCCGCCACGCCGAGCAGGAGCATCACCCCGGTCACGAACGCCCCGGCCAGCGCGGGCGGCAGCGGTGGGAGCTGGCCCGCGACCAGCAGGCCCATGCCGCGCGACAGGACCCCGTCGTCGCGGTAGGCGGCCACCGAACCGCGCGGCACCCGGGTCATGTGGACCGTGGTCATGCTCATAGGGACCTCGCGAAGCGGCCGGTCAGGGTGTACAGGGCGGCCAGGCCGCCCCACGCGAGGAGCGCGAGGAAGGTCACGCGCCCGTTGAACAGGGCCGCCGTCACCGCGATCAGCAGCATGCGCTCGCCGATCGGCAGCACGACGATCTTCTTCAGCCAGCGCGACGCGGTGTTGCGGTCGAGCCGCGCCGACAGGCGCACCACCAGGCCGCCGCCCCCGCGCCGCCGTGTCACCGCTGCTTCGCCCGCCGAGGCTCCCGCGCGCGGGGCCGGCAGGTCGAGCGAACCGCCGTGCCCCGGGCGCTCCCAGATCGGGTCGATGCCCGCCGCGTCCGCCCGCGCGCCCGCGTACGAGAAGTCGATCATGTGGCGGATGGCCTGGAGCAGCATGGCCGCCACCGCCAGGGCCCAGATGCCCTCCGGACCGGTGACACCGCCTTCCGCGGCCCCGGCGTACCCCACCGCGAGCCCGACGTACACCACGTACTCCTTGACCCGGTCGAAGGTGGCGTCCAGCCAGGCGCCGAGCGGCGAGAAGGCACGGGTGTAGCGGGCGAGCTGCCCGTCCACGCAGTCGAGCACGAACGACAGGTAGAGCAGCACCGCGCCCACGAGCTGCGCGCGCCGCTGCCCGGCGGAGAAGGCCACCGCGGCCAGGCCCGCCAGCCCCACGGAAAGACCCGTCACGGCGTTCGGCGTGAGCCCGGCACGCGCCGCCAGGCGTACCAGACGCCCCGACCAGGAGCTGACGAGGAAGGTCGCGGCGAAGCCGTCCTCGGACTTGACGGCGGCGGCCAGCCGGGCGCGGTCTTCGTCCACCTCGGCGAGGTGGGCGATCGCGGCATCGGCCTCGCGCTGCCCGGTCACCCTGGTGCAGTGCAGGAGCCCGAGGGGCACCGCCCGGACGGCCACCCCCACCCGGACCAGCCCGGCCAGCAGCAGCTCGGTCACCTCGGCCTCGCCGGCCGAGCCGAGGCGTCGGTCGCCCGCCAGGTTGGCGAGCTCCTCGGCCACCTCGGCGAAGCTCGCCAGGTCGGCCTGCGCCACGTGCAGCACGCCCTGGAATCGGGCGTTCGGCGCGGTCACGGTGTGGAAGGAGTTGCCCGCGGCGACCACCCGCCCGCGCTCGGCGCGCACCGGCGCGCGGACGCCGCCCGCGCCGTGCCCGGGCTCGGCGGCGATCAGGACCGCGGTGCCGCGCGCGGGGTCGTCGAGCAGCAGGGCCAGCGCCTCGGTGTGCGCCACCAGGTCGCCGGGCAGCACGGCCACCGGCCCTTCGCCGGCCCGGGCCGCGGCGGCCACCGCCCGCAGGTCACCGGGCAGCCCGGAGCTGCGCACCCGGTCGGGACGGGGCAGGCCGGGCAACGACTCCTCCCCGCCCAGCAGGCCGGGAAGGGACTCAAGGGACTCATCCGGTCTCGCGGCGGCCACGCCGTCAGAACCGCCGGGAGCATCGGGCGCGAGGAGGCCGGGTACGGAGATGTCCGGCTCGCTGAGGCCCGACGCGGAGATGTCCGTGCCCGCGACCTCCCGGGCCAGGTCGTCCGGGAGAGGCGCGTCCGGCGGCGGACCGTCCGTACGCCGGACGACTTCGGGTACGTCAGGGGTGAGGGTGTCCGGTGACGCAGTGCCCGTACGCGGGACGACGGCCTCGGGTGGTACGCCGGAAGGCGCCGCGACCTGCGCGGACTGCTCCGCGGAGTGTGCGGGCCATCGGGGGACGGGGACCGGCGGGGCGTTCCCCGCCGGTTGGGCGTGACCGGCCCGGGTCGCCAGCGCGGGGCTGAGCACGGCCCTGGTCACCACGTGCAGCCGCCCGGCCTCCAGCGTGACGAGCTGGTCGGCCAGCCGCTCGACGAGAGTGCCTTCCGCGCACTCCAGCCGGGTCTGCGGGGTCGTGGCGAGCACCACGGCGACGACCGGCGACGACCGCCTGCCAGGCGGCCGGCCCGGACGGCTCACGGCCCCCCGCGCGCCACTGCCGGCGCCCGGCGGCCGTTCGGGAGGCGGGTACGCGGATGCGGGCAAACCAGGGGCTCCTTCCGCGACCGGGGATCGTCCACCCCGCAAAGTAACCGAGCCGTCACGGCCCTTGCAATCCCATCGGCCCGGTTCTCTGGCGCGCCGCAGGTCACGCTCCCCGGAACGCCGCCGCGAAGCCGGAGCGCCGGGCACGGAACGTGACGGATGACCACCGGGCGCGATCGGCCGCGGCAGGAGCCGGCACGGGGAGTGGAGACGGCGTCGGCCGCGGGTAGGGGTGGGTGAGGTCAGTAAGGTCTGCGGTGGAACCAGGAGCAGGAGGAAGTCGTCACCTTGGCCGCACAGGAACCACGCCTGCGGACCGTCGGAGTGGTGCTCGCCGGCGGCGTCGGGCAGCGCGTCGGGCTCGGCACGCCCAAGCAGCTCATCGAGATCGCCGGTCGCACCATCCTCGAACACACGCTGTCCGTATTCGAGAGCGCGCCCGAGATCGACGAGATCGTCGTACTGATGGCACCCGGCCACGTCGCCGAGGCCGAGCGGGTGGTCCGGCGTGGCGGCTTCCGCAAGGTGACCAAGGTCGTGGCGGGCGGGGCGAGCCGTCCGGAGTCCACCTGGCGCGCGCTCCAGGCGCTCGGCCAAGGCGACTGCGACGTCCTGCTGCACGACGCGGTGCGCCCGCTGGTGGAGCCGCGCATCATCTCCGAGTGCGTCGAGGCGCTGCGGACGCACCGGGCGGTGGGGGTCGCCATCCCCTCCTCCGACACGATGGTGGTCGCCGTCCCGGGCCCGGATCGGGAGACCATCGGCGCGGCCCCCGACCGGTCGCTGCTGCGGCGCAGCCAGACCCCGCAGTGCTTCCGGCTCTCGGTGATCCGCGAGGCGTACGAGAGGGCCTTCGCCGACCCGGAGTTCGAGAAGCGGCCGGCCACCGACGACTGCGGCGTCGTCCTGCGGTACCTCCCCGAGGTCCCCATCTGCATCGTGCCGGGCAGCGAGCACAATCTGAAGGTCACCCACCCGGTGGACCTGCACATCGCCGAGAGGCTCTTCCAGCTCGCCGCCGACGCCGTGGCAGAGCCGCAGGACCCGGCCGCGTACCGCGAGGCGTTGACGGGGAGCACGGTGGTCGTCTTCGGCGGCGAGCACGGCGCCGGCGTCGCGGAACTCGCGGCCGGGTACGGCGCCGCCGTGCACGCGTTCGCGGGCGGGCCGGGCGGCGTCCGCGTGACGGACCCGCTCGCGGTCGCCGAGGCCCTCGACCGGGCGGCCAAGGAGAGCGGCCGCATCGACCATGTGGTGTACGCCGCCGAGGTGTCCTACCTGGGCGGGCTGAGCGAGGCCGACGACGCCGCCGTCGCGGAGACGGTCGCGGCCGGTCACCTGGGCGCGGTCACCGTCGCCCGCGCGGCCCTGCGCCACCTCCGCGAATCCGGTGGCCACCTCCTGCTGACCATCTCCCCGGCCGGGTACGCGCGCCCCGGCGCGGCACGGCCACACGTCCCATCCGGCGACCTGTCCGGCTCACGGTCCGGCGGACAGGCGGGCCCCGCGTCCGGCGACCCGTCAGGCTCACGGTCCGGCGGACAGGCGGGCCCCGCGTCCGGTAGCGGGGATCAGGCGGGCTCCAGCCTGTACGCCTCGGCCCGCGCCGCCGTGGCCGCCCTCGCCCGCGCGCTCGCGGACGAGTGGGCCGAGTACGGAGTGCGGGTCGACTGCGTGACCGCCGGCGACACCACTCCCGTACGCCCGCCCCTCTCCGGCCGCTCCCCCGCCGACGCGCCCCCGCGCACCCTCGCGCAGGCCGCCATCGGCCTGCTCGCCTCCCCCGGGACCGGCCGCGTCATAGAGACCCACTGACCCCGCCGCACGCGACGGCGCCGGGGAAAGACACTCGCTGCTAGATCATTCGCGCGCCATACCGCGCGTTCGATCTTGCACCTGCGGGGAGGAAGCGCCCGGCCCGGCCCGGTGGTGGGCCGGGCCGGGAGAGGCTTGTGGTCAGGCGGGTGGGGTGGGGGTGCTCGGGGTGGTGTGGGCGGGGCGGGGAGCCTTGCTGAGGCCGGGCGGGCTGGTGAGGAAGCCCCAGCCCCACGACAGGTGCATGGTGGCGTACACCAGCGGCAGCCGGGCCAGCGCGGCGGTGGGCAGACCGCGGCCGGTGGCGAGCGAGCCGGCGAGGATGGCGGCGAGGTAGGCGCCGGGGATCAGCAGGCCGGGCCAGTAGAACGGCGAGATGAGCACCCCGAGCAGCATCGCCGCCACCGCGAGCGGCGGCGCGAGGTAGCGCAGGTTGATGGTGCCCTCGTGGGTGCGCGCCACGACCCTGCGCCAGCGCCCGTAGTGGAAGTACTGCTTGGCCAGCGCGCGGACGTTGGGCCGGGGCCGGTAGGAGACGCGCATGCGCGGCTGGAACCACACCAGGCCGCCGGTCTCGCGGATGCGGTGGTTCATCTCCCAGTCCTGCGCGCGCTGGAAGTGCTCGTCGTAGCCGCCGACGCGCTCCAGCGCCTCGCGCCGGAAGACGCCGAGGTAGACGGTGTCGGCCGGGCCGGCCTGCCCGCCGGTGTGGAAGCGCGCGTTGCCCACGCCGATCTTGGAGGTCATGGCGCGGGCCACGGCCTGCTCGAACGGCGTGACGCCCTCGGCGGCCATGATGCCGCCCACGTTGTCGGCGCCGGTGCTCTCCAGCGTCTCGACGGCGACCCGCAGGTAGTCCTCCGGGAGCATGGCGTGCCCGTCGACGCGGGCGATGATCCCGTTGCGGGACGCACCGATCGCGGCGTTGAGCGCGTTCGGCGTGCGTCCGGTCGGGTTGGGCACGACCGTCACACGGGGGTCCTCGGCCGCGAGGGCGTCGGCGACCTCCTGGGTGCGGTCCTGGGACGGGCCGATGGCGAGGACGACCTCGATGGGACCGTCGTAACGTTGGGCGAGGACCTGCCGGACGGCCTCACGCAGGTGCCGTTCTTCGTTGAGCACCGGCATGATGACCGAGATCGGCGGCCAGACGCGGGTGCTCTGGCCGGTCAGGGGCGAGTCGGGGAACTCCTTCATGGCGGCGCTCACGCTACTGTACGAGCGGGTGGGGACGGCAACCCATCGGCCGGCGCACACGTCCCCACCGGTGGGCGTTCGACACGCGGAGGAGGCCGCCAGGTGACCGACGACGACTCCGGCGTGCACGTCGGCGGTGATTCCTATGGCGGCGTCCGGCTGTCCCCCCGCCGCACCAAGCGGGCCAGGGCGGGGCTGCGCGGCCTGGTCGTCAGCGGGACGCTGTCCGCCACGGTCCTTCTCGGGTCGGGGGTGTCGTGGTTCCTGTCGGCCTACGCGGCCGGCCAGATCAAGCCGGTCGAGGCGGGGACGGTGGAGTCCGACGCCACCGGCGCGATGAACATCCTGCTGGTCGGGGTGGACAAGCGGGACGATCTCACCCGGCGGCAGCAGAACCAGCTCCATCTCGGCCGGGAGGTCGGCCAGCGTACCGACACCATCATGGTGATCCGCCTCTCCGAGGACCACTCGAAGATCACCGTGGTGAGCATCCCCCGGGACAGCTGGGTGGACATCCCCGGCAAGGGCCAACACAAGATCAACTCGGCGTACTCCCTGGGCGGCGCCCCGCTCGCCGTCCGCACCATCCGCGATCTCACCGGGCTGACCATCAACCACTACGTCGAGGTCAACGTCCTCGGGTTCATCAACGTCGTGGACGCCCTCGGCGGCATCTCGGTCTGCACCCCGGTCGCCATCGACGACCAGCACACCGGCTTCAAGCTCCAGCCGGGCACCTACGAGCTGGACGGGGCGAAGGCGCTGTTCTACGCGCGCACCCGCGCCACCGCCCGGTCCGACCTCGACCGCATCGACCGCCAGCAGCAGGTCATCTCGGCCCTGCTGCAGCGCGCGCTCAGCGGCGGCACGCTGACCAATCCCGGCAAGCTCTTCGGGCTGGTCTCCTCGACCCTGAAGACCCTCACCGTCGACCAGGCGCTCGCGAACGACCTGGTCGGACTGGCCGAGCAGCTCAAGGACGTGTCCACCGACGATGTGACCTTCACCACGGTGCCGCTGGCCGACGTCGACTACAAGACCCCCACCGGGGAGTCGGCGGTGCTGTGGGACAAGCCGGCGGCGCGCGACCTGTTCCGGCGCATCGAGGCCGACGAGTCCCTGGTCAAGCCCGCGCCGTCCAAGAGCGCCACCGCGTCCGCCTCGCCCACGCCGTCGGCCTCGGCGACGGCGCTCACCATCGCGCCCTCGCGCATCGCGGTGCGCGTGCTCAACGGCACCGCGATCACGGGCCTCGGCGCGCGGACGAAGAACGACCTGCTGAAGGGCGGTTTCCTGGTGCCGTCCGCGCCCGGCGACGTCACGCCACGAGACCAGGTGGACACCCTGGTCCGCTACCCTGCCGGGCGCGAAGACTCGGCCCGTACGGTCGCCGCCGCCATCCCGGGCGCCAAGCTGCGCCAGGCGGACGTCTCGGGCATCGAGGTGGTCGTCGGCACGAAGTACTCCGGCGTCAAGAAGGTCACCGTGGCGGAGGCGACCCCGTCGAGCTCCCCCACGCCCTCCTCGGCGCCCGTGGCCCGCACGGCCACGCAGAACATCTGCAAGAAGTGACTCCACCTCCGCCGGGCGGTCGATCGGCCGGCGGCCGCGTGTACGAGCACGAAGCGGCCCGGCCGTGACGGGTGCCGTTGACATCCGCCGGGCACGCGCGCGACCGTGATCCTGATCGTTCGCGGCCGTGGGGAGGGCGAGGCTTGGGCGTGAACGTCGTGCCGCCGCTTCCTTCCGGCTCGGTTCCCCCGGGGACGGGAGCCCCCGCGCCGCCGCGGCCGGACGCGGCCGTGCCGTCCACGCCGGGCGAGGTGCGGGCCCTGCTCGACGACGCCGAGCGCCTGCTGAGCGCCGCCCGGGCTCTGCTCGATGACGACGCCGCCGCCCGCACCGCCGTCCAGCGCGCTCTGAGCGCCCTGCGATCCCGCGCGGCGCGCGCGGACCTGGCCGCCATCCCGTCCGCGCGGCTGAAGGACGTCACCGACGGGCGGCTGCGGCTCGGCGTCCTGGAACAGGCCGGGTACCGCACGGTTCTCGACATCCTGGACGCCACCCCGTACGCGCTGCAGTTGCTCCCGGGCATCGGCGCGCGCACCGCGGCGCAGGTGCACGCCGCCGCCGCGCAGATCGCCCGGGCCGCCGAAGAGACCGTGGCCGTGCGCATCGACGTCGACCATCGCGAGGCCGAGACCACCCATCTGCTGATCGCGCTGCACCGGCTGGTGTCGGCCGGCCCCGACCTGCCGCGGGCGCAGCGGGCGGCCGGAGCCGTGCGGGAGGAGCTGGCGGCGCTCCTGCCCGCCGCGCAGCCCGCGCGCGGCCGGGTGCGCATGCTGCTCGCGGGGCGAGAGGGCCGCCACCGGGCGCGGGAGGCCGTCGCGGAGGTGGCGGGCCTGCTGGCGGCGGCACGCGCGTCCGGCACGCCTCTGCTGCTCGGCCAGACGTCGGTCGACCTGCTCCGCCCGCCGCCCTCCGACATCGAGGCCTGGTCGGACTTCGAGCTGCGCCCGCCCGAGTACTACAACCTGCTGGCCGAGATCGCCGCCCTGGAACCCGACCGGGTGGCGGCCGAGGGCTTCCTGCCCGACTCGGTCTCGACGCGGGTGCGGGCCCAGGCGCTGGACGACACGCACCGCCGGGTGTCGCTGCGCGGCTACCAGGCGTTCGGCGCCCGCTTCGCGCTCACCCAGCGGCGGGTGATCCTGGGCGACGAGATGGGCCTGGGCAAGACCGTCCAGGCCATCGCCGCCATGGCGCACCTCTGGTCGTGCGGGGAACGGCACTTCCTGGTCGCCTGCCCGGCGAGCGTCGTGATCAACTGGACGCGGGAGGTCGAGGCGCGAAGCACGCTGGCCGCCTACCGGCTGCACGGCCCCGACCGGGCGGCGGGCCTGGCCGAGTGGATCCGCGCGGGCGGCGTCGCGGTGACCACGATCGACTCCCTGCACCGGCTGCCGGTGCCGGCCGACGTGGCGCTCGGCATGCTGGTCGTGGACGAGGCACACTACGTCAAGAACCCGGCGGCGCGCCGGTCCCAGGCGGTGGCCGAGTGGTGCGCCCGCACCGAGCGGGTGCTGTTCATGACCGGTACGCCGATGGAGAACCGCGTCGAGGAGTTCCGCAGCCTGGTCGGCCACCTGCGGCCCGACATGGTGCCCGAGATCCGCGGCAGCGACGCGGCGGCGGGCGCGCAGTCCTTCCGCAGGGCCGTGGCCCCGGTCTACCTGCGGCGTAACCAGGAGGACGTGCTCACCGAGCTGCCCGAGGTCGTCCTGGTCGACGAGTGGGAGGAGTTCAGCCGGACCGACCTCGCCGCGTACCGGGCGGCGGTGGCCGAGGGCAACTTCATGGCGATGCGCCGGGCCGCCTACGCCGTGCCGGGGACCTCCGCCAAGCTCCAGCGGCTGCTGGAGCTGGTCGAGGAGGCGGCGGGCAGCGGCCGGAAGGTCGTCGTCTTCTCCTACTTCCGGGACGTGGTGGCCGCGGTGCACGAGGCGCTCGGCGGCCGGGCGCACGGGCCGATCTCCGGCGGGCAGTCATCGGCCGCCCGCCAGCGGGCCGTCGACACGTTCACGGCGGCGCCGGGGCACGCGGTGCTGCTGAGCCAGATCCAGGCCGGCGGACTGGGGCTCAACCTCCAGGCCGCCTCGGTCGTGATCATCTGCGAGCCGCAGGTCAAGCCGACCCTGGAGAGCCAGGCGATCGGACGGGCGCACCGCATGGGGCAGACCCGCAGGGTGCGGGTCCACCGCCTGCTGACGACCGACAGCGTGGACCAGCGGATGCTGGACATCCTGCGGGGCAAGACGAAGATCTTCGATGTGTACGCCAGGCACAGCGACCTGGCCGCCTCGACTCCGGACGCCATCGACGTCTCCGAGCAGACGCTCGCCCGGCGGATCGTCGAGGAGGAGCAAGTCCGCCTCGACCTGCCCCCCGCCGCCGCTCCGCCACCGGAGGACCCCATCGCGGAAAACGCGGCCGGCTGAGGTCCACGCGACCCCGGACACCTGCCGAACTCCCGGAGGCACCTCCTGCCGACCCTACGCCTGCCGGGTTCCCGGAAGACATGTCCGCACAAAGGCACCCGGCGAGGACCACCCCCGGAGGAACCGGGCCGGGACCCGATGAGACCGGGGGTACCGACGCCTCCCCGCCGGCTACGCCTGCGCCTCCCGGATCCGGACCGACCGGCACGCGCGCCCGCACAGGCCCGGTGCAAGGACCGGGTCCGGGCTGGCTCCCGGGGCGGGCCCGAGAAGACCGGCGGTACCTCGACGCCTTCCCGCCGGATACAGCGTCCGGATCAGAGCCGGCCCGCGCGGGGACCCGCCCGGGCAGGCCCGGGTGCGGGCGGGAGCCCGGGCCGGGGCGGCGGGGGTTACCAGGAGGTGCCGGTGATGCGTTCGTACGCCTCGATGTAGCGGGCGCGGGTGCGCTCGACGACCTCCTCGGGCAGCTCGGGCCCGGGGTCCTTCTTGTCCCATCCGGTGCCCGTGGCCCAGTCGCGGACGTACTGCTTGTCGAAGGCCAACTGCGGCCGGCCGGGCTCCCACTGCTCGGCGGGCCAGAAGCGCGAGGAGTCGGAGGTCAGCACCTCGTCCGCCAGCACGAGCGTGCCGTCGGCGGCCCGGCCGAACTCCAGCTTGGTGTCGGCGATGACGACGCCCCGCCCGGCCGCCAGCTCCGAGCCGCGCCGGTAGATCTCCAGGGTGAGACGGCGCAGCTCCTCGGCGGTCTCTGTGCCCTCCTGGGCCACGACGTCGGCGAAGGTGATGAACTCGTCGTGCGCGCCGAGCTGGGCCTTGGTGGTGGGGGTGAAGATGGGCTCGGGCAGCTTGGAGCCCTCCACCAGCCCCGGCGGCAGCGCCACGCCGGACACCGCGCCGCCCGCGCGGTACTCCTGCAGGCCGAGCCCGGCCAGGTAGCCGCGGGCGATGCACTCGACCTGCACCATGTCCAGCCGGCGGCAGCGCAGCGCGCGGCCCGCGAACTCCTCCGGCACGTCGGTGGCCGAGATGACGTGGTTGGGCACGATGTCGGCGAGCCGCTCGAACCACCACAGCGAGAGCCGGGTGAGGATCTTGCCCTTGTCGGGGATCGGCGTCGGCAGGATCACGTCGTACACCGAGATGCGGTCGGAGGCGACGAGGATGAGGTCCCCGCGGTCCTCGTAGACGTCCCGGACCTTCCCTGAGTGGAGGAGCTTCACCCTGCCCGCGCCCTGCTTCCTGTGCTCGACCTGCGATGACCGGCGGCGCCGGCCGCCGTCCGCCAGGTTACCCCCGCCACACCTCCCCACCCACGGCGGGCTCTCGCCGTCCGCGGGCCCGCCGGACGGCCGGACGGCTTCCGGGGGAACGGTCAGCGGGTGGCGCCGGTGAGCGCCTCGCCGGGGGCCGCCTGGTGGGCCGGGGCACGGCGGGCGGCGGGGACCAGCAGCGTCAGCGCGACGGTGACCGCCGCGCACGCCGCCAGCAGCAGGAAGGCGTACGTGAAGCCGGACTCCTGCGGCAGGCCGTCCGGCCGGGCGCCGGAGGCGATGACCGTCCCGACGACGGCGGTGCCGATCGAGCCGCCGATGGTGCGGATGTTGGCGTTCATGCCGCCCGCGACGCCGGTCTGGTGCGCCGGCACGCTGCGCACGATCAGGCCGGTCATCGCGGCGTAGGCCAGGCCGATGCCGATGCCGATGATGCCCTCGGCGAGCGCGATCTGCCACGGCCGGTCGTGGTAGGCGGCGAGCAGGAGGCAGGCGACCAGGCAGAGCACCGATCCCCACACGAGCTGGGCCTTGGCGCCGATGACCGGCGAGATGGGGCCGCTGAGGCCGCCGGCCACGGCCATCGTGACGAGCATGGGCAGCGTCATCAGCCCGGCCTCGGTGACGCTGGAGCCGAACCCGTATCCGGTGGCCGACGGGATCTGCACGAATATCGGCACGAAGGCCACCACCGAGAACATGCCCGCGCCGAAGAGCAGTGCCACCAGGTTGGTGGTCCACACCGCGGGGAGCCGCATCATGCGCATGTCCACCAGGGGCGCGCTCGATCGCGTTTCCACGGCGATCCACCCGGCGAACGCGAGCACGGCGAGGACGAGCAGCGTGATGACCGGGAGCGAGGTCCAGCCCCACGCCGCGCCGTTGCTGAGCGGGATCAGCAGGGCCACCAGCCATCCCGACAGCAGCGCCGCGGCCGGCCAGGCGACGCGGCCCTCGGTCCGGACGGGGGACCGTGGGATGTACCGGTGCGCGAGGACGGCGGTCGCGGCGACGACGACCATGGGGATCCAGAACAGCCACCGCCAGTTCAGCAGCTGGACGATGGGCCCGGCGATCAGGGTGCCGAGGCCGCCGCCCACCGCGAGGACGGCCGACAGCCCGCCGACCGCTCCGGACACCCGCTCGGGCGGGAACTCGTCGCGGATGATGCCGAACGACAGCGGGAACACCGCGCCCCCGAGGCCCTGGATCACCCGGCCGGCGATGAGCACTTCGATGGTGGGGGCGAGCGCGGCGACGAGGCTGCCCAGCGCGATCGCGCCCAGGGCGACGAGCAGCGTGCGGTCCTTGCCGAGCATGTCGCCGATCCGGCCGAGCAGCGGGGTGGCGACCGAGGCCGACACCAGCCACGCGGTCAGCACCCAGGTCACGGCGCTCTGGGTGGTGGCCAGGTCGTGCTGGATGGTGGGGAGCACCGGGCCGACCAGCGACTGCAGCATCGCGAACGACGCCGCGGCGGCCGACAGCACGGCGAAGGTCAGCCGATGTGAGGAGGTCTTGCCTGCCATGAGGGTCCTTCAGTGGGTCATCACGCGGGCACACGGGGTCGTACGCCGTGTGCCGTGCGTGGCGGGAGCGGGCGCGGCCGAGCCGCGGCGCGCGGTAAATTGGAGGGGAGCCTCCGCATCAGCGGAGCCGTACCGGAGGCACACCTCCACAATAGCGGAGGCATACCTCCGGTTCAACCGGGGTCACAGAGGAGGCCGAGCGTGACCGAGCAGGCGCCATCCGTCACCGGTGTCACCGTGCGCCGCCCGCAGCGCGCCGACGCCCGGCGCAACTTCGACGCCCTGCTCTGCGCCGCCCGCGAGGCGTTCGCCGAGCACGGCACCGGCGCCTCGCTGGAGGACATCGCGCGCCGCGCCGGAGTCGGCATCGGCACCCTGTACCGCAACTTCCCCACCCGCCAAGACCTCTTCGAGAGCGTGTACGTCGGCGAGGTGGAGGCACTGTGCCGCGCGTCGCAGCAGGTGAGCGGCATGCCGCCGTGGGAGGGCTTCGTCACCTGGCTGGGCGACTTCGCCTCCTTCGCCGCGACCAAACGCGCCATCTCCGAGGCGCTGAACCGCGACTCGGAGATGTTCCGCTCCTGCCGGCAGGCGATGTACGCCGCGGGTCAGCCGCTGTTCGCCCGCGCCCAGCAGGCCGGCCAGGCCCGTGCGGACGCCGATTTCGACGATGTCCTGCGCATGGTCGCGGGCCTGCTGTCCGCGGCCTTCGTGGACGACGAGCAGCGCGAGCGCGTCCTCGGCTTCGCCCTCGACGGCATCCGCGCCCAGCACACGGCCCCCACCCTCTGAGCCCGGCCGGCCCGGCCCTGTTCCCTCAGCGCGGTCGCGAGCCTCAGGATCACGACATTGCCGGTCGTGTCGGCGGTGAAGACCTGCCCGAGGCGGCATGGGCGGCCAGGCCCTTCCGGCGGCACCCCTGCTCGTGCCGCACCGGCGCCTCTGGCCGGACCACTAGGCCGGTGACGGTGACCGGGCGCCCCCCCGGAGGTTGCTATAGTGGGCAGCCCCTGACCTCTATCTGGGAGACGTGACATGGCAGGTGACGACGACATCTCCGGGTGATACCGGAAATACCGCCCGCGGGTTGAGCGCAGCAGCGCCCCTGCGTGGCCGTGCCGTCGTTCGTCCACCTCGTCCGCATCCGCTGGGCCGCCGCCCCGGCGTGCCCGCGTCGTCCTCAAGGTCTGTCACATGTCCGACGCGTTCATCGTCTGCTCCAGCCTCTCCTTCTCCTGGCCCGACGACACCTCCCTCTTCCAGGACCTCTCCTTCACCGTGGGCGCCGGCCGTACGGGCCTCGTCGCCCCGAACGGCGCCGGCAAGAGCACGCTGCTCAAGCTGATCGCCGGCGAGCTCCGGCCGCGCCACGGCTCCGTCACCGTCTCCGGCGTGCTCGGCTACCTCCCGCAGAGCCTGCCCCTGTCCGGCGACCTCACCGTGGCCGACGTGCTCGGCATCGCCCCGGTGATCAGGGCCCTGGACGCCATCGAGTCGGGGGACACCGGCGAGGAGCACTTCGCCGTCATCGGCGACGACTGGGACATCGAGGAGCGCACCCGCGCCCAGCTCGACCGTCTCGGCCTCGCCGATCTCCCGTTCACCCGGCGGCTGGACACGCTCAGCGGCGGCCAGGTCATCTCACTGGGGCTCGCCGCGCAGCTTCTGCGCCGGCCCGACGTCCTGCTGCTCGACGAGCCGACCAACAACCTCGACCTCGACGCCCGCCGCAAGCTCTACGACGTGCTGGACACCTGGAACGGCTGCCTGCTGCTGGTCAGCCACGACCGGACGCTGCTCGACCGCATGGACCGCATCGCCGAGCTCGACCGGGGCGAGCTGCGGTCCTACGGCGGCAACTTCACCGAGTACGAGGAGAGCGTCCGCGCCGCGCGCGAGGTGGCCGAGAAGAACATCCGCACCGCCGAGCAGGAGGTCAAGCGGGAGAAGCGCGAGATGCAGCAGGCCCGTGAGCGGGCGGCCCGCCGGGCGAGCAACGCGAGCCGCAACCTGAAGAACGCCGGCCTGCCCAAGATCTTCGCGGGCACGATGAAGCGCAACGCGCAGGAGTCCGCCGCGAAGGCCGACGAGACGCACGCCTCGCGGGTGAGCGATGCCAAGGCCCGGCTCGACGAGGCGAGCCGGGCGCTGCGCGACGACCAGAAGATCACGCTGGAGCTGCCCGGCACCAACGTCCCCGCCGGGCGCACGGTCTTCCTCGGCGAGCGGCTGCTGGTCCGCTACGGCGACCGGCCGCTGTTCGCGGGGGACGGCGTCGACCTGACGATCCGCGGGCCCGAACGCATCGCGCTGACCGGCCCGAACGGCGCGGGCAAGTCCACACTGCTGCGCCTGGTCAACGGCGACCTGACGCCCGACGGCGGTACGGTCAGGCGGGCCGAGGGCCGGGTCGCGTACCTGTCGCAACGGCTCGACCTGCTGGACCTCGACCGCACCGTGGCCGAGAACCTCGCCGCGTTCGCGCCGGCGATGCCCGAGGCGCAGCGGATGAACCTGCTGGCCCGGTTCCTGTTCCGCGGATCCCGCGTCCACCTGCCGGTCGGCGTGCTGTCCGGCGGCGAGCGGCTGCGCGCCACCCTGGCCTGCGTGCTGTGCGCCGAGCCGGCGCCGCAGTTGCTGCTGCTGGACGAGCCGACCAACAACCTCGACCTGGTCAGCGTGGGGCAGCTCGAAAGCGCGCTCTCCGCCTACGAGGGCGCGTTCGTGGTGGTCAGCCACGACGAGCGGTTCCTGGCCGAGATCAAGGTGGACCGCTGGCTCCGCCTGGCCGACGGCCGTCTGCTGGAGACCGCCGCCCCCGAGGCCGGCTGACCCACCCGCCGTCCCCGGGTCTTCGAACGGCGGACGGTCCTGCCCCGGGGGTTCATCCCCGGGGCAGGACCGTTCGAGGTCGCGGGCTCAGCCCACCGGGTTCCAGCCGTCGGAGCCGGCCAGGTAGCGCTGCGGGGTGTAGTTCGCGGCCTGCGCGTCGCTCAGCTGCGGCCGGTTGGTGTTCGTCCCCGCGCCCGCGCCGGTGTTCCGGTACTCGAAGAACCGGGCGTTCTTCCATGAGTTGCCGGACATGTCGGTCCAGGGCTGCGAGGTCTTGATCGTCGCGCTGAGCGACGACTCCCGGTAGAGCACCTGGGCGTCCGGCCCCCACGGCCGCCCGAGCTGGGTGGTGTTCCCGGTCGCCCCGGTGATCCGGGACCGGTAGATCAGGAAGCCGTACGTCTTGGCCGCCGGGGTGCGGGCCGCGGTGATCGGGGCGCCGGAGCTGCGCTTCTCGTAGATGTCGCAGTTGTCGATGACCAGAACGCCGTCGCCGAAGATGAAGTCGACGGTGCCCTCGATGTAGGAGTTGCGCACGTACGCGCGGACCGAATCGTTGATCAGGAAGGTGTCCTGGTCGCCGAGCAGGCGCACGTTCGTCAGGGTGGCGCGGTCCCCGGCGATGCGCAGCGCCACGGCCTGCTGCCCCTCGGAGGTGTTGTTCTCGGTGTAGTCGTTGGAGACGGTCAGGTTGGTCGCCGCGACGTCGCGGGCCGAGATGATCGCGGTGTAACTGCTGAACGTGCCCCCGCTGCTGGATGCCGACCGGTTGTTCACGATGACCGTGTTCGAGGGCGACGAGCCGAGCCCCTGCAGGGTGACGTAGGGCTTGTTGACCGTGACGATCTCGCGGTAGGTGCCCGGCTTGATGGTGATGACGACCCTGCTGGTGTTGTTCGCCGGGACCGCGTCGATCGCGGCCTGCACCGTCCGGTACCTCCCGGTGCCGTCGGCCGCCACCGTCGGCTGGCCGCCCGTCGGCGTGGGGCTCGGCGTCGGTGTCGGGGTGGGAGTGGGGGTGGGGGTCGGCGTGGGTGTCACCGTGGGAGTGGGCGAGGGCGTGGGGGTGGGGTCGGTGGTGGACCCGGTGCAGGCGGTGCCGTTCAGGGCGAACGACGCCGGAACCGGGTTGGCGCCGGTCCAGCTCCCGTTGAACCCGAACGAGGTGGACGCGCCGGTGCCGAGAGCGCCGTTGTAGGAGACGTTCGTCGCGGTGACCGCGCTCCCGCTCTGGGCGAAGGTCGCGTTCCAGCCCTGGACGATGGTCTGCCCGGCGCCGAACGACCACGTCAGCCGCCATGAGGAGATCGGATCGCCCAGATTGGTGATCGCGACCTCGGCGCCGAACCCGCCCGACCACTCCGAGGCGACCGTGTAGGTCACCCGGCAACCGGCGGCGGCCGACGCATGGGTGACCGAGACGACGGCGAGGAGGAACCCGGCGACCGGCGCGGTCACGGCCGCGACCGTCCGGCGTCCCGGCCACAGCGCCCGGGCGACGCCGCGGCACCGTCTCAGTAGTACCGCCGGCAGGAGTGACCGTGTCCGCATGGCGAAGCCCTTTCGTGGTCTGGGCGCTCCGTGGCCAGTCCATGGTCAGGCCCCATTCGGCCGGGAGAAAGTTTTCCGTCGCCACCTGAAGGCATTCGCACAGGTCGGTGGCGGCGATGTGCGGAGATTCGCTGAAAATTACAACGGACCCGCCCCGAAGTCCGGTAGGGCGTCCAGAAGTGACCACAGGTCCGGTCCCGTGACACCCTGTTTTTTCCGGTCCGGTGACAGATTGAGTTAGACCTATCCCAAAGGGAATGAGTTAGGCTCATCGCCATGGGGAATCCGGCCACCGGTCCTGCCGCCGAACAGGCTGAGTCCGGGCCTCGGCAGCGCGGGGCCACAATCGCCCAGGTGGCCGCCCAGGCCGGCGTCTCGATCACCACCGCGTGGAAGGTCGCCAACGGCCGCTCCGACGTCTCCCTCGGCACCCGGCGCAAGGTCCAGGCCGCGCTGATCGACCAGGGGTACCGCCCGCGCAGCAGGAACCCCCGCCGCACCCGGCTGATCGAGTTCGTCGTGCACGAGCTGGAGAGCGCCTGGGTGCTGGAGCTCGTCAAGGGCGTCCAGCAGGCGGCCCGCGCCAACCGCGCCGCGCTGGTGTTCTCCGAGCTGGAAGGGCGGGTCACCCCGCTGGACTCCTGGCTCACCGACGTCCTGGAACGCCACCCGCTGGCCGTCGTCTCCGCCTTCTCCGTGCCCCCCGAGGAGCACCGCAAGAGCCTGGCCGCGGCCGGCGTGCCCTTGGTGGCCATCGACCCGGTGACCGAGCTCGCCGACCGCACTCCCTCGGTGAGCGTCGCCAACTGGAACGGCGGCCTGGCCGCCACCCGGCACCTGCTCGCCCTCGGGCACCGGCGGATCGGCATGATCAGCGGCCCGCCGGACATCCTGTGCGGGCGCGCCCGCCTGGACGGCTACCGCGCCGCCCTCGACAGCGCGCAGGTCCCCGTCGACCCCGAGCTGATCCGGCACGGCGACTTCCTGGTCGGCGGCGGCCTGCGCGAGGCCCGCGCGCTGCTGGCTCTGGAACGTCCCCCCACGGCCGTGTTCGTCGGCAACGACATCCAGGCGCTGGGGGTCTACGAGGCGGCCCGGGAGGCGGGTCTGCGCATCCCCGCCGACCTCAGCGTCGTGGGCTTCGACGACCTGCCCCTGACCCCCTGGATGGGCCCGGCCCTCACCACGATCCGCCAGCCCCTGAGCGACATGGGCGCGGCCGCGCTCACCATGGCGCTGAACATCGCCAACGGCGAGCCGCCACCGCACAGCGAGCAGATCTTCCCGGCCGAGCTGGTCGTCCGCGCCAGCACCGCCCCACCGGCCTGACCCGATCAGCCCCCTACGCCAGCCGGCCCTCGCACGCCGTCCGGTCCGCTCAGACCTGCGGCCCCTGGAGCTGCACGCGAACAGCCCCCGAGCAGCAGGATGCGGGCTTCTCTCACGACGTGGATCTTGGGGCTAGAGTCTCCGGAATCAAGACATCGGCGCGGAGAAGTGGCATGTCGGCTATTGAGCAACTTGTGGTACCTGATCCCGAGCTGGCCGAGCGCCTGCGCAAGGGCATGGCCGAAGTCGAGACCCGGTTGCGCGAAACCGCCACGGACTCCCCCGATCCGCTGATCGGCCAGGCCGCCGGATATCTGCTGGACGCGGGCGGCAAGCGCTGGCGCCCGCTGCTGGTGCTGCTGGGAGCCCAGTTCGGCGATCCGGAGCGCGCTTCGGTGCTGGACGCGGCGGTGGTCGTGGAGCTGATCCACGCCGCCTCCCTCCACCACGACGACGTGATGGACGAGGCGCCGCTGAGGCACGGGGTGCCGAGCGCGCACCTGCGGTGGAACAACAAGATCGCGATCCTGGTGGGCGACCACCTCGTGGCCCGGGGAGCCACGCTCAGCGTGGACCTGGACGAGGCGGCGCGCCGTATGCAGGCCCAGGCGTTCGAGCGGCTGGTACGGGGCCAGGTCAGGGAGGTCGCGGGGCCCCGGCCCGGACAGGATCCGGTCGAGCACCACCTTGAGGTGGTCGGCGACAAGTCGGCGTCGCTGATCGCGCTGGCCGTACGGCTGGGCGGGATCTGCGCGGGCGCGGACGCCGCGACGGTGGCGGCGCTGGGCGAGTACGGCGAGGCCCTCGGCGTCGCGTTCCAGCTCTCCGACGACGTCATCGACATCGTGTCGGGCGCGGACCGGGCGGGCAAGGCTGCGGGGACCGACCTGCGGGCGGGGGTGATGACCCTGCCCGCCCTGCTGGCGGTCCGGGAGGGCGGGCGGCTGGGCGAGATCCTGGCCACGGGCCCGGTCGAGGACGCGGACCTGCGGGCCGAGGCGCTGGCCTTGCTGCGGTCCTCGCCGGGACTGGCCGCCGCCCGCGCGGAGGTGGCCCGGTACGCCGGCCGGGCACGCGCGGCCGCGCTCCGGCTCCCGGACGGCCCGGCCAGGCGGGTCCTGGAGCCGCTGTGCGACCTGGTGGCCTCCCGCTCGTCCTGACCGACCATCACCCGGACCGACCACCGGCCGGAGGTTCGCCGCCTGAGCCGACGCCGGGATGGACGAGGCCGGTCGGTGCCCCTTTCGCATTCGACCGTGTGCGATCGGCCACGACATGGCCGGCGGATTTCCGGCGCGGAACCCCGGGCCGCCGGAGCCGACCGCCCGGCCTGGCCGCCCGGGGCGCGGCCGGGCTCGCCGCGCCCCGGGCACGGCCGCGGACACCGTCAGGCATCGCGGCCAGGCCTGGCCGGGTCAGAGGTTGAGCGGGGTCTTCAGGTAGGAGCCGTCGATGTTGCCCGCCTTGTCGATGCTGCGCAGGTGCAGGGTCCAGGTCGCCGTCGAGCCGGTGGGCTTCATCCAGTAGAACGGCAGGCCGTACTTCTGGTACTGCGTCGGCTCGTCCGGGTCGCTGGACTCGATCGCCCACTCGATGCGCTCCACCCCGGCGCCTCCGCTGTCGGTGGCGCCGGCGTCGATGTGCACCCGCTTCCTGCCGTCGAGCTGGTCGTAGTCCAGGGTGACGGTGGTGTTGGGCGGCGTCTCGTCGTCGGCGGCGGAGCCGGTCACGGTGGGCAGCGGGTCCTCCGCGGGGCAGCCCGCGTCACAGGGCGTCACCGACACCCTGCTGACCGGAACGGTCACCCCCTCGCCATTGAGGGTGATGTGGTCGCCGGTGGCGATCAGGATCGGCGCGTAGGGGATCGTCGAGGTGATGACGCCGTTGACGTAGCTGCGCAGCCGGACGTAGACGTAGCCGAAGTCCGTGGCGGTGATGGTGGCCTTGGCCTTGCCCTGGGTGAGGAAGGCCGAGATGTGCTTGTAGGGCCCGGTGCCCGCGCCGTAGGTGCTGCCGGGGATGTCCTCCAGCTCGATCTCCGTCGACGGGTCGGTGAACCCGGTACGCCGGCCGGCGGCGTCGGTGAGCAGCAGGTTGACCGGCCCCCTGATCATGATCTCGGTCCCGGTCAGGCCGCCGGCGGCCGCGGCGGCCTGGACCGGCTCGGCCTCCTGCTTCTGGGGGGCCAGGGTGCCGGTCGGCCCATCACCCTGGATCGAGTTGACGGCCATGTCCATGACCTGCGCGGTGTTGGGCAGCGCCTGGTGCTTGACGCCGGGGTACTCCTCCGGCGTCCCGGTGTTGCCGCGCAGTTCGGGGGTGAGCCGGGCGGACCCGAGCGGCACCGTGCCGTCGCCCTGGTCGCTCCAGTTGATCGTCACGCCCTTGCCCTTGGTGCACTTCTTCCACCAGCCGTGCTTCTCGTCGCACTGCTCCTCGTCGACCTCGTCGAAGCTCACCGGGGTGGTGACGCCGGTGCCGACCAGGCGGGTGAGCCCGATCCTTCCGTCGACGGGGTCCCACCTATCGGCCGCCCGGTGCCACGCGCGCGCCTGGTCGATCAGCGCGAGGTTCTTGTCGCTGAGCATGTCGCGCACCTGGTCGGGGGTGAGCGGGCCGCCCGGGACGCGGTTGACCGGCGGCTGGACCACGTCGAAGTAGTCGTCGGAGGGCAGCAGTTCCAGGAAGCCCGGGAAGTTACGGGTGATCTTCGCGGCCTCGTTCCGGTTGATCAGGCACCGGGTGAGGATGTCGATCACGCACGGAGTCTTGTAGTGCATCACGCCCAGGGCCTTGGCGGCGCCCAGGTAGGGCGTGCCGATGGTGGCGATCCGGTTGATCTTGCCGAACGACCGCTGCATGCGGACGGCGGCCAGGGTCACCAACCCGCCCTGCGAGTGGGCGATGATGTTGACCCGCTCGGCGCCGGTGACCTGCCTGATCTCCTCGATCCGGTCCAGCAGCCTCCCGGCGTTGTCGTTCGCCGACTTGCGCCAGTCCACGGGGTTGAGGAAGAGGTTCTCACCCGGTTGCGGATTGTCGATGTCGCCCAGGACGTAGCCGTGACCCTGCAGGAGCGAGACGGCCTTGCTGTAGATCGGGACCGCGCCGAGGACGTTCATCAGGACCTCCGGCGCGTACACCCCGTTGCCGTTGGCGTCGGTCTTGCCGTCGTCGTTGAGCATGATGTTGTCCAGGTGCGCGTCGGTCGGGCTGAGCAGCTTGGAGCCGCCCGGCCACCACTCCGCCGTCTCGTCGACGAGCTTGCTGCCCAGGATGCCCGGCACGAAGACCACCGGCTTGGTGGCCGGTTTGGCCCCGCCCCCGCAGTCGGCCTCCTCGTCCTGGGTGTAGCGCAGGTTGCGCACCAGTGCCGCGGAGTCGTACACCGCGTCGTGCTGGTCGAAGATCGACAGGTACAGCTTGTGCGCGCCGCCGGTGATCGGGGTGGCCGCCCGCATCATGGGCGTGGCGCCGTCGTAGGTGCTGCCGGCCGCGGCCGAGGCGGTCATCGCCAGCCGGCCGGTGGTGTTGGTGGAGATGACGTTGCCCGAGGGGTCGTAGGCGAAGTTGTCCGGCGCCGAGATGGTGGAGTCGTTGGTCGCCCAGGTGGTCCGGTCCAGCTCGGCGACGAAGCCGTCGTTGTAGGCGGTCCGGACGAACTCGGGGAACTCCTCGGTGAGGTACTTCACCTCGAAGGTCAGGCAGCTGACCCCCGCGGGCACGTCCAGGTCCACCTGCAGCACGGTGACGTCGTAGGCGCTGTCGCCGCGTACCTTGCCGCCGCCGGAGTCGCGGCCGGAGGAGTGGAACTCGTTGGGCTGGGGGGCCAGCGTGGCGTCGCCGGTCGTCAGCAGGACCGAGGTGCCGGAGACTCCGGCCACCCCGACGGCCACGCCGTTGGTGCCGGAGGTGGGCGGGGTGGTGACGTACTTCGCGCCGGCCAGGCTGCTGTCGGGCACCAGCGCCCGGCCCAGAGCGAGGGCCGCGTCCGTGCCCGTGCCCACCGGGGTCACGCTGCCCGCGTCGACGTCCAGCGTGGTGACGCTCCGCGACTGGGCCTCGCGGGTCTGACGCGCTTTGGCGGCGCGTTCACGGGCGGTCTTGTCGCCGCCCGGGAAGCCGGGCGAGATCGTGTGCCGCTCCGGGGGCGGTGACGAAGACGGCGATGAGTCCGGTGGATTCGGTTCGCCGGAATCGGCGAAGGCGGGGACGCTCGCTCCGGTGCCTGCCAGCACGACGGCGAGCATGACCAACAAGAACCTGCGACGCATCGGATGCCTCCAGGCTGGGGTCGAGCCGTGAGAAGAAGCCGGTTTCGGACGTTTCGTGGCACGGCGGACCCGGCCGGGATCAGTGGCGCCAAGATCAAAGCGACGTAAACGTACATATCCACAAGGTGTCGGTCAAGACCGAAAAATTGGATATTGACGGAACCGGATTTCCCGCCGGATACTCCGGTTGATCATCGCTGCCGATCTTCGACGCCCGTTTGGCCCCAATGCCGGTCGTGGGCCGACGCATGCCTGAGCGCAGGGCGGCTTGAGTCACTCCGGCTACCCACCGCTCATGTGTGGAGGCTTGTCATGCGCTCGGCGAAGAACGTGAACGTCTACCGTGCCACCGTCGCCGCGTTATCCGTCGGCGCCATCGCGGCGGCGGTCTGCGTCGCGGTGACGTGGGCGGTGCTGGACCTGTTCGTGGCCGGGGCCGAAGGGCTCGTCGGCGGCTACCTGACCGGTAGCGCGAACGGCGTCACCGCCGCCGCCGCGGCGGCCACCGGCGGCCCGGTCGACTGGTGGTCCCCCACACTCTCGACGGGCGGCCGGATCTGGCCGGCCCGGTTCCTGCTCCAGGGATCGCCGCTGGTCCTGGTCGCGCTCGGACCGGTGGCCGCCGGCCTGGTGGCGGGCCTGCTCACCCGGGGCAGACGGCGGCTGCTGGCCGCGTCGGCCGGTTACGCCGCCGTCCTCACCGCCGCCGCCGCGATCACCGCGGCCGTGGCCCCCGGCGAGCTCGCGGTGGTCACCACGCCCGCGCCTTCGGCCTTCGTCCTCGGCCTGGCCGTGTGCTTCGCCGCCGGCCTGGCCGGCCAGGCCGCCCGCCGCGTCAAGGTGCTGGCCACGGCCGCCGCCATCCTGCTGGTCGCCCAGTTCGCCGTCTCGGGCTCGGCGGTGGCCGCCCCGGCGCCGCAGGGCGCGGCCGAGTTGCCCATCACCATGGCGGCCGCCGGCCCGCCCGAGCCCGCGCCGGTCGGCTACCTGCGCCCGGGGGTGGCCGAGGCGCTCGCCAAGGTCGGCGTCAAGGACGCGGCGAGCGGGCAGCGGATCGCCCCCGGCGCCGGCCCCGCCGTGGCCAAGGACCCCTGGCTCGGCGTGGCCACGATGCTGAGCATCGAAAGCCCGGCCGGCAAGGGCGTCAAGAGCTGGCTGCGCGCCAACGCCGGGCTCTTCGCCGCCAAGGACCCCGTCGCGCAGTTGCGCGCACTGCCCGCCCGACCCGAGGACCCGCTGGGACTCAAGCACGACTGGTTCCAGCAGGAGGTCGACGGCGTCCCGGTGTACGGCGCGCGGGTCGGCGTGCACCGCGACGCCAAGGGCGCGACGGTGCGCGGCCTGACCAACTACTTCATCCCCGACCTGGTGCCCTCCGGCACCAGGCCCACCCTCGCCGCCCAGGGCGCGGTGGCCGCCGCCGGGCGCGCCATGCCCGGCGCCAGGGCCGGCGCGCCGCCCGAGCTCCTGCTGCTGCCCGACGAACCCGACCCCGGCAAGCCGGTGCCGGCCACTCTGGTCTGGCGGGTGCCGATGGTCGCCGACGACGGACGCTCGACCATCTTCTCCATCGACGCGCTCAGCACCGGCCGGATCGTCAAGTTCGAGCCAGGCCGGCTGGAGTACAAGAACCGCAGCGTCTGGGACCTGGACAACCACCCACGCCCCAGCGGCGGGCCCGCCAGGACCGAGGGCCAGGGACCGGTCGCGGTGGACGACGTCAACAAGGTCTACGACAACAGCGGCCACTTCTACGACTACATGATGTCCACCTTCGGCCGGGACAGCTGGGACGGCGAGGGCGCGCCGATGCGGTCCTCCGCGCGGTACTCCAACAACCGCGACAACTCGCCGGTCAAGAACGCGTTCTTCGACCCGCTGACCGGCGAGACCATGTTCGGCGAGGGCACCGCCACGCTCACGATCGTGGCGCACGAGTGGCAGCACGGCGTGACGTACTCCACGGCCGGACTGTTCTCCTACTTCCAGGGCGGCGCGCTGCACGAGAGCTTCTCCGACGTCTTCGCCGCCTTCACCGAGTACAAGCTGAAAGGCAGCACCTCGTGGAAGGCCGGCGAGGGCAGCTCGCTCGGCGTCATCCGCGACCTGGCCGACCCGCACGCGATCAGCTTCGACGGCAGGCCGCACCCCGCCCACTACAGCGAGTACTGGCTGGGCTGCCTGGACGGCGGGTGGGTGCACTTCAACAGCCTGATCCCCAGCCACGCCTGGTACATCCTGGCCACCCGCATCGGCATCCCGAAGACCGCCGAGATCGCCTACCGCGACCTGAGCATCATGCTCGGCCCGCGCTCCCGCTTCTCCGACACCCGCGCGGGCGCCATCCAGGCGGCCTCCGACCTGTACGGCAAGAACTCGCCGGAGATGCTGGAGACCTGGCGCGCCTTCGGGGCCGTTGGGATCGACGGCTCCTACGAGTCGCCGCGCCAGTTCTGCCTCTGCTTCGCCGACGAGTCGCTGTCCGGGGTGGGCCTGGAAGCGCTGGACCCCCAGGGCTCCAGCACCGACGCGACCGTCGCCGCACTGCTGCGCCTGCGCGGCATGTTCGAGAACGCCGAGTCCGGCGCGGTCATGCACTACGCCCAGCTCTACTCGCGCGCCAACAGCCGGGCGATGGAGTTGCTCACCTCCGATGACGACCTCCGCCGAAAGACCGCGCACGTGATGCAGTCGCTGGAGCCCGCCTTCCGTACGGTCGGCACGTCGGCGGGCGACCGGGTCTTCATCACGCAGTCGCTGGTGGACGAGATCAACGGCGTGGTCGACGCCTACGTCCAGGCCGACGAGGACTCCGGCGGAGACGGGATGTGGCCGGCGCTGGCCCGCTCGGAACGCGAGTACGCCGACATCCAGGCGATGGTCGGCATGACGGCCAACCAGGCGCTCACCTACCTCGACTCCCTCTTCGAATAGGAACTCCATGCGCCTGAGACCCCCCGCGCGCCCCGGAAGCCTGCGCTCGGGCATCCCCCTGCGCCGCCTGCTGCCGGCCCTGCTGGTCCCCGCTCTGCTGCTGGGATCCGCCGTACCGGCCGCCGCCGGCGACCCGCCCCTGCCGGATCGGCTGGACCGTGTGGTCACCGCCCCGCTCGCCGAGCGGGACACGGCCGACGTGTTCGTCATGCTCAAGGAGAAGGCCGACCTGTCCGGCGGGCGCAGGCTGCGCGGCCACGCAGAGAAGGCGGAGTACGGGTTCCGCACGCTGCGCGCGACCGCCGAGCGCAGCCAGAAGGGCCTGCGGTCCTTCCTGCGCGAGTCCGGCGCGGCATTCACCCCGTACTGGCTGGTCAACTCGGTGCTGGTACGCGGCGCCGACCCCGGCCTGGTGCGCAGGCTGGCCGAACGGCCCGACGTCGCCCGGGTGCGGCCGGCCGGCACCGTCTCCCTGCCCGAGCCGGTCGCCACCGCCGAGGCGGTCGCCCGGGCCGCGGCCGGCGTGGAGTGGGGCGTGGACCGCGTGGGCGCCCCGCGTGTCTGGTCCGAACTCGGGACCAGGGGCGAGGGCATCGTGGTCGCGACCATCGACTCCGGCGTGCAGTACGACCACCCGGCTCTGGCAGCGCAGTACCGGGGGAGGAAGGCCGACGGCACCTACGACCACAACTACAACTGGTTCGACCCCACGCTGGTGTGCGGCGCCCCCTCGGTGACGCCGTGCGACAACAACGGGCACGGCACCCACACGATGGGCACCATCGTCGGCGCCGGCGGCATCGGCGTGGCGCCCGGCGCCACCTGGATCAGCGCCAAGGGCTGCGCGACCAGCTCGTGCAGCGACACCGCCCTGCTCGCGGCCGGCCAGTGGATGCTCGCCCCCACCGACCTGCGCGGCCAGAACCCGCGCCCCGACCTCGCGCCGCACCTGGTCAGCAACTCCTGGGGCGGCGACGCGGGCGACCCCTTCTACCAGGAGATCGTCAACGCCTGGGTCGACTCGGGGATCTTCCCGCTGTTCGCCGCCGGCAACGAGGGCCCCGAGTGCGGCACCGCGCACTCCCCCGGCGACTACGAGAACACCTATGCCGTCGGCGCGTTCGGGGCGAACGGCACGATCGCCGCGTTCTCCAGCCGCGGCGACCCCGAGGGCACCTGGACCAAGCCGAACATCACCGCCCCCGGCGACGCCGTACGGTCGTCGGTGCCCGGCGGCGACTACAAGGTGATGAGCGGCACCTCCATGGCCACGCCGCACGTGGCCGGCGCCGTCGCGCTGCTGTGGTCGGCCGCGCCCGCCCTGCGCGGCGACGTCGCCGCCACCCGGCGGATGCTCGACGAGACGGCCGTGGACGTCACCGACTACAGCTGCGGCGGCAGCAGCGCCGACAACCGGGTGTGGGGCCAGGGCAAGCTGGACGCCTTCGCCGCCGTGACCTTCGCGCCGCGCGGCACCACCGGCACGCTCACCGGCACGGTACGGGACGGCACCGGCTCCCCCGTGCCGAACCCGACCGTCACCCTGACGACCTCCGGCGTCAAGCGCACCACCCAGGGCGATGCCGGCGGTGCCTTCAGCCTCAAGCTCCCGCCCGGCTCCTACGCGTTCTCCGTCTGGGCCTTCGGCTTCGCGCCCGCCACCGGCACCGGCACCGTGTCCGCCGGCGCCACCACCACCCGCGACCTGACCCTGTCCGCCGTCCCGCGCTACGACGTGTACGGCGAGGTGCACCAGACCGGCGGCGAACCGCTGCCCGGCGCCGTGGTCTCCATCGACGGCGCGCCCTACACCCCGGTGACCACCGAGTCCGACGGCACGTTCGCCATGTTCGGCGTGCCGATCGGCACCTGGCGGATCAACGTCAAGGGCGCCCGGTGCGGCGGCTCCACCACCGTCACCCTCGAGGTGGACGGCGATGAAATCCTGCCGATCGACACCCCGCTGCGCAAGGACGACTTCGGCAACAAGTGCGACGTGATCCCGCAGCTGAGCTGGCAGCCCGGCAGCACGGCCCTCGCCCTGACCGGCGACGACGCGGGCCTGGCCGTCACGCTGCCGTTCACCTTCCCGCTGTACGGCAAGCCGTACACCAAGGCCTGGATCTCCACCAACGGCTTCATCAACTTCCAGCGGCTCAGCACCTTTTCCTTCAACGGCCCGATCCCGAGCGGCGGCCTGCCGAACGCGGCGATCTACGCCTTCTGGGACGACCTGCTGGTCGACTCCTCGGCCCAGGTGCTCACGACCACGCTCGGCACCGCGCCCAACCGGCGCTACGTGGTGGAGTGGCGCAACGTCTCCCTGGTCGCCCAGCCGACAGCCCGGCTCACCTTCTCCGCCGAACTCCACGAGAACGGGCAGATCCTCTTCCAGTACAAGTCCCTGTCGAGCGGCCTGATGCCCCGCGGCTCCTCCGCCACGGTCGGCATCGAGAACGGCACCGGCATGATCGGCTTCGACTACTCGGTCAACGAGCCGGTGCTGCGGTCCGGCATGGGCATTCGCTTCTACGGCTCCGGCGTCGTCCAGGGCATCGTCCGCGACTCCACCGGCGCGCCGGTCAAGGACGTCGAGGTCTCGCTGGTGCGGTCGGCCGAGGCCGTGGTGGACACCGTCACCGACGCCTCGGGCGTCTACCGGCTCTACGCCCCCACCGGCGGCTACGTGCTCACCGTCAGCGAGCCCGAGTGGGCCTACTGGCGCAAGGATGTCGCCATCGCCGAGGAGGGGCAGGTGATCAACGCCGACATCACCCTGTATCCGGCCAGGGGCACGGTCACCGGTACCGTCCGCGACAGCTCCGGCAAGCCGCTCCCCGGCGCCACCGTCGCCGTCATGGACACCGGCGTACCCGTGGCCACCACGGGCGCGGACGGCTCCTACCGGCTCACCGAGGTGCGCGGCGGCACCCAGTGGATCCAGGTCTTCACCCGGGCCTGCGAGGTACTCGCGCAGAAGCGGCTCACCGTCAACGGTGACATCGTGGTCGACCTCACCGAGGGCATGCCCATCGACCACTCCGGCTGGGCCTGCACCCGCAAGCCGAAGGCCTGGGTCGAGGGCACCGACGTGGTCGCCGTGAACGCCACGACCAGCGCCATGGTGCCGCTCCCGTTCGCCTTCCCGCTGTCCGGCGACACCTTCACCAGCGTCGGCGTCACCGGCCCGGGCCTGCTGCTCTTCTACGACCTGATGAGCGGCAAGTGGTCCTGGGCGGCCCCGTACAACCACCAGCTGCGCTACGACGGGCGGTCCTCGGTGCGCACGGCCACCGCCGGCCAGTCGTTCGTCGTCGAGTGGCGCGACCTCTTGGTCGGCACGAGCGACCTGCGCGTCACCTTCGAGGCCGTGCTGTACCCGGACGGGCGCATCCTCTACCAGTACCGCGACCTCCCCGACGACCCCGAGGTCAGGAACGGCGAGACCGCGGTCGGCGTGTCCAACGCCTACGGCCCCGACATCCTGCTCATCCGTGGACCGCTGGACCCCGAAACCGCCTTCGACATCCGCCCCGCCCCGCACACCTAGCCCCCGTACGGCGGGCAGGAGGCCGCCACGAACCCGGCCCGGAACTTCACCGGGCCGGGTTCGCGCCCTTACCCTCCCGGCTCGGATTCGCCGCCGTCGCGGCGGAAGGCGAACCGAACGACCGGGACCCGACGTCTAGGAATCGTGAAGATTCTCACCTGGACCCGTCTCGGTCTCGCGGCGGCGGTGGTCTGCGCGGCGGCCGCGACGCTCACGGCGTCGTCCGGCGAGTCGCTCTCCTCCCCCGTACCGGCCACCTGCCCGCAGCGCTGGGACAGCGCCGAGATCGGCGGCTGGGTGCCCGCCGTGGCCCGCGTCCGGGGCGCGGCGCGGTCGCTCGTCCCCGGCTCGCCGGTGCGGGCCCTCATCTGCGCCTACCCCGGGGACAACACGCGCCCGGGCGGCGAACGGCTGGCCGGCTCGCGCACGCTGACCGACCAGGCCGCGCCGATGGCTCGCGACCTGGCCTATCTCCCGGTCGTCACCGGCGATGTGGGCCGCGCGTGCACGCAGATGGGCGGACCGTTGACCAACTACCTCATCCGGTTCGCCTACCCCGACGGCCACGCCCTGTGGGTGGGCACCGCCGAGGAGGTCAACCACTGCGTGCGGACCACCAACGGCACGGCCACCAGCAACGCCTACCCCGGGCCCGCCATCGCCACCGCGTACAAGCACGGCGTCTGGCGGCCCACCGCACCGGACGACCCCTGCCAGGGCTCCGGCGCCCGCAAAGGCCAGGACGAGCTGATGGTCCCGGGACGGCCCGGCCGGCTCACCGTGTGCAGGAACGCCACGTACAACAGGCCCCCCTACCGCAAACGGCACGGCAGAGACATCGCCCGCGCCCTGGCCGCGACCCTCAACTCCCTGGACACCATCCCGAGCTCGAACGGCTGCCACGAGACCTCCGGCACGCACGAACGCGGCATCCGCCTCATCTTCGACTACCCCGAAGGGCCGCCCGCCGCGGTGACGATCCTGATCGGCTGCACCCCCGCCGTCGACAACGGCCTCCTCCAGGCCGACCTGCCCGCCCCGCTGCGCGACCGGCTCCTCCGCCTCGCCCCACGCTGACAACGCGCCCGCCTTCGGTGGACGGCGGTGTACTTCTCCCCGATGGGCGCCTTCGGCGGCGTGGTTCCTGTGCCACCCGACCGTATTCGTACCGAGACGCCGTTTCGGGGCGGACCCAAAGAATTACGGCTGGCACTGAAAGACAAGTACTTGGCGCTCAGCGGCATGGATCTTCCCTTCCCCGACGCCAGAGGATGCTTGCACGCCTGAGCCGCGCATCGTCATGCGCGCCCCCTCGGCGTGCGGCCGTACGCATCGCACGGACCGCGTATCACCATCCATGCCCGCCCAGCCGACCGCCTCGGAAAGGCAGACAGAATGCGAAACCGCACCCTCCATCGCGTCGCGTCAGGACTGACCGGCGTGGCACTCGCCGCCACGGCCTTCGTGTCGTTCACCCAGCCGGCGAGCGCCTACACCTGTTCCGGCGGCAAATCCACCACGCTCAACGCCTCCGACGGTGTGGGCTCCGCGGACATCACCTTCTACCCCAAGTGCTCCGACGGGAAGGCGCATTGGAGTGGCACCATCCGCGACACGAAGTGCGACGCGCGCGCCGCGCGGATCATCGTCCAGTCCATCTGGAGCGGCGTGCCGGGTACCCCGGCGTGGAGCTATGACTACGAAGCGCCCAACGGCTGCAACACGGGCCGCTCGTTCAGTGGCAGCGCCGCGGGCATGTCGGGCAACTGGCGGATCGAACTGTACGTCGGCGCCTGCAACTCGACGTCATGCTCCTCCTACACCTACGGGAGCCTGGCCTACAACAGCGCCTGAGCGGCCTTCCGTCCCCCGGACCACCGGCGGACGCAAGGCGCGGAACCCGCGCCTCTGCCGGACCACGCGCCAGAGGACGCACGCCCCCTTCAGGCCATCCGTTTCCTGGCCGGGCCATCTGCCCATCGATCACCCACCCAACGGGAGACAGTGTTGTGAACCGCTGGAGAAGAACGCTCACCCTACTCATCTCGGCATTCCTGGCGACCGGATCATTCTTCGCCATCTCCTCGTCACCGGCGATGGCCGCGAGTTGCTCCAGCCCGATCGTGGTCTCCAGCTCCCCCGTCGCCTCCGTGGACTTCGCGTGGGACGTGTGCAGCGACGGGAAGATCCACGTATGGGCCGGAACGCTGTACGACAGAAGCTGTGACGACCGGACCGCCTACACCAGGTTCTTCCTGCAGCGGAAGTTGAAGGGCGGCTCCAGCTGGAGCTTCATGAACGGCTCATCGCAGTACAAGGTGAACGGCTGCGGCAACTGGTCGACCCTGCCGGAGATCGTCCTCGACCGCAACACCTCCAGCCCTTCGTCGTACGACTTCCGCCTGGTCAACGAGCTGTGGGCCTGCAGTTCCCTCTCCTGCAGCACCTACTACCACTCGTACTACTCCTACAGCTACTGACAGACGAGGGCCGGCAGCCGGTCGTCCCGGCTCCCGATCCACCTCCGTCCCCGTAGCACCACACTGCCGGGCATCGCCAGCCGCGATGCCCGGCAGTCGTCGTTGGTGAAGTCACCACAGCGGGTCGAGGCCACCTCGGCATCGTCAGCACGTCACCGCTACCCGACCGGGTTCACCCTTCCTAGCGGCCATGGCTCGGCCGGTTCGTTACCTTCGGGTGGCGGCGCCCGTCATAGGGGCGACGGCCGTGGATGCCCGCGGTCGTCGGACCGACGAACGGATGGAGACCAAGGTGCTGACCACCATCATGTACGTGACGATCTATGTCACCGACCAGGACCGCGCGCTGGAGTTCTACACCGAGAAGCTCGGCCTGGAGAAGCGCGCCGACCATCAGTGGCCGGAATCACGCTTCCTCACCGTGGGCGTCCCCGGCAGCCCGGTCGAGATCCTCCTCTGGTCGCACGCGCCGGCCGCGGGACAGCCGATGGGGAAGCGGCCGGGGGCCGACCCCGGTCCGATCTTCCTGGAGTCGGACGACCTGCGGAAGGACTTCGAGGTGTTTCGCGGGCGAGGCGTGACCTTCGATGAGGCTGAACCGCAGGACTACCCGTTCGGCGTCCGCATCGAGGCGGTGGACCCGGACGGCAACCGGATCTCGCTCCGCCAGCGGCGCCTGCCGAACCGCACGGACGGCTGACCACGACCCGCACGATTTATCAGCGAGCGATCCGAGGACGATGACGAGATGACCGACACCAGCCGGACGAACATGGTGGCCGAGGCGTTCGAGGCCCAGCGCGACCGGCTGCGTGCGGTCGCCTACCGGGTGCTCGGATCGCACGCCGACGCCGAGGACGTGGTCCAGGAGGCCTGGATGCGGCTCGCCCGCCAGGACACGGCGACCATCGACAACCTGGCGGGCTGGCTGACCACCGTGGTCGGCCGGATCAGCCTGGACGTCCTGCGCTCACGCCAGGCCCGCCCCGAGGCGTCCTACGGCGAAGGGTTCCCCGGGCTCGTGGTGACGGCCGACGACGGCGCCGAGCCCGAGGAGCACGTGGCGCTCGCCGACGCGGTGGGGCTCGCGCTGCTCGTCGTCCTGGACTCGCTCGGGCCGAGCGAGCGGCTGGCGTTCGTGCTGCACGACCTGTTCGCGGTGCCGTTCGCCGAGATCGGCCAGATCCTCGGCAAATCCGCCGACACCACCAAGATGATCGCCAGCCGTGCCCGCAGAAAGGTACGGGCGACCGAACGACCGCAGACCGTCACACGGGAACAGCGAGAGGTCGCCGAGGCCTTCCGGGCTGCGGCCATGAACGGCGATTTCGAAGCACTCCTGCGCGTGCTCGACCCGGAGGTACGGCTGACCGTCGACACCCCCGACGGCGTGGTCGTCGCCCTCGGCGCCACCAAGGTCGCCACCGGCGCGACGACGGTCTCCCGCCACATCGCACGGCATCAGGCGGTGCTCGTCAACGGCCTTCCCGGATACCTCTCCTGGCGCGAGGACGGCACCCCCCTATCGCTCATCTCCTTCACGGTCACCAACGCCCGCATCACCGCCATAGCAATCGTGACCGACCCTGCCAAACTCACATCCCTCCACCTGCCGACCCCCACCTGAGCCACCCCACGCGGGCTTGTACGACCCTGCCGGCGGGCCATGGACGGTCGCTCGCTCCGTCCCACGCCCGGCGTCCCACGGAACAGGCACATCCCGAGATCATCCAGGGGTACGGCAGACCCGGCCCGGGTGCTTCTTCCGGGCCGGGGTCTTGCTGGTCAGGGGTTACTTGAGGAGTTGGCGGGCCATGACGACGCGTTGGATCTGGTTGGTGCCCTCGTAGATCTGGGTGATCTTGGCGTCGCGCATCATGCGTTCTACGGGGTAGTCGCGGGTGTAGCCGTAGCCGCCGAGGAGCTGGACGGCGTCGGTGGTGATCTCCATGGCGGCGTCGGAGGCGGCGCACTTGGCGGCGCTGGAGAAGAAGGTCAGGTCGGCGACCTTCTCTCCGTGCATGGCGGCCTCGGACTTGGCGGCGGCGGCGTAGGTGAGCTGCCGGGCGGCCTCTAGCTTCATGGCCATGTCGGCGATCATGAACTGCAGTCCCTGGAACTCGGCGATCGGCTTGCCGAACTGCTTGCGCTCCTTGACGTACCCGATGGCGTAGTCGAGCGCGCCCTGGGCGATGCCGAGGGCCTGGGCGGCGATGGTGATGCGGGTGTGGTCGAGCGTGGCCAGGGCCGTCTTGAAGCCGGTTCCCTCCTCGCCGATCAGCCGGTCGGCCGGGATGCGGGCGTTCTCGAAGATCACCTGGCGGGTGGGTGAGCCCTTGATGCCGAGCTTCTTCTCCTTGGCCCCGAAGGAGACCCCTTCGTCGCCCTTCTCGACCACGAAGGCCGAGATGCCGCGCGCCCCGGCGTCCGGGTCGGTCACGGCCATGACGGTGTAGAACTCCGACACGCCCGCGTTGGTGATCCACATCTTGGTGCCGTTGAGCACGTAGTGGTCGCCGTCGCGGACCGCCCGGGTCTTCATCGCCGCCGCGTCGGAGCCGGCCTCGGGTTCGGACAGCGCGTAGGAGAACATGCCCTCCCCGCGCGCGACACGCGGCAGGTAGCGCTGCTTGAGCTCCTCGGACGCCGACAGCAGCAGTGGTACGGTGCCGAGCTTGTTCACGGCCGGGATCAGGGACGAGGAGGCGCAGGCCCGCGCGACCTCCTCGATGACGATCACCGTCGCGAGCGCGTCGGCGCCGGCCCCGTCGTACTGTTCGGGGACGTGCACCGCGTGCAGGTCGGCGGCCACGAGGGCCTTGTAGGCGTCCCACGGGAACTCGCCGGCCTCGTCGACCGTGGCGGCGTGCGGGGCGATCTTCTCGTCAGCGAGAGCCCGGACGGTCTCGCGCAGCATCACGTGCTCTTCGCCGGGCGCGTAGAGAGGGAAGCTCATGGACAAATACTAGGACGTCCAACAATACGGTGTCCGGCCTGGGGGTATATGAGACACAGCTCTCTGCGAAATGTCCGGTTTGTACTGTTGCTGCGACCGGAGGGGCCGATAACATGCCCCGGCAACGTTGCGGTAAAGATTGGGTCGAACAGCGATACACGAAAGGAGCACGCTCGTGCCCTATCGCCTGACGGTCCTGGGGACCGGATACCTGGGTGCCACGCACGCGGCGTGCATGGCCGCGCTGGGCTTCGAGGTGCTCGGCCTGGACGTGGATCCCGGCAAGGTCGCCTCCCTGCAGGCGGGGCGGCTCCCCATCCACGAGCCGGGCCTGGAGGAGCTGCTCCAGCAGGGCCTGGCCTCCGGGAAACTGCGCTTCACCACCTCCTACGAGGAGGCCGCCGAGTTCGGCGACGTGCACTTCATCTGCGTGGGCACGCCCCAGAAGAAGGGCGAGTACGCGGCGGACGTCTCCTACCTGGACGCCGTGGTCGAGTCGCTGGCACCGCACCTGACCCGCGAGTGCCTGGTGGTCGGCAAGTCCACCGTGCCGGTCGGCACCGCCCAGCGGCTGGCCGACAAGCTCGTCCGGCTGTCGCCCGCCGGAGACGCCGTGGAGCTCGCCTGGAACCCCGAGTTCCTGCGCGAGGGCTTCGCCGTCCGGGACACCATGCACCCTGACCGCATCGTCCTCGGCGTGGTCTCCGAAACCGCCGAAAAGGTGATGCGGGAGGTGTACGAGGCGATGCTCGCGGAGGGCACGCCCCTGGTCATCACCGACTACCCGACCGCCGAGCTGGTCAAGGTCGCGGCGAACGCCTTCCTGGCCACCAAGATCTCCTTCATCAACGCGATGGCCGAGGTCTGCGAGGCCGCGCACGCCGACGTGAAGGACCTGTCGCTGGCGCTGTCGTTCGACGAGCGCATCGGCGGCCGGTTCCTCAACCCGGGTCTGGGCTTCGGCGGCGGCTGCCTGCCCAAGGACATCCGGGCGTTCATGGCGCGGGCCGGCGAGCTCGGCGCCGACCAGGCGCTCACCTTCCTGCGCGAGGTGGACGCCATCAACATGCGCCGCCGCGCCCGCATGGTCGACCTGGCCCGCGAACTGGCCGGCGGCTCCTTCCGCGGCTGCTCGGTCACGGTGCTCGGCGCGGCGTTCAAGCCGAACTCCGATGACATCCGCGACTCGCCGGCGCTGGACGTCGCCGTGAACATCCGCGAGCAGGGCGGCGACGTCACGGTGTACGACCCGGTGGCCCTTGCGAACGCGCGCCGCGCCCATCCGGCGCTGCGGTTCGGCGAGTCGGCGCTGGAGGCCGCCCGGGGCGCGCACGTGGTGCTGGTGCTGACCGAGTGGCAGGAGTTCATCGACCTCGACCCGGAGGAGCTCGGCCAGGTCGTCGCCGGCCGCAAGATCGTGGACGGGCGCAACGCGCTGGACGCCGAGACCTGGCGCGCCGCCGGCTGGCACTACCGCGCCCTCGGCCGCCCCTGAGGGTCCGGCAACCGGAGTTCGCGCGGATCAGGTCACCATGGTGCGGAACCAGGGCCCGCCGTCCGTACGGGACGGCCGCCCGGGTGGAACGACCGTCGCCGGGAACGCCGCTCCTGCGGGCAGAGGCGGGACGGCCCGGCCCGGAACGCCGTTCCGCCGCCACGATGCCGCGGTGACCTGCCGGTTCTGACGTCGCGGGCCACGTCCCCCTCGCGAGGGGCGTGGCCCGTTCCGGTATTCGTACGCCGGGTGTCAGCCGTCGCCGGCCGCCAGGGTGGCGGCCTCGGCGCGCAGGCGTTCGCCCTTGGCGTGCGCCTGGTCGCGCAGCGACGCCTGGAAGCCGGTCATCTTGCCGCGCAGCTCCTCGTCGGCCGCCGCCAGGATGCGTACGGCGAGCAGGCCCGCGTTGCGCGCGCCGCCGACCGCCACGGTGGCGACCGGCACGCCCGCCGGCATCTGGACGATGGACAGCAAGGAATCCATGCCGTCGAGGTACTTCAGCGGCACCGGGACGCCGATCACCGGCAGCGGCGTGACCGAGGCGAGCATGCCCGGCAGGTGGGCGGCGCCGCCGGCTCCGGCGATGATGACCTTCAGGCCGCGCCCGGCGGCCTCTTCGCCGTAGGCGATCATCTCCTGCGGCATGCGGTGGGCCGAGACCACGTCCGCCTCGAAGGGGACGCCGAACTCGCCGAGCGCCTCGGCGGCGAGGCGCATCACGGGCCAGTCGGAGTCGCTGCCCATCACGATGCCGACCACGGGTGCGCCGGCCATCAGACGTACTCCCCCGTGGCCAGGTGGACGGCGGCGTGCCGGGCGCGGGCCCGTACCTCGTCCAGGTCGGTGCCGAACGCGGTGACGTGCCCGATCTTGCGACCGGGCCGCACCTCCTTGCCGTAGAAGTGGATCTTCACGCCGGGGTCGTGCGCCATCACGTGCTCGTACCGGCCGAACACGCCGGGGTCGGCGCCGCCGAGCACGTTGACCATGACCACGACCGGCGCCACCGGGGCGGGCGAGCCGAGCGGCAGGTCCAGCACGGCGCGCAGGTGCTGCTCGAACTGCGAGGTGCGCGAGCCCTCGATCGTCCAGTGGCCGCTGTTGTGCGGGCGCATGGCCAGCTCGTTGACCACGACCTTGCCGCCGGGGAGCTGGAACATCTCGACGGCGAGCAGGCCGGTCACGCCCAGCCCGTTGGCGATCTTCAGCGCGATGTGCTGCGCCTGGGCGGCGTCCTCGGGGTCCAGGCCCGGCGCCGGGGCGATCACCTCGACGCAGATGCCGTCCTGCTGGACGGTCTCCACGACCGGGTAGCTCACCCCCTGGCCGTGCGGCGAGCGCGCCACCAGCACCGCCAGCTCGCGCTCGAACGGCACGAACGCCTCGGCCATCAGCTCGGTGCCGCTGTCCAGCACCTCGGCGGCCTCCTCGGGCGAGGAGCAGACCCACACGCCCCGGCCGTCGTAGCCGCCGCGCACGGCTTTGAGCACCACCGGCCAGCCGTGCTCCTTGCCGAACGCCTCCAGGTCCTCCCGGCCGGAGACGCGGGCCCAGGCGGGGCAGGGGACGCCCATCGCCGTGAGACGCTCGCGCATCACGGCCTTGTCCTGCGCGTGGACCAGCGCCTCGGCGCCGGGGCGTACGGCGACGCCCTCGGCGGTCAGCGCCTCGATGTGGCCGGTCGGCACATGCTCGTGGTCGAAGGTGATCGCGTCGCAGCCCTCGGCGAACGCCCGCAGGACGTCAAGGTCGCGGTAGTCGCCGAGCCGGGTGTCGGCGATCACCCGGGCCGCGCTCTCGTCGAAGGAGTTCGCCAGCACGCGCAGGTCGATGCCGAGCGCGATGGCGGCCTGCTGGGTCATCCGAGCGAGCTGCCCGGCGCCGACCATGCCGACGACGGGCCCGATGGGAGGGGTTTCTCTCCTGGTCACAACACTGGTCACAAGCCCAAACCCTACCCAGGCCGGTCAGGTGACCGTGTTGACGGCCCAGTCCCCATGGCGCTCGCTCCGCTCCCGCGTGCTCAGGCGCCCTGGGGATCAGGTGGTGATGTCGGCCAGGGAGCGGGACATGGCGATCGTGGTGAGCTTCTGGTCGGCGCCGACCCTGGTGGCGAACTGGACGATCTCACTGACGTGGATGGTCTTGGGGCGGGCCGAGCGGGTGAACGCGCGCACCGCGTCCGCGCCGAACAGGGGGTGGGCGAGCCTGCCCGAGCGGGCCCTCTGCGTGTACACGATCTTGACGGCGTGGAAGACCAGCGCGCCGCCCTCGCCCACGCCGAGCGCCGTGGTCTCCCCCGGCACGAGCTGGACGTCGTAGCTCAGCCGGTCGGGCCGTACGCCGGCGGGTTTGCGCACCAGCTCGGTCAGCAGAGCGCGCAGCGGGTCGCCGGAGGCCACCCGCACCCCGCTCAGACCGAACCGGTCGGACAGGAACGCCAGGTGCTTCTGCGGCACGAGCCGGGCCCGCAGCCCGTCCTCGGGGTCGTCGGTGGGGACGGCGCGGGTGGCGTGGTCGGCTTCGAGGTCGGGGGCCTTGCCGACCAGCCGCACCGGCCCGTACGCCAGCCGCCAGCGGTCCTCCTCGTAGGCGAACAGGAAGTAGGACGGCTGCGGCTTGCGGGCCAGCGCGACGAACCAGGGACGCTCCTGCGGGCGGTCGGGGAGGAAGTACTCGACCTTTTCGTAGGAGACCCGCGCGGGAACCGGGCGGCCGTTCCGGGTGGCCTCGCAGGCACGGCCGCCCAGTTCGCTCGCGGCGGAGGTGGTCAGGAACAGGACCTCTTCGCAGTCCCGCTTCTCCCGGGCGTAGTCCAGCTCTTTGAGCAACTCGAACGCCGTCGCGGCCTCGCTCTGCGACAGGGTCCGCGTGGGAACGGCGGCCGAGGTGGATTCGTCCGGTGCGGGGGTGGGACCGCCCCCGCTTCCCGCGCCACAGCCGGTGAGGCCGGTCAGCAGCGCGACGCTGACTCCCGTAGCGACCAGTCGGCGCAGCACAGCGCAGCCACCTCCATGGCACACCTGTGGGATCTGCGGCGCAGCCTAGCGCACCACCCTGGTTACTAGCCGTGAAAATCCCGATATTTCCACAAATGGTGTCAATGATGGGACGGATGGGCAGAAGCCAAGCGGCCGGTACCCGGGTAACCTGTGATGGCTCCCGGACACCTAGGAAGGACCGTTGTGCAGTTCATCCGTCGCCTGTATGACCAGTTCTCCTCCCTCGTCCGAGAGCTCGCGAAGTTCGGCACAGTGGGAGCCGTCGCGTTCGTCATCGACTGGGGTGGCACCAACCTCCTGCGGTACGGCGTGGAGTTCGGCCCGCTGACCTCGAAGGTCATCGCCACGGTGGTCGCCGCCACCTTCGCCTACCTGGCCAACCGCTACTGGACCTGGCGCCACCGCGAGCAGACCGGCCTCGCCCGCGAGTATTTCCTGTTCTTCGTACTGAACGGCATCGGCCTGCTCATCTCGCTGCTCATCATCGGGTTCGTCGAATACACGCTCGAAATGACCGACCCGTTGAGCTACAACATCTCGCTGATCATCGGCACCGCGCTCGGCACCCTGTTCCGGTTCTGGTCGTACAAGAAATGGGTCTTCCTGCCGGCTGATCTGCCGCCGGTCGCCGCGGCCACCGGGCTGCCGGAGGCCACCGACGAGGCCCCGCCGCAGCGGAGCACGTCCACCCCGGTTCCGCGGCCGATGCCGCAGACACAACCGTTGCCGCCGGCCGGGCTGTCCGGCGCCGAGGCCAGTGCCAACGGCAGCACTCCGGGCATCACTCCGGCCCGCTGAGCAAGCGGGCCCACGGCCCGCAACGGCCCGCCGCGCGGCGGGTCAGGCCGGCCCGCTGACCACCCGGTGGCGGGCGGCCTCCTCGGCCGGGCGCAGGAACAGCGCGAACACGGCCGGTCGCATGCGCACCAGCTCAAGTCGTCCCCCGTCGGAGGCGGTGAGCGCGCGGGCCAGTGTCAGTCCCAGGCCCGTGCCGCCGCCGCCGCTGACGTTGCGGTCGAACACGCGGGCGCGCAGGTGCTCGGGGATGCCCGGCCCCTGGTCGGCGATCTCGATCACGATGGACTTGTCCGAGCTGCCGGTCGTGATGGTCACCTCGCCCGCGCCGTGCTCCAGCGAGTTCTCCAATAACGTGGAGACCACCTGGCTGAGCCCGCCCGTGCTGACCATGGCCCGCAGGCCGCGGTCGCCGGCCAGGCGGAGCGTCCTCTTCGCCCGGCGGAAGGCGGGCTCCCACTCGGTGACCTGCTGGTGCAGCACCTCGTCCACGCGGATCGCCTCCGCCTGGGCGTGGCGCTGGCGGCGCGCGGCGGCCAGCAGCTCGTCGATCACCGCGGTCAGCCGTTCGGCCTGGACGATCGCGGCCTCCCCCTCCTCGCGCACGATGGCCGGCTGGTCGGCGGCCGCCACGATCTCCTCCAGTCGCATCGTCAGCCCGGTGAGCGGCGTGCGGAGCTGGTGGGAGGCGTCCGTGGCGAACTCCCGCTCGCGGCTCAGCAGGTCGGCGATGCGGGTGGCGCTGCGGTCGAGCACCTCGGCCACCCGGTCGAGCTCGGGTATGCCGTAGCGGTGCCTGCTCGGCCGGGCCTCCCCTGACCCCAGCCGCTCCGCGATCCTCGCCAGGTCCAGGAGCGGCAGGGCGAGGCGGCGCGACTGCACGACGGCGAGCGACACGGCCACGGCCAGCGCCAGCCCGGCGAGGGCCACGATGAGCATGAGCCATCCCCGGACGTTGCGCTCGACCTGGGCGCGGTCGCGCGTTATCCGGACATAGACCCCGCTCTCCGAGTGGGACTCCTCGGTCATCTGCCGGCCCGGCGGTGGTTCGCCGCCGACGATGACGGTCGGGCTGTTGCGGATGAAGATCTGGACGTACCTGCTGGGATACTGCCGCTGCAGTTCCTCGGGATCGATCGGGCGATCCTCGATGCGGGCGTATTCCACCTGGCTCAGCAGCAGCGTCGCCTGTGCCCGGAGCTGCTGGACCGCCTCGTCGTTGATGAGGCGGGTGACCACCAGCCCGAGCGGCACCCCCAGGAGCAGAACCGCGATGGCCGCGACCACCAGGGTCGAGGACAGCAACCTCCGGCGCATCTAGCCGTGCGCTATTCACGCTCGAATCGGAAGCCCACCCCGCGGACCGTGGTGATGTAGCGCGGCTTGGCGGCGTCGTCCCCCAGCTTCCGCCGCAACCACGAGATGTGCATGTCGAGCGTCTTGGTCGATCCCCACCAGTTGGTGTCCCACACCTCGCGCATGATCTGCTCGCGCGTGACGACCTTGCCGGCGTCGCGGACGAGCACGCGAAGGAGGTCGAACTCCTTGGTGGTGAGATGCAGCTCCTTGTCCCCCATCCAGGCACGGCGCGAGTCGGCGTCGATGCGCACGCCCTGGACCACAGGGGTCTCGGACGTGCCACGCCGCAGCAGTGCGCGCACCCGGGCGAGAAGTTCGGCAAGCCGGAACGGCTTGGTGACATAGTCATCTGCACCGGCGTCGAGCCCGACCACCGTGTCGACCTCGTCGACGCGTGCGGTCAGGATGAGCACGGGCGTGCCGTGCCCTTCGGCGCGGATGCGGCGGGCGACCTCCAGGCCGTCCATCTCCGGTAGGCCCAAATCGAGCACGATGAGGTCTACGCCCCCGGACAGAGCCCTTTCCAGGGCCTGCGGGCCATCGGGGCTCACCTCAACCTGGTAGCCCTCACGGCGCAGGGCACGCGCCAGGGGCTCTGAGATCGAGGTGTCATCCTCGGCGAGAAGTACGCAGGTCATAAAGCGATCGTAGGACCTTAGGCGATCGTTTCCCGGGTACAGCGCGCGGTTTGACTCGTCGTTGACCCACCAATTGACCTGGGCAAAGACTCCGAAACTCGGACGACCCCGCCCGCATTGCCTTCTACCCCAATGGCATCAGCTGTACCCTCGCGAAGCCGTCCGGGAAACGCGTCGCGGCGTGTCGCGGCCACGACCGGAAACCGGGGACGGAAGGGACGCGGAGGCGAAGAGGCGGGCGGGGCCCGGCGGAGATCAGGAAGCGGAGCCGGAGCCGCCGGGGAGGTCCACGTAGCGCTGGAGGTAGAGGCCCTCGCCGAGGGTCTCCAGCAGGTGCAGCTCGGTCTCCAGGTAGTCGATGTGGTGCTCTTCGTCCTGGAGGATGTCCTCGAAGATGCGAGCGGAGGTGACGTCGCCGCGCTCGCGCATGAGCTGGATGGCCGGGCGCAGCCGCCGCACCACGTCGATCTCGAGCTGCAGGTCGGCGGTGTGCTGCTCCTTCACGGTCTGCCCGATGTGCAGCGTGCCGAGCTTCTGGTAGTTGGGCAGGCCCTCCAGGAAGAGGATGCGGTCGGTGAGCACCTCGGCGTGCCGCATCTCGTCGATCGACTCGGCTCTGGTGACGGCGGCGAGCTTGGTGTAGCCCCAGTGCTCCTGCAGCTTGGCGTGCAGGAAGTACTGGTTGATGGCGGTGAGCTCGGACGTCAGCTGCTCGTTGAGCAGAGCGATGATCTCCTTGTCTCCCTGCACGGGCAGGCACCCCTTCCTAGGCGGTTATGACCAGTTCCTCCGATCTCTTCAGGATTGCACATATCTTCCGCACGCATGTCGCGCAGTCCCCGCCCGCGCCCGTGGCGTCGCGGATCTGCCGCGCGCTCCTGGCGCCCGAGGCGATGCAGTCGTGCACGTCGTTCTCGGTGACGGCACGGCAGATGCACACGTACATAGGGGGACGCCCTCCGGGGTCAAATAGGTTAGGCATACCTAAGGTAACCCGTGTTGGTAAGGCTTGCCTATGTGAGCTGTACGACACAGGCCGGACCTTCACCCGGCCGTGCCCGCCTCCGGCCCTCTGCCGTACTCCGCCCGCCCGGCGCAGGACCACGCCTGGACGTACTCCGCCCTGCCGGTGACCCGGCGTCAGTGCCCCCGGGCGACCCACTCGGCCAGGTCGGGCGCCTCGGCGCCGATGCTGGTGGAGTCGCCGTGCCCGGTGTGCACCACGGTGACCGACGGCAGGGTCAGCAGCCGCTCCCTGATCGAGTCGATGATCGTGTCGAACGACGAGTACGACCGGCCGGTCGCTCCCGGCCCGCCGGAGAACAGCGTGTCGCCGGTGAAGACGGCGCCCAGCGCCGGCGCGTACAGGCACACCGCCCCCGGCGAGTGGCCCGGCGTGTGCAGCACGCGCAGCTCGGTGCCCGCGACCCGCAGCACCTCGCCGTCCGCGAGCGGCGTGAACTCACGGGCCCCGCCGTAGACCATGTCCCACAGCACCTCGTCGGCCGGGTGCAGCATGATCGGCGCCCCGGTCGCGTCGGCCAGCGCGCCGGCCGCGTTGATGTGGTCGTTGTGGCCGTGGGTGCAGACGATGGCCACGAGGCGCCGGTCGCCGACCGCCTGCCTGATCGCCTCGGCGTCGTGCGCGGCGTCGATCACGACCACCTCGTGGTCGTCGCCGACCAGCCACACGTTGTTGTCGACGTCCCAGGTGCCGCCGTCCAGCGTGAACTTCCCCGATGTGACGATCTTGGCGATCATCGCGCGCCTTCCCCTCGTACCGTCCCCCGTCGCGAGCGCACCGCTCCCCGGCTCACAGGACGACCACCGAACGCAGCACCTCGCCGCGGTGCATCTTGGCGAAGGCGTCCTCGACCTCGTGCAGTTCGATCGTCTCGGACACGAAGCCGTCCAGGTTGAGCCGGCCCTGCAGATAGAGGTCGATCAGCATCGGGAAGTCGCGGCTCGGCAGGCAGTCGCCGTACCAGGAGGACTTCAGCGCCCCGCCCCGGCCGAAGACGTCCAGCAGCGGCAGCTCCAGCGTCATGTCCGGCGTCGGCACCCCGACCAGCACGACCGTCCCGGCCAGGTCGCGCGCGTAGAACGCCTGCTTGTAGGTCTCCGGGCGGCCCACCGCCTCGATGACCACGTCGGCGCCGTGCCCGCCGGTCAGGGCGCGGATCGCCTCGACCGGATCGGTGGTCGTCGAGTTGATCACGTGCGTGGCGCCGAACCCTCCGGCCCAGTCGAGCTTGCGGTCGTCCACGTCCACCGCGATGATCTTGGAGGCGCCCGCGAGCGCGGAGCCGAGGATCGCCGCGTTCCCCACACCGCCGCAGCCGATCACCGCGACCGAGTCGCCGCGGGTCACCCCGCCGGTGTTGATCGCGGCGCCGAGGCCCGCCATCACCCCGCAGCCGAGCAGCCCGGCCACGGCGGGACGGGCGTCCGGGTCGACCTTGGTGCACTGACCGGCGGCGACCAGCGTCTTCTCGGCGAACGCGCCGATGCCGAGCGCGGGGGCGAGCGGCGTACCGTCGGCCAGGGTCATCTTCTGCGTGGCGTTGTGCGTGGCGAAGCAGTACCACGGCCGGCCGCGCAGGCAGGCCCGGCAGGTGCCGCACACGGCGCGCCAGTTGAGGATCACGTAGTCGCCGGGAGCGACCTCGGTCACGCCGGGGCCGACCGCCTCCACCACTCCCGCGGCCTCGTGGCCGAGCAGGAAGGGGAACTCGTCGGTGATGCCGCCCTCGCGGTAGTGCAGGTCGGTGTGGCACACCCCGCACGCCTGCACGGTGACGACGGCCTCGCCCGGCCCGGGGTCGGGCACGATGACGGTCTGCACCGTCACGGCCTCGCCCTTGCCACCCGCGATCACACCCTGGACTTCGTACGGCATGGTGCGTCTCTCCCTCTTTCGGCCTGACCAACGTATATCGGCACGCCGTCACGGTTGACAACGAGGGCGGCACGCTCCGATGGCGCCCCCTTCAGGCGGCCGGGCGGGGCGCCCGGTTCAGCCGCGGCGCAGGACGTACGGCTGGATCACCCCGAGCCCGCGGGCGGGCCTGCGGCGGATGCGCTGGAGCGAAAGGCCGGTGCCGTCCTCGATCGACTCGGCGACCCCGGGGTCCACCAGCACCGTGCAGGGCCGGGCGATCGCCGTGAGCCGCGCCGCGAGGTTCACCGTCGTGCCGAACACGTCCCCCATGACCGGGAGCACCGGTCCGTACGACAGCCCGACGCGCACCTCCCGGCCGTCCTCCTGGATCACGTCCACCAGGTCGAGGGCGACCCGCGCGGCGATCTCGGCGGTCGGCGCGGTGAACAGCACCTCATCGCCCAGGGTCTTGACCAGGCGGGCGCCGTGACCGGCGACGACGTCGGAGGTCTTGGCCTCGAAGTTCTCCACCAGCTCGGCCAGCCCCTGCTCGTCCAGCTCGCGCGACACCTGGGTGAACGACACCAGGTCGGCGAACCCGACGGCCAGGCTGGGCCGGCCGGGCCCGCCCTCGGCGTCGGCGTCGGCCGTCGCGAGCAGGCGGGTGCCGACCGCGGCGAGCTGGGAGCGCCACACGTGCACCAGCAGGCTCTCGAAGTCGGGCAGCAGCCGCTCGGTGACCGCCACCAGCCCGGCCGGTTCCTCGCCGGCCGGCGCCTCGGCACGGTCGAGCACCGCGCCGATCATGATCTCGGTCTGCCACTGGGCGAGCCGGGCCGTGGTCTGGCCGAGCGCACGGGCCATCCGTACGACGGTCTTCTCGTCGATCGCGTCGTCGTCCAGCATCGCGGCCACCCGGCGCAGCGCCGTCACATCGGCGTCGGTGAAGGCGGGAGTGTCGTCGGCCGGGGTGGCGAAGCCGAGCGCACGCCAGAGGCGCTGGGCCAGCTCCCCCTGGACGCCGGCCAGCCGTGCCACCTCACCCCGGGTGTGGCGCGGCGCCGAGCCGACGAACAGCCGCTCGATCTGCTCCGCCGTCGGCCATCGCGCCGTGTCCGTCTCACGCACCTTCAGGAGGTTACGCCACGTTCGGGACAGGTCTCACCGGCCGTCCACCTCGCCGTCAGAGGCGTCCTCCACCAGCCGGAACAGCTCGGCCCGGACCGACTGGATCTTCGGGATGTCCTTGAGGACGATCTCTCCCCGGTCGGAGGCCGACTCGACCACCAGCGTGCCGCAGCCGAGCAGCCGCTCGACGATGCTCTGGTCGGAGCTCACGCTGTTCACCTTGGCGAGCGGGATGTCGTCCTCGGACTTGCTCAGGATGCCGGTGCTGATGTTGAACCGGTGCGTGGTCAGCGTGTAGGAGGTCGTCTTCCACCGCAGGTACGGAATGAACGACCACAGCGTCAGCGCGACCACCGACACCACCGCCACCGCCAGCCAGGCGACGCCCGCGTACTCATAGCCGCTGGGGATGAAGAAGAACGCCGCGCTGGAGGCGGCGACGACGATCAACAGTGCGAAGAACGGCAGGACGAGGCGCTTCCAGTGCGGATGGAAGGACGCGACGACCCGCTCCCCCGTCGTCAGAAGGTGTTCAGGGAGACCCATGCCGCAAATCGTGGCACGCCGCCCGCCCTCGCGTCTGCATGCGTTCTCCAGGCGTGATCCGGAGTCGCACCCGCGTGCGCCCGGCCGGGAGGGGTCAGCCTTCGGCGGGGCGCAGGTGGACGATGTCGCCGACGCTGAGCGCGTGGTCGGTGCCGCCGGCATGGACGATCAGGAATCCGGCGGCGTCCACTCCGGTGGCCACCCCGCGCAGCACCTGGTCGCCGGGCAGCTCGACCCGGACCTCCTTGCCGATCGTGGCGCTCGCCGCGGCGTAGGCGGTGCGCAGGCCGGAGGCGTCGGCGTCCCCCTCGGCGGCCGCCCAGTCGCGGTAGTGGCTCTCGACCTCGCGCAGGATCGCCCGGATCAGCGGATCGCGGTCGGTGCACGCGGCCTTCTCGATCACCAGCGAGGTCGCGGTCGGCACGGGCAGCTCCTCGGCCCGCAGCGAGACGTTCAGGCCCATGCCGATGACCACGCCGCCGTCCACCCGCTCGGCGAGGATGCCCGCCAGCTTGCGCTCGCCGATCATCAGGTCGTTCGGCCACTTCAGCCGGACGTCGACCTCGGCGAGGCGGCGTACGGCGGTGGCGGCGGCCAGCGCGAACATCAGCGTCAGCCAGCCCTGGCGGGCGGGCGGGACCCGCGGGCGCAGCAGCACGGAGAAGGTCAGCCCCGACCGGGCGGGAGAGGTCCAGGTGCGGTCGAGACGGCCGCGCCCGGCGACCTGGTGCTCGGCGATCAGCACGGCCCCCTCGGGGGCCCCCTCGCGGGCCTGCCCCGCCAGGTCGGCGTTGGTGGAGCCGGCGCGGTCGACGACGCTCAGCCGCGTCCACAGGCCCCCTTCGTGGACCAGGGCGCGGGTCAGCGCCGCCTGCGACAGGGGCGGCCGTTCGAGATCGGTGTAGGGCGAGTCCGGCACCCCTCCATCCTGCACCCACCACCATGGTCCGCCCACCTCACCCCGGCCGGGAAGGCATGGAGGCCGGCGGCGCGTGGCTCCCGGCGGCCACCGACACGGCGGTACCGGCGCGGCCCGGGGTTTCGCACAGTCCTATCGAAGCGTGATGCTATGAAGTGAGCCGGGCGAACCACCGGCTGCTGCCACGAGAAACAGGTGAACGTCCGGTGAGCATGCGTCTGGACCCTCGGAACTGGGCGAGTTGGAAGCCCTTCGGCATCGGCGAGCGCAAACCCAACAACTACCTGGAGCTGTGGAAGGCATTCCGTTCGGTCAGGGGCAACCGGCGTTACGCCTGGCGCATCCTCAACCAGGGCACCTGTGACGGCTGCGCGCTCGGCACCAAGGGCATGCGCGACTGGACCATGGACGAGATCCACCTGTGCAACATCAGGCTGCGCCTGCTCAAGCTCAACACCATGCCGCCGCTGGACATCTCGCTGCTGTCGGACGTCTCGGGCCTGGCCGGTCGGCGCAGCGCCGAGCTGCGCGACCTCGGCCGCCTGCCGCATCCGATGCTGCGCCGCCGGGGCGAGCCGGGCTTCACCCGGGTGAGCTGGGACGAGGCGCTGGACCTGACCGCCTCCCACTTGCACGGCGGCACCCGGCTCGGGGCGTACCTCACCAGCCGGGGCGTGCCGAACGAGAACTACTACGCCGCGCAGAAGGCCGTGCGGGCGCTCGGCACGAACTCCATCGACAACGCGGCGCGCATCTGCCACTCCCCCTCGACCGTCGCGCTGAAGCAGAGCATCGGCGCCGCCGCGACCACCTGCTCCTACAGCGACTGGATCGGCTCGGACCTGATCGTCTTCATCGGTTCGAACCCGTCCAACAACCAGCCGGTCGCGATGAAGTACCTGTACCACGCCAAGAAGGCCGGCACCCGCATCGCGATGGTCAACTCCTACCGCGAGCCCGGCATGGAGCGCTACTGGGTGCCGTCCAACGCGGAGTCCGCGATGTTCGGCACCAAGATCACCGACCACTTCTTCGGCGTGAACGTCGGCGGGGACATCGGCTTCCTCAACGGCGTGCTCAAGCACCTCATCGAGGACGACCGGCTGGACAAGGCGTTCATCGACGCGCACACCTCCGGGTTCGAGGAGGTCCGGCGGGCGGTGGCCGGGCAGTCGTGGGAGTCGCTGGAGGCGCTGAGCGGGGCCTCGCGAGAGCAGATGGGCGAGCTGGCCCGGCTGCTCGGCGAGGCGCGCTCGGCGGTGCTGGTGTGGTCGATGGGCATCACCCAGCACACCTACGGTGAGGACAACGTCCGCGCCATCGTGAACCTCGCCCTGGCCCGGGGGTTCGTCGGCCGCGACCACTGCGGGCTGATGCCGATCCGCGGGCACAGCGGCGTGCAGGGCGGCGCCGAGATGGGCGCCTACGCCACCGGTCTGCCCGGCGGCCTGCCGATCACCCCGGAGAACACCGCGCGGTTCGCCGGCATGTGGGGGTTCCACGTGCCGTCCGCGCCGGGGCTGACCGCGACCGACATGATCGACGCCGCGCACCGGCGCGAGCTGGACGTCCTCGTCTCCTCCGGCGGCAACTTCCTGGAGGTGCTGCCCGACCCGGCCTACTGCCGCGAGGCCCTGTCGCGCCTGCCGCTGCGCGTCCACATCGACATCGTGCTCTCCAGCCAGATGCTGGTGGAGTCCGAGGGCGACGTGCTGCTGCTGCCGGCGCAGACCAGGTACGAGATGGCGGGCGGGGTGACCGAGACCTCCACCGAACGCCGCGTCATCTTCTCCCCCGAGGTGGAGGGGCCGCGCATCGGCGAGGCGTGGCCGGAGTGGAAGATCTTCACCGAGCTCGCGGCCCGGGCGCGGCCCGAGCTGGGCGACAAGATCCGCTACCCGGGCGGCACGCCGCAGATCAGGCAGGAGATCGAGGAGGCCGTGCCGTTCTACGCCGGCATCGCGGGCCTTGCGAAGTTCGGCGACAACGTGCAGTACGGCGGGCGGCACCTGTGCCCGGACGGCCGTTTCCCCACCGCCGACGGCCGCGGCCGCTTCGCCCCGGTCGCCCTCCCCGAGCTGGAGCGGCCGGACGGGGCGTTCATGGTGGCCACGCGGCGCGGCAAGCAGTTCAACAGCATGGTCCACGAGCGCAGGGACGGCTTCAACGGCGCCACCCGCGAGGCCGTGCTGATCAGCCCGTACGACGCCGACCGGCTCGGGCTGCCCGACGGCGCCGAGGTGGAGCTGCGCGGGGCGGCGGGCACGTTCACCGGCAGGGTGCTGCGCGCGCCGCTCACCCCGGGCAACCTGCAGATCCATTGGCCGGAGGGCAACGTCCTGCTGGACCCGGTGCGCCGCTCCCCCGACGCCCGCATCCCCGACTACAACGCCGTCGTCACCCTGCGGAAGACCGCCTCATGACCACCACCGGCCCCGGCCGCCGCCCGCCCGGCGCCCCGCCCCGCACCGCGGCCGAGCCACCCGGCACCCGGGGGGCTCGGCCGGCCGGCGGCGAGGCCGGCCCGGTCGTGGAGGACCGGTGGCTCGGTCCGCTGGAGTCGGGCGCCGCCGTACGGCCGGGGCCGACGCGCAGGGCGCGGGTGCGCGAGGTGTCCGCCACGGGCGTGCGCGACCGGCGCGACGACCTGGCGACCGAGGAGCCGCTGGAGATCCGCCTCAGCGCGGGGGGCCACACCCGCACCCTGGCGATCACCATGCGCACCCCGGGCGCCGACTTCGAGCTCGCGGCGGGCTTCCTGTCCGGCGAGGGCATCGCGGGCCCGGACGAGATCGCGTCCATCGCCTACTGCACCGACGAGGACCTGCCACCGGAGGCCCGCTACAACACCGTGACGGTGCGCCTGCACGGCGACACCCTGCCCGACTCACCCGCCCTGCACCGGCATTTCGTGACATCGAGCGCCTGCGGGGTCTGCGGCACCGCCAGCCTCGACGCCCTCCGCACCCGGCGGACCACCCTCGGCCGGGTGGCTCCGCCGGCCCTCCCGCCGGTCCCCGCCGAGGTGCTCTACACGCTGCCGGACCGGCTGCGCGCGGCCCAGGGCGTGTTCGGCAAGACCGGCGGACTGCACGCCGCCGGGCTGTTCACCGCCGACGGGTCGCTGCTGGCCGTCCGCGAGGACGTCGGCCGGCACAACGCCGTGGACAAGCTCGTCGGCTGGGCCCTGCTGTCCGGACGGCTGCCACTCGCCGCGAACCTCCTGCTGGTCAGCGGCCGCACGAGCTACGAGATCATGCAGAAGGCCCTCGCCGCCGGCATCCCCATGGTCTGCGGCGTCTCCGCCCCCTCCTCCCTGGCCGTCGACCTGGCCAGGGAGTTCGGCCTCACCCTCGTCGGCTTCCTCCGTGGCGAACGCTTCAACATCTACGCCACCCCCGACCGCGTGATCACCTGAGGCCGCGTGAGCATCCGCTACCGCTCGCCGTCTCCCCTGCGCTTCGCCGCCCGTCGCCGGGACGGGCGGCGAAGCGCAGGCGGTCAGCCGGTGTTCTGGAGGCCGGCGGCCACGCCGTTGACGCTGAGCAGCAGGAGGGTCTCCAGGCGGCCGCGGTCGTGGTCGGACAGATCACCCTCGGCGCGCAGGGCGGCGAGGGCACGCAACTGCAGGTGGGACAGCGCGTCGACGTACGGGTCGCGAAGCTGGACCGCACGCGACAGCACGCGCCTGCTCTCCAGCAGCCACGCGTGGCCGGTCACCGCGAGCACCAGCTCGCGGGTCAGGTCGTACTCTGCCAGCACCTGCTCGGCGAAGTCGGAGCGCCCGCCGAGCGCGAGGTAGCGGGCGGCGATCTGCCGGTCGGTCTTGGCCAGCGACATCTCGGCGTTGTCGATCAGCGAGGCGAACAGCGGCCACTCGCGGTAGGCCCGGCGCAGCTCTTCCAGGCCCGGCCCCGGCACGGCCTCGTCCGGCCCGCCGTCGGCGGCAGGCTGCGGGTCGGTGGCGGCGAGCAGGCCGCTGCCCAGGCCGTACCAGCCGGGGAGGTTGACCCGGGTCTGCGCCCAGGAGAAGACCCACGGGATCGCCCGCAGGTCGTCCAGCGACCGCGGCGCGCCGAGGCCCCGGCGGGCCGGGCGGGAGCCCAGACGCAGCGAGCCGAGCTCTTCCAGCGGGCTGACCAGGCCGAACCACTCCGGGAACCCGGGCGCCTCGGTCAGCGAACGGTACGCGCGCTCGCTGGCGGTGGCGACCCGCTCGGCCAGCAGGCGGTAGCGGGCGGCGGCGTCGGCCGCGCGGGACTCCACCGAGGGGGTGGAGGCGAGGAGCACGGCGTTGGTGACCTGCTCGATGTGCCGCAGGGCGATGGCCGGGTGCCCGTAACGGGCGAAGATGACCTCGCCCTGCTCGGTGACCTTGAACCGCCCGGCGACCGACCCCGGCGCCTGCGCCAGCACGGCGCGGCCGGCGGGGCCGCCGCCGCGGCCGAGGGCGCCGCCCCGGCCGTGGAACAGCGTCAGCCGGATGTCGTTGGCCGCCGCCCAGGCGGCGAGCTCGGCCTGCGCGTCGTACAGCTTGAGGGTCGCGGCGGCCGGGCCGAGCTCCTTGGCGGAGTCGGAGTAGCCGAGCATGACCTCAAGGCGGCGGCCGGAGGCGTCCAGGCGCTTCTGGACGGCGGGCAGCGCCAGCATGCCGGTGAGCACGGCGGCGGAGTTCGCGAGGTCCTCGCCGGACTCGAACAGCGGCACGACGTCCAGCACGGGGGCCCGGCCGCCCAGGGCGTGCTCGGCCAGCTCGTACACCGCGGCGATGTCATCGGCCGACCGGGTGAAGGACACGACGTACCGCGAGCACGCCCGGACGCCGAAGCGCTCCTGAATCCAGGCGATCATGCGGATGGTGGCCAGGACCTCCTCGGTGCGCTCGGAGGTCGCGCCGGCCCTGATCTCGGCGAGCGCCGTGGCGTGGACCTGCGAGTGCTGGCGGACCTCCAGCTCGGCGAGGTGGAACCCGAAGGTCTCGACCTGCCAGATGAGGTGCTGGATCTCGCCGTACGCCTGGCGGACCGCGCCGGCCTCGACCATGGACGCCTGGCACAGGCGCAGGTCGTCGAGCAGGTCGTCGGGCGAGCGGTAGGCGAGGTCGAGGTCGCGGCGGCGGGTGGCGGCGATGCGCGCGGCCACGAACAGCAGCCACTGGCGGTGCGGCTCCTGCGGAGACCGGGTGGCGAGCTCGGAGGCCAGCTCGGGGTGGTCGTCCTGCGCGGCGGCCAGCGCCTCGCGCAGCGCCTTGCCGGGCCGGCTGATGTCGGCCCAGAGGGTGAGGGTGCGCCCGATGCGGGTGGTGGCGTTCTCCAGCGCGGTCAGCACGTGCTCGGCCTGGATGAGCACGGCCTCGCGGGTCACCCGGGCGGTGACGTTGGGATTGCCGTCACGGTCGCCGCCGATCCAGCTCCCGTAGCGGATGTAGGCCCTGGCCTGCGGCGCGCGCCTGCCGCCGTCCTCGGCGAGCGCGGAGTCGAGCGCCCGGTAGATGCGCGGGACGGTGCGGAACAGGGTCTCGTCGAAGGCCGCCATGGCCGTGCGGACCTCGTCCAGCGGGTCGAGCTTGGTGTGCCGCAACTGGGCGGTGCGCCACAGCAGGTCGATCTCCTCCAGCATCCGCCGGTGGGCCTCCTGCCGTTCGTAGGAGCCCCGGTCGGGCGCGTTGTACTCGGCGAGCTGGGCGCTGATGCGCTGGATGGCGGTGGCGACCGCGCGGCGGCGCGCCTCGGTCGGGTGCGCCGTCAGCACCGGCCGGAACTCCAGCTCGGCGATCACGCGGGCCAGCTCGCCGTCGCCGAGCTCGTTCTTCAGCTCCTTGACGGCCTGGGCGAGCGACTCGGGAAGCGGCGCCTCGCCGGTGTCGCGTGAGCGCAGGATGCGGATGCGGTAGTGCTCCTCGGCGAGGTTGACCAGGTGGAAGTAGCAGGTGAAGGCGCGTGCCACCTCGACGGCCCGGTCGATGGGCCACTCGGCGACCATCGCGGCCACCTCGTCGACGGACAGCTCGCGCCTGCGGGCGGCGATCACCGCCTTGCGCAGCCGTTCGACGTCGGCGAGGAGGTCGGGCCCGCCGTTCTCGGCGATGACCCGGCCCAGCGACTCACCCAGCATGCGCACGTCCGCGCGCAGCTCGTCGGGCATCTCGGAGACGGCGCTGCGGCGTTCGACGGGAGAACGCTCAGCCTGCTGTGATGCGTTGGCGGCCATACCACGAAGAGTATCCAGTGACTCCGGAGCGCTGGATACCAGTCTCATCCATTGGACTAGACCAGTGGTTGCGCAGCGGTTTCCCGCGCCGGACGCCCGGGTGAACGCGCCGTCCCCGTGGCCCGGCCGGGGCGGCAGGATCAGGACGGGCGGGAGACGGCGGCGAGCAGGTCGGGGAGGCGGGCGTAGCCGATCGTGGCGGCCAGCCGGCGGCCGCCGTACGCCACCGCGAGGCCGTAGGGCACGGCCACCACCGACAGCCAGGTCACCCCCATGAGGACCGGGATCACCACCGGTGCCGCGAGCAGGGCCGTGGCGAGCATGGCGCCGAACGACCCGGCGACGGCCACCCCGCCCTGTCCCGGCGCCGCGCTGGTGAAGGCGTTGACCCGCTGGGGATAGGTGTACGGCGTGATCACGCTGGTCACGGCGCCCACGCCGAGCGCGATCGGCAGCGCCCCGGCCGCGGTGAGCAGCGCGGGGACCGCCCAGACGAGGTCGCCGGCGACCAGCGCCCCGGCGACCGCCAGCACGGCGATCGCCGGACCCGCGGCCAGCGAGATCGCCAGGTGCCGGGCGGCGAGGTCGGTGCGCAGGTCGCGCGGGGCGGAGTACACGACCGCGTTCATCCACAGCGCGCGGCCGTCGATGCCGAAGACGTTGACGCCCTGCAGCCCCAGCATGAGCGCCGTCAGGCAGGCCACGGCGATGGCGAGCGACGCGCCGGACAGGCCGCCGGGGCCGGAGCTCAGGGAGAACAGCAGCACGGTCGAGACGCCGACCGCCGACAGCCACCCCATGCGCCCCCGTGGCTCGCGGCGCAGGTACTTGAGCTCCTTGGCCACGACCGCGCCGAACGGCCCGCCGGGGAGCAGGCGGTCGAAGCGGCTGCGGCCCACCGACGCCGCCTCGGTGGAGGAGTCGGCCCGCACGAGCGTCCTGCGCAGCACCGCGACCCACACGGCGGCGAGGACGATCACCAGCACGCCGACCGCCGCGAGCTCGGCGAGGCCCAGGAGTCCTCCGCCGGCGATGGCGTGCGCGGCCATCCCGGGCGGGCTCCAGCGCACCAGGGCGGCCAGGCCCGCCAGCAGTTCGAGCGGCGGCCCGGCGACCCCCCGGTTGATCACCAGGTTCGGGACCTGGCTGAGCAGCACGACGAAGACGACGCCGATGGCGAGCAGGTCGCGGCCGCGCCGGCTGCGCAGCAGGCGGGACAGCGCGGTCGTGACGGTACGGGAGGCGACCAGGCAGAACGCCAGGTGCAGCGGCACGGCGACCAGCCCGATCAGCAGCCCCGAGACGTCACGCGCCAGGCCGGCGACCGCGCCGAGCAGGACGATCAGGGAGGCCAGCGGCCACGGGCCGGTGGCCGAGGCGGCGAACATGCCGACGGCCATCTGGCGGGCGGTCAGCGGGAACAGCACCAGCCGCGCGGGGTCCAGCGTCTCGTCCACCCCGAAGACCAGCAGCGGGCCGACCACCCAGATCAGCGCGATCACAGTGAAGATCACCATGCCCGCGTCCACCGCCACGTCCTGGGGGGCGAACCTCAGCAGGGCGATCAGCGCGAACCCGCCGAGGGCGACGGCGGCCGCCGCGATCAGCGTGAACACGAAACCGATCTGCCGCATGGCGTCGCCGCGCAGGTTGCCGGCGATCAGCCGCAGCTTCAGCCGCACGAAGAGCCAGGCCATGGCGTCCTTTCTCACGATTCACGCGCGCGCTGAAGGCGCCGGCGCGCTCCTTCAGGCGCCGGGGGAGCCGAGCCAGGACAGGCCCTGCTCGCCGGTCGCGCGGGCGCCGACCAGGTGGAGCAGCGCCTCGTTCAGGGTCTGGCCGCCGCGGACCTCGCTCAGCGGGCCCTGCGCGACGATGCGGCCGAGGTTCATCACCGACACCCAGTCGCACAGCCGCTCGACCAGTTCCATCACGTGGCTGGAGAAGACGACGGTCGAGCCGGAGGAGGTGTAGCGCCGCAGCACCTCCACCAGGGTGTTCGCGCTGATCGGGTCGACGCCCTCGAACGGCTCGTCCAGGAAGAGCACCCGCGGGTTGTGCAGCAGCGCGGCGGCCAGGCCGATCTTCTTGCGCATGCCGGTGGAGTAGTCGACCACCAGTTTGTCGGCCGAGCTCACCAGGTCCATGACCGTGAGCAGTTCCTCGGACCGGCGGGCCACCTCGTCCTTGGGGATGCCTCTGAGCCGGCCGTTGTACATGAGCAGCTCGCGTCCCGACAGCCGTTCGAACAGCCGCAGGCCCTCGGGGAGCACGCCGATGTGGGCCTTGACCGCGACCGGGTCGCGCCAGACGTCCGACCCGCCGACCTCGGCGGAGCCGGCGTCCGGCAGCAGCAGCCCGGTGATCATGCTGAGGGTGGTGGTCTTCCCCGCGCCGTTCGGCCCGACCAGCCCGGCGAAGCTTCCGGCCGGTACGACCAGGTCGACGCCGGCCACCGCGACCTGGCGCCCGAACCGCTTGTACAGCCCCCGCGTGCGGACCGCCTCGGCCGGGGCGGGGGCACCCTCGGTGACGGACGGGCCGTCACGCTCCGCGAAATCGGTCATTCCGTCACTCTAACCGCGCGTACCGCGCGGCTCGCGGATCCGACGCGGTAATCCACCGGCCGGATCCGGGTGAACGCGCGGGTGTGAAGGAGGATTAACCTACCGGCATGAGCGCTGATCCGGTTTCCCACGTCTCCGGCCTCGACCCGCACACCACCGCGGGGAAGATCGCCGACCTGGAGCGACGCCTGCACGAGGCCGCCCACGCCGGTTCGGCGCGTGCCGTGGAGAAGCAGCACGCCAAGGGGAAGATGACCGCGCGCGAGCGGCTGGTCGCCTTCCTGGACGAGGGCTCGTTCGTGGAGTTCGACGAGCTGGCCCGCCACCGGGCCTCCGCCTTCGGGCTGGAGCGCGAGCGCCCGTACGGCGACGGCGTGGTGACGGGGTACGGCACCGTGGCGGGGCGTCCGGTCGCGGTCTTCGCCCAGGACTTCACCGTCTTCGGCGGCTCGCTCGGCGAGGTCTTCGGCGAGAAGATCGTCAAGGTGATGGACCACGCGGTGAAGACCGGGTGCCCGATCGTCGGCATCAACGACTCCGGCGGCGCCCGCATCCAGGAGGGCGTCGTCTCGCTCGGCCTCTACGCGGAGATCTTCAAGCGGAACGTGCACGCCTCCGGTGTGATCCCGCAGATCTCGCTCATCATGGGGCCGTGCGCGGGCGGCGCGGTGTACTCCCCGGCGCTGACCGACTTCGTGCTCATGGTGCGGGAGAAGTCGCACATGTTCATCACCGGTCCGGACGTCATCAAGACGGTGACCGGCGAGGAGGTCACGTTCGAGGAGCTCGGCGGCGCGCACACCCACAACTCCCGGTCGGGCGTGGCGCACTACGAGGCCGCCGACGAGAACGACTGCCTCGATTTCGCCCGCGCGCT
>NZ_BMNT01000002.1:250929-292948 GCF_014646695.1 Sphaerisporangium melleum
GCTGTCCTACCTGCCCTCCAACAACATGGACGAGGCGCCTGTCTTCGACGCCCCCGCCGACCTCACGGTGACCGAGGCCGACCTCGAGCTGGACACCCTGATCCCCGACTCGGCCAACCAGCCGTACGACATGCAGCAGGTGATCGGGCACGTGCTGGACGACGGGGAGTTCCTGGAGATCCACGCGGGTTTCGCGCCGAACATCGTCGTCGGATTCGGCCGGGTCGAGGGGCAGTCGGTTGGGGTGGTCGCCAACCAGCCGATGAGCTTCGCGGGCACGCTCGACATCGCCGCCTCGGAAAAAGCCGCGCGATTCGTCCGCACATGCGATGCCTTTAATATCCCTGTCCTCACTTTTGTAGATGTACCGGGCTTCCTACCGGGTACCGACCAGGAATGGAACGGGATCATCCGGCGCGGCGCCAAGCTGCTCTACGCCTACGCCGAGGCGACCGTGCCGCTGGTGACGGTGATCACCCGCAAGGCGTACGGCGGCGCGTACGACGTCATGGGGTCCAAGCACCTCGGCGCCGACATCAACCTGGCCTGGCCGACGGCGCAGATCGCCGTCATGGGCGCCCAGGGCGCGGTGAACATCCTGTACCGGCGCGAGCTGGCCGCGGCGGCCGACCCCGAGACCGAGCGGGCGCGGCTGATCGCCCAGTACGAGGACACGCTGGCCAACCCCTACCTGGCCGCCGAGCGGGGGTACGTCGACGCGGTGATCAGGCCGTCGACCACCCGGGTGCAGATCGTCCGGGCGCTGCGGGCGCTGCGCAACAAGCGCCGGACGCTGCCGCCGAAGAAGCACGGCAACATCCCCCTGTAGGAGACCTCGATGAACCAGCCGTATCTGAAGATCATGCATGGCGACGCCACCCCGGAGGAGGTCGCCGCGCTCGTCATCGCAGTCGCCACAAGAACCTCAAAAGCCTCTCAAGCCCCCCGAAGCCGCGAACTATGGCGTAACCCAGCACACCAGATGAGAACAGTGTTCCCCACCGGGCCCGGAGCCTGGCGGGCAAGCTCACGACCGCATTAGATGCAAGGAAGTGGGTGTCAAGCGCGCCGAGAGTTGGGACTATCTAGAAATGGGGGAATATAGTCAGCCGATCATCGCCTAGACCCGAGGCCCTGGAGGAGAGCATGGCAATCCCGGACCTCACACCACACCCGGTGGCGGCGAAATACGCCGTCCTGGTGGATGTCGGCTATCTGTACGCGGCGGCGGGCGAGGTCCTCCTTGGCGCCAGGGAGCGCAAGGAATATCGTGTCTCCGCCGACGAGCTCATCCAGGCCCTCAAGAAGCACGCGATGGAACGCATCCCGGGCGAGCTGCTGCGGGTCTACTGGTACGACGCCGCCCGCGACCGGGTGCCCACCGTCGACCAGCGGGTGATCGCCCAGCTTCCCTGGGTCAAGGTGCGCCTGGGCAACCTCAACGCGCGCGGCCAGCAGAAGGGCGTGGACGCGCAGATCCGCAGCGACCTCGAGGCGCTCGCCCGCCACCACGCGGTCAGCGACACGATTCTGATCGCCGGGGACGAGGACATGGTCCCCGCCGTGGAGGCCGCGCAGACGTTCGGCGTCCGCATCCACCTGTGGGGCGTCGAGCCGCCCTACGGCACCAACCAGGCCGAGCGCCTGGTCTGGGAGTCCGACACCGTCGAGGAGCTCACCGCCGACTTCCTGCGCCCGTACTTCAGCCGCGCCGCACAGGTCGTGCCCGCCGCCCCGCCGGCGCCGCCCTCGCCCGCCCAGGTGTTCGCCGGGCGCACCGCCGTGACCAAGCCCGCCGTCCGGACGCCCGGCCAGGTCACCAAGCTCGGGCCGAGCCGCCCCCGGGTGGAGGAGGTCGGCGAGCACGTCGCGCAGAAGTGGATACTCACCCGCGGGCGCGACAACGTCCGCGACCTGCTCCCCGGTCCGCTGCTACCGACCGTGATCGACACCGAGTTGCTGATCGAGGCCGAGAAGGAGCTGGGCCACTCCCTGCGCCCGTACCCCGAGGCCCGGGTCTGGCTCCGCGACGGCTTCTGGGCCCGCGTCTACCGCGAGTTCGACCTCGGCGTCGGCATCTCCACCAAATGACCACCCGGCGCCGGGGACACCTTCACGCCACCACCCACCCCGGCGCCGGGCCCCCTCCCCTGACCGTCCCGGCTCCGGCTCCGGCTCCGGCTCCGGCTCCGATGAGCATGCCCGTCCCCGGCACAGGTCCCTCCGTGGCCGTCCCGGGCCGGAGGACACGCCGTCGTGGCCGCGCCGGGCGTGTGATCGTCCGCGCGGCCACCGCCGGGTCCGATTCCCGCCAGTGCGGTGCCCCGGGCAGGGCATAACGTCGTAGTCGTGACCGCACATCAGACGCTCGACTTCGACGCCTGTTACCGCGCGGCGAGCGCTCGGGACCTGAGGTTCGACGGGCGGTTCTACACGGCCGTGACCTCCACCGGCATCTACTGCCGCCCCATCTGCCCGGCGCGCACCCCCGCCCGGCGCAACGTCCGGTTCTACCGGCACGCCGCCTCGGCCGAGGCCGCGGGGTTCCGCCCCTGCCGCCGCTGCCGTCCGGAGCTGAGCCCCGGCGACCCCGGCTGGGACGCGCCCGCCGACCTGGTGGCCCGGGCCCTGCGGCTGATCGAGGACGGGGTGGCCGACGAGTACGGCGTCGCGGGGCTGGCCGACCGGCTGCACGTCACCGAACGGCACCTGCTGCGCCTGTTCACGGCCCGGCTCGGCGCGGGCCCGCTGGCGGTGGCGCGCACCCGGCGGCTGCTGCTGGCCAAGCAACTGCTGACCGAGACCGCGCTGCCCGTCACCGACGTCGCCTTCGCGGCCGGCTTCGGCAGCGTCCGGCAGTTCAACGCGACCATGAAGGCGGCGTACGGCTTCGCGCCGAGCGAGCTGCGCACCTCCTCCCGCCCCGCGGCCGCGTCCGGCCGGGAGGGCCCGGCCACGCTCACGCTGCGGCTCGGGCACCGCACTCCCTACGACGCCGGCGCGCTGCTCGGCTTCCTGGCCGCCCGGGCGATCCCCGGAGTCGAGCGGGTGGGCCCGGACGGTTACCATCGCGCGGTCCCCGGCGGCACGATCACCGTCCTGCCGGGCGACGGGCACATGCGCCTGTCGGTGACGCCGGCCGACACCCGCCACCTGGCCCGGATCGTCGCCCGCTGCCGGCGGCTGCTGGACCTGGACGCCGACCCGGCGGCGATCGACGACGCGCTGGGGGCGACCGCGCTCCGGCCGCTCGTCGCGCGGCGGCCCGGCCTGCGGGTGCCGGGCGCGTTCGACGGCTTCGAGCTGGCGGTGCGCGCCGTGGTCGGCCAGCAGGTCTCGGTGGCCGGTGCCAGGACGCTGCTCGGCCGCATCGCCGCCCGCGCCGGCACCCCGTCCCATTCCGGCGGCGGGGCCGGTGACGGCGAGCCGTTCCTGCTGTTCCCGACGGCGGAACACCTTGCCACGTCCGATCTGTCCGGTCTCGGACTTACCGGGCGCCGCATGGCGACGCTGCGGCTCCTGGCCGAGCAGGTGGCCTCGGGCGCGCTGCACCTGGACGCGGGCGCCGACCCGGCCGAGGCCGCGGAGCGGCTGCTGGCCATCCCCGGCATCGGCCCGTGGACGGCCGGCTACATCGTGATGCGGGCCCTGCGCGACCCCGATGCCTGGCCCGCGGGCGACCTCGGCCTGCGCCGGGCGATGTCGGCGCTCGGCATCCCGGACGACGACGTCGAGCGCTGGCGTCCCTGGCGCGCGTACGCCGCCGTCCACCTCTGGAGCACGCCGGCCCCGGAGACTTCCGGAACATCGCCGAGTGCGCGAAGCCCGCAGAACACCCATGGCTCGAAGAACGCGCGGAGCCCGCGGAGCAGGGGAGATTCCCCAGGCCGCCGGAGCTCGCGGAGCTCGCGGAGTTCCGCGGCGACCACCAAGGAGATCGCATGACCTCGACCATCGACGCGCAGGTGCTCCCCACGCCCACCGGGCCGCTCTCGCTGCTCGTGCACGAGGGTGTGCTGGTCGCGGGCGGGTTCACCGACGATCCCGGCGCCATGTTCGCCCGCCTGCCGGTCGCGCTCAGGGAGCTTCCCCTGCGGACCGTCCCGGACCTCGGCAAGCCGGCCCAGGCCGTACGGGACTACCTGGACGGCGATCTGTTCGCGCTCGACCTCGTCGAGCTGGACCAGCCGGGCACGCCCAAGCGGCAGCGCCTGCTGGCGGCCCTGCGGGCGGTGCCGGCGGGCACGACGGTGAGCTACGCCGAGCTGGCCGAGCACGCCGGGCTGCCGCGGACGGCCGCGCGCGCGGCGGGGGCGGCCTGCGCCCAGAACCTCATCGCCCCGTTCGTCCCGTGCCACCGCGTGCTGCCCTCGTCCGGCGGCTTCGGCGGCTACTACTACGGCACCCCGGTCAAGGAGTGGCTGCTCCGTCACGAGCAGGCGCTCTGACCCCTGAGCCGTCCCGGACGTTCACCGGGTCGGACTCCGTAGCCGGCGCCGGCATCGCCGTTCCACGACCCGCCGACCCGGCGCCGATCACCTCCGGCACATGGCCGGAGGGCGTTGTGCGGCGAGGCCACCCGCTGGTAGGCGCGGCACAGGTGCTCCTCGCGTCCGTGCCCGTCGCGTGCGGCGAGCGCGGCGGAGACCGCCTCGCCGAGCTCGGCCGAGCCGCCGAGCCGGGCGGAGCCTGCACCCGGTGAAATGTGCTCACCGCACCAGCAGCCTCCGTCTCCTTCCGCGGCCCGCGGCACCAGATCGGTCTGACGGGCTAGTGGGCCGCGCCAGAAGTTCGTCCTCTAAGTCGATGGGCCCAAGTGACCAGGTAGGCGAGCGGTCCTCATGCATCCCGCCTGGTGGGAACCGGCATGACTTACCCGGCGGATCTCCGGCTCGGGACACTAGGAGTTCAGGCGGCGGCGGAGTCGGTTCTTCGTCTCCTGCGGCAGGGCCTCGGCGGCGGTGAGGCGGGGCAGCAGGCCGGGCTCACGGGTGAGCGCCCGGAAGGCGACGGCGACGGTCACGTCGTGGTCCGGCCGGTACACCGGCTCGACCAGGTCACCGGCCCGGATCTCCCCCGGCTCGACCACCCGGAGGTACGCGCCGGGCATCGCCGCCTCGGTGAAGCGCTTGATCCAGCCCTCCTGCGCCAGCCACCCCTGGAAGGTCGAGCACGGGATGCGCGGGCAGGACACCTCGACGACCACATGGGTGCCGATCCGCCAGCGCTCGCCGATGAGCGCGCCGTTGACGTCGAGGCCGGCGGTGGTGAGGTTCTCGCCGAAGGAGCCGTTCACCAGCTCCCTGCTCAGCTCGGCCGCCCAGCCGTCGAGATCTTCGCGGGCGTACGCGTAGAGCGCCTGGTCGGAGCCGCCGTGGTTCTGGACGTCATGGACACGGTCACCTGCGAGAGCGACGGCGCCGGTGCCCTTGGGCCCGGGGTCGCGCACGGCCACCGGCCCCTCGACCGGCCGCTTGTCGATGCCCGTCGAGCCGGTTTCCTTCCACGGGTTGGGCCGGGGCCTGCCGACGTTGACCGAGAGCAGTCTCATGGCAGCGACGATACGTCGTCATCCACGGCACGACGAGAGGCGAAGTCCGGGCACGCCCGGCCTTCCTGTCCCGGCGAGGGCGTACCCCGGGCGGCCACCCGAAACCGGCACGGCGCCTCGGCGACCCGATCGAGCCCAACGCCCTGCTCTCCACCTACGGCAAGGACCGCGACCGCTCGCCGCACGGACTGCTCCCGTCGCGGGGCGGTCAGGAGCCGGCGGGTTGCTCGCGGACGGTGGTCTGGACCTCGCCTACCGGGACGTCCCGGGTGGCGGTGGCCTGGGCGGGCTGGAAGGCGAAGTCGACGCCCGCGCCGGTGACCGGCCAGACCGTGGTCACCGACATGACGTACACCCCGCGCGGCCGGTCGACCGAGGCGCGCAGGTAGCGCACGCCGCAGCGGAACGTGCCTCCCTTGACGTAGGGGTGGCCGGTCGGGCCGCAGTCCCCTTGGACCTCGGCCCGCCCGTCGGGGGCGCCCGACTTGATCTCCACCTTGTCCAGCCGGGCCGTCACGGTGGCGGACATGACGCCGGGGATCTCGGCGGTCACCGACCGGGTGGTGGCCCCGGTGCCGGCCAGCCACACCCAGGTGGGCAGGTTCACGTAGCTCTTGACCTCAGGACTGAGCCTGATCTGCGGCTCGGGCACGGTGAGCGCGGCCCGGGCGATCTGGTACAGCTCCTCCAGGGTGATGCCGCCGGGCGGTGTGCCACCCGCGGGCACCCAGACGGCGCCCTCCAGCGCGGTCCAGCACGACAGCCCGTCGGGATCGGCGGCGTTGTACGCGGGCACCCACCACCGGCCGTCCTGCCCCACCTTGTCCTTGTACTGCTTGAGGAACTTGTCGAAGTCCTGCTCGGTCCCGGTGGGATTGGTGTGGAACCAGTACTCCCGGACGTCCTGCTGCCGGTCGAGCATGGCGTCGGCGTTGTCCCCCGGCTCGTACCAGCAGGGACGCTTGACGCGGTAGCCGTCGCTCTTGGCGCCCAGGCCGTTGCCGCTCAGCACGATCTTGGAGTTGCGCAGGACGACCCCGCTGGTCCGGTCGTTCTGGAACCCGTCCCCGACCGGGCCGCCGGGGTCGGCTCCCGGCGCGGTGACCAGCGTCGCGGCCAGGACGTACGTCAGCAGTGATCTCATCGGCGGCACTCCTTCGCACGCTGATGGGGGTAGGAGGCGTGCATGTAGGTCTTCACCCGCCACGCGCCGTCGTCGCCCTTCCGGACGGCGGCCACCTGGAGGTACACGGCGGCGGGCGGGCGGGTCCAGGCGGGCTGCCTCGCCACCGGGCGGCCGGTGCCGGCGTCGGTCACCCGCACCCCCGACTGGTCGACGCACGCGTCGACCTCGGCGCCGCGCCCGCTGACCGACGGCACGCGAATGGCGTAGAGCTTGGCGGTGCCGGTGGCGGCCTCACGGCGGTCCACGAAGCCGCGCACCCAGGTGTAGGCGTCGCGGCCGGCCTGGTCCTGGACGCTCCCGAGGTAGGCGTCGTCCTCGCCCTGGGTGACCACCGCCCGCCAGGAGGCGACGTAGCCGTCGGTGAACGCCTTGACCATGGCCTGCTGCTCGATGTCGAGCCCGGCCGGCCACTCGATCGACACGTTCATGCCCTGCCCGGCATCGACGGTCTGCTCCGTGGCGACGGACAGTCCACCGGCCGAGGCGGAGGCCTGCCCCGCAGGGCCGCCGGACGGAGCGGAGGAGGCGGGCGCGGCGTCGCCGCCGGGGGTGAACGGGCGGGCGGCTCCGGCCTCCGCGCAGCCGGCCGCGCCCAGCAGGCAGCTCCCGGACAGGGTGACGGCGGCCACGGCGGCCCGCAAGCGCATGCCGCCGACGCTAACCACGCCCACGCCTGCACGGCCACCGTTATCTGCGTATCGGCATGAGTCCCGATAAACCCGCCGAACCGCCCGCCCGGTACCGATCTCCGGCGCCACCGTCACCTCTGCTTTCTTGATCACCTTGTCCCCGCTGGTCAGGCCGACGGCATCGAGTGCAGCCGCCAGCTCGGCAGCAGTTCGTCGATCAGGGCCTCGGTCTCCGGCGCCATCCCGCCGCCGTAGGGATGGGAGGACGAGCGGCGGTGCAGCCCGTCCACGACCGCGCGCAGCTTGAGCGGGTCGCCGGTGGCGTGCGCGGCGCGCAGCAGGTCGCGCCACAGCCCCTCGTCGTCGGCCGCGAGCAGCAGCCCCGCCCGCACGGCGGCCACGGCGGCCTCCGGGTCGTCGTGCGCCAGCCGCACCTCGCACAGCCGGTGCGCCGCGTCCGCCACCCCGGCCATCACCTCGTACTCCAGCTCGTCGGCGGCCAGCCAGGCGTACCGGCCGCGCGGCCTGCCGTTCAGCAGGGGCCCGCGCACCAGGCCCAGCGCCTTGTCCAGCAGGACGGCCCGCGCTCCCGGGTCGTTGTGCGACCGGCGGACCAGCTCGCGGAACAACTGCCAGTCGGTACGCACCTCGGGGCCGAGCCGCAGCCGTCCGGTGTCGTCGGTGCGGAGGTTGGGCCTGCCTTCGCTGTCGGTGCCCAGCCAGTCGGCCACGCGGGCGATCGTCGCGTCGCGCACCACGGCCTGCACTCCGCGCGGCCACAGGATGCCGCCGAGCACGACCGGGTGCACGCCGGACGGGTGGGTCGCCAGGTAGACGACCAGCTCGCAGGCCAGCTCGGCCCGCCCCTCCTCCAGCGGCGGCACCGGGCCGATCTCGATGGGGCCGAGGATGCGCACGTTGATCGAGGGCGTGGTGGTGAACTCGCGGGGTGGCGGCTCCTCTTCGCGCACCGGCTCGCCGTCGCCCCGCTCGGCGGTGCGGAACAGCTCGATCACCGCGTCGTAGTGCCTCCGGGGCAGCAGCTGGGCCGACGCCGTGACGCCGAGGGCGGGGATCGCCGCCTTGCCGTCCTCGGTGATCTCCCAGGTCCAGGTGGCGTGCGGGATGTCACCGGCGACGACGTACCCTGCGGCCATGCGGGTGCCGGCCCGGCCCAGCCGGGCCAGGCGGCGCGCCTCCTCGGGGTCGGGCTCGATGGCCGACAGCAGGTAGTGCGGGGACCAGGCCGGGTCGGCGGCCCGGCCGCGCACCCGGCCGGTGAGCACCTGGTCGCCGGTCGCGGCGGCCTCCTGCGCGCGGGCCTCCAGCTCGGGCAGCGCCTCGGCCAGGCTGCCGACCGCGCGTACGCGGTGCGGGGCGATCATCACCAGGTCGGCGCCGAAGCCGACCAGCGTGATGCGCATCTGGTCCGACCAGCGGTTGGTGGCCAGTTCGACGGCGAGCGCGGACAGGGCGTCGCGCACCCGGTGCCCGGTGACGGCGATCAGGCCGTGCGCCGCCTCCAGGTCCACCAGCACCCGGCCGGTCTCGATCACCCCGAGTGAGACCAGGCCGGGGTAGGGCGCGGGGACGTCGGCCAGCGCGTGCTCGTCGATCGCCCGGCCCTCGTGGGCGAGCAACCGCCAGGTGCGGCCGCCGTCGTGCGACTCCCACGGCTCGGGCGCGTCCGGCTCCGCGGGGTGGATCCACAGGTCCAGCCCGCGGGCGGACAGATGGACGGCGTAGATGGTCGGTGGCACGCGTCCCTGGTCGGCCAGCAGCTTGCCGAGCAGGCGCAGCGCGTTGTCGAGCATGCGACTGCCGGGGGCGTCCGAGCCGAGACGCAGCGCGACCTCCGCCGCGGCGGCGTCACCGCGCGGCCGGGGGATGCGGTGGCCGAAGGCGCGCCGCCAGAGCTGCTCACGGCGGCGCCGTCCGAGCGCGGCCAGCAGGCCGGCGGCGGCCAGCGACCCGCCGGCCAGGTACTCCAGCAGGTCCAGACCCGTCCCGGTGTCGCGCGCCTCGGGCTCGGCCACCGGTGTGACGGCGGCCTTCGGGGCCTTGGCCGCGGCGGAGGGCGGCTTGGCAGTGACGGCGGGCGGCTTGGCCGAGACGGAGGACGGTTTGGCCGGGGGCGGCAGGTGGTAGATCGGGCCGGGCACGCCGGTCGTCGGCAAGGTCACCCCGCCGGGTGCGCGGCCGCCGGCGTCCCCCGCCCGGCCGGTGCGGTCGGCGTCCCCGGACCGCTGCTCCGCGGCGTCGCCCGTCCGCGCTCCGGAGCCGGGCGTGCCCTCGGTCCGCTGCGCCCCGCCCGCACTCTCCTGGGTTCCGGTGGTCTCGCGGCCGCTGTGCACACCACCCGTCGTCGTGGCCGGGGTACGCGCCTCGCCGCCGGTGGACACCCCCGTCCCTGCGGTGCCGTCGGCCAGGCCGGCCTTGGCGGGAGCCTTCAGGAACTGCGTACGGCCGTCCAGCTCCGCCGGTTCGCCGGGGTGCCGTTTCAGGGTGGTCGCACGCCGCTCGTCCACCGACACGACGTGGACGTTGCGCGCGTCGTCCGGCATGTCGAGCACCCAGCCCGGCCTGATGAGATCGGCCATCTGGAGCCGGCTGCCGTCCGGCTGCGTCTTGTGCTGGTTGAGGCGGTAGATCTCCGGATAGCGCCGCCCGTCCCCCAGGCACTTGTCGGCGATCTCCCACAGGCTCTCGTGATGACGGCCGTGCGGAGGCTGGACGACGTACACCTTCTTGGTCTGGCGCACCTCCGAGAGTGCCGTCCCCGCCGGCGTCTGCGCGTCCGACGCCGTCTCCTGGAGGGGGACGGTGATCGCCGCGGCCACCACCGAGGGGCGGGCGGGCGGCGGGGCGGAGCCGATGCCGGCGATCGGGATGGCGGCGGCGGACACGGTGAACAGCATCAGCGCCGTCGAGACCAGGCGGTTGGCCAGGGCCTGCGTGCCGCCCGACATCGGGACGCGGACCGGCATGCCGATGCGGCGGATGCCGGAGTACACCTCCACGATCACGCAGACGACCAGTTGCAGCCAGCAGAGCCACACCAGCAGCACGAGGATGGCGATGGCCGTGCTGGTGCCGATCTGCCGGGTGAGCAGGTCGCCGTTCAGCAGTTCCGCGGGCAGCGGCGGGCCGGTCAGGCGCAGCAGGGCATAGGGGACGCCACCCATGAGCGCTGCCAGGGCGGCGAGCGCGGCCACACCGGCGATCACGTCGCCGAACGTGCGCCGCGGCCGGATGCGCTGCACCGTCGCCGGCGCGGCCGTTCGGTACGGCGGGCGCGAGGCGGGCCCGCGTTCGGCGGTCATCGTGCCGCCTCCTTCCTGTCCGCCCCGGTCACGGCTGCTGATCGCCGCTGTCGGGGCCCGCGGTCGCGGCGCCGGTCATCGCCGAGCCCGCGAAGCCGAACGCCGCGAGGAACATCGCCTCCCATCGGGCGCTGACCACCACCGTCACCGCCCCCTGGCCCGGGGCGACGGCGCATCGGGCGAGCTGGAGGCCCGTGTCGCGGTGCATGGTGACGATCTCCCTGGCCCGGCCGCAGACGACGCCCTCGTCGCCGAGCAGGCGCACCTGGCCGGTGGCGCGCAGGTGCTCCTCGTCGATCTGGTCCGCGGCGGCGCGGGCCGCCTGCTCGGCGACGTCGGCCGCCCGCAGCCGGGCGTTGATCGCCGCGCCGCCGTCCACGAGCAGGCCGGCCAGCAGGAAGACCACCACGGAGAAGATCACTACGAACACCGACATGGACCCCCGCTCATCCCACCCCACCCCGGTAAGGGTCATTCGACCCTCCGGAAGCGTTCCAGGGGGACCACCGAGTCGCCCTGCATCCGCCTGGTCGCCCCCCAGCCGAGGAAGTCCAGCTTGAGCTCGCAGGTCACGGCCGCCCGGACGGTGCCGCCCTCGCGCCAGTCGCTGCCCGACAGGCTCACCTGCGGGCCGCACTGCCCGTCGAGCGCCGAGCGGGCGGCCTCGCGGGCGGCGCGCTCGGCGGCGCCCATGGTGCGCTGGACGGACGCGGCGCGCGCGGCGTCCCTGGCGGCGCCGTTGACCTCGCCCTGTGCCTCGACGACGCGGCCGGCGCCGACGAGGAAGGTCAGGAACAGCAGGATGACCGGGGCGAGCATGACGGTCTCGACCGCCATCGACCCGCGGTCGCCGGCCCGCCTCCGGTCCGCAGGCGGGCATGCCGTCACTGCTTCGGCCCGCCGGAGCCGCCTCCGCCGCCGAAGTTGCTCTGGATCTCGGCCTGCTTCTGGGTGACCAGCGTCCTGATCAGCGTGGCGAGGCCGAGGGCCACCCCGGCGATGATGGCGGTGATGATCACCCATTCGACGGCGGAGGCGCCGCGTGAGGGAGCGGTCCTGGCACGGTGGAGCCGCACGTTCAGGACGGCGAGCAGATAGGTGAGCCACGGTGGTGTGAACATCTACGACCCCAACATCTTCATCGCTGCCGGATAACTGAGAAAGATCACGAAGCCGGCGCACAGCAGGAGCTGGGCGACGAGTATGGACTGTGACCGCTCTCCCGCCTGGCCTTCGATCTCGGCCAGCTCGCGCCGCCGCATCGTGGCCGAGCGGGCGGTGAGCGAGGCGCGGACCTTCGCGCCGTCGTCGGCGACCAGGCCGAGCGCCGCCGACAGGTCGCGCAGCTCGTCGACGTTGATCTCGTCGCCGAGGCGGCCGAGCGCCTGCCAGGGGGTGATGCCGATGATCCTGGCGTTGGCCAGCGCCTCGCGGATGCGGGCCATCGCCCAGTTGTCGGCGTTGCCGCCGGAGCCGCCCTCGCCGACCGACACCGCCATGAGCAGGGCCTCCGGCACTCCCCTGCCTCCCGCGAGGTTCATGGCGACCAGGTCGAGGAAGGCGCCGACCGCGTGCCGGAAGTCGCGCCGGCGCACGGCGGCGTCCCTGCGGATCTGCAGGTCGGGCAGGAAGAAGAAGACCACGGCCACGATGAGCGCGGACCACAGCGGCACCTGCAGGGGCACGCCGAACTCCATCAGCGCCAGCCAGCCGGCCAGGATCGGGAAGGCCAGCAGGCCGGACACCCCGAGCAGCGCCTTGGTGGCCAGGTAGCCCTCGAACGAGCGGCCGAGCAGCGCCAGGTCGGCCCGGGTGGAGCGGACCTCCCAGCCCCGCGCGGCGTACAGCCGGGCCAGGCGGACGCCGAGCTCGCGGCGCAGCGGGCTGACCTCCTCCTGGAGGTCCACCAGCCGCATCCGTGTCGCCTCGTCGCCCTCGCGGGCCGAGTCGAGTGCCAGAAGGCGGGTCACCAGGCCCGGCCGGGGCGGGAACAGTGCTCTGACCAGCAGGAAGACGCCCAGCCCGAGGACGGCTCCCGCCAGGATGTTCTCAACCATGGACGCTCACTCCTCCCGTCACCGGCTCGCGCTCGACCGGGGCGCCGGAGGCCGGGCCGAGGAGCCGGGCCGGCTTGTCGAACCTGGCGAGCCGCCGCATCCAGGCGAAGCCCGCGCCGAACAGCCCTGCGACGACCACCAGCACGGCCTGGCCCAGCAGCGAGTCGTACTCGGCGACGTAGGAGGGGTTGAAGATCACCAGCGCGGCGGCGAAGGCCACGGCCGTGCCGACCACGATCTGTACGCTGCGCCGCGTCGAGCGCCGCTCGGCCTCGACCCGCCGGCGCATGTCCAGCTCTTCGCGTGCGGACACCGCGAGCGCGCCGAGCACCTCGCGCAGCCCGGGGCCGCGGAGCTTGGCGTTGAGGATGAGCGCGGCGATCACCAGGTCGGCGGACGGGTCGTCCAGCTCGTCGGCGAACAGCCGCAGCGCGTCGGGCAGCGGCATCCGCGTGTGCAGGCGGTCGACCAGCGACCGCAGGTGGGGACGCAGCGTCGGGGCCGCTGCCCTGATCGAGGACGGGATGGCCTGCTCCAGGCCGGCCGCGCCCGCGATCGTGTCCCGGAGCGACTCGGTCCAGGCGGCGAGCCCCTCCAGGCGGCTCATGGCCGCGCGTTCCTCGGCCGCCCCGCCGGTCAGGCCGCGCCAGGCCAGCACGAGCAGGACGGCGCCCGCGGCCATGACCGGCCAGCGGGTGACGACCAGCACCAGCCCGCCGGTGATCGTGGCGACCGCCGAGCGGGTGGACAGCCTGCGCAGCAGCTCACGGCGCCGCGCGCTGCGGTCGGGCGTCGCGGGCCCCGGCCGCACGCCGTACAGGGCCAGGCCGAGCAGGAACAGGCCGCCGCCGATCGCCGCGCCCGCGAGGATCGCCAGCGGGTCGAACAGCCCTGCGGGCAGCGGCATCACGACCACATCTCCATCGCCGGGTCGTAGCCGTACTCGGCCAGGTCGTCCAGGCAGGCGATCGGCGCATGCGGGACGGCGTGCCCGTCCGGGCCGGGCGCGAAGACCTCCGAGGACAGCACCCGGCCGTCGACGCCGGCGACCTCGCGGACGCTCGCCACGTACCGCCGCAGCCGGCCGCCCTGGTGGTAGTCGTTGCGCTTCTCGATGAAGACCACGAAGTCGATGGCGCCGGAGATCAGCATGTGCGTCGCCTCGATCGGCAGGCGCTCCTCGGCCTGCAGGGCGTAGGTGGCGATGCGGTTGAAGACCTCCATCGAGGAGTTGGCGTGGATGGTGGACAGCGACCCGTCGTTGCCCTGGGTCATCGCGTTCAGCATGGTGACGATCTCGTCGCCCAGCACCTCACCGACGATCACCCGGCTGGGGTTCATGCGGAGCGACCGGCGCACCAGCTCGGCCATGGTGATCTCGCCCTGGCCCTCGGAGTTGGGCAGGCGCTGCTCGAAGGCCACGACGTTCGGGTGCAGCTCGTGGAACTGGTCGAGCCCGAGCTCCAGCGCCCGCTCGACGGTGATCAGCCGTTCGTGCTGCGGGATCTCGTTGGCCAGGGCGCGCAGCAGCGTCGTCTTGCCGGCGTTGGTCGACCCGGCGATCATGATGTTCTTCCTGGCCGCGACGGCGGCCGACAGGAACCGGCCGAGCTCGGGAGTGAGCGTGCCGTTGCCCACCAGGTCGCTGAGGAAGACCTTGCCCAGGCGGGCACGGCGGATCGACACCGCGGGGCGCACGGTGACGTCCATGACGGCCGACAGGCGGGAGCCGTCGGGCAGGCGCAGGTCGAGCTGGGGGTTGGCGGTGTCGAAGGCCCGGCTGGACAGGCCGCTGTACGCCGCGAGGATCTGGATCAGCTCGATGAGCTCCTCGTCGGATTCGGCCACCGGGTCGTGCATGACCTCACGGCCGTCGGCGTACCCGACGAACACCCGGTCGCAGCCGTTGACGTCGATGTTCTCGACCTCGGGATCGTCCAGCAGCGGCTGGAGGCGGCCCACGCCGAACAGCGCCGCGTGGATGCCCGCGGCCAGGGCCTCCTCCTCCTCGGCGGTCGGCGGGGTGCGGCCCGAGCCGATCTCGTTGCGGGCGTGCTCCTCCAGGACCTGGGAGATCAGCGCCCGCGCGAACTGGCGCTCGTCCTCACCGCTCATCGGGACGAGGCCGCTGGCCTGGTCGAGCCGCCGCTGGTGGGCCAGCCGGTCGCCGACCTCCTGCCGGAACCGCTTCACCAGGGAGTGGTCGGTGCTCATGCGCCTTCCCCCGATCGGCTCATCCGTGATCCCCCGGCCGGACTCTTGCGCGAGGTGCCGACCGGCCTCATGGGCGGGCCCCCGATCGGCTCGTCCTGCGGCCCTCGGTCGGCGTCATGCCGGCTCCCCCGTACGGGGCCGGGGCAGGTCGGCGACCGGGGCCGTGGAACGGGCCGGGGCGACGCGGGCGGCGAGGCGTCCGGCCAGCTCGCGGGCGGTGCGGATCAGCAGGGAGCGGTCCAGGCGGCCGCCCCACTGCCCCTTGAGCAGCTCGGCGCCCTTCGGGTCGTACGCCAACCCCGCCACGAAGGCGATGTCCCGGCCGCCGGCCCCGACGATGCGGCGCACCTCGTCGATCGAGGGGCGGTAGGAGCGCGGGTCGGCGATGACGACCACGCCGACCTGCCCGCCGGTGATCATCAGCCGCTCGCGCAGGTGGGCCACGTGGTCCAGGCTCGGCCGGGTGAGCAGCAGCGTCACCTCGGCCTCGGCGAGCAGGTCGGCCATCTGCGGGTGGGCGCCGAGCCTGCCGCAGTCGGCCAGCACATCGGCCCCGGGCAGCGCGGCGAGCGCGCGGCCGAGCGGCCCCCACAGCCAGGTGAGCCCGGCGGCCTGCTCGCCGTGGGTCAGGCCGGTCAGGACGTCCAGCCCGCCGACGAGCTTCTGGGTGTGCTCGTAGATCTGCTCGGGCTGCAGGCCGCGGCGGGCGGTCGCGCCGAGGCTGAGCAGCCCGCGGGCGGGGTTGAGCACGCCGCCGTCCATTCCGGGGAGGCGGTAGACGAGGTCGCCGCCGGCGGGGTCGCACTCGGCCAGCAGCACCGGCCGCGGCCACACGGCGCCGAGCGCGGTGGCGGCGGTGGTGACGCCGGGCGCCCCCTTGTCGGCGGCGAGCGCGATGAGGGCCACGTCAGCCCGCTCCGGAGAGCTTGCCCAGGGCGATCTCGCCGCTGGAGGAGTACATCGCGATCGCCGGGGAGACGGTGGCGTCGACGACGATGGAGACCAGGCCCGAGGAGCCTCCCTCGCCGTCGCCGGCACTCTCGACCAGCGCGCTCGGCGCGAGCACCTTGCCCTGCGCGGTGCCGCGGTTGGCGCCCGGTACGTAGATCACCTGGACGTGGTCGCCGCGCGCGAGGCCCTGGGGCACCTGCCCGGCCTTGAGGGCGAGACCGACGGTGACCTTGCCGGGCCCGACCTGCTCGCTGGTGGAGCTGACCATCTGCTCGGTGAGCAGGGTGCCGGGCAGGAGGGTGACCCGGGCGAACGTCGCGGCGACCTCCTGGCGGTGGACCCAGGAGACGTACCCGATGCCGGTGTCGGCGATCTGGACCTCCTCCATCGCCTCGGGGAGGACGGGCTGGCCGGGGCCGATCTGCTGGGTGATCCGAATGGCGGACACCCGGTCGCCGCTGCGCAGCACCAGCAATGTGGTGCCGAGGGCACCGCCGAGGACGAGCAGCAGCGCCAGGGCGGCGAGGGCGGGTTTGCGTTCGCGCGGCGGCACGGGGAGCTTGCGGGAGGCCGGCCCGGACAGCGCGCCCGGCGACCCGACACGCTCCGCGTTCGCGGAGGCACGGCCGTCGCGGTCGGATTTCTCGCTGATCCTCATGGGTGGGGGACTCCCGAATCAGGGACCTGACCGGCGCCGCACCATGCGCTGACACCGGCCGGCACCGGGCCGGTCGTGCTGAACGGCATGACCACGATGCGGAACGGCATGGTCACGGATATGGAGGACGAAGGGGGTCGCAGGGCTATCTTCCGGAAATGTCATGCCATTGTGTGCAGCTTGCACCATGCGCGGGGACAGAAACCGGACCCATGCTCAACCACTATGGATCGACTGTCAACGGGAGCGTCAAGAACCGTAATGGCCTGGTGACCCCGTCTAGACGATATTTCCAATGATATTCCATTTTGTATCGCAGGCCACTCCGATCACGATCACCACTCCCCTTATCCCCAGCACGTCCTTTCCTCAACCCTGGATGACCGGGGCTTCACCTGGTGTTCGACCTGGCACCCCCGGCGGGCCACCCGCACCCTCGCGTCGGCGTCCTTCCCCGGCGCTCCGCAGCGCCATCGTCGGCAGAGGCCACCGCGCCCGAACACGTCCGCACGGGAGCTTTCGCCGGACCTGCCCGTCGTTTCCAGACGAGGGCCCGCCGCCCGGCCGGGGCCGGCGTCGCTCCGCCTATGCCTGCGAGGTCCGGGTCTCCTCGCCGATCCAGCTCAGGTAGGCGTCCAGGCCGCCCTCGATGGGCAGGCAGATGATCTCCGGGGTCTCGTACGGGTGCGCGCGCCGGAGGTGCTCGGTCAGCTCGGCGGAGCGCTCGCGGGTGGTCTTCACCAGGAGCAGGAACTCCTCGGCCGCCTCCACCTCGCCCTTCCACCGGTAGACGCTGGTGATCGGCCCGACGATCTGCGCGCAGGCGGCGAGCCGGGCGCGGACCGCCGACCCGGCGAGCTCCGCCGCCTTGGCGCGGTCGTCGATCGCGACCTGGACCTGGACGTACTGCGTCATGGGCGTCCCCTCCGGCTCCTCCGCGCGCCTGCCATGGCACACCGCGGCCAGGCTCTCATGACGAGACCGCGCGCCTCCGGCCTCGGGCCGGGGCGGGTGATCGGTGCGAGGCTCGAACGAGATGGGTCCGGCGAGCAGGGTGGGATGTACACAGAGTTATCCACAGCACCTGACGGTTGTCCACCGATCCACCTCCGCCGGAAAGATGGCAATGTATCCGATTTAGTACCGAAAATCCCACCAAAAGACCCCCGAGTTATCCACAGGACCACGGGTTGTCCACAGCTCCACCCACAGGCCCTGTGTACAGTCGGCCCACCCACGGAGGCCCACCTTGCCGTGCAGCCCAAATATCGGACGCAGGGTTACATAAAGCACATAGATCGCTTTCACCCTATAAGCCGGACAGTGCACACCACAGCCCCCCGGACGGTGAGGGACGTAAGAAGTCGCGCAACGGGAAAGCACAGGTCCGGTTGACGTGAACCTCCAGAGCGGATGGACTCGCGTCGCTACTTTGTAGCGCGAAAAGGCCGCCGAGCCCGTGGACCCGGAGGAGACGACGCATGCGGATCATGCTTACCGTGGTCTCAGAGGACGGCCGTCGTGACGTCGTCGTCGAGGGCGATGAGGAGACCACGGTCGCGGGGCTCGCCGCCGCACTGGAGGGTCCACCGGCCGAACGCCACGACAACGTCGTCCGCCTGTCCCGTGCCCGCGCGCCGTACGGCCTGGGCGGGCGGGCGGCGCGTCCGCCGCTGCCCGACGCCCCTTCACTATGGGTGGAGGGCAGGCGGCTGGCCCCGGACGCCCCCGTCACCGCCGCCCTGCGCGATGGCGACCTGGTCACGCTCGACCAGCGTGCCGCCACCTCCACCGTCCTGGCCGAGCCGGGCGGCGTCGTCGAGATCAGGGTGGCCGGCGGCCCGGCGGCGGGTTCGGTGCACCGCCTGGGGCTCGGCGTCCACGTCATCGGCTCCGACCCCTCCTGCGCGGTCCGCGTCGACGACCACCACCTCGCGCCCGAGGCGGCGGAGGTGCGGGTGGGCCCGGACGGAGTGCTGGTGCGGTCGATGTACGTCACGCCCGAGGCCAGGCCCTCGCGTAGGGCCCGGCGGGCCGCGCGCCGCCGGGGCCGGGCGACCAAGGACGCGGCGACGGCCCGGGCCGGGGCCGAGATCATCGGCGACCTGACGCGGGGCACGGCGTACACCGTCCCCCGGCTGGACGGCGAGCCGATCGGGGCGCCCCGGCCGTGGCCGGAGGGCGCCGCGCTCGCCTGCGGCACCTCGGTGCTGGAGCTGCGGGCCACCGAGGCGCCGGACGCGCACCTGGACGGGTTGCCGGACGGCGGCCTGGCCTACAACCGGCCGCCGCGGCTGCGTCCCGCCGGCCGGGGCCGCCGGTTCGAGGTGCCGGTCGAGCCGGTCCGCGGCGAGGGGATACGCCTGCAGTTGCTGGCGGCCTGCCTGCCGGCCGTCCTCGGTCTCACCCTGGCGGTGGTCTTCCAGATCTGGTTCTACCTGCTCATCGCGCTCATGACCCCAATGATCATGATCGGGCAGTGGATCAGCGACCGGCGGCACGGGCGCAAGAAGCACCGGCAGGCCACCAAGGCGTACAAGGAGCGGCTGGCGGCTTTCGAGTCGGCGCTGGAGAAGGCCAGGGCGGTCAACGAGGTCGAACGCCGGGCGGCCTTCCCCGACCCCGCCGAGCTGCTGCTCACCGCGACCGGGCCGCGCAGGCGGCTGTGGGAGCGCAGGAGCCACGACCCCGACGCGATGCGGCTGCGCATCGGCCTCGCCGACCTGCCCGCCGAGATCGACTTCGTGCCCGAGCGCGGAGCGCCGCCGGACACCCCGATGCCCGACCCGCCGACCGCCGGGGCCGTGCCGGTGTCGCTGGCCATGCGCAGGCTCGGCGTCGCGGGCGTGACCGGGCCGCGCGACGTCGCGCTCGGGCTCACCCGGTCGCTGGTCGGCTCGGCCGTCACCTTGCACAGCCCTCGCGACCTGGCCGTGGTCGTGCTGTCGGCCAACGCCGACGGCGCCGCCCAGTGGGGCTGGACACGCTGGCTGCCGCACTGCGCGCCCCGGGACGCCGACTGCGTCGCGCTGGTCGGGGCCGACCCCGAGGCGGCCGCGCAGCGCGTGGCGGAGCTGGCCGCGCTGATCGGCGAACGGCTCGGTGAGGACGACCACGGGCTGGGCGCGCTGACCTCGGCCAAGGGCTGGGGCCGGTCCCTTGGGGCGGAGGAGGAGCCGCTGTACGCCGCCTACGACGACCGCCCGTACGACATCCTGGTGATCATGGACGGCGCCCAGGTGCTGCGCGCGCTGCCCGGCATGCCGCAGGTGCTGCGGCAGGGGCCGCGCGCCGGGGTCTACACGATCGCGATCGACGAGGACCAGCGCCTGCTGCCGGAGGAGTGCGCGACGGTGGTCGACTGCGGGACCGACGGCTTCGTACGCCTGCGCGGCGGCGGGCTGGAGGCCATCGGGGAGATCCTCGCCGACCAGGTCACCTCCTCCTGGAGCGAGCGGCTCGCCCGCGCGCTGTCCCCGCTGCGTGACGTGAGCAGGGACGACTCGGCCGCCGTGCTGCCCGGCTCGGTGCGCCTGCTCGACCTGCTCGGCCTGACCGCCCCGTCCGGCCGGGCGATCGCGTCGCGGTGGCGGGCCGGGGGCCGCACGACCGAGGCGCCGATCGGGCTGGGCGCCGATGGGCCGTTCAGCGTGGACCTGCGCAGGGACGGCCCGCACGCGCTGGTGGCGGGCACCACGGGAGCGGGCAAGTCCGAGCTGCTCCAGTCGCTGATCTGCTCGCTCGCGGTGGCCAACCGGCCGGACGAGATGACGTTCGTGCTGATCGACTACAAGGGCGGCGCGGCGTTCAAGGAGTGCGTGCGGCTGCCGCACACGGTCGGCATGGTCAGCGACCTGGACGAGCACCTGACCCAGCGGGCGCTCGCCTCGCTGGCCGCCGAGATCCGCCGCCGTGAACGGCTGCTGCTCGCCGCCGGCGCCAAGGACATCGACGACTACCACGCGCTCAGGGACCAGGCCGCGCACGCCTCGCTCACGCGCGGGAGCACCGCGGCCGAGCCGCTGCCCCGGCTGCTGCTGATCATCGACGAGTTCGCCGCCATGGTCGCGGAGCTGCCCGACTTCATGGACGGCCTGGTCGACATCGCCCGGCGCGGCCGTTCCCTCGGCATCCACCTCGTCCTGGCCACCCAGCGGCCGGGTGGCGTGGTCACCGCCGACATCCAGGCCAACACCTCGCTGCGCATCGCCCTGCGCGTCACCGAGCCCGCCGAGTCGGCCGACGTCATCGCCGGGCCGGAGGCCGCGCACATCTCCAAGTCCACCCCCGGCCGCTGCTACGTCCGCTCCGGCGCGGGCCCCGCGCAGGCCGTGCAGACGGCCCGGGTCGGTGGCCGGGCGCCGCGGGCGGCGCGCCGTGGCGGCGGGCCGAAGGTCGTGGAGGTCGGCTGGCGCGACCTCGGCCACCCGCTGCGCACGGCCCCCGAGCCGGACGGCCCGTCCGGCGCCGACGGCGGGCCCGGCAGCGACCTGGCCCTCCTGGTGGACGCCATCGTGGACGCCGCGCGGCTGGCGGGCGTCCCCGGGCAGCCGAGCCCCTGGCTGCCGCCGCTCCCCGGTTCCGTCCTGCTCGACCCACCCTCCCCGCGCGGCGGGCCGGCCACCGGCCGCGCCGAGCTCGGCGAACCCGGTGGCGAGACGGTGATCCGCCTGCGCGCCGACGCCGCCATGCCCCCGGAGCCTGAACGGTTCGCCGAGTACGCGGGGACCGGCGGCGAGGTGCCGCCGCTGCCGTTCGGGGTCACCGACCTGCCCGCGGCGCAGGACCGCAGGCCGCTCGTGCTCGACCCCGTCCACGGCGGCCACCTGCTGGTCGCCGGGACCGCACGCACCGGCCGCTCGACCGTGCTGCGCACCCTGGCCGGGTCGATCGCCATGCTCACCTCGCCGCGCGACGTCCACCTGCACGCGATCGACTGCGGGTCGGGCGCGCTGCTCCCGCTGGTCGCGCTGCCGCACTGCGGCGCCGTGGTGACCCGTGACCAGCTCGACCGGGTGGAACGCCTGCTCACCCGGCTGCGCGACGAGGTCGGCCGCCGCCAGCAGCTCCTCGCCGAGGCGGGGTACGCCTCGCTGGCCGAGGCCAGGGCCGCCGCCCGGCGCGACCCGTACGCGGGCGAGACGCTGCGGATGCCCTGGCTGGTGCTCATGCTCGACCGGTGGGAGGGGTTCACCGCGGCGTTCGAGGGCTACGACTACGGGCGGCTGCTGGAGGCGTTCATGCAGTTGCTCCGGGAGGGGCCCGCGGTGGGCCTGCGCGCCGTGGTCACCGCCGACCGGTCCGGGCTGCTCGGCCAGATCTCCACGCTGTTCGAGGACCGGCTGATCATGCGGCTGGCCGACCCGGCGGACTACGGACTGGCCGGGCTGCCGCCGAAGGCCATCCCGTCCGCTCTGCCGCCGGGACGGGCGCTGACGGTCGGCGAGCAGGGCGTCGTGGAGAGCCAGATCGCCCTGCTCTGCGATGACCCCTCCGGCCCGGCCCAGGTGGCGGCCGTGCAGGCCCTCGCCCGTACGGCCGCGCAGGCCGGGGTCGAACCGGGCGGGCTGCTGCGGGTGGACGCGCTGCCGATGCGGATCACCGCCACGCAGGCGCTCGAGTTGTCCCCCGGCTTCACGCCGCCCTCGCCGCTGTGGGCGCTGCTGGGCGCGGGCGGCGACGCGCTGGCCCCGCTCGGCGTCGATCTGCTGGCCCAGGGCCCGGCCGCGGTGGTCGCCGGGCCCGCGCGGTCCGGACGTTCGTCGGCGCTGCTCACCGCCGCGCGCTTCCTGCTGTCCGCCGGCACTCCGGTCGTCGTGGTCGCGCCGCGGCGCAGCCCGCTGCGCGAGCTGTCGGGCGAGAAGGGGGTGCTCGGGGTGGTCACCGGTGACGGGCAGGACCTGGCCGCGGTCGTCGGCGACCGCGAGCGGTACGTGGTGACGGTGGACGACGCCGAGCTGGTCTCCCCCGACTCCCCGCTCGGCATGGCGCTGGAGAACACTCTGCGCAGCGGCAGGGACGGCGAGCACGGGCTGCTCATCGCCGGGACGACGGGCGACCTGGCCACGGCCTACCGCGGATTCGTGGCCGAGGCCCGCAAGGGACGCACCGGGCTGCTGCTGTCGGTGCAGAGCCCGGCGGACGGCGACCTGTTCAACGTCCGCCTGCCCAGGGGCGCGGTCGGCGGCCCGCCCGGACGCGGCCTGCTGGTCGTCAGCGGCACCCCGACCCCGATCCAGGCCGCCGTCACGGCCCTGTGACCGCGCCGCCCGGGACGCGGACGGCGGGTCAGGGCGCTCACTGGCAGCCGGTGGAGCCGTCGTCGGGGCGGAAGCACTCGATGGGGCCGCCGAAGGTGGAAGTGATCGTGAAGCTCATGCCGGGCAGCAGGGGGACCGCCGCCACGGCCTGGCCCTCGACGACCACGCCGCGCTGGTCACCCCGCTCCCAGGCCCGCACCTGGACCGCCTGGAGCATCTTGGGCCCGACCGCGCGGACGACGCTCCGCGCGCGGGCCTCGGCGGCCGCCTGCCAGCCGGACGAGGAGGTGCCCGCCGCCCGGGCGACGCGCGCCCCCTCACGGGCCGCGGCGTCGGCGACCTGCCTGCCGTGGAAGACCAGCGCGAACTGCACGACGAGCAGGATCACCACGAGCACCACCGGCATGATCAGCGCCAGTTCGACGACCGAGGCGCCCCGATCACTCCCGCCTCGGTCGCACGCGTGCCGCCGCCCCACCGTCGGGTCGTCCGTGCGCCCGCAGTTCCCAAGCCGGCACTCCGGTCGCCGCCCGCTCACCGGACGGCCGCCCGGCCGCCGCCGGGCGTCGCCCGCCGAGGCCACGGCCGTACCGTCAGCGGGTCGCGGACTCGATGTTTCCGCGGTAGGTGGTGATGATGCGCGAGGCCTCGGTCAGCTCTTCCGACATGCGCTGGAAGGCCTGCCGGTAGTTCTGCCAGGCGCCGCCGAAGCGCACCGCGCCCGGCCCCGTCCAGGCCGTGCCGACCTTCGCCGCCTCGCGGTCGAGCGCCGCCATGGTCTGGCGCACCTGCTCGGCCTGCTGCGTGAACTGGGCGGCCATGTTCTGCATTTCCGCGGGGTCGCCGCCGAGCAAGCTCTGGCTCATGCCGGTCTCCTTCGGGATCGTCTGCACACAGGGGGTAGCCAAACGCCCTTACTTTAGACGTCGATCTCATCTGACGCACCGGTTATGCCCAGCGAATATCGCCCTCGACCCCTAGCGCCGGGCGCCCGGCGCGAGTAAGTAACGAGGGGGGTAGGGGCTTACGGCAGATCAAAGGCCGCTTACACTCCGTTGAAGGCGTGCAAGGCCGTGAGGGAAAGGGACCACCTCGGTGCAGAAGGTGCTTATCGCCAATCGCGGCGAGATAGCGGTGCGAATCGCCCGGGCATGCAAGGACGCAGGGCTCATCGGCGTGGCGGTGTACGCCGACCAGGACCTCGACGCGCTGCACGTGCGCATGACCGACGAGGCGTACGCCCTTGGCGGGCAGACGCCTGCGGAGACCTACCTGGACATCGGCAAGCTGCTGCGCATCGCGGCCGAGTCCGGCGCGGACGCCGTCCACCCGGGATACGGCTTCCTCGCGGAGAACGCCGAGTTCGCCAAGGCCGTCATCGACGCCGGCCTCACCTGGATCGGGCCGCCGCCTTCGGCGATCACCGCGCTCGGCGACAAGGTCGCCGCCCGGCACATCGCCCAGGCCGTCGGCGCCCCGCTGGTCGCCGGCACGCCCGACCCGGTGTCGGGGGTGGAGGAGGTCGTGGCCTTCGCGGCCGAGCACGGCCTGCCCATCGCGATCAAGGCCGCGTTCGGCGGCGGCGGGCGCGGGCTGAAGGTCGCGCGCACGATGGAGGAGATCCCCGACCTGTACGAGTCGGCGGTGCGCGAGGCCGTCACCGCGTTCGGGCGTGGCGAGTGCTTCGTCGAGCGCTACCTGGACCGTCCCCGGCACGTCGAGACGCAGTGCCTGGCCGACCGCTACGGCAACGTCGTGGTGGTCTCCACCCGCGACTGCTCGCTCCAGCGGCGCCACCAGAAGCTCGTGGAGGAGGCCCCGGCGCCGTTCCTCACCGGCGAGCAGCTCGACCTGCTCTACTCCTCCTCCAAGGCCATCCTGAAGGAGGCCGGCTACGTCGGCGCGGGCACCTGCGAGTTCCTCGTCGGCCAGGACGGCACCATCTCCTTCCTGGAGGTCAACACCCGCCTGCAGGTCGAGCACCCGGTGAGCGAAGAGGTCACCGGCATCGACCTCGTACGCGAGATGTTCCGCGTCGCGGACGGCGAGCCGATCGGGTATGACGACCCGGAGGTGCGCGGCCACTCCATCGAGTTCCGGATCAACGCCGAGGACGCCGGCCGCAACTTCCTGCCCGCCCCCGGCACGCTGACCGCGATGCGCGCCCCCGCCGGGCCCGGTGTGCGCCTGGACGCCGGCTACGAGGCGGGTATGACCGTGCCGCAGTCGTTCGACTCCCTGATCGCCAAGCTGGTCGTCACCGGCCGCACCCGCGAGGAGGCCCTGGCCCGCTCGCGGCGCGCGCTGGAGGAGTTCGTCGTCGAGGGCATGCCGACCGTCCTGCCGTTCCACCGGGCCGTCGTCTCCGACCCCGCGTTCACCGGCGAGCCGTTCACCGTGCACACCCGCTGGATCGAGACGGAGTTCACCGGCGCGATCGAGCCCTACGCCGGGGAGACCGCGACCGAGGAGCCCGTCGAGCGCGAGCGCGTGGTCGTCGAGGTCGGCGGCAAGCGCCTTGAGGTCGTGCTGCCCGCCTCCGCGGGGATGTCCCGGCCGTCGTCCGCCGCGCCCAAGAAGCCCTCGCGCCGGGCCGCCGGCAAGGGTCCCGCGGCGGCCGCCGGCGGAGACGCCCTGGTCAGCCCGATGCAGGGCACGATCGTCAAGGTGGCCGTCTCCGACGGTGACGTCGTCCAGGCGGGCGACACGATCGTGGTGCTGGAGGCCATGAAGATGGAGCAGCCGCTCACCGCGCACAAGGCCGGCACGGTCAGCGGGCTGTCGGCGACCGTCGGCCAGACGGTCACGGCGGGCGCGGCGATCTGTGAGATCAAGGAGGGCTGAGCCCTGCGGCTGCGGGGTTTTCCGGTACGTATGAAGATACGGTTGCGTACCGAGGAACTCTGACGATTCGCCATTCGTCCTGTAGGACGAAGGAGGCATAAAGCCGTGACCACTGATTCGAAGCGCCGCGTGTCCGCCATGCTGGTGGGCGCGCTGGCCGCACTGCTGACGCTGTTCGCGGCGGCTCCCGCGGCCCTGGCCGCGGCCCCGCCCGACCCGAACGCGATCATGGCCGCTTGGAAGACCGGCGACCCCGTGTACGTCGGGCCGGGCGTGAAGCTCGACTCCGGCCAGATCTCCGGCATCCGGGACGCCGTCAAGGGCGCCGACAGCCGGATCTACGTCGCCGCCCTGGCCGACGGCAGCGTCACGACCGACGCCCAGGCCGGCCAGTTGATCACCGCCCTCGGCCAGGCGCTCGACCTGGAGAACCGCCCGGCGTCCACGATCGCCGTCCTCGACGGCAACTCGCTGTTCGCCGGCTCCAAGTCGATCAAGAAGCGCGGCCTGGCCGCCCAGCTCGCGAACGCGGCGACCAGCAACAACAGCGACGTCGTCACCGGCATGCAGGACTTCGTGAACCGGGTCGACAAGGCCGTCGGCGGTGACTCAAGCGGCGCGCTGAAGTCCGGCAGCGCCGCGGGCGGCGGCGGTGGCGGCGGCGTCCTCATCGGCATCCTCGTGCTGGCCCTGGCCGGTGGCCTCGGCATCTTCTTCATCTCGCGCCGGCAGCGCCGCAAGCGCGAGGAGAAGGAGGCCGCGGAGCTGGCGGCGGTCAAGCAGACCGTCGAAGAGGACGTCACCAAGTTCGGCGAAGAGATCACCGGGCTCGACCTCGACGTCAAGGTGTCCGACAACTCCGCCACGACCGGGGACGACTGGCAGCGCGCCCTCGACTCCTACGAGCGGGCCAAGACCCAGCTCACCGAGGTCAAGCGCGCCGACGACCTGCGCGGCGTGACCACCACCCTGGAGGAGGGGCGCTACGCCCTCGCCTGCGTCAAGGCCCGGGTGAACCACGAGCCGCTGCCCGAGCGGCGCGCCCCCTGCTTCTTCAACCCGCAGCACGGCCCGTCCGTCCGCGACGTCGTCTGGGCCCCGCCCGGCGGCGCCCCGCGCCAGGTGCCGGCCTGCGCGTCCGACGCCCAGCGCATCGATCAGGGCTTCGACCCGCAGATGCGCGAGGTCATGGTGGACGGCCACCGCCGGCCCTACTGGGACGCCGGCCCGGCCTACGCCCCCTACGCCTCCGGCTACTACGGCGGCTTCGGCGGCGACCTGATGACCGGCATGCTCATCGGCACCGTGCTCGGCAGCTCGTTCGGCGGCTTCGGCTTCGGCGGCTATGGCGGTTACGGCTCCGGGTACGACGCCGGGTACGCCCAGGGCGCCGAGTCCGCGGGCGGCGGCGACTGGGGCGGTGGCGGCGGCGACTTCGGCGGAGGCGGCGACTGGGGTGGCGGTGGCGACTTCGGTGGCGGCGACTTCGGCGGAGGCGACTGGTAGAGCCTGTCCCGGCACATCCTTCTTCGGCGAGAGCCCCGGCGCGCCCCTTCCCTTCTAGTGGTCGTCGCAACACCCCAGCTCGGGGAGTGCGATGGACTTCGAAATCCGCAAGATCCGATCCTCTCAGGGGCCGAAGAAGCCGACCGCAGAGCGGGGGGAATACTTCCGCCTTATGGATCAAGGCTTCAGCAGCTATGAGGCGTGCCGGGTCGTCGGGATCAACCGGCGGACCGGCAAGCGGTGGCGCAACGGCTGGGCGCCGAACAAGTCCAACAAGAAGGGGGCACCACCGGTCAAACGACCGGTGGTGCCCCCTTCTGGCGCGTCCGGCTACCTGCGCGAAGACGAGCTGATCCCTATCCTGACACCAGTCACGTACGGCGTGGATGTCGACCAGGTCGCGACACAACCGGAACAGCTCCGACACCGTCAAGACGTCGCCACGGTGCGCGGCCGCGGCGACCTTGGCAAACGCGGGACGCTCCAGCGCCGGGATCCAACCCGCGATGCAGAGCAATGGTTGATCCGCTGATGTCCGATTTTTCGGGCCGTCGAGCACCGCTTCGGCGGCCTGTCGGGAAACCTGCTAATCCCGACACACCCCTTGAGGACCTCAACCCCCCGTAGAGCAGCTACCTGCCGACTGAGGACGCGCTCGGGACTGGCCCGGGTGGTCCCTGTTCAGCTCCCGATGACGGGCGGACGGCGCTGTGTCAGCCTCTTTGCCCGGATCTAAGGTGCCCGGAAGGTCGCCATCCCGATACTTGACGACAAATGTCTAGTACTTGATACTGAGCGTCAAGTAGGAGTTGGAGTTGCGATGGCCGAGGAACTGCCGTCCTGGGGCGAACTGGCCTCCCAGTTGATCGGTCTGGTGGAGGTGCGCCTGCTCGATCCGCTGGAGATCCTTCTGGAGTCACGCTCGGAGCTGTCACCGGTGCACAGCCGGCTGGCCGAGCGCGCCGGAGCGTGGGCTCTCGCGCTGCTGGGCGAGGACGAGGACCTCGCCCGGCGCACCGCGATCCGGCTGGTGATCACTCTCTATCCCAGTGACCACGGCTTCAACCCGCCGCCAGGGTGGTGGCAGACCCCACTCGGCCAGGTCATGGTCCGCAGGGTCGGCCACCCGGCGGCGGAGGCCGTCTCCTACGCGGTGGCGGGCGCGATGCTCGGCATCACCCGTCAGGGCGTCCACGACCTAGTAACCCGGGGCAAGCTCGACCGGCACGAGAGCGGGGGCGTGACGACTGCCTCGGTACAGCGACGAATCACTTCATCCGACGCGCGGGAGACCCGCCCGCGCGCACTACGAGAGGAGGCCAGCAGTGAGTCAGGAAAGTAAGCCCGCCGCCACCGCGGGACGGATCCAGCCGGCCAACGGCCTGAGCGTCAACCGGCTCGGCTACGGCGCCATGCAGCTTCCCGGCCCGATGATCTGGGGCCCGCCTGCGGACAAGGACACCGCGCTGGCGGTGCTATGCCGGGCGGTGGAGCTGGGCGTCGACCACATCGACACCAGCGACGCCTACGGCCCGCACATCGCCAACGAACTGATCCGGGAGGCGCTCCACCCGTACCCGGAGAACCTGGTGATCGCCACCAAGGTGGGTGTCGTCCGGGACGAGTACAAGACGTTCAATGCCGAAGCCGGCCCCCAGGCCCTCCGCGACCAGGTCGAGGAGAACCTGTCGACCCTTGGCCTGGCGAGGTTGGACCTAGTGTATCTGCGGGTTGGCGGCGACGGCATGCTGTTTCCCGGCGAGACCCCCTTTGAGGAGTCCTTCGGCGCGCTCGTCCAACTCCAGGAGCGAGGCCTGATCCGGAATCTTGGGCTGAGCGGTGTCACCGTGGATCAGTTGGAGAAGGCCCGCGAGATGGCCCCGGTGGCGTTCGTGCAGAACCGTTTCCACCTACTCGACCGGGGCGCGCTGGACGTGTTGCGCTACTGCGAGGACCACGACATCGCGTTCGCGCCGTACTTCCCGATGGTGTCGGGCATGCTGAACCCGGGCATCGACAAATCCCAGCTTCCCCCGGGCCTGAGAGTGACCGATGACCAGGAAAAGGCCCTCGATGCGATCGCCGCCCGGCACGGCGCCACCCGCGCCCAGATTGCCCTGGCGTGGCTGCTGGCGGTGTCCCCGGCAACTGTCTTGATCCCCGGCACCAAGTCCGTCGCCCACCTCGAGGAGAACCTCCGGGCTGGGTTGATCGAGCTGACCGGCGACGACATCGCCGAGCTAGACAAGTTCGCCTGATCGCGCACGTTTGCGGGCGCCCGAGGCGACGCCGCAAACGTCAGGCAGACAGGCACGCCTGGTGGTCCTCGCCGCCGACCACCTGTTCGGCGAGATCCCGCTGCCCGACACCGCCACAGCCGGGTGGCAGGACGCCGCCGCGTCGCTGGCGCCATGGAGCCTATGCCATGGTCGTGCGGCGCACTACTGGTCGATCCCGGCGATGAGCACGCACCTCATCCACGGCGCCTACAAGGCCCGCTTCGACGAACAATCCCTAAATAATCTACAAGTCGGCGGGGTTCACCCAAGCCGAGATCGACCAGGCGGCCGCTACCGTCAGGCACCCACCGGTCGCAGGCCGGTGAGCACCAGCGTGTCACCGATGAAGCCATAGCCCACCGGACCGAAGGACCGAACGATCATGAAAATTCCCGCCGTCCAGGTGTGATCGGCGCCGGGTCGGCGGGTCGTGGTACGCCGATGCCGGCGCCGGCTACGGCGTCCGGCCGGTCGACGTTCATGGACAGCCCACCAGCGCCTTGCCTCCGGCCACCGGGCCGGATCTCCGTCCTCGCGTGCCTTCGCGTGGGAAAGCGATCTGCAAGGCGGGTGCAACCCCGCGTATATGATCAGCTGCCAGACTCGGCGCAGTAGTCGAGGAGGCTTGCGTTGCGTTCCATCCCCCTGGCCCTGATCTCCGGGCTGTTCCTGCTCGCCGTCCCTGCCGTACCGGCGTCGGCGGCGTCCACGCCAGCGACGGCTGCGCTCGCGGCATCGGCACGGCACGCCGTGGTGCCGACGCTCCCGGCCTCCGCGCGCGGGCCGCTCGCGGCGCCGTGCCGCCCCGGGTCGGGCCTCAAGCTGCGCGGCAAGGACTTCACCGGCGGTGCCGCCCTTCCCGACAACCTGCGCTGCGCGGACCTGACCGGCGCCAAGCTGGACGAGGTCGACTTCACTCAGAAGGATCTGACCGGGGCGATTCTCCGCAAGGCGTCGATGAAGGAGGCCGACTTCACCCAGGCCCACCTGGAGTACGCCGACCTGACCGGCGCCGACCTGACCAAGGCCGATCTCGGGCAGTTGCACGCCAAGCACGCCACGCTGCGGGACGCGATCCTGGAGGACACCGAGGGCGGGCAGGCCGAGTTGCCGCATGCCGACCTCACCGGCGCGAAGATGGCGCGGGCCGAGCTGACCCAGGCCGATCTGACCGACGCCAAGCTGGTCGGCGCCGACCTGGAGGACGCCACCCTCGGCCAGGTGCAGGCGAGGAAGGCCGACTTCACCCGGGCCAAGATGGAGGACGTGAAGCTGGGGCAGGCCAGGCTGCAGTTCGCGTCGTTCAAGGGCGCCGACCTGACCGAGGCGGAGTTCACCCAGGCCGAACTGGAGGGCGCCGACCTGCACGGGGCCACCGTGGAGCGCGCCTCGTTCATCCAGGCGGACGACCTGAACCTCGCGGGGGCGCTCGGCGAGCCGGTGAACGTCCCGGATGACGCGGTCGGCGACACCGAGGACCTGCCGGAGGATGTCGCCGGCACCGGCACCGGCGGTGACGGGGTGCCGGCGGCGCAGCGCGGCAAGAGCGGGCTCGGCCTGGTGCTGGTGATCCTGGCCGGTGCCGGGCTCAGCATGACCCTGATCTTCTGGGGCCTGTCGTACCGGCGCAGGACCGAGCGGGCCGCGCGGTTCGCCGAGGCCCGGCGGGCGGCCGAGGAGCAGGTCATCAGGCTGGGCGAGGAGATCGACGCGCTCGACTTCGACTACAAGATCAACCACATGACGTCCGGCAGCGTGGACCAGGACTGGCGGCGCGCGCTGGACGCCTACGAGGCGGCGAAGCACTCGCTGGGCACGGCCCGCTCGGAGCCCGAGCTGGCGGGGGTGGCGGCGGCGCTGTACCACGGCCGCGACGCCCTCGGCCGCGTCCGCTCCCGCATGACCTGAGCCGGCCTGCGCCTCAGATGATCGAGGTGCCGGGGAGCATGAGCCGGCGGGCGGCCTCGGTGACGGAGCCGGACAGCGACGGGTAGACCGCGAAGGTGTGCGCGATCTGGTCCACGGTCAGCCGGTGCTGGACGGCCAGCGACAGGGCGAGGATCAGCTCGGAGGCGCGCGGGGCCACCACGACGCCGCCGAGCACGATGCCGGTGTTCGGCCGGCAGAACAGCTTGACGAAGCCGTCGTGGAAGCCCTGCATCTTGGCGCGGGCGTTGGTGGCCAGCGGCAGCTTGACGACGTTCGCCTCGACCTCGCCGGCCTCGATCTGCCGCTCGGCGATGCCCACGGCCGCGATCTCGGGGTCGGTGAAGATGGTCGAGGCGACGGTGGCCAGGCGCAGCGGCTGGACCGCCTCGCCCAGGGCGTGCCACACGGCGATGCGGCCCTGCATGGCGGCCACCGAGGCGAGCATGAGCACGCCGGTGCAGTCGCCCGCGGCGTACACGCCGGGGGCGGAGGTACGCGAGACCTTGTCGACCTGGATGAACCCGTGCCGGTCGAGGGTGACCCCGGCCTCCTCCAGGCCGATGCCGGAGGTGTTCGGGATCATGCCGACGGTCATCAGGCAGTGGCTGCCCTCGGCCGTCCGGCCGTCCTCCAGGGTGACGACGACGCCGTCCGCCGTGCGCTTGACCGACGACGCGCGGGACTTGCCCATGACGTTCATGCCGCGGCGCCGGTACACCTCTTCGAGCACCTCGGCGGCGTCGGCGTCCTCGTTGGGCATCATGCGGTCGCGCGAGGAGACGAGCGTGACCTGTGAGCCCAGCGAACGGTAGGCGCCGGCGAACTCCGCGCCGGTGACGCCGGAGCCCACGACGATCAGGTGCTCGGGCAGTTCGGGCAGGTCGTAGAGCTGGCGCCAGTTGAGCACCCGCTCGCCGTCCGGCTCGGCGCCGGGCAGGACCCGCGGGGTCGCGCCGGTGGCGATGATCACCACTTCGGCTGTGATCGTCTCGTCGCCGACCTGGACGAGCTGCGGACCGGCCAGGCGTCCGGTGCCGCGGACGACCCGCACGCCCTCGGCGGCGAGCCGGGCCGCGATGTCGGCGGACTGGTGGGCGGCGAGTTCCTTGACGCGCTCGTTCACCAGCGGCAGGTCCACCCGCACCCCGCCCACGTCGCCGTCGGCGCCGCCGGTGAAGTGCACGCCGAGGGACGAGGCGTCCAGCAGGGCCTGCTTGCGGACGGACGTGGCGATCATCGTCTTGGACGGCACGCAGTCGGTGAGCACGCAGGCTCCGCCGGGGCCTTCGCGTTCGACCACGGTGACCTCGGCCCCGAGCTGGGCGCCGACCAAGGCCGCCTCGTAACCGCCGGGCCCACCACCAATGATCACAATGCTCGTCACGTCCTCCATTGTCCCGCATAGCAAGGAGTGCGAGACGTGCGATACCCCGGCAACAACCCCGAAGACCAGTAAAAAGCTCGATTTCCCCCGAAAAACCCCTACGAATCCACGGGTGGTGACTCTCGTCACCGGAAGAAGGCAGCGCCTCGGCCATGGTCGCGCGCGTGTTGCGACGGCGACGCCGGTCCTGCGCGCCGATCTTGGATTAGGCTTGTGTGCCGTGCCGGTTTACGCCGCCTATGGCAGCAACATGGACCCCAAGCAGATGGCCCAGCGGGCCCCGCACTCACCCATGCGGGGTACGGGCTGGCTGCAGGGCTGGCGCCTCACCTTCGGCGGGGAGGACGTCGGCTGGGAGGGCGCGCTGGCCACCATCGCCGAAGACCCCGCCGAGCAGGTCTTCGTCGTCCTGTACGACGTGCCCGAGTGGGACGAGGAGTCTCTCGACCAGTGGGAGGGCGCCGTGCTCGGGCTCTACCACAAGGTGCGGCTGCGGGTGGCCACCCTGGACGGCGAGGTCGTCGCCTGGTTCCACGTGCTGAACGACTACGAGGGGGGCCTGCCCTCGGCCCGCTACCTCGGCATCCTGGCCGACGCCGCGGAGAAGGCCGGCGCGCCCGACGACTACGTCGCCGACCTCCGCAACCGCCCCTGCACCTCCATCGGCTCCTGAGTGTCACAGGACCCGAAGAGAGGCTGACCTACGAGGCGCGCCTCTGCCCGTACTCCGTGACGGCAGCCAAGATCACGCTGACCGGCACGACGGCATCCTGTCCTGCCAGCGCCGCCTCCACCCACTCGCGGATCAGTGCGGTCGGCTTGACCCCGCGCGCCCGCGCACGCTCACGTACCTGATCCATTACCGGCTTGGGAAGCCGCAACGATGTCACGATCATGACTTCGTCGACCGGCACGGCCTCACGAGGCACCGCCTTTTCCAGTTCGGCCGTCGTGTCATGCTCGTCGTAGTAGGCGGCAAGCTCATCGATCTTGTCCTGTGGCATCACCATCACCTCGCCTTCTGCACGAAGAGTTTCCTTTCGCGCTGAGTCATGTCCCGTGCGGTGGCCACGTACCAGGCCTCCGACTCCGCGACGCTGTCAGCCAGTACAACGAGCAGGTAACGGCCCGCATCAGTGGTGCCGTAGACCAGAGTGCTGTCATCGCGGCCGAGTGCCTCCCATTGCGGCCGACTGAACACCACCTCTTCCACTTCCTCCGGCGTCACGCCATGTCGGGCGATGTGCTCCTCAGATCGTTCTGTCCACTGAATGGGCCTGTATCCCACGCCTTCATCGTAATACATTCGCAGTACGAGTGCCCAACGCTGACGTCAGCCGGTGGCCAGGAGGTCGGCGAGGGTGGTGGCGGCCTGGTGGGCGTCCTGGTAGCGGACGTACAGCGGGGCGAAGCCGAAGCGCAGGACGTCCGGGGCACGGTAGTCGCCGATCACCTCACGGGCGGTCAGCTCGGCGACCAGGGCCTCGGCGTCCGGGTGCCGCAGCGACACCTGGTGGCCGCGCCGGTGGTCGCGCGGGGTGACCACCTCGACGGCGTCGCCGGTCAGTTCGTCCACGCACTCAATGAAGAACCCGGTCAGCGCCAGGCCCTTGGCCCGGACGTCCGCCAGGTCCACCTCGCGCCAGACGTCCAGTGCGGCGTCCAGGGCGAGCAGCGACAGGATGTCAGGGGTGCCGGCCCGGGCCCGGGCGATCCCGGGAGCCGGCGCGTACCTCGCCTCCATCGCGAACGGGTCGCGATGCCCGCCCCAGCCGGACAACGGCTGCCGGAACGATTCCTGCAGGGCGGCCGGCACGTAGATGAACGCCGGCGCGCCGGGGCCGCCGTTGAGGAACTTGTAGGTGCAGCCGACCGCGAGGTCCACCCCGAGCGCGTCCAGCTCGATCGGCAGCACGCCCACGCTGTGGCACAGGTCCCAGACGATCTTCGCCCCTGCGGCGTGCGCCTTGGCCGTCGCCGCGGCCATGTCGTACAGCCGCCCGGTCCGGTAGTCCACGTGGTTGAGCAGCACGACCGCCGTCCGGTCGCTCAGCGCCTCGTCCAGCGCGTCCGGCGGCACCGGCCGCAGCACCGCGCCGGTCAGCTCGGCCGCCGACTCGGCGATGTAGCCGTCGGTGGGGAAGGTCGCGGCGTCCACCACGATCTCGTCGCGTCCCGGGTTCATCCGGACCGCCGCGACGAGGGCCTTGAAGAGGTTGACGCTGGTCGAGTCGGCCACGACGACCTGCCCGGGCGCGGCGCCGACCAGCGGGGCGATCTTCTCTCCGACCCGCTCCGGGGCCGTCCACCAGCCCTCCGGCCATGAGCGGATCAGGCGCCGCCCCCACTGCTCGCGGACGACGTGCTCCACCCGAGCCGCCACCCGCTTCGGCGGTGCGCCGAGCGAGTTGCCGTCGAGGTACACGACCGCGGGGTCGAGGTCGAACTCGTCCCTGACCTTCGCCAGCGCGTCTTCCGCGTCCAGCTTCGCCGCACGCTCGGCCAGGTCACTCATTTCCGTATCCTCCACCGCCGACTCGCCGTTTCCCCTCGAACGTTACGCAATCCCCCCGTTGCCGGACATCTCCCCCCACCGGTTCGGTCATGACGATTGCCGGGGGCCGTGCATCGGCGTAGCGTTCGTCAAGTACGAACTTTACGAACGGGACAAGGTTGATTCCGATGGAGCCGCAGGAACGTGAGTTCATCGACCGGATGGGCCTGGTGATGGAGCGCCTGGGTGGAACGCGGACGATGGGCCGGCTGTACGCGTGGCTCCTGATCTGCGACCCACCGGACCAGTCCCTCACGGATCTGGCGGCGGAGCTCGGCGTCAGCAAGACCGCGGTCAGCACGGTCGCCCGGCAACTGGAGTCGGGCGGAATGATCGAGCACGCGCCCACACCGAACCGCGAGCACCGCTATCGCGTGGTCGCCGGCGGCTGGGCGCAAGCCATGCGGGTGCAGTTCGACGGGGTACGGCGGAGCCTCGAGACCCTGGACTTCGGGCTGTCCATCGTCGGCGACGACCGTCCCGAGCAGCGCACCAGACTGGAAGAGACCCGCGACTTCTTCGCCTTCACCGTGCAGGACGCGGACGACTTCCTCAAGCGCTGGCAGGACTACCGCGACCGATCCGGCTGAGAACCCGGAGATCGCCGGAGGTTCCGAAACCCGTTCGACCGAGCATCGAGCCAGGACCAAGGGAGAGGCGATGACCAGCTTCATCGAGCGGTACCACGTTCCCGAACAACACTTCTGGGTGCGCGGATCCCGGTCCGGTCCGCCGGTGGAGTACGACGCCGGCACCGGCCTGTGGAGCGTCTACGGCTACCCGGAACTACGGGAGGCCCTCAACGACCCCGTCACGTTCTCCTCCGACACCATGCGGGTGGTCCCCAAGGAGATGCTGCCGGAGAGCGAGGACTTCTCACTGTCCGGCTTTCTCACCCAGATCGACCCGCCCGAGCACACCAAACTGCGCAAGCTGGTCAGCAGCGCCTTCACCCGCAAGGTCGTCGCCGACCTGGAGCCGAGGATCGCCGACCTCACCCACGAACTCCTCGACGCCGCCCGCGAACGCGGCGGCCACCTGGAGCTCGTGACCGATCTGGCCTACCCGCTTCCCGTCACCGTCATCGCCGAACTGCTCGGTGTGCCGAGCAGCGACCGCGACCTGTTCCGGCAGTGGGCCAACGCGTTGTTCGAGCGTGACACGCAGGTCTCGCTCAACAAGTCCACCGAGGAGCAGCGGCAGGACCTGCAGGCGGCGCTGACGCCGCTCAAGGAGATGACCGACTACCTCGGCACCCACGCCGCCGAACGCCGGCGGCAGCCGCGCGCCGACCTGCTCACCAGGCTGGTCGAGGCCGAAGTGGACGGCGAACGCCTGCCCGACCGGCAGGTGGTCAACTTCGCGATGATCCTCCTGCTCGCCGGGCACGTCACCACGACGATGCTCCTCGGCAACACGGTGCTGTGCCTGGATGCCTTCCCCGAGCAGCAGGCCAGAGCCCGCGCCGACCGCGCCTCGATCCCCGCCGTCATCGAGGAGTCGCTCCGCTTCCTCACCCCGTTCGCCGCCGTCACCCGCGCCACCACCCGCGAGGTCGAACTCGGCGGAGAGACCATCCCGGCCGACCGCCTGGTCATGCTCTGGCTCGGAGCGGCGAACCGGGACCCGCGCCAGTTCTCCGACCCCGACGTGTTCGCCCCCGGCCGCGACCCCAACCCGCACCTCGGCTTCGGCCACGGCATCCACTTCTGCCTGGGCGCTCCCCTGGCCCGGCTGGAGGGCCGCGTCGCGCTGAACATCCTCCTCGACCGGTACGACCCACTGCGCACCGACCCCGACGACCCCGTGGCCTTCATCCCCACCCCCACCATGACCGGAGTCCGCCACCTCCCCCTCCGCTGACCCGCCCGCCGGCGGCACGACTCCACCGAGAGGCGCGGTTTCCGAAGCGACGCCTCTCGGAGGAATCTTCAGCGGCGTTCAGGCGGCTCGCATGGTGTCCGCCCGAAAGATCACCTACTCCAGGCGAGGAAGAGGAAGGCTCCGGCGAGAAGGACTATCAGGCCTAGGCCGACGAAGAGGGCGATGCCGGGTCCGCGTCCTCGGGAGCCTGCCGAGATGTCGATGACGATGCTGCCGGCCAGGACGTCGTGCAAGCAGCGCTTGCGCGGAGCGAAGATCCATAGTGCGTCCACCAGGCCGACCATCACGCCCACGTAGGGCACCGCGGTGGCTCCGGCGTAGATCAGCGCTCGTACCCCGGCCCGGCCTGCCGTCAGCCGCCCGCCGTCGGCGGCGACCACCTTCAGCCGGCACAGCCGCTTGCCGACGGTCTGCCCCCACAGCGCGTGCGAAAGCCAGAAGTAGAGCACCCACAGCACGATGAGCGTGAGGTCGAGGTACCAGTACGGGTTTCCGGCGTAGGGGTTGGACCAGAAGGTCTGCAGGATCGAGTCGTACTCCGCGTCCGGTCCGTAGGCGACGCCGGCCGATTCCGCGGAGGTGTCGCCGACCGGGGAGTTCAGCGCGGTTCTGACAGCAGCCCCGGCCACGACGAGGATCACGCTGTCGATGAGAAACGCGCCCAGCCGGTGCCGCCGGGCCGCGACCGCCGTCTGGGCGGCGGCATCCAGGAAAGTCACCGCGCAAGTCTCCCAGCAGTCGACTTGTCGCGACATAGCGATTCGATCACCGTTCGGCGCCATAAGTCATGCGATGAAGAACTGACATGACAGCGCGGTGAACGGTGGTCAAGATGGCGGCATGACGGGGGAGATGTGGGTGCGCGAGGCGGTGCGGAACAACGCCGGGTGGTGTGACGCGGTGTGCCGGGCGCACGGGATGCCGGGGACGTTCACCGAGACGGTGTGGGCGAACCCGCGCCGGTCGCCGCCGCTGTACCCGGACGCGGTCACCCTCTCCCCCGACGCGTCCGCCGAGGAGGTGCTGGCGGCCATCGACCTGGTTTCCGCCGAACCGTCGGTGAAGGACGGGTACGCCCAGCTCGACCTGAGCGATGCGGGCTTCCGGGTGCTGTTCGACGCGCAGTGGATCATGAGGCCGGCCGCGATCGAGGACAAGGACGCGGTGGCCGCGGAGAACACTGAAGGCGCCGTCATGGGATCACAGGCGGCCGCCGGGCACGCTGTCGGGAAGGCGCGAGCGGCCACGGGTGGCGTCGTCGCGGAGTCGCGGGCGGCCACGGGGGATGTGGTGGTCTGGGGGACGGTCGGCGGGGCGGAGGAACTGCGCGAGTGGGAGGGCAGTCTGCTCGGCGAGTACGACGGGGTGCTGTTCCCGGCCGCGCTGCTCGGCGAGCCCGCCGTGACGTTGCTCGCCGGGCGCATCGAGGGGGACGTCGTGTGCGGGGCGGCGCTGAACACCAGTGGGCGGGTGGTCGGCGTGTCGAACGTGTTCGCCTCCGGGTGCGACATGGACGCCGCCTGGGCAGGCGCCGTGGCCATGGCGGGTGCCCTCTTCCCGGCCCGTCCGATGGTCGGCTACGAACATCCCGGCGACCTCGGTCCCGCCCTCGCCCAGGGCTTCACACCGATCGGCCCGCTGCGCATCTGGCTACGGTGAAACGCCCGGCTCATGGCGAGAGGGCGGGGATGACGGGTACTGAAGCGGACATCAGGGCTGTAGCCTCGGTGAGCGTGAGCAATGACGCTTATTCACTGGCCGCGGAGGCGGCGGGGGCGCTGAAAGCCCTCACCGGGGTGGAGTCCTTCGATGTCGCGCTGGTCATGGGGTCGGGCTGGGTCCCGGCCGCCGACGCCATCGGGACGACGATCGCCGAGCATGCTGTGACCGAGTTGCCCGGGTTCACCGCGCCTGCCGTGGCGGGGCACGCCGGCCGGGTGCGGGCGGTCGAGACCGAGTCGGGTCGCAAGGCGCTGATCTTCCTGGGCCGCACCCACCTGTACGAGGGCCGGGGCGTCGAGCCGGTGGTGCACGGCATGCGTACCGCCGTCGCGGCCGGGGCCGGCACGGTCGTGCTGACCAACGCGGCGGGCGGGCTGCGGCCCGAGACGCAGAACGTCGGCGACCCGGTGCTGATCAGCGACCACATCAACCTGACCGGCGCCAACCCGATCACGGGCGCGACCTTCATCGACCTGACCGAGGTGTACTCGCGGCGGCTGCGCGAGCTGGCGCGCGAGGCCGACCCGTCACTGACCGAGGGCGTCTACGTCGCCTTCCGCGGCCCGACGTACGAGACCCCGGCCGAGATCCGCATGCTGCGCACGCTGGGCGGCGACCTGGTGGGCATGTCCACCGTCCTGGAGGCGATCGCCGCCCGGGAGGCCGGGGCCGAGGTGCTGGGCATCTCGCTGGTGACCAACCCCGGGGCCGGCCTGGTGGGCGAGCCGCTGAACCACGAGGAGGTCCTGGAGGTCGGCCGCGTGACGGCGGCCCGCATGGGCCTCCTGCTGGCCAAGGTCGTCAACAAGCTCTAGTGCGATGACCGTACGGCTGCACCGGTTCCCCGCCGTAGGGCGGCGCCGGCATTCACCGCACACCGTCCCGCCGACGCGGCGCCGATCGAAGCAGCCCATCGGACGGACGGAACACACCACCCGACGAAGGTGAGCAGTCGCAGAGCAGGCGAGCGAAGAGCCCCGAAGGCCGCCCCTTGGCCGGGGCCGGAGCGGTGGTTGGCGAGACTAGGGATCGACCTGGTCAGAACGGTGACAGCAGCGACGCACCCCACCGCGATCGGCCAGCAGGCCGTCTCCTCGGCCGGGGCCGGAGAGGCGGTGGGCGAGACTAGGGATCGGCCTGGCGAGGCCGGTGGCAGCGGCGCGCCGCCCACCGGGATCGGCCAGGACGGCTGGATGCGGTGAGGGTCATTGTGCAAGGTGCGGATGAAGAGGTGTGATGTCGGAACTGGTGACGCGGGCGGAAGAGTGGCTGGCGCAGGATCCCGATCCCGAGACGCGGGAGGAGCTCCGGCGCATCCTCGACGCGGGTGACGCCGTGGCGCTGGAGGACCGGTTCGGGGCCAGGCTGGAGTTCGGCACGGCCGGGCTGCGGGGCGAACTGGGCGCCGGGCCCAACCGGATGAACCGCGTGACCGTCATGCGGGCCGCCGCCGGGCTGGCCCGGCGGCTCGGCCCCGGCCGGCACGTGGTGATCGGGTACGACGCCCGGCACAACTCCGACGTGTTCGCCCGCGACTCGGCGGCCGTGCTCACCGGCGCCGGGCTGCGGGTCTCGCTGATGGCGCACCACTGGCCGACCCCGGTGCTGGCCTTCGCCGTACGGCACCTCGGCGCCGACGCGGGCGTCATGGTCACCGCCTCGCACAACCCGCCGCGCGACAACGGCTACAAGGTCTACTGGGGGGACGGCGCGCAGATCGTGCCGCCGCTGGACGTGGAGATCTCGGCGGCGATCGAGGAGACCGGGCCGGTGGACCGGCTGCCGCTGGGCACCGGCTGGGAGACGCTCGACGATGCGGCGATCGTGGAGCCGTACCTCGCGGCGGTGACGGCGCTGCCGATCGGCGACGCCCGTGACCTGCGCGTCGCCTACACGCCGATGCACGGGGTGGGCGGGGAGATCCTGCTGCGGGCCTTCGCCGCCGCCGGGTTCGCGCCGCCCGCCGTGGTGGAGGCGCAGTTCACCCCGGACCCGGACTTCCCCACGGTCTCCTTCCCCAATCCGGAGGAGCCGGGCGCGATGGATCTCGCATTGCGGCTTGCCGAGAAGACCGGAGCCGACCTGCTGATCGCCAACGACCCGGACGCCGACCGCTGCGCCGTGGGGGTGCCGACTCCCGACGGCGGCTTCCGGATGCTGACCGGTGACGAGACCGGCGGGCTGCTCGGCGAGTGGGTCATCGAACGCACCTCGGCGCCGGACCGCCTGGTCGCCGCGTCCATCGTGTCGTCCTCGCTGCTCGGCAAGATCGCGCGGGCGCACGGGGTGCGGCATGCCGAGACGCTGACCGGGTTCAAGTGGATCGTCAAGGCCGGCGACGGCCTGGTCTACGGGTACGAGGAGGCGCTCGGCCACAGCGTCGGCTCCGATCGCGGGCTGCCGGTGCGCGACAAGGACGGCATCGGGGCCGCTCTCACCATCGCGGGGATGGCCGCGGCGGCCAAGCGGGACGGCAGGACGCTGCTCGACCTGCTGGACGCGCAGGCCGGACGGTACGGCCTGCACGCGACCGCGCAGCTCTCGTTCCGGGTGAGCGACCTCGCGCTGATCACCGCTGCGATGGAACGACTGCGCTCGAACCCGCCGCAGGCCCTCGGCGGCCGGGGCGTCCACGAGGTGGACGATCTGAGCGCGGGTGTGGACGACCTGCCGCCGACCGACGGGCTGCGGTACCGGCTGGACGGGGACGCGCGTGTGGTCGTCCGCCCGTCCGGCACCGAGCCGAAGCTCAAGTGCTACCTGGAGGTCGTCGTCCCCGTGACCGGCGGCGACGTTCCTGCCGCCCGTACGCGAGCCGCGAGCGACCTGGCGGCCGTCAAGACGGACCTGGCAGCAGCCCTGGGCCTCTGAGCCCCGGTCACCGCGCCGGGCCCAGATGCCTCAATGGGCCCGGCCGGCCCCACGGCCCGCCTTCGAAGCCGCTCGCGGATCGTCTGACCCGACGTCGGCCAGGATGCCTCCGTGGGCACCGGAAACCGGCCTGGGGTCGAGTCAGACATCCCTGGACGTTGAATGTCAAGCGGCGAGGTCGTGGTTGCGGTGTGACCATGCGGTTGCCTGGTCGTAG
>NZ_BMNT01000003.1:0-1474 GCF_014646695.1 Sphaerisporangium melleum
GCCATGCCACGGCGCACAAGGGGAAGGGCCACCGTCCGGCCTGCTCGTACAAGGCGGCGCGGGGTGGCGCATCCATCAGCCTGGGCCAGGGCGGCCACGGGGGGACCGCCACGCCCGCAGCGGCGTGGTACAGCGGAGCCTGACATGGACGCGCGCGAGCCGCGGACAGGACGAGCACGGTGGCCGGCCGAACCCGCCCCGGACGCCCGCACCCGCGGAACACGTCCGGGGCTTCGCCATGCCACGGCGCACAAGGGGAAGGGCCACCGTCCGGCCTGCTCGTACAAGGCGGCGCGGGGTGGCGCATCCATCGGCCTGGCCAGGGCGGCGACGGGTGACCGCCATACCCCGCAGTGGCGTGGTACGGCGGAGCCTGACCTGGATGCGGGCGAGCCTCGGACAGGACGAGGGAGGCGGGACGAGGCGGACATGACGGCGGCCGGGCCGCTTGGGCGGCCCGGCCGGTCTTGCGATCCCTTGGACGTGGGGGTCTGGTGTGGTCCTTTCCGGTCAGGAGCCGATGGCCTCGGCGAGGTGGAGTTCTCTGCGCTCGCGCGGGCCGTGGAACTCCCGCAGGTCGCGCAGCTCGCGGAGGTCGCGCACCGCGGCGGTGCGCGCCGTCCTGGGCAGCGGGTCGAGGCCGCCGCGCAGGATGCCCTGGTGCAGCGCGCGCAGCTCCGGTCCCGGCTCGATGCCGAGCTGGTCGGCGAGGTACCCGCGCAGGCGGGCGTACAGGGCCACCGCCTCCGCCGTGCGCTCCAGGGCGCACAGGCCGCGCATCAGCAGGCCGGCGAGCGGCTCGGCGAGCGGATGGCGGGGAACCAGCGGAGTGAGCTCGGTGACGACCAGGTCCGGCCGTCCCATCCGCAGGTGTGCCTGCCCCCAGGTGACGACGGCGCCGACGAACTGCTGCTCGATGCCGTAGCGCATCCTCGCGGCCCAGTCGCCGGGGATCCCGGTCAGCGGTGCCCCGTGCCACAGCTCCATCGCCTCGCCGAGCAGCGTGACCCGGGTGAGATCGTCACCGGCGTGGGCCTGTGCCTGCTTGACGAGGCGGCGCAACCGGAGCGCGTCCACCCGGTCGGGGTCGACCTCCAGCACGTAGCCGCCGCCACGGCGCTCGATGCGGGCCCCGGTGGGCGACAGCGCCTGCCGCAGCCGCGCGATGTGGGCGTACAGCGAGTCCGTCGCTCCGTCCGGTGGCAGATCCCAGACACGTTCGATCAGTGTCCGGAGCGAGACGGGGTGGCCGGCGTCGAGCGCCAGGGCGGCCAGCACCGTGCGTCGCTGGGGCGGTCCCAGGGGGACGCACCGGTCGCCGGCCGTCACCTCGACCGGGCCGAGTAAGCGGACCTCCATTGCCTTCCCTTCCGTTTCGCCGTCACTACGGGGCGGCGTTCACCAGGAACGCGCTGTGGGTGACCAGGAACATCACACCCAGGGTGGCCGCCCACAACATCGAGTTCGCGACCAT
>NZ_BMNT01000003.1:1505-20876 GCF_014646695.1 Sphaerisporangium melleum
GACGCGGTCGCGCAGCAGGACGCGGACGGGGTCGCCGCCGCCTTCGTCCACGAGCTGGATCTGCAGATAGCGGAAGAGGGCGAACAGCGCGAACGGCGTGGACAGCATCATCGCCGTCTGACCGTGCTGTGGCCCGAACGGCCCCTCGTCGCGCAGGTACATCAGGCCGGAGACCAGCGAGAGCACCGAGGCGATCTGCAGGAGCCAGTTGGTCAGCTCCATCGAGTAGCCGCTCAGCGCGGGCCGGTGCGCGGCCCCGCCGTCCAGCAGCTCCTGGCGCCGCTTGCCGAGCAGGAGCAGCAGTGACATCGAGAACACGGTGATCAGCAGCCAGGCGGGCACCTGCCCGCCGGTCACCTCATAGCCCTGCACGACGCGCAGCACGAACCCGGCCGCCACCGTGCCCACGTCCACCAGGGGGATGTGCTTGAGGCGGCGGCTGTAGGCGACGTTGAGCGCCAGGTACACCAGGAGCGGCCAGTACGCCGCCGGGGACCGGATGACGATGGCGCCGAGCAGGACCAGCAGGACCCCCGCGAACAGCAGGGCGCAGGGCACCCCCACCCGGCCGCTCGCGATCGGGCGGTGGCGTTTGACGGGATGATGGCGGTCACGGTCCCGGTCGGCGATGTCGTTGCCGATGTAGACGACGGCGGCGGCCAGGATGAACGCGATGGTGGCCGAGATGATCCCGGCCAGTGCGGCGACGCTCCACGGGCGGGTGCCGATGAGTGCCACCGGCACCAGGAGAATCGCCTTGGCGGTGTGCGACGGGCGTATCAGACCGGCGAGGTCGGCGATCAGGTTGCTCCGGGCCTCCGCCGGGCGGTCCGGTGCCGGTTCGGTACGCTGCGGGCTTTCTGGAACGTCCGCCGATTCGACGACGTGCATGCTCTACCCCGGTCGGCTCAGAAGAAGACTTTCGCCAGCGACAGCGCGCCCTGCCGCCAGGCGTCGCGGCTCGTCTGGCCCGCGCCGCGCGCCGAGCCGGCCGCGCGGTGTTCCCGCCACCAGGCGTAGGTACGGAGGATGGCGTCCCGGTTGGACAGTTTCGGCTGGAAGCCGAGCCGTTCCCGGGCCTTGTCGATGCTGACGTAGGAGTCGGCCAGCAGCTTGTGCACCAGGCGTCCGTACACCGGCGACAGCCGGGTGCGTTCCAGCAGCCGCAGCCCGGCGAGGGCCGGGGCCGCGGGGATGGAGACGACGCGCCTGCCGTGGCCGGCCGCGTCCAGCACCGCCTGGAAGTCCTCCCGCAGCGTGCCGAACTCCGCGGCGGCCAGGTTGTAGGTGTCGTTGGCGACGTCCTCGGGCGCCTCGAGGACCGAGACCACGGCGTCCACCAGGTCCTCCACGGCGAACATCTGGATGCGCACGTCGCCGCGGCCGAGGACGGGGAAGCCGCGGCCTTCCTCGGCCCATTCGAAGAGCATCGCGAACAGGCCCATGCGGCCCGGGCCGAGGAAGGTCTTGGGCCGCAGGATCGGCAGGCACATGCCGCCGGCCCGGTACTTGTCGGCCAGTTCCTCGGCTTCGGCCTTGGCCCTGGTGTAGGGGTCGACCGGCTCGCGCGGATGTTCCTCGGGCGTGGGCACCAGCTTGGGCAGCCCGTACACGGCGGTGGAGGAGATGTGCACCAGCCGTGCCACTCCCGCGCGGCGCCCGGCCTCCAGGACCGTGTGGGTGCCGTTGACGATCAGGTCGTGGATCTGCTCGGCCGGGTAGCTCGGCAGCGCGCCCGCGCAGTGCACCACCGCGTCCGCCCCGGCCATGGCGTCGGTCATCAGCGGCAGGTCGCGCACGTCGGCGAGCCGGTGCCGCATGCCGGGGAGCGGCTCGGGCAGCGGGCGCAGATCGACGCCGAGCACGTCGTGGCCTTCCAGCACCAGGCGGCGGGCGAGGTTCCCGCCGAGCATCCCGGCGCTGCCGGTCACTACGATCCGGAGGACCATCGCGATCCCACCTTCTCCCGGACGAACTGGCCGAGCAGCCGCGGCAGGCCCTTGCCCAGCGTCTTGTGCAGACCGTCGAGGAAGTACTCCAGGTCGTCGGGTTCGATGGTGAGGGTCGGCGCGACGACCAGGGGGTTGTCGGCGTTCGGGCTGTAGTACGACACGATGCCGTGCTCGCGGTACAGGTCGGCGATCACCGACAGGGTGATCAGCTTGGTGCGGAACTGCGGGTCGCCGGAGAATCCCGGCGCGAGCTTGCCGGCCAGGTCGAGCACCTTGGGGCCGCCGTTCAGGAACACTCCCCACAGCGACCCGGTGCCGGCCACCTTGCCGACCACGTCGGGGTAGCGCTTCTGGATGTTCTCCAGCCCCGGCCGCAGGATCCGCTCGATCTGCCGCGCCCGCGCGGGGTAGTCGTCCTCGACCACCACGTTGATCGCCTCGATCGCGGTGACGGTCTCCTCGCCGAAGCCGTAGTAGGTCGTACTGTGCAGGATGACGTCGGAGAGCCGGTCGTAGGCCTTGCGGAAGACGGGTTCGCGGGCGGTGTACCCGGAGATCGACGCCTTGCCGCCGCCGAGCGACTTGGAGTAGACGAGGATGTCGGGCAGTAGGTCGGGGTAGCGCATGAAGTAGAACAGGCTGCCGGTCTTGCCCCAGCCGGTGTACACCTCGTCGAAGATCAGCATGATGTCGTCCGCGTCGCAGAGCCGCCGCAGTTCGTACAGATCCTGCTCCGACCAGCAGCGCATGCTGGACGCGCTGTACGGCTCCAGCATGAGCGCGTACACGTCGCACTTCCCGTCCGGGCCGCGGGTGGCGTCGATCGCCGCGCGCACGGCCGCGACGTCGCCGTAGGGGTAGACGACGATGCCCGGCAGCCCCGGGAAGCGGAAGGCGTTCTCCGCCGACCCGGTGAGGCTGCCCGCGCCGAGGGTCTTGCCGTGGAAGCTGATGTTGGAGCGCAGGATCGTGTTGCGCCGCCCGCCGTGGTACTTGTAGGCCATCTTGACGGCGCCCTCGTTGGCCTCGGCGCCGGAGTTCGGGAAGTAGGAGATGTTGAGGTCTCCGGGCAGCAGCGCGGCCACGTTGTGGCTGAGCGCGGCCACGTACGGCGAGAAGAACGCCTTGTGCACCTCCATGCGCCGCCGATCGGCGAACCGGCGGCGCGCCTCCATGATGCGCGGGTGGTTGTGACCGTGGTTGAGGACGCCGACCCCTCCGGTGACGTCGAGGATCTTGCGGCCGTCACGGGTCCAGATCCAGGGGCCCTCGGCGCGGTCGATGAGTTCGCGGCCGAAGCCGAAGGAGGTCATGAGGTTGACCTGGCTACGGCTGACATACCTTTTGTATAGATCTTGGACCTGTTTCACCGAGAGGTTCTCACACTCGTCGATGCCGATCAGCTCAGACACGGCTGCCCTTCCCTTACGTGTTGCGCGAATTCCGCAAGGTGCCGGTCTTCTTCTCGAGGGCTGAGAAGACGGCCGACATGGGCACATACTGGTCAATCGGGCTACACCTGGCACCATACGCATGTGTGTAGGTCAAGCCGCAAGCGCGAAAACAGGGGTAAGGGCGGCGCGAAGCGGGGTGCGGCCTTCAGCGGGCCGGGGAGCCGGCGAGCGTGACCGCGGGGCCGCGGGTCGCGGCCTGGTCACCCGCGGTGACCTCATCGGGGCCGGCGGCCGCTGCCAAGTAGCTGAGCAGCACGCGGCGCATGGCGTGCGCCCGGTCGTCCAGGCTCTCCTCCCGCCGGGCCCGCTCGCGGCCGAACAGGCGCAGCAGGTCGTGCATGCGGTACCGGCCGGGGTCGCCGGCCTCCAGGAGCTGGGCGTCGGCGAGGCGGTCCAGCAGTTCGACGGTCCGCTCGGGCGAACGGTCGGCCGCGGCGGCGGCGATCTCGACGCCGACCTCGGATCCGCCCAGCAGGCTCAGCAGCCGGAATATCCGGGACTCCTCGGCGTCCAGGGCGCGGTAACTCACCATGAAGCAGGCCCGCACGGCCCGGTCGTCGGCCTGCAGCTCCGACAGACGGTGGTCCTCGACGGCCAGACGGCCGGCGAGGGCGCGCAGCGACATGCCCGGCCGGGCGATCAGGCGGGCGGCGGCGATCCTGCTCGCCAGCGGCAGCCCGCCGCACAGCCGCGCGATCGCGCGCGCCGCCCACGGGTCGGCCGCGACACGCCTCTCGCCGATCAGACGGCTCAGCAGCACGTACGTCTCGTCCTCGGCCATGACGCCGAGGCGCAGGTGGGCGACGGCGTCCAGCGAGGTGAGCATCCTGCGGGCGGTGATCAGCACGCAGCAGGTGGGGCTGGCGGGCAGCAGCGGGCGCACCTGTTCGGCGTCCCTGGCGTTGTCGAGCAGGAGCAGCAGGCGCTTGCCCTCGGTCAGCGAGCGGAACCGCGCCGCCGCCTCGTCCACGTCGGCTCCCGCGGGCACGTCGTCGCCGAGGGAGCGCAGCAGGCGGGCGAGGACGTCGGCGGGGTGGAGCGGAAGGACGTTGGGGGTGGAACCGTGCAGGTTAACGTAGAGCCGCCCGTCGGGGAACCGGTCGGCGAACTGATGGGCGACGCGCACGGCGAGCGCCGACTTTCCGATCCCGGCGGCTCCGGCGATCGCGCAGATCATGACCTCGCCGGAGCCGACCGAGGCCATCGCGCGCTGTAGTCGCGCGACCTCGGCGGCCCGTCCGGTGAAGGCGGCCGCGTCGAGGGGCAGCTCGGCCGGGGCGAGGACCCGGCGCACGGTCCGCGCCTGGGGCGGCGCCAGGGCCGGGTCGTCGGCGAGGATCCGCTGGTGCATGCGGACGAGGTCGGGACCGGGGTCGATACCGAGTTCCGAGGCGAGCGTCGCCCGCGCGCCCTGGTACACCGCCAGGGCGTCGGCGCGGCAGCCGCTGCGGTACAGGGCGAGCATGAGCTGGGCGCGCAGCCGCTCGTTCAGCGGGTCCCTGCGGGTCAGCGCCTCCAGGTCGGCGAGCACCTCGGTGTGCCGGCCGAGCGCCAGCCGCGCCTCCAGCGCGGCCTCCACGACGGTCGCGCGCAGGCGCTCCAGCCGCGCCGCCTCGCCGCGCAGCGGAGCGGGCAGGGGCAGCCCTTCCAGGACGGTCTCGGCACGCCACAGGCCGAGGGCGCGGGTCAGCCGTTCCAGTGCCACGTCGTTGCGCCCGTCGGCCAGCGCGCCGCGTCCCTGCTCGGCGAGTTCCTCGAACAGGGTCACGTCGAGCTCGTCCGGGGCGACGTGCAGCACGTAGCCGTTCGTGCCCGCCTCGAGGCGGGAAGGGGAGCCGAGCGCTCTGCGCAGGGCGGAGATGTAGGTGTAGAGGTTGGCCTCGGCGGTCGCGGGAGCGCTCTCTCCCCACAGCCAGTCGAGCATCCGCCGGCTGGAGACCGCCTTGCCCGCGTTCAGCAGCAGAGCCGCGAGCAGCACTCTCTGTTTGCGCCGGCCCAGCGGGACCGGCTGCCCCTGGGGGGCCCGGACCTCGATCGGCCCGAGGATCTTGAAGTCCATCCGTATCACCCTGCAGTGCACGCCTTCACCGACGGAACCACGCAAATGCCCATAAATCCGGAATAACCGACTCACGATCGACGCCTCATGATCGCGGAGGGCGACTGCGAGCGGTACTTCCCGGAAAGGAAGAAGAAGATTACGCGCGACCCGATGTCCGGATTCACACATCCGTGATCGCGGCGGTGGTCATTATGGACGGTGGTAAGGCCTTCGCCGGGATACGAAGAAAACTTTTCATGCTCCGCGAACCCACGAAGGTCGTCCCCAACTGAAAGTTTCACGGCCGAAGCAGAATCAATCCACTGGAACGCTCCCTCGTCCCGTTTCCCGAACCTCGCCGGTCTCCGAATGGGCGGCGGCACGCGGCTTCTCTCCTCCCCGGGCGGGCGCCCGGGAGAGCGGACGATCAGGGCGTACCGGTGAGACGGGGCACCGCGTCGACGAGAGCGCGGGTGTAGGGATGCCGGGGACGCAGGAAGACCTCGTCCACGTCGCCCTCCTCGACCACCCGCCCCTCCCGCGCCCGCCGCACCCGCTCGTCGTCGAACGGAGGGTGTGACCGCGGGCGCCGCGCCGCCCTTCTCCTCCTGGCCGCCGCCGCACGCGGTCAGCACCAGGGCGAGGGCGAAGGCGAGCGCGGGGGCGATCTTCGCGGGTCTCACCGGTGCGCCTCCCTGGTCCCGGCGGTCACGCCCGCCTCCCGCCACGCCGTGGCGAGCAGCTCGAAGGAGCGCACCCGGTCGGCGTGGTCGTGGGTGATGGTGGTGACGAGCAGTTCGTCGGCTCCGGTGACCCGCTGGAGGACGCGCAGGCGCTCGACGACGGTCGCGGGCGAGCCGGCGAACTGGGTGTCGACCCGGTCGGCGACCAGCTCGCGATCCGCGTCGGTCCATTCGTGCGCGTCGGCGTCGGCGATGGTGGGGTACGGGATCGCGCCCTGGCCGCTGCGGATGGCGCGCACCCACAGCGCGTACGGCTTGGCCAGCTCCCTGGCCGTGGCGTCGTCCTCGGCGACGACCACGTCGGCGGACACCACGACGTACGGCGCGGCCAGCACCGCCGAGGGTTTGAAGGATGCGCGGTAGGCCTCGACGGCCTCCAGGACGGCGGACGGGCTGACGTGGTAGTTCGCCGCGAACGGCAGCCCGCGCTCGCCCGCGACCTGGGCGCTCTGCCCGCCGCTGCTGCCGAGCACCCACAGCTCCAGTCGCGCGCCCTCACCGGGGACGGCGTGCAGGGCGTACCCGTCGGGGGTGCGGTAGGTGCCGGCCAGGAAGGCGCCGATGTCGTCCACCTGCTCGGCGAAGTCGGGGGTGAGCGCCCCCGGCTGCTGCAGCAGGGCCGCCTGCGCGGCGAGGTGCGGCGAGCGGGCGAGCTCGGCGTAGGAGAACGGCGGTGGGATCAGCAGCCCGTCCACCACCGTCGCCCGAGCCGGTTCGGCGGGGGCCGGGGGCCGCGCGGGAGAGGGCCGGGTTGGCTCGGCGGCGAGTTCGGCGCGGCGCTGCCCGGAGCGGCCGAGGCCGAGGTCGACGCGGCCGGGGTGCAGCGCGTCGATGAGGCCGAACTGCTCGACCACGGCGATCGGGGTCTGGTGGCCGAGCTGGACGGCGCCGGAGCCGACTCTGATCGTCTCGGTGGCGGCGGCGATCAGGCCGATGAGCACCGCGGGCGCCGAGCCGGCCACTCCGGTGGCGAAGTGGTGTTCGGCCACCCAGTAGCGGTGGTAGCCGAACTCCTCCGCGCGCCTGGCGAGGTCGATGGTGTTGCGCAGCGCGTCGCCCGCACCGCCGCCGGACGGGATCGGGGCCAGGTCGAGGATGGACAGCGGGACGGCGGGGGAAGAGGGAACGGTCAAGACTGCCCTTTCGCGAACGGCCGGCTGGGGAGTTCGGGGGTGATGGCGAGGAACTTCACCGGGCACCGGCCTTCTCGTAGCGGTTCGCCGGACGGGGCAGGCCGAGCAGCCCGCGCAGGGTCGCGGCCTCGTACGCCTCGCGGAACGCGCTGCGCCGGCGCAGCGCGGCCGTCAGCTCCCGGGTGATCAGCTCCAGGTCGTACGGCAGCGCGCCGGGCCGCAGCCGGAAGCCTTCGACCCCGGCCTCTCGCCAGTCGAGCAGCACCTCTGCCAGTTCCGCGGCCGTTCCGGTGAACACCGCGGCGTCGGAGGTGGGCACGGCGCCGTGCAGATCGTCCAGGCGCGCCTTGCGCTCGGCGGCCTCCGCCGCCGATCCGCCGAGGAACACGACGAGGTCGGCGAAGATCCGCAGCGGCTCCCCCGTCCGCGGGATCCCGGCGATCTCCGCCACGATCGCGGCGGCCTCGGCCCGGTCGTGCGGGGTGACGAACACGACGTCGGCGCCGCGCGCGGCGAACTCGTAGGCCGGGCGCGCGTGCGCCAGCGCCGCGACGACCGGCTGCCCCTGCGGCGGCCGTGGGGTGATGGAGGGGCCCTTGACCGAGAACCAGCGTCCCTGGAAGTCGATGTAGTGCAGCTTGTCGCGGTCGACGAACCTTCCGGTCGCCACGTCGCGGATCTCGGCGTCGTCGGCCCAGCTGTCCCACAGGCGGCGGGCCACCTCGACGGCGTCGCCCGCCTCGGTCAGCAGGTCGAGCAGCAGAGGTTCGGCGGAGTTCGCCGGGTCCAGCGGCGGCAGCTCCCGGCGGCCGAAGTGCGCGGCCTCGCTGCGCCGGTAGGAGACCTGCGGGCGCCAACCGGCCCGCCCCCGGCTCACGTGGTCGAGGGTGGCGATGCCGACCGCGACATGGAACGGCTCGGTGTGGGTGGTGGTCGCGGTCGGGATCAGCCCGATGCGGGTGGTGAGCGGCGAGCAGCACCGCGTCGAAGAACGCGGTCGCGGTCTGCGGGCTCACCTGGAGCCGGCGGATCTCGGCGGCGTTCTCGGCGGCCTCGGCGTCGGTGTCGCCCAGGGCGTAGGTCGCGGCCGGCATGATCTTCAGGTCGTCGTGGGCGCGCCCGTAGCGGGCCAGCCGTCCTTTGACGTCGGCGTAGAACGCGCGGCCGTCCTCCAGGGTGCCGTGCCTGCTGAAGATCACGTCCGCCGTGCGGGCGGCGAACTCGCGGCCCTCGTCGGAGTCGCCCGCCTGGATGATCACCGGGTGCCCCTGCGGCGGGCGCGGCACGTTGAAGCGACCTCGGATGGTGAAGTGACGCCCCGCGTGCTGCACCTCGCGCACGGCGGCGGGCCGGGCGAACACGCCGGCCTCCTGGTCGCCCTGCACCGCGTCGGCCTCCCAGGAGTCCCACAGTTTGCGGGCGAGCCGGACGAACTCGGCCGCGCGCGTGTAACGGTCGGCCCGGTCCAGGTAGCCGCCCCGGCGGAAGTTCTCCCCGGTGAAGGCGTCGGAGGTGGTGACCACGTTCCAGGCGGCGCGCCCCGCGCTGAGGTGGTCCAGGGTGGCCAGCCGCCGGGCCACCCTCACAAACAGTAGGAAATAGGGGGTTTGCTGTCAACGACCTTCCCGCGCCGATGCGGCATCCCGCTCGATCAGCGTGCGGGCGTGCGGGGGACCCTGGCTCGGACGGGCATGGCGGCACCGGCCGACAGCGGCGCCGGCGAGGGGCGGACGTCACGGCGGCATGTGCGTCATGACCAGGACATCACCGTGGCGTGGATGTCATGGCGGGAACGCCACGACGGCGCGACGGGACGACGGGACGAAGCGAACGAACGGCGCGGGACACGCGGCGGCACGGGCGAGCGGCGCGCGGCGGCGGAGAGGGCACGGGAGCTCGGGCGAACGGCGCGGGCGGCGCGGACACGCTGCGCGATGGGCGCGCGAGAGGACGGCGCGGCGGTGTGAGCGAGCGAGGGCGCGGAGAGGATCGGGGCGGGGCGGGGCGGGATGACCGGAGGGGTTCCGGGAGCGGTCCGTGCCGTACGCGGGCGGACCGCTCCCGGGATCAGGTCACTTGCCGAAGCCCGCGGTGAGGCCCGCGAGGAGCTGACGGCGGCCGACCGCGTACATCACGAGGATCGGCAGAGTGGTGAGCACGACGGACGCCAGGACCGCCGGCACGTTCACGCTGTACTGCCCCTGGAAGGTCGCCAGGGCCAGCGGCAGCGTCCGCTGGGTCGGGGCCTGGGTCAGGACCAGCGGCAGCAGGAAGCCGTTCCAGATCATCAGTGCGTTGTAGATCGACACGGTCACCACGGCGGGCCGGGTGAGCGGGAAGGCCAGGCGCCAGAGCACCATCCAGGTGCCGGCCCCGTCCATGTGCATGGACTCGAACAGTTCCTTGGGCACGTCCCTGATGAAGTTGGCCAGCACCAGCACCGACAGCGGGATGGCGAAGGCGATCGACGGCAGGATGATCGCCAGCAGCGTGTCGTACAGGTGCAGCCGGATGATGATCAGGTAGACCGGGATGATCGTCGCCTGGAGCGGGATGGCCAGCCCCATGAGGAACAGCGAGTTCACCCCGCGCAGGAACCGCCCGGCGCGGTTGCGGACGATGGCGAAGGCCGCCATGAACGAGACGGCCACCGCCGGGATCACGGCGCCCACGGACACCACGGCGCTGTTGAAGAAGTAGCGGATGAAGTCCGACTCGATGACCAGCCGGTAGTTGTCCAGCGTCGGCTCGGTCGGCGGCGCGAACGGGTTGGACGCGTAGTAGCTGGACTGGACCTTGAAGCTCGTGATGACGATCCAGTAGATCGGGATGATCACGATCGCCAGCCACACCACGCTGCCGACCCCCGCGAGCCAGTTGGGGCGCCGGCTCTTGCCACGGGGGCCGGGGCCCCGGTGCGCCTGGCGGGCGGCCGCCGGCTCGGAGGCGGTCTTGGTGACGATGGCCCCCATGTCAGGCCCCCTCGAGCTGGCTGGTGCTGTTACTGCCTCCGCCGATCCGCCGCAGCAGCAACGCGAGCAGGAGGCCGACTCCGACGAGGATGACGGCGATCACACTGGCCGGACCCATCAGGCTGGCCTGGAACCCCCGCTTGTACATGTCCACGGCGAGTACGCGCGTCGCGTCGGCGGGACCGCCGGCGGTGAGCACCCAGATCAGGTCGAAGAAGGTCAGCGACCCCACCACCATGAGCGTGGACGAGGTGATGATCGTGTACTTCAGCTGGGGCAGGGTGATGCTGAAGAACTTGCGGACCCGCCCGGCGCCGTCCAGTTCCGCCGCCTCGTACATCGACTGCGGGATCTGCCGCACTCCGCCCTGGTAGAGCAGGGTGTGGAAGGGGATGTACTGCCAGGACACCACGAAGATCACGGTGCCGAACGCGAGCGGCCCGTTACCCAGCCAGTCCTGGCTGAGCAGCGGGATGCCGAGACCGGCGCCGAGACCGAAGTTCGGGTCGAGCAGTGCCTTGAAGGTGACCGCGATGGCCGCCGAGCTGAGCAGCAGCGGGATGAAGTAGACCACCGCCAGCACACCCCGGTAGCGCTGCGCACCGGCCAGGAACACCCCGAGCAGGATGCTCAGCGGCGTCTGGAACAGCCACGAGACGGCCATCACCAGGAAGGTGATCCACAGCGCGTGCGGCAGGCCGGGGTCGGCGAGCACGGCCTGCCAGCTGGTCAGACCGGAGGGGATGATCTGCCCGAGGCCGTCCCAGGTGGTGAAGCTCAGCAGCAAGACTCCGACCAGCGGGATCACCCCGAAGCCGACGAAGACCAGCAGCGCCGGCGCGGCGAGCCATGGCAGGGCGCGGTCACCGCCCCGCCGGGGAGAGGTCCCCGGCGAGGCAGAGGTCGCGAGAGCGCTCACTGGCCGATGACCGCGTTCATGTTGGTCGCGAACTGCTGGGGCGAGACCGAGAGCTGGAACAGCTTGGAGATGTTGTCCAGCAGGACCTCCGCCGCCGCCGGGCTGAGCGCCTGGTCCCACGACTGGCCGAAGAACTTGGCGTTGCTGGCGATGCCGTAGACGAACTTCAGCCAGTCGGCGTCCTTGGAGGCGGCGAACAGGCCCTCGGTGCCGTTGACGATCGGCACGCTGCCGCCGGCGATCCACTCCTTGGCCGCGGCCTCGGTGTTCACGCCGGTGGTGAAGAACTTCTTGGCGATCTCCTTCTGCTCCGGGGTCGCCTGGGAGTAGATGGACAGGTACTGCGCGGGGTTGCCGACGGTGTTGCCCGGGTCGCCCTTGCCGCCGTCGACCACCGGGAAGTTCATGTACCCGAGGCCGCCGCTGGAGACGAAGTCGCCGCCGTCGTTGTTCTGGATGCCGTACGACCAGCTGCCGTGCAGCATCATCGCGGCCTTGCCGGTGTACAGCAGCGCCTGGTCGGCGTTGGAGTCGGCGGTGATCGAGGAGAAGCCCTTGATGAACCCGTCGGCCTTGATGAGCTCCTGCATCTTGGTCAGCGCGTCGATCGCCGCCGGGTTGTTCCAGGCGTCCTTCTCGCCGTCGAAGATGGCCTGGAATACCTCGGGGCCGCCGATGCGGTCGAAGAGGAACTCCAGCCACATCATGTTGGTCCAGCGCGACTGACCGCCGAGGGAGAACGGCGCGATGCCCTTGGCGTTGAACTTGGGCACCAGGTCCATGATGTCGCCCCAGGACTCCGGGGGCTTGACGCCGACCTGCTCGAAGACCTTCTTGTTGTAGTACAGGACGATCGGCTGCACGCGCTCGATGGGCAGCGCGTAGATCTTCCCGTCGATGGTGCCGGCACCGAACGCCGAGGGGAACAGGCGCTCCTTGATCGCGGGGTTCTGCTCGAAGAAGGGGGTGAGGTCGTCCACCTGGCCGGCCTTCACGTAGCTGCGCAGAGTGCCGCCGCCCCAGCCGAAGACGAGCGTGGGCGCCGTGCCGGCGCCGATCGACGTCTTGATCTTGGTCTTGTAGGCGTCGTTCTGGATCGACGTGCCCTCGATCTGGCTGTTCGGGTTGGCCTTGTTGAAGGCGTCGATGGTGTTCTTGCGGACGGCCTCGTCCGGCTGCCCGGACAGGTACCAGTAGGTCGCCTTCGCGCCGCTGCCGCCGCCACTGCCGCCGGCGCTGCTCCCGCTGCTCGTACCCGGTCCCGAGCTACCGCAGGCGGCGAGCGCGGCCCCGAGCGGCAGCCCCAGGCCGAGGCCGAGGAAGGTGCGACGGGTGGTTGTCCTGGGCTCCACGCTGATCTCCGTACTCCAAGGCCGCGGGCCGGCCGCGGCTCGTCCTCGTCGAAGCGGTGGCCGGCGGGCCTGATCGGCATCTTGCGATGCCGCTCGCCCACTCCCCTGGGTCGGCTCGCCGAAATGTTTCGATACACGTGCGTCATTACCGCTGGGCACGCAATCTAAATTTCGGCGGTATGACTGTCAAGACCCCCTTTAGGGCTTGTAAGGCAATCGCCGCAGTTGAGCAGGCATGGGGGCCAATGTCGGCTTTACCGATCCGATACGCAGTGGACACTCGGAGACCCCGCCAGAGGACCCCGGCGGCCCGGCCTTGTGGCACGAAACATTTCGGCATCATCCGCGCGTCAAGGTTTCGGCCACCGGTACCGGCGCCGCGAGCGCTCGCGGAGGCGGGCAGCGGGTTCAGGCCCGCGCCCGGCCGTCCTTCCAGACCCGGGCGACGATCGGGACGCCGGGGCGGTAGGACAGGTGGACGTGCGAGGGCGCGTCCAGCATGACGATATCGGCACGGGCGCCGGGCGACAGGCGTCCCACGTCCGTCCGGCGCAGGGCGCGGGCCCCGCCCATGGTGGCCGCCCACACCGCCTCACCGGGGGTCATGCGCATCTCGCGTACGGCGAGGGCGACGCAGAACGGGATGCTGGTGGTGTAGCTCGACCCCGGGTTGCAGTCGGCGGCCAGCGCCACCGTGGCCCCGGCGTCCAGCAGGCGGCGCGCGTCCGGGTACGGCGAGCGGGTGGAGAACTCCGCGCCGGGCAGCAGCGTGGCCACCGTGCCGCCGCCCGCCAGCGCCTCGACGTCGGCGTCGGTGAGATGGGTCAGGTGGTCGGCCGAGGCCGCGCCGAGCTCGACGGCGACTGCCACCCCGGGGCCCGGCTGGAGCTGCCCGGCGTGCACCCGCGGCACCAGGCCCCGTTCCTTCCCCGCGGCCAGGATCATCCGGGTCTGGTCGCCGTCGAAGGCTCCTCGATCGCAGAACACGTCGATCCAGCGGGCGTGCGGAGCGCACGCGTCGAGCATCGGCCCGGCCACCAGCGCGGCGTAGCCGTCCGGATCGGCGGCGTACTCCGGCGGCACGACGTGCGCGCCGAGGAAGGTCGTCTCGGCGGTGTGCTCTGCGGCGACGCGCAGGCTCCGCGCCTCGTCCTCGACTGTGAGACCGTACCCGGACTTGCACTCGATCGTGGTGGTGCCCGAGCGCAGCGCCTCGGCGACCAGGCGGCGGACGCCTGCGCGCAGCGTGTCGTCACCGGCCGCCCGGGTGGCGGCGACCGTGGTGCGGATGCCGCCCGCGGTGTACGGACGGCCGGACATGCGGGCCTCGAACTCGGCGGCCCGGTCCCCGGCGAAGACCAGGTGGGCGTGACTGTCGACGAAGCCGGGGATGACCGCGCGGCCCTCGGCGTCGAACCGTTCCCGCGCGGCCCCCTCGGGGACGCGCGACCGCGGGCCGGCCCACACGACGCGGCCGTCCTCGACGACGAGCGCGGCGTCCGCCACCAGCCCGAGCGGGCCCTCGCCGAGCGCGGGATCGTTGGTGACCAGCGACCCGATGCCGTCGATCAGCAGCGACCCCGTCCCCGCGTCCGTCATCCCCATCTCCTCCACCCGGCCGCTCGCTTCACGCCCATCCTCTTCATCGTGACCTGTCTCGCCGCGCCGTCAGGTCACGGCCGTGATCGCCGCGGTGAGGGCGGCGGGGACGTCCCGCACCAGCAGGTGGCGGCCCTCGCTCACCACGCGGCGGCCGGCGACGACCACCTCGCGCACGTCGGCGGCCGTGGCGGCGAACACGACCGCCTCCACCAGGGCGTCCGCCGACCAGCCGGCCGTGCGCACGGTGTCCAGGGCGACCGTGACGAAGTCGGCGGGCGCGCCGGCCTCGATGCGCCCCGCCGCCGGCCGGCCCAGCGAGGCGTGCCCGCCGGCGGTGGCGGCGCGCAGCAGCTCGGCCGCGCGCCAGTGCCCCCGGTGCCGGGTGGCCAGCCGCTCGTCCAGCTCCACCGCCCGCGCCTCCTCCAGCAGGTCCAGGACGGCGTTGCTGTCGCTGCCCAGCGACAGCGGGGAGCCGGCGTCCGCGAGCGCGCGGGCCGGGCCGATGCCGTCGGCGAGGTCGCGCTCGGTGGTCGGGCACATGCACACGCCGGTGCCGGAGCCGCCGAGCAGCGCGATGTCGCCGGGGGTGAGGTGGGTGGCGTGCACCGCCGTGGCGCGCGGGCCAAGGACGCCGCTTCCGGCCAGCAGCTCCGCCGGAGTGCGGCCGTGCGCCGACCGGCACGCCTCGTTCTCGGCGACCTGCTCGGACAGGTGGACGTGCAGCGGCGCACCCCGCTCGTCCGCCCAGCCGGCCACCACTCGCATGGCGTCGGGCGGCACGGCCCGCACCGAGTGGACGGCCGCCCCGATCACGGCGTGCCCGTCCGCCGGCAGGGCCGAGACCCGGCCGGCCCAGGCGTCGGCGTCGCGGTCACCGAACCTGAGCTGAGGCCCCTCCAGCGGCGAGTCGAAGCCGCCGCGCAGATAGCAGGTGTCGAGCAGCGTGATGCGGACCCCCGCCTCGGCCGCGGCGGCGACCAGCGCCTCCCCCATCGCGTTGGGTGAGGCGTAGGGCCGTCCGCCGACGTCGTGGTGCAGGTAGTGGAACTCGCCGACGCAGGTGACACCGGCCAGCGCCATCTCGGCGTACACGGCCCTGGCCAGGGCGTGGTAGGTGTCCGGGGTGAGCCGGGCGGCGACGCGGTACATCTGCTCGCGCCAGGTCCAGAACGTGCCGCGCTCGCGCTGGGTGCGCCCGCGCAGGGCCCGGTGGAAGGCGTGCGAATGGGCGTTGGCGAACCCCGGCACGGTCACGCCGCGCAGCCGGACGGCCCCGGGCGGCGGCGTGGCCACCCCTTCGCGCACCGCGGCGATCCGCTCCCCCGCCACCTCGATCACCACGCCGGCGGCCGCGCCGTCCCCGCCCAGCCAGGCGTACTCGGCGTGGAAGACCGTCACCGCCCCGCCCGGACCCGCCATCGCCGGCCCGCCCTGGCCTCTCGCTCCCGGCTCGCCGGCACCCGGCGCTCCCGGACCGCGCAGAGCCGCCGCTCTCGGCCCACCAGGACCCTGCGATCCCGCCTGGCCCGGGCCCACGTCCGCCTGCCCGCCCCGGCCCGTCACGCTCACCGCGCCAGGGCCGCGCGTACGGCCCGGATCCGAGCCGCCGGTGGCCGTGGTCACCGGCATGCCAGGTCCGCGAGGACGGCGGCGAGCGCGCGGACGCCGGCCAGGCAGTCGCCGGGCTCGGCGTGCTCGGCCGGGCTGTGGCTGACGCCGCTGGGGTTGCGGACGAACAGCATGGCGGCCGGCACGTGCGCCGACAGGATGCCCGCGTCGTGGCCCGCCCCGGTGGGCAGCGCCGGGACGCCGCCGAGGACGCCGGCCAGGCGGTCGCGCAGCCCGGTGCCGAACTCCACCACCGGCGTCCAGGACTCCTCCGTCACCTCGGCGCGCACGCCGTGCCCGGCGGCGGCGTCCTCGGCGGCCCGGGTGACCTCGGCCACCAGGGCGCGGACGGTCGCGGCGTCCGGAGCGCGGGCGTCGAGCCAGGCGTCCACCCGGGAGGCGATCGCGTTGGTGCCGTTGGGATCGACGCCGACCTTGCCGAAGGTGGCCAGCGCGCCGAGCCGCCGCGCGGACTCGCGGGCGGCCAGCACGGTCGCGGCGAACGGCGGCATCGGGTCGTGCCGGTCGGAAAGGCGGGTGGTGCCGGCGTGGTCGGCCCGCCCGTGGAAGGTGCAGCGCCACCGGCCGTGCGGCCAGATCGCGCTCGCCACGCCGATCGGCGCGTCCAGGTCCACCAGGGCGCGGCCCTGCTCGACGTGCAGCTCGACGAAGGCGCCGATGCGGCCGAGGGCCTGTTCGTCGCGGCCCAGCGCCGCGGGGTCGGCGCCGGCGGCGCGCATGGCCTCGGCGAGCGTCACTCCGTCGGCGTCGCGTAGCGCGCGGGCGTCCTCCGGGGCCAGGACGCCGGTCAGCAGGCGGCTGCCGACGCAGGCGACGCCGAACCGGGCGCCCTCCTCGTCGCTGAAGTCGACCACGGCGACGGGACGCTCCGGGACGACGCCGCGTTCGCGCAGCAGGTCGATGGCGAGGAACGCCGAGACCACGCCGAGCGGGCCGTCGAAGGCGCCGCCGCCGGGCACGCTGTCCAGGTGACTGCCGGTGACCACGGCATCCGGGCCGGGAGTGCCCCACCAGGCCCATTCGTTGCCGTTGCGGTCGCGTTCCCAGGTCATCCCACGCGCCTCGGCCTGCGCGCGGAACCATGCCCGCAGCTCCAGGTCGACGGCGGTCCAGGCGAACCGCCGGTACCCGCGCGCCCCGCCGTCCCCGATGGCGGCCAGCTCGTCCCACATCCGCGCGAACCGGCCCGCCGCCTGGTCGTCTTGCCCGCCCGCCACCGGGTCCTCCATGATGCCGGGCACCAGGTCGTTCAGGACAGCGCTCCGGTCGCCTTGAGCGGCATGCCCTGAAGCATCCTGACCGGCCCTGTCGTCCCGGCCGGCATGCCGCGGGTCGTCCCCGGAGATACCTGCCCTGCCGTCCTGCGCGACAGGCCGGCGGGCGTCCTGAACGGCACGCGCGCCCTGAGCCGCATCCGCGCTGCCGCCCCGAGCGGCGGGCCGCAGGTCACCCGGGGCGGCGGACTCCGCGCCGCGGTGCCGGGGGCCGGTCATCGCTGATCGGCCATGGGGATGGGGACGCCGCGCTCGGCCGCGACCTCGGCGGCGCGGTCGTAGCCGGCGTCGACGTGCCGGATGACGCCCATGCCCGGGTCGTTGGTCAGCACCCGCTCCAGCTTCTGGGCGGCGAGGGGGGTGCCGTCGGCGACCGCGACCTGCCCGGCGTGGATGGAGCGGCCGATGCCGACGCCGCCGCCGTGGTGGATCGACACCCAGGACGCGCCGGAGGCGACGTTGACCATGGCGTTGAGCAGCGGCCAGTCGGCGATCGCGTCCGAGCCGTCGAGCATGCCCTCGGTCTCGCGGTACGGCGAGGCCACCGACCCGGCGTCCAGGTGGTCGCGGCCGATCACCACCGGGGCCCGCAGCTCGCCGGAGGCGACCATCTCGTTGAAGCGCAGCCCCGCCTTGTCGCGTTCTCCGTACCCCAGCCAGCAGATGCGGGCGGGCAGCCCCTGGAAGGCGACCCGCTCGCCGGCCAGCCTGATCCAGCGGGCCAGCGACTCGTTCTCCGGGAACAGCTCCAGGATCGCCCGGTCGGTGGCCGCGATGTCGCGCGGGTCGCCCGACAGCGCCGCCCAGCGGAACGGGCCCTTGCCCTCGCAGAACAGCGGCCGGATGTAGGCGGGCACGAACCCCGGGAAGTCGAAGGCCCGCGCGTACCCCGCGAGCCTGGCCTCGCCGCGGATGGAGTTGCCGTAGTCGAACACCTCGGCGCCGGCGTCCATGAAGCCGACCATCGCCTCGACGTGCCGGGCCATCGACTCGCGGGCCCGCGCCGTGAAGGCCGCCGGGTCCTTGGCCGCCTGCTCGCGCATGTCCTCGAACGCCACGCCGAGCGGCAGGTAGGACAGCGGGTCGTGCGCGGAGGTCTGGTCGGTCACGATGTCGATCGGCGCGTCCATGGCGAGCAGCTCGGGCAGCATCTCGGCGGCGTTGCCGAGCACGCCGATCGACAGCGGCCGGCGGGCGTCGCGCGCCTCGACGGCCAGGCGCAGCGCCTCGGACAGGTCGGCCGCCTGGACGTCCAGGTAGCGGTGCTCGATGCGCCGGGCGATGCGGGAGGGGTCGCAGTCGATACAGATCGCGACGCCGCCGTTCATGGTCACCGCGAGCGGCTGCGCGCCGCCCATGCCGCCGAGCCCGGCGGTGAGCGTGATCGTCCCGGCGAGGGTGCCGCCGAAGCGCTTGGCGGCCACGGCGGCGAAGGTCTCGTAGGTGCCCTGCAGGATGCCCTGCGTGCCGATGTAGATCCAGGAGCCGGCCGTCATCTGGCCGTACATGGTCAGGCCCATGGCCTCGAGCCGGCGGAACTCCTCCCAGTTCGCCCAGTCGCCCACCAGGTTGGAGTTGGCCAGCAGCACGCGCGGCGCCCACTCGTGGGTGCGCATGACCCCGACCGGGCGCCCCGACTGCACCAGCAGCGTCTCGTCCTGCGCCAGCCCCTGCAGTGTGCGGGCGATGGCGTCGAAGGACGGCCAGTCGCGTGCCGCCTTGCCGGTGCCGCCGTACACGACGAGCTGCTCGGGGTGCTCGGCGACCTCCGGGTCGAGGTTGTTGTGCAGCATCCGGTACGCGGCCTCCTGCTGCCACCCCCGGCACGACAGATCGGTGCCGCGCGGGGAGCGGATCACCCGCCTCGCCTGCTCGCTCATCCCTGGCTCATCTCCTCGCTCGCGCCATCTCGCCGTCTTCTCCTGCCCCTCGGGTTCCCGTCCCCGGGTTTACCGTCCCAGGGTCCCTCCCCGGGGTTCCGTTTCCGGGGTTTCCCGTGCACCGGGTGCCCGTGAACCCGGCTCCGGTCCCTTGCCGGCTCTCGCGTGCCGGGCTCTCACCGGTGCCGGGTCATCAGTACCGGCTGCTCGTCGGTACCAGGTGCTCGTCGGTACCGACTGCTCATCGGAGCCGGGTGCTTGTCCGTACCAGGTGCTCGCCGGTACTGGGTGTGCTCTTGGTCTCGCCGCGTATCGCGTTCGCCCCGGCCCCGCCCCGGCACGGGCCCCACCCGGGCCCGCGCCTGGCCGGGCCGCGTCAGCCGGGTAAGAACAGGCGGCGTTCGGCGGCGGTGTTCTCGA
>NZ_BMNT01000003.1:20925-57910 GCF_014646695.1 Sphaerisporangium melleum
ACTCCTCGACCGCGGCCTGCTCCCTGGTCGGCAGCGCCTCCAGCATCGCGTGGACCAGCACCGCGCACAGCACGCTCGGCGCGGCCTGCGAGTCGAAGGCGAACTGCGCGCCGACCGGCGCGGCGAGCACGGCGTCGGCGTGCTCGGTGAGCGGCCCCACGGCGTGGTCGGTGACCAGGGCGACGCGCAGCCCCGCCCGTCTGGCCCAGGCGAGCCCGTCGCGCAGCTCGCGCGGGTAGCGGGGCAGGCCGAAGGCGAGCACCCAGGCCGCGCCCGCGTCGGCCGCGCGGCTGAGCCGGTCCTCCATGGTCGAGCCGGGCGCGTCGATGACCCGGACGTCGGGGTGCGCCTTGGCGGCGAGGTAGCCGAACAGGTGGGCGAGCGGCGCCGACACCCGCAGCCCGAGAACCGGCAGCGGCCGGGACGCCGCGAGCGCGGCGGCCACCTCGGTGAGGCGGCGGGTGTCGCTCAGGTCGTCGCGCAGCAGCTCCAGGTTGCGCAGCTCGGAGTCGATCAGCGCCTGGACGGGGTTGAGCCCGCTGGGCGCCGCGGGGGCCTGCCGCCCGTCACGCAGCGCGGCCCGCAGGTCGTCGCGGAACTCGGGGAAGCCGGTGAAGCCGAGCGCGACGGCGAACCGGGTCACCGAGGGCTGGCTGATGCCGACCGCCGCGGCGATGTCGTTGCCGGTGAGGAACACCGCCTCGTGCGGGCGTTCCATCAGATAGCGGGCGATCCGCCGCTGCGAGGGCGACAGCCGGTGCCCCTGGACGACCTCCCGCAGCCGCGCCGCGACCCGTGAGGCGTCCTCCGGGGCCACCATCGCCATCGTCTCGCCCGCGCTCGGGGCCTCGCCGGTCATGCCACCTCCATGCCGCCCACACTGCGTATGAATACTTTCATGCACGATCTCCGACGCATGTTCCTATGTCAAGTGGCGAGGGCGGGCCGGGGACGTACCGACGAAAGGCGTAATGTGCGTGCCGAGGGCTCATTCATGAGGTTACGTACGATCACCCTGGACGGCGCCCGGATCGGCCCGGCGGACATCGTGGACATCGCGCGCGATGGCGTGCCGGTCCGCCTGGCGGCGGACGGCCTGTTGCGGGCCGCCGCTGCATGCACGGCGGCCGGGGAGATCGCACGCCGCCGGCCGGTGTACGGACGCACCACCGGGGTCGGGGCCAACCGTACGCAGGACGTCGCGGCGGCTGAGGGCGACGCGCACGGGCTGCGCCTGCTGCGCAGCCATGCCGGTGGCGCCGGCGGGCCGGTCCCCGCCGAACAGGCACGGGCGATGATGGCCGTCCGGGCGAACCAGATCATGGCCGGCGGGGCCGGCCTGCGGCCCGCCTTCGCCGAGGCGCTGGCCGTCGCGTTGAACTCCGGGCACCTGCCGCAGGTCCACGAGATCGGCGCCGTCGGCACCGGCGACCTGACCGCCCTGGCCGAGACCGGCCTCACCCTGATCGGCGAGCGGCCGTGGACCGGCGGCAGGCCGGGTGTGCCGCCGCCCGCGCCGGTCGCCCTGGCGGCCGGCGACGCCCTCGCCCTGTGCAGCAGCAGCGCGCTGACCATCGGCCAGGCGGCCCTCGCCTGGTCGCAGGCCACGACGCTGCTGCGTGCCACCCCGGTGGTCGCCGCGCTCACCCTGCTCGCGGTGGACGGCGGCACCGAGCCGTACGACGCGCGGGTGCACGCCGCCCGCCCGCACCCCGGCGCCGTCGCGGTGGCCGCCGAGATGCGCCGCCTCCTCGGCGGCGCGGCCCCGGTCCCCGCGCGGGTGCAGGACCCGTTCGGCCTCAGGTGCCTGCCGCAGGTGCACGGGCCGGCCGTCGAGGCGGCCGCGTCGGTCGAGCGGGTGCTCGGCGTCGAGATCAACGCGGCGGCCGAGAACCCGCTGGTGGACGCCGCGGGCGGCACCGTGCTGCACCACGGCGGCTTCCACCAGGCGTCCCTCGGCCTGGCCCTGGATCACCTGCGGGTCGCGCTCCTGCACACGGCGCACCTGTCCGCGGCCCGGCTGGCCGCGCTGGTCGAGCCGGCCTTCACCGGCCTGCGTCCCTTCCTCGCCGGCCCCGCGGCGGGGAGCTCGGGGGTGATGATCCTGGAGTACACCGCGAACGCCGCGCTGGCGGAGCTGCGCGGCGCCGCCTCCCCCGCCGCGCTCGGGCACGCCGTGCTGTCGCGCGGGGTGGAGGAGCACGCGAGCTTCGCCGCGCAGTCCGCCCGCCAGACCCTGCGCGCCGCGGCCTCCTACCGTCTGGTGGTGGCCTGCGAGCTGGTGGCGTCCGTACGGGCGCTGCGCCTGCGCGGCGCCGTCCCCGCCGCCGCCACACCGGCCGGCGAGGCGTACGCGCGGGCCGCGGCCCGCCTCGACCCGCGCGAGGAGGACCGCCCCCTCACCCCCGACATCGACACCGCCGCCGCCCTCCTGGAGTCCTTCGCCACCCTCTGACCCCCGTACGCGGGCTGCTCCCCTGGCGCGGGACACGAGCGGCGCGATCATCCAGGGGTGCCCGGCCCGTCGCGATCGAGTGCCGCGCGGATCCGGCCGAGCCACTCCGTGCCCTGCCGGCGCCCATCCGGGAATTGGTCGTCTCGATCCCAGCGCCAGGTCGTGATCATCGCCAGCATGAGGATCCGGCAGTCGCGGAGCAAGCGGTGATCGACCCCCGGATAGTGCTCGCCGACTTCCTCGGGCGCGTGCGCGAGGTCGAATTCGACGGGCCCACGGCAGCACGTCTCGAGGTCGACGAACAGCGGCCCGGTCTTCGTGGCGAGCACGTTGCCCGGGTGCGGGTCGCCGTGCAGGAGCTGCTCGTCGCCGCCGTGCTCGCCGACGGCGCGTCTCAGGCTGCGCAACGTGTCACCGAGGAGCTCCCGGTCCGCCTCCGCGAGCGCCGGCGTGCGGTCGCGGCTCGCCACGAGCCGTTGAGCCTGCTCGATTCGATCCGTGAAGTGCGGCGCCGGCACATCGATCGTGCGCATGCCGGCATGCAGCCGTTCGAGGGCACGGGCATAGCCGGCCGGTGAGATCTCCTGAGGCGCCGCGGGCTCGTAGTAGGTCCACAGCGTGACCACGAAGCCGTCACGCTCGTGGACCCGCGGCTCCACCCGGGGCTCGAGAACGGCCACCGGGCTCCCGGATCCGGCGAGCCGTTGCGCCACGTCGATCTCGAACGCCGCGACCTGATCCGCGACCGGTGCCACCCGGGCCAGGACGTCACACGGCACCAGACGCAGAGTCAGCTTGTTCGAGTTCTGCAGAACGATCGCGTCCTCGACCGTCAGGCCAAGTGATGAGGCGATCGACCCGGCCGCGGCCACCGCGCGCGCGACCTCTGACGCCTGCACCCGTCACCGCCCCTCTGCGCCTGCCGTACCGTCCCAGCGCGACCTGGGCACCGTACCAAGCGTCGACGGAGAGCCGCGATGCTTTTTCCGGCCCGCCGAACCGGCCCTGGACGGGCATGGCACGTCCGCTCCGCCGATCCCACCGGGGTGCCAGGGCGGTCCGTGGTCGTGGCGCGGTGTGAGGGGGCCGTGGCCGGGCATTGTGGCCGTACGAGGGGCGCGATCGCGAGGGGCGGAGTCTCATGGTGCTGGTGGGGACCTCGGGGTGGCAGTACGCCCACTGGCGGGACGTGCTGTACCCCTCCGGGCTGCCGCAGCGGCTGTGGCTGGAGCGGTACGCCGACTGCTTCGCCACCGTGGAGAACAACAACGCCTTCTACCGCCTGCCGTCCCGGGAGACCTTCGAGAGCTGGCGGGACCGCACGCCGGAGGGGTTCGTGATGGCGGTCAAGGCCAGCCGCTTCCTGACCCACATCAAGCGGCTGAAGGACCCCGCCGAGCCGGTCCACCGGCTGATGGACGCCGCCGACGGGCTCGGCGCGAAGCTGGGGCCGATCCTGCTGCAGCTCCCGCCGAACCTGAAAGTCGACCCCGAGCGCCTGCGCGACTGCCTGGCCCGCTTCCCGGCCCGCGTGCGGGTGGCCGTGGAGCCCCGGCACCCCTCGTGGTGGACGAGCGCGGTGCGCGATGTGCTGGCCGAGCACGGCGCGGCGCTGTGCTGGGCGGACGTGCTGAGCCGCCCGGTCACGCCGCTGTGGCGGACCGCCGGATGGGGCTACCTCCGGCTGCACCAGGGCGCCGCGCACCCCTGGCCGGCGTACGGCGACGCGGCGCTGCGCTCGTGGCTGCGCCGCGTGCGGGAGACGTGGCCGGCCGGCGAGGACGTCTACGTGTACTTCAACAACGACCCCGGCGGTGCCGCGGTCCGCGATGCCGCCCGCTTCGCCGACCTGGCACGCGCCGAGGGCCTCCCCGTCACCCGCACGCCGACGGGGTCACCGTCCTGACCCTGGCTCCGGCCGTGCGGCGTCGCGCCGCGGACGTGCCGTACAGGGGATCGGCCGGGTACGTCTCCGAGAGGTCACGGATTGCCGATCAACCGGACGGCGACCGAACCTGGTAGTTCAATATCCGCTCATGCCCCGGTCCCGCCGTCGCCTTCTGGTCACCGCCGCGACCTGCCTGTGCCTGCTCGGGCTGGGCACCGTCCTCGTCATGGTCCTGGTCCGGCTCGACCCTGGTGAGAAGCTGCACCTCGGGGACGCGGCCGGCGTCCTGCTCACCATGATCGCGCTGGTGGTGCCGCTGGTCCTGTGGCTGCGGCGGGCGTGGGCCGCCGCGCCGCCCGAGGACGTCGCCGAGGCCAAGCGGGTGCTCGCGGAGCTGGTCCACGACCGGTGGGCCGAGGAGCGGGCGATCCGCGCGCAGGGGGCGCCGGCCATCCCGGTGCCCTGGCACCTGACCCGGCGCACCGCGATGATGGACCACACCCGGCTGGTCACCGACGGCGACATCGCCGGTGACGCGGCCGACGACGCGTGGCTCGCCGCGATGTTCCGCGCCCTGCGCCGCCGTCGCCTGGTGATCACCGGCGGCGCGGGCACGGGGAAGACCACGCTGGCCGTCCGGCTTCTGCTGCTGCTCATCGAGACGCGCACCTCCGAGGAGCCGGTACCGGTGCCGGTGTCGCTCGCCGACTGGGACGTCGATGTGCACCCGCGCCTGCACGACTGGCTGGCCGAGCGGCTGCGCACCGACTACGGGATGTCACGGGGCGGGGGGAAGGGGCCGGACGGCGCCGACCTGCTGGTGCGGCGCGGCCACGTCCTGCCGGTCCTGGACGGCCTGGACGAACTGCCCGAGCCCGCCCGCCCCCGGGTGATCGCCGCGCTGAACAAGACGCTGGCCGAACGCGACCAGGTGATCCTCACCTCGCGGACCGACGAGTACGGCGACGCCGTCAAGCAGGCCGGCCGGGTGCTGAAGGGCGCCGCGGTCATCGCGCCCAAGGCGCTCGACCTCCGGGTCGCGGTCGGCTATCTGACCGACGACCTGCCCCCGGACCGCACCCCGGCCTGGGACCGGACGCTGCGCGCGCTGGAAGACGGCGAGGCGCCCGCGCTCGCCGCGGCGGCCAGGACCGCGCTGGGGCTGTGGCTCGTGCGGACCGTCTACATCGAGCGGGGCGCCGATCCCACGCCCCTGGCGACCGTGTACGCGCAGGACGCCGCCGCGCTGCGGGCACACCTGCTGGACGAGCTCGTCGGCGCCCTGCTCGACCGGCCACCCGCCCGGCCGCCCGCGAACGACCGCTTCCGGCCGCGCCACACCTGGAACCCCGTGAAGGCGCGCGAATGGCTGTCGGCGCTGGCACGACTGTCGACCTCCCGTGGCACCCGCGAAGTCGCCTGGTGGCGCATCACGCGTCAGGCGGCCATCCCGCCGGGACGCAAGGGGCCGTCATGGCCCGTCCAGGGTTGGGCCGTCTCCTGGACCGGCATCCTGTACGGCCTGCCCGCCGCGCTGCCGCCGCTCGCGACCGGCCACGCCCCGCTCGGGCTGGCCCTGTGGTTCGCCTACGGCCTGGGTACCGCGTCGATGGCATCGGACACGCCCGCCTTCTCCCGGCCCTCGCTGCAGGACCACCTCACCCGCCTGGTACGCGAGCAGAGCAGGCCCTTCCGGCTCACGATGCTGTCCATTCCCGGCCTGGGCCTGCCGATGGGAGTCGTCACCGGGGCGGTCTACGGGTTCTGGAAGGGGGTCGGCATGGCGGTGATGACCACGGCGGGCCTCTGGTTGACGATCGCCGGCCCGCGCCCCGCGGAGCCGGGCGAGGAGCGGCCACCTCGGTTCACCAGCGCCCTCACCCCGATGGCGGTATGGCGGGCCAACCGGGCGTTGACCGGCATGCGGCTTCTCACCGGTCTGCTCATCGGCACGACGCTGGCCCTCGGCGCCGGCTGGGTGTTGCAGCAGATGGGCGGCGACCCGGGCGACCGGCTGCGCGAGCTGGGCCTCGGCCTGTTCGTCGGCGGCATGCTCGCCACGCTGACGCAGCGGGGGCGGCGGGCCTGGGCGGTCACCGTGTTCGCCCTGCCGCTGCTCGCGGCCACCGGCCGGCTGCCGCTGCGCCTGATGACGTTCCTGGACGACATGCACAAGGCCGGCCTGCTCCGCGCCGTCGGCCCCTTCTACCAGTTCCGCCACGCCGAACTCCACGACCACCTCACCGGCCCGCCTCGCCGGCGGACCCCGGCACGGCCCGCCGGCCTTTGATCCCGCCCATCGCCGTTCCGGCGGTGAACGCGGCGCCGGCTGCCATGGTCAGGGCCTACCTGGCTGCGGCCCCCGTCCGGGGGTCGTCAGGCGGGTGTGCCCGTGACGGTGCTCGCGTAGTGCTCGGCGATCTCGTCGCTCGTCGTCAGCCATACCCCCGGGTGGCCGGCGATGTACTCGAGCGCCTGGTCGAGGTACTTCGCCCTGAACGCCTGGCCTATGACGAACGGGTGCAGCGCCAGTGCCATGACGCGCCCGCTGTCGGCGGATTCGGCATAGAGCTGGTCGAACTGGTCCTTGACCATCTGCACGAAGTCGCCGCCGCTCCTGCCGTGCATCGTGAAGATGCCCAGGTCGTTGAGTTCGAGCGAGTACGGCACGCTGAGCATTCCGGGAACGTTCAGCCGGTAGGGCTGGTCGTCGTTGGTCCAGTCCAGCACGTAGCTCAGGCCGAGCTCGGCGAGCAGGGACGGTGTCTGAAACGTCTCGGTGAGCGCGGGCCCGAGCCAGCCGCGCGGCCGCCGCCCGGTGGCCTTTCTGATGGTGTCGACCACCTCTGTCAGGTAGGCGCGCTCGTCGTCGACGTCGGCCTGAAGAGTGGAGTTGTTCTTGCCGTGGGCGAGCCACACCCAGCCGCGGTTGTTGCCCGCCTCGATGATCTGGGGGTACTGCTCGCACACGTCGGCGTTGAGCAGCACGCTCGCCCGGATGCCGTGCCGGTCGAGGACTTCCATCACGCGCCAGATCGCCACCCGCGGCCCGTAGTCGCGCCAGCCGTAGTTGAGCGGATCGGGCACCAGAGCCGCGGTCGCCTCGTTGATGCTGGTGGAGGGGCGGTCGATCGTGAAATGCTCGACGTTCAGGCCGACGTAGAAGGCGACGCGGGCGCCGCCCGGCCAGCTGATCGGTTCGCGCCCGACGATCGGGCTGTAGTCGAACAGCGTGTTCTCCATGGCGTTCCTCCCGGATTGCTTCCCGGCCCTGTGCAGGGCCGCCTGTCCATGAAGGTAGGAGCCCGAGGTGCGGGCCAAGAGGGCCGAACACGTCACGAGGAGGGCCGAAGGCGCCATCTTCGTTGCGGCATATCTTGCTTTCGGTATGTCATGTCATGCCAAGGGTGTCGGCACGGTCCCTGGGAGATATGCCGGTCATGGTGAACAACGCGATGCAAGACGGCGGTGCGGTGAGCGACAGCGTGAACGGCACCGTCTCGCCTCACCTGACCCGGCTGCTGGTCCGCGCGGGCATCGCGACGGGCCTGGACCGGTCGTGCCTGGCCGGTGTTCCCGGCCTGGCCGTACTGCACGAGGACGGGATCCGCATCCCGACCGCCACCATCCTGCGGGTCTGGGAACTGGTCGCCGGCCCGGTGTGGAAGGCGGGCGGCAGTGACAGGATCATGGAACTGTGGCGACCGGGCACGCTGGGCGTGTGGGACTACTTGTTCCCCGTCTCCAGCACCCTCGACGACGCGTTCCGCGTGGCCGGCCGCCGCTTCACGGCCATCGCCGACCCCGCCGACCGGCTCCTGGTCACACGTCACGATGGCGGGTTGACGGTCGGTTGGCAGGGCCCCTACCTGGACTGCCCCGAATATCCGCTGATAGCGGAGTTCGTGCCGTACATGCTGCTCATGGTGGCAAGCTCAGGAGCCGGTCGGCGGCTCACGCCGACGCAGGTAGCGCTGCCCCGCCGCCCGTCCACCTCGCCTCAGCGCCTGGCCGAGCTGTACGACACCAGGCGCATCGAGTTCGATGCCGGCCATCCATCGATCACGTTCGCCGAGGCGGACATCGACGCTCCCCTGCCGCGCGCCGATCCTGTGCTCGTCGCGATCCTCGACGACCACGCGCACCTGTCCACCGCGGCCGCCCGTCCGGTGCGGGGCTGGCTCGACCGCTTCCACGCCATCCTCGAGTCCGCGATGGCCGATGGCGCGCCGGGCCTTGACCACGTCGCTCAGCGGCTGGCGATGAGCCCCCGCACCCTCCAGCGCCGCTTGCGTGAGGAGGGCAGTAGCTGGCGGGAGGAGCTGGAGAAACTCCGGCGGCGACGGGTGGACCGCCTGCTGCGGGAGACGTCACTCAGCGTGGATTCCATCGCCGCGCGGGTCGGCTTCACCGACTCCCGGGCCCTGAGGCGTGCCATCGGCCGCTGGTACGGTCACGGACCGGCCGCCATCCGCGCGAGTGGCCCAACGTAGTCGATTCTGGCCGGGCAACGGCCCAGGCGCTGTCGAGGACGAGCCGGTGAAAGGTCGGTCGGCGCCCTTGCCCGCAGCGGCGGCGACGTCGCGCCGGGCGCGGGCCGAGCGAGAGGTGCCATGATGGCCTTTCACCGCCGCGGGCGGCGTGCCCGACCTGGGGCATGATCAGGTCGAGGGTTCGTAGCCGATGCCGGTCGGCTCGTCTGCGCATCGGCCGGTGTCCTGGTCCGGCGGGGCTGAACGCGAGGGGACGCGCCATCGGGCCCAGACCGTTTTGCCGACGACGTCGGGCCGGGTGGTGACCCCGCATTCGGCGGCCAGGGCCTCGACGATGGCCAGGCCGCGGCCGTGGACGGCCTCGACGCCGAGGTCCAGCCGGCGCGGGTGTCCCGAGCCGTGGTCGGTGACCTCCAGCCGCAGGTCGTCGCCGCGCGCCGACAGGGCGAGCCGTACCGGCGGCGCGCCGTAGGCCAGCGCGTTGGCCACCAGTTCGCCGGTCGCGAGGATCACGTCGTCCGCCAGTTCCTGGAGCCCCCAGGACAGCAGGGTCTCGTGCACCATGCCGCGGGCCTTGCCGGCCATCGACAGATCGTGCGGCAGTTCCCAGTGGACGACACGAGGGTCCGGCGTACTGTCGGGCATGTTCGCTCCTCGGGGTGGATGCGGCGTGTGCGGGGACGACGGGGACGAGGCGGCTGCGGTGCGGCCGGACGAGTCGGCCTCGCGCATGAGGGCCCGGAGTTCCTCGATCGTGCGGGACTGGACGAGCAGCGGCCCGGGTGTCCCCCAGATGGCGACGGCGTAGAAGCAGCGGGCTCCGACCCCGTACCAGACGACCCAGGCCGGTTCCAGTTGGTCGAGTTGCCGGGCGGCGGCCCGCTTCGCCGGGTCCCACCGCCCCGGCTGGACCTGAGCCACCGGAGTCCCCGGCCGATGCCTGCCACCGCGGCCCGTCCCGCTCTCACGCGCTGCCATTCCACCTCCCTGACGGGTACGGCCAAGATCCCCGCCCGGTGGTGTCCCACCGGTGACAAACCCCTAACCGGCCCACCGGCTGACCGGCCGACGAAATCCCGCTCTCCACTCTCTCGACAGGCATTCTTATCTCCCTTTATCCGGACATGAGAGACGCATTTGACTGCACCTTAGGAGAACTCGTCACAGCACAAGCAAGAAGACTCGGCTCGCCGAGCACGCATCTCTGAATCCACTTCACAGAGTGCCTTTGACCGGCTACTTTCTGCACCCGAAGACCCCGCACACAGCCGGACACCGTGTAGCGATTCAGTGCTGCCTGTGCGAAGGAGTAGCGATTACTCATCGAGTGGAGCCGAGATGTCCATTTCCCCCGAACGCGCACCGGACATGAAGCCACTGATGCTCTTCGGCAGCGAGCTCCGTAAGCATCGGAAAAGAACCGGACTATCTCAGGAGCGATTGGCGCAGATCATTCGATTCAGCCCCAGCTTGGTGGGCTTCATCGAGAGGGGACAGCGGACGCCCGGCCGCGACTTCGTGCAACGCTGCGACGCCGCTCTCCAGACGGGAGGCGAACTGCTCCGGCTGTGGAACCGCGTCACGGGCGAAGCCACTCCGGGCTGGTTCCGTAGCTGGCTGGACATCGAACAGGAAGCGCACACGCTGCATACCTGGCAACCGCTGTACATACCCGGCCTTCTGCAGACCGAGGAATACGCGCGAATCGTCATCCGAGGAGAACCTGGTATCAGTGACGAACAGGTGGAGAAACTGGTGGCGGGGAGGCTGGAGCGACAGGCGATCTTGACGCGCACCAACGCACCGTTGTTCCGCGCGGTGCTCGACGAGGGCATCCTCCACCGTCCAATCGGCGGCAAGGAGGTTATGCGCACCCAACTCGCCCGCCTCACGGAAGCGGTCAGGTCACCACGAGTCGGCCTGCAGATCGTGCCGCTGTCCACAGGAGCCACCACAGGACTCCTCGGCGGATTCGTCATCGCCCAACTCAGTGGAGGTACGGATGCGGTATATATCGACTCCGCGACTCACGGACACGTGACAAATCGGCTAGAAGATGTCAAGGCCGTACACAGTCGGTACGACGCGATCCGCGCCGAAGCGCTACCCGCACATGTTTCTATCGAGCTGATCAGAGAGGCGGAGAAGACATGGACCTGAGCGAGGAACTGGCGATCGCGAACTGGCGCAAGGCCAGCAAGAGTGGGTCGAACGGCGGTGACTGCCTGGAAGTGGCTCCGTTGTCCGGGGGGCGGGTCGGGCTGCGCGACACCGAGGCCCCCGAGAAGGCGCCCTTCGTGGTCAGCGCCGGCGTCTGGGACGCCTTCATCGACGGCGCCAAGAAGGGCGAGTTCGACTTCTAGCCTTCAGTACGGCAGAGGAAGCCCTCGGCCGCCCACCGAGGGCTTCCCCCGCATCGGCGGGGCGACAGTCCAGCGCCGCGCAGCCGATGCGCCTACGGCATTCCATGACATGTTGATCAGTGAGGCGGACACGCCATGAACCTGAACGATGAACTGCGGACCGCGGCCTGGCGTAAGGCCACCAAGAGCGCGTCCAACCAGGGCAACTGCCTAGAGGTCGCTCTGCTGTCCGGAGGACGGGTCGGACTGCGCGACACCGAAGCCCCCGAGAAGGCACCCTTCGTGGTCAGCGCAAGCGTATGGGACGCCTTCATCGACGGCGCCAAGCAAGGCGAGTTCGACTTCTGATCCCGGCACGGTAAGCGACGAGGCCTGAGCAGCGAGGGGGACAAGCCATGAACCTGAGTGACGAACTGAGGGCCGCGGCCTGGCGTAAGGCCACTAAGAGCGGCTCCAACCAGGGGAACTGCCTAGAGGTCGCTCCGCTGTCCGGAGGACGGGTCGGACTGCGCGACACCGAGGCCCCCGAGAAGGCACCCTTCGTGGTCAGCGCCGGCGTCTGGGACGCCTTCATCGACGGCGCCAAGCAAGGCGAGTTCGACTTCTAGCCTTCAGCACAGCACCCGGAAGCCCTCGGCCCTCACCGAGGGCTTCCCTTGACGTGCATTGGGCGGGCCGGCGTGTGCGGGAAACCGGCGTGCGCCGCCAGGGACCGGTCGGGTAACGTGCGGGGCATGTCGAGCCCTGAGGCAGCCAAGGTGGGGGCTTTCGGTCACGCCGTCAGCTCCCTGAACCACTGAGTTCGAGTTCCTGTCATCCCGCCGCGTTCCGCGGCCGGATACGTGTGCCCGTGGGCGCTGACCGCGGTGACGAGACGTCCTCCTCTATTGCTTCTCCTCGTCTCGGAGCCCCTCGATGCCTCTTCCGCTGTATCTGCTTGCCCTGGTGGTCTTCGCCATGGGCACCTCGGAATTCATGCTTGCCGGCCTCCTGCCGGACATCGCCTCCGATCTCGGCGTAAGCGTCGGGACGGCGGGCACCCTCACCTCGGCCTTCGCGATCGGCATGATCGTCGGAGCCCCGCTCGCGGCCGCCCTCGCCCGCGACCGGCCCGGACGGAGCAACCTCCTCGGGTTCGTCCTCGTGTTCGCGGCGGCGCATGTCGTGGGCGCCGTCACCACGAGTTTCGTGGTCCTCTTCGCGACCCGGGTCCTCGCCGCGGTAGCGAATGCGGGATTCCTCGCCGTTGCGTTGACCACTGCCGCCGGGCTGGTGCCACCCGGGAAGAAGGGCCGTGCGCTGGCCGTCCTGCTGTCCGGTACGACGGTGGCGACGATCGCCGGAGTCCCCGGCGGATCCCTGCTCGGCACGATGCTCGGCTGGCGGGTCACCTTCTGGGCTGTCGCCGTCCTCTGTCTGCCTGCAACGGTCGGCATCCTCAGGGGAATCCCCACGCGATCAGGGCACTCTGACGAAGCCGAGGGTCCCACGTTGCGGTCGGAGATCGGGCGGTTCAGGAGTCCGCGGCTGATCCTGGTCATGCTGCTCGGCGCGCTGGTGAACGCGGCGACCTTCGCAAGCTTCACCTTCCTGGCTCCCCTCGTGACCGGCAGTGCCGGAATGGCCAGGCCCTGGGTCTCCGTCGTGCTCGTGCTCTTCGGAGCCGGGTCGTTCGCCGGTGTCACCTTCGCCGGACGGCTCTCGGATCAGCGCCCCGGTCTGGTCATCGCGGTCGGCGGCCCACTGCTGGTCATCGGCTGGGCGGCTCTGGCCCTGCTGGCCGAGAACCGGATCGCTCTCCTCGCACTCGTATTCGTGCAGGGTGCGCTGTCGTTCGCGGTGGGGAGTACGTTGATCACGAGGGTGCTGTATGAGGCGGCCGGGGCTCCCACCATGGCTGGGGCCTATGCCACGGCGGCACTCAACGTCGGCGCCGCCGTCGGCCCCCTCATCGCCGCGACGGCCCTCGGCACCGTGGGCAACGGCGGGCCGCTGTGGGCAAGCGGATTCCTCGTTTTGGCTGCATTGCTCGCCGCACTCCCCTTCCGCCATGTGATGGCGTCGCGGGGTGCTCCCGTGGCTCCCGCAGGTGCCGTCTCGTGTGCCTCGTGTGCCGAAGAGCGGTGACAACTCATCAAGCACGGGGCCGGCACGGTCGGCGGCGACTGCCGTCAGGCGCCCCGTCGTTCTCGTGCCGGCGGCGATCCCGGTGGCTCAGAGGTCGGCGAGGATGCGGGTGAGGGTCTTCTTGGTCTCGGAGGCGGGGATGGCGTCGATGCACAGGCGTTCCATGACGGCCTGGTAGCGGTCGAGGTCATCGCGCTTGTCCAGGTAGATGGCGCTGGTGAGCTGCTCCAGGTAGACCACGTCGGGCAGGTCGCGCTCGGAGAAGCGCAGGATGCTGAACGGGCCGCCGGCCGCCGCGTGGCCGCCGGCGCTGAACGGCATGACCTGGACGGTGATGTTCGGCGAGGCGATGGCGTCGATCAGGTGCCTGATCTGGGCGCGCATGACCTCGGCGCCGCCGAGCGGGCGGCGCAGCGCGGCCTCGTCGACGACGGCCCACAGGTGGGGCGGGTTGGTCTTGGTGAGCAGCTTCTGCCGGGCCATGCGCAGGCCGACCCGCCGCCGCACCTCTTCCTCGCTCGCGTCGGGGTGGCCGAGCAGGACGACGGCGCGCGCGTACTCGCGGCACTGGAGCAGGCCGGGGATGAACTGCACCTCGTAGCAGCGGATGCGGGTGGCGGCCTCTTCGAGGCCGACGTACGCCTCGAACCAGTTCGGCAGGATGTCGTCGTAGTTGTGCCACCAGCCGGGACGGTTGGCCTGGGAGACCAGCGACAGCAGGGACTCGCGCTCACGCTCGTCGGTCACGCCGTACAGGGTGAGCAGGTCGGCGACGTCGCGGGGCCGGAAGCTGACCCGGCCGAGCTCCATTCGGCTGATCTTGGAGTGCGAGGCCCGGATCGCGTGGCCGGCGGCCTCAAGGGTGATGCCACGGGTCTCTCGCAGGCGGCGGAGCTGAGAGCCCAGCAAGATGCGCAGGACGGTGGAGCTGCCCCGTTCCCGAGCCATCAGGTTGAGCGGGGTCTCCTCCCCCTTGGCTCGGGCTGTGATCATGGCCAGTCCTTAGAACAGCGGTCTACTCACATCTCGCGTCACAGAGAAGTTCACGATACCCCTGTTGTTCCAATCCGGATATACCCCAACATCACCCTTAGGCTACGATTTCCCACCCTCCGTAACCTGGGCAAACGATCAAAGTGCCAGGTCATCGAACTCGTCGTTCTTCACCCCCTGGATGAAGGCCGCCATTTCCCCGCGGCTGTAAATCAGGGCGGGCCCGGAGGGATGCCGGGAGTTCCGGACGGCGACGCCACCGTCCGGGAGCGCGGCCAGCTCGACGCAGTTGCCGCTGGGGTTGCTGTACGCGCTCTTGCGCCAGCGCACCTCCGGGATCTCGGACGCGGCCATGCCGTTGGTGATTCCGTCCACCTGATCACACATCCCCGAAGCCGACGAACATTGACATCCTTGCCAAGAGGCCCGTGATCACACGAGAAGCCTCAGACAGGGTGGTTTCTCCTGCCGGTCAGCATACCGATGTGCCGATGCACGTGCATCAGTACTTGCATTCGCACACCCGAGAGTCGTGATAATGGTCATGTGGCGTAAACCCTCCGGCAATCCCCGCAAAACCTGCGGACCGGCCTGACCGCCGGCCGGCAGAACCGGTCCAGAAAGTGCACGAAAGGTGGCGAACTGGACGCCACCGCCGCACCGAACCGACCAGAGGAAGCCACGATGACCTGCCCGTTCCCACCACCTCGGCCCGGGCGAGCAGGCGTGTCCCCGCCGCCCGGACCGCTGCGGCCGGCCGCCGGAACGCGCGAGCGGAAGCAGCACCCCGGCTCCTCCCGCGCCCCGCGGTGCGGACGCCACTCCCACCAGCCCCTGGGCGCGGCGAGTCCCAAATGCGACCTGGCACGCGCCCGAAACACGACCTAAGCCAGCACTGTGGGGCTAACATCGGGATTCGGCGAGATGGGGAGTGATGACGACGTTCAGCCGGATCGAGCCGCTCGGCTTCGACCCGACGATTCCCAACGCGGCCCGCGTCTACGACTACTTCATGGGCGGCAAGGACAACTTCGCGGCCGACCGGGAGGCGGCGCGCAAGGCGCTGGAGCTTGCACCGGAACTGCCGATGATGTGCCGCGAGGGCCGCAGGTTCCTCGACCGCGTCGTCCGCCACCTGGCCGCCCAGGGCATCCGCCAGTTCGTCGACGTCGGATGCGGGCTGCCCACCCAGGGCAACACCCACGAGATCGCGCAGGCCGCAGCGCCCGGCTCCCGGGTCGTGTACGTCGACAACGACCCGGTGGTGGTCGCGCACGCCCGGGCCCTGCTGGAGACCACGGAGAACACGGCGGTCATCAACGCGGACATGCGCACGCCGGAGCAGATCCTCGGCCATCCCCGCCTCAAGGAGTTGATCGACCTCGACCGGCCGGTCGCCGTCCTGCTGCTCTTCATGCTCGACCGGATCCCCGAGGACGATCTGGCGGCGGGCATCGTGCGCTGTTTCCGCGACGCCGTCGTTCCGGGCAGCCACCTGGCGATCGGGCACAGCGTCTCCGATCTGCGGCCCGAGGCCACCGCCGGGCTCGCCGACCTGTTCCAGACCAACGGCATGATCAGCGGGCACCGCCACCGCGCCCAGCAGCGCACCAAGGCCGATGTGGAGCGCCTCTTCGAGGGCCTGTCGATCGTCGAGCCCGGCGTGGTCTACGTCCCGTTCTGGCGACCCGACCACCCCGGGGAGACCACCGGCGCCACCCGGATCTGGACGGTCGGCGGCATCGGCCGCAAGGACGGCTGAGCGCCGCCGGGGGCGGAGCGGGCCGGGCGGGTCCGGAGCGTACCGTGTGAGGTACGGCACCGTCGCGCTCGGAGGTGACCGGAGGGGCGCCACGGCGGTGCCGGGCGACCGGCCGTCCCGTCCCGCCGCCCAGGGAGGCGCCATGTCCGCGACCAGCACCGTCACCGCCCCCGCGCCGAGAGCACCGTCCCGTTCTCCGGCCGCCGTGCTCGGCCTGCTGGCGGCCCTGGTCCCGCTGGGCGGCGACATGTACCTGCCCGGGCTGGCGCCGCTCGCGCGCGACCTTCGCACCGGCGTCCTCGGCGCCCAGCTCACCCTGTCGGCCTTCTTCCTCGGCGTGGCGGCCGGCCACTTCGTGCTCGGCCGGCTGTCGGACCGTTACGGCCGCCGTGGCCCGCTGCTGACCTGCCTGGCGGTGTCCGCGCTGGCGGCAGCGGCGTGCGCGCTGGCGCCGCACGTCGCCGCGCTGGCCGGGGCGCGGTTCGTCCAAGGGCTCGCCGGGGCGGCGGGCGTGGTGATCGGGCGGGCCGTGGTCTCCGATCTGGCCCGGGGAAGGCGCTCGGCCCGCGCGTTCTCGGCCATGATGTGGACGATCGCCGCCGCGCCGATCGCGGCCCCGGTGCTCGGCGGCGTCCTGATCGCCGCGGCGGGGTGGCGTGCGGTGTTCGCGGCGCTCGCCGTCCTGGGGCTGCTCGCGTTCCTCGCGGCGCTGATCGCCCTGCCCGAGACGCTGCCGCTGCACGCCAGGACGGTGACCTTCCTTCCCGGGCCGACCGGAAGGTCGCTGCTGCGCGACCGCGACCAGGTGGCCCCGGCCGTGGCGTTCGCGCTGGGGTTCGGCGCGCTCGCGGCCTACCTGGCCGCGGCGCCGTTCTTCCTGCGCGACCTGCTCGGCCCGCACATCGCCCCGGTCGCGGCGACGCTGACGCTGAACGCGCTGGCCCTGGTGCTGGTCGCGGCGGCGGGCGCGCGCCTCGCCTACCGCTTTCCCCCGCTGTGGCCGGCCCGCGCGGGTCTGGCCGTCCTGCTCGTCTGCGCCGGCCTGCTCGGCGCCGCGGCGGCGACCGGAGGGCTGAACGCGGGTGTCTGCCTGCCGTTGCTGCTCCTCGCCGTGGCGTCCCTGGGGCTGGTGCTGGGCGACACCTCGGCCGTCGCGCTGGCCCGGGCGCCTCGCGCGGCCGGCGTCGCCGCGGCCCTGATGGCGTCCCTGCAGTTCGTCATCGGCGCGGCCACCGCGCCGCTGGCCGGGTTGGGCGGGGCGCGTGCCGTGCTGCCGGCCGCCGCGGTCATGGGGGCCTGCGCCGTGCTCGGCCTGCTGGCGCTGACCGCGGCCGAGCCGCACGCGGGGCGGGACCATCCGTGACAGCGCGATCCTTCCCTCAAGGGAGGATTCGGTCCACTGCCCGGACGGCGGCTCTTGCGATCAAACCGCTGTGACGCCCACACTCTAAGCGGGCGGCGCCCTCATGACAGGGCGCGCACGCTGGAGGTGGTCCTCGTGATCGAAGGCTTCAGCACTCGGGAGACCTGGCCGTTCGAATGCCCTCGCTGCCTGGCGGTGTGGGAGGACGAGTACGTCGTCCGGCATCTCACCGACAGCCATGGCAACGACGCCGACGTGTGGTTCCGCGCCGAGCTCCTGGTCCAGCCACCGTGGTCGGGCACCCGCTGCCCCGCCTGCGGCGACACCGGCGTGAAGAGCTTCCCGCGCGGCTATCTGGCCCGACATCCCGAGCTGCGCCGCGCCACACCAGGCCGTCCCGCCGGACCGGCCGCGGGCGGCCGCACCCCGCGGGAGGTGCCGGAAGTCCGGCCACCAGCCCCCGTCCCGGCCGGCGCGGCACCGCACCCCGCCCCCGGCGACACGCCGCTCGGCGGTCCCGCCTCCAGGGCCGGAGCGGCCACGGGCGGGCGAGCGTGGCCGGCGGCCCTCGCCCGGTGGCCGCTCGGCGCCCGGGCCCACCTGTCCGCCACTTCCCTGCTGATCGGGCTGTCGTTCCTGCTCCTCGCGGGCCTCGGGGCCCTGGAGGTGCTGCGGGTCACCCACCACCCGCACTGAAGGCACGCCCGGCGCCGCCGCCCGGCGAAAAAAAATATCGCCGGTGCGGTCCGCGCAACTGTCAGCAGCGGGGACATTCCCAGGCCGTCCGCCCGGCCTGACGCCCCCGTCATGATCTCGAATGATTACGGACCGTTGGTACTCTTCTCAGGATCGAGTCCAAATTTGTCACTGATGTCACGGGAGCTGGACCCGCCTCCCGCCACGCGTCGCGGCGAATCCGACTTAACTTTCGCCTCATACCCCGTAAAATCCGCCGATGTGAACGATGGTCATCAGCCTCCACAGGAGCTTCCGGTCCGGGAACGCTCGTTCCGGACCAGCTCCGGCCGGCACCGGCGGCCCGTCCCCGCGCATCTGCCTCCGGACGCGCCGGCGCTCGTGCTCGCCGCCCCCGGCGCCGGCGGCGACGTCCCCGCGGCGGTCAAGACCATCGTCGGCGTGGACCATCCCCATCTCGACGTGCGCCTCGTCCACCTCGGCGACGGCAAGACGAGCCTGGCGGAGACGCTCACCGAGTGCGCCGCCGACCGTCCGAAGGAGTCGCCCGCCGCGATCGTCGTCCCGCTGGTCACCGGACCGCACCAGCAGGTGTACCGCGCGATCAGGGAGGCCGTCGCCGAGAGCGACGTCCTGACGACCATCGCCGACCCGCTCGGGCCGCACCCGCTGCTGGCCGAGGCACTGCACGTGAAGCTGGCCGACAGCGGCCTCGCCCGCGCCGACCGCATGCGCCTGTTCAACATCGCGGCACCGGTGGACGGCATCATCGTCGGCACGGTGGGCGGCCAGGAGGCCGTGCGCGCGGCCGACGCCACCGTCGTGCTGCTGGCCGCCCGGCTCACGCTCCCGGTCGTCGCGGCCTCGCTCGACGCCCAGCCGGGGGTCGGCGACGCCGCGCAGCGGCTGCGCAACATCGGCGCCTCACGGCTCGCGCTCGCCCCGTTCCTCATCGGGCCCGAGATCGACACCGGCAAGATCACGGCGGCGGCCGAGTCGGTCGGCGCGGGGTGCGCCGAGCCACTGGGCGCGCACAGCGCGGTGGCCCAGCTCGTCGCGCTGAGCTACGGAAGCTCGCTCACCGGCATCGACGACCAGGCCTGACCGGGCGGCCCGGTCAGGCGGAGGGGTCACGGGCAGGGCCAGGTGTGCACCGGGTCGCCGGCGAAGGCCAGTTCGCGGTAGCGGGCCAGCATGGCGGCGCGGGCGCCCGGCCCGTCCTCCAGCGCGGCCAGCGCCTCCCGCTGCCAGACCGCCCCGGTGCGGCGCAGCCGCACGCGCTCGGCGATGACCTCCAGGTGACGGTCGGCCTCGTCGGCCGCCACTCCGGCCGACAGCAGCCCGTCGCGGGCCACCGGCAGCAGATCGGCGACCAGCCGGCCGGCCGGCGCGGTCGCCTCGCGCCCCGGCCAGGCCAGCTCGGCGTCCAGCCCGTTCTGCGCGGCCCGGTAGAAGTTGCGGTAGGCGTCGGCGAACGCGAAGCCCTCGATCCAGGACGGCTCGGCGGTCAGCGCCTTGACCAGGCCGATCAGGAACGCCGCGCCGGCCGCCATGTCGGCGCACGTCGGCCCGGCCGGCAGCGCGCGCAGCTCGACCCGCAGGTGCCCGCCGTCCCCGGGGTCGTACACCGGCCGGTTCCACTGCCACACCGTCCCCTGGTGCAGCCGCAGCTCGGCCAGCCGCGGGACGCCGCCGTCGCGGATCGCCTCCAGCGGGTCCTCCTCGTCCATCACGGGCAGCACCGGCTCGTAGTCGCGGACGCAGCGCTCGAACAGCTCCCCGGCGCCGCTCTCCACCCATCCGGACCCGAAGCTCACCCGGCCGTCCACCCGCCAGGGCCGCTCGGGGTCGCGGTCGTCGGCGGACGCCTCGAACAGCGCGATGCGGGTCTCCTCCCACAGGTCGCGGCCCAGGAAGGCGGGCGAGTTGCCGCTCACCGCCAGCACCGGCCCGATGGCGAGCTGGGCGGCGTTGTAGACGCGGGCGAAGGACTCGGGCGGGGTGCGCAGGTGGATCTGCCAGGAGGTGTTGGCGCTCTCCAGGACGACGTCCTCGACCTCCAGCTCAAGGCGCTCGGTGCCGCGGATGCGCACCCGGAACGGTTCGGCGCGCACCCTGCGGATGCCGCGGCTGAGCGCCCGGTAGCGGGTCTCGTCGCTCATGGCGTCCCGGGTGAAGTCGAACTCGGTGAGGGTGGGCAGGATGCCGATCGGCACCACCCGGCCGCCGTGCGCCCCGGCCGCCCGGTCGACCAGCTCCATCACGCGCCGTGCCTCGCCGGCCAGGGCGCTGAACGGCCGCCCGGCCAGCGGCGCGGGGGTCAGGTTGACCTCCAGGTTGAAGGCGCCGAGCTCCAGCACCACCCGCTCGTCGGCGGCGGCGTCGCGCACCTGCTTGTTGCGCAGCAGCGGCCGGCCGTCCTCGTCGATGAGGAACAGCTCCAGCTCGGCGCCGAGGGTGGCGGGACCGGCGCCGAAGCCCGGTCTGGCCAGCAGCTCGCGCAGCGCGATCAGTGAGTCTTTCAGGCGCTCCCCGAATCGCCCGTACTCGGCCTCGGAGAAGCGCTCCTTGGCCACTTCCTGTCCCATCGTGTCGTCCCCCTGCTCAAGGCCTGCCGCTCTCACCCCCTCCCTGTCCAGGAAGCGGGCTTTCATGCCTGCCGATGAGGCGCTCGCGCGGGAAGCCGGGGCCGCGCGAGCCATTGACGCGGCACAGCCGAGTCGGTATGCCTGGACAACGCCATTTGTGGGGCGAGGGGCCCCTTGTGGGGAGGCGATGGCCATGCGCGTGCTCGTGCACGCCTACCCGTGGGACGTGATCGGGGATCCCCTGTTCACGGCCCGGGTGCAGACGCTGGGCGCCGAAGGGGTGAACCTCGCTGCCGCTTACCACACGGTCCGGGCGGCGACCCCCTGGCATCCGGAGCGGGCGTACATGGACGCGCGGCACAGCGCGCTCTACCGGCCGGTCCGCGAGGAGGCGTGGCGGGGCAGGCGGCTGGTGCCCGCGGCGCCCGCCTGGATGGAGGACGCGGACGCGTTCGGCACGGCCGCGCGCGCCCTGGCCGGCGCCGGGGTGCCGGTGACGGCGTGGATCGTGCTGACGCACGCCTCGCGGCTGGGCGAGGCGCACCCGGACGTGAGCGTGGTCAACTGCTTCGGCGAGCACTACCCGTGGGCGCTGTGCCCCTCCCGCGCCGAGGTGCGCGAGTACGCCGCCACGCTGGCCGCCGAGGCCGTGCGCGACCTGCCGCTGGCGGGAGCGCTGCTGGAGGCCTGCGGGCAGCTCGGCGCCGACCACGGCGGCCACCACGACAAGACCGACGGCGCCTACGACGCCCGGGCGCGGCGCATGCTGTCGGTGTGCTGCTGTGCCGCCTGCCGGGACGGCTGGGAGGCCGGCGGCGCCGACCCCGGGCGCACGGTGCGCGACCTGCGCGCCGCGGTGCGCTCGCGCGAGCACGACCTGGACGCCGAGACCGCGGCGACGATCCTCGCCGTGCGGCACCAGGCGGCCGACGAGCTGCGCCACCAGGTGGTCGCGGCGCTGCCCACCGGGCTGCGGGTCGCGTTGCACGCCTCCCCCGACCCGTGGGCCACCGGCGCCAACCCCGGCCTGCGCCCGCCGGCCGGCAAGGACGTCGACGCCGTTATCGTGCAGTGCTGGCCCACCGGGCAGGAGTCGGCCGACCGGCTTCGGGTCGCCCGGCGCATGCTGCCCGAGCAGGTCGCTCTCGGGGCGTACGTGACCGTGCTGCCGCCGGTGCGGCAGGAGGACCTCGTGCCGCATGTGCGGCGCCTGGCGGAGGCGGGCGCCGAGGAGATCCACCTCTACCACGCGGGGCTGGCCGGGCCCGCCCGGCACGGTCTGCTCGCGGACGCCGCCCTCGCCGCCGCCCGGTGATCCGTCCTCCGCTCCCGATATCGTGATATATCAGGATATCGAGGAGGACTCGTGCAGCGTCTGACCCCTGAGCAACTGAGAAGCCACCAGTGGTACGGCACCGAGGGGCTTCGTTCCTTCAGCCACCGTGCGCGGACCCGCCAGCTCGGCCTGTCCGCCGAGGAGCACATGGGCAAGCCGGTCGTCGGCATCCTGAACACCTGGAGCGAGCTCAACCCGTGCCACATCCACCTGCGCGAGCGCGCGCAGGACGTCAAGCGCGGGGTCTGGCAGGCCGGCGGCTATCCGGTGGAGCTGCCGGTGATGTCGCTGTCGGAGACCTTCCAGAAGCCGACCACCATGCTCTACCGCAACCTGCTCGCCATGGAGACCGAGGAGCTGCTGCGCTCCCACCCGATCGACGCGGCGGTGCTCATGGGCGGGTGCGACAAGACCACCCCTGCCCTGATCATGGGCGCCATCAGCATGGACATCCCGGCGATCTTCGTACCGTGCGGCCCGATGATCCCCGGCAACCACCGCGGCGAGCTGCTCGGCAGCGGCAGCGACATGTGGCGCTACTGGGCCGACAAGCAGGCGGGGCTGATCACCGAGGCGGACATGGAGGACGTCCTTTCAGGCATCGCCCGCTCCCCCGGCCACTGCATGACCATGGGCACCGCCTCCACGATGACCTCGGTCGCCGAGGTGCTCGGCATGACGCTCCCCGGCGCCGCGGCCATCCCGGCGGTCGCCTCCGCGCACAACCGGATGGCCGCGGCCTCCGGGCGGCGGGCGGTCGAGATGGCCTGGGAGGACCTGCGCCCCTCCGCCGTCCTGACCGCCGAGGCCTACGCCGACGCGGTGACCACGATCCTGGCCCTCGGCGGGTCCACCAACGCGGTCATCCACCTGATCGCGATGGCCCGCCGCAGCGGCGTGCCGCTCACCCTCGACGACTTCGACGAGGCGTCCCGGCGGGTCCCGGTGCTCGCCGACCTCAAGCCGAGCGGCGCCTACGTCATGGAGCACTTCCACCTGGCCGGCGGCCTGCCCGGCCTGCTCTCCCGCATCAAGGACCTGCTCCACCCCGACCGCCCGACGGTCGGCGGCCGCCCGATGCGCGAGACGCTGGCGGCGGCCGAGGTGTACGACGACAAGGTGATCCGCCGGCGCGACGACCCGATGTCGCAGGAGGGCGGCCTGGCCGTCCTGCGCGGCAACCTGGCGCCGGACGGCGCGGTGATCAAGCACGTCGCCGCCGAGCCCCGGCTGCTCAAGCACACCGGACCGGCCGTGGTGTTCGACGGCCACGCCGACCTGGTGCGGCGCATCAACGACGAGAGCCTGCCGATCACCGCCGACTCGGTGCTGGTCCTGCGCGGCGCGGGCCCGCACGGCGGGCCCGGGATGCCCGAGCACGGCATGCTCCCCATCCCGGACCGGCTTCTCAAGATGGGCGTCCGCGACATGGTGCGCATCTCCGACGCGCGGATGAGCGGCACGAGCTACGGCGCCTGCGTGCTGCACGTCGCGCCCGAGTCGCACGTCGGCGGCCCGCTCGCGCTGGTGCGGGACGGCGACCCGATCACCCTGGACGTCGAGGCCCGCCGGCTGACCCTGGAGGTGCCCGAGGAGGAGCTGGCACGCCGCCGCGCCGCCTGGCAGCCGCCGAAGCCGGCGTTCCGCCGCGGGTACGGAGCCATGTTCGACGCGCACATCATGCAGGCCGACCAGGGCTGCGACTTCGACTTCCTGCTCGGGACCGGAGGCGCCCCCGAGCCCGGCATGGGCTGAGCCGTCCACCGGCCGCACGGCGCGCGTCTCCGCACGCCTTGCGGCCGCGCGGACGCAAGGGACGGGGCAGGGTGAGCGAGGGGCGGCGCGCGTGCGGCACGATATACAGGTGTACGACATCTCGGAGGAACCGGTCCTGCGGCCCGTGGCACGGTCGATCACGCGCACCGACCTCGTGGCCGACTCGATCAGGACGGCCATCCTGTCCGGCCGCATCAAGCCCGGCGAGACCCTCGTGGAACGCCGGCTCGCCGAGCAGCTCGGCGTGTCCAAGACCCCGGTACGCGAGGCGCTGATCGGCCTGGCCTCGACGGGGCTCGTGGTGATCAGCCCCAACCGCGGGGTCAGCGTGCGGGCGCCCGACGCGGCCGACCTGCGCAAAGCCCAGGAGCTGCGCCTGCTGCTCGAACCGTGGGCCGTGGCCTGCGCCGTGCGGGTGCGGGGCGCCGGTCCACTGGAGGACGCCCGCAAGGCGCTCGGCGAAGCGCACCGGCTGCTGTCCGGCGAGGACCCCACCGCGCTCAGCATGGCCAACCGCCGCTTCCACCGGGCGCTGTACGCCGGGTGCGACAACGAGCTGGTCACCGCCCAGCTCGACAACCTGCAGGACCTCACCGCGCTCGGCACGGTCAGCGTGCTGTGGCGGCACTGGCCCACCTGGCGGGACGAGCACGCCGAGCACGAGGAGATGCTGGCCGCGGCGGAGAACGGCGACGCCGCGCTGGCCGAGCGGCTGAGCAGGACGCACGTCAAGCGCACTGTGGCGCACCTGGCCCACTCACAGAACGTGACCTGAACGCCGGCGCGGTGAGGAACGGAAAAGGGGCCGGCCCCGGGGAGGGCCCGGGGCCGGCGGGTGGGGGCGGTTCAGTCGGCGCAGATGGCGAAGACGCTGATGCCGACGTCGTTGTAGCCGTCCTGACGGCCGAGCCCGATCCAGCCGCGCCCGTCGTCGGTGGGGAACGAGCCCACCAGGATCGCGCGGTTGCCCCGGGCCTCGGCGCCGCCGCCCAGCACGCGCTTGGAACCGGGGCAGTACAGCGTGCGGCGCTGGAAGTTCGGCACGTTGGCGTTGGGCAGCGTCACCAGCACGTAGCCGGGGGGCAGAGCGTGGGCCGGGCCGGGCGGGGCGCCGGCGGGGGTGGTGTCGGCGCTCGCCGCGGCGGCGGTCGCCATGCACGCGCCCGCGAGCAGGACGGACATGACGAGGGCGGTGGACTTCTTCGGGTGCATCGCTCTCCTTGTGTCGTTCCGGCCGGTTCCGGCGACGGCGGCGTCACAGGGAGGTCGCCGGCGGTGGGCGCCGCCGGGGCCGGAGTGACCGGAGGGACTGGCTGACACGCTGAGTATCCGCCGCATCACTGTACGTGTCCACCGCAAGCGCGGAAGCACCCGTCCGATGTCCGGATGAGGACGCCCCGGCTCTCGTCGCCAGGGGCACCCGCGCGACCCCGGCCCCGCTCCGCCGGGGACGGCGGACGGGACCGGGGCCGTCAGGCCAGGACGCACACGGCAGGCTCGGGCGCGGTCACCTGGAGTGGTAGCGGCGCAGCGTGTTCTCGTCCGGCGGGTAGACGCCGCGCAGCGGCGCGCCGCCCTCGATCTCCGCCTGGATGAACTCCTCCAGGCGCTCCTGCTCAAGGGCGTCCCGCGCGACCTCGGCCGCGAGATGGCGCGGCACGCAGACGACCCCCTCGGCGTCGGCCACGATGACGTCCCCCGGGTAGACCGGCACCTCGGCGCAGCCGATGGGCACCTGCATGTCGACGGCGTGGTGGCGGGCGAGGTTGGTGGTCGCGCACACGCCCGCGGCGAAGACCGGCAGCTCCAGCCCGGTGAAGTACGGCGAGTCGCGCACCGCGCCGTCGGTGACCAGCCCGGCGGCGCCGCGGCGCAGCATGCGGGTGGCGAGGATGCCGCCGATGGAGGCCGCGCGGGTCTGGCCGCGGCAGTCCATCACCAGCACCTGCCCCGGGCCGACCGATTCGACCGCGAGGCGCTGCGGGTGGTCGTAGTCCTTGAAGACCGCGAGCACGTCGAGGTCCTCCCGGGCGGGGATGTGGCGCAGGGTGAACGCCTCGCCCACCATGCGGGTGCATCCGGGGTTGAGCGGGCGCAGGCCCGCCATGAAGGCGTTGCGCAGCCCCCGGGCGAACAACTGCGTGGTGACCGTGGCGGTCGAGACCCGCCGGAGCGCCTCGAAGACCTCCGGCGCGATGGCCTCGCCCGTCGCGGAGCCGACCTGGTCATCCTGTCGTGTCACGTCCACGGTCTCTCCCCTCGCCGCACGCGGCTCCCCGCCGTTCACGCCTCCTCCACGGTGAGCAGGTCGAGGGAGCGCAGGACGGCGGTGACCTCTTCACGCTCGGCCGGGGGCAGTTCGGATATCGGCGGGCGCACCTCGCGGCGGCAGACGCCGAGCTGGGCCAGGGCCTCCTTGAGCACCGACACGTTGGCGGCGTTGCCGCGCCGGGCGCGCAGGTCCTCGATGGGTTTGAGCCGCCGCCACAGCCGCATCGCCGCGGCGGTGTCGCCCGCCTCCAACTGGGCGTGCAGTTCCAGCGACAGGCCGGGGGCGATGGCGGCCAGCCCGGAGGTGAACCCGCGTGCCCCGCCCGGCCAGAAGAACGGCGCCCAGCTCTCGGCCAGCCCGCACACCCAGGTGAGCTCGGGGACGGCGTCCGCCATCTCCGCGAAGCGCACCGGGTCGGGAATGGCGTACTTCACCCCGGCCAGGTTGGGGCAGGCGGCGGCGAGGACGCGCACCGCCGCCGGGCCGATGAGCGGCGAGCGCAGATAGCTGACGACGCCGAGCTCGGGGACCGCCTCGGCGACCGCCCGGTGGTAGTCGACCCAGCCGTCCTGCGACTGGTAGGGATGCACGGGCTGGTGGACCATGACGGCGTGCGCGCCGAGTTCGGCGGCCTCCACGGCCTGCCGGGCGGCCCGCGCCGCGTCGTGGCCCACTCCCGCGATGACGCGGGCGTCGCCGGCCGTCTCGGCGGTCAGTGCCACCACCCGGTTTCGCTCCTCGTCCGACAGCGAGTAGAACTCACCGGTGTTGCCGCCCGGGGTGACGGCGGTGACGCCCGCCTCGACCATGCGCGACACCACGGCGGCGTAGGCCTTCTCGTCGACGCCTCCCGTGTCGTCGAACGGGGTCACCGGTACGGACACCACCGACGCAAGCGCCCGCCTGACGTCATCCAGCATGGCGATCTTCCCTTCCTGGCAGCTCGGGAGACTCGCCCTCTGGTATATCAGTACACGACCTATCGACATATGCCGGGCCGACGCCGATGTCCCGCGGAGCGCGGCGCCTGCCGCGGTCGCCCCGCGGGAGGGTCAGAGCTTGCGGCCGACGCCTGCCGCGACCTTGAGCTTCGTCGGCGGCGCGAGCTCGCCCGGCCACCAGTCCTGCACGTCGACGACCCCCGGCGGCAGGATGTCGAAGCCGTCGAAGAAGCCCGCTATCCGCTCGCGGGAACGGAAGCACATCGGCGAGGGGGAGTTCACCGAGATCTCCTCCAGCTTGGCCCGCGCCGCCGGGTCGCTGCCGTCGGAGCAGAACTGGGAGATCATGACGTGGCTGCCCGGGGCCATGCGCTCGCGGAAGCGCGCGACGATGCCGCCCGGGTCCTCCTCGTCGGTCACCAGGTGGAACAGGCCCACGAACAGCACCAGGACCGGCCGGGTGAAGTCGATGGTGCCGCGCACCTCGGGGTGGTCGAGCAACGCCTCCGGCTCGCGCACGTCGCCCTGCAGCGCCGTCACGCCCTTGGTGTCGGCCAGCAGGGCGTTGTTGTGCACGAACACCACCGGGTCGTAGTCGACGTAGACCACCCGCGCCTCGGGGTCGACGGCCCGGGCGGTCTCGTGGACGTTCGGCGCGGTGGGGATACCGGTGCCGACGTCGAGGAACTGGTCGATGCCGGCCTCGGCGCACATGCGCGTCACCCGGAGCAGGAACCTGCGCTGGGCCTTGCCCAGCACCGGCAGGTCGGGCGCGAGCGCCATCACCTGCCGGGCCGCCTGGCGGTCGATCTCGTAGTTGTCCTTGCCCCCGAGCACGTAGTCATAGGCCCGCGCGTGACTCATCCGCGTCACATCGACGCCCGGTAACGCGCTCTCCTGCTCGCTCACACCCGCCTCCGTAGGGTCCGCACCGCGATGTACGGCGAGCATAGGGGCGATGGGAGCGCTCCCGTAAGGGAGGCGCGATCAGCGGGCGCGGGCCAGGCGGATGACGTTCCAGGAGACCGGGGGCAGCACCACGCGCAGCGGGTCGGACATGACGTCGGGGTTGGCCCGCGGCACGACCCAGTCGGGGTCGGCTGCGGTGTTGACCGCGTAGACGTCCGGGTCGCTCAGCGTGGTCGCCTCCACCACGCGCACGTCGCCGAGCGCGCGGGCGTCCAGCGTCAGCTCCATCGGGCCGTCGACCGCGCGGTTGACCGCGAAGACGGTGGTGACGTCCTCGTCGTGCGTGGCGACCGCGTGCAGCAGCGGCACCTCGCCGTACTCGGCGGTCTCGTGCACCGGGGAGACCGGCTCCACCCGCAGCACCTCGCCGGAGGCGTACCGGGACGCCTGCGCGAAGGGGTGGAAGATGGTCTGCCGCCAGGCACGGCCACCCGGCTCGGTCATGATGGGCGCGATGACGTTGACGAGCTGGGCCTGGCTGGCGGCGGCGACCCGGTCGCTGTTGCGCAGCAGGGTGATGAGCAGCCCGCCGACGGCCACGGCGTCGGCCAGGTGGTAGCGCTCCTCCAGCAGTGGCGGGGCGACCGGCCAGCCCACGGGCGGCTCGGCGGACTTCGCGGCCTCGAAGCGGCTGAGGTACCAGACGTTCCACTCGTCGAACGACACGGTGATCCGCTTGGTGGCCCGCAACTTGGCCCGCACGTGGTCGGCGGTGGCGACCACCGAGGCGATGAACTCCTCCATGTCGGTGGAGCAGGCGAGGAAGCTCGCCAGGTCGCCGTTCTTCTCCTCGTAGTAGGCGTGGCAGGAGATGTGGTCGACCTGGTCGTAGGCCTCCTCCAGCACCTCGGCCTCCCACGCGCCGAAGGTCGGCATGGACGAGCCCGAGCTGCCGCAGGCCACCAGCTCCAGGCCCGGGTCGAGCATGCGCATGGCGCGGGCGGTCTCGGCGGCGAGCCTGCCGTACTCGCGGGCGGTCTTGTGGCCGAGCTGCCAGGGACCGTCCATCTCGTTGCCCAGGCACCACATGCGGATGCCGTACGGCTCCTTGGCGCCGTGCGCGACGCGCAGGTCCGACCAGTGGGTGCCCGACTCGATGTTGCAGTATTCGAGCAGGTCCAGGGCCTCCTGGACGCCGCGCGTCCCGAGGTTGACGGCCATCATCGGCTCGATGCCGGCCTTGCGCGCCCACCGCATGAACTCGTCCACGCCGACCTCGTTGGGCTCGGTGGAGTGCCAGGCGAGGTCGAGCCGGGCGGGGCGGGAGGCGACCGGCCCGATGCCGTCCTCCCAGCGGTAGCCGGAGACGAAGTTGCCGCCGGGGTAGCGCACGGTGCTGACGCCGAGCTCCCGGGTCATGTCCAGGACGTCCTGCCGGAAGCCGTCGGCGTCCGCGCTCGGGTGGCCCGGCTCGTAGATGCCGGTGTAGACGCAGCGGCCGAGGTGCTCGACGAAGGTGCCGAACGTGCGCCGCCGTACGGGGGCGACGCGGAAGGCGGGATCGATGGTGAGGGTGGCTTCGTGCACGTCGTTTCTCCCCGGAGAGGCCGGCCGGATGGCTCGGTGCGATTGTTAGCGTTCTCATCTCCGATCGTCAAGGAGTGAGATGGATAACGATTCGATCTCGCTCGGTCGGACGATCGATACATATCGCCCGACGATTCCGAAATGAGGCCTTGACGCTCGGGGAGATATCCCGAACACTCAGGGAATGTAACCGAAACAAGGTGGAGTATCGGTCCGGAAACCGGAATGGTCCGGCTCGTCCTCGTCCCCCGCTTGTTAGCGCTAACAACACGGTGTGGCGCCGCCCCGGCTCCCCCTCCACCCGCCCTTTGAACGCCCGTACGCGACCTGCACTTCGCAGTTCCCGGCGGCCCGCGAGCGCAGCGGCACCCTCGCCGCGTTCGCCCGTGTGGCGGAGGACATCGACACACAAAGGCATCGCACTGGACGTGCGCCCCCACGAAGGCGCGCGCCGGCCGCAGGAGAACGGCGGCCGGCGCGGAGCCGCGCGATCGCGGGCCGGGGCGAATTCTGCGCACGCCGTATGGCGCTGATCGCGGGCGATCGCGGGCCGGTCGCCGCCCGCCTCGACAGCGGTCGCCCGATCAGCGTGGGCCTCCCCCCGAGCTGCGGCGGAGTCGTCCCAAGCCGTCCCCGCGATGCCTCCCGCACAGGGCTCGGCGTCGTCCGTGCCGCTCCCGGCCTCGTCACGGGCGTCGGGGAGAAGTCGCGAAAAGTCCTGTGAATCGGTTTGAACCGGGTCCGTGGCGACCGCGTACCTCCCCCCGTACGCACATGCAGAACGACATAGGAGGCCTGATGCGGTCGCGCATCGTCACGCTCTGCGCTGCGGCACTCGTCCTGGGCATTACCACCGGCACGATCCCGGCGCACGCTGAGTCCACGCAGTCCAAGGAGTCCACCAGGTCCACCACGCATACCAAGAACCGATTCGCCGATATCCCCCTGATCTCGGACCTGGCCGGCAAGGCGGACGTCACCGACGCGAAGGTGGTCAACCCCTGGGGCCTGGCGATGGGCAAGACACTGTGGGTCTCCAACGCGGGCACCGGCACGGCGACGGTGTACTCCGGCGGCGCCGGCCAGCTCACCAAGGAGAAGACCGAGGTCTCGATCCCCGGCGGCTCGCCGACCGGGCAGATCTTCAACGACGCCGGCGAGGGCTTCGAGATCTCCAGCAAGGGCGTTTCCGCCCCCGCGTCGTTCATCTTCGCCAGCCCCAGCGGGGCCATCACCGCGTGGAACGCCGAGGTCAACCCGAACAGCGCGGTCATCGCGGCCTTCACCCGGCGCGCGGACTACAAGGGCCTCGCCCTGATGCCCACCAACAGGGGCCGCTTCCTGCTCGCCGCCGACTTCGCGCACAACCGGGTCGACGTGTTCGACGACGACTTCCGCCGGGTGCGCCTGGCGAAGTGGGCCTACCGCGACCCGGGTCTGCCGGAGGACTACTCCGCCTTCAACGTCGAGATCGTGGGCAACGCCGTCTACGTCGCCTACGCCAAGCGTGACCCGGAGACCGGCAAGTCGATCGCGGGCCGCGGCTTCGGCTTCATCAGCCGCTTCTCCGCCTCGGGCCGGTTCGCCGGCCGTGTCGCCGCCCGCGGCGCCCTGAACGCGCCCTGGGCGATGATCAAGGCTCCCGCGAGCTTCGGCGCCTACGCCGGGGCACTGCTGGTCGGCAACTTCGGCGACGGCTGGATCAACGCCTACCGCAACGGCCGCTACCTCGGCCCGCTGCGCAAGTCCGACGGCAAGGCGATCGCCATCGAGGGCCTGTGGGACCTGGAGCCGGGCAGCGCCGAGATCGGCGGCCAGAACGCCCTGTGGTACTCCGCCGGCATCCAGAAGGCCCAGCACGGCCTGATCGGTCTGATCATGCCGGCCGACGCCGCCGGCGCCGGCACTCCGCGGCCGAGCTCCTCCCCCACCGCCTCGGCCAGCCCGAGCGCCTCACCGACCTCCTCCTCCAACGGTTCCGGCTACTGACGCGAAGGGGGTGATCGATCATCGGGACCTCACCTGACCGGGGTTCCGGAAAGCCAACAGAAAGGATGATCGACCGTCTTTCCTGAAGTTCACCACGACCCGCCCGAATGAGCGGAAGTCGGCTGCGGGGTGGCGCGCCCCGCAGCCGGCTTTCGGTCGTTCGGACATCCCCGCCCCCTCGGCGGGGAGGTCCGGCCCGGCACGCCGTGCGCGCCGGGGTCCGATCCGTCTCGTGGCCCGGTAACGACCTGCCCCCCGGGCCACGAGACATCGGCCGTCAGGCCACCGAGCAGTCGGCGCCGTTGAGCGTGAACGACGACGGCTTGGCGGTGTTGCCGGTGTGGGTGGCCTGGAAGCCGAAGTTCACCGAGGAGCCCGGCGCGATCGTGCCGTTGTAGCCGACGTTCCTGGCCGTGACCTGCCCGCTCGCCGGGGAGACGGTCGCGTTCCAGGCGTTGGTGACCGTCTGCCCGCTCGGCAGGCCGAACGCCAGCGACCATCCGTTGATCGCGCTGGAGCCGGTGTTGGCGACGGTGACCGAAGTGGTGAACCCGTTGTTCCACGACTGCATGGTGTAGGTGACCTGGCAGCCACCGGTCCCCGGAGTCGGGGTGGGGGTCGGAGTCGGCGTGGGAGTCGGCGTGGGAGTCGGCGTGGGAGTCGGAGTCGGGGTGGGCGTGGGGGTCGGTGACGGCGCGGTGCCGTCCAGGCCGAAGAAGCGGATGGCCTCGGCGGCCATGCCGCCCTGCGGCAGGCTGTGCCCGACACCCTGGATGCTGACCGCCTCGACCGGGGCCTGACCTGTGGCGTTACCGTAGCGGGTGCGGGTCCAGCTGGACTGCGGGCGGTCGGTGAAAACCGGCGTTTGGCTCAGCCCGTGGACGTTGGTCCACTGTTTGATCGCCTCCTGGAAGTTCGGGTAGCGCAGCGTGGCGTCCTCGGTGCCGTGCCACAGCTGCATCCGCGGCCGGGCGCCGGTGTAGCCCGGGTAGGCCGCGCGCACCAGGTCGCCCCACTGCTGCGGGGTCTTGGTGATCTGGCCGTTGGCGCAGGCGCTGTTCCAGCTCGACCCGTCGGTGGTGGCGAAGCAGCCGAACGGCACGCCCATGAACGCCGCCCCGGCCTTGAAGACGTCCGGATAGTCGCCGAGCAGCACGTTGGTCATCATGCCGCCCGAGGACGCGCCGGTGACGAACACCCGGTCGGGGTCGGTGTTGTAGCGCTGCTGCACGTACCTGACCATGGACACGATGCCCACCGGGTCGCTGCCGCCGTCGTGCCGGAGCGCCTGGGGCGAGGAGACGTCGAAGCAGCTCCCGCTCCTGGTCGCCGAGGGGTAGATGACGATGTAGCCGTACCGGTCGGCCAGGGAGGCGAACTCCGTCCCTGAGTAGAACGCCGGGCCTGAGCCCGTGCAGTAGTGCACGGCGACCAGGATGGGCGGCCGGGACGCCACCCGGTCCGGGACGTACAGGTGCATCCGCAGGTTGCTGGGGTTGGTGCCGAAGTTGGTGACCTCGGTGAGCGAGGCCGGTGACGCCGGGGACGCCGTGACGAACCCGGCGACGACGAGCGCCGCGGCCGTCGCGACGGCGCCCAGCAGTGTTCTCATCCTCATTGGTGGTCCTGTTCTCCGGCCCGTGGCAGGCAGCGCGGGCGGCTTCCCGAAACGTTCCGGAGTATCGATCGGAATGTTTCTAGAAGACAAGGCACCAGGTCGGGCCATTGCCGGACCCTCGCGCCGACCAGCGTCTCCACCGGCGAGGCCGGCCCGGCAGGCCACGGATCGGTGAAACTTTCCACCACCACGGCCGCGAAGGGCCGCTCGGACGGCCCCCCCTTTCCCCCACCCCCTACCGGTCCGGCAGCATGGCGGCACGCTTTAAGTGATGATTCATAGGTGTACGGCCGCGGGGGCCGACGGAGCCGCTCGGGGGAGTTCCCGGGAGACCTGCCGGGGGACAAGGAGGGTCGCCGATGGAGTTTCAGGTGCTGGGCCCGCTCACCGTCACCCGGGAGGGCCGGCCAGTGCCCATCGGCACCGCGTACAAACCGCGCCTCCTGCTCGCCGTCCTCCTGGCGGCCGAGAGCGGCCGGGTCGTGCCCACCGAGTGGCTGATCGACGCGCTCTGGGCGGACGGCCCGCCCCCTTCCGCCCGGCGCAACATCCAGCTCTACGTGCACCGGCTGCGCGGCGCGCTCGGCCCCGACCGGATCATCCGGACGCCGGACGGATACCGGATCGTCACCGGCGACGGCCTCGACTCGGCGCGGTTCCGGCGGCTGTCCGCCGAGGGACGCCGGGCGATGGACCGCGACGACCCGCCACCGGCCGCCCGGCTGCTGCGCCAGGCCCTGGATCTGTGGCGCGGCCCGGCCTTCGCCGAGTTCTCCGAATGCGAGGGGGTCACCGGCGAGGCCGAGCAGCTGGAGCAGTTACGGCTGGTCACCCACGAACGCTGGGCCGAGGCCGAGCTGCGGCTGGGCAGGCACCACGAGCTGATCCCGGTGCTGACCCGCCTGGTGCGCGAGGCCCCCTACCGTGAAGGGCTGCGCGCGCACCTGATGACCGCGCTCGACCGCGGCGGCCGCCAGGCCGAGGCCCTGGAACTGTTCCGGCGGACGCGCACGCTGCTGCGCGAGCAACTCGGCATCGAGCCCGGGCCGGCGCTTCAGCGGGTACACGAGGCCATCCTGCGCGGCGGCGACGGCACCGCGCCCGCGCAGCCCACGCGGCTCGCACCACCCCTGAGATCCCCCGCACGGCCCGAGCCCGCGGCGGTGACCTCCACTCCGTTCGCGGCGCTGCCCGCTCCCCGGGAGCTGCCCTCGGACGTCGCGGGTTTCACCGGCCGGCAGGACGCACTCGACGCGCTCGACGCCCTGCTGCGCGAAGGATCGGGCGCGAACCGCATCATCGCGATCACCGGCACCGGAGGGGTCGGCAAGACGGCCCTCGCGGTGCGGTGGGCGCACCGTGCCGCCGCGCGCTTCCCCGACGGCCAGCTCTACCTCAACCTGCGCGGATACTCCGCCGCGACGCCGGTACGCCCCATGGACGCGCTCGCGGGGTTCCTGCGGGCCCTCGGCATGCCGCCCGAGCAGGTGCCCCTCGATGTCGCGGAGGCGGCCGCGAGGTACCGCTCGCTGACGGCCGGGCGGCGCGTGCTGGTTTTGCTGGACAACGCCGACTCCGCCGAGCAGGTACGCCCGCTGATCCCCGGCCACTCCGGCTGCCTGGTGCTGGTCACCAGCCGCGACCGGCTGACCGGGCTGGTGGCCCGCGAGGGCGCCCGCCGGGTTCCGCTGGACGTGCTGGCCCCCGACGAGGCCACGGCGCTGATCGGGCATCTGGTCGGCACCGGCCGCGTCGCCGCCGAGCCCGCGGCCGTCGCCCGGCTGGCCCGCGTCTGCGGCCACCTCCCCCTCGCGTTGCGCATCGCCGCCGCGCACCTGCTGGACCGGCCGCGGCAGCCGATCGAGGAGTACGTCGCCGAACTCGGCGCCGGCAACCCGGTCACCGCCCTGACCGTCGAGGGCGACGAGGAGACCGCCGTCCACACCGCCTTCGACCTGTCGTACCGCACCCTCCCCGGCCCGGTGCGTGCGATGTTCCGGCGCCTCGGGCTGGTCGCCTGCCCCGACCTCACCCCCGCGGCGGCGGCCGTCCTGGCCGGGGTGCCCGAGCCCGAGGCCGCCGCGGCACTGGACCGGCTCGCCGGCATCCACCTGGTGGAACAGCACAAGCCCGGGCGGTTCGCCCTGCACGACCTGCTGCGCCGGTACGCCGCCGACCTCTCCGCCGCCGAGGACCCTCCGGAAGATCGGCGAGCGGCGGTGGACAGGCTGCTCACCTGGTACCTGTCCACGATCGATGGCGCGGCGCGGGCGCTGTATCCGGACATGCTGCTGCTCCCCGCGCCGGAGGGCGTCCTCGCGAACCCGGTGCCGGCGCCGCCCGCTCCGGCGGCCATGGCGTGGCTGGAGGCCGAGCGGCACAACGTGAACGCGGCCGTCCGCCACGCCCTGCGTCACGGCTTCCGGCCGCTGGCCTGGCTCATGGCCGACCGCATCCGCGGCTACCACAACCTGTCGCGGAACATGGTCGACTGGATCGCCACCGCCCGCACCGCGCTGACCGCCGCCCGGTTCGAGGGTGATCGGCGGGCCATGGCCTCCGCCTTCCTCAACCTCGCCCACGTCAACTACTGCCTCGCCCGTTACGCACGGTCGATCGCCTACCTGGGCAGGGCGATCACCCTGTGCGCCGAGACCGGGTGGGCCGAGGGCGAGGCGAGCGCACTGAGCAACCTGGGCACGACCCTGATGTTCGTCGGCCGGCCCGAAGAGGCGACCGGTCACCTGCACAAGGCGCTCCGGCTGCACGATCGCCTCGGATCGCGGCAGGGCCGTGCCAAGGTCGTGAACAATCTCGCCAACGCCTGCCGGCAGTCCGGCAGGCTCCGCGAAGGGCTGGTCTGGGCCGAGCAGGCGCTGGCGCTCATCCGGGAGAACGACCGGGCGCCCAGAGCCGAGGCCGTGGCCATCGCGACCCTGGGCGAACTGCACCACGTGCTGGGCGACCTCACCGCCGCCGCCGGCCACCTGACCACCGCCCTCGCCCGCCATCAGGAGCTGGGCGACCGCTACCTGGAGGCGAACTCGCTGGCGTGGCTGGCCCTGGTGCACCGCGACGCCGGCCGCCCGGAGCAGGCCCGCGAGGTCGCGGAGGAGGCGTTGAGCCTGGCCACCGACATCGGCGACCGGTACACCGAGGTGCAGGCGCTGAACACGCTCGCCTCCCTCCGGGCGCGGGCCGGCGACCCCGCCGAGGCACTCCGCCTGCACGGGAGGGCGCTCGCCACCGCCGAGGAGATCAACTCACCCGGCCAGGTGATCGAGGCATCGATCGGGCTGAGCGATGCCTACCAGCACGCCGGCGAGCACGTCACCGCCGTCGACTTCGCCGAGCAGGCGGTGAAGCAGGCGAGCACCTCGGGCTTCCTCGTCCTGGAGGGGCAGGCGCTCACCGCACTGGCCCGCGCGCAGCACGGCCTCGGCCGCCTGGCAGAGGCGGCCGCGCACGGCAGGCGCGCCCTCGACGTGCACCGCAGGACCGGGCACCGCATCGGCGAGGCACGCACGCTCGCCCTGCTCGCGCTCATCGCCCGCGACGGTGGCGACTCCTCGACCGGCCGTCGCCTGGAACGCCTGTCCGCCGACCTCTACGCCGCCGCCGGCGCGTCCCCGCCCCCGGCCCGCGCGCCCCATCTCGAACTCTCCGACTCCACCGGCACGTCCCCGCCGGCCGATGGAGAACTCCCCGATCCCACCGGCTGACCCCCCGCTCCGGCCCCCGCCGGCCCGGACCGCGACGATCTCGGCAGGCCGGCCCGGCAGGGGCGCGGTCGCGCCGCCGCCCCCAGACGGCGCGACCCCACTCCCCC
>NZ_BMNT01000003.1:57947-237754 GCF_014646695.1 Sphaerisporangium melleum
GTTCCCCCGCTTCCCCCGATCCCCCGCTTCCCCCGATCCCCCGTGCTCCCCGTGCTCCCCGTTCCCCCGTTCCCGTCCTCCGTACGACGGGCCGCCCGTCAGCGCGGCGGGACGAACCAGTCGAACGGAGCGGCCATCACCGTCGCCGGTACGGTGAACAGATCCGCGGCGTACCCGTGGTAGATCACGACGGCCAGCGCGATGGCCAGCGCCCCTGCCACCGCGAAAGCGAACCGGCGCATTCTCGGCACGGCTTTCCCCCAATCCTTCTTCTCCGGCGGCACATTCGCCGATGCGGAAAACCGTACTGAACACGTGTATATCGGCGGTATATCGCCAGCTCAGCGCGGCTTTCAGCTGCGGGATGGGGGTGCGGTGCTCTCGCGCACGATCAGCTCGGTGGCCAGCTCGACGCGGTGCTGGTCGAGGCGCTCCCCCGCGGCGAGGGTCGCGATCATCCGGGTCGCCACGGCGCCCATCTGGACCAGCGGCTGCCGCACGGTCGTCATGGGCGGGCCGGCCCACTGGGTGAACGACAGGTCGTCGAAGCCGACGACGCTCAGCTCGTCGGGAATGCGCACCCCGGCCCGCCGGGCCGCCTCGTACACGCCGAAGGCCTGCAGATCGTTCGCGGTGAAGATCGCGGTCGGCGGATCGGGGAGGCGCAGCAGCTCGGCGCCGTCCTGCAGCCCGCCCTCGACGTACAGCGTGCTGACCCGCACCAGGCCGGGGTCGATCGGCACGCCGGCGGCGTCCATCGCGGCCCGGTAACCGTCGAGCCGGGCCCGGCAGCACGGCCACTTGGTCGGGCCGCTCAGCATGGCGATGCGCCGGTGGCCGAGCTCGAGCAGGTGGCGGGTGGCGGCCATCCCGCCGGTCCAGTTCGTGGCGCCCACCGACGGGGTCGCGTGCAGCGGCTCCCCGGTGGGATCCACCACGACCAGGGGGATCGAGCGGGTGGCGAGCTGGGACTGCTGCTGGACGGTCAGCTCGGAGAAGACCGCGATGACACCGCTCGGGCGGCGCGCGAGCACCTGCTCGGTCCACGCCTTGCCCGGGGTGAGGCGCCCCTGCATCTCGGTGAGCACCACGGCCAGCCCTCGCTCACGAGCCACCTGCTCGACGCCGCGGACGATCTCCAGCGCCCACAGGCTCTCCAGGGCGTGGAAGACCAGCTCGACGATGGCGATGGACGTGCCGGTGTCCCGCCGGCGGTAGCCGTGCTCGCGCAGCACCGCCTCGACCCGCTCCCGGGTGTCGAGCGACACCCCCGCCTGACCGTTGAGCACCCGGGACACGGTGGGCGCCGACACCCCGGCCAGCTTGGCGATCTTGGCCACCGTCAGCTCGCGCCGCCGCGCCCCTTCCTCGGCCGGCCCGGCATCCGTCGTGGTCACCGAATCAGTCTACGCACCGCCCTCGCCCCGCTCAGCGTCCCCGGCGACTTCACCGGTCAGCGGGTGGTGCCGAAGGCGAGGCCGGCGGCGAGGGCGATGACCAGGGACAGGACGACGACGACCATCACCGTCGCCAGCGGCTGCTTGCGGCGCGCTGGCGGGACGTCCGCCCGCAGCGGGCGGACGGCGGGCTGCGGGGAGACCGTCGACGGCGCCGGAGTGGGCGCGACCCGGGACGGCGCGGGCGTCGGCGTGGCCGGGGCGGGTGCCGGCCGGGAGGCGGCGGCCTGGGGGCGTGCCGGTGGCCGTGGCACCGCCGCGGCGGTGGCTGGTGGTGGTACGGGAAGGCGGGACGATGGAGGGCGCGCGCTCGGTTTCGGGGCAGGCGGGCGGACCGTGGCCGTGGGCCGGGGCGCGGACGGGGTGGGCGCAGGTGCAGGCGGGGTGGGCGCAGGTGCGGGCGGGGTGGCGGGCGGCGCCGGTGGGTCGGGAGGCGGCGTGGGGGCGGGCGGCGGCGGTGCCGGGGGGCGGCGGCACGCCGGCGGGCCGGCGACGGTGATGCCGACCCGCAGGTGCACCAGCACATCGACGTCGAGGCAGACCGTGACATCGGGCACCGGCGGAAGGAGGCCGTCGTCGGCGGCGGCGACTCCGGTCAGCGGCGCCGCGGCGAGCGCGGTCGCCAGGGCCGCCGTCACGCTCCGGCCGGCGATGGTCATCATCCGCTCCAGGGGATGCGCTGGAACTCCGAGAGCGCGGCGCGGAACGCCTCCGGCCCGACCGACAGCCCGCTGTCGAAGACGCGGGAGATCTGCCAGGTGAGGAAGACGCCGACCCCGAGCAGCGCGGCCATCACGAACAGCGGCACCAGTGTGCGGCCTCGCGGCCTGGCGCCGGCCATGAAGGGGAACAGCAGGACGATCACCCCGGTCAGGATGGTCAGCGGCAGGACACCGGCCGGTGGCTCGGCCTGGGCGTCGGCCCCGCGCTGGCGCCGGGCCGCCGAGAGGCCCTTCATCTCCTCCAGCGTTTCGGCCTTGGCGGCGACGGCCTGGTCACCGGTCACGACGAGACCGCTCACCTGAGCGCGCAGCGCGTCCACCCGGGAGTCGCCCTCGAGGCTGAGCCGCCCCTCGGCCATGAGGGGCCACTCCTTGTGCAGGACGAACTGGACGTAGTCCCTGATCTGCTGCTGCACCTGGGCGCCCACCGGGACGGGGAGCCGGGCCGCGGCCCAGTAGGCGTCCACGGCGGCGCGGCTCTCGGCGTAGGTGTTCTGCCGCGCGGCGTCCGCCGTGGTCCACGGCACGACGATCGCGATGGCGAAGACCAGCAGGAAAAGGGAGGAGAGCATGGAGCCGGCGTGGCCGGCGGTCGGACCGTCCGGGGCGCCGTCTTCGGTGCCCTGACCGAGCCTGCGGAAGAGAAAGGCGGCGATGGCCACCACGCCGACCGCCGCCGCGACCGCCAGTACGCAGACCAGCATGACCGTCTCCCTAGATATCAGCGAGGGGGGCCGCCGGGGTGCACCCGGCGGGAAGGGATCGCTTTTCTGATGTGGTTGCTGTTCGAATGCGGGCAGGTTCGTCCGTCGCCCACCTCGGCAGAGGAGGGCGAGAAGCCGCTCCCCTGAGGGCGCGGTGAATTCACGGCAGTGAGCGAACGGTTGGGCACATGGCGTTACCGATCGCATGCCGTCACATAGCTATCACATTGCGTGTACTTTGTGGCGCCCGGCCGGAACGGTGGCTCCAGCTTCCTCGGGAGCGTTTCCGGCGTGCACGGAGCCGGACGACGAAGGAGGCGGCGTCGTGGTGACGCCGCCTCCGGTGCCGGGTCGCCGGCGGTTCTCCCGCCGTCGGCCCTTGTGTTCTGCCGTGCTGGTCAGGTCGCGCTACAGCCGAGTGCGCTCGGCGTGCCGTTGGTCCCCGAGAAGGCGGCGGTGAAGCCCGCCGTGGTGGAGGCGCCGGGCGCGAGCGACCCGTTCCAGGTCTCGTTGCGCACGGTCACGCTGGATCCCGACTGGGTGTACCGGCCGCCCCACATCTGGCTGATCGTCTGCCCGTTCGGGAAGGTGAAGGTGACCGCCCACGAGGTGAGGGCCGCCGTCCCGGAGTTGCGCACGGCGATCTCGCCCTGGAAGCCGCCGCCCCACTGGCTGGTCACCCGGTAGGTGGCCGCGCAGGCCCGCTCGGGAGCCGGGGTGGGCGTCGGAGTGGGGGTCACCGTCGGCGTGGGGGTGGGGGTGGCCGACGGGGACGGCGTGGTGCCGGACGGGGGAACGCGGATGATCCGGTCGTCGTTGCTCGCGGGGGTGCCCCGGCCGTCGCGGTTGGTCGTCGACACCCACAGCCAGCCGTCCGGGCCCACGACGACGGCGCGCAGCCGGCCGTACGTCCCCTGGAACTCGGCGACCGGCGAGCCGGTGACGGCGCCGCCGCTCACCGGGACGGTCCACAGCCGGGTCCCGCGCAGGGCGGCGGCGAACAGCGTGTTGCCGGCGTAGGCCAGGCCGCTCGGCGACGCCTCGGCCGTGGTCCAGGTCACCAGCGGGTTGCGGAAGGAGGGGTTGGTGCACATGCCTTCACAGGTGGGCCAGCCGTAGTTGCCGCCCGCGACGATGAGGTTGAGTTCGTCGTAGGTGTTCTGGCCGAACTCGCTGGCGTACAGCCGTCCCTGCCCGTCCCAGGCGAGGCCCTGCACGTTGCGGTGGCCCATGCTGTAGACCAGCGAGCCGGAGAACGGGTTGCCCGACTGCGGCATCCCGCCGGTGGCGGTCATCCGCAGGATCTTCCCGCCCAGGCTGCTCCGGTTCTGCGCGTTCGACGTGGTCCCGCCGTCGCCGGTGGCCACGTACAGCATGCCGTCGGGGCCGAAGGCGATGCGCCCGCCGTTGTGGAAGCTCGCCTTGGGAATGCCGGAGACGATGACCTGCTGCGTGGCCGGCGCGTTCAGGCGGAGGCGGACGACCCGGTTGTCGGAGCTCGCGGAGTAGTAGACGTAGACGTACTGGTCCTGGGCGTAGGTGGGCGAGACGGCGATGCCTAGCAGGCCGCCCTCGCCGGACGGCACGACGTTCGGCACGGTCGCCGCGACGGTGGGGGTGCTTCCCGGGCGCACCTGCATGATGCGTGCGGTGTCGCGTTCGGTGACCAGGGCGGTGCCGTCGGGCAGGAAGGCGATGGCCCAGGGGACCTGCAGCCCGGTGTTCGCGACCTGGGCGCGGGTGAAGTCGAAGCCGCCGGTGGCCAGGGCTCCGGCGGCGGGTGGTCTGGTCAGGACGAGCGCCGCCGCCGCGGCGAGGGCGGCGACGATCACGGTGAGGACTGAGGTGAGACGCTTTCGCGTCACCGGCTGGACGGACATCGGTACTCCCTACTCGAAGTAAGGGAAAGTGTCAGAGCCTGCCCCGACCGTATAAAGGGTGTACATCACCGGCAATCACGGCCCGGCCCCCGGAGCACTGCGCGGCTCCCCGACCTGGGGCCGCGGCGTCGCCGAGCGGGCACGAGCGCGCGGCGCCGCGGAAACTTTCACCACACGGTCACCCACCTTCCTGCCGCCCGGCCGGGGACGCGTTCGCGGTCCGCCCGTGGCGGCCATACCCGGTCGCCCCCGGGGCGAAGCGGTCTCCCCACACCGCCGCTCTCCTCGAAGCGGCCCTGCGCGCACCGCGCGCGCCGGTGACATGCGACGCCGCGGCCCGGCGACGTCGAAGCCTTCGGCCCTGCCACCCACGCGGCAGCTACCTGAGCGAGCCGAGGTAGCGTTCGGCCAGGTCACAGCTCTGCTCGGTGTAGCGGGCGCCGAGCTCGCGGGCGATGTCCACGGCGGGGTGGGAACCGATCCAGGCGACCAGCAGCAGCCTGCGGAGCAGGATGAACGTCCAGACCTCCGCCTCGTCCTCTCGCGGCAGGCCGGCGACGGTGCGGTAGCCGGTCAGCCAGCGCTCGGCCATCTCGGGGACCTCCGGGCGGTGCTCGATGAAGCTGAGCGCGGCCGCCAGGTCGTAGAGGTACCAGCCGAAGCCGCAGTCGTCGAAGTCGATGACGGTCGCCCCCGCCGTGCCCGGCGCCCGCCCGTCCGGACCGGCGGCCGGGACGTCCGGCCCCGCCTTGGGAACGTCCGGACCAGCGGTGGGAACAGGGCCGGGAAGGACCAGGAGGTTGGCCAGCCGCAGGTCGGCGTGGATCAGGCCGTACCGACCGGGCCCCTTGCCGAACCGGGCCAGCCGGTCGCGCAGCGCCGTCTCCAGCCTGCCGAGCACCGCGCGCGCCTCGCCGTCCACGCCGGCCCCGTCCTGCCACCGGCCCCAGCGCGGAGACGGGCCGAAGGCGGCGTCCTCGTCCCAGTGGAACCGGGTGAACCCGGCCGGCCGCGGCCAGCGGCGGGCGTGCAGGTGCATGCGGGCGGTGATCGCGCCCAGCGGCTCGAAGTGCTCGCCGAGGGCGTCCTCGGCGGGCTCGCCGCCCGGGACGTGCTCGAACATCACGCACTGGCGTGCCGCTCCGTCCGGACCGGCCACGGCGATCACCCGCGCCCCGTCCAGCGCGGGCACCACCGCGGGGGTGGGCACGCCCGCCTCCTCGCGCAGCGCGGTGAGCCAGTCGAGCTCGGAGCCGATGGCCTCGCGGGAGTGGTAGCCGAGGCGGTGGACCCGCAGGATCAGCCGCCGGCCCGCGTCGGTGACCAGGAACGTGGCGTTCTCCGACACGTTGATCAATCTCGCCTCGGCGTCCGGCGTGAGGTCATAACGCCGCAGCGCCAGGCGGGCGACGTCCGCGACGCGGCCGAGGACCTCGCCGCCGGCCGACAGGTCATGGTCTCCGTGCCACGCCGGCACCTGCGCGTGCGTCTCGTACCCGCCGGAGTGGTCCTGGACCTCCATGCGTTCTCCTTCACGAGGTCGGCGTGACGGGCGGCTCACGGTCCGGGACGCCGGACCGGCGGACCATCCTAGGGACGTCCGGTCCCACCGATTCCACCGGGCCGCCGGCGCTCCCGTCCATCACCCTCAGCGCCCCGCCGACCCACCGCGACCTGCCCGGCCCGCTCCCACGCGCGCGTCCCGGGTGGGGGCCGCCGTACGGTGGTGGTCGCCGGGAGCGTAACCTCGGCGGCGTGAGTGGACGCAAGGTACTGGTCACAGGCGCGTCGCGGGGCATCGGGCGGGCGGTGGCGGCCGCGTTCGCCGGGCAGGGCGACCGCGTCGCCGTCCATCACCGGGACTCGCCCGACCTCGCCGAACAGGCCCGCGCCGCGCTCCCCGGCGAGGGGCATGTCGTCGTGCAGGCCGACATCGCCGACCCCGAGCAGGTGCGGCGCATGGTGGACGAGGCGGCCGCGGCGCTCGGCGGCATCGACGTGCTGGTCAACAACGCCGGCGTCTTCCTGCACCACCCGCTCACCGAGGTGTCCTACGAGCAGTGGCAGGACGCCTGGCGGCGAACGCTGGCGGTCAACCTGCTCGGCGCGGCCAACGCGGCCTGGTGCGCCGTCCGGCACATGCCTCGCGGCGGGCGGATCATCAACGTGTCCTCGCGCGGCGCCTTCCGTGGGGAGCCGGAGGCCCCGGCGTACGGCGCGAGCAAGGCCGGGATGAACGCCTTCGGCCAGTCCCTCGCCATCGCGCTTGCCCCGCACGGCATCGCCGTGGGCACGGTGGCCCCCGGCTTCGTCGAGACCGACATGACCAACGAGCACCTCAAGGCCCCGCGCGGCGACGCCATCCGCGCCCAGAGCCCTTTCGGCAGGGTGGCCCGCGCCGAGGAGATCGCCGCGGCGGTGCTGTACCTGGCCTCCCCCGAGGCCGAGTGGGCCACCGGCACCATCATCGACCTCAACGGCGCCTCCCACCTCCGCACCTGACCTCCCCAGCGGCGATCACAGAGGGTCGGCGAAGGTCCACCCCTTGGCCAGCAGGGCGTCGACGGCGTCGACGGCGAGGTCCAGACGGTGCTCGGCGGAGCCGGTCACGACGATGTGCGGCAGCTCCCGGTGTTCGAGTTCTTCGCGGAACCTGCCCGACATCCATTCCCGGATGGCCTCACCGTCGCGCCATCCGTCCTGCTCGAACGGCACTCCCGCGGTGTCGGTGAGAATCCAGAGGTCATGCCGATTACGAGCGTGAAGCCGTTCGACGTCCGCGGATGTTCCACCGAGATAGCGCTCGTGCCACAGCGAGGTGGCGAGGGCGTCGGTGTCGCAGACCAGCAGCGGCGAGCCCGCGCGCGCCGCCGCGTCCTCCAACGCCAGGTGCCGCTCCGCGATGACGGTGAACTCCTCCGACGTCCAGGAAAGATCGCCGATCCACAGCTCACCGCGACGCCCGTGCGCGCGTGTGGCCGCGGCGAGCTTCTCTTCGCAGTAGAGCCGGCCGTACTCCGGCACCCATCGGGTGGCGGCCCACGCACCACCGCGAGCGGCGTAATGCCCGGCCAGGGCACGGGCGAGCGTTGTCGTCCCCGAGGATTCCGCGCCGACCACGACGACTCTGCGCGCCAGATGGGCCCGGACCGCCGGAGACAGCCACTGCCAGCACGCCACGGGATCGAGCCGCACGGCGGTGCCGCTCACCGGAAACCGGACACGGCGCGGATCGACGGGGACGTGCACTGCGGAGAATCGGCGGGCCAGTTCGGCACCGTAGTGCTCGGAGCTGAAGACCGCGTCGACCGGCGGCACAGCGCCTGTTCCGCCCTCGGGCCGGGACAGCGTGGCCAGGCCGGTCCGGAAGGCGTTGACGTGCTCCTCCCAGATGGCGTCCGACTCGAAGTCCATCTCCGCGTCGTCGAGCACGGGGATGATCTCGACATGCGGCTGCGGATGCCGTTCCCGCAACCAGGCGGTACGCAGTGCCAGGGGGATGCTCTCCACGCTGGACCCGGCGGCGACCACGGTGAGGCGCGCGCAGTCGGCGGCGGCGGTGTCGATCAGATGATGGTGGCCGGCGTGGGGCGGATAGAACTTGCCGATGACCAGGCCGTGCCGGAACCTCATCCGGCCGGCTCCGCGGCGGTGACCGTCTGCCGGGCGGACCGGTCACGCCGCCAGTCCACCAGCCCCGCCACGCACAGTCCGAGGAAGACGAAGTACAGCACGCTGGTCAGGTGAAGCCCCTTGACGGCGTAGAGCGGGATGTACACCAGGTCGGCGGCGATCCACAGCCACCACGATTCGAGCAGCTTGCGGCTCTGGCCGTAGGTCGCCATGAGCGAGATCGTCGTGGTCACGGAGTCCCAGAAGGGCACGTCCGAGTCCGTCCACGTGCTCAGCAGCCAGGTCAGCACGCCCGTCACCACGAGCCCCGCGACGGTCAGCACACTCCACTCGACGCGAGACGTCCGCCGAACGGTCAGGCGTGTGCGGGCCTGACCGCCGTAGAGCCACGACCACCAGCCCCAGAACTGGAGGACGACGTACACCGCCTGCAGCCCGGCGTCGGCGTACAGCCGGCCCTCCACGAAGATCAGACCGAGCAGGACCACGTTCGCGATCCCGAGCGGCCAGTTCCAGATGTTCTGCCGCACCACCAGCCAGACCGTGACCGCGCCCGTGACGAAGCCGAGCAACTCCGCCCAGGTGGTGGGCACTCCGCCGAGGAAGAAGACCGGTCGAAGCAGTGGTCCCAGCAGGTCGTGCAGTGCCAACGAGGCTCCCATGGTTGATCGTCGGTAGACGATAACCCACCGAATCGCAACAGATGCCACCAACCAACCGGCCGCTCCACCGAGGCCCTTCCCTCGGTCGCGCAGAGGCCGACGTCAGTTGGCGACGGCCGCTCCGCCGGTCAGACTTCGCGGCGCCAGACGTCTATCGCCAGGACGGGGTGCATGCCGGCCGAGAGGTAGAGGTCGAGGGCGGGGGTGCTGTTGTGCGCGTCCACGTGCAGGTACGTTCCGGCTCTGCCCCGGCGCGCGTCGGCGGCGAAGGCGTGCAGCAGCAGCGACCGGCCGATCCCCCGGCCGCGGAACGCGGGCAGCACGGCCAGGATGCGCACGTACCCGCAGTTCTCGTCGGCCACGAACATGTCCGAGCCGAGCAGCATGCCCGCCGGCACGCCGTCCGCCTGGGCGAGCAGGAGCTGCGCCCAGTCGTGGGTGGCGGAGGAGTCGAAGTCGGCCTTCCACCGGTCGTAGTCCTTGGCGACGAAGCCGAAGTGCTCGGCGAATCCGTCCTGGTGGACGCGGTGGGCGGCGCGCATCAGCTCCTCCACGCCGCCGGCGGGGCGGATCAGCACACCGGGCGGCGGGGGCGGGTCGCCGGCCGGGCCGGAGTGGTCGGCGCGCAGCCGGTGGAAGCTCGTGGCGGCGCGGAATCCGCGCGCGGCGGCCAGTGCCCGCTTGCCGTCGTCCTGGCGGTAGACGCCGATCTCGGCGATCGCGCGGGGCAGGCCGAGCCCGTCGGCGTGCTCGCGGGCACGGCGCAGAGCGGCGTCCCAGAGCCAGGCGGTCGCGTTCGGGTCGGTGGCGTACACCTCGATCTCCGCGGTCCCGTCCGCCCCCTGGCGTCGCGCGTACCCCCAGCCCACCAGCGTCCCGGCATCGGATGGCGGGTCGGTGCCGCCGTCGCAGTCGCCCGCCGGGTCGCGAGGAGGCTCGGAGTTCTCGGGACGCTCGGGGTCGTCAGCGGGCTCGGGGGTCTCGGAGTTCTCAGGGCGCTCGGGGTCGTCGGCGGGCTCGGGGGCCGCCGGGCCGGCTTCCTGCCCGGCGGCGGCCGGGACGGCGTGCACCAGCCAGGAGTCGCGGGCCAGGTCCAGATCGGGGTCGGCGAGGATGTCGGCCACGTCGTCGGCGGTCATGTCCGGGTGGCCCAGCACCGCGGTGTCACAGGCCGACACCAGGGCGTACAGGGCGGGCGCGTCCTGTGGCTCCGGGCGGCGGACCACGTACCCCGTTTCCCAGCCGGCGCCGAGGACCGGCACGATCGCGGACGCCGAGGGCGCCTCGGAAGCCGGAAGGGACGGGGAGGCCGATCCAGGGGCGGGGGCCGAAGGAGTGGCAGAGACCAGACCCGGCTCGGCGTCCGGAAGGGACGCGGAGGCCGGCCCCGAGTCGGGGGCCGAAGCGGGCGCGGGTGACGAGGCCGGCTCGGCGTCGTGGGGGCCGGGCTCCGGGCTGGCGGGGTGCGGCATCATGACCTTCACTGGTTCTGGATCGTCGTCGAGTGCGGGAGACGGGAACATGGAGCTGAGGGAGTTCTTCGAGCATCTTTCCGGGGCGCAGCGAGTCTACGGGCAGCCCTATGAGAAGGACGGCGCCACGGTCATCCCCGCCGTATCGGTTCACGCGGGCGGCGGTTTCGGCCAAGGCGACGTGCGGGGGCAGGTCTCCGGCGGCCGGGGCGGGGGCGGCGGGACGATCGCCCGCCCGGTCGGCGCGTACGTGATCAAGGACGGCAGGGTGTCCTGGGAGCCGGCGGTGGACGTCAACCGCATCGTCCTCGGCGCCCAGATCCTCGCCGGGCTCGCCCTGGTCGTGTTCGCGTTGCGCAGTGGTCTGCGCAGGTCCTGACCTCGCGGCGACGGGGCTAGGGTGGCGGTCATGGTACGCACCCGCCTGTACCGCGACGGTGTTCTCACGGCCGAGGGGTTCCCGTACGCCGAGATCTCCGAGCACCTGAGCGACCCGGCGAACACCGTGTGGTTCGACCTGCTGGCCCCGACCCCGGAGAAGCTCGCCGTGGTCCGTGAGGAGCTCGGCCTGCACGAGCTGGCCGTCCAGGACGTTCTGCAGCCGCCGCCGCGGCCGAAGCTGGCCCTGTACGACACCCATCTGTTCCTGACGCTGTACGCCGTCAGTCTGGAGCACGGCTCGGCCGGGCTGCACCTGACCGGGGTCTCGGTCTTCGTCACCAAGAACGCGCTGGTCACCGTCCGTTCCGACGAATCCTGCGACATCGACGCGATCGTCGCGCGCTGGGACGCGAGCCGGGACATGGCCGCGCACGGGGTGTCCTTCCTGCTGTACGCGCTGATCGACTACATCGTGGACGGGCACTTCGACGTCGCCCAAGGGCTCGACGACCGGGTGGAGGAGCTGGAGGACGGGCTGTTCGTCGACAACCCGGGCAACGGCCGGGGGATGCAGCGGCGCATGTTCGACATCCGGCGCACGACCGTGCGGTTCCGGCGGGTCGTGCTGCCGATGCGCGAGGTGGTCAACGGGCTGCTGCGCCGCGATCTCGGCGTGGTCGCGTCGGACATGGCGCCCTACTACCAGGACGTGTACGACCACGTGCTGCGGGTGTCCGACTGGACCGAGTCGCTGCGCGACCTGGTGGGCAACGTGTACGAGACCCACCTGAACCTGCAGGGCTATCGGATGAACGACATCATGAAGCGGGTGACGAGCTGGGCGGCGATCATCGCGGTGCCCACGCTGATCACCGGCTTCTACGGGCAGAACATCCCGTTCCCCGGCTTCGCGAAGGACGCGGGGTTCTGGACCTCCAGCCTGCTGATCGTCGTGGTGTCGTACGTCCTCTACGTCATCTTCCGCAGGCGGGACTGGCTCTGAGGCCGGCGGTCAGGGACGGGCGGCGGCCTCCTCGATCCAGTCGCCGGACAGGACGATGTCGCGTAGCAGCGAGCCCGCGCCGAGGATGGCGGCGTTCGGGCCGGCCCGGGTGACGTCGATCTTCAGATCGCGGGTGGCCAGCGGCAGGCACCGCTCGTAGACCGCGCCGCGGACGGCGGCGATGAGCTGCTCGGCGGCCGAGAGGCTGCCGCCGATCACCACGGCGTCGGGGTTGAAGAAGTTGACCAGCGCGGTGAGCACGTCGCCGATGAGCCGGCCCGCGCCGCGCACCAGGTTGGTGGCCTGGGGGACGCCGTCGGCGGCGAGGGCGGCGATGTCCGCGGGGTGGCCGATCTCGATGCCCTGCCCGGCGAGGGCGGCCATGAGCGCCGCGCCGCTGGCGTAGGCCTCCAGGCAGTCGGAGTGGCCGCAGGAGCACATCACCGACCGGTCGGCGCGCACCCGTACGTGGCTGATGTCGCCGGCCGCGCCGCGCCCGCGGTGCAGCCGGCCGCCGGCGATGATGCCGCAGCCGATGCCGGTGCCCACCTTGAGCACCATGAGGTTGTCGCAGCCCGGCCAGGCCAGGTGCTCGCCCGCGGCCATCAGATTGGCGTCGTTCTCGACCAGCACCGGGACGTCGAACCGGCGGGCCATGTGCGCGGCGACCGGGTACTCGTTCCAGCCGGGCATGCGGGAGGGGGAGATCACCGTGCCGCCGGCCGGGTCGACCGGGCCGGGGACGCCGACGCCGACGCCGCGTACGGGCAGCCCGGCCCCGCCGGCCGCGACCAGTTCGGTCAGGCGGCCGGCGAGCCAGTCGAGGGTCGCGGCGGCTCCGGCTCCTATGTCGCAGGGGTGCTCGACGACGGCGAGGGGCGTGCCGGCCAGGTCGACCAGGCCCAGCCTGGCGTGATGGGAGCCGAGGTCGGCGACGGCGAGCAGACCGGCATTGGGGGCGAGTTTGAGCCGGCGGGGACGCCGTCCGCCGGTGGACAGCCCGGAGCCCTCCTCCTGCAGCAGCCCGGCCTCGATGAGCTCCTCGACGCGCAGCGACACGCTGGACGGGGCGAGGCCGGAATGCCGGGCGAGTTCGGCCCGGGACTCCGCGTGGCCCAGCGCGACCAGACGGAGGAGCTCCCCTTTACCTGACACAGCAGATGAATACCATGTTGTTACTTAATGCGGCAATGGATTGACTTAGGTCGAGATTGGCCTCTATCGTCCGGACAAAGTTCGATTCCGAATGAAGTCGGATGGTACGTTGATGATCGAGCTGCGCGGAAACGCTCCAGCCTCCACTCGCACGCGCCGCGCGGCGCTGACCGTCATGACCACGTTGTCGGCGCTGTCGCTGGCCACCGTCGCGGCCTGCTCGGACGGCGGCTCGGCCGCCGTCCCGCCCGGCGGGGGCGACGCGGGAGCCCAGGCGGCGGACCCCTATCCGAACGCACCGGTGGCGGCGGCCTCGGACATCCCGGCCGGCTCGGTCATGGAGAAGATCAAGAAGCGGGGCGAGCTCCTGGTCGGCGGCTCGCTGGACGCGCCCCTGCTCTCCCAGCAGAACCCGGTGACCGGGCAGGTCGAGGGCTTCGACGCCGACCTCGGCAAGATGCTCGCCAAGTACATCATCGGCAAGCCGAGCGTGAAGATCGTCAACTCGGCGTCGGAGACCCGCGAGGCGCTGCTGTCCAACGGCACGGTGGACGTGGTCTTCCAGACCTACACGATCACCCCCGAACGGGCCGAGCAGGTCGCCTTCGCCGGCCCGTACTACGTCTCCGGCCTGGCGATCGCGGTGAAGAAGGGCACGACCGGCATCGCCAAGCCCGAGGACCTCGACGGCAAGACCGTCATCGCCGGCGCCAACACCCCCGCCATCCCGGCCATCAAGAAGCTCGCGCCGAACGCCAAGATCGTCACCTTCGGCAGCGACCCCGAGTGCGTCCAGGCGCTCAAGCAGGACCGCGGCGTCGCCTATGTCCAGGACCAGTCACTGCTGGTCGCCGACGGCAAGAGCGACCCCGGCCTGCAGGTGGTCGGCGAGCCGTTCACCACCGACCCGTACGGCATCGGGCTCAAACACGGCGACGACCAGATGAAGAGCTTCGTCAACGGCTGGCTGAAGAAGATCCAGGACGCCGGCCTGTGGCAGGAGGCGTGGAAGAGGTCGATCGGCACAGTCGTGCAGGGCCCGGCCCCCACGCCGCCCGCCATCGGCTCGGTCCCCGGTTCCTGACCGGCCGCACGCGATGGACGCCCTGCTCGGCAACCTCCCGGCGCTGTGGGAGGGTCTGCTCACCACGCTGCGGCTGACCCTGCTCGCGTTCGCGGGCGCGTCGGTGGCCGGGGTGCTGGTCGCCACCGCCCGCGTCAGCCCGGTCCCCGTGCTGCGCGCGGCGGGGACGGTCTACGTGGAGACGCTGCAGAACATCCCGCTGCTGGTGCTGCTCATCCTGGCGGTCTTCGGACTGCCCGAGATCGGGGTGCGCGCCGGGCTGTTCACCACGGCCGTCGTGGTGATCGCCCTGTACCAGGCGGCCTACGTCGCCGAGGCGCTGCGGTCGGGGATCAACGCGGTCCCCGCCGGGCAGGGCGAGGCGGCGCGGGCGCTCGGCCTGGGCTTCGCCGGGTCGCTGCGGCACGTGGTGCTCCCCCAGGCGCTCGCCACGGTCGTCCAGCCGCTCGGCACCGTCTTCATCATGCTCACCATGAACACCTCCCTTGCGGCCGCGGTCGGCGTGGTCGAGCTGACCGCCGCCGCCAACCGGGTGAACCTCGTCGAGGCCCGGCCGATCCCGATCTTCGTGGGGGCCGGGCTGGCGTACATGCTGCTGTCGTCGCTGGTCGGCCTGGCCACCGGCGTGCTGCAGCGCAGGCTGGCGGTGCCGCGATGAGCCGCCTTCCCCTTTCGCGCCCCGCCGCGGGGGTGACCCGGTGAGCGCCGGGAGCCGTCTGCTGTTCGACGAGCCGGGGCCGCGGGCCCGCAGGCGCACCCGCGTCGCGACGCTGGTCTCGGCGCTCGCGCTGCTGGCACTGGCCGCGCTCGCGGTTCGCCAGTTCGCCGCGAACGGCCAGCTCGACGCGGCGCGCTGGCAGCCGTACGCCACCTGGCCCATGTGGCGCTACCTGCTGGGCGGCCTGTGGTCGACGTTCCTGGCGGCCGTGGTCTCCGCCGCGCTCGCCATGGCCGGCGGGCTGCTGCTCGCGCTCGGCCGGGTGTCGCACCGGCCCGCGCTCCGCTGGGCGGCGGGCACGTACGTCGAGGTGGTGCGGACCGTCCCCGCGCTGCTGCTGGTCTATGTGGTGCTGTTCGGCCTGCCGCGCTACGGGCTGGACCTGCCGCTGTTCTGGAAGCTCGTCGTGCCGCTGTCGGTGTCGAACGCGGCGGCCTTCGCGGAGATCTTCCGGGCCGGCATCAGGTCGGTGGACCGCGGGCAGACCGAGGCGGGCCTCGCGGTCGGGCTGACGCGCGGGCAGGCCATGCGCCTCATCGTGCTGCCGCAGGCGGCGCGGCGCGTGCTGCCGTCCATCGTCAGCCAGTCGGTGGGCCTGCTCAAGGACACCTCGCTCGGCTACGTGGTCAGCTACGCCGAGCTGCTGTACAGCGGCCGGGTGCTGGCCAACTACAACCACCTGCTGATCCAGACCTACATCGTGGTGGCGCTGGTCTACCTGGTGGTGAACGCCTCGCTGTCCAAGCTGGCCCGCGGTCTGGAGGCCCGCCAGGCGGGCGCCGCCCGGCGCGCCGCGACCGGTGACGCGGGCCGTCCCGCGCCGCCCGCCGCCCCCGAGGCCGCCTTGCACGCCTGACCTTCCCGCCCCGGAGGCATCTTCCGGCGGCACCGGCGGCGCGGCGTCCTGCCGCGCATCGCACCACCCGAGAAAGGCACCCTTATGTACGCGCGTCTGGCGGAGGTCGTCAGGTCCGGTTTCACGGAGAGCATCCACTTCGGCAGCGTCGCGGCGCTCGCGCCGGACGGCACCCTGGCGTTCGCGCTCGGCCCCGTGGACGAGCCGATGCTGCCCCGCTCGTCGGCCAAGCCCTTCCAGGCCCTGGCCTGCCTCTCGTCCGGCGCCGCCCTTGCGGGCCCGCGCCTGGCGATCGCCGCCGGCAGCCACACCGGCGAGGACCTCCACGCCGAGCTCGTCCAGGCGATGCTGCACGACGCCGGGCTCGGCACCGGCGCGCTGCGCTGCCCGGCCGACTGGCCGGAGAACGAGGCCGCCCGGCACGCGATGATCAGAGCCGGTGAGGGCCCGGCCCGGGTACGGATGAACTGCTCGGGCAAGCACGCGGCGATGCTGACGGCCTGCGCCGCGTCCGGCTGGGACACCGCTTCCTACCTCGACCCCGCGCACCCCCTCCAGCAGCGGGTGCGGTCGGCCGCCGAGCGGCTGTCGGGAGAGAAGAGCACCCACACGGCGGTGGACGGCTGCGGCGCCCCGCTGTTCGCGCTCTCCCTGGCCGGGCTCGCCCGTGCCGTCCGCGCGCTCACCCTCTCCCCCGAGGGCACCCCCGAGCGTGCGGTGGCCGACGCCATGCGGGACTTCCCCGAGTACGTCGGCGGCACGGGGCACGCCAACACCGAGCTGATGCGCGCCCTGCCGGGGGCCGTGGTGAAGGGCGGGGCAGAAGGCGTGCTGGTGGTCGCCACGTCGGAAGGGCACGCCGTGGCGGTCAAGGCCATCGACGGCGGCCCCCGCGCCACCACGGCCATCGCCCTGGCCGCCCTCGCCCGCCTCGGCGCGGTCACCACCGGCGCGCAGGCGTTCACCACCGTCCCCGTCCTCGGCGGCGGCCTGCCCGTGGGCGAGATCCGTCCCACTCTCTGACCGGCGCCTTCGACCTCGGCCCCGCCCTCTATCCCCGGCCCCGCGGCCGCCGGGGAGGCGGCGGGCAGGGGCCGGGGCCGGCCGTGGCCCGGTGCGGGACGATCACGGTGTCGAGGTTGGTCGGCCGCCTTCGGTCACTTCTTGGCGAATCCCGCGTTGACGTAGTTGACGCCCTGCCCCCAGGCGCCCATGTGCTGGCTGACGATCTCGTTGACGGCGTCGTAGGTCTCCGTCCGGGCCCAGTCACGCTGCAGTTCCGACAGCACGCTGGCGGTGCTGACGGGAATGACGCCCTTCTGGCTCATCCGGACGATCGCGGCGTCGTGCGCCGCGGTGCTGGACCCCGCGGAGGCGTCGATGACGGCGAACACCTCGTAGCCCGCCTCGGTCGCCGAGAGCGCCGGGAAGGTCAGGCAGACCTCGGTCCACAGACCCGCCATGATCAGGCGGCGCCGGCCGGTGGCCTCGACCGCGGCCCGGAAGGCTCCGTCCTGCCAGGCGTTGATGTGGGACCGGTCGATCACTGCAAGCTAGTACACGTCTTCCCGTAGCACAAGTCGCTATCCATTGGTAAGCTGCCAGCGTGTCGACGTACGAGCCTGACTTCTGCCCCCGCTACCACCAGGCCGTGGAGATGATCGGCCGCCGGTGGGCCGGGGTGATCCTTCGTGAGCTCCTCCGCGGAGCCACGCACTTCCGACAGATCAGCGCCGCCATCCCCGACATCACCGACAAGCTGCTCTCCGAACGGCTCAAGCGTTTCGAGAGCGAGGGCGTCGTCGAGCGCACCGTCCTTCCGACCACCCCGGTGACCATCGAGTACCGCCTCACGGACAAGGGCCGCGCCCTGGAGGCGGCCGTCCGGGAGATCTCCTCCTGGGCCGAGACATGGCTGCCCGCCGAGGGCGAGCCGGACACGGTTCAGCTCGCGAGGAGCGGTTCACCCGCCGAGGCGTGACCGCCGCGAGCCCGGCGCGTGGCCCAATGTCTCGGACTACCGTTACATGCGATATGTCGGGTAGTCGAGGAGGGGCACGTGGAGTACGTAAGACTGGGCACGACCGGCATGAAGGTGTCGCGCATCTGCCTCGGGATGATGAGCTACGGCGATCCGGTCAGATGGCAGGACTGGGTGCTGGACGAGGAGCACAGCGAGCCGCTCGTACGCAAGGCGGCCGAGGCGGGGGTGACGTTCTTCGACACCGCCGACACCTACTCGGCCGGGGCCAGCGAGGAGGTCACCGGGAGCCTGCTCCGCAAGGTCTTCCCGCGCCGTGAGGACTACGTGCTGGCCACCAAGGTCTTCTTCCCGATGGGGCAGGGGCCCAACGACGGCGGGCTGTCGCGCAAGCACATCCTGGACGGCATCGACGCCTCGCTGCGGCGGCTCGGCACCGACTACGTCGACCTGTACCAGATCCACCGGTGGGACGACTGGACGCCCATCGAGGAGACCATGGAGGCGCTGCACGACGTCGTACGGTCGGGCAAGGCGCGCTACATCGGCGCCTCCACCATGTACGCCTGGCAGTTCGCCAAGGCCCAGCACGTCGCCGAGGTCAACGGCTGGACGAAGTTCGTGACCATGCAGAACCACTACAACCTGCTGTACAGAGAAGAGGAGCGGGAGATGATCCCGCTGTGCCTGGACCAGGGTGTCGGGCTGATCCCGTGGAGCCCGCTGGCGCGCGGCGTGCTGGCCCGGGCGGACGTGCCGCAGGAGGGGACGACGCGCTCGGGCACCGACTGGCGCATCGAGCACCTGTACGGCGGGCCGGGCGACGGCGACGTCCTCGCCCGGGTGGCCGAGACGGCCGGCAAGCGCGATGTCCCCCCGGCCCAGGTGGCGCTGGCCTGGCTGCTCTCCCGGCCCGGCGTGACCGCCCCGATCGTCGGCGCCACCAAGGAGCACCACCTGGACGACGCCATCGCGGCGGTCGATCTCAAGCTCACCGACGAGGAACTGACCCACCTCGCCGAGCCCTACATCACCCGCCCGGTCATCCACTGACTGACCCCGCGTGGACGACGGTCCCGCCGGCGCCACTCCCCCGCGGCACACCGGGAGGCGCGTCGGCGGGGCCGGGGGCGGAAATGTCGGGCGGTCTCCGTAAGCTGAGCCCCATGGGGCGGGTGAACGACGACGCTGCGGCGGCGCTGGAGGAGTACGCGGACCTGTTCGCGATGACCGGCGGCGACGCCTTCCGGGTGCGCAGTTACCAGAAGGCCGCCAAGGCCATCGCGGGCCACCCGGAGGACATCTCGCGGGTGGACGTCCGGGTGGTGCCGGGCGTCGGCGAGGCGATCGCCAAGAAGGTCGAGGAGTTCCTGCAGCGGGGCAGCTTCCGGCAGCTCGACGCGCTGCGGGCGCAGGTGCCTGATGGGGTGCGGGCGCTCACCCGCATCGCCTCGCTCGGGCCGAAGAAGGCCGTCTTCCTGTACCACGAGCTCGGCATCGACTCCCCCGAGGCGCTGGCCCGCGCCATCGGCGAGGGCAGGCTCGCCGGGCTGCGCGGCTTCGGCCCGAAGTCCGAGGAGAACATCCTCAAGGGCATCGAGCAGCTCCGCACCTCGGGCGAGCGGGTGCACCTCGGCGTGGCGATGGATCTCGCCGAGCGGGTCATCGCCTCGCTGCCCGCCGCCGAGAAGATCGCCTGCGCCGGGTCGGTGCGCCGCATGAAGGAGACCATCGGCGACGTCGACATCCTCGCCGTGGGTCCCGAGTCGCTGATGGACGACTTCAAGCGGCAGCCGTACGTCGCCGAGGTCATCGCGAGCGGCGCGCTGAAGACGTCGGTGCGCACGGTGCAGGGCGTCCAGGTGGACCTGCGCCTGGTGCCGGCCGGCTCCTGGGGCTCCGCGATGCAGTACTTCACCGGTTCGAAGATGCACAACGTGCGGCTGCGCGAGATGTGCGTGAAGCGTGGCTGGAAGCTCTCGGAGTACGGCCTGTTCGAGGGCGAGCGGGTGATCGCCGCCGAGGCCGAGGAGGACATCTACGCCGCGCTCGGCATGCAGTGGGTGCCGCCGCCGCTGCGCGAGGACGGCGGCGAGTTCGAGGCGGCCCTGCGCGGCGCGCTGCCCGAGCTGGTCACCGTGGACGACCTGAAGGGCGACCTGCACACCCACACCGACCTGACCGACGGCATCGCCACCCTGGAGGAGATGGTCGCGGCGGCCGCGGCCCGCGGGTACGCCTACTACGCGGTGACCGACCACGCGCCCAACCTGTTCATGCAGCGCATGACGCTAGAGAAGATGCTGGAGCAGCGCGAGCGGCTGCGCCGGCTGCAGGACTCCTATCCGGGCATGCGGCTGCTGCACGGCACGGAGCTGAACATCGCGCCGGACGGCTCGGTCGACTGGCCGGCCGAGGTGCTGTCCGGCTTCGACATCTGCGTGGCCTCGGTCCACTCGCATTTCACCCAGTCGCGCGAGGAGATGACCCGCCGGTTCGTCGCCGCCTGCGAGAACCCCTACGTGCACGTCATCGGCCATCCCACCACCCGCAAGATCGGCAAGCGCCCGCCGGTGGACGCCGACTGGGAGACGGTGTTCGCGGCGGCGGCGCGCACCGGCACCATCCTGGAGATCGACGCCTACCCCGACCGGGCCGACCTGCCCTCCGACCTGGTGCGGCTGGCCCGCCACCACGGGGTGCGGTTCTCCATCGACAGCGACGCGCACAGCGTGCCGCACCTGGGCAACCTGCGGTTCGGGGTGGGCATCGCCCAGCGGGCCTGGCTGACCGGCGACGACGTCGTCAACACCTGGCCGGTGGACCGTCTGCTCGACCTCCTGCACCACGACTGAAGCCTCCGCGCATCGTGCCTCCCGAGCCGGGCCTCGCCGTCGGCCGACGAGATCCGGCGCGGCCGCCCTTCGCGCGATCCGGGGTGCCGCTGATGGCGTCGTCCTCCTTCGGCGCGATCAGAGGTGGCCAGGCACCGTGCACTATCGCCGGCCGGCCTCTCCGGCCCGTTTCCGGCCGGCGGCGATCAGCATGCCGGCCGCCGCGTACGCGCAGAGCAGGGTGAGCCCGGCCCATCCGGGAAGCGGGAAGTATCCGGCCGACGGCGCGTAGTGCGCCGTCACCTGCGGATACGCGACCATCGTCTGCTTGACCGCGAAACCGGCGGCCGGCGTGACCCGCAGCAGCCAGGCGGAGACCGCGTCGGGAAGCAGCGGGAGCGCCGTGACGGCATAGGGAACGGCGATCAGCGCCACCCCGATGACGATCGCCGACCGGCCGCGGCGCAGCCGCACGCCGAGCGCGTACGCGACGACGGCGCAGAGCGCGAGCACCGCCGCCAGGCCGGCGATCACCCGGGCACCGGTCGCCACCGGCAGCGACGGCAGCACGAAGCCGTTGCCTTCCATGCCCGCCATGCCAGCCGGGATGACGATGCCGACCGCGACCAGGCCGGTGACGAAGCAGGCCCCGGCGACGACGACTGCCCGGGCGACGATCACTCGCCGGGACGCCGCCTCGCGGGCCGTGCGGGTGCCGTAGCGAGCCGCGACGATGACCAGCACGATCAGCGCGACCGGCAGGCCGAGCAGCACGTTCTCGACGGTACGCGTGCCCTCCTCACTGAGCGGCCCGATGTCGCCGGTGCCGCTGATCGTGATGACGCCGTCCTTCTCCACGGCTCCCGACGCGTTGTGCAATTTCTCCCAGTCGGTCTGGTTCATCGTGCCGATCGGGTCGCTGTCCCACTTCCCGGGTGCACCGCCCTGGACGGTGACGTTGTCGAAGACACCGACGGCCTGGGTGAACCGGACCTCCTCGATGGCGCCGCCGAGACCGACCTCGCGGAGCGTGAGGTCGCCGGGGGACGTGGCGAACAGGCCGACCTGCACGGTGTCCGGCAGCCCGTCGAGCCTCGCGGTCGCGACGGTGCGCCACCGGCTGCCGTCGGCGGACTCCGAGCCGGTGAGCGTATCGCCTGAGCGGGTCAGGCGCAGCCAGCGGGGGGAGGCCGCCGAGACGCCTCCTGCGCCGCCGGCGACGTCGTCGCGGTAGTCGTGCTGGAAGCGAACGCCGTGGCCGCCGGTCATCATGATCGCCGCGTACCGCGAGCCCTGCCGCAGGCCGTCCTTGATGATGATCCCGGCCTTCGCCCACGGCACCAGCCCGGACACGATCTGGTCGTGTTTCGGCGGTGGATAAGTGATCGTCCCGGTCATCGAGGTCATCCGGACGGTGATGCCGCCCTCGCGGCCCAGGTCACGGTGCACGAACCAGAACCTGTCACTGACGATGGAGCCGTCACCGGCGACGGGCACGGCGGGGCAGGGGCCCGGACAGGACGAGTGGCTGTTGAGGCTGACCAGCAGCCCCAGTGCGATGACGGTGAGGGCCGCGGCGGCCAGGGCGATCAGGCGGCCCGGGCGGCGGAAGGCGGTCCATTCCCGCCGGAGGAGTTCGGTGGTCGACATGCCGCCGGTTCTACGGTTCGGTGCCTAACACGACCCGAAGCGGTGCCGTCATGCTGCTGTTAGGTCGCCCAGGGCATGCTGGCTGCATGAAGAGGCTGCGTAGCCGGACCGTGGGAACACGATTCACGATCTTGTACGCCGTGGTGTTCCTCCTGTCGGGCGCCGGGCTGCTGGTTCTGGCCTTCCTGCTCTCCGGCGGCGGCGTGAGCGACGTCGTCCCGGCCGGAGGTCTCCCCGGCCAGGGCGGCCTCACCGCGGCGCAACAGCGCGTCCGGGAGTTGGAGGGCCGGCTGGCCGCGGTGCACGCGCAGCAGTCCCGCCAGTTGCTGGTCGGCGCACTGCTGGCGCTGATCGTGATGGCCGTCGTCTCGTTGCTGCTCGGCCGGGTGCTGGCCATGCGCGTCCTGCGGCCGCTGCGGCTCATCACGGCGGTCACCCGGCGCATCTCCGCCGACAGCCTGGATCGGCGGCTGGCCGTGACCGGTCCGTCGGACGAGGTGAAGGATCTCGCCGACACCATCGACGAGCTGCTCGGACGGCTTGAGACGTCGTTCACCGCGCAGCGGCGCTTCGCCGCCAACGCCTCCCATGAGCTGCGTACGCCGCTGGCGACGATGCGGGCATCGCTGGACGTCGCGGTGGCCAAGCCCGACCCGGCCCCCTCGACGGTGGCGCTCGCGGCCCGCCTGCGCCGGCAACTCGACCGGGTCGATCATCTGCTCGACGGGTTCCTCGTGCTGGCCCGGGCGCAGCACGGCGCCCTGGCCGACGCCGCACCGGTCGACCTCGCAGAGTTCGCCGACGCCGCGCTGCGGGACAGGTCCGCGGACGTGCGGCGCAAGGGGCTGCGGGTGACGGTGGACCTGCCGCCGGCGACGGCGACCGTGGGCAGCCCGGCGCTGCTGGCCCGGCTGGTGGGCAACGTCGTCGACAACGCCGTGACCCACAACGAGAACGGCGGATGGATCGAGATCACCGGGTCGGTGAACGCACAGGAGACGGTGCTGATCGTCGAGACCGGCGGGCCCGTCCTCGATCAGCGCGAGGTCGACCGGCTGGCACAGCCCTTCGAGCGGCTCGGCGGCGAACGTACCGGCTCTTCGGGTCTGGGCCTGTCGATCGTGGCGGCCGTGGCCGCCGCCCACGGCGGCCGGCTCGCCCTGCTCGCCCGGCCGGAGGGCGGCCTGCGCGTGGCGATCACCCTTCCGGCCGCGAAGGTGCCGGTGGGGACGTGAGGATCCTGGTGGTCGAAGACGACGACGACCTCGCCGAGGTCGTCGCCGAAGGGCTGCGCGACCAGGGAATGGCCGTCGACCTGGCATGCGACGGGCTCACCGCGGCCGCCAAGCTGGATCTCACGGCGTACGACGTGGTGGTCCTGGACCGCGACCTGCCCGGCCTGCACGGCGACACCCTGTGCCAGATGATCACCGAGCGGGCGGACCGGCCGATGGTGCTGATGCTGACCGCGGCCGGTGCGCCCGGCGACCGGGTCAGCGGGCTGACCCTGGGCGCGGACGACTATCTCGCCAAGCCTTTCCACTTCCCGGAGCTGATCCTGCGCATCCGGGCGCTGGCCCGCCGCAAGCCGGACGCGCGGCCCCGCGTGCTGCACGTGGCCGGGATCGCGCTGGACCCGGTGAGCCGCACCGCCGTTCGCGACGGCGAGCGGCTCGACCTCTCGTTGAAAGAGTTCGCCGTGCTCGAGGCACTGCTGCGGGCGAGCCCGGGCTTCCTGAGCACCGAAACCCTGCTCGAAAAGGTATGGGACGAGAACGCCGACGCCTTCACCAACACCGTCACGGTCACGGTGGGCCGGCTGCGGCGCAAGCTCGGCGACCCGCCGGTGATCGCGACGGCGCGCGGAGTCGGCTACCGGATCGCCTGAGCGTCCGTCAGGGCCGGATGGCTCTCCCGTAGGAGGGGTTCGGGGAGTAGACTGAGATCTATAACATGGTTTTCTGGTAGGGAATTAGTAATTGTTGACCCGGACGGGGGGTCCCCATGGAACTCTACGACCGGACCGGCGACACCACGCAGACCAGGCCCGCGGCCGAACGCGACTCCCTGCTCGTGCCGCCGATGCGGCGCGTGGCCGCCCGCCCGGAGACTACGCCGGAGCCCGGCGGCATCGTCAAGCCGCTGCCGCCCGACCTGTTCATCCGGCACGGCCGCAGCGCCGAGATGCGCTGGGAGGCCATGCGCGGCCAGGGGTACCACACCCCCGCCGACCGGTTCTTCGTCCGCAACCACACCGTCACCCCGCTCATCGACGCCCGCACCTGGCGGCTGCTGATCCACGGGGACGGCGTGCGCCGCCCGATCAGCCTGTCCTACGAGGAGCTGCTGGCGCTGCCCGCCACCACCGCCGACGTCGCCATCGAGTGCGCCGGCAACGGGCGGGCCTTCTTCGACACCCAGCAGGACCAGCCCGCACCCGGCATCCAGTGGCGGCTCGGCGCCGTCGGCGTGGCCCGCTGGCGCGGCGTGCCGCTGGCGGCGCTGCTGGACCGCGCCGGCCTGACCCCCGGCGCGGTGGACGTCATGCCACGCGGCCTGGATCCGGTGTACGTCGAGGACGGCGTCGACCAGGGGCACGTGCGCCGTCCGCTGCCGCTCGCCAAGGCGCTTGAGGACGTGCTGGTGGCCTACGAGATGAACGACCGGCCGCTGCCGGCCGACCACGGCTTCCCCGCCCGCCTGGTGGTGCCCGGCTGGAGCGGCATCGCCTCGATCAAGTGGCTCGGCGACGTCGAGGTCTCCACCGTCCCGCTGTCGTCGCCGTGGAACACCCGCTCCTACCGGATGTTCGGCCCCGGCCACCCGATCGGCGGCGCGCCGCTGGCCGCGCAGGTGGTCAAGAGCGCCTTCGAGCTGCCCTGGGAGGCGACGCTGCGCGCCGGGCGGCAGCACATTCTGCACGGCCGGTCATGGTCGGGCACCGGGCGCGTCGTGGGAGTGGAGATCAGCACGGACGGCGGCCGCACCTGGACCCGGGCCGAGACCCGCGGCCCGCGACTGGCCCGGGCGTGGGCGCCCTGGCACCTCGCCTGGGTGCCGCACCGGCCCGGGCCGCACGTGCTGATGGCCAGGGCCACCGACGAGACCGGGGCCGTCCAGCCCGCACGGGCGCGGTTCAACATGCTCGGCTACCACTTCGACGGCCTGGTCGAACACCCGGTGACCGTCGTCTCCTGAGGCCGGGAGGCCGGAAGCAGCGAGAAGCCCGGCCGGGGGCGGAGGGGGAGGCCCGCGGCCGGGCGGCTGTGGGAGGCGGCGCTCCGGGCGGCGCCGCGCGGCGCCGCCCGGAGGGTTCTCAGTGGCCGGTCGCCTTCTCGGCGCCGGCGCCGGTGAGCGACCGCACCTCGATCTCGGCGTACTTGCCGGCGTTGTACTCCTTGCTGAGCACCGTGCCGATGTACCCGGCCAGGAAGCCGATCGGGATGGACACCAGGCCCGGGTTCTCCAGCGGGAACCAGTTGAACGCCGCGCCGGGGAACAGCGCGGTCGGCGTACCGGAGACCACCGGCGAGAAGATCACCAGCACCACGGCCGACACCAGGCCGCCGTAGATCGCCGAGACCGCTCCGGCGGTGTTGAACCGCTTCCAGAACAGGCTGTAGAGGATCGCGGGCAGGTTGCCGGACGCCGCGACCGCGAAGGCCAGCGCCACCAGGAACGCCACGTTGAGGTTCTGCGCGAAGATGCCGAGGACGATCGACACCGCGCCGATGCCGAACGCCGCGATGCGGGCGACCTTGATCTCCTGCTGCTCGGTGGCCTGGCCGCGCTTGAAGACGTGCGCGTACAGGTCGTGGGCGAAGCTGGAGGAGGACGCCAGGGTCAGGCCGGCGACCACGGCGAGGATCGTCGCGAACGCCACCGCGGCGATGATCGCCAGCAGCACCGTGCCGCCGACGTCGCCGAACAGGCGCTGGCCGATCTCCAGCGCGAGCTGCGGCGCCGCGGTGTTGCCCGCCTTGTTCTGCTCGGCGATGGCCTTGCTGCCGACCAGGGCGGCGGCGCCGAAGCCGAGCACCAGGGTGAGCAGGTAGAACACGCCGATGATGCCGATGCCCCACAGCACCGACTTGCGGGCGTCGCGGGCGGTCGGCACGGTGTAGAAGCGGATCAGGATGTGCGGCAGGCCCGCGGTGCCGAGCACCAGGGCCAGGCCCAGGCTGATCAGGTCGAGCTTGCCGACGATGCCCTTGGCCTCGACCCCGTACTTCAGCCCGGGGTTGAGGAAGGCGTCGCCCTTGCCGCTCTGCTGGGCGGCGGTGCCGAGCAGGCTGGAGAGGTTGAACCCGAAGTGGCCGAGCACCAGCAGCGTCACCAGGGCGGCGCCGCTCATCAGCAGCACGGCCTTGACGATCTGCACCCAGGTGGTGCCCTTCATGCCGCCGACCACCACGTAGATGATCATCAGCAGGCCGACGACGACGATCGTGCCGATCTTGCCGGCGTCGGAGGTGATGCCGAACAGCAGGCCGACCAGGGCGCCCGCGCCGACCATCTGGGCGAGCAGGTAGAAGATGCTGACCGTGATCGTCGACACGCCGGCGGCGGTGCGCACCGGGCGCGGGCTCATCCGGAAGGCGAGCACGTCGGCCATGGTGAACTTGCCGGAGTTGCGCATCAGCTCGGCGACGAGCAGCAGCGCGACCAGCCAGGCGACCAGGAAGCCGATCGAGTACAGGAAGCCGTCGTACCCCGACAGCGCGATGATGCCGGCGATGCCGAGGAAGGACGCGGCCGACATGTAGTCGCCGCCGATGGCCAGGCCGTTCTGGACGCCGCTGAACGAGCGGCCACCCGCGTAGTAGTCGGTGGCGCTCTTGGTGTTGCGGCTGGCCCAGAACGTGATGCCCAGCGTCGCGGCGACGAACACCACGAACAGGGTGATGGACAGCGCGTGGTCATTCATTCGACGTCTTCTCCATCTCCCCGCGCAGCTTGTCGGACAGCGGGTCGAGCTTCCTGTCGGCGTGGCGGGCGTACGCCCAGGCGATCAGGAACGTGGACACGAACTGCAGAACGCCGAAGATCAGTGCGACGTTGATGTTGCCGAAGACCTTGGTGCCCATGAACCCTCGCGCGAACCCGGACAGGATCACGTAGAGCAGGTACCACACAAGGAAGGCGACGGTCACGGGGAACGCCCAGTTGCGGTAGCGCCGGCGCAGCTCCTGGAAGTCCGGACTGGCCTGCACCTGTTCATATGCCGATGACGCGTCGTGTCGAGTGGTCACAAGACCTCCCACGTTGTGATCTGAATCACGCATACCGTAGAAGGGGTCACCGGCCGCTGCGCAGGGGTGCGCGCGGGGTGGTCGCCAAGCCGTAGTGAAGGATCGCTCATCTGGCGCGCTACTGCGCCCAATGGGCCGATCCCTGCGACGAGTGGTCTCCCCCGCCGCACGCACTCGCCCGCCGGTCGCCGGTGTGATCAGGCGGAACGACCCGCCGGTCAGGTGGAGCGGGGCCGCCAGTCGCCGCGGTCGACGTTCAGCGTCTCGGGGGTGTGCAGCCGCACCATCGTGCGGGCCACCCCGCGCGGGACGCCGCCGGGGGTGAGCAGCGATACGACGATCATCACGGTGAAGGAGATCGGCACCGTCCAGGCCGCCGGCTGGGCGAGCAGCGCCCCGGTCCACCCGGCGTACGGGCCGCCGGTGACCACCGCGATGCCCGCCGCGCCGGCCAGGCCGCCGCCGACGAGCAGCCCGGCCATCGCCCCGGCCGCGCTGAGCCGCCGCCACCAGATGCCGAGCACGAGCAGCGGGCAGAACGACGAGGCGGCCACCGCGAAGGCCAGGCCCACCACGTCGGCGACCGCCAGCGAACGCGCGCCGATCGCGAGCACCAGCGGCACGGCCACGGCCAGCAGCGTGGCCGCGCGGAACGACTGGACGCCGCCGCGCAGGATGTCCTGCCCGATCACCCCGGCCACCGACACCGCGAGACCGGAGGAGGTGGACAGGAACGCGGCGAAGGCGCCGGCGGTGACCAGCGCGCCGAGCAGCTCCCCCGCGGTGCCGCCGACCATGCGCATCGGCAGGGTCAGCACGACGGCGTCGGTGCGGCCGGTCATCAGCAGCTCGGGGGTGTAGATCCGCCCGAGCGTGCCGTAGACGGCCGGGAGCAGGTAGAAGGCGCCGAGCAGCGTGAGCACCGCCAGGGTGGTACGACGGGCGGCGCGGCCGTCGGGGTTGGTGTAGAAGCGCACCAGGACGTGCGGCAGTCCCATGGTGCCGAGGAAGGTGGCCAGGATCAGCGAGTACGTCGCGTACAGCGGGTGCTCGCGGCCGTGCAGCGGCAGCGCCCACTCGTGGTCGGTGAGCACGGGCAGGTTCTCGGCGTGCGGCACCCGCGCGCCGGCCGGGAAGCCGAGCGTGGTGTCGGCGGTGACCTCGTGCGCGCCGCGGGCGAGGGCGACGGGCTCGCCGTGCCGGACGCGGCCGTCCACCTTGCCCTTCGCGGTGACCACGACCGGCTCTTCGACGCGGATCGTGACGTCGGCCGCGACCGACACGGTGACCGCGTCGGTGAACACCGGCGGTGTCTCCCGTTCCGGGGCGGGCCTGCCGCCAGCGTACCAGGCCGACAGCAGGAAGAACACCGGCAGGGCGAGCGCGGTGAGCTTCAGCCAGTACTGGAACGCCTGCACGAAGGTGATCGAGCGCATCCCGCCGGACAGCACGTTGACCGCGACGACCACGGCCACGACCAGCCCGCCGACCCACGCCGGGCCGCCGGTGATCGTACGCAGCACCAGGCCGGCGCTCTGGAACTGCGGCATCAGATACAGCCAGCCGATCAGCACGACCAGGACGGTCGCCATGCGGCGCACGGCCATCGACTCCAACCGGGCCTCGGCGAAGTCGGGCAGCGTGTAGGCGCCGGACCGGCGCAGCGGCGCGGACACCAGCACGAGCAGCACCAGGTAGCCGCCGGTCCAGCCCACCGGCAGCCACAGCATGTCGGCGCCGTAGGCGAGGATCAGCCCGGCGATGCCGAGGAACGAGGCCGCCGACAGGTACTCCCCGCCGATGGCCGAGGCGTTCCACAGCGGCGACACCGTGCGGGAGGCGACGTAGAAGTCGGAGGTCGTGCGGGACAGCCGCAGGCCGAAGGCGCCGATCAGCACGGCCGCGACGACCACGGCCACGACCGCCGCGACGCCGAGCCCGGCGTTCACCGGCCGGTCACCGCCGCTCGACCAGCTCGGCGAAGTGCCGTTCGTTGCGCTCGGCCTGCCGGACGTACAGCCAGGCGCCCGCGACGAACGCCGGGTAGATCAGGCCCGCGAGCACCAGCCACGGCAGCGGCACGCCGAGCAACCGCACCTCGCGCAGCTCCGGGACCAGCATGAACAGCAGCGGCAGCCCGCCGATCAGGCACGACATGACCGTGCAGACGAACAGCGCGAGCCGGAACTGGGTGCGCACCAGCGAGCGCATGTACACCTCGCCGAGGCGGGTCTGCTCGTCGATCTCCAGCGTGACCGGGTGGCGGGGCCGGCGGGCGGCGGTGGTGCGCGGGCTGGTGACGACCTCGCGCTTGGGCCGCTCGGACGCCTTGGCCAGCGCGGGCCCGAGGCCCATCCGCCGCCGTCCCCCCTCCTGCCCGTCCCCCCGCACGACCCGCTCGGGCCGTTCCGGGCGCTCTGGACGCGCCGGGCGCTCGGCACGGTCGGAACGGTCCGGGCACTCCGCACGGTCCAGGCCGTCGGCGCGAGCCGTACGGCCGGCACCGTCGACGACCCCGGCACTTCGGTGATGCTCCACGCGGCCCGAATGCCCGGGGCGTTCGGCGCGGTCCGGCAGGACGGGCTCGTGTACGTCGGCCGCGCCGCCTCCCGCGTTCGTGCCCGGGTCGCGTTCGCCGGGGTCGGCGTTCACTCCGCGCGGCCCTTCCTGGCGCGGCGGACGAGCAGGTCGCGCAGCTCGCGGGTGTGGCGGCGGCTGACCGGGATCTCGGTGTCGCCGATGCGGACCATGCAGCGCCCGGAGTCGATGTGCAGCTCGTCGATGTGCTTGACCGAGACCAGGTGGCTGCGGTGCACGCGGACGAAGCCCGCCGCCGCCCAGCGTTCCTCCAGCGCGGCCAGCGGGATGCGCACCAGGTGGCTGCCGGTGGCGGTGTGCAGGCGCGCGTAGTCGCCCTGGGCCTCGACGTAGCGGACGTCGGAGCTGGCGACGAAGCGGGTCACCCCGGCCAGCTCGACCGGGATGGTGTCGGTGTCCGGCGCCGGACGCCCCGCCTCCTCGGCCGTCTCGGGGTCACCGGGGATGCTCGCGCAGACGCGGCGGATCGCCTCGGCGAGCCGCTCGGGCCGCACCGGCTTGAGCAGGTAGTCCTCGGCCTTGATCTCGAAGGCGTCCACCGCGTGCTCTTCGTAGGCGGTGACGAACACGATGCACGGCGGCCGGGTGAACTGCGTCAGCAGGCGGCCGAGCACGACGCCGTCCAGGCCGCGCATCCGGATGTCGAGGAAGACCGCGTCGATCGGCCTGCCCTCGGCCATCGCCCGGTCGAGCATCTTCAGCGCGGACGCCCCGTCGCGGGCCAGGGCCACCTCGCCGATGCGCGGGTCGGCACGAAGCAGGTAGGCGAGATCTTCCAGTGCCGGCTGCTCGTCGTCCACCGCCAGCACGCGCAGGCCCGTCACGTCACCGCCGCCGCTCGCCAGGGCTCGCACAGGGGCCGGGGTGCGAGTGACCGACCTGGCGAGAGTTGCTCTTCATCCCCCTAGAGGGTGGTGACTCGGGCAGGGGAAGTCAACGGGTCGGCGGCCGGGCGGTGATAACTATACGGAGACGCCCGGCCGGTACTTGGGCAGCCGGACGCTGACCTTGGCCCCCGCGCCCAGCGCGGTCTCCACCACCAGCCCGTACTCGTCGCCGTACACCTGGCGCAGCCGCTCGTCCACGTTGGCCAGCCCGATGCCGCCGTTGCCCGAGCGCTCGTCCCGGTCGCCGGACAGGATGCGCCGCAGCCGCTCGGGGTCCATGCCGACGCCGTCGTCCTCGACGCTGATCAGGCACTCGGCGCCGGCGTCCTCGGCGGTGATGGAGATGTGCCCCACGCCGTCCTTGCTCTCCAGCCCGTGCCGCAGGGCGTTCTCCACCAGGGGCTGCAGGCACAGGAACGGCACCGCGACGGGCAGCACCTCCGGCGCTATGCGCAGCGTGACGTGGAGCTGGTCGCCGAACCGGGCCCGCTCCAGGGTCAGGTAGCGGTCGATCGAGCGCAGCTCCTCGGCCAGGGTGGTGAACTCGCCGTGCCGCCGGAAGGAGTAGCGGGTGAAGTCGGCGAAGTCCAGCAGCAGCTCCCTGGCCCGTTCGGGGTCGGTGCGCACGAACGAGGCGATGGTGGTCAGCGAGTTGTAGATGAAGTGCGGGGAGATCTGCGCGCGCAGCGCCCGCACCTCGGCCTCCATGAGCAGGGTGCGCGAACGGTCGAGCTCGGCCAGCTCGAGCTGGGAGTCCACCCAGGCCGCGACCTCCCCCGTGGCCCGCACCAGCCCGGCCGAGGCGTGGTCGCCGTACGCGGCGAGCGAGCCGACCACCCGGTCGTCCGTGGTCAGCGGGACGACGACCGCGTGCCGGATGGGGCACTCGGGGGACTCGCACCACACGGCCTCCGGGCCGAGCACCTGGATGCGGCCGTCGCCCAGCGTCTCGGCGGCGTGGATGAAGGCGTCCTTGGCGTGGTGCTCCCCCGCCCCGTCGTACACCAGCAGCCCTTCGCGGTCGGTGATGGCGATGGCGGGCGAGCCGAGCAGTTCGCGCAGATAGCGGGACGCCTTGAGCGCGCCGGCGGCGGTCAGCCCGGCCCGCAGCGGCGGCGCGGCCAGCGACGCGGTGTGCAGGGTCTCGAACGTGGCCCGCTCGGCGGGGCTGGTGCCGAGCTCGCGCCGGCCGCGCAGCACCCGCCAGAGCACCACGGCGGGCACCCCGACGAGGGCCGCGAGCACGGGCACGGCGAACAGCGGTTCCACGCCGCCGGAGCCTACCGGGGCGTCCCCGCCCCCATAACCCGCCGAGCGCCGGGACGCCCGCCCGCTGCGCCGGACGGCCCACCCCGACCGCTCACCGCCTTTCCATACGGGCCGGAGCGAGATCACTGCCTGCGGGCGAGGTAGGCCCAGACTCTGTGGCCGGTGGCCGGGGCGCCCTGGAAGCCGGCGCGTTCGGCCAGGGCCGTCACGATGGCCAGCCCGCGCCCGCCTTCCGCGCACGGGACGTCCACCCCGTCGCCGTCGCCGAACCTCGGGATGCCGGCTCCGCCGAGGTCGTAGACGGTGATCAGTACGCTCGCCGCCGCCGCGGAAGTGGCGAGCGGCTCGTGACCGGGCGAGGTCAGCGTGATCTCCACGGTGAACTGACCCTCCGGCGTTCCGCTGCGGGTATGGCGGACGGCGTTGCCCGCCAGCTCCCCGACGACCAGCTCGGCGTCGTCGGCGAAGGCGGTGCTGCCGAGCAGGAATCGGGTGAAGCGCCGGGCCTCGGCGGCCTGGTCGAGCGCGCCGGGGAAGGCACGCCGCCAGATGAGGATCTCCGGGCCGAGCCGGACGGCCTCGTTGACCGGCACGGCGCGAGAGGGATGCCCGGCGTGCGGCAGGCCGGGCGAGGTGACGGGAGCGGCGGCCACGCGCGGCGCCTCGTCGCTGGGATCGGTTCTCGTGGACACGAACCAGAACGATGGACGAGCGGGCGCTCCGCACCGATCCCAGCTTCCCCCGCGCCGACCCTTCAGGCGGAAACCCCGATGACGTGCGCGAACATGCTCCATCCGCCGATCATCACCCCTCGGTCACCCTGCCCGGCCTCCCAGCTTTCATCATTCTCCGTAGTCAACCCGACACTTACCGTGTAACTTCTGTGATCCGGGAACCTGTTCGAGTCAGGGGGCACCGACATGTCGGGCGAAGGAGTGCACACTCTGCTGGAATGCCGGCGACGCAGCGAGGAACTGCGTGCCATGGGCTACACCTTCGACCAGGTCGCCGACCTGTTCTCGGTCTGCTACGACGTCAGCCGGCTCCGCCTGTACCGCTACGCCTACGGGCTCACCGCCGCCGAGGCCGCCGCGCGGTACAACGACCACGACCCGGCCGGCACCGCAGCGCTGCGCGAGTCACGGCTGTACGAGTACGAGCACTGGCCGCAGCGCGGCATGCGCCCCACCGCCCGCACCATCGCCCTGTTCGCGCACGTCTACCGCACCGCCGCCCGCCGCCTGGTCAGCGACCAGGTCTACGTCTCCTACACCGCCCGCGACCGCGACCTCATCGACCGCACCGACCACCGTTCGTCCCTCGGTCCCCGGCGGCCCTCTGCCGTCCCGGCCGCCTTCCCCGGGCATGTCACCATGGGTGAGCAAGTGGAAACGGCACGCCCGGCGATCCCGGTTCCCGGCTATAAGGACTGCGCCGCGCTGCTGCGTGCCCTCACAGCCGAGGAGGCCGATGTGAAGCGCCGTGATCTGCTCTTCGAACTGGCCCTGGCCCTCGGCGGCGCCCCCGCCCTGGCCCTGCTCCGCCACCTCACCCCACCTGAGAAGGACCGCCTCGCCACCACCATCCGCTCCGCCACCCGGGTCGACGCCGCGACGGTCGAGCTGATCGAGAAACTCACCGTCCGCTGCCGTCGCCTGGACGACGAATACGGCCCCGCCAAGGTCCTCCCTGTGGTGGACGGCCAGCGCTCCCTCGTCGCCGACCTGCTGCGCCGCGAGTCGCTGCTCCCCGCCCTACGCGACCGCCTCATCCGCGCCTACGCCGAACTCAGCCAACTCTCCGGCTGGCTCCACCACGACCTCCTCGACCACACCGGAGGCCGCCGCCGCTACCAAGAGGGCCTCGCGGCAGCCCACCAGATCCGCGACCCAACCCTCATCGCCTACCTACACACCTGCCTGGCCAACATCTCTCGCTTCCAAGGCCACGCCGGCGAGGCTCTCGATCACGTCTACGCCGCACAAGGCTGGGCGCGAAAGAGCCCGAGCGCTTCACTCAGATCGGTGCACTTCCTTGCCCTCGCACGCATCGTGGCGCTGAACGGCAGTGCCGATGACAGCGAACGCGCTCTAGCCCAGTCACGCCATCTGGCCGAGCGACCGAGAACCGAAGCCGATCCCGCTTACCTCTACTGGTGGACGCCGCAGGGTGTGGAGAGGCACACGGCATCCTGCATGCTCGCCTGCGGACGTGCCGATGAAGCGATCGATTCAGCCGAACGGGCCTTGTCGGCACGGTCGATGCGCAAGCCCGCGCGCGGCATAACCCTCCTGCAGTACGCCGGGGCACTCGCTTTGAAGCGCGAAATACCGGCCGCGACCGACAAGATTCGCCAGGCGGCCCGGATCACCGTCAGCCACAGCTCCGGACGCCTAACCGACACCATCCGCCAGACCCGCGCCCGCCTCGAACCCTGGGCGACCAACAAACACGTCCGCACCCTGGACGAAGAACTCGTTTCCCTGGGCATCCCTCTAATCGCCAGGCGACAAGGCGGCTGACAGCCATGGGAAGTGCGGTTCGTCTCGCTCGTCCGTGATCCGCAGCGTCCGCGCGGCGCTTTCCCAGGCGTCGAGGACTTCGTCGCCGTTTTCCACCATCCATCGGCCGAGCGTCTTCACCAGGCTGTCGAGCCCCAGCCCGTACTCGACACCGAGCGGAGCTTCGATACGAGCGTGGCCGCTCATCGGGCCACCCGAGAAGGGGCGATGCACCGCCTAATGACTCCCGTGCCGACCGCGCGACGGAGCGAGCTCGTGGTGTTCGACGGGGACCGAGTGAACGCCTATTGCGATACCGGGCCTGGAGCCCTCTGCTAATACCGTGACTCGTTTGGCGGTTGATCGTTGGATGGGTCGTGGATGCTTTCATGCAGCGGTTGGTCCCCGACGAGCTGTAAGAGCTGTTCCAGCGGGTGGTGCCGCCCCCTCCGACTCGGCCGCAGGGCGGGGGACGGCGGCGGGTCGACGATCGTCTGATTCTCGCGGCGATCGTGTACGTGGCCACCACCGGCTGCGCGTGGCGTCAGCTCCCACCGGTCTTCGGTGCCTCGTGGCAGACCGTGCACCGCCGCTTCACCGAATGGAGCGCCGCGCGTGTGTGGGCCAAGCTGTACCGGATCCTGCTGGACGAACTCGGCGCGCGCGGGGAACTCGACTGGTCGCGGTGCGCGATCGACTCGGTCAGCGTGCGCGCCATGAAAGGGGGGACCTGACAGGTCCGAATCCTGTCGACCGCGGCAAGGCTGGGTCGAAGATCCATATCATCACTGAACGGACCGGTCTGCCCATCTCTGTCGGGATCAGTGCGTGACAGTCAGGGGTTGGAGCCGCTGGTGCGCGGCATCCCGCCGATCCGCTCCCGCCGCGGGCCACGTCGCCGCCGGCCCGGGAAGCTGCATGGAGACAAGGGCTACGATTATCCGCACCTGCGCGCCTCCTGCGCGGGCGCGGCATCATCTCCCGCATCGCCCGCCGCGGCATCGAGTCCAGCAAGCGGCTTGGGCGTCACCGCTGGGTAGTCGAGCGCACCGTTTCCTGGCTGACCGGCTGCCGCCGCCTCCACCGCCGTTACGAGCGCCGGGCCGACCACTTCTCTTCCTTCGTCGCCATCGCCGCCGCCCTCATTTGCTACCGCCGCCTGGCCAAATGAGTCACCTCTTACGCGGCGGGCGACGAAAAGGGGTCGGCATCCAGAGCGCCGGCCCCTGATCGCTCAAATCAGATCATTCGAGATGTCGTCGATCATCCGGGGATGATGGCGATGCCGGGGAACGCCAAGGTCGCGTTGCTCCACGGGGTGTAGTACATGCGCCAGGAGCAGATACGGCCGGTGGTCACGTAACCGGTGCACGTCACCGAGGCGCTGGTGTCGATGGCCGTGACCACACCGGCCGCGTACACCTGGGTGGTGTTGCTCGGGTTCACGTATTCAACGGGGCCGCCGCTGTCGCCCTGCCCCACCGCGTTGACCATGTTCTGCTGCTCGGCGCGGACGAGGCCGGTGATGCTGTAGCCAACGTTGATGGTGACGTTGACCTGCGTGGTCCGGATGTTGCAGTTGGTGCCGGAGTAGGCGCCGGAGGCGCAGAGGTAGGTGCCGACGACCGAGGCGGCGGTGCCGATCACGGGGTTGCTGAACTCGGTGCTAACGATCGCGAGCCCTTGCGAGTCGACCGGGTTGTTGAAGACCCGGCCGCCGGCGCTGGTGCCGATGAGCAGCACGTCGCGGCTGTCGTTGTCGTGCGTGACGTTGCCGATGACCTCATTGGTCGGGTCGGTCGCGGTCTGGCCGATCGCCGCGCAGTGCCCGGCGGACAGCATCTTCTTCTCGGGGCCGGGTTCGAGAACGCCCTGGTAAGTCACGGCGAAGCCGGTCGAGCAGCCGCCACCGGTGCTGGCGTTGCGCCAAGCGCCGCCGCCATACCACGGCGCGCTGTCGTTCCAGCGGGTGGCCAGTTCGGGCTTGACGCCTTGCTCGATGCTGACCGGCACCGCCGCGTCGGCGATCGCGGTGCGGGCCGCGTCGATGACGGCGCTGGAGGCCGCCAGGCCCGAGCCGTCCTGCAGTGCCGTGATGGAGGTGAGCGTGCTGCTGTTGGCGCGGATGAGGCGGTCCGCCTCCCGCTGCAGCTCACGCGCCGAGTACTTCGCCGGTAGGACGTTGATTCCCACGTCGCGCCGCAACTGGTCCACCAGTTCGTTGACCTGCCTGGGGGGCTTGCCCTTCCAGTACACGCGCAGTTCACGGTTCTCCGGCGCGGCGATGACGCCGGCGTAGCCGCTGCCGCCCAGGGCGGTGATGCGGTCGGCGGCTGTGATCATCTTCTGCTGGTCGAGCAGCAGATCCTTCCAGGAGGCGTAGCCGCCGGGGACCGCTCCGGTGTGCTCGACGGCCCCGGTGGTCCGGGGCTTGATCGGATCGGGCGCGCTGGCGGCCTGGGCGGTGCCCATGCCGGCGGCGGCGAGCACGATTCCCGTCGCCACGGCGAGGTGGCGGAATCGTGAGAGTTTCAAGGTGCTGGGGGGGTTACTCACCGGGTTGATCCTCCTTGGGCATTACGGTGACAAACCCCGGTATGTCATGCTAATAAAGACCGATCAATAGCTTGACCCTTACGGTCGGCGATGGTAAATGCTTATTGTTCACCGCCCGAATGCCCGAATGCCCGGATCCGACCATCCGATTATCAGGGGTAGGGGCAGGTGATCTGGCCCACCACCTGGGCACACGAATTCACGGCATCCGGAACCTCGCAAAAAGGATGCTTACCGGATAATGTCCGCATCCGGACATGCCTAAGACCGTGACTCGCTTGCCCATCGAGGAACTCATTTCATCCTCGCGCGGCCTGAGCTATGCGGTGGTTCTATAGGACGGCGATGGCCTTGACCAGGCGGCCGGCCTTGTTCGGACAGCAGCGGAGCTTGCGCAGGATGCGCCAGCTTCTGAGATGGGAGTTTGCGCGTTCGTCAGGGCCGCGGAGCTTGGCGTGGGAGCGGTTGGCGTGCTTCTGGGAGGCAGGCTTGTAGGGCGTGATCACGACGGTGGCCCCAGAGCCCTGATACCCCTTGTCGGTCAGGGTGAGGATCCCTGCCCTGCAGCTGGACTGGTCGCGGTGCGCGATCGACTCGGTCAGTGTCCGGGCGGTCAAAGGGGGGATCTGACAGGCCTGAATCCTGTCGATCGCGGCAAGAAAGGGTCGAAGATCCACCTCATTACCGAACGGAGTGGTCTGCCGATCTGTGTCGCGGTCAGTGCCGCCAACACCCATGACAGCCTGGCGTTGGAGCCGCTGGTACGTCTAAGGCAGTGCGACTCGGTCCCTCTCGATCACCGCCCGCCTTCGCCCCTTTTCGGCTGAATCGTGGCGTGAGTCAGCCGCAGGAGACATCGCTCGCATTTACCGGGGCCGCCGAGCCCTATGCACAACGTGCGGGCCTGCGGCCGGCTGGGGCCACGAACTGCTTATCGGATGTCGAGCCGTCGAGCTCTCTCATTGCCGTGCCGGCCCGAGCCCAGCAGGACGCGGTCTGCAACCGTCAGCAGCTGGCCAACCAGCTCCGGTCACTGCTGCGCGAGTACTTCCCCACGGCGTTGAAGGCCTTCCACGTCAAGAACATCGGCCTGACCTCCCGCGAGGCCCGCACCGTCCTTCAAGCCGCCCCGACGCCCGGCGCCGCCGTCAAGCTCACCACCCGCCGACTGCACGCCCTGCTGCGCGCCTCGGGCCGACAGCGCAACCTCGAGACTTGGGTCCGGTGGCGATGTGCAGCAACGACTCCCGCCTCACAGTCTCCCGCGCTCCATCCCCCCGCTGGACCCAGCGGTGTGACCCGAGATGCGACACGCGACCAAGGACCCGGCGGCAGGCATGGTCCCAGTAGGGTCAGGGTAGATGTGGCTGTAGTGATGCAGGCCAGGCGGATTCCGATCGCTTTTCTCACTCTCCGGAAACGATCAACTCCGCTGCGTAAACTCGGGGTCATGAGCTTGGCGCACAAGGACGAAGATCTGCACCGTCTGGTCGACCAGTTGACGCCGGACCAGGCTAAGGCCGTGCGTGCGGTCGTTCTCCACCTCGTAGGCGATCATCAGGACGAAGAACCGCCAGCTTCCGTGCTTGAGGGGGGTCGGCGCCGCCGGCTCTCCTTCGCTGGACTCATGACAGCCGAAGCAGACCTTGCCGCACGGTCTGAGGACATCATCCGAGCTGAGCTGGGTCGGCACACGGCGTGATCCTTTGCGACACAGGGCCGCTTGTTGCGGTCCTCAACAGCGACGATGCCGATCACAAGCGCTGTCTGGAGTTCTTGGAACGCTGCCGTGGGCCCTTGATCGTTCCCGCACCCGTCTTGACCGAAGTCTGCTGGTTACTGGAGTCCAGAGTCGGACCGGCCGTTGAGGCGAGCTTCCTCCGATCAGTCGCCGATGAAGAACTTCGCCTGGAAGCGCTGACATTGCAGGATCTTTCCCGAATGGCGGAACTTGTCACCTCCTACGCCGACTTCCCTCTGGGGACAGTAGACGCCTCCGTCATCGCGGTAGCCGAACGTCTTGGAGTTCGGGACGTGGCGACGTTGGACTACCGCCACTTTCGGGTAGTGCGTCCACGTCACGTCAACGGCTTGGCGTTGCATCCGTAGCCCGTTGCTCCTCATGGCCGGGACGTGGTTGCGCTCACGAACGCATGAGGCAGAACTCGTTGCCGTCGGGATCCCGCATCGTGATCCAGTCCTCACGCTCGGCCTGAACCGTTGCCCCCAGTGCACACAGCCGCTTAACCTCCGCGACCGCGTCGGTGGCGCTCAGGTCGAGATGAACCCGGTTTTTGACCTGCTTGCTCTCTGGTACGAGTTGGAAGGAGATGCGCGGCAGCCTGCCGGTGATGTGGACGAGTAGGACGGTGGGGTCATCCTCCGGGCCGTTGACGCCCATGGAGCGCAGCTCATTGAGATCAAACGAATTGACCCGGTGTCGTTCGCCCGACACAGTCGTGCGCATGTCCCTCGAAGAAGGTCCAGACGACGCTTCCGGTGTGAGCTGGAAGCGGTGGGCCGTGGTGGCCATCGTGCTGGTCCTGCTCGCCGGGCTCGGCGCGGGGTGTGGGTCCTTCGCCGCGCAGAGGCCGGGCCTCTGCCGCCACCCGATGCGCCGTGGCCGACGACGGGGGAAGCGTCGGTGGTTCTGTGCGGGAGTGGCAGTGTGCAGGACAACTGCGACGGGCATGCGATCACGGCCGCGCAGCGCCTGATGGTCGAACGCACCCTCAAAGGCCTGCCCGAGGTGTCCGCCGTGCGGTTCCAGCCGCGCGCGGAGGCTCTCAAAGACTTCACGCAGGCGTGGGACCTGAGCGCCACGCTCCGCGCGGCAGTCCGCGAATCCGACATGCCGGAATCATTCGTGGTCGACCTCACCGCGACGGGAGACTTCCAGCGGAAGGTGGAGACGCTACCCGGAGTCTCGGACGTCTATATGCGCGGGACGAGCTTCTGGGCCGGTAAGGCCGATGTGGTGATCCGTCTCTGCCCGCAGACCGCTCCGGAGAAGGACTCGCCATGCGTCGGGCGGGGCGAGGCCGGCGCGGCCGAGAAGGCCGCCATCTACCAGACCCTTCGCACCCTCGACGGTATCGGGGCGATCTACCTGGAGGATCACAGGCATGCTACGAAGGACGCATACTGGATGATGCTCGCCCGGCCGGACAGCACAAAGCTCTCCCCGCGCGTTCCCGAGTCCTACCACCTGGTCCTCGACGGTCCGCAAGCCGTCGACCGCGTCAGGCGCGCAGTCGGCAGGCTCCCCGGCGTGAACAGCGTCGAGGAAGAGTTCTCCTGACCGAAGGCCGCCCGTCAAGCGCCGCCAAGATGACGACCGATCGGGTGAGCCGGCGGGAGCAGTCGACCGGACGGCAGGACAGAGGTCACCCTCCGGTCTGTCGCTGGTGCAGGTACCAGGCCGCGATCGAGTACGGCGGAGCCGCGGCCGGGGAGCGGGCGGCATGCTCGACGATCGCGTCCTGCATGAAGCGCGGGTCGGCGGGTCGGGGGTATGTCGCGTAAATCGGCTGGAGCACCGAGACGCCGAGGTCGGTGAAGCGGCCGGCATCGGTGAAGACACCTTTGTGGGTCAGGTACGTCAGCAGTCCGCGCCGGTCGGCGATGCCCAGGGAGGAGTGCAGGGCGATCGCTTCCCACACCCGGTCGACGTCCGCCGCGGCGATGCCGTGCTCGGTCAGCACGGATGCCGCCAGATCAGCGCCTTCCACTTCGAATCGGGCCTGGCCGGCCGCGAGGGCGCCCAGCCCCAGATCGTGCATCACGCAGGCGGCGAAGAGCAGGTTCTCGTCGTAAGCCGCGTCGTTCAGGCAGCCTTCCTGCTCGGCCAGCAGGCGGGCGAACAGGAAGCTGCGGATGCTGTGGTCGGCGATCGGCGTGCTCTCCGACTTCTGGACAAGGGCGAGGCTCGCGTCGGCCAGCGGCCCCGTCGGCAGGGCAAGCATGTCGTTCATGCCCCGACCGTATGAGCGCGGCGCAACAACGAGAAGCGGCCCGAGTGCCGTGCATCGCCAGGATCGGGCCATCACGTCGACGAATTGATCAGCGCCACGTGGTGGTCCTCGTCCTGCCCGCTGCGCCACTTCAGCGCCCGGCCCGGGCCGGGCGGTACCGGCTGCGGAAGGCGGCCGGTGTGGTGCCGGTGCGCTGGTCGAAGTATTTGACGAAGTTGCTGGTGTCGAGGAAGCCGAGGCGGGCCCCGATGCTCCCGACGGGTTCGTCGCCGTGGGCGAGGAGGCGTTTGGCCTCCAGCACGACCCGACGGTCGATGAACTCCTTGGCGCCGACGCCGGCCGCGGCGAGCGCGGCCCGGGTCAAGGTACGCGGCGAGTACCCGAGGACGCGTGCGTAGTGGCCGACGTCGCGGGCCCAGGTGAAGTTGGTCTCGACGGCGGCGCGGAAGCGCTGGAAGGTTTCCGTGTGCTCGGCCGGCGGGGTGCCCGCGGGTGCGGCCGAGTGGGTCAGGCGCAGCAGGAGCACGGCGAGCAGCCGCTGGAGGATGGCGGAGCGGGTGGGCGCCGGCACGCGCGTGGTGCCGTATTCGTGCGCGAGGTGGTCGAGGGCCTGGCGCAAGGCGGGGGCGTCCTCTGCGGTGATCTGCCACAGGGTGCGTCCGAAGGGGTCGTCGAGGCGGACGTCGCCGGCGGTGGCGGGGTCGAGGAAGTCGGGCTGGAACAGCACCAGAGTGCCGGTCGCCGCGCTGAGGTCGCCGAAACGCTGTACCTGGGCGGGGCGGACCCATAGCCAGGTGCTGTCGGTGACGGCGTGGTCGGCGAAGTCGACCATGTGCCACAGCAGCCCCTGTTCCACCGTGAGGAGCAGGTGGAAGTCCGGGCGCTGTGCGCGACCGGCTCCCTCGGCGTCTCGCGCGCCTTCCGCCTCGCCGTGGCGATGCATGCGACGGCGCAACTCGGCGATCGTCATCACCTCGACACCGACCGTGCCGGCCTCCGACGGGACGTACCGGATCTCCGGGATCGCTTCGTGTCCGTTTTTCACCATGACGAGACCTCACCCTACCTGGGCGGAACCTTTCGCGGCTCCTACGTTTGAAATCGGTCGAGAGCATCCGTGACGGTAAGGACGGCGCGGCTCCCGGCCGGCATCGATGACCGACTTCTACCAAAGGTCGGGAAGCCCGAACGGCAGACCGTATCCGTCACCGCCTGACCACCCACCGAACCACCACGACAGTTCACGAAGGAAACCACTGCCATGACGAACATCGCCGTCTTCGGCGCCAACGGCACCATCGGCTCCGCCATCGTCCGCGAGGCCCTCGGCCGCGGCCACACCGTCACCGCCGTCGTCCGCGACCGCGCCAAGGTCACCGAACGCCACGCGAACCTGACCGTCATCACCGGCGACGCCCTCGACGCCCATTCGGTCGCCGCCGCCGCGAAGGGCCAGGACGTCGTCGTCAGCGCTGTCGGCGGCGGTGACGGCCCCGGCCACATCGCCACCATCAAGCCTGTCGCCGTCGCCCTCACCGAAGGACTGCGGACCCTCGGCGAGCAGGCACCCCGCCTGATCACCGTCGGCGGCGCCGGCTCCCTGCACACCCCCGACGGCAAGAAGGTGTGGGATGCCCCGGGCCTGCCCGACTTCCTGCTGCAGATCATGCACGCCCACGGCGACGCCCTCGACCACTACCGGACCGTCACAGACGTCGACTGGACCAGCATCAGCCCCGCGGCCATGATCGAACCCGGTACCCGCACCGGCGGCTACCGCACCGCCCTGGACGACCTCGTCATCGACGGCGACGGCAACAGCGTCATCTCCGTGGAGGACTACGCGGTCGCCCTTCTCGACGAGATCGAGCGGCCCGGCCACCGCCGGCGGCGCTTCGCCGTCGGCTACTGACCGACAGGCGCACAGGCGTCCGGCCCGCCATTTCCCATGATGGGGAGTGGCGGGCCGTTCGAGAGGGGCGGCGGTCGGATGGTCCAAGTCGGGAAGTCAGACCTGCCCGAACCGGCTGCGATAGTCCTGAGGAGACACGCCCAGGGCTTTGACGAACGCGCGTCGCATTCGCTCGTCGTCACCGAAACCCGTTCGCCTTGCGACGAGACGCACGGGATCACGCGTCGCCTCAAGAAGGCGCCTCGCGGCTTCGAGCCGGAGTTTTTCGACGGCCCGTGCCGGGCTCTCCCCGGTTTCGCGGACGTAGACGCGAGCGAAATTCCGTGGGCTCATGTGGGCGGCGTCGGCGAGTGCCTGAACGGACAGATCGGTGGTGAGGTTCACGCGGATCCAGTCGTGCAAGTCGTCGAACCGGCCCCGTACGTCCTGCATCTGCTGTCGCAGTTCGATGCTGAACTGGGACTGCCCGCCGGGCCTCTTGAGGAAGAGGACCATCGAGCGCGCGATGTTGAGGGCCGTTTCGCGGCCGAGGTCGTTCTCGATCATCGCCAGCACCATGTCGATTCCCGCGGACACACCGGCTGACGTCCAGATCCGGCCCGAAGTGACGAAGAGCGCGTCGGGGTTCACGCTGACGGTGGGGTGCTCGCGCTCAAGTCGGCGGCAGAACGCCCAGTGCGTGGTCGCTTCCCGGCCGTCGAGCACGCCGAGTTCGGCGAGGACGAACGCTCCGGTGCAGATGGAGCCGAGCCGGCGCGGCCGGGCGAGGTGCTCGGCCAGGCAGGAACGCAGTGCGGCCGTCGAGGCCGGCGGCAATCTCAAGTCGCTGCCCGAGACCAGCAGGGTGTCGACTCCGTGGAGGACGGCATCGTCCAGCCGTGTGGTCTCCAGCCGCACGCCTGTGTCGGTGGTGACGGCTCTGCCGTCCGTAGAGGCGAGGACGACGTCGTAGGCGGGACGGCCGTCCAGGAAGTTCGCCTCGCTGAACGCTTGCAGCGGGCCGGCGATGTCCATGAGCTTCGCGCCGTCGTAGGCGACCACGACGATCCTCCGGATGTCTCCGATCGCAGCCGTGGCAGTTTCTGAGGGCATACTGCAATTTATGCCATGGCTTCGCGCCCCGTCCATGATGGGCGCGCTCATGCCGCCCGGCCGCCGCCCGGCAAGGACGACGGAACCGCGCGGCCTCGGAAGGGTCCCTGCGTACGCCGGCCAAGGCCAGGTGGCGATCACCGCAGGGCAGGACGGGAAGCTTACGCGGGCACGTCCCGCGCGATCTCGATGAGCTCGCCGGTGTTCATCTCGTAGAAGAACCCGAAGAGCTTGGTGGACCTCGGCACAGCGGGGTGGCTCCGGAGCAGGGCGAGGTCGTACTTGATCGACTCGTCGAAGTGCGGAATGGTCAGGGCATCCCGACGGAAAGCATCAGAGATATCCACGTTGTGCTCGTCGCGGTACCGGTTGATGAGCTGGTCCGGCCGGAACGCCGTCGCACCGCAGAACGAGTGGTGCACCACGACGACGGTCGTGAAGCGGAACAGGTAGTCCATGGTCGCGACCGCCTGCAGCGCGTCGACCGCACGCCCACCGGCGTTTGCCAGGGAGAACAGCGTGCGTGTATGGCCGACCCGGTTGCCGTTCTCGTCGAGGACGTTCTCGCCCGGGAAGACCTCGTCCCCGAAGTGCTTGGCGACGGCGTCGGGGATGTCCGCGGCTCGCGGATCGAAGCAGTGCACGACCATGGTCTTCATGGGGATCGCCTCATTGAACCCCTGGAAGTTCTCCTGATCGAACCACGGCTGGCTGCGGAATTCGTACTCGCTGAGATCCATCTTTTCCTCACTTGACGACTATTCGATGGGAACACGCCAGGCACTTCGGGGGGTCCCTGCAGATGCCGCCGCACGTGAGGGCCGGAATCGTTGTGCGGGTCGGCCAATGGAGCGCCTGGTGCCGGATATGGCGGCCGTCCGGACGCATGGCGGTGGCCGGCGACGGCCGGGAGACCGCGAATGCGCTGTCATCGGCTCGCTTGCAACGTTAAGTGGCCGGCTGGTTGGCGGCAATGACAGCAATACCTCGAATCCTGCCACCCGCTGGATGCGGCCGAGCCCCCTGTGCCGCGTCGGCCGCTCGCGCCGCCAGGCCACAGATCCGCGTTGATCATCGATGCTCGCTCGCGGCACATGCCCGTCGAGAAGATCCGCCCGCGGTGCCGGACTCAAGCGCAAGGACACCGGTCGGTACGACCACGGTGACGCGGTGCCCGTTCTTCGTGTGGCACGGTTATAGCGGTAGTTGGCATCCGTGCCACTTTTCGCCTGTGTGCGGCTCTCATAGCGTCACATCCATGACCAAGACTCCGCCCGCCCTGCCGAACGGGCTGTACGGCGACGTACTCGCTCTGCCTTCCGGACCGCTGGCCGAGGCGAGCTTCGCCGCGGCGCGGGCCGCGATGCACCCGTCCGTGCTGAACCACTGCATCCGCGGCTTCTACTGGTCCCGCCTGTTCGCCGCCCACAAGGGAGTGCTCGACGACGCGGACTACAACGAGGAACTCCTCTTCGCCGCGAACGTGATGCACGACCTGGCGACCGGGCCGGACGCACCGGGCCTGCTCCGGTTCGAGGTGGAGAGCGCCGATCTCGCCGCCGCCGTGCTGACCGGCCTCGGCGCGCCGGCTCGGGACGTGGACAAGGTCTGGGAGGCCATCGCCCTGCACACCACTCCGCAGATCCCCGAGCGAATGGGGTTGTTGACCCACCTGACCCACGAAGGCATCTGGATCGACTTCGGAAAGAACGCCGACCTCGTGGCCGAGGAGCAGAGCCGGATCCATGCCGCTTATCCGCGGCTTCAGATGGTCCGCCATCTGGCGGACGAAGTCCTCGCCCACGGTGCCCGCTCCGAGACGGCCGCGCCGGCCTACACGCTCACCTACCAACTCGCGCAGGAACGGGCGGCGGACGGCGTCACATCCATGGAGCGTGGCGTGATCAACGGACCATGGGGAGAGTAGGGGACGACACCCCGCGGCGCGATCAGCGTTCCGTGGCGAACGACTCGACGTAGGCCAGGGCTCCGTACAGCGCGTCACGCAGGGGTGCGGACTCGCCGGCCGCCTGGTCCAGCAGCGCTCCCCCCTGGAACGCGGCGGTGAGCAGGTGCGCAAGTGCGGCCGGGTCGGCCTCCGGCCGCAGTTCGCCGCGTTCGCGCATCTTGCTCAGGCCGCGCTTGAACAACTCCTGCCACCGCTGGAAGCCGTCGGCCACCGCGTCCCGGTGGGCGGGCTCCGCTTTGACGACCTCGGCGGCCAGGGAGCCGAATATGCACCCGCCGCGCACCATGTCCTGCGAGGCGATGGAGGAGTCGGCCCACCGGCGCAGTGCGGCGAAGCTGTCCAGCTCGCCCAGTTCGGGCGCCTGGTGGCGGGCGACGATGGTGTCGGCCTGCCAGGCGAGCACCGCGCGCACGAGGGACTCCTTGATGGGGAAATGGCGCGTCAACTGCGAGCCGCTGACTCCGGCGGCCGCGCGGATCTGCTCATTGTTGGTGTTCTGCGCACCCTGTTCGTAGAACAGCTCGGCGGCCGCCTGCACGATGCGTTCGCGGGTGGCCAGGCCCTTGGCGGTCAGCTTCTGAGCCGGCGCTTCCCTGGCAGTGGTCATGGTCACCATGGTACCAGAAAAAAGGGCTTGACAGCCCCTTCTTGATGGTGTTCCCTGGGGACGGGTCAAAAAAGGGCTTACAAGCCCATTTTCTGTGAGGCGGACGCCCGTCCACAGGCGGGAGCCCCGCCGGCCCCCTCCCAAGAAACGGAGAACACCTCATGGAACGCCACCTCCTCGTGATCGGAGCCACCGGCAAGACCGGCCGCCACACCACCGAACTACTGCTCCAGCGCGGGCACCGCGTCCGCGCACTCGTCCGCGGTCTCGACGCACGCGCCGAGCGGCTCGCCGCACTCGGAGCCGACATCGTGGAAGGCGACGTCCTCGACCTCGACTCCCTGGCCCGGGCGGCCGGGGGAATCGACGCCCTGTACTTCACCTATCCGATCCGCCCCGGCCTCATGGACGCCACCGCGAACGTGGCCCAGGCCGCCGAAGAGAACGGCGTCCAGGCGATCGTGAACATGTCGCAGGTCTCCGCCCGCCGCCACACCGCCAGCAACGCGGCACGCCAGCACTGGGTCGCCGAACGTCTCCTGGACCACTCTCAGGTCCCCGTCACCCACCTCCGGCCGACCTTCTTCGCCCAGTGGCTGATCGACACCTGGGCCGACGGAACCGGCGAACTGCGCCTGCCCTTCGCCGACGGACGCCACGCCCCCATCGCGGAAAGCGACCAGGCGAAGGTGATCGCGGCCATCCTCGAAGACCCCGCCCCGCACGCCGGCCAGATCTACCCGCTGTACGGAGCCGAGGAGCTCGACTACTACGAGATCGCCGAGAAGATGTCGCGGGCGCTGGACCGCGAGGTCACCTACGTGCCCATCGAACTCGACGAATTCGCCGCCATCCTGCACGGGCGCGGCGCGCCGGACCACCTGATCCAGCACCTGCTCGCCGTAGCCGTCGACTACCGCGACGGCGTCTTCGCCGGCACCAACGACCTGATCAAGAGAATCGGCGGCAGCGACCCCCTCGACGTCGAGACGTTCGTCGCCCAGAACCGGGCGGCCTTCGCCCTGCCCATCATCTGAACACTGGAGAAGAGCAATGAGCGTTTGGTTCATCACCGGCTCGTCCCGGGGCTTCGGCCTGGAGATCACCCGTGCCGCCCTCGCCGCCGGGCACCAGGTGGTCGCGACCGCACGGAAGGCCGAAACCGTCCGCGAGCAGCTCCCCGACGCCGGGGACGCGCTGCACACCGTGGCGCTGGACGTGACCGACCCGCTGAGCATCCAGGCGGCCGTCGACGTGGCGGTCGCGCGGTTCGGGCGCATCGATGTCCTGGTCAACAACGCCGGCACAGGACTGCTCGCCGCCGTCGAAGAGTCCGACGACGCCGCGGTCCGCGCGGTGTACGAGACCAACGTGTTCGGCCCGCTCGCCGTCCAACGCGCCGTGTTGCCGGTACTGCGGCATCAGCGTTCCGGCCACGTGATCAACATCAGCTCCATCGTGGGCTTCGCCACCGCGCCGGGCTGGGGCATCTACGCCTCCACGAAGTTCGCCGTCGAAGGCTTCACCGAGACCCTCCACGCCGAACTGGCCCCCCTCGGCATCCACGTGACGCTCGTCGAACCGGGCTTCTTCCGCACCGACTTCCTCGACCCCGCCAGCCTGCACACCGGCCCCGCCACCATCGACGACTACGCGGCCACCGCCGGCGCGATGCGTGCAGCGTCCGCAAGCCTGAACCACGCTCAACCCGGCGACCCGGTCAAGGCCGCGCGCGCCATTGTCGAGATGGCCGGCGTCGCCGAGCCGCCGCTGCGTCTCCCGCTCGGAGCCGACACCCTGCACGCCTTCGACACCAAGCTGGACACCTTCCGCAAGGAGATGGACGCCTGGCGGCAGGTCGCGCTCTCCACCGATCACGACTAGGACGACAACGCCGCATCCGCCTTCTCCGGCACCACGGTCCGAAGCCCGGCGGAAGCTTCGGTCGCGCCTGGACCCTGCCGCGGGCCTCCGAGCCCGATCCTCGACGCCATCGAGGCGCGGATGCACGGTCTGCTCGCCGGGATGGGGCGGCGCGGCCTCCGCATGACCGGTGCGCGGGGCACGGTCACGTGCCAGGAAGATCGAGTCCCCCGTTCCGCAGCCCTTTCGAGAGAGCGAGGGTGCCGGTCATGGCCCGACAGTACGAGACCTACTTCCCACACGTGGCACGAATGACCATGGTCGCTAGGATAGTGCCACTATGACCGGCAGACACCACATTGCGGTGCTCCTACTGCCCGGTGTGCTCCCGCTCGAGTTCGGTATCGCGACACAGATCTTCGCCACGGACCCTCACTATGAGCTGACCGTGTGCGCCGACACCGAGGCCGGACGAGTGCCAGGGCGGGGCTTTGCGATCACGGTCACGGCCGGTCTCGAGGCCCTGGACGAGGCCGACACCGTGATCATTCCGGGGTACGACGACATCGACACGGCCCCGTCGGCCGAGCTTCTGGCGGCGCTACAGGCGGCTCACGCCCGAGGCGCCAGACTCGTCTCCATCTGCACCGCGGCCTTCACCCTTGCCGCAGCCGGACTGCTCGACGGGCGCCCCGCGACCACACACTGGCGGCTCGCCGAGCGACTGCGTCAGCGCTACCCACTCGTCAAAGTCCTGCCGAATCAGTTGTACGTCGACGACGGTGACATCCTCACGTCCGCCGGCGTGACCGCGGGAATCGACTTGTGCCTGCACCTGATCCTCACCGACCGCGGCGCCGCGGCAGCGAACACACGTGCACGCGATCTTGTCGCGCCGCCACGGCGGCGGGGAGGCCAAGCGCAGTTCGTCGAACAACTCCGCCCCGAAGCGAGCGGAGACGAACTTGCTCCTCTGCGTCAGTGGATGCTCGACAACCTTGCGAAGCCCATGACCATCGACGACCTCGCAGAACGCGCCCATATGTCGCGGCGGACGCTGATCCGCCGCTTCCGCAAGGAGACCGGCACCCCGCCCATGGCCTGGCTGACCGACGCACGCATCGACCGAGCACGTGAACTGCTGGAGGCGACCACCGTGCCCATCGAGCAGATCGGCCGCCTCACCGGGCTCGGCGCTCCCGCTTCCTTGCGGGCCGCATTCCATCGGCACCTTGACACTTCGCCTCAGGAATACCGGAGCCTGTTCCGCCACAAGGACGAGAAGGTGGACGCATGACCGCCACATCTTCGCCAGTGCCCTCGGCTCTGTAGCCGGGCTCCCCGGTCTGAACAGCATCGAGGAAGAACTTTCCTGACCTGATGCACCCGTCAGCGGTGCTAAGACGACGACTCATCTGATGAACCGGCGATGGCAAAGGAGAATGATGGCGAGGGCGCCCCTGATACGCCCCCTTTCCACGGCCATCACGGTCGCCGTTCGACCGTTGTCACGCGCCAAGGGAGTTCAGGTCTTATGGTACGAGGACGGAAATGGCTGTTGACCGGGTGTGTTGCCGGCGCGTTGGGCGCAACGAGCATCGCGGTCCTTGTCACATCGCCGGTTGCCCAGAGCCGCGGCCAAGAAGCTCCGGCGCCGCAGGCCACCGGCCGTCTGTCCGGCCATGATCCTGAGCTGATCAGAGAGATCGAAGGGCTCTTCGCGGGAGAGGGTGTTCGCTTCGCCGCGACCGAGGAGTTGGTATATCGCTGCATGACGGGCAAGGGACTGCCGTACGTCAAGCGCCAGGCCCCTGATCGCGACATCAACCCCACTCTGGCGTCCGATTCCTACGGCACTCCTCTCAGTGAGGCGAGCACGGTTGGCTATCGCTCCGCGGAACGCCTCCGAACCGCGGAGGATGCCGACCCGTCCGGCGTCGGCCGGCTTTCGGCAGCGGATCGCGAGAGATGGGGCGAAGCCTTTTTCGGCAAGGAGGACGCGCCTGTCGTCAGGGCGACCTTGCCACAAGGGGGCACCACCGAGACGTCGAGCGATGGATGCCTCTCCAAAGCACGCTTACGACTGTACGGGTCCTTGCGGGACTGGCTGAAGTGGAGCACCTTCGCCGGATCCTTCGCCATCGAGGCGCAACAGCACGCCACGGCGGACGTTCGTCTCGCCGAGTTGAACCGGCGTTGGTCGGACTGCATGGCCGAGTCCGGCTACGAGGGCATCAAAGACCCGGAATCCGCCCGAGAGATGGCCGCCCGCGGACACGCCGACCCGAGCATCGACTCAGCGAAGGCCCAGAACGACGAAGTACGGCTGGCGACGGCCGACGCCAGGTGCGACACGGCGCTCGGCTACGCACAGAGCCGCCGCAAGATCGAGGACGAGCACTACGCGGCGGCCCTTGCAAAGCACAAGGCGAACATCGCCGACCTTCGGAAGATGAACGATCGGGCCCTGGCCAAGGCGCACAAGATTTTCGGAGACCGCTCACAACCTCGGTGAACGGTCCAGGATCACTGCCTGACGCTCCGATCGGCTCGACCCCTGCGGTGGCGTAGGGGGTCATGAGATCGCTTCGAGGGCTTCGCGGAGGCGGGTGGCGTAGGTGGCGGCTTCGGGCTGGTCTTCGTATTTGACTCGGGGCCAGAAGAAGCCGCGCAGGCCGTCCTTCTTGTGGCGGGGGACGACGTGGGTGTGCAGGTGGGGGACGCTCTGGCTGATGCGGTTGTTCATCGCCACGAAGGTGCCCGCCGCGCCGAGGCCCTGCTCCACGGCCAGGGAGACGGCCTGGACCCGGGCGAAGTACGGTCCGAGGGTCTCCCCCGGCAGGTCGCCGAGGGTCTCGACGTGGCCGCGCGGGATGACCAGCACGTGGCCCTTGAACACCGGGCGGGCGTCGAGGAAGGCCACCGCGACCTCGTCGGCCAGCACGATGTGCGCGGGCGTGCGACCGGCCGCGATGGCGCAGAAGGGGCACGTGGGGTCGTCGGGGACGGTCATGGACTCATTGTGGCCCGCTGTGGCCCACCTCCGCGGCAAACCCCCGGCCGTCGCGGCTCGGCGTTCGACCGTGCAGGCCAGCGAGCACAGCCGGTACGACGGCCTGCGGCGCGCCGGGTAGGGGGCGGCGACGACAGTGCCCGGCGGCTGTCGAGGCGTCCGCCGGGATCAGGCCGGGGGCCGCGGGGCGGGGCGGGGGCGGCGCAGGGTGACGATGGTCTCGCTGCCCTCGGCGTCCACGACGTCGAAGGCGCGCACCGCCCCTTCCTGGACGGTGTCGGCCATGATCCGCTGAGGGTGGTCGACGGCGTGCCGGGTGACCATGCCGCCCCCGCGCCCGCCCAGGCCCACCGCGAACTGGTCGTCCTTCGGGTCGTACTCCAGGTAGGCGAGCGGTGACCGTTCCGCCTCCATCTGGTCGCCGAGTTCGCTGCTGAGCACCTCGACGGTGACCTCGACGCCCTCGTAGTCGCGGGTCATCGCGTCGAAGAACTCCCGCCATTCGCCACGTGGAAGGTCGGTGCGCCGCTGGTTCATGCCGGTCCCCCTTGCCGCGCGGCCTCGAGGGCCGCGTCCGTTCTCATGGTCGGCCATACCCGGCGATCGGCGCAGCACCGAACCACTAAAAGTATGACAAATCACTACAGAGCGTGACTTGGCTGGCTATAACTGCCGAAAGGGTGTAATCGTCGGAGTTTGGGAGAGCAGGCGTGATGGGTTTACGCAGAAGGGATCCAGCGTGAGCGATCGGACCGGTTCCGGCGGGCCCCTGTCCGCGTACGGCCTGGACGAGCTGCGCGGGCGGCACAGCGCCAAGTGGCGGCACCACCCGCCGCAGGTGCTGCCCGTCTGGGTGGCCGAGATGGACACCCCGCTCGCCGAGCCGATCGTCACCGCGCTCGCCGGAGCCGTCTCCCGCGGCGACACCGGGTACGCCACGCCCTGCGGGCTGCCGGAGGCGTACGCGGCCTTCGCCGCCCGGCGGTTCGGTCACCACGCCGACCCGGCGGCGATACGCCTGGTGCCGGACGTCATGGCAGGCGTGGTCGAGGTGTTGCACCTGGTCACCCGGCCCGGTGACCGGGTGGTGGTGAACACCCCCGCCTACCCGCCGTACTTCTACTGGCTGCCGCGCATCGGCCGGCAAGTGGTGCAGAGCCCGCTGGCCCTCGGCCCGGACGGCCACCGGCTGGACCTGGCCGCGCTGGAACGCGACTTCGCGGCCGGGGCCGCCGCGTATCTGCTGTGCAACCCGCACAATCCCACCGGCCTGGTGCTCGGCGAGGATGAACTGCTCGCCGTCGCCGCGCTCGCCGACGAGTACGGCGTGCGGGTGGTGTCCGACGAGATCCACGCGCCACTGGTCTACCCGGGCGGGCGCCACGTGCCGTTCCCGTCGCTGGACGCCCCGGCCGGCGCCCGGTCGGTCGCGCTGGTCTCGGCGTCCAAGGCGTGGAACCTGCCCGGGCTGAAGGCCGCGCTCGCCGTCCCGGGCGAGGAGGCCCGCGCGGACGTCGCCGGCATCGACCCGGAGGTGAGCGAGAGCGCCGGGATGTTCGGCGTGCTGGCCTCTGAAGCGGCGTTCAGCGAGGGCGAGCCGTGGCTGGACGAGCTGATGGCGGGCCTTTCCGCCAACCGCACCCTGCTCGGCGAACTGCTGGCCGAACGGCTGCCCGGGGTGGTCTACCGGCCGCCGCAGGCGACCTACCTGGCCTGGCTGGACCTGCGTGCTCTCGGCCTCGGCGACGACCCGGCGGAGTGGTTCCTGCGCCACGGCGAGGTGGCGCTGTACTCGGGCCTGAAGTTCGGCCCGCCCGGCAGCGGCTTCGCCCGCTTCAACTTCGCCACCTCCCCCGCCCTGCTCACCGACGCGATGACCCGCATGTCCGACGCCCTCACCACCCGCCGCACCAGCACCCTGAACGCACCCTGAGCCCTACGAGATCGCCGTCCGTGGGGATCGGGACAAGGGCGTGCAGGGTACTCCCGTGGAACCGTCGAACCTGAAGTTCACACCCGGCCGTCCCACTCCGGCTGTGCGTAGCGAGTGAACCTCTCCGTGCGACCGTGGAGAGCGTCCTCGACGGCCTCCTCGTAGCGGGGGCGGGCGTACGCGATCGCACGCAGGCGCCATCGGCGCAACAGCGTCCGCACCTGCTCGAAACGGACGAGCTCGTGCGCGGCTTCCAACGCCTCGTCATACTCCGACCGGAACAGGGCACGATGCGACGGCGGAAGCGCTTCGAAAATCCCGGAAGGGTCCTCCCCGGGATCACGGGGCGTGACAGGTTCCAAAGGGTGAGCGGTCATACCGACCGATCCACCCGCCAGCGGTGCAGGGTGTTGTCGGTGATGGCGGCGAGTTCGCCGGTGCCTCGGTGCAGGCAGGTCGGTACGAATCCCGGCACGGTGCCGGTGCGGTGGCCGGTGAACGGGTCCCAGACGTGCAGGCCGTCGGAGTGCGCGGAGTAGAGCCGCCGGCCGTCGGAGAAGAAGGCATCGGCGGGCCCGGTGAAGGTGGTCACCTCGGCACCCGAGGCGGTGTCGAACAGCCGTACGCCGTCCAGCATCGCGTCCTCGTCGTCGCCGATGCCTCCGACGGCCAGCAGGTCGTCGTCCACGAAGCACATCGGCCCGTCCCAGTAGTAGTCGCGGTGGCACAGCACGTGCCGGGACGGGCCGTCCTCGGACTCCCACACGTTGCCGTCCAGCCAGGCGCCGAGGCTCCAGACCGCGAGCGTCCCGACCGGGGACCAGATCCAGCCGTCGTCGGCGAGCGTGCGGCCGGCCGGCGAGCACAGCAGGCGGCCGTGGAAGTAGTCGAGGTGGTGGGGCGGCCGCTCGTTCTCCGGCGTCTCGTCGTGCTCGCGGGCGGTCAGCGGCTCACCGGTGGCCGGGTCGCTCACGTCCAGCCGGTTCCAGCGGGTGCGGTGCACGACGACCGGCCGGTCCCCGGCCACGGCGAAGGCCAGCGAGAACGGCACGGTGCTGGCGTAGTAGTCGCCGCCGTCGAGGTGGAGCGTGACGACGCCCCGCGCGAGATCGACCACCTTTCCGTACCTGCCGTAGTCGTTGACCACGGCGGCGAAGCGGCCGCAGGCCGAGGCGTGCAGCCGGTGGCGCAGCGGGTGGTCGCTCCAGGGTTTGTGGTCCGGCTCGGCGGGCGGTTCGACGGTCGCGAGCACGGTGACCCGGCCGGCGTCCGGGTCGAGCTCGGCGATCTTGCCGTCGGCGCACAGTGCCAGCCAGCGGGACCGGCCGGCGTCGTGGACGGGGGCGAGGTCGATCACCTCGCCCAGCGAAGGCGGCGGCGTCCAGCGCGACACCGTGACGTCGAGCGGTTCCGGCCGTTCGAGGATCTCCGGCTGTCCGCGCCAGCCGAGCATCTCCTCGGCGTCGATCAGCCGGTCGACGCATCCCTCGCACACCTCCACCAGGGCGGCAGGCCGCTCGGCCTCATCGCAATCGCGGCAGATGAGGTCGAACTCCATCCCCCGCCCGGTCAGCAGCCGGGCGTAGGCCACGTCCCGGTTCTCCGGCACGGCGACCAGATGCGGGCACACCCGGCTGGTGGCCGCGTGTGCGGGATGTCCGCAGGCTTGGGTCAGCACCCGGCCACGATACTCATGCGCGGTGGTCCGGGCGGGAACGTTCATGAAAAGGCGGGATGCCGGGGCCGGCTCAGGTGTCGACGAAGCCCGGGGGGACCATGACGCGCAGGCCGTTGGGGATGGCCTTGATGGTGAGGGGGGTGCGCAGCAGGACCTCGCCGTCCACGTCGGCGGGCATCGGCGGATCGGTCTCCAGCAGCATCTCGGTGCCGGTGACGAACGGCCCGCCCGCGAGGCTGCGCCAGCGCCCGCCGGCGGCGCGTACCAGGGTCTCGGCCAGCAGGCGCAGGCGCTTGCCCGAGCCGAGCTGGTAGGCCACCAGGCGGCGGTTGTCGATGCTGATGTCGCGGGCGATCTGCCAGCCGCCGTGGAAGCGCCCGTTGGCGATGTTGAGCTGGTGGGTGAGCAGCTCGTGGCGGCGGCCGTCCACGGTGATGGCCGCGCGGAACGGCGTGTGCCGGGGCAGGATGCTCAGCGCGGTGAGCGGGTAGGCGGCGCGGCCGAGGATGCGCTTGAGCCAGGGCTTGACCGTGCCGGCGACCTCGACCGAGACGCCGAAGCTCGCGAGGTTGGCGAACGGCTGGTCGCCCGCCATGCCGAGGTCGATGTCGGCGACCTTGCCGCGGCTGAACACCTTGATCGCCATGGCGAGGTCGAGCGGCAGGCCGAGGCTGCGCGCGAAGTTGTTGGTGGTGCCGAGCGGCAGCACGCCGAGGGCGACGTCGCGGTGGGCGACGTGCTTGACGGCGCCGCTGAGGGTGCCGTCGCCGCCGCCGACCACGAGCAGGTCGGGCTGCAGGTCGAGGGCCTCGATCAGGATCTCCGGCAGCCGGGAGGGGTCCATGACGGCGTAGGTGCGCATCGGGCGGAAGCCCTCGGCCTGCATCAGCCGCAGCGCCTCGAAGTAGCGGTGGCGCCCGCGGCGGGAACGGGTGTTGACCACCAGCACAACTCTGCGCAGTTCGCGGATCGCCTTGGTGTGTTCCGCCTTGGTCCGCAGCTCGCTCACCGATCACCCGTCCCGTAGAAGACCGTCGGGGACATGGTATTCGGGCCGGGAAAACGGTCGGGACGGGTTCGGCGGCGCCGTACCCGTCCCGACCAAGGAAGGTGGGCGGGCGGCCGGCTCGTGCGCCTGCCGCCCGCCCGGCCCGGGTGACGGCCCCTCGTCCGGAGGTTCTCCGGTGCGGGGCCGCCGCTCAGGCTTCGATCACGTGCCGTCCGCCGCTCACTTGGCCGGCGGGGTGAACTGGGCGATCACTCCCAGGTTGCCGGGCAGCGGGGTGATCAGCTTGATCTTGACGCCGAGCTGCTTGCCCTCGTCGCCGGGGTTGCCCGAGCCCATGGTGAAGCCGTTCAGGTCCTCGCCGTACAGCTCGGTCGCCGGGGTGCCGTCGGGGTTGACGATGCGCACCGAGTACGGCTGGTTGCCCTTGGAGGGGACGACCGTCGAGCCGTCGCGGAAGCGGTAGTACAGGCCGCCGTCACGGAACTCGAAGCCGGGGTACCAGCCCTTGGCGTCGGTGAAGTCCTTCACCGGGGCCTGCGGGGTGAACTTGGTGCAGTAGGGGACGAACGGCGCGCCCTCGATGCACTCCTGGAAGGAGTACGTCTTGGTGAAGCCGAACGCCGCGTTGGAGGCCTGCGGCCGGGACGGGATGTTCTTCAGCGTGCTGGTGTCGACCTGCGCGGCCTCACCGCTGCGGCGCAGCGGGTCGAAGTGCGAGTCGACCAGCAGCAGCTGGCCCTTGGCGCCCGCCGACGGCAGCGACCAGATGTTGGACGCCGCGTTGTTGTAGCCGAGCGAGGTGTCGCGCAGCCACACCAGCATGCCGGGGGCGTTGTAGGGGACCTTCTCCACGCGCCAGGCGCCGTCACGGTTCCAGGTGGTGTCGTAGGTGTAGCTCAGGCCCTTGTCGAACCCGTCCAGGTTGCGCCACTCGGCCAGGTAGTACTGGGCGCTCTTGAGGTCGCCGGTGTGCTGGGTCCAGCCGGTGCCGGTGGTGTCGACGAAGGTGCCGACGGTCGCGGTCCAGCCGTTGGCGCCCTGCTCGACGTCGTCGCTCCACACGGTGGAGGCGCCGCTGGTGACCGACAGGTCGTCGACGAACCAGCCGCGCTCGTTGGCGGCGGCGTCGGTGGCGTAGCGCAGGCGCAGCTTGATGTTCTGGCCGGCGAACGGGGTGAGGTCGGCGTAGTAGTGCTGCCAGCCGTCGGTCTCACCGGTGATGCCGTACTTCTTGTTGCCGTAGTCCTTCAGGCGCTTGTTCGGGTCGGCGTAGCCGTCGTCGGTCGAGACCAGCGTGCCGTCCTCGCCGTAGACCTTCTGCTCCGACCAGGTGGTGCCACCGTCGGTGGAGACCTCGACGAAGCCGAAGTCCCAGTCCTGCTCGATGGTGTAGTCGTTCCAGAACCAGAACTTGGCGTCGGCCGGGACGGACAGGTCGCGGGCGATCCGCACGTCGGCCCAGTCCTGGTCGTTGCCGGACCACCACACCTTGGACCCGCTGTGCGGGGTGGTGAGGGTGACGTCCTTGTCGGGCAGGTTGATCCGGACGCCGTCCTCGGTGAGCTTGGGCGTACGCGAGGTCTGGCCGACGGTCAGGAGCTTGGTGCCGTCACCGGGGTTGAGGACCTTCGGGTTGGCCCAGCCCAGCACCCACTTGTCCCACAGGCCCATGTGCGTCGGCATCGACTGGAAGATCGGGCCGGAGTGGGAGCCGGTGGACATCAGGTCCCAGAACTCCACGTCGCTGTCGCCGGCGCCGGTGGCGTCGTACAGGTCCGGCAGACCGAGGTCGTGGCCGTACTCGTGGGCGAACACGCCCACGCCGGAGTCCTCCGGCTGCACGATGTAGTTCGAGATCTTGATGCTGGTGCCGGGGATGGTGTAGCCGCCGGGGATCGCGCTGGAGTGGGCCCAGATCGCGTAGGTGCCCTGGGCGCCGCCGCCGCCGGACTTGTCCTCACCGGCGTGCACGAGCACGAGGTGGTCGATCACACCGTCCGGCTCGTTGTAGTTGCCGTCGCCGTCGGCGTCGGAGGTGTCTTCCTTGTCGTAGTCCGCCCAGGGGAAGTTGGGGTTCTGCTGGGCGAGGATGTTCACCGCGTCGACGCCCATCTGAGCGGTGCCGCGCGGGTTGTCCGGGTGGCCGGAGCTGTCCTGGATGGCGGCGCCGCAGGAGCCCGCGCCGTACCACGCCTCGGAGTGCGGGACCTTGATCCAGCCGAGGGCCTCACCGGTGACGGTGTAGGCGCCCTTGGACATCTCCTCGTACATGTTCTTCATGGTCTGGCCGGAGATGTCGATGCCCGGCTTACCGTCGCGAGGGTCCTTCAGGTCCGTGCGGACCCGCTTGGTGATGCCCTTGCTGGAGTAGAGCATGTTGTTGTAGTGGGCGTTGTTGAAGTCCGCCACCCACATGGAGTTGTTGTCCTTGCCGCCGCCGGCCGCGGTGGCGGGGTTCGGGATGTTGTTGTGCAGCGGCCCGTTGAGCTTGGTGCCCGGCGGGTCGGTGACGCAGACGTCCGGCTCGTCGGTGCTCTTGGGGTGCTGGAAGCCCGAGAAGTCGTCGTTGGCGTTCTCGTTGAACTCCACCAGCAGGGTGAGCAGCTTGGCCTGCTGGGTGACCTTGGCCTTCTTGTACAGGAACTCGAACGGGTTCTTGCCGGTGTGGACGGCCTTGCGCTCACGCTTGGTGAGCTCGCGGGCGGCGACCGGGTTGCCCAGGGAGAACTTGTGGTCGAACTCCTCGGCGGTGGGCACGTGGACGCGGCGCTCGCCCGCCTTGGTGTCCACCTTCTCGTCCGCCTTCGAGGCGCTGTCGCTCTGTACCCGGGGCGGCGCGTAGTTGATGTAGTGGTCACTCGCGCTGGGCTGGTAACTGGCGACCGAGGTGTCACCTGGCGCCGCGGCACCGGTGACCGCGAGACCCGCTGCGGCCAGTCCGAGGACCGGCAGCACGGCGGCGAGACGCCTGACTCTGCGTGACAACGAGGTTTCCTCCTCCGCCCGGGGTGTCCGGGCGACGTCAAGGCGCGCCGTGATGGACACGCCAACGGTGGAGATCTGTGGCGTTTACCAATGGAACGCCCCAGATTCGGCAAAGCGGACGTTAGACGAAAAGGTAAAGTAGCGGTAAAGGGGACAGTGGATGTTGCGAAATCGTCATCCCGGCGAGTCCGATCCGATTGCGGATTCCGAGGGTTCCACCCCTGTCCTATCGCGGTTTCCGGGCATCCGACCGCTCCGCCCGCCCCAGGTGCGCACCGCTTTCCGCGTTCCGCACCGGTCCTCGCAGACGCGTCCACACCGTCCCGCGCGGGGTCGGCACGCGCGACGGGAGAACGTACAGTCACAGGCGTGAACCCCGTTGACGCCCTCATCGACGCCCTGCCCGGGGGCAGGGTGCTGACCGACCGCGACGTGATCGACTCCTACGCCCGCGACCAGACCTACCTTGAGCCGGGCGAGCCGCTGTGCGCGGTGGTCGCGCAGACCCGCGACGAGGTCGCCGCCACCCTGCGCTGGGCGAGCGAGCACCGCGTGCCGGTGGTGCCGCGCGGGGCGGGCACGGGCCTGGCGGGCGGCGCCACCGCCGTCGAGGGATGCGTCATGCTGTCGCTGGCCCGCATGACCGCGATCCGCGAGCTGTCGCCCGCCGACGAGATCGCCGTCGTCGAGCCCGGCGTGATCACCGCCGACCTCGACCGCGCCGCCCGCGAGCACGGCCTGATGTACGCGCCCGACCCCTCCTCCTACGAGATCTCCACGATCGGCGGCAACCTCGCCACCAACGCCGGCGGGCTGCGCTGCGTCCGGTACGGCGTCACCCGCGACTCCACGCTCGGGCTGGAGGTCGTGCTGGCCGACGGCAGGGTGCTGAACACCGGCCGCCGCACGATGAAGGGGGTCACCGGCTACGACCTCACCGGGCTGTTCGTCGGCTCCGAGGGCACGCTCGGCGTCATCACCGCCGCCACGCTGCGGCTGCGCCGCGCGCCGTCGGTCCCGCCGATCACCATCGCCGCCGAGTTCCCCTCGCCGCGCGCCGCCGGGGACGCCGTCGCCGCGATCGTCGCCGCCGGCTGCCGGCCGCTGCTGCTGGAGCTGATGGACCGCGGCACGCTGGAGGCGATCGACGCCTGGAAGAACATCGGCCTGGAGCCCCAGGTGCGCGCGATGCTGATCGCCCAGGCCGAAGGGGACCGGCCGGAGGAGGCCGCGCTGATGGAGCGATTGTGCGAGCAGAACGGCGCGGGCTTCGTCGCGGTGTCCGGCACGCCGGAGGAGACCGCGGAGCTGATCGGCCTGCGCCGGCTGGCCTACAGCGCCAAGGAGCGGCTGGGCGCCTGCCTGGTGGAGGACGTCTGCGTGCCGCGCTCGGCGCTGCCGGCGATGATCACCTTCATCGAGGAGGCCGCCGCGCGGCACGACGCGCGCATCTGCACGGTCGCGCACGCCGGGGACGGCAACCTGCACCCGGTCTTCATCTTCGACCGCGGCCTGCCCGAGCCGCCGCCGGGCGTCTGGGCCGCCGCCGACGAGGTGTTCCGCGCCGCTTTGGACCTCGGCGGCACGCTCACCGGCGAGCACGGGGTGGGCCTGCTCAAGCGGCGCTGGCTCGGCCTGGAGGCCGGGCCGGTGGTGACCGAGGTGCAGCAGGGCATCAAGCGCGTGTTCGACCCCCTCGGCATCCTCAACCCCGGCAAGGCGATCTGAGGCCGTCCGGCATCCGGGCTGACCTCCTGGCACGGCGCCGGGAACAGGGCTGAGCACCCCACGTCCCCGCTGTCCCACTGGTACCGTTCAGCCCGGGGAATGCCGACATATCGCTACATCGGGGGTCTGAGGGTGGCACAAGGACTCACGGACGAGGACCCACGCCGGCTCGGCGACCTGGAGATCGTCGGCCGGCTCGGCGACGGCGGCCAGGGCGTCGTCTACCTCGGACGCACCCCGGCCGGGGACCAGGTGGCGATCAAGCTGCTGCACGCCCGGCTGTCGGCCGACCCCGAGGCGCGTGCCCGGTTCCTGCGCGAGGTCTCGGTCGCCCAGCGGGTGGCGCGGTTCTGCACGGCCTCGGTGCTGCACGCCGACCTGGCCGGCAACCAGCCCTACATCGTCAGCGAGTACGTCCCCGGCCCGTCCCTGCGGCAGCTCGTCGAACGGGAGGGCCCGCGCCGGGGCGCCGCGCTCGACCGCCTCGCGGTCAGCACGGCCACGGCCCTGTCCGCCATCCACCGGGCCGGCATCCTGCACCGCGACTTCAAGCCGGCCAACGTGCTGATGGGGCCGGAGGGCCCGGTGGTCATCGACTTCGGCATCGCGCGGGCCCTGGACACCCCGGGCACCACGGCCACCGGCGACTCCCTCGGCACCCCGTCCTACCTCGCCCCCGAGCAACTGGCCGGCGCGGTGGCGACCTCGGCGGTGGACGTGTTCGCCTGGGGCGTGACCATGGTCTTCGCCGCCACCGGGCGGCCGGCGTTCGGCTCCGACTCCATCCCCGCGGTGATCAACCGCATCCTGCACGAGGAACCGGACCTGTCCGCCCTGGAGGGCCCGCTGCGCCCGCTGGTGGCCGCCTCCCTGGCCAAGGACCCCGCCCGGCGCCCCACCGCCGAGGACCTGGTCGCCCACCTCATGGGGCACCCGGCTCCCGTGCACCCCGGCCAGGCCCCGGCTCCCGGTACCTTCGCCACGGGCGGCATGCCGCCCGGCCCCGGGCCGCGCCCGGACGGCGCGCCCGGCTCGGCGCATGGGCGGCCGCAGCCCGGCGAACCGGTCACGGCCGGACCGGCGGGCGGCGCCACCCGCGGCACCCGGCGCGGCGGACGAGGCTCGCGCGGCGGGCGCACCGTCGCCCTGTCGATCGCCTCGGGGCTGGCCGCCGCGGTGGTCACCGCCGGCACCGTCGTACTGGCCCAGTCGGTCGGGTCGGGCGGGACGGCCACCGGGCCGCCCGCCGCGAGCCGGTCGGGCGAGAGTCAGGCGGCGCCGACCGTGGACGCGACCCTCGGGCGGCCGCCGGCCCCCTCCGAGCCGCCGCCGGTGACGCCGTCCCCGAGCCGCCGGGCCACCGTACAGGCCAAGCCCGGCACCAGCGCCTCGCCCGCGGGACGTCCCCGGCCCCCGCGCAGCGCCACGCCCCGGCCCACCCCGAAGCCGTCCGTCACGCCCACGCCCCGCCCTTCGGCCACCCCGACCAGAAAGCCCGCCACCCCCACGCCGAGCCCGAAGCCGAGCACGACGCCCAAGCCGAGCCCCTCCCCCAAGCCCACCGCCTCGCCCAAGCCGAACCCGTACACCGCGGCCGGGCTCTGCGGCTCCGGCTTCAAGGTCATCGACTCGCACGGGCTCGGCGCGGCCACCGTGTACCTGCTCTACAACGGCGCCACGGGCAAGAACTGCGTTGCCACGCTGTCGAGACACGTCGTGCCGCAGAAGATCAAGATGGGCGTGGTGCTGCAGGTCAAGGGCGGCGCCACGGCCGCCGACAGCGGCGCCTACACCGCCTACGCGGGCCCGGTGCGGCTCGCCGCCGGCAAGGTCTGCGTGATCTGGGGCGGCACGTACGGCACCACGACCTGGAAGAGCGCCTGGTCCCACTGCGGCTGAGCACCGCCGGTGGGCATGATCGACCCCGGGGCGCCCGTCCGGCGGCCCGGTGTACTACGTTCTGAGCCCAGGTGCGCGGTGCCGCGCGGCGAGGCGGCCGGGGCGGTGACGGCGACCGGAAGGGGCGGCGCAGTGGGCGCGATCGAGAGCCGGCTCGACACGGCCGGCGCCGAATACCAGGCCAGGCGCGCGGCCATGCTCGCCAAGCTCGGCGAGCTCGCGGCCGAGCACGCCAAGGCCGTCGCGGGCGGCGGCGAGAAGTACGTCGAACGCCACCACCGGCGCGGCAAGCTGCTCGCCCGCGAGCGCATCGAGCTGCTGCTGGACCCCGACTCGCCGTTCCTGGAGTTGTCGCCGCTGGCGGCCTGGGGCACCGACTTCCCGGTCGGGGCGAGTGTGGTCACCGGCATCGGCGTGGTCGAGGGCGTCGAGTGCGTGATCATCGCCAGCGATCCGACCGTGCGCGGCGGCGCGTCCAACCCCTGGACGCTGCGCAAGACGCTGCGGGCCATGGACATCGCGCTGGAGAACCGCCTGCCGCTGGTCAACCTGGTGGAGTCCGGCGGCGCCGACCTGCAGACCCAGAAGGAGATCTTCATCCCGGGCGGGCGGATCTTCCGTGACCTGACCCGGCTGTCGGCGGCGGGCGTGCCGACCATCGCGCTCGTCTTCGGCAACTCCACGGCGGGCGGCGCGTACATCCCCGGCATGAGCGACCACGTCGTCATGGTGAAGGAACGGGCCAAGGTCTTCCTGGCCGGGCCTCCCCTGGTGAAGGTCGCCACCGGCGAGGACGCCGACGACGAGTCGCTGGGCGGCGCCGAGATGCACGCCCGCGTCTCGGGCCTCGCCGACCATCTGGCGGCCGACGAGCACGACGCGCTGCGCATCGGCCGCCGCGTCATCGCCCGGCTCAACCTGCGCAAAGCCCCCGGCACCGGCTCCGTACGACCGCCGCGCTTCGACGAGGAGGAGCTGCTGGGCATCGTCCCAGAAGACCTGAAGGTCCCGTTCGACCCGCGCGAGGTGATCGCCCGCCTGGTCGACGCGAGCGAGTTCGACGAGGTCAAGCCGCTGTACGGGCCGAGCCTGGTCACCGGGTGGGCCACCCTGCACGGGCATCCGATCGGCGTGCTGGCCAACGCCCAGGGCGTGCTGTTCAGCGAGGAGGCCCAGAAGGCCGCCCAGTTCATCCAGCTCGCGAACCGGTCGGGCACGCCTCTGCTCTTCCTGCAGAACACCACGGGGTACATGGTCGGCAAGGAGTACGAGCAGGGCGGCATCATCAAGCACGGCGCCATGATGATCAACGCGGTGTCCAACTCGGCGGTGCCGCACCTCACCGTCGTCATGGGCGCCTCCTACGGCGCGGGGAACTACGGCATGTGCGGGCGGGCCTACGACCCGCGTTTCCTGTTCTCCTGGCCGAGCGCCAAGTCCGCCGTCATGGGCCCGGCGCAGCTCGCCGGGGTGCTGTCGATCGTCGGGCGCGCCGCGGCCGAGGCGCGCGGCCAGACCTACGACGAGCAGGCGGACGCGGCGATGCGGCAGATGGTCGAGGCCCAGATCGAGGCCGAGTCGCTGCCGTTCTTCCTGTCCGGCCGGCTGTACGACGACGGGGTCATCGACCCGCGCGACACCCGCACCGTCCTCGGGCTGTGCCTGTCGGCCACCGGCGGCGCACCCTCCCCCGCGCGTACCGGCTTCGGCGTCTTCAGGATGTGAGCCCGTGATCAGACGACTTATGGTGGCCAACCGCGGGGAGATCGCCCGCCGGGTCTTCCGCACCTGCCGCGAGCTCGGCGTCGAGACGGTCGCGGTGTTCGCCGGCGACGACGCGGACGCGCCGCACGTCGCCGAGGCCGACCACGCGGTGCGGCTGCACGGCGACCGGCCCGCCGAGACCTACCTGGACGGCGCGGCCGTCGTCGTCGCCGCGCTGCGGGCGGGGGCGGACGCCGTGCACCCCGGGTACGGGTTCCTGTCGGAGAACGCCGCGTTCGCGCGGGCGGTGCTGGACGCCGGGCTGACCTGGGTCGGGCCGGGGCCGGACGCCATCGCCGCGATGGGCGCCAAGATCGAGGCCAAGCGCCTGATGGCCGGGGCCGGCGTCCCCGTGCTGCCCTCCCTGACCTTCCCCGCCGCCGTGTCCGAGGCCGAGGAGGACGCCCGCGGCCTGACGTACCCGGTGCTGGTCAAGGCCTCGGCCGGCGGCGGCGGGCGCGGCATGCGCGTCGTGCGCGACCCGGACGAGCTGGCGGGCGCCGTCCAGGCCGCCGGGCGCGAGGCGCTCGCGGCGTTCGGCGACGGCACGGTGTTCGCCGAACCGCTGCTGGAGCACGCCCGGCACGTCGAGGTGCAGATCGTCGCCGACCGGCACGGCACCGTGTGGACGCTCGGCGAACGCGAGTGCTCCATCCAGCGGCGGCACCAGAAGGTCGTCGAGGAGACCCCCTCCCCCGGCATCTCCGAGCGGGTGCGCGCCACGCTGCTGGACGCCGCCGTCCGGGCGGCCACCGCGATCGGCTACGTCGGCGCGGGCACGGTGGAGTTCCTCGTCGCGGGGGACACCGTGGCGTTCCTGGAGATGAACACCCGCCTGCAGGTCGAGCACCCGGTGACCGAGTGCGTGTACGGGGTGGACCTGGTCCGCCTCCAGCTGGAGATCGCCGAGGGGGTGCGGCTGCCGGCCGCGCCGCCCGCGCCGTCCGGCCACGCGATCGAGGTCCGCCTGTACGCCGAGGACCCCGCCCGCGACTGGCGCCCGCAGAGCGGCACTCTGCACCTGCTGGAGATCCCCGGCGTGGACGCCCGCTTCGGCAGGCCGCCGCTGGAGCGCGGGCTGCGGCTGGACTCGGGGGTGGAGAGCGGCTCGGTGATCGGGGTGCGGTACGACCCGATGCTCGCCAAGGTGATCGCCTGGGGCCCCGAGCGGGCGGCGGTCGCCCGCCGGCTGGCCGGGGCGCTGGCCCGCGCCAGGATCCACGGTCTCACCACCAACCGCGACCTGCTGGTGAGCGTGCTGCGGCACGACGCCTTCCTCGCGGGCGACACCGACACCGGCTTCCTCACCCGGCACGATTTGACCGCCCCGCCGCCGCGGGTGCCGCTGTTCGCCCTCGCGGCGGCGCTCGCGGCCGCCGCCGCCAACCGCGCGGCGGCCCCCGTGCTGGGCGGGCTGCCGAGCGGCTGGCGCAACGTGCCCTCCCAGCCGCAGCGGGTGGCCTTCGACGGGCCGGCGGGCCGGGTCGAGGTCGCCTACCGGCTCACCCGGGACGGGCTGTCCGCCGAGGGCCTGCCGGACGTGCGGCTCGTGTCCGCCGCCCCTGACCTGGTGGTCCTGGAGGTGGACGGGGTGCAGGCCCGCTTCACGGTCGCGAGCCACCCGGGCGAGGTGGACGTGGACGCGCCGCAGGGGTCGGTGCGGCTGGTCCCGCTGCCCAGGCTGCCCGAGCCGGTCGCGCGCGTCGCCCCGGGCTCGCTGCTCGCGCCCATGCCGGGCACCGTGCTGCGCGTCGAGGTCGCCGCCGGCGCGCGGGTCGCCGCGGGGCAGCCGATCCTGATCCTGGAGGCGATGAAGATGGAGCACAGCGTCCGCGCCCCGGCCACGGGTGTCGTCTCCGCCCTGAACGTCGCGCCCGGCCGGCAGGTCGAGGCCGGCGCCGTGCTCGCCGTCATCGAGGAGCCCGCATGAGCGCGCTGGTCCATCACGAGGTGCGGGGCGGGGTCGCGACGATCACGCTGGACTCCCCCGCCAACCGCAACGCCCTGTCGGTGCGCCTGCTCGGCGAGTTGCGGACCGCGCTGGAGACCGCCATCGCCGACGCCGGCGCGCGGGTCATCGTGCTCACCGGCACCGGCCCGGTGTTCTGCTCGGGCGCCGACCTCAAGGAGCAGGCGCCCGCCCGCACCCCGCCCCCGGGCGACGCGCCGGTCACCGCGTCCTTCCCGGGGATCATGAGCCTGATCTGGGACAGCCCCAAGCCGGTCGTCTGCCGGCTCAACGGCACCGCCCGCGCGGGCGGCCTCGGCCTGGTCGCCGCCTGCGACTTCGCCATCGCCCCCGACACGGCGACGTTCGCGTTCAGTGAGGTACGGCTGGGCGTGGTGCCCGCGATGATCTCGGTCACCGTGCTGCGCCGGGTGGAGCCGCGCGCCGCGGCCGAGTACTTCCTCACCGGCGAGGTCTTCAGCGCCGCCAGGGCCGCCGAGATCGGGCTGCTCACCCGGGCCGTGCCCGCCGCGGAGCTGGACGCGGTGGTCGCGCACTACGCGGACATGCTGCTGCGCGGCGGCCCCGAGGCGCTGGCGATCACCAAGCGGCTGGTGCGCACCGTCCCGGCGCTGCCGCTGGAGGAGGGCATGCGCCGGATGGCCGAACTGTCCGGGGAGCGGTTCACCTCGGCCGAGGGCCAGGAGGGCATCCGCGCCTTCATGGAGAAGCGCCCGGCCGCCTGGATCCCCCCGGCCGAACCCCCGGGCCCCGGACACGAGTGACCGTCGCCGAGCCTCGGCACACCTCCCCGCCCCGCGCTCGCCTCGCGACGGCGGAGTCCGGTTCCCACCGGCCCTCCCGGTTTTTCCGGCACGCCACCCGCGGCCGGTCCGGGGATCGCCACGACCCTCGCCCGGTTCCCGGTCGTGTCTCGCGCTCCTGGTGAACGCCGCCTGCCCTGTTCGCCGCTCGCTCGCCGGCGGCCGGCGGCGGCACGTTGATCACACCGGCATTTCACTATTTGGGTAGCACTCCCCCCTTCCGGCGACAGTACGGTATAGGTGGGGTATTAAACGCATATCGGGCGACAGCCCAGCTGTAGGCATGAGCTATCGGATACGGGGACAGATCCGGTGCTCTTGCTCTACGATTGCGCGCAATTGCGAGTCTCACTGCGGCAACCTCGGGGGGAAGGACGGTCGGCCATGCGACTGCGTTTTCTCGGCTCCACTTCGGAGGCGGGCGCCTGTCCCTCTTTGTACGAGACCGACCGCGGCACGATCGTCGTCCAGGGCCTCACCGTGACCGACGCGGAGGCGCACGGCGACCTGCGCCACGTCCTGCCAGGAGAGTCGGCCGTCGAGGTGCCGCGCGAGCTCCTGATGGAGATCGCGCGCGAGGTTCTCGGCACCGGCGGGCCCGCCTCGCGTGTCACTGATCACGAATAGTGTGATCCTTATGGCATGATCGCTCCGGTCGGTCTACCCTCGTGCGAGTCCCGCCGACCGGAGGTATCGATCGTGAGCGGCTTTCAGCAGGCGCGTGTCGACCTCGGTGCGCGCCTTCGCCGGCTGCGCGAAGCGGCACACCTCTCCGGCAAGGATCTCGCCGCCCGGCTCAACTGGCAGGCGTCCAAGGTCTCGCGCATCGAGAACGCCCGGCAGAGCGCGACCGAGGACGACGTGATGATGTGGTGCCAGGCGGTCGAGGCCGCCCCGGACGTCGTCGAGGACCTGATCACCCAGGCGGTCGCCCTGCTCGACCGGCAGGGCTCCTGGCGGCAGCGGCACAAGAGCGGGCTGGCCGGGCTGCAGGAGGACATCCGCGACCTGGAGGCGCGCACCAGCCTGTTCCGGGTGTTCGAGCCCGGCGTGGTGATCGGCCTGCTGCAGACCGCCGAGTACGCCCGGAACATCTTCGCCAAGGTCCGCCGGGTCTACGGGGGCGTCGACGACATCGACGCGGCCATCCAGGTGCGGATGCGGCGCCAGGAGATCCTGTACGACCCGGGCCGGCGGTTCCGCTTCCTGATGCCGGAGTCGGTTCTGCGCTACCGGCTCGCGCCCGACGACGTGATGCGCGGCCAGCTCGACCGGCTGCTCGCCGTGACCACTCTGCCCAATGTCGAGTTCGGGGTGATCCCGTTCTCGGCGCAGTTGCCCTCCGCGCTGCTCAACGGCTTCTGGATCTACAACGAGAGCATGGTCAGCGTCCCGACCCGCACCAAGGACTTCCTGCTGCGCGACCAGGAGGACGTCGCCTTCTACGCCGGCGCCTTCGAGGAGTTGTGCGAGGTGGCGGTGTTCGGGGAGGAGGCGCGGGAGCTCATCGTCCAGGTGCTCGTCGACTTCGCCAAACAATCGACAGCGTAATCCGCACAATTGCTTGCAGCGTGTCGCAAGCTCGTGCAATCCTGGCCTCCCCTCAATGATGAGGAGGTGTAGCCCATGCTGGACACGATGTCCTGCCTCGATCGATTCGCCTCCGCTGCCCGCCTGCATATCGATCTGTCGGTACAGGTCATCCGGGACACCCCTCCCCGGGTGCGGGCACGCAACCGCTTCAGCAAGACCCTGGCCGAGGTCGTCACCTGCACCCCACAGGGCGTCTTTTTGACCTCGTGGGGCTACCGCCTCGGCACCGCCGACGACATCGACGGCGCCGCCGCCCGCCTCGCCTACCTCCTCGCCGCCCTTCACGCCCATTGACGGCACCGCCGGGGCCGGCGGCCTCACGATGCGGGCACGGCGGCGGACCTCACGCTCCAGGACCGGCTTCTCCCCCCGAAGCGTCCGCGCCCGCGGAGTGCCCGGTGAGGGAGGCCAGGAGGCCGGGGAGATCGCCGGTCGCGGCGGCCACGACGATCGGGTTCTGGTACTCCCGCCAGTGCGCCACCCGGCCGTCCCGGACGCGCAGCACGCCGATGAACGCCGCCCACATCTCCTCGGCGGCGCCCGGCGGCGTCCCGCCGAGTTCGTACTCCACCACGATCACCTCCGGATCGGCGGTCTCGTGCACCACCAGGGCGCGGCGGCGGAGCGTGAACGGCAGGGCCGCGCGCCGGGGGCCGGCGAAGGCCAGCCACTGGTCCCGTCCCTCCCACCGCCGCGGCCGTCCCGGCAGCGCGAACGGCGCCTCGATGACGACGTCCTCCGTCCAGAGCTCACCCTGCGGGTCATTTCCTGCCAGGTACTCCCCGAAGCGCTCGAACACCTCGCGCGCCGGCGTCGTCGTGGTCATCGCGGTTCCCTTCGTCATCAGGTCAGGGCGGAGCGCCGGGGCGTACGGCGGCGGCCCGGTCGCGGCGGCTCGGCCCAGGGACGTAACATGAGCGGCCACTCATGATGGCGAAAATAATGAGTCCACACTCATCTTGTCAACGGAGCGTCGGAGCATGACACCACCCGAGCCCGCGCCTCAGCGCGCCGACGCGCGCCGCAACCGGGCGCGCATCCTGGACGCGGCCGCGGCCGTCTTCGCCGCCCACGGCGCCTCGGCGTCCACCGAGCAGATCGCGGCGCGCGCCGGAGTGGCGATCGGCACGGTCTTCCGGCACTTCCCCACCAAGAAGGACCTGCTGCGGGCCATCGTCAAGGACCTGATGGAGCGGCTCACCGCCGAGGTGGCCGAACTGGCCGCGGACGGCGACCCCGCGACGGCGCTGTTCGCGTTCTTCGACCGGATGGTGCGGGAGGCCGGGGAGAAGAAGACCGTCGCCGACCTGCTGGCCGCCGACGCCGGCGTGGAGGTCCCGGTGGCCGGTCCGGTGCAGGCGCTGCGCGAGGGCATCGGCGTCATGCTCGACCGGGCCCAGCGCGCGGGCGCCGTACGCGAGGATGTGCGCCTGGACGAGGTGCTCGCCCTGCTAACCGCCGCCTGCCAGGGCGCCCTCGCCGCGGGCTGGGACGACGACCTGCGGCGGCGCACCCTCGCCATCGTCTACACCGGCCTGCGCCCCGGCGCCGCGAGCGCACGACCCGCCGGCTGACCGCCCGCTTCTCCAGGCGGCGGGACCGGGGCCGGGACGAGACCTTGCGAGCCGCTCGGTCAGGCGGCGGGGAAGGCGGTGCGGGGCAGGCCGACCTCGCGCGCGGCGGCGATGCGGGCGTGCTCCAGCAGGCGCCCCTGCGAGAGCACCGAGGGATGCAGCGTGTAGCGGATGATCAGGCCGTCGAGCATGCCGTCGAGGCGTTCCGCCGCGCCGTGCGGGTCGTCGCAGGTGAACTCGCCCGAGTCGACGCCCGCCTGGATGACCTGCTCGACCGCGCCGATCCAGGCGGTCTCCAGCTCCTGCAGGTTGACCCGCACCACCTCCTCACGCAGCCCGGCGGCGAAGGCGTCGATCCACAGCAGCCAGCTCTGGTCGGTGCGGGAGCGGGGGATGTAGAACCGGAGCACCTGGTCCAGGCGCTCGACGGCCGCGCCCTCGGACTGCACGAGCTCCTTGAGCTTTTCGACCTCGCCGTCGATGGTGGCGCGCAGCATCGCCGTGATCAGGTCGTCCTTGGTGGCGAAGTGATAGTGGATCAGCCCGCCGCTGACGTTGGTGGCCTTGGCGATGTCGGCGACGCGGGTGCTGGAGATGCCGCGTTCGAGCACGACCCTGCGCGCGGCCTCCAGCAACTCGGCCCGGCGCTGGTCGGCCTGGTCGGCCCGGCTGCCACGTGTTCTCTCCGCACCCTGCACGGCCAGATCCTACCTTCGCGACCTTCTTTCCGGCGCGTAGCCGGGAACGGTGTGCGGCCGAACGGCTGCGACCAGGAACGGTGTGCGGGCGGACCGGTGTGCGAACAAGAACGGTGTACGGCCCGGTGGCCCACGCGCCCTCCACCGTGCTGCGCACGTCCCGCGGCCCCGGCCCCGCCAGGCGGGGCTCGTTTCTGGATCGGGGGCCGACGCCGTACATCGGAGCGGGCGGGACGGTCAGGGGGTGGTGGCGAGGACCGCCATGGCGGCATTGCGGCCCGGGATGCCGCTCACGCCGCCGCCGCGGCGGGCGCCCGCGCCGCACAGCAGGACCCGCTCGTCCCGGGTCTCCACTCCCCACCGGCCGAGGTCGGCCGGGTCCTCGGCGAAGGGCCAGGACAGGTCGTGGTGGAAGATGTGCCCGCCGGGCAGCCCGGCCTCCTCCTCCAGGTCCACCGGGGTCTTCACCTCGACGCACGGCGAGCCGTCAGGGGCGCGCAGCAGGCAGTCCTCCAGGGGCTCGGCCAGCACCGCGGCGGCGGAGGCGAAGGTCGCGGCCAGCGCCTCCGCCCGCGACCTCGCCGGGTCCGCCCGGAACAGGCGGGCGGGCATGTGCAGCCCGAACAGCGTCATCGTGTGCGCGCCGGACGCCCGCAGCTCCGGCCCGAGGATCGACGGATCGGTCAGCGAGTGGCAGTACACCTCGGCCGGCGGCAGTGCGGGGACGCGCCCGGCCGACGCCTGCTCGTACGCCGCGGCCAGCGCCCCGCGGCCCTCGTTGATGTGGAAGGTGCCGGCGAACGCCTCCTCGGGGGTGACGCCGGCGTCCTTGAGGCGCGGCAGCCGGGACAGCACCATGTTGACCTTGAGCTGCGCCCCCTCGGGCAGGTCATGCTGGGCCCGCGGCCGGCCGAGCAGCCGGTCGAGCACGGCGGGCGGGGCGTTGACCAGCACGCGGCCGGCGGTCACCGTGTGCTCGGCTCCGGCGGCGTCCCGGAAGGCCACCTCGGCCCGCCCCGGTTCGCCGTCCGGGTCGATCGCGAGCACCTCGGCCTCGGCACGGAGTTCCGCGCCCGCCCGGCGCGCCGCCTCGGCGAGCGCCCCGCTGACCGCCCCCATGCCGCCGACCGGGACGTTCCACTCCCCCGTGCCGTCGCCGATGACGTGGTAGAGGAAACAGCGGTTGGCGAGCAGGTCCCCTGCGGGGTCGGCGAAGGTGCCGATCAGCGCGTCGGTCAGCACCACGCCGCGTACCACGTCGTCGGCGAAACGCTCGTCGGCCACCTCGCCGATCGGCCGTTCGAACAGGTCGCGCCAGGCGTCGTCGTCTCCGACCACCTCGCGCATGCCCGCGCGGTCGCGCAGCGGCTCCAGCAGGGTCGGGGCGACGCGGCGGGCGACGGCGGCCGTCATGCGGTAAAGGCGGTCCCACTGCTCGTGGTCGCGGTGGCCGCCGGTGACCCGGGCGAACGACGCGGCGGTGCGCGCGGAGTCGGCGTTGTCCACCAGCAGTCCGGTGTCGCCGACGGGGGTGTAGGAGGCGAAGCGGCGGCGCCGCAGCGTCAGGCGCAGCCCGAGGTCGGCGACGATGCGGCTCGGCAGCAGGCTGACCAGGTAGGAGTAGCGGGAGAGCCGGGCGTCCACTCCGGGGAACGCCTGGGCGGACACCGCGAGCCCGCCGAGGTAGGGCAGGCGCTCCAGCACCAGCACCCGCCGGCCGGCGCGCGCGAGGTAGGCGGCGGCGACCAGGCCGTTGTGCCCCCCGCCCACGACCACGGCATCGTAATGCGACCGGCGCATGACAAAGGCTCCTAACCAGGACAGTACGGTGTTACAGCACATCAGGGGGATATTTTCCTCTGGGGATACCAGAGCGTACAGACGGAGAGGACCGCGAGCCAGCATGCACACGACCGGCCCCGGCGAGGCGATCATCCGGACATCCGAAGAGGTCGCCGCCGCGCTGGCCTCGGGCACCCCCGTGGTGGCGCTCGAGACGACGATCATCTCGCACGGCCTGCCGCAGCCGCGCAACCTGCGGGTGGCGGTGGAACTGGAGGAGCTGGTCAGGGAGGCCGGGGCCGTCCCCGCCACCATCGCCGTCCTCGACGGGGTCGCCCGCGTCGGCCTGGACAAGAGCATGCTGGAGCGGGTCGCCACCGAGCCGGGGCTGCGCAAACTCGGGTTCCGCGACCTGCCGCTCGCCGCCGCGCTCCGCGCCAGCGGCGCCACGACCGTCTCGGCCACGGCCTTCCTCGCCGCGCGGGCCGGCATCCGGGTGTTCGCGACCGGCGGGCTGGGCGGCGTGCACCGCGGCTGGACCGTCGACCAGGACGAGTCCGCCGACCTGGACGCACTGGCCAGGACCCGGATCACCGTCGTGTGCGCGGGAGTGAAGTCCATCCTCGACGTGCCCGCCACCCTGCAGCGGCTGGAGACCCGCGGCGTCAGCGTCGCCGGGTACCGCACCGACACCTTCCCCGGCTTCTACCTGCACACCTCGGGCCTGCCGGTCGACTGGCGGCTCTCGGCCCCCGAGGAGGCGGCGGCCGTCATGCGGGCGCAGGACCGGCTGGGCGGGCCGGAGACCGCGCTGATCGTGGCCAACCCGGTCCCGGCCGCCGAGCAGCTCGACCCCGAGCTGCACGACCGCGTCCTGGCCGACGCGCTGGCCGCCGCCGAGCGCGAGGGGGTCACCGGGCAGGCGATCACCCCGTTCCTGCTCGACTTCCTGGTGCGCGGCACCGGCGGCGCGTCCCTGGAGGCGAACCTGGCCGCCGTGCGCGGCAACACCCGCCTGGCCGCCCGCATCGCCGCCGCCTACTCCGCCGCGTCCGCCACGCCGGAGTCCTGAGTGCGCGGCGCGCTCGCCCGCGGCCCGCTACCGTCCACCACGGAGGACGTCCGGGCCGCGAAGGACGTCCCGGCCAAGGAGGGCGTCCCCACCGGGGAGGGCTGAGGTGGACACCGACCCGACCGGCGCCGGATCCGGTCATCTCTGCGCCAGGACCGTTGCCCGCGCCGGAATAAGCGACAGCCCGGGAGCCAACGCTTCCGGGGACCACGGCAGTAGCCCCGGCGCCAGGCACAGTCCGGGCAGCGGAGGCGGCCCGGACGGCGGAAGCGGCTTGGACGGCGGGGGCGGGCCGGGAGCCAACGCTTCCGGGGACCGCGGTGGTGACCCCGGCGGCAGGGGCGGCGAGGTCGCCGGAAGGGCCGGCGTTACCGGCGGCCGGGGGCTGCTCGTGGTGGGGGACGTGGTCACCGATGTGGTCGCCGTGCATCGCGCGCCCGTCGCGACCGGCACCGACACCCCCGCCGACATCGTCGTGCGTCCCGGCGGCTCAGGAGCGAACACGGCCGCCTGGGCCGCCCACCTCGGCACCGACACGCGCCTGCTGGCCCGGGCCGGCTACGACACCGGCCACTGGCACGTCGAGGCGTTGCGCGGCTCGGGGGTACGCCCGCACGTGCGCGTCGACCCCGACCACCCGACCGCCGTGGTGATCGCCATGGTGGACGGCACCGGCGAGCGCTCGATGCTCACCAACCGCGGCGCGGGCGGGCGCATCGGACCGGCCGACTGGGACGACACGCTGCTCGACGGAGTCGGCCACCTGCACCTCTCGGGCTACACGCTGTTCGCCGAGCCGGGCCTCACCCTGGCCCGGCTCGCCGTCCGCTCGGCGCTCGCGCGCGGCGTCCGGATCAGTGTGGACCCGGCGTCCACCGGGCCGCTGCGCGCGTTCGGCCCTGAGCGGTTCCTGGAGGAGACCGCGGCGGCGGCCATCGTGATCCCCAACCGGGACGAGGCGCTGCTGCTGACCGGGGAACCGGACCCCGGCGCCGCCGCCACGGCGCTCGCCGAGCGGTACGGGATGGCCGCGGTCAAGCTCGGCGCCTCGGGCGCCCTGCTGGCCCGGGCGGGGCAGGCGCCGGTGCGGGCGCCGGGCATCGCCGTGCACGCGCTCGACTCCACCGGAGCGGGGGACGCGTTCGCCGCCGGATTCCTCTCGGCGCTGCTGCGCGGCGAGCCGGCGGAGTCCGCGCTGGAGGCCGGCTGCCGGGCCGGCGCCGTCGCCGTCACCCGCCTCGGCGGCCGTCCCGGCTGATGTTCCCGGCCCTCGGGCCGGCGCACCGGGCACCCTCCTCCCGATCTGCCCGCGCGGCCTGCGCACCCGGCGACATGCCCTCTTCGTCCGGACACCTCCCACCAGGCGAGCCCCTCTGGCCCGTGGCCCACCGCGCCCCTGCCCCCAGGGCGAGGGCCGCCCACGCTCCGGCGTTCCTGATGGGGCGTGACCGCCCCTCGGCATCTCGGCTCGCCGGCATGGCGATCACGCGCGGAGACCGGCTCTCCGCGGTCCGGCCGAGGCCTGCCGCCCTCGCGGAAAGCCCGGCGGGGAGGGCGATCCGGCCGTGCAGAGGGGCGTTAGCCGCTATGTTCTCCCTTGATGCCGCTAATTGGTAGCCTCCGGCGTAAGCTGCACCATTAGCAACATGCGTCACACTCGGGAGGATGCGGTCAGCCGATGGACGCCGATTCAATGATCTGCCTGAGTGATCTCGTCCCGGCTCTGCGCTGGAGCCGGCCTCAGCAGATCGCCGAAGTGCTCGCCGATCCCCGGCTGCCTGGGGGCTGGTGGGCCTCGGTGGCCCTGAGCCGCGCCCTCGGCACGACCGGTGTGGAGTGGCTCTGCGACCGCCTCTCGCGGCTGACGGTCAGCCGCTGGGATCATCTCGCGCTGACGGACGTGCTGCCCGCGCTCCAGGTCCACGTGGTGGACCCGGCGCTGCCCGGCTGGCCGGAGCCCGCGCGGTCGGCGATCACCGGCATGGGAGGCATCCAGCGCCTGCGCCGGCTCAGCCCCTCCGACCTGCGGCTTCCCGCGGCACCCGCCCCCGAAGTGATCATCACGGCGCTGTTCCGCGAGGTCCTCGGCCGGCTGCCCGCCGTCTCCACCCCGATGCCGCAGAACGGCGCGGCCGCGCCCGCCGTGCCCCACACCACCCAGCACACCGGGCCGCACCCCGCGCAGCCAGGCGTCCCGGCACAGGGACAGCCGGCCGGTCCGGCGCAGGGCAGGCCCGCCGTCCCGTACCCCGGCCCGCCCACCGGGCCGCAGCCGGGCCGGCCGACCGGCGCCTACCCCGCGCAGCCGACCGGTCCCTACCCGGCGCAGCCGACCGGTCCGCAGCCCGCGGTGAACGGCGCCGCCCCGCCGTACGCCGAGGCGCCGGCGGCCCCCGCGCCCGGCACGCCGCCACCGCCCCCGCAGGCTCCGGTCTCGGACAACCCGCTGGTGCGGCTGGTCGACGCCGTCTTCCGGGAGTGGACGCCGCTGGAGCGCGCCGTCGCCATCGAGCGGCTGTTCGCCGAGCAGCCGGTCAGCCTGCGCACCCTCGCCCACGAGCTGCACGTCGACCGGGACGTGCTGTCGCAGGCGCAGCGGGCGGCCGAGGAGCGAGTGCTGCAGTGGCTGCGCTCGCCGGAGTCCACCGCCGTCACCGGGCACCTGTTCCGGCTGACCGAGTGGCTCGGCGTCGCCGCCACCGAGGACCAGCTCATCGGCGCCGACCCGGCGCACCCGATCGAAGTGCCCTCGCTCGGCACCCCGCTGTGGCGGGTGCTGGTGGCGCTGATGCGCGACCGCCGCCTGCAGGACGGCTGGCTGGTCGTCGGCGACCTGAGCAGGCTGCGTGAGCGGACGGCGCAGATGCTCGGTGATCGGACCTCGGGCGAGGACGCCGCCGAACTGCTGGCGCAGGTGGGCATCCGCGCGCACTCGGCCCAGGCGTGGATCGACGCGCTCCCCAAGGCCATGACCCGGGCGCCGCAGCCGTCCGCGGCCACGACGACCAACGGGTTCGCCCCGCTCCCCCGCCGCACCCCGGGGGCCAACGGCCACCAGATGCGCGGCGGCGCGCCGGTGCCCTCGGTGGCCGACAACCTGCCGGACGCCCAGACGGCGCAGTCGGCCCTGGCGGCGCTGACCGCGCTGTCGGCCGGCCCGCCCCGGCCGCACCTGGTGCCCGAGCCGCGCCCGGCGTCGCAGGCGCACCGGCAGAGCCCCGCCTCCGACCCGCGGCGCTGGCAGCGCATCGACGTGACCCCCGAGCACCTGCGCGGCGAGCCGGTGCCGGTGCCGGAGGGGTACGCGACGCAGCTCGGCATGCGTCCCGGCACACTGCTGTCGGTGACCGGGCCCGGGGACAACGCGGTGGTGCTGGTGTGGCGCGACCGGCAGCCGGTGTTCGACTCGCTGCAGCCGGTGCTGATGCGGCTGAACGCCCGCCCGGGCGACTCGGTGTACGTGACGGTGGACGGCTACCGCCTGGACGCGCAGCTCACCTCCTGAGCCGTCGCCTCCCGGCACGGACGTCCGTGCCGGGAGGCCGCCCGCTCCAGTGGCCCGCCACCGCGGAGCCGGACTCGACTCCCGCGCGTGGTGATCCGGCGGCGGCCGGCTCGTCGAAGTACGGGGCGACGGGTACGCCGCCGGGCAACGCCGGCCGGTCCGGAGAATATGCGCCGATCGGTGCCGGGAACGGGCCGGCGGGCGGTCAGGCCTGGCGGTCGGTCTTCAGGACCTTGCGGTAGTAAGTGCCCGCGGACTCGTACTCCAGCGCCTGGTAGAACTCGGGGGCCCGCCGCGTGGCGAGCGCGATGTACCCGGCGTCGCGCGAACGCGCCCAGCGCTCGAACTCCTCAAGGAGGGCCCGGCCGAGGCCGCGCCGCCGGAAGCCATGCTGGGTCATCGCCTCCTCGACCCAGGCGACGTGCCCGTTGGCGAACAGGGTGAGGTGCACGTAGCCGAGGAGGTACCCGCGAACCGCGCCGCCCACGGTGGCGACCAGCAGCGCCGCGTCGGGGTTCTCCAGCAGGCTGGGGAAGGCCGCGTCGAACGCCGTGCGCTGCGGGCGGAAGGAGAGAGCGAACTCGCGGGTGAGCCCGAAGATCTCCTCGATGTCCCTCTTCTCAGCCCTTCGCACCAGGAGATCATCAGAAGTCATGAAATGGACTTTAGGGAGTCCATGGCCGGTTCGTCCATTCGGGGAGCGCCTGGTACGACCGTAAAGCCGGTGACAGGCGGGCCGGATGTGGCCGGAGAGACACACCTGCTCCGATCCGGAACCCGGCGCCGGACCAGGCGTGCCGCGCGCGAGGCCTGTGCGTGGCCGTCTCCGGCTTCCTCGGCCCCGAGCAGAGGCCCGCGCCTCGATCCGGGGATCCCGTCGTCCGGCCTCTCCCGTCGCCGGTCACGGCGCATTCCGGCCGGGTGCGGGCTCGTCAGATCTCGTGGCCGGCCTTCGTGGGCATGGGATACCCGAGCTGGGCGGCCAGCTCGAGCTGGTCGTAGTAGAGCCGGTGGCTGACCACCAGGCCGTCCTCCATCGTGCACACCGAGCAGCAGCGCAGCGCGATGGGCCGGCCGGTGGCCTCGGCCACCTCCCCGGCGGCCAGGGTGAGCGCCCCCTTGTGGGTGCCGGTGACCATGAACTCTAGGACGCTGCTGTCGCCGACGGTGAACAGCGCCGAGGGGGTGACCACCGAATCGGGGAAGGCTCCCACCCACTCGGCGTAGTAGGAGAAGATCTCGTCCAGGCCTTCGGCGACGCCGCCGGGGGTGACGGTGACCGCCCGCCGGGCGTAGCACCGGGTGATCGCCTCGACATCGTGGCTGTTGTACGCCTGTGACAGGCGGGTCATCACTTCCGGGGCCTCGGACATCGGGACGGACCTTTCTCGCGGGCAGGGGCCGGCGAAGGAGGCGCATGATCACCACCGGCGCGGCGGCGCCCCGGGGTGTCCCTACCCCTCCTTGCTTGCACGATAGCGCAGGTCACCGGCCCGGCAGCCCCGCGAAGCCCTCCCCGGCACGCGCGAGGCGCGTCAGGCGGGCAGCCCCAGCTGACGGGCGATCAGCATGCGCTGCACCTCGCTGGTGCCCTCGCCGATCTCCAGGATCTTCGCGTCGCGGTAGAACCGGCCGACCGGGAACTCGTTCATGAAGCCGTAGCCGCCGAAGATCTGGGTCGCGTCGCGCGCGTTGTCCATGGCGGCGTTGGAGCTCACCAGCTTGGCGATGGCGGCCTCCTTCTTGAACGGCTCGCCGGCCAGCATCTTCTCGGCGGCGTGGTAGTAGGCCAGGCGCGCGGTGTGCGTGCGCACCTCCATGTCGGCGATCTTGAACTGGATGGCCTGGTAGCGGCCGATCTCCTGCCCGAAGGCCCGCCGTTCGCGCACGTAGCGCAGGCACTCGTCCACGCAGCCCTGTGCCAGGCCCACCGACAGGGCCGCGATGGCGACCCGGCCCTCGTCCAGGGTCCGCAGGAACTGCGCGTACCCCCGGCCCCGCTCGCCGAGCAGGCCGGCCTCGGGCACCCGGCAGTCGGTGAACGACAGTTCGCGGGTGTCGGAGGCCGACCAGCCGACCTTGGAGTACTTCTTCGACACCGCGAAGCCGGGCGTGCCGGAGGGGACGATGATCGTGCTGATCTCGGGCCTGGCCCGCCCGTCCTCGCCGGGCTCCCGGTGGCCGGTGATCGCCGCGACGGCCACGAACCCGGTGATGTCGGTGCCGGAGTTGGTGATGAACGCCTTCGAACCGTTGATCACCCACTCGCCGCCGTCGAGCGTCGCGGTGGTGCGCATGCCGCCGGGTACGTCGGAGCCGCCGCCGGGCTCGGTGAGGCCGAAGGCGCCGAGCGTCTCACCGGAGGTGAGCCGGGGCAGCCACTCGGCCTTCTGCGCGTCGGTGCCGTACCGGTGGATCGGCATGGCGCCCAGGGAGACCGCGGCCTCCAGGGTGATGGCCACCGAGGAGTCGACCCGGGCCAGTTCCTCCAGGGCCAGGCACAGGGCGAAGTAGTCGCCGCCCATGCCGCCGTGCTCCTCGGGGATGGGCAGCCCGAACAGCCCCATGCGTCCCATCTGGGCGACGATGTCGTACGGGAAGGCGCACCGCTCGTAGTAGTCCCCGATGACGGGCGCGACCACCTCCCGGGAGAACTCCTCGACGCTCTTGCGCAGCGCCTCGTACTCGTCGGTGAGACGGTGCATGCTCATCACTCCTGTTCTGCGGCCGGCGGCCCGGAGGATCTCCCCGGCGCGGCTTCGGACGCTCGCTCGGCCGCCGGTCCGGCGGCCTCCTGCCCGGCCGCGGCCCGCGTGGTGGCGAGCTCGGCGGCCAGTGCCTGTACGACGCGAGAGGGGCTCGGCCGGCCGAGTTCGGCGGCCAGCCACACGCTGGTCTCCACCAGCGCGGCCAGGTCGACGCCGGTCCGCACGCCGAGACCCGACAGCATCCACACCAGGTCCTCGGTGGCGAGGTTGCCGGTGGCGCTCTTGGCGTACGGGCAGCCGCCGATGCCGCCGGCGGAGGCGTCCACGACGCTCACCCCGGCGCGCAGCGCGGCCAGCGTGTTGGCCAGCGCCTGGCCGTAGGTGTCGTGGAAGTGGACGGCCAGCCGCTCGGTGCCCACCCCGGCCTCGCCGAAGGCGCGCAGCAGCGCGGTGACGTGCCCGGGGGTGCCGACGCCGATGGTGTCGCCGAGGGAGAGCTGGTCGCAGCCGAGGTCGAGCAGGCGCTTGCCGGTGCGCACGACCTGGGCGATCGGCACCGGCCCCTCCCAGGGGTCGCCGAAGCACATGGACAGGTAGGCCCGCACGGCGAGCCCGGCGGCGCAGGCGCGTTCGACGACCGGGGCGAACATGGCGAGCGAGCCGTCCACGCTGCGGTTGAGGTTGCGCTGGGCGAAGGTCTCGGTGGCGCTGCCGAAGATCGCGATGTCGGTGACGCCGAGGCCGAGCGCGCGGTCCAGGCCGCGCTCGTTGGGCACCAGCACCGGGTAGCGCACGCCGGGCACCCGCTCCATGCGGCCGAGCAGCTCCTCGGCGTCGGCGAGCTGCGGCACCCATTTGGGGTGGACGAAGCTGGTGGCCTCGATGGTGGTCAGCCCGGCCCGGGCGAGGCGGGCCACGAACTCCGCCTTGACCGTGGCGGGCAGGACGGTCTTCTCGTTCTGCAGCCCGTCCCTGGGGCCGACCTCGTAGATCGTCACCCGGGCGGGCAGGCCCTCCATCGGCGCCCGGAACGGTGCGCGCATCATGCCCCTCCCTCTGCGTCCGGCCCGGCCTGCGCCGGGCCCTCCCCGTCGGGCTCGGGACGCACGACGGCGAGCACGGCGTCCATGTCGACCGGCTGCCCGGCGCGCGCCGCGAGCTCGGCGACGATCCCGGCGGCGGGTGCGGCCACGGTGTGCTCCATCTTCATCGCCTCGACGACCAGCAGCGGCTGCCCTTCGGCGACCCGCTCGCCGGGAACGACCTTGACCAGCAGCACGGTGCCCGGCATGGGGCTGCGCACCACGCCGTCCCCGGCGGCGCCCGCTCCGGCGCCGGCGCCGCGCTCTCCCGGCCGGTGCGGGGTGAGCGCCCACGAGGCGCCGTCGCGGCCGAGCCACACCGTGCCGCCGTCCAGCGCGCAGGCGTAGCGGGTGGTGACGCCGTCCAGGGTGACCCGCGCCTCGCCGCCGGACCGGTCGAGCCGGGCGGGGACGGCCGGGGCGTCGCCGGCGGCCACCTCGCAGCCGGCGGCGGGCAGACCGCGCACCCGGACGTCGATGGTCTCGCCGCGTACGGTGAGCCGCCAGGTGGTCCAGGCGGCCTCGCCGACGCGCCAGCCGTCCGGCACGGCCCAGGGGTCGTCGCCGGCCCGCCGGGCCAGCTCGTCGTGCAGCACCAGGGCGGCGGCGGCCGGCACCTCGCCGGGCACCGGGCCGCCGGGGCCCTGCGCGGCGGCGAGCAGCGCGCCGAGGCGCTGGTCGATCAGGCCGGTGCTGAGCCGGCCCGCCGTGACGTCGGGGTCGGCGAGCAGGGCGCGCAGGAAGGCCACGTTGGTGGGCACGCCGAGCACGGTGGTCGCGCCCAGCGCGGCGTCCAGCCGGCGCAGCGCCAGCGCCCGGTCGGGGGCCCAGGCGATGACCTTGGACAGCATCGGGTCGTAGTCGCTGCCGACGGCCATCCCGGGGGTCAGCCCGGAGTCGACGCGTACGTGCGGGTGGTCGTCCGGCTCCTCCAGGGCGAGCACCCGCCCGCCGGTGGGCAGGAAGTCGCGCGCGGGATCCTCGGCGTAGACGCGGGCCTCGACGGCGTGGCCGTTCGCCCGCACGTCCGGCTGGGCGAGCGGCAGCGGCTCGCCCGCGGCGACGCGGAGTTGCAGCTCCACCAGGTCCAGGCCGGTGACCATCTCGGTGACCGGGTGCTCGACCTGCAGGCGGGTGTTCATCTCGATGAAGTACGCCGGGTGCCCCGGCTCGTCGCCGGCGACGATGAACTCCACCGTCCCGGCGCCGACGTAGCCGACCGCGCGGGCGGCGCGCACGGCGTCCTCGCCCATACGCCGCCGGGTCTCCTCGTCCAGCAGCGGGGAGGGCGCCTCCTCGATGATCTTCTGGTGGCGGCGCTGCAGGCTGCACTCGCGCTCGCCCAGATGGATCACGTTGCCGTGCGCGTCGGCGAGCACCTGGATCTCGATGTGCCGCGGCCCGGCGATGTACCGCTCGATGAGCAGCGTGGCGTCGCCGAACGCCGCGGCGGCCGTGCGGCGGGCCGACTCGATCGCCCCCGGCAGCTCACCCGCGGTGCGGGCCACCAGCATGCCCTTGCCGCCGCCACCGGCCGAGGGCTTGACCAGCACGGGGAAGCCGACGCGCAGGGCGGCCTCCAGCAGGTCGTCGTGCGGCTCGGCGCCGCCGGGGACGACGGGCACCCCGGCCGCGGCGACGGCCGCCTTGGCCCTGATCTTGTCTCCCATGGCCTCGACGGCCGCGGCGGGCGGGCCGACGAAGACGACGCCCTCCTCGGCGCAGCGGCGGGCGAAGGCGGTGTTCTCGGCGAGGAACCCGTAGCCGGGGTGGATCGCCTGGGCGCCGCTGCGCCTGGCCGCGGCGATGACCTCCTCGACCGCGAGATAGCCCGAGGGCAGCCGTACGGCGGTGTCGGCCGCGCGCACGTGCGCCGCGCCGGCGTCCGCGTCGCTGTACACGGCGACGGAGCGGACGCCGAGGCGGCGCAGCGTCCTGATGACGCGCAACGCGATCTCGCCCCGGTTGGCGACCAGGACGGTGCCGAACATCGAAGTGCCCGAAGTCGTGGGGAGCATGGTCACATCCGGAAGACGCCGTAGCCGATGGGGTCGAGGGGGGCGTTGGCCGCCGCCGAGAGGGCCAGCCCGAGGACGGTGCGGGTGTCGGCCGGGTCGATCACGCCGTCGTCCCACAGGCGGGCGGTGGAGTAGTACGGGTTGCCCTGCTCCTCGTACCGCTCGCGGATGGCCCGCTTGAACTCCGCCTCGCTCGCGGCGTCCCCGCCGGGCGGCCGCACGGTGGCGAGCACGTTGGCGGCCTGCTCGCCGCCCATGACCGAGATGCGGGCGTTCGGCCACATCCACAGAAAGCGCGGGGAGTACGCCCGCCCGGCCATCGCGTAGTTGCCCGCGCCGAACGAGCCGCCGATGACGACGGTGAACTTCGGCACCCGGGCGCAGGAGACCGCGGTGACCATCTTGGCGCCGTGCTTGGCGATGCCGCCGTGCTCGTACGCCTTGCCGACCATGAACCCGCTGATGTTCTGCAGGAACACCAGCGGGATCGCACGCTGGTCGCACAGCTCGATGAAATGGGCGCCCTTGAGCGCCGACTCGGCGAACAGGATGCCGTTGTTGGCGACGACGCCGACCGGGTGCCCGTGGATATGGGCGAAGCCGGTGACCAGGGTGGGCCCGTACTCGGCCTTGAACTCCAGGAACCTGCTGCCGTCCACGACGCGGGCGATGACCTCCCGCACGTCGTAGGGGGTGCGGGTGTCGGCCGGGACGACGCCGTACAGCTCCCGCGGGTCGTACAGCGGCTCCTCGGCGGCCGTACGCTCCCACGGCGGCGGGCCGGGCGGGCGCAGGGTGGCGACGATGTCGCGGACGATGGCCAGGGCGTGCGCGTCGTCGTCGGCCAGGTGGTCGGTGACCCCGCTGACCCGGGCGTGCACCTCGCCGCCGCCGAGCTCCTCGGCGGTGACCTCCTCGCCGGTGGCGGCCTTCACCAGCGGCGGGCCGCCGAGGAAGATGGTGCCCTGGCCGCGCACGATCACGGCCTCGTCGCTCATGGCCGGCACGTACGCGCCGCCGGCGGTGCACGAGCCGAGCACGGCGGCGATCTGCGGGATGCCGCGCCGGGACATGGTCGCCTGGTTGTAGAAGATGCGCCCGAAGTGCTCGCGGTCGGGGAACACCTCGTCCTGCAGGGGCAGGAACGCGCCGCCGGAGTCGACCAGGTACAGGCACGGCAGGTGGTTGTGCAGCGCCACCTCCTGCGCGCGCAGGTGCTTCTTGACCGTCATCGGGTAGTAGGTGCCGCCCTTGACCGTGGCGTCGTTGGCGACGATCACGCACTCGCGCCCGGCGACCCGGCCGACGCCGGCGATGACGCCCGCGGCGGGCGCCTCGTCGCCGTACAGGCCGGTCGCGGCGAGCGGGGACAGCTCCAGGAACCGGGAGCCGGGGTCCAGCAGCGCGCCGACCCGGTCGCGCGGCAGCAGCTTGCCCCGCTCGACGTGCCGCGCGCGGGACCGCTCGGGGCCGCCCAGGGCCGCGACGGCGAGCCGCTCGCGCAGCTCGGCCACCAGACGCTCGTTGACCTCGGCGTTGCGCTTGAACTCCTCGCCGCCGGGGCCGGCCGTCGTGCGGAGCACCGGGCCCATGACCGTGCCACCTCCAGGGTTAGCCTCCGCTAACTTCGCTTTGAATGTTAGTCACCGTTAACCGATTCGTCTACCATTGCGGGTCATGACCGCCATGCGGACTCCTACCCGCGTTCCGAGCCCTCGTCGCAGGGAGATCCTCGACGCCGCGGCCAAGCTGTTCGCCGGCCGGGGCTTCCACGGGGTGTCGATCGAGGAGATCGGCGCCGCGGTCGGCATCTCGGGCCCCGCGCTCTACCGGCACTTCAGCGGCAAGGAGCACCTGCTGGCCGAGATGCTGCTGGACATCAGCGAGCGGCTGCGCGCCTCGGGAGTGGAACGCGCCACCACGGCCGCCGACGGCGAGCAGGCCCTGCACGCACTGCTCGACGGGCAGATCGCCTTCGCGCTCGACCATCCGGCGCTGATCACCGTGCACGACCGCGAGCTGGGCAACGTCCCCGAGCCCGCCCGGCGGCAGATCAGGCGGCTGCAGCGGCTGTACGTCGAGGAGTGGGTGACCGTGCTGAGCGAGCTCTACCCGGCGGTGGCGCCGCCGCGGCTGCGCGCCGCGACGCACGCGGTCTTCGGGCTGCTGAACTCCACCCCGCACAGCGCCGGCGAGCTGCCGCGCGACGCGATGGCCGCCCTGCTGCACCGGATGGCCCGCGCCGCGCTGGCCGGTCTCGCCGAATCCGCCGATCTCGTTAACGAGGACTAACCACAGCGACGTCCCGCCCCTCCCGTCGCAGGCCCGCGCCTCGCGAGACCCCGATCTCGGTCATGCCGGAAAATAGGCTTGTTGGGCGCTCGCGTCACCGACCCTCGGCAGGTGGCCACGGCGCACCGGCTGCTCACCCGCACACGGCGGTCGATCTTCGCGATCCTCGCCGACGACCTGGACGAGGTAGAGGAGGAACGGGAGCGATGACGACGACCGAGGCCCCCGCCGTCGCCGTACGGGGGCTGCGCAAGAGCTACGGCGACTTCGAGGCCGTGCAGGGCATCGACTTCGAGGTGCGCCCGGGCGAGGTGTTCGGCTTCCTCGGCCCGAACGGCGCCGGCAAGACCACGACGATCAGCATGCTGTGCACGCTCACCCGGCCGTCCGGCGGCAGCGCGTCCGTCGCCGGGCACGACGTGGTCAAGGAGCGCGACGAGGTCCGGCGCAACATCGGCCTGGTCTTCCAGGACCCGACCCTGGACGGATACCTGACCGCCGAGCAGAACCTGCGCTTCCACGCCGAGCTGTACGGCGTGCCGCGCGAGGCGGTGGCCGAGCGCATCCGGCAGGTCATGGAGATGGTCGCCCTCTGGGACCGCAGGGACGCCAAGGTGAACACCTTCTCCGGCGGCATGAAGCGCCGGCTGGAGATCGCCCGCGGCCTGCTGCACTCCCCCCGGGTGCTGTTCCTGGACGAGCCCACCGTCGGGCTCGACCCGCAGACCAGGTCGGCCATCTGGGGCTACATCAACCGGCTGCGGCACTCGGAGGACATCACCATCTTCATGACGACGCACTACATGGACGAGGCGGAGTACTGCGACCGCATCGCCATCATCGACCACGGCCAGATCGTCGTGATCGACTCCCCCGAGGCGCTCAAGGCGAGCGTCGGCGAGGACCGCGTCCAGATCCACACCGCCGACGACGAGCGGGCGATCACCGCGCTCAAGGAGCGGTTCGGCCTGGACGCCGCCCTGCGGGAGGGCGTGGTGACCTTCGCCGTTCCCGCCGGGGAGGCGTTCGTACCGCGGCTGTTCGCCGAGCTCGGCCTGCCGATCAGCTCGGTCAGCGTGTCCCGGCCGTCGCTCGACGACGTCTTCATGAACTACACCGGCTCCACGATCCGCGACGCCGAGGGCGAGAGCGGCTCGTCGGCGTGGATGCGCGCCATGGCGAGGAGGTAGGCGATGACCACAGGTGTGACCGCGCCCGGCGTGGTCCGGGTGCACGTCCCCGGACGCAGCGTCCGGCACGACCTGCGGGCGATCAAGATCGTGCTGCACCGCGAGATGCTGCGGTTCCTCAACGACCGCACCCGCATGGTCTCCACACTGGTGCAGCCCGCGCTGTGGCTGTTCGTGCTGGGCACCGGCCTCGGCACGCTGGTGTCGCGCGGACCGGCCGAGGGGGTGGACTTCCGCACGTTCATCTACCCCGGGGTGATCGCCATGACGGTGGTCACCACGGCGATGTTCTCGGCCGGGTCGATCGTCTGGGACCGGGAGTTCGGATTCCTGCGCGAGATGCTGGTCGCCCCGGTCGGCCGGGCGTCCATCGTGATCGGCAAGTGCCTGGGCGGCGGCATCGTGGCGACCGTGCAGGGCGTCATCATCCTGGCCCTCGCCGGGCTGGTGCACGTGCCCTACTCCCCCACGCTGATCCTCACGCTGCTCGGCGAGATGTTCCTGGCCTCGGTCACCATCACCGCGTTCGGGGTCAGCATCGCCGCCCGGATGAAGAACATGCAGTCCTTCTTCGGCATCATGCAGATGGCCATCATGCCGATGATCTTCCTGTCCGGCGCGATGTTCCCGCTGGCCGGACTGCCCGGCTGGCTGGCGTTCCTGACCAAGATCAATCCGCTGACCTACGCCGTCGACCCGATGCGCCACGCGGTGTTCGGCCACCTGTCGGTGAGCCCCGCGGCGATGGAGGCGCTCAACCCGGGGGTCCACTGGTTCGGCTGGCGGGTGTCCACCGGCGTGGAGCTCGCCCTCGTGGCACTGATGGGCCTCGCCCTGCTCGGCCTCGCCATCGCCCAGTTCCGCCGCACCGACTGACCCTCCGCCCGCCCCGCCCCCACAAGAGCGACCCGCCGGACAGGTCCTACCGGCCAACGGCCCGGGAGCACCGGCTCCCGGGCCATCATCGCCTCGGCGTGATCTCGGCGATCCCCGTCACCACCACCTTTCGCGATGACCGGCTCCTTACCGGACGTCTCCTTCCCGCCCGTCCGAGGGACCCTCCATCGGTGCCGCGACGGCGGGACGGTGTACGGCGAACGCCGGCGCCGCCCACGGCGAGCACCCGGCCGGCCCCGCGAGACCGGACGGCCGAGAGCGCGAACGGCCCGGGAGCACCGGCTCCCGGGCCGTCGTCGCCACTACGCGGTCACGGCCATCGACCGCCACCGCTGTGACCGCTCACTCTCCCCCCGTCCGATGCGCCCTTCTACCGGCGCCGCGGCGGCGGGACGGTGTACGGCGAACGCCGGCGCCGCCCTACGGCGGGCACCCGGCGAACGCCGCTTGTCACCGCACTAGCGCTTGACCTTCACGTAGTCGAGCTTGCTGGTGGAGGCGGCGGTCTCGGCGTCACCGCGGAAGGAGACCTTCCAGTTGCCGGAGTGCCACGCCTTGACCTTGGCGTAGAACGCGCCGGCGCTGTTGGTGGTGACCGTCTTGACGTACTCCCACTTGCTGTGCCCGGCCCGCTTGAAGTACAGCGCGACCTTCGCGTGGTCGTAGGACGCCCAGTGGTCGTCGTCCCAGACCTGCAGTTTGCCGGTGTGCCGGAGGTAGGCGCCGTACTTCACCGGCTCGGGGGAGGCGTTGTACCTGATGACGCGGGTGTCTGCGGGCTCGCGCACGGTCACGTGGACGGCGCGGCTGCCCGACCCCTTGACGCCGGAGGTGCCGGCGAAGACCGCGCGGTACCACCCGGAGGTCTCGGCCCCGGCGCCGATGAGGAATCGGCCGCCACGGTCGGTCCAGTCGTGGCCGACGACATCCCATGAGCGCGAGCCGTCCGCCCGGAACAGCAGGTCGACCTTCTTGCCCCGGACGCCGTCCCAGCCGCGGGAGTCGGCCTCCAGGCGCCCGCGCGCCGTGATGCGGTCGCCCGCGTCGGCGGTGCGGGGGCTCACGTCGAAGCCGGCGATGCGGCTGCCGGCGCGGGCGCGCACGTCGACCCGGTCGCTGTCGCTGACCGTCTTGTGCGCCACGGCGGAGCCGTCGTACTCGGCACGCCACCAGCCGTCACGCTCGGCGGCCACTCCGGCGGAGAACCGGCCGCGCCAGTCGGTGCGGTCCGCGGCGACGCGGGTGTAGCCGGAGGCGCCCACGGCGCGGAAGGCGATGTACACCTTCTGCCCCTTGTACCCCTTCCAGCCGCCGGTGCCGTTGATCAGCAGGCGACCGTCCAGGGTCAGCCTGCCGCCCTTGGCGATCGGCTCGGGCGAGGCGCCGAAATCGGCGAGGTCGGTCTCCCAGACCTGCCGGACGGTGAACGCCTTGCTCTCGGTCCCGGTGCCGACGACGCTGGTCGCCTTCGCCGTCACCCTCCAGGAGCCCGCGGCGTCGGACCGCGTGAACGTACGCGTGCCCTGCCACTTCTGCTTGCCGTCCACGTCGCCGACCTTCTTGGCCTCGACATCGACGGTCGACCCACCGGGCCGCTTGAGGGTGAACCCGCCGGAGGTGGCGCCGTCGGTCAGGAAACCGAAGGTCACCGACGTGCCGTCCTTGTCCTGGACGACCACCGGGTTCGGGGCGACGTCCACCGAGGTGACGGTGGGAGCCGCCTGTGCCGCCGCGGTGGCCGGCGCGGAGACCAGAGCGAGCGCTCCGGTCCCCAGCGCCATCGCCACCATGGCGGCACGGATGCGTTGCAACACGGGGATCCCCTTCCCGTTGCTCTAACGCGGCTTGAGGGTGCCACGTCTTCCATGACTAGTAGACGAGCCGTCGTTGACGGTGGTTGGCCTATTTGACAATCAGTCATTAACGCGTGTCAGATTCACGAGTGGACCGTGATTGTCAGACGGTCTGGGCAAGCCCCAGGACGCGGGTGGCCGAGGGCGACATAATCGGCCTTGTGGCCCGCGACACGGTAGAGACGCATTTCGCAGAGTCGGTCGCCGCGATGATCCCCGGCAAGCGCCGCGATCCGGGCATGCCCGTGCGGGCGGGCACGACACTGACCGGCGAACGCTGCCGCGACCTGTTCGAGATCCAGCTCGCCGCCCGGCTGCTCGACGTGGCCGCCCGCCGGCTGCGCGAGCAGGGCGAGGGCTTCTACACGATCGGCTCGGCCGGCCACGAGGGCAACGCGGCTGTGGCCGCCGCCCTGCGCGTCACCGACCCCGCACTGCTGCACTACCGCTCCGGCGCGTTCTACCTGACCCGCTCGGCCCAGGCCGGCCGCCTGGCGGAGGAGGGGCTGCGCGACGTCCTGCTCGGGCTCACCGCGGCGGCCGAGGAGCCGATCGCGGGCGGACGGCACAAGGTCTTCGGCCACCCCGACCTGGCGATCATCCCGCAGACCTCCACGATCGCCAGCCACCTGCCCCGGGCCGCCGGTCTGGCCTTCGCCATCGAACGCGCCCGCAAGCTCGGCGTCTCCGGCTCCCCATGGCCGGCCGGGTCGATCGCGGTGTGCAGCTTCGGCGACGCCTCGGCCAACCACGCCAGCGCCCTGAGCGGGCTCAACACCGCGGCGTACTGCGCCTATCAGGGGCTCCCGATGCCCATCCTGTTCGTCTGCGAGGACAACGGCATCGGCATCAGCGTCCGCACTCCGCCCGGCTGGATCGAGGCCGCGGGCCACCCGCTGATCCCCCGCTTCCGCGCCGACGGCTGCGACCTGCCCGAGGCCTACGACGTGGCGCGCCAGGCGGTCGAGCACGTGCGCACCCGGCGGTCGCCGGCGTTCCTGCACCTGCGCACCGTGCGCCTGATGGGCCACGCCGGCTCCGACGTCGAGTCCGCCTACCGTGCCCCGCGGGAGATCGCCGCCGACCTGGCCCGCGACCCGCTGGTCGCCACCGCGCGGGTGCTCGTGGCGGCGGGGCTCGCGGGCCCGGACGAGCTGCTCGGACGTTATGAGAGCCTGCGCGAGCACGTGCTCAAACTGGCCATGGAGTGCACCCGCCGCCCGCGCCTTGGCTCGGCCCGGGAGGTGATGGAGCCGCTCGCCCCGCGCCACCCCGCCCAGGTGGCCGCGCAGGCGGCCCGCCGCGCGGCCGACCGCGAGGCCCTGTTCGGCGGCGTGCCGCCCGAACGCGAAGGGCCGCTCACCATCGCCCAGGCCGTCAACCGCACGCTGACCGACCTGATGGGCGCGCATCCCGGGATCATGGTGTTCGGGGAGGACGTCGCCCGCAAGGGCGGGGTGTACGGCGTCACGCGGGGCCTGCTCAAGCGCTTCGGCGCCGGGCGGGTGTTCGACACGCTGCTCGACGAGCAGTCGATCCTCGGGCTGGCCCTGGGGTCCGGGACCTCCGGGCTGCTGCCCATCCCCGAGATCCAGTACCTCGCGTACCTGCACAACGCGCTGGACCAGATCCGCGGCGAGGCGGCGACGCTGCGGTTCTTCTCCAAGGGCGCCTACCGCAATCCGATGGTCGTCCGCGTGCCCGGCTACGCCTACCAGAAGGGGTTCGGCGGCCACTTCCACAACGACAACTCGGTCGCGGCGCTGCGTGACATCCCCGGGCTGGTCATCGCCTCGCCGGCCCGGCCGGACGACGCCGCCGCCATGCTGCGCACCTGCGTGGCCGCCGCGGCGGCCGACGGCGAGGTCTGCGTGTTCCTCGAGCCGATCGCGCTGTACCACACCCGCGACCTGATGGACGCGGGTGACGACGGCTGGCTGTCGGCCTACGTCCCGCCCGCGCGGTGGGCGGAGACCCATGTGCCGATCGGCCGCGGCCGATCGTACGGCGACGGCCGCGACCTCACCATCGTCACCTTCGGCAACGGCGTGCGCATGAGCCTGCGCGCCGCGATCCGCCTCACCGCCGAGGGGTACGGCTGCCGGGTGCTGGACCTGCGGTGGCTGTCGCCGCTGCCGGTGGACGACCTGCTGCGCGCGGCCGACCTCACCGGCCGGGTGCTGGTCGCCGACGAGACGCGCGCCTCGGGCGGGGTGTCCGAGGGGGTGCTCGCGGCGCTGGCCGACCACGGCTTCACCGGCCGGGTCGCCCGGGTCACCTCGCGCGACAGCTTCGTCCCGCTCGGCGACGCCGCCGCGCACGTACTGCTGTCGGAGGCCGAGATCGAGGCGGCCGCCCGCAAACTGCTGGGCTGACCGCACGCCGCCGAGCGGTCGCCGGCTGCGGGGTCAGGGACGGCGGCCGGTGAGCGCGAGCGTCCGGGCCTGCTGATCGGCGTCGTCCGGCACCGGGACGGGCTCGGCGAACAGCCCGCTGCCGGCCAGCCCGTCCATCATCGGAGCCAGGTGGTCGTAGGCCGCGGCCATCAGGCGGGGATCGACGCGGTCGTCCGCGCCCAGTGCCCGGGCCAGGTCCCAGGCGTGCACGGCGAGGTCGGTGGCCATCTCCATGCAGTAGTGCCGCGCGGGCACCGTCCCGTAGGAGAGATGGACGTCCCGGTCGAGCGCCCCCGGCTCGGCGAAGGCCCGCTGCGCCGCCGCGGCGGCCTCCGTCCACCGGGCCACCGGGTCCTCGCCCAGCCGGTCCCCGGCGAAACGGTCGCCGACGCTCTCTACCGTCTCCCCGGCCAGCAGCGGCGGCACCCACAACTGCTCGGTCACCAGGTGGTTCACCAGGTCTCGGACGGTCCAGTCCGAACAGGGCGTCGGGGCGTCCCACCTGTCCGCCGGCACCATGCCCACCCGCAGGCCGAACTCGTCCATCGCGATGGCGTGCAACTCCAGCTCAAGATCCTCCATACGCAAGGACCTACCCGCGAACCGGCCTTTGTCGCCCAGTGCCCGGGAAGAGCGATCGCCGGTCCGCCGAATGCCGGACGGACCTGGCGGACCACCCTCCGGTGTATGCGTGTATCACGCAGGGCCCGGCAGATCATGACTTTCGGCCGCGAGGCGATCGCAGGTCACGCGATCACGCGAGGGCCGGTCCGGCGGGCGGAGAATTCCTCGATGACACAGCGATCCCGCCCTGACAACGATATATAGCTGTATGGCGAGTGGAGAGTAAGCAGTCGTTCGCCATTCACCTCCATAAGGGGACATTTCATGGCCAAAGCGCGCCAAAAGCGGCGTGCCACATCCACTCGAACCGCTGCGGCTCCCACCCCTCGCGCCCAGGAGACCGGATCCGGGCGATGGACGGCCGTGCGGACGTGGCTGGCGGGAGTCCTCAGCGCTGTGATCGTCGCAGCGATCGGCGTCGTGTTCACCGCCTGGTTCGGCGCACGCGGACAGGACACGGTCGACCACATCAGTGGAGAGCCCCCGATCAACGTCGGCCACGTGGCCGTCGACCACGCCGCACAGGACACCGCCCTGCGGACGCCGGTGACCGATCCCGGAGAAAGAGCGACCTTGCTAGGTAACGCATCCGGCTCGCGGCGAGACGCGGTCATGGCGCGCCATCACCGGGCCCCACTCGAAAAGGCGGACGTCACCGTCACCCTCGTCGGGAACCGCGGCAGCCTGCGGATCATCGACATCACGCCGCGCATCCTCGAACGCAAGCCGGTCTCGGCCGGCGCGCTGATGGTCTACACGCCCGCCGGAGGTGAGGTCGACACCATCGAGCTCTCCGCCGATCTCGATCAGCCTGCTCCGCGCTTCACCACAGCCGACGACCGGGACACCTCGTACTTCCGGAAGAAGCAGATAGACCTGAAACGGGACGAGCGGGTCACCCTCGCCATGTCGATCAAGGGCTCGGCGGCGTACTACGAGTTCGACCTGCTCGTCACCGTGCTCGCGGAGGACCGAACCGAGCAGGTGACGATCAAAGGGCCGGACACGAGCCCGTTCCGGGTGACCGGCGCCGCCGACGCCTACCGCGGCTACTACGAGGTGTCCCCGCTCGGTGGCTGGCATCCGATCTCGCACCGTGCGGCGTGCGAGATGGAGCGGAAGATCCAGCGGACGAAGGGATGCTGACCGTGCCCGGACGCCACGCGGCCACGGTCCTGCTCACGGTGGTCCTGGTGACCTGCCCGGCCGCGACCGCGGACGCTCCGCGGCTCCCCTTCGCGCCCGTCGAATGGCGTGCGGTGTGGTCGGTGCCCGCGGACGCCGGCACTGGAGAACCGTCGTTCGAAATCCCGCAATACGCCGTGTCCGACCAGGCGGTCGCCATCGCCACGCGCCAGGGCGCCGTGCAGATCCGCGATCCGCGTACCGGTGCGCTCCGGCGCGTCATCGCCGCCGGCCCGGCTCGCACCACGCCCATCACCGGCGTGTGGATCGCCCCGGACACACTCGTCGTGTCGAGAGGAGCGCCGAATGCCGCCGGCCAGGCGCTGGACGCCCATGACCTGACCACGGGCGCCACGCTGTGGCGGCGCACGATCGCCGTCTCCGGTTATGGGGTCGGGCCGGCGGATGCCGGTGTGTACCGAGGCTCCCGGATCATGGTGACCGAGCGCGGCATCGTGGTGTTCGAGCGGCCGGACGAGCCCTTCGCCATCCATGCCCTTGATCTCCGCACCGGGGCGACCACGGCACGAGCGATGTACCAGCGAGGCTGTGATCTGCGAGGTGCCGCGACCGCCCGATCGGTGGTGCTGCTCGGCCAATGCGCGGGAAACCGGCTACGGCTCGCCTCGATGGATCCCCGCACTCTACGGCCCGGTTGGACGCGCCCGCTGTCGTCGTTCTCCGCACCTCCGGGCGGCGACCCCGCGATCCGCGTCACGGCCGACGCCGCGGGGTACGTTCACGCCTCTGTGGGAGACGACGACTTCTTCTACCGGGCGGACGGCCACCTCCTGTCCACCGACCCGCCGGCCGTGGCGGCGATGAATCCGGGCCGCTGGAGCCCGCCCTTGTTCGCCGCCTCGTTCTCCGCCGCGGCCGGCCGGCGCGAAGCCCTCCCGCGCGACGAATGGCCGTTGCCCGCCTATCTGATCTCCTTGGACTCCGCCACCGGACGGCTCGGCGGACTCCCGCTCGCCACGCCCTCGCACCGTACGTCCCTCATCGGGACGACTCGGGACATGGCCTTCGTGCACAGCGATGTCCCCGGTGACGGCCGGATCACCGCGTACAAGCTGATTTACGGGCTTTCCGGCGGGCCGGCGCGGTTCGGCGGTGTCCCGGCGAGCGCCTGGCCGGACGCCTGCGCCCTGCTGACCGGCCGTGATCTGCGGGTGCTCGCGGACGGCTACCGCGCCGCTCCCGGAGCGGACCATCCGGCGGGAACGACGCTGCCGGAGCCGGTGAAGTGCGACTGGATACCACCCGAGGACGACGGCGCCGTCGTCTCGCTCACCGTGGAATGGGCGTCCTCGTCGAGCGCGGGCGCGCGGAGGCTCTTCACCGACGAGGTCGGCGCCATCAAGGAGAGCAACGCCGTTGACCTCACGACCGAGAGCCCGGGTTTCCTCTCCTATACCGTGGCCACGACGAACGGGTTCTACGGCGCGACGATCATCAACGTGGGCCCGGTCATCGTCCGGCTGCGATCTCCATCGCGACAGGCGATACGGCGCATCTCCCCGTTACTGCGCGACAATCTGCTCGCGCGGTATCAGCCGGGCGTCCGTGCCGCCGTCCCGGCGCGCGCGGATGCCTGGAGCCATCCCACCGACGCGGTCGTCCATGCCGAGCCGGTGGTGGCCGACGGTGCCGTCTACGCCACGAGCGGCGATGGCACGGTGTCCGCGCTGGACGCCGCCACCGGCGCGGTGCGGTGGCGCTTCCAGACGGGTGGTTCCCTCTTGTTCGGTCACGTGGTGGCAGCGGGCACCGTGTTCGCGGCGAACACCTCCGGCAGGCTGGTGGCGTTGGACGCCGCCACCGGCCGCCTGAGATGGAGCCGAAGGATCGACGTGCAGAGCGACCTGGTGGTCGCGGCGGGCCGCCTCTACGTCTGGACCAGGAAACCCCCCTGGTCGATGAGGGCCGAGATCGTCGCGTTGAACGGCGCCTCCGGCAGGAGGCTGTGGGCCTTCCGGCCGCGCGGCGACGTCCTCAACCCCGATCCCGTGCCGGCCGGCGACGCCGTCCACCTCGGCGGCGACCACGGCATGGTGTACGCGCTGGACAGCGCCACGGGAGCGCGGAAATGGCGGTTCCAGGCCGGCGGGGAACGAGACCACACCTATCTGGTGCGGGCCGGCGGAGTGGTCTACGCCGCGAGCACCGATGGCGAGGTGTACGCGCTGGACGCCGCCTCCGGAAAGGTGCGGTGGAGGTCAGGGATAGACGGTTTCGTAGGCTTCCGCCCGGTCCTGGCCCATGGGACCCTCTACCTCGGCGACAAGGCCGGTACGACGTACGCGCTCGACGCTGGCTCCGGCACGCCGCTGTGGAGCTTCCGGAAGGCCGAGGGCGAGAATCCCGGCTACACGTGGGCCGCCGCGGTCGCCCGGGCGCTCACGTACTTCGGCGGCGCCGACGGTCGGCTGTACGCCCTCGACGCCGTCACCGGCAGGGCGCGCTGGAGCTTCCCATTGGGGAAGGGCCGTACCTCCGGCCCTGTGGTGACGGACAGGACCGTTCTCGTCGGCGACAGCGAGGGCACACTTCACGCGCTCGACGCCACCACCGGCACGGCGCGCTGGAGCTACCGAACCGGCGGCACCGTCGAGACCAGGCCCGTCGCGGCAGGCGGCTTGGTGTACGTCGGCAGTTCGAACGGCAATGTGTACGCCCTGCCCGTGGCCGGCGACCGAGACTGACCGGTCGCGGGCTCGCGGTCGTTCACAGCCAGTCGCGGCGTTTGAAGACCAGATAGAGGGTGGTGCAGACCGCTCCCATCAGCGCGACCGCGAACGGGTAGCCGTACACCCACTGCAGCTCGGGCATGTGGGTGAAGTTCATCCCGTAGATCGTGCCGACCAGCGTGGGGGCGAACAGGATGGCCGCCCAGGACGAGATCTTCTTGACCTCCTCGCTCTGGGCGTAGCTGGCCTGGGTGACGTTCTTCATCTCCTCGTTCTGCGCCTGGCTGACCAGCGTGGAGTTCACGATGAGGATGTCCTGCAGCATCTGCCGGAAGTTGTCCACCCGCTCGACCACGGTGATGGCATGGTCGGCGACGTCGCGCAGATAGCGTTGCAGCTCGCCGTCGACACCGTACTTCGGCGAACCGGCGATCAGGTTGTTCAGCATGTCGAGCAGCGGCCGGGTCGCCCGCTGGAACTCGATCACCTCGCGGGACAGGGCGTAGATGCGGCGGGGCGCGGCCGGGTCGCCGCCGAACACCTGCACCTCGATCTCGTCGATGTCCTTCTGCAGCCCGGCCACCACCGGCGCGTAGCCGTCGACCACCGCGTCCAGGATCGCGTAGAGGACGGCCTGCGGGCCCTGGCACAGCAGGTCGGGGTCGTTCTCCATCCGGCGCCGCACCTTGCTCAGGTCGGGCGCCTCGCTGTGCCGGACGGTGAGCACGAAGTCGGGGCCGAGGAAGACGTGCAGCTCGCCGAACTCCACCTTCTCCGGCGAGTCCAGGTATTGGGCGGCGCGCAGGACCAGGAAGAGGGTGTCGCCGTACCGGTCGGCCTTCGGCCGCTGATGGGCGACGATGGCGTCCTCGACGGCCAGCTCGTGCAGACCGAACTCCTCGGCGACCTTCAGGATCTCCGTCTCGGCTGGACGGTACATCCCGATCCACGCCATGCCGCCGGCACGGGAGCGCAGGGCGGACACCGCCTCCGCCAGTGACGGCGGGGACTCCACCCGGCGCCCGTCCACGTAGATCGCGTTGTCGATCAGGCTCTGCCGCGCGGCCGGGGAGCCGGCCTCCTGCGGTCGCGGATCCATCGAATGCTCGGGGGCGACCTCGTGGTCGCCTCCCCGCCCCGCGGGCGGGCGCATGAGATCTCTGATTCCGCGCACGCGACGGTCCGACACCGGACACCTCCCCTGGACGCACCGGGCGACCGGCCCGAATGCCGGATGAACCCGCCCGTGTCAGACCTTAGCCCGATATAGGAGAGCTAGTTCGCAGGTACTCGTCCAGCCGCAGCCGCGCCTGGTCTCGTACCCTCCGGCGCAACGCCGGCGTCCAGCCGGTCAGCACTCCGGTCGGCCGGCCGAGCGCGAGCTTGGACCAGGTGCGGAAGTCGAAGTCGTCGCGGTGACGCACGATCAGGCCGTCCTCGAACCGGAACTGCGCGTTCACCTCGTTGACCACCCGACGGCCGTTGCGCCGCAGCACGTAGTCCGCCGACCAGCGCGCCGTGCCGGAGTGGTTGTCGGCGGTGATGTCCCACGCCGACACCTTCATCTCGGAGGTGGAGGCCAGGAGCATGCGCCACATGCCGACGACCCGGTCACGTCCTTCCAGTTCGAGGAAGACCGGGTCGCCGAAACTGATGTCGGGGTGGTAGCACCGCCCTAGCGCGTCGGTGTCACGGCGCGAGAAGGCGTCGAAGAGGTCGCGGATCACCTGACGGTGCTCGGCATGCCGCGACTCCGGGGTACGGGAAGTTGACACTCCCCCAGCTTAGAGCGGTCACCCCGTAACTTTCGATGCGGTACGCCCCCAACTCCATAGCCATTTGTCCCTACCCCCTACCCCGTCCCGCCGGCGTCCGGAACGGAACCGGCGTCGTCGGCGTCATTCAGAGTGGGACCGGGCGCGTCGGGGGGCGATGCGTGCAAGGCTATGTCCGCGCACATTCCGCGCGTGTCCCTGGCATTTCCGTGTGCTGCCGCCCTGCCCGGCGGCGTACCTGATGGAGGTGGACCCTGCAGACGCTCGGCGCCCTCTGGGCACGGCTGATCGCGGTGCAGCCGCACCCGGCCCCGTGGATCACCGCCCTGGCCGCGCTCGTCGCACTCGGCGTCGTGCTCCATCCCACGTCATGGCATCTCTCGCGCGGGCTGATCACGGTCGCGCACGAGGGCGGCCACGCGCTCGTGGCGTTGCTCACCCGGCGCAAGCTGCAGGGCATCCGGTTGCACTCCGACACCTCCGGTGTGACCCTGACCCGGGGACGCCCTCGGGGCCCCGGCATGGTCTTCACCGCCGCCGCAGGGTACGTCGCCCCCTCACTGCTCGGGCTGGGCGCCGCGTGGCTGACCGCGCTCGGGCACATCACGATCCTGCTGTGGACGATCCTGCTGCTGCTCACCGGCATGTTACTGATGATCAGGAACGTCTTCGGCGCGGTCTCGCTGCTCACCATCGGCGGAGCGGTGTTCGCGCTGTCCTGGTTCGCGCCGGCCGAGGTCCAGGCCATCGTCGCGCAGATCGCGGCGTGGTTCCTGCTGATCGGCGGCGTCCGGCCGATCCTCGAGTTGCGCGCCAAGCGGCGGCGCGGCCGCGCGCCCGACTCCGACGCCGACCAGCTCGCCCGGCTGACCCCGTTCCCCGGCGGGTTCTTCGTGTTCCTGTTCCTGCTGGTCTCCGCGGCGGCCCTCGTCGCCGGCGGCTACCTCCTCACCCCGGTCGAGGTCCTCGCCTTCCTCCGCCCCACCGGCTGAGCGGAGCCACGAGCACCGCCCGCGTTCGGTCGTCCGCCTAGGGCGTCGCGGCGAGCAACCGCTCGGCACGGCCGAGCGTCTCCCGGAGGTTCTCCTCGGTCGTGGCCTCCCGCGCCTCGGGGAACGACAGCCACCGCAGCGCCGCCGCCGGCTTCTCCGGGCGCGCCGCCTCGGGAGTGGCCGTGGCGAGCACGAACCGCAGGTCGGCGTGGTCATGAGCCGGTTCGACGGCCGACGCCGGCACCGGCACGACGGCGACGTGGACAAGCCCGGCGGCCGGCCACGGAACCAGATCGCCGAGCCCGGTCTCCTCCCAGGCCTCGCGGAGTGCGACGTCGAGCGGATCGGTCTCACCTGGATCCGCGTGGCCGCCGACGTGCAGCCAGGACCGCTGCCGCTCGTGCCAGCGCAGCAGCACCCGCCTGGTCGGCGGATGGACGATGAGCGCGGACGCCGTGAAGTGCACGGGAGCCGACCGGTGCCAGGGATCGCCGGTGTCCAGCAACCGCACGGCGCGTGCGAGGTCCGTCCGCTCCGCATCACCGCAGGCCACATGATCGGCCAGCAGATCGGCCAGAGTCCGGGTCGTCACCGGTGTCTTGCCTCAATTCGTGTCGAGTGGGTCCGGTCGTGGTCCGCGAATCACCTTAGGCGACCGCCCCCGCCCGGCGCAGCGGCATTATCGGCCGCGGCAAGCGGCACGGCCCCCGCTGCCCGGCCGGCGTGGCAATGCCCACGCACCAGCGGGCGCCGAGCCTGCCCGGGGTGACTCCGGTCAGGTGGGGACGGTCGTGGCGAGGGTGGAGCCGAACCGGTGCTTGGTCACCTTGAGCTGAGCCGGGACGCGGGCGCGCAACTCGCCGACGTGACTGACGATGCCGACGGCCCGCCCTCCGTCACGCAGCTCGTCCAGGATGTCGAGGACACCGTCGAGCGTGTCGTCGTCCAGGGTGCCGAAGCCCTCATCGATGAACAGCGTGCCGAGTTCCACGCCGCCCGCCTCGGCGGTGACCACGTCGGCGAGCGCGAGCGCGAGGGCCAGAGAGGTCATGAACGCCTCGCCGCCGGACAGGGTCACCGGGTCGCGGCCTGCGCCGGTCCACCCGTCCAGGACGCGCAGCCCGAGCCCGCCACCGGAGCGCTTGCGGTCGGCCGCCGACTTGCGCACGTCGTACAGCAGGCTGTAGCGGCCGTCGGACATGTGGTCGAGCCGGTGGTTGGCGGCGTCCACGACCTGGCGCAGCCGCTCGCCCAGCACGTACGAGGACAGCCGCATGTCGAACCTGTTGTCGGCCGAGGTGCCGACGGCCAGCTCGGCAAGCCGTCTGGCCAGGCGGTGGCGCTCCTCGGCGGGCCGCCACTGTGCGAGGGCCGACTCCAGCGTCTCGGCGAGCGCGCGCAGCCGGTCGTGCCGCGTGGCCGCCTGGTCGCGGGCCGAGGCGCGTGCGGTGTGCTCGCGCTCGGCCAGGTCGAAGTGCTCGGCGAGGGCGGGCAGATCGGGAGCGGGGAGGGCCGCGGCCGCCGTGAGGGCGGGGTCGGCCAGCAGCCGCGTCACCGCGGCCCGCTCGGCGTCCAGCGCCCGCAACCGCTCCGTCATGGTCTCGCGGTCGGCCCGCGGCCGGGTGGCCGCCCGGACCTCGGCGAGGCCGGCGAACCCGGCGTCCGTGGCCACGCGATCGGCGCCGGCGAGCGCGGCGTCCCGTTCGGCGGCCTCGGCCCGTGCGTCGCGCGCCGCCTTGGCGGCGTCCCGCAGCAGCTCTGCCTCGTCGGCGAGCCGGTCTAGACGGGCGGCGAGTGTGGCGTCCTCGCCCCTGGCCTCGTCCAGACGGGCCGCGAGCCGTTCGGCGTCGGCCGCCAGACCACTCTCGGCGGCACGCTCGGCGGCGATCTCCAGGCCGACGCGAGTGGCGGTCTCGCCCAGCTCGGTGAGCTCGGCCTCCACGCGCGTCGCCGCCTCCACCAGGGCAGCCTCGCCGTCCGCGAGCTCGCGCAGCCGGGCCAGCTCGGCCTCCGCCTCCCGCAGCGCCTCCTCGGCCTGCGCCACGCTCATCTCTTGGGCGTCAGCCGCCGCTCCCGGCTCTAGGTCCGGGAAGAACCCGCCCCCCGCCTCCCGCCCGGCAGTGCCCGCTCCACCCGGCGCCTGCTTCGGCACGCTGGGCAGCTGGACTTCGGGGAGCCCGAGTCGTGCTCGCGCGATCGCCCGCTGGTCGTCTCCGGACGCCGCCGAAGCGAGGCCGGAGCGGGAGGGACGGCGGGGGGCGGCCGCGCGGGCCTCGGCGTGGGCGGCGATGGCATCGCCGGCGCGGACGGCCGCTTGGACGGCGCCGGCCAGCAGCCCGGCCTCGGCGGTGATGCGGTGCAGGCGGCCGGCGACGGTGGCGTCGCCTGCGCGCACGGCCTCGAGGAGCTCCGTCAGCTCGGCGAGTCGCTGCTCCAGCGCGACCTGGTCGGCGCGATGCCGGACGAGGTCGAGCTCCAGCTCGCGCGCCCGGCTCGTCGCGGTCTCGAACTCGCCCTCAAGTCGCCCGGCGCGGTCTTCCAGCTCGGGCACGCGCTCGGCGGCCTCGCGCAGACGGGCCTGCTCGGCCGCGGTCTGGTCGTGCTGGACCCGCGCCTCCTGGACGGTCAGCCCTTGCGCTCGGGCGGTGGCGTCGTCGAGCTGGACGGACAGCCCCGCGACCATGCCCTCAGCGGCCCGCCTGGCCTCCTGCGCGGCGTCGGATCGGGCCTGGGCGGCCTGTTCGTCCTCAAGGGCCGGAGTGGAGGAGGCGGCGGACGCGGGAGCCGGATGCTCGGCGGATCCGCAGACCACGCACGGCTCACCGGGCATCAGCCCGCCGGCCAGCTCGGCCGCCATGCCGTCGATGCGCGCCTGCCTGATCGCCTGCAGGTGGTCGCGCAGCTCCTGGGCCTCGTCGGTGGCACGCCGCCGCTCACTCTCTGCGGCGGCCAGGCCGGCGGCGAGCGCGTCGCGGCGCTGCGCCTGCTCCAGGACGGCGGCGGCGGCCTGGCAGGCGGCCTCGGCGGCAGGGATCAGCGCCGCCTGGTCCCGTGCCTGGCGCAGGGCGTCGCGGGCCTCCTGCACGAGGGCGGGCAGCTCGGCCACGGCGCCGGCCAGGGCGGCCTCCCGCTCGGCCAGGCTTGTCAGCCGGGCCGCGAGGGCCGCCAGCTCGTCCCGGGTCTCGCCGAGCCGGTCTTCGTCGCCCAGCCGCTGCTCCAGCACGGCCAGCTCGTCCCGGTGCGCGCGTTCGAGCGTCTCCAGGCGGTCGCGCACCTCCCGCACGCGGGCCTTGAGCTCCGCCGTTCCCTCCGGCGCGTCGAGTGCCGGCCATGCGGCCGGCGGCGTCTCGCCCTCGAAAGTGCGGGCCGCCGGCATGCCCGGCTCGGTCGTGGCATCCTCCTGTGCAGCCGCTGCGGGCAGGCCGATGTCGGCGAGCAGGGGGTCGGGGAGCGCGGCTGTGGCGTGCCACAGGTCGCGCAGGGCGGCGGCCGCCTCGCCCGCCAGGGTCTCCCGGCGGCGTACCGCCGTGAGGTCGCGGGTCGCCTCGGCCACGGCGGCGCGGGCTCCCGGCAGGGCCGATGCCGCCAGGCGTGCCCCGGCCAGCCGCTCGCCGGTCCGCTTGCGCAGCTCGGGCAGCGCGGCGAGCCGTTCGGCCGTCTCGGCCTCCTGCCGCGCGAGCACGGCGAGGCGAATCCCGGACGCGGCGAGCCGTTCGCGCAGGCCGGCGAGCCGCGTCTCCTCGGAGCGGAGCTGGCCCAGTCGTGCGATCTCGTCGCGGCGGAGGCGTTCGAGCTCGGCCAGCCGGTCGGGGCCCGGCTGATCGGCCTGGCCGGCCACCGGCAGAGCGCGGGCCAGCGCGTCGGCGGCGAGCCCTTCGGCCTTGGCGGCGGCCTCGGCCCGCTGCTCGGCCTGGTGGACGAGCGGCAGCACCGCCTCGGCGCGGGCCGCGTCGGCGAGGATGGCCTCGATGTCGGCACGCTCGTCGGCGGTGCGGTCGAGGTCGTCGCGGCGGGCCGCGGCCTCGGTGTGCGTGCGCTGCCGCTGGGCCAGCTCGCGGGCCGTCTCCAGCTCGGCGCGGGCCGATCGCAGCACCGTCTCGCTCCGTGTCAGGGCCCGCTCCTCGGCCGCGAGCGCCTCGGCCGAGGCCGCCAGCACCACTCCCGCCCACTCCTGCGGCTCCTCCCGCGGATCAGGCACGACCGGCATGCCGGGAACCGCGGCCGGGCCGCTCGTCCCCTCGACGATCTGGGAGCGGAAGCCGGTGCCAACGGCCGCGGGGACGTCGGCCGTCGCCGCCGGGCCATCGCCCGCCCCGGCAGAAGTCATCACGGCGGCCGGGGTCGACGTAGCGGCCGGGAGCGGGGTGAGGGATGCCAGGAGGGCGGGGCCTGCGGCGCCGCGCATCTGGTCGACGACGGAGTCGACGTGCTGGCGCAGCTCCTGGCGCTCCTGCCCGGTGGTGGTGCGGTGGTCGGCCAGCCAGCGCTCCACGTCGCTGTAGATCTTGACGGAGAAGAGCTTCTCCAGGAGCTTGCGCCGCTCGTCGCCGTCGGCGCGCAGGAAGCGCGCGAAGTCCCCCTGAGGGAGCATGGCCACCTGGCAGAACTGGTCGGCGTTCATGCCGAGCAGCCCGCCGACCAGCTCGCCGGTCTCGTCGGCGCGGCTCGACAGGAACACCCGCTCGCCGGACGGCAGGACCTCCTCCAGCAGGACCTTGGTCTTCTCTTCGACCAGGCCCGCGCCGCGCAGTTTGGGCCGCTGCCAGGCGGGCGAGCGGGTGATGCGCAGCCGCCTGCCGCGCAGGGTGACGTCCAGGACGACCTTCGGCCCGCGGTCGGCGGGGGCGTGGTCGCACCGCAGGCGGCGCGCACTGTTGCGCTGCCCGGGGACCTGGCCGTACAACGCGAAGCAGACGGCGTCCAGCACCGTGGTCTTGCCGGCGCCCGTCGGACCGTGGACCAGGAACAGGCCGGCCTCGCCCAGCGCGTCGAAGTCGACCTCCTCCTCCCCCGGGAAGGAGCCGAAGGCGGTCAGCCGCAGCCGGTGCAACCTCATCGCATGCCCCCTCGGGCGGTGACGCCGGCCATCATCACAGCTGGGCCTCCTTCGCCCGGCACGCCTCGACGGCGGCGCGCAGTAGCCGTGTCTCCTCGTCGTCGGCGGGCTCGTCGCGGACCTCGCGGACGAAGTCGAGCACGACCTCGATCTCGGGGCGACCGGACAGCCGAGGAACGCCGGCGGCCGGCCGATCGGCGTCCTCGGGCGCGAACGCCAGGGCCAGGGTGTGCGGGAATCGGCGGCGCAGGCTCTCCATGGCGTTCTTCGGCCGCACCGGGTCGGTCAGGGTGACCTGGAGCCAGTGGTCTTCGTACCGTGCCCACCGCGGCGAGGTCAGCAGGTCGGGGAGCCGGCCGCTGACGCGGGCGATCGGGCGCGGCACCGGGGCGGGCACGAACTCGGCGCCCTGGAACCCCTGCGGCCCGATGTCGACCAGCCAGGACCCCTTCGTCTGCCCGGCCTCGGAGAAGGAGTAGGCGATCGGCGACCCGGAGTATCGGACGGTCTCGGCCATGCGCTGGCGGCCGTGCAGATGGCCGAGTGCCACGTAGTCGGCCCCGTCGAAGGCGCTCAGCGGGACGTGCGCCACCCCGCCGACGCTGATGTCGCGCTCGCTGTCGCTGCCCTGCCCGCCGGTGACAAAGGCGTGGGCGAGCACGACCGAGCGGGTGCCGCGCCCGGCCAGGTCGTCCCTGATCAGGGACATGGCGTGCCCGAGGGCCGCCGAGTGACTGCGCTCGGCCAGCTCCCAGGGGGCGCGGACGACCTCGGGCTCCAGGTAGGGGACGGCGTAGAAGGCGACGTCGTCGACGACGACCGGCTCGGCCACGCGGGCGGGGTCGGTGCGCAGGTGGACGCCGGCCGCGTCGATCAGGTCGGCGCCGAAGCCGAGCCTGCGCGCGGAGTCGTGGTTGCCGCTGATCAGGATGGTGCGGACCTTCTCGCCGACCAGCCGGCGCAGCGTGTCGTTGCACAGTGCGACGGCGTCGACCGAGGGCAGTGCGCGGTCGTACACGTCGCCGGCGACGGCCACCACGTCCACCCGCTCCGACCTGATGGTCTCGACGAGGTGGTCGACGAACGCCGCCTGGGCCCCGATGAGGCTCTCCCGATGGAAGGCCCGGCCGAGATGCCAGTCGGAGGTGTGCAGGACACGCATGTCGCAGGAAGCTAACAGGTCCCACCGACAAACGTGGCCCCTACCGCACCATCGTTCGACCTGTGTGACTTAATCTGATGATCGGAGGTCATATTAAGGGCGGAACGCCCTCGTATAGAGGACACTCGCGACAGATCGGCCCCAGCGAGGAAGGCCGACGGGCGCGCACGGTCCGACGACGAGCCGCCCCATGAGGAGGTGGCGGTGAGCGACCGTGGCCGGCTGAGCGTCGCGACCGGGGTCCTGCTGGGGATCTTGGCCACTATGGGCTACGTGCTGTCCCCGCCGTCCTTCGATCCGCCCCGCCTGGGCCAGAGCACGAGTCTGCAGGCCCTGCCCGCGCAGCCGGCCGCCGAGCGGCGCCCCGTCCCGCACGACGCCGCGATCCAGGCCGAGGACCTCTCCGTACCGGTCCAGGGCACCACGCTCACCGCGACGATCAGGTCGCCGCGCACGCCGGGCCGGCACCCGGCGCTGGTCTTCGTCCAGGGGTCGGGCTCCGGCGACCGGGGCGAGTTCACCACGCAGGCCACCTGGCTGGCCAGGGCCGGCGTGATCACGATGACCTACGACAAGCGCACGGTCGGCTACGACTTCCGGCACCGCGACTTCTCCCTGCTGGCCGACGACGCGCTGCGCATGATCGAGGTGCTGCGGCAGCGCCAGGACGTCGACGCCGGCCGCACCGGCCTGTGGGGCGTGAGCGAGGGAAGCTGGGTGACCCCGATCGCGGCGGCCAAGAGCAGCGCGGTGGCGTTCACCGTGATGGTGTCCGCGCCCGTCGTCTCGCCCATGCGGCAGGTCGCCTGGGCGCTGAACGAGCAGCTCGACCGCCTGCACGCGCCCGCCGGGGTGCGCGAGCTGCTCACCAGGGCGATGGGCGGCGTCGGCTTCGACTTCCTGCGCTACGACAGCTTCCCGGTGCTGCAGCAGGTGACGCAGCCGATGCTCGCGCTGTACGGGACGATGGACCCGTCGATCCCGTTCGTGGAGAGCACCCAGCGGCTCACCGCCGCGCTGCGCGACGCGCGCAACGACGACTACACCATCCGCTTCCTCGGCGGGGCCGACCACGCGATGCGGGTCAACGGCGGCCCGTTCGCCGGTGGGTACCTGGAGACGCTCGCCAACTGGGTGCTCGGCCTGCCCGCCACGGCGCGGCCGCCGGCCGGGGCGCAGATCGCCGGCGCGACGCCGGTGCAGCGGTACGCCGCCGACGACGTGCCGACCGCCCCCTGGTACGCCCGCGGCGCCATCCTGGGCTTCGCGCTGACCCTCACCGCCGTGGGGTACGTCGCGGCGCCGGTCACCGAGATGGTGGTCCGGCTGCGCCGGCGCGACGCCGTGCTGTCCCGGCCCGAGCTGTGGCCCGGCATCCGGCGCCGGCTGCGCCGCATCGCCTGGACGGGGGTCGGCCTGCTCGCCGCCGTGGTGGCGTTCATCATGCTGATCGTGCTGTTCTCGGTGAACCAGGCGGGCGCGTGGCCCGCCGTGCTGGCCGGGTGGCTGGTGGTCCGCGTGCTGGCGATCCTCATGCTGGTGCAGGAGGTCGCCACGGTCGCGGCCGTCGCCGCCGCGTGGCGGGACGGCTGGAAGCCCGGGCGCTGGCAGAGCTTCGCGGTCGCGGCGGTGCTGGGGGGCACGGCCCTGCTGATGGTCACCGCGGCCTATTATGGCCTGTTCGGCGTCTCCTGGTAGCCATCACCCCCGGCTTTCGTCCGGCTCGGCGCGGGTGTGCGGCCGTCGCGGCATCCCCTTGCCCGTACCCTGCCCGGCGTCTCCCGGCGGCGGCCCCGGCCTCGGGCGCGAACCCTGGCCCGTGGCGGTGACCAGCGCGTTGGCGCGCGGCAAGGCCTTCAGCGATCTTTCAGGTACTTCTTTCCCCACATACCCGTACAACTCGATCGCCGTTACCGGCATGTTCACGTTCACGTCGGCTGGAACGGCTACATTGCCCGCTCGATCGCACGGGAATGGGGCAGGGTTTGCCGGAGAAGAGAACGCCACGGGACACGGCCGCGGTCATCGGCTGGACGGCGCTGTCGGCCCTGCTGCCGGGCGCGGCGCACCTGCGCGCGGGACACCGCCGGGCCGGCTTCGCGCTGCTCGGCGGGTACGCCGTGGCGGTGGCGGCCCTCGTGGCGGTGGCGCTGACCGCGGACGCCGGTCTGGCCGGCCGCCTGCTCGACCCCGCCTGGCTGCGCGCCGTCATCGCCGTGGCGCTGGTCGCTGGCCTGGGCTGGTTCGCCCTGCTGGTCCGCTCGTACGTGATCCTGCGCCCGGGCGAGCTGTCGCAGTCCGGTCAGGTGGTGTCGGGGGTGCTGGCCGGGACGCTGGCGGTGGTGGTGGCGATGCCGTTCGTCGTCGTCGCGCAGTACGCCATGGTCTCCAACGAGACGCTGGACAGCGTCTTCGACACGCCCGCCGCCACGGCGGCGGCGGCGCCCACCGCGGGAGCCCCGGCCACGCCCGCCGACCCGTGGGCGGGCAGGTCGCGGGTGAACGTGCTGCTGCTCGGCGGCGACTGGCAGCCCGACCGGGTCGGCGTGCGCACCGACAGCCTCAACGTGGCCAGCGTGGACGTGCGGACCGGTGAAACCGTGCTGCTCAGCCTGCCGCGCAACCTGGAGAAGGTCCGCTTCCCGCCCGGCAGCCCGATGCGCAGGAGGTTCCCGTCCGGCTTCCGCCTGCCCGCCAACCCCGACGGCTCACGCGAGGACCTGCTGTTCTCGGTGTGGGAGTACGCCGAGACCCACCCGGAGCTGTTCGGCGGGCGGCACGGCATGGGCCCCGAGACGCTCAAGGAGACGATCGGGTACACCCTTGGGCTGGACATCGACTGGTACGCCCTGGTCAACATGTGGGGCCTGGCCAGGATCATCGACGCGCTCGGCGGCCTCACGCTCACCGTCCCCACCGACGTGGTGTTCGGCAAGTACAACGAAGGGCTGGTCAAGGCCGGCACCCGCAGACTGCGCGGCGCGGACGCGATGTGGTTCGCCCGGTCGCGCACCAACAGCGACGACTACACGCGCATGGGACGGCAGCGGTGCGTGCTCGACGCCCTGCTGCAGCAGGCCGACCCCGCCACGGTGCTGGTCAGGTTCAACCAGCTCGCGCGGGCGTCGAAGGGCATGTTCCGCACCGACATCCCACGGCCGATGCTGGAGCACCTGGTGCCGCTCGCGCTCAAGGTGCGCGGCGCCGGGGTGACCGGCGTGCAGTTCGTCCCGCCGCTGATCAACACGGCCAACCCGGACTGGGCGCTGATCCGCGCGCGGACGGCGAAGGCCATCCGCGCCTCGGCCGTGCCGGAGGCCACCGCGGGCCCGGAGGCCACTGGCGCGACCGGCGGTCCGGAGGCACCACCCACCGCCACTCCGGGCCGGCCGCAGGCCTCGGCGAACACACCAAGCGCGACGGCCGCGGGGACCCCCTCCCCCTCGGCCTCCGCCACCCGCGATGGCAGGCCGGCCGACCGCGGCATCTGCGCGTCCTGACCGCTCGCCCTGCCGAGCCGGCGGTACGGCGCGGCGCTCACCCGCGCCGGCGCCGTCAGAGGCGGAAGGAGTCGGTGGCGAGCCGGCGGACGCGGTCCTCGTCCACGAGATGGCCGAGGCCGGGCTGGGTCAGCGGCACGGCGACGACACCGTCGGAGGCGCCGACCGGCGGGGTGACGATCTGGGCGCTGCGCGGCGGCTCGGTCACGTCGCTCGGCAGCGTGCATCCGGGCAGGCTGGCGACGGCCACCGTCGCAGCGCGGGCCAGCCCGGTGCCGCTCCCCCCGGCCGCGGTGATGTCCCATCCGGCCGCGACCGCCAGGTCGTGCGCCTGCCGCACGGCACGCAGCCTGCCGAAGCGCGACGGTCGCAGCAGCAGCGCGCTGCCCGCACGGGCCGCGATGGCCTCCTTCAGCGCGGGCACCGAGTGCACCTCGATCGCGACGAGCGAGGTGACGCGTTCCTGCAGCTCCGCGTGCAGGTCGAGATCAGGGGCGCCGCCGGGGCCGCCGAAGGGCCGCTCGATGGCCGTGACGTCGTAGGCGGCCAGCGCCTCCAGCGCCGAGACGTCGGTGTAGGCGCCGCGGGCGTCCACGGCGAGCGCCAGCGCGGGGTAGGCCGCACGCACCGCACGCACCGGCTCGACGTCCCAGCCGGGATGCACGTCCAGGGTCACGTGCGCGTATCCGGCGCAGACGTGCCGGTTCACCCGGGCGACCATGGCCTCCAGCGACCGCTCGGCCGCCAGGTGCACGGTCGCCATCAGCGACGTGCGGGTGCCGCCGATCGCGTGCGCCAGCGGGACGCCCCGCATGCGCGCCCACAGATCCCAGCAGGCGAGGTCCACGGCGGTGCCGCCCGGGAGCTCGCCGAGCTCGTCCGGGTGCTCCCAGTCGACGCCGAGCAGCTCGGGGCCGAGCGACTCTTCCAGGATGGCCCAGGTCTTGCCGAGGACGTGGTCGCGTTCCCCCGCCGCTCCCGCACCGGCCCGCCCGGCGGGGCCGGAGCGGAGCGGCCGCGCGGCACTCGGCACGGCCACCGTGTCCCGGTCACGCGCCTTCTCCGCCGTGCCCTCACCTGGGATCGTGCCCGCCGTGGCCAGCGCGGCCGTGGCGGCCTGCGTCCGCCCGGTGCGGGGCTCGCCCGGCTGGACGACCTCCCCCCAGCCGGTCATGCCACCGTAATCGGTGAGCTTCACCAGGATGCTCTCCGGTCGCCTGCCGTACGGCAGCACGAGCCGGAAGACCTCGAGCTCACGGACGCGTGGCATGGAACCCCCTCATCGAACACCTGTCCCCTCCATGGTGCCCGTTGCGCGGATGCGCTCCAAACGGGACCGTCGCCGCGGAACGCCCGGCACGTCCGGCGGCGGCCCCGAAAGGTCACCGCGTGGCTCTGCCCGCGATCACCGGGCCGAGCGCCGCGGGTGCGACGATCACGCCGAAGCACAGCAGGTAGACCCACCAGACCGGGTCGAAACCGGCGAGCACCGCGCCGGCGACGGCGATGACCACGACCGAGAAGACCGACTCGCCGATCTGCAGTGAGGAACTGTTCTTGCCCTCCTCGCCCTTGGCGGACAGCTCGAGGGTGAGGACCGACAGCGTCGGGTAGACCAGGCCGATGCCGAACCCCGCGGCCAGCCAGGCGGCGGCGCCGGCGAGCAGGGGGACCACGTCGAACACCAGCAGTGCCGTACCGGCGATGCCCCCCGCGACCAGCCCGGTGCCGAGGCGCAGCAATCGCGTCCGGTCGTACCGCCCTCGCCCCTGGATCCAGGAGGCGAGCGACCAGCTCAGCGCGGAGCCGGTGAGGAACAGGCCGGCGAGCGTGGGGCTGAGCCCGCGCTCCCCGGTCAGCATGAGCGGCACGAACACGTCGGCGGCGAACGACGCCCCGGCCGCGAAGCCGCGCACCAGCACCACGGAGGGGAAACCGCGGACGGCGCGCATCGTCCCGCGCGGCAGCAGCCGGGGCAGCGCCACGGCCAGGATCACCAGGCCGGCCACCAGCAGTGCGTATCCGTCGCTCCCGAGGCCGCTGCCGTACTGCAGCAGCGCGGCTCCGACGGCCACCACACCGCCCCAGGTCAGCCGGGCTCCGAACCCTCGGGCGAGCGACGCGGGGGCCGCGGCGTCCTGCGGCGGGGCGGCGATGACCCGGGTGGCCAGCCCGCGCCAGAGCACCACGGCGGCCGGGGCGACGAGCAGGGGAATGCCGAGGAAGACCCAGCGCCAGCCGACGTGCTCGACGACCGCGCCGGTGATCGCGGGGCCGACGACGGAGGGAAGCACCCAGGCCGTGGCCAGCAGGGAGAACACGCGGGGATGCATCGGCGCGGGATAGACCTGCGCGACGACGACGTACAGCGCGACCGAGAACAGGCCGCCGCCGATGCCCTGCACGAACCGGCCGACGATCAGCACGTGCATCGTGGGCGCCAGTCCGGTGACCAGCAGGCCGGCGGTGAACGCGCCGACGCCCGTCCACAGCGGGGCGATCGGGCCGCGCACGTCGCTCCACCGGCCCCCCGCGACGGTGGCGATGACGCTCGCGGCCATCGGGCCGCTGAAGGCGAGCCCGTAGAGCGTCCGGCCATCGAGGGCTCGGGCCACCACCGGCATGGCCGTCGCCACCGCGAGGTACTCGAACGCGACCAGTAACACCAGGGCGACGATGCCAGCGCTCAGCCCGCGGTAGGGGCGGGTGAACACGCCGGGAGGGGAGACGGAATCCGGACCTGTCACGACAGATGACGACACCGCTCCACCGTAGGACGTGTCACCATTCATCACATCAGCCCACCCCTCGGCCTTTGGCCCTAAGGCGTGTCTTGTCCCGTGGTCTGGAAGCCGTACGACCGGTGACGTGATCAGCACTGACGCCGGTGTCCTAACTGCCGGGTGAGCATCCACTGGAAGCCCGGCGCATCCTTGGGGGTGGAGACCTTGACCCATCCCGCCCGCGCGGCCGGCTCTCCAGGTACGACGATCACATCGGTCCTCTTCGTGAAGTTGATCGGTTTCACCCGGGCGCGCCCCGCCTGGCCGGCCGGTGGGCCACCGGCGGTGACAACGCGGTCAAGCGCGTGGACATCGCTCCTCGCCCCCGCGAGATCAAGGGACGTGTCCACGTGGGCGGTCCGGCCCGTCCTCCCGCGCCCCCGCACACACCTGACCATGCGATCAGGAGCTTGGCGATCTGACAGGGCGGAGGCGGGTCGCAGGATCGTGAAGGTCGCGGGCGGCGCGCCGCCCCTCCCTGACGCGCGACATCCTCCTACAAAGGGAGGGTTCGCGCCAGGAACGACCAAATGCCACAGAGATAGACATTCCGCCGTTGAAGTGGATTTATACATTTAGGCCCACCGTGCGGTATATGGTTAACATGGTGCGACAGCCCCGAGTGCGGCAAGTGGCCAAGTTCATATCCGACGATCCTGTAAGGCCAGGGACCTTCCAGCGAGCTTCCGGGTGGTCATCCGATAATGAATTCGTGGTCCCAAGACGACCTGGCCAACGGCTGGTGGCACGCGTGTGAGCTGCGCCGGTCGCTGGTCGCGGGGAATCCGATGCCCCGGCTGCCACCGACCACGGTACGGCTCTTCCCCGGCGAGGTGCTCCATGCCGATCTCCCACTGAACCACGAGGTGATGTACGGGATGGACGTCTCGTACACCCACTCGACGGTGGCTTTCGGCGGCCCGGCGCTGTTCGCTGCCGGCCTGCTGGTGAGCGCCGTCGGCAACGCTCACCGGAAGCACCAGGCCGAGCGCATGGCGGCCGTTCAGTGGCGGTTCCACGGTGTCAACCAGACCATACTCACCAATCATCGGATCCTCGCGTTCGCCGGGGATCGCTGGGTCACCTGGGACCACCGGGCGATCATGGAACTGTGGCCGGCGCCGCAGGAATTCACCTTCACCCTGCTCTTCAACGGGATAGAACCGCTGCGTTTGAGTGGCCCGGGAGCGCCGTGGTTCGGTGTGGCACTCGCCCACATACTGTATGGCTCGGCATTCCTCGCCGAACGCCCCGAATTCCAATGCATGAGCGCTCCTTCGCGTTCGACCCGGTCGATGCCCTCATCGGAGGGCATCACTGAGCACGGACGCGAAAGAGGAACGACCTAAGCCGCCCGCACGGCCGGCCGGCGACGCGTCCATCACGCCTGATGACGACGGTGAAAGGCCAGGACGCGGACCGATGAGATCTCCCTTCGCGACGGCGCCTGCCAGTGGCGGCACCCAAGTGGGCTCCGCGCCGCGGTCACCACACCGTGCACCCGCCATGGCGGTCGCCCGGGCGGTCACCGGACCCCGACCGGTGGCGAGAGCCGTGGTCCGGCCGGGAGTCGCGCTCTGCCTCGGCGCCGGTCCGGGAGTCATGTCGCGCGGACGGCGAGGGTGCGTTCGGCCCAATGGGCGATGTCGCGTCGTTCGATCACGGCGGCCATCAGGTCGGGGAAGGCGTCCGGCGTGCAGGCGAACGCGGGCACGCCCAGCGCGGCCAGCGCCTCGGCGTTGTCGCGGTCGTAGTGCGGCTGCCCCTCGTCGGAGAGGGCGAGCAGCACGATGACCTGGACGCCCGCCGCCGTCATCGCCGCGACCCGGCGCAGCATCTCCTCCCGCACCCCGCCCTCGTACAGGTCGCTGATCAGGACGAAGATGGAGTTCGCCGGGCGGGTGATCGACCCTTGACAGTAGGCGATGGCGCGGTTGATGTCTGTGCCGCCGCCGAGCTGGGTGCCGAAGAGCAGCTCCACCGGGTCGTGCAACCGGTCGGTGAGGTCGACCACGCTGGTGTCGAACACCACCAGTGAGGTGCGCAGGGACCGCATCGACGCGAGCACCGCGCCGAAGACGCTCGCGTACACCACCGACGCCGCCATCGAGCCGCTCTGGTCGATGCACAGCGTGACCTCACGGACCACCGCCTGCTGCCGGCGGGCGTAGCCGACCAGCCGGGAGGGCACCACGGTGTTCTTCTCCGGCAGGTAGTTCTTCAGATTGGCGCGGATCGTCCGCTCCCAGTCGATGTCCGCGCCGCGGCGGGGCCGGTGCGTGCGGGCCGAGCGGTCGAGCGCGCCGCTGACGGCGGTCCTGGTGCGCTGGGCCAGCCGCCGCTCGAGGTCTTCGACGACCTTTCTGACCACCTCGCGGGCCGATCGCCGGGCGGTCTCGGGCATCACCCTGTTGAGCGACAGGATCGTGCCGACGAGGTGCACGTCGGGCTCGACGGCTTCCAGCATCTCGGGTTCGAGGAGCAGACGGGTCAGGCTGAGCCGTTCGATGGCGTCCTTCTGCATCACCTGGACGACCGTGGACGGGAAGTAGGTGCGGATATCGCCCAGCCAGCGCGCCACGCGGGGCGCCGACGCGCCGAGACCGGCGCCGCGCCGGGGGTCGCCCTCGCGCTCCGGATCCCCCGCGCGGCCGCCGTTGTAGAGCGCCGCCAGGGCCGCGTCCATCTGGACATCGGTGCCGCCCAGCGCGCATCCGGTGCCGTCGGCGTCCCCGCCCAGCACCAGCCGCCAGCGCCGCATCCGCTCGTCCATCACGCGCCCTCTCCCGCTACTCGTGATCTCGTCGCCGTCCATGCCCCACCCCTCTCAGCCCGCCGCCGACTCTCCGCCTCACCCGGGACACCCGCTCCTGGCCGCCAGATACTCCGTGAGTGGCGGGACCGCGGCGGGCGGGGCCGCGGGGGACGCCGCTACCGGGCCATCTGACGATGCTGTACGACGACCCGCCGAACTGGTTCCCGGGGACGGCCGAGCAGGACCGGATCTGCCGTTCAGCCACCGGTCGCCCGGTCCCGTCGGGCGGTCGCCGGTCCCAGGACGCGCACGGGCGGGCGCGCATCAGGAGCTCCCCAGGATGGACAGGACGGTGCGCACGGCGGGGGCCGCGCGGTCATCGTCCACCTCGGCCGCGGTCGCGCCCCGCGCCTCACCTGAGGCGACCCGGCCACCGATGGCCCGGCGCTCGGGCGGCGCGAACGCGGCGAACGTGCGGCGTAGCAGCGGAAGGACGTCCACGAACGCCTCGTCGCCGAGCTCGGTCAGCCAGGTGTCGACCAGGCCGAGCAGAGCGGCGTCATGGACGAGCAGCAGGCCGCTGCCGGACAGGAACCCCTCCACCCAGGCCGCCGCCTGTGCCGGCGGATTGCCCGCCGACATGGCACGGGACATGCGCACGGCGACCTCCTCGGCCGGGATGGTGGCCGCGTCCAGCAGGATGCGGGTCAGCCGTCCGGCGATCAGGCCGTGCGGGTCGCGGCGTCCGGCGACCCCGCGCAGCGCCGCCAGCCAGCTCTCTCTGCCGGACTCCAGCAGCCCCACCGCGGCGTGGACGGAGTCGACGTGGTGGAGCAACGCGCGGGCGGCGTCGTCGTCCAGCCCGGTCACCGCCGCGGGGAACCCGGCGCAGATGCGGGTCAGCAGCGACTCGACGATCGCCGCGAGCCCCGCCGCCGGGGTGCCGCGCACGTCGCCGTACCGCTGCGTGCGCACCAGGGCGGGGAGGGCCGCCATCAGGTGGGTGACGTCGCTGTCGAGGGCAGCCCTCGCCGAGATGGCGGCCAGCACCTCGGGCAGGGCCTCGGGCAGGCCGGCGAGCAGGCACCGCTCGGCCACCCCGGTCAGCTCGGCCAGCGTCGTCGCCGGCCGGGCGGCGCGGGCCGCGGTGCCGGGCGTGGCATGGCGGGCCCGCGGCGCCCGCCCGGTGCCGAGGTCGACCAGCTCGCGCACCCGCGCGGTCGCCGCGGCAGGCACCGTGGTGCCGTACGCGCCGGCCTCGATGAGGTCGATGTCGAACTCGGGGCGCCACTGGAGGGTCCAGGACTCGCGGAAGGTGCCCTTGCCGCGCGCCTCACGCGTCGTCCCCCAGTCGATGCCGATCAGGGCGAGCCGGTGGAGCAGGCGGCTGCGGTCGAGGTGGAGGGGCTTACGCAGGTCCAGATCGAGGTCGCGTTCGATCGCCTCCGGCCGGAGCGTCAGCCGCCGCTGCCGGTCGCGCAGGTCACGCTGGAGGGGGACCATCGGAGTGCTGTCGGGGACCCGGCCGAGACGCTCGCCGACCACCATGCGCCGTTGGATGAGCTCCACCGGCAGCTCGTCGCCCTCGCAGAGCACCGCCCGGATCGCCTCGGTCACCTCGCTCAGCCCGGCCAGCGGCCGGCCCCGGACGGCGGCCAGGCCATGGGCCAGCCGCACACCCTCGATGACGTGAGCGGAGGAGACCGGAAGGTCCTCCTCGCGCAGCACCTCGGCGGCAGCGGCCAGCCAGCGCTCCACCGGCCGGTCGGGAACGCGGAACAGGTGGTCGTACCAGCCGGGCGAGGTGATGCCCGCGCCGTAGCCGCTGCGGGACGCAAGGCGCCCGTATGTCCAGGGGACCCAGGTCATCTCCACCTTGACCCTGGGCAGGCCACGCAGGAGGCGGTCGTCGGGCGCGGCGGGGCCGAGCTCGCGCAGCGCCGGCACGTGCCAGGCGCCGCAGACGACGGCCACCCTGTCGTACCCCTGCTTGAGGGCGGCCCTGATGGTCTTGCGCATGTACGCCTCGCGGCGCGCCTCGTGCCCGTGCGGGACGTAGCCCTCCCTGACCGCCGCCATCGCCTCGGCGATCACCTCGAACGGGGTGTCGCCGCGGTGCTCGACGACGTCCTCCCACCACCGCTCCGGATCGTCGTATCCGCCGGCCTTGGCCAGCTCACCGATGGGGTCGAGCGGCATCCACACCTCTGCGTCGTCGCCGTCCCCCTGAGCCGGCCCGGCTCCCCCGGCCTCGTCGAAGGCGTCGGCCGCCGGCTCCCCGGACGCCGGAGCCCTTGCGGAGGACTGGGCGACCACCTCGTCCTCATCGCGCCCACCACCCCCCGGCTCGTCCGGCAGATCAAGGCCGCGACCAGGGAGCCGTCCAGGGCCCGCGGCGGCTCCGGGAGCGGCGGCGCCTGAACCAGGGACGGAGTCGGGCACGGCACCGGGATCGAAAGCCGAGCCCGGAGCAGGAGCAGGGCTCTGCGCAGCGGCGCCCGGAGCAGGAGCCGAGCGGGGCTCGACGCCAGGAGCCAGGCCGGAACCAGGAGCAGGGCCAGGACCAGGAGCCAGGCCGGGACCAGGAGCCGGACCGGGACCAGGAGCGGGGCCAGGACCAGGAGCCGGACCAGGACCAGGAGCAGGGCCGGGATCAGGGGCGGAGTCGGTGTCGGGACGGGACGCGAGGCCGTGCGCGGCGGGCAGGTCGCAGAAGCGGACAGGGATGCCTGCGCGGATGGCGTACCGGATCGCCTGCCATTCCGGAGAGAACGCCGCGAACGGCCAGAAGGCGGCTCGGGACGGCTCGCCGGGCACGTGGGCCAGCAGGGCGACCGGAGGCTCCATGCCCGGGTCGGCGGCGAGGGCCACCAGCGGGTCGGCCTCGGGCGGCCCCTCGATGAGCACGATGCCGGGCCGCAGCCGCTCCAGCTCGGCCAGCAGTGCCCTGGCCGACCCCGGCCCGTGGTGCCGGACGCCGAGCACCACGACCGCCGGATCGGCCATGCCCCCTTTCCCTCCCCCGCCCCGCCGCGCCAGGGCCGCCGTCCGTTCGGTCACGCCACCGGCGGGCCCGGGCTCCGGCGTAGCGGCCTGCGCGGAAGCCGCTGCGCCCCGCGCACTCCTCGGCGTGGCGGCCGGAGCGGAACCGGTCACGACTCCCACGGTCCCCGGCGCGATATCCGTGGCATGACCCGGGACGACTCGCGCGGGTCTCGGTGTGACGGGCGGCGAATCGCGGAGTGCGGGGGTGGGTGCCGAGTCCGGGGAACGGCCGGGTGGGGCGGTGGTGTGGTCAGGAGACATCGCGGCAGGCCCGGTAGAAGTCGCGCCAGTCGGGGCGCTCACGGACGACGGTCTCCAGGTATTCCTGCCAGACGACGCGGTCGGACACCGGGTCCTGGACGACGGCGCCGACGATGCCGGCCGCGATGTCCCCGGGCCGCAGCACGCCGTCACCGAAGTGGGTGGCGAGGGCGATGCCGCTGGTCACCACCGAGATGGCCTCGGCGGTGCTGAGCGTGCCGCTGGGTGACTTCACCGTCGTGCGGCCGTCGGTGGTCGTCCCGGAGCGCAGCTCGCGGAACACCGTCACCACCCGCCGGATCTCCTCAAGGCCCCCCGCGGCGGGCAGTTCGAGCGACCGGCCGAGCTGGGCGACCCGCCGGGAGACGATCTCGACCTCCTCCTCGGCGCTGGCCGGGACGGGCAGCACGACGGTGTTGAAGCGCCTGCGCAGGGCGCTGGACAGCTCGTTGACGCCGCGGTCGCGGTCGTTGGCGGTGGCGATGACGTTGAACCCCCGCGACGCCTGCACCTCTTCGTTGAGCTCGGGGATCGGCAGTGTCTTCTCCGACAGGACGGTGATCAGGGCGTCCTGCACGTCGGAGGGCATGCGGGTGAGTTCCTCCACCCGGGCGACGCGTCCCTCGGCCATGGCCCGCATCACCGGGCTCGGGGTCAGCGCGTCGCGGGAAGGCCCTTCGGCGAGCAGTCTCGCGTAGTTCCAGCCGTACCTGATGGCCTCCTCGGCGGTGCCGGCCGTGCCCTGCACCAGCAGTGTCGAATCACCGCTGACGGCCGCGGCGAGGTGCTCCGACAGCCAGGTCTTGGCGGTGCCGGGAACGCCGAGCAGCAGCAGCGCCCGGTCGGTGGCGAGCGTGGCCACGGCCACCTCGACGATGCGTCGCGGGCCGATGTACTTGGGGGTGATCTCCCGGCCGTCGCCGAGGAGATAGGTGGTCACCGCCCAGGGGGACAGCCGCCAGCCGGGTGGCCGCGGCCGGTCGTCCGACTTGGCCAGGACGGCCAGCTCGTCGGCGTACAGATCTTCCGCGTGCGGGCGCAGAACGGTCATGACGGGTTCAGCTCGCTCTCGCGTGGTCGGCCATAGTGACGAAGCCCGCCCTCAGCGAACAGGACGAGCAGGACGAAGAACGGCCCGGCGTCGCGGGCGACACAGGCAGGATCGGAGGGTTTCGGCGGGTCACGGGCGGGGCTCCAGCTCGGCGAGCATGTCGGAACGGAACCGCAGGGTGGCGGCGACCTCCTGGACCGGCGGCTCGGCGGACCACCGCGCCGCGATCTCGTGGTACGCCGGGTCCACCCGCTCGCCGGCCAGCCGCACCAGCTCGCCGAGGTTCCACGGCTGGCGCTCCACCGTGTCGAGAATCTTCGCGAGGACGGCCTTGGCCAGGGCCGCGCCCCATGGCGCGGGGACACCGCCGAGCATCATGATCAACTGGCCGTCGACGGGCTGGTCGCGCACCAGCTCGGCCGCCTTGCCGGCGCGTTCCTCAGGGGGCAGCACTGTCAGCAGGTCGGTCAGCGGCTCGACGGCGAACAGCGCTCTCGCCCAGGTCGGGTCGTTCTGCAGCACCGCCGCCCGCTCCCAGCCCAGCCTGACCTCGCGCGACCACTCACCGGTGTTGAGTGCGACGATCTGCTTGGCGGTGCGGCCGAAATGGCCGGTCCAGAAGGCGAGCGGGGTGTGCGCGACGACCTGCTGGAGCCACCAGCTGCGCCGGCCGGTGCCGCCCGGAGGCCGCGGGCGGACGCCGTCGCGTTCCATGGCGGCGTCGCAGTCGGCCGGCGGCTCGGCGGCCAGCCGGTCACCGGACAGTCGCAGGCACCGCCCGGCGCGCTCGGCCATCCGGTGGCCGAGGCGGGAGTCGGGCAGCCGGGTGAGCAGGTCGGCGGCCTGGCTCCTGACCTCGCGCCGCCGGTCGTCCAGCGCGGCCTCCAGGAACGGCTCGTCCGCCATCGACAGGCCCTCGGCCATCGCGTGGACGAACGCCGCCCGGTCTTCGGGGGCCTCGGCCTCCCATCCGCGTCGCAGCAGTGCCCGCGCCGCGGCCGGATCGCCGGCCCGCAGCCTGCGCAGGTAGGCGATGCGGTCGCCCCTGGTGCCGAACTCCCAGAGCGGATGGACCGGCACGCTTCGCACCTCCTCCGGCTCACCGGCCGCCCCTTCCGGCCCGGCACCGGCCGCTGCGGGCTCCCCCGGCCCGCCGGAACCCCCCTCCGGCCCGCCCGAGCCCGTCGCCGACGCCTCCGGTCCACCCGGGTCTTGTGCCGGCCTCCCGGGATCGTCGGCCGGCGTCCTCCGTCCAGGGCCGCCGGAGCCGGCCCTCGGCTCGCCCGCGCCGCCGGGCCGCGCCGATCCGCCGGCGGGTGGCGTGGCACGGCGCTCGGCGGCTCCGGCCACCTCCGACAGGTCTGCGGCATGCTCGCCGGTGGCGAGATGGGTCGAGACCTCCTCCAGGAGGTAGGCCCAGGCGGTGTTGAGGGAGGCGAGCCACCGACCGCGGGCCCCGGCCAGCACGCCGATCGGCGGTCGGAGCGACCGGTCGCGAACGCCCTGGTCGAGCACCTCGGGGAGCACCTTGGCCGGCAGGCGATATCCGCGCGCGGCGGCGGCCTCCAGCCACTCCGGCAGCAGCCGCGGGTGCTCACCACCGAGGATGCGCGCCACGCGCTCGCCCGCGGCCCCTGGCAACGGCGGCTGCTCCTCGGGTGGCGCGACGGGCAGCGGCTCGCCCCTGTGCAGCCGCCACCCCGCGCGCGCCCCGGCCGTGTGCGCCGCGGCCCGGCCCAGCAGATCGGGCATCGGGCGCCGGTCGGTGCCGACCAGCGCCGCGGACACCAGTCGCTCCCACTCGTCGGCCGTGATCACAGCACCACCACCTGCCCTTCTCCGTCCCAGACTGTGAGGGGACGCAGCCCGTAAGGAGTCCACTCGGCGGCGACGGTGACCGGACGGCCCCCTGACACCGCCAGCAGCCGCCACGGGACACCGCCGGAGGGGTGCAGCGGCATCCCGGCGGCCTCGCCGCGCATGGCGTCACCCTCGCCCGCCGCAGCGACCGAACCGGCGGCGGCGCCCGCACCGCGGACCACCGTCGCGCCGATGTCATCGCCCGTGCGGTGGACCCCGGCCGCGCCGGCGTCGTGACCCGCACGATGGACCGCCGCGGCGTCGGTCAGCAGCCAGCCGGCCGGTGACCGCGCGGGGACGACGTCGCCGAGCACGACCGGCCAGGAATCCAGCCATGGGTCCGCCGCCAGTGCGGCGGCGATCTCGGCCGGCGCCGCCGCTGCCGCGCATCCCGGCGGGGGCCCGAGCGCCATGGTCCGATGCCGGACGGCGACCAGGGCGCGCAGCGGCGCGGCGCCCGGGTAGAACGCCAGGCCGGCGTCCACGGTGGTGCCGGTGACCAGCGATGCGTCGAGGGCGTGGCCCGGCGGGGCGAACGACAGCACCAGGGCGGGCCTGCCGGTGTCGTGCCCGCGCAGCCACACCCTGCGGGAGACGAGGCGGTCCTGCTCGTCGTCACGGACGCCGAGCACGTGCCAGCGGTCACGGACGACCGGCCCGGCGAGCACCTCCTCGCGAGAGGTGGGGAAGCCGACGCGCGACCGGATCGTGTCACGCAGCGGCGCGGGCAGCTCGCCCGCCCGGCGGTAGCCCACCGCGAGCAGGTGAAGCAGGCCGTACTCACCGAGCAGACGGGCGGGCCAGTCTTCCTCGGCGAGCAGGCGGGGCAGCCGGGAGACGACCACCGCGACGCCGGGCGCCTGCGCGTCGACCAGCCGCCTGGCGAGCTCCTCCCACTGGGTGGGAGCGTCACGCCGCGCTCCGGCCAGCCCGTGCCCGATCTGGTCGGCCAGCCAGCGCTCCAGCTCGGATAGGCCGGCGGCGACCCGCTGCTCGCGCTGGGCGGCCCGCCGCGCCGCCTCGCCGCCATCGGCGGCCGGAACGGCCGCGCCCCTGCGGCCGGCGCCGCGGGCACCACCGGCCCGGTCGAGGGGGTCATGGCGATCACCGCGCGCAGGGCGGTCGTGGCGATCGTCGTTGAGGTCGTGGCGGTCGCTCACGGTGACTCCGGAATCGCCCGCCACCAGGCCGTGACCAGGGGCGTCGCCCGAAGCGCCAGGCTCCGCCGAGACCGAGGGCGCGACGCCGCGGGCGCCGGCGGCCCTGGCTCGGCGCTGCGCCAGCCATTCGGTGACCCAGCCGGGCGAGGCGCCGGCGGCGGGCACGCCGTCGGCCGACCACAGCAGCAGCAGGCCGAGCGCGTGCTTGCAGGGGAACTTGCGGCTCGGGCAACTGCACCGGTATGCGGTCTCGCCCAGGTCGACGCAGGCGCGGTAGGGCGTGGCGCCGCTGCCCTCGCACTCACCCCAGAGCACGTCGGGCATCACCCCCATGCCCGACCACTTCGCCGGTGTGCTCATGCTCTGCGCGCCCTTCTGGGAGGAGGCGTCGGGGGCGAGCGCGAGCACGTGTTCACGGCTCCAACGTTCGATCACACACGGCACACTAGCGACGGCCTCCGACAAAAACCGGGCCGTGATCAGGGCCGGGAATACCTCGCGTTCGGCGGGTACGAGACTGCCACGACCCTTCTGCTAGGAGTGACATGAGCCTCGTGTGGGAGCAAGTGGTGATAGACGCGGCCGACCCGGTCAAGCTCGGCGCGTGGTGGTGCAAGGCGCTCGGCTGGACGGTGGTGAACGACGCCGAGAACGAGTACGAGATCCGGCTGGCTCCGGACATCCTGCCGGGGTTGATCTTCACACCGGTGCCGGAGGAGAAGAAGGTGAAGAACCGGTTGCACCTGGACTTCCGGCCGCAGGACCAGCGAGCCGAGGTCGAGCGGCTGCTGGCGCTCGGCGCCCGCCCGGCCGACGTAGGGCAGCAGGACGAGCCGTGGGTCGTGCTCGCCGACCCGGAGGGCAACGAGTTCTGCGTCCTCGGCCCCCGTCCCGCCTGACCGAGGAAACCGCCGCACGAGTTCCGGCCGCGCATTTCGCGGTCTCGACGACCACGCTCGACGGCCGGTGACGGCCCTCGGGGGGATCGGCGGTGGGCGAGGCCGGCCGAGCGGAGGTGGCGCAACGTCCATCCGCGGCCGGGTGGCGGCGGTGAACAGTTCGGCCGCCCGCCGGTACGACAACCGGCCACGCCCGGTCACCGGGCAGCGGTCCCGGCCTGAGGTGCCGGCCCCGGCCCGATGGCGGGTGAGCAACAGGGGCCCGGTGGTACGGCCGAGCAGGAGCAGCGGCAGAAGCCGGGCCGTTCCCGGGCCCCAGCGCGGGCCCGGTGTCCCGCGGATCCGCCTGCCCGCCAGGTCGAGGTCGTCCACGTCGAGCGCGAGCACCCGTTCGACGGGGGCACCGGTCTCGTACAGCAGGTGCCAGCACGCCTGCCCGTGCGGCTACAGGAGCCGCACGGGACGGTCAGGTCACCGTGCTGATTCCCGGTACCGGACAGAGCATCTCCTGCTCGGCCCTGAACTTCTTCGAGGCGTGCCAGTCGACCGTTTCACCCGGGGGGACCTTCACCAACGCCTGGGCGTAATCCAGCGTCGTCGCCTGGGTCGTGGTGAAGAACACGACGATCTTGTAGGTCACCGGTTTGCCCCCGGGGTTCCTGGCGGTTCCCCTGGCCTCCCATCCGCCGGGCATCGCCGCGCACTTCGTCAGCGCGACGTTCCTGCGGACCTCCGGATCGTTCGCGATCTTCTTCGGCAGCGGGTTGGCCTGGGCATTCACCCCCACCGGTGGTTCCTGCGGCCGCGCGGGCGGCTTGGGCGCAGCGTGCTCGCCAGATGAGGAACATCCGGCCAGGGTGCAGACCAGCGTGGCGGCCGTCAGCGCCAGCGCGGTGGTCGCGCCTGCCGCCGAAAGCGGAGTATGTCGTGTCACTGCACAGCTCCCGCGATATCGACTGAATCGTTGCGAATGTTCGATCGACCGGCGGACGACCCCGCCATTTCCGCCGGAACGCTCGTATCCCAATCCGCGCGAGGGCCGCCGTGGAACCGGGGGGAAACGTGATTCCCTTTCCACGCGGCGGTCGATGCCATATCGGCCACGAGCCTAGGGACGCCCCCTGCGACCAGCGTCGCGCACCGCCGACGAACGGCGGTCATTTGATGAAGGCTTTTGCCAGGCCATGGCGGCCGTTCCGGCCTCGGGCGCCGCAGAAAGGCCCATTCGGCGCCCGCACCCGCGGTGCTCCATTTCCGGGCCGGCCGCGAGTCGTCCCGCGGCATCCGGAGAGCGGGGCAGGCCCGGGCGGAGCGGCGGCCGGGCGGAGCGGGCCGAGGGCCGCGGCGGGTTCGGTCCCCCGCCGCGGCCACGCCCGTCAGCGGTCCTCGTGGTGCCGGGGCCCGTGGTGGTGCTGATGCCGGGACTTCTTCCCTGCTACGCGAACGGTCACCGTCGCCTCGCCGGACCTGGCGTCCGCACAGCAGTAGGCCTCGGCCGTGGCGACCGTGGTATCGACGATGGACTTCGCCTTCAGGTCGCCCCGCTTCACCACGTATCCGGCGGTACATCTCATCGACCGGCCGGGCTCCAGGCTGACGTCGGGGCAGTCCACCGGGGGCCTGGCACGAGAGCCGGAGAAGGCGACCGACTCCACCGCGATGTCGGTGAGCGTGACGTTGCCGGTGTTGGTGACCAGGTACGAGTAGTCGAGCCGGGTGCCCGCCTTGTGGACGATGCCCGGATCGGCCGTCGTGACCAGGGTCAGCGACGGGCTGACCGTGACCGTGACCGTCGCGGTCGAGGTGTCGGAGATCACGGCCGCCCCGGATGGATCCAGGCCCGAGGCCCTCGCCCGGTTGGTGATCGTGCAGGCGTCCATGTCGGCCTGCGTCACGGTGTACGTCCACGTACAGGTGGCCGAGCCTCCCGGCGCCAGGCTGTCCACCTCGCAGCCGATCGATCTCTGCGTTCCCGTGCCGGCGATGTCGGTGTCCATCACGGTGAGACCGCTCACGGTCACGTTGCCGGTGTTGGTGATGGTGTAGTGGTACGTCACCGTGTCACCGGCCGCCGTCACCGTCGTGGGGTCGGCCGTCTTGACCAGTGTGAGGCCGGGGGCCCGCGGTGCGGTCACCGACGCGGCGGACGGCAGGGAGGTGACCGCCGGCCCCTCCGGCGGATCGCCGGAGACGGTCGCGGTGTTCACGATCCTCCCCGCGTCGATGTCCGCCTGCGTCGTCGTGTACGTCCCGGTACACCTCATCTGCTGTCCCGGGGTCAGCGCCGTCCCGTCACATCTGATCATCGGCTTGGACCCCGAGCCCGAGAACGAGGTGTCCTGCACGCTCACGTTCGTGATGGTGACGTTCCCGGTGTTGGTCGCCAGGTAGGAGTAGGCGACCGTCTCGCCCGCCGCCGACACCATGCGAGGTTCGGCCGACTTCACCAGTGACAGGGACGGGCTCGCGGTGGCCTGGACCGTCGCGGTCGAGTCGTCGGAGGTGACGAGTTCGCCCGACTGCAGCCTTCCGGAGGCCGTCGCGGTGTTCACGATCCTCCCCGCGTCGACGTCGGCCTGCGTCGTCGTGTAGGTCCCGGTACACGTCATCGGCCGTCCCGGCGTCAGCGTCGTCCCCTCACACCTGATCTCCGGCTTGGGCCCGGTGCCGGAGAAGACCCGGTCCGTGACGCTCACGGCCGTCAGCGTCGTGTTGCCCAGGTTGCCCACCTGATAGGTGTAGGCGACCGTCTGCCCGGCGGCCGTCACCGTCGCCGGGTCGGCCGTCTTCAGCAGCGACACGCCCGGGTCCTCCGGCGCGGTCACCGTCGCCGTCGACGGCTGCGAGGTGACCGCGGGCCCCTCCGGCGGAGTGCCGGAGGCCACCGCGGTGTTCACGATCGACCCCGCGTCGACGTCGGCCTGCGTCACCGTGTACGTCGCCGTACACGTCGTCGACCGCCCCGGATCCAACTCCGTCGCCCGGCACGTGATCACCGGTCGCGTCCCCGTGCCCGAGAACGAGGTGTCCCGCGCCCTCACGTTCGTGAGGGTGACGTTCCCGGTGTTGGCCACCAGGTAGGTGTAGGCGACCGTCTGCCCGGCCGACGTCACCGTCGCCGGGCCGGCCGTCTTCAGCAGCGACACGCCGGGCGCGGGCGTGGTGCCGACGGTCGCCGCCGACGGGTCCGACGTCACCGGCCGGTCCGAGGGCGACGTACCCGAAGCGGTGGCGGTGTTCTTGATCGACCCCGCGTTGATGTCCACCTGCGTCGTCGTGTACGTCCCGGTACAGGTGGTCTGCTGCCCCGGCACCAGCGTCGTCACCGGGCAGGAGATCACCGGTCGTGTCCCCGAACCCGAGAACGCGGCGTCTTTGGCACCGACGTTGATCAAGGTGCTGTTCCCGGTGTTGGTGACCAGATAGGAATAGGTGATCGTCTGGCCCGCCGCCGACACCGAGGACGGGTCGGCCGTCTTCAGCAGCGACACACCCGGATCCTCCGGCGCGGTCACCGTCGCCGTCGACGGCTGCGAGGTGACGGCCAGGCCGGACGGCGCGACGCCGACGGCGATCGCGGTGTCCACGATCGTCCCCGCGTCGACGTCGGTCTGCGTCACCGTGTACGTCCCGGTACAGGTGGTCGTCTGCGCGGGACGCAGCGTCGTCAGCGGGCAGGTGACCAACGGCGGCGTTCCCGTGCCGGAGAAGGCGATGTCGGTGGCGCCCACGCCCGTCACCGTCGTGTTGCCGGTGTTGACGATCTTGTAGGAGTAGGTCACCCGCTGGCCGGCCGCCCCGATGGACGTCGGGGCGGCGGTCTTGCCCAGCGACAGGCCGGGCGTCGCCGGCGCGACCACCCGCGCCGTCGAGGGCTCGGAGTGGATCGCCGGACCGGTCGGCGGCGTGCCCGAGGCCACCGCCGTGTTCAGGATCGCCCTGCTGTCGACGTCGGCCTGCGTCACCGTGTAGGTGCCGGTGCAGGTGACCGCCCGCCCGGGCTGCAGCGGCGCGGCCGGGCAGGTGACCACCGGTCGCGGCCCGGTGCCGGTGAAGACGGTGTCGGCCGCGGTGATCCCGGTCAGCGTGACGTTGCCGGTGTTGGTGACCTGGTAGGAGTAGGTCACCGTCTGACCGGCGGTCGTCACCACGCTCGGGTTGGCCGACTTGGCCAGCGTCATCCCCGCGGTGACCGTGCTGGTGACGGCCGCGGTCGAGACGTTGGACCCGGTCAGCGCGCCCGAGGGCTGCGTGCCGGAGGCGGTCGCGGTGTTCACGATCGACCCCGCGTCGATGTCCGCCTGCGTCGTCGTGTACGTCGCGGTGCACGTCGTCCGCTGTCCCGGGGGCAGCGTCGCGACCGGACAGGCGATCGCCGGCGGCGTGCCGGTGCCGGAGAAGGTCTGGTCGGACACCGTGAGGTTCGCGAGCGTCACGTTGCCGGTGTTGGTGACCTGGTAGGAGTAGGTCACGGTCTGGCCGGCGGCCGTCACCGTGGCGGGGCTCGCCGACTTGACCAGGTTGAGCGAGGAACCCGCCGGCGCCGTCACCCGGGCCGTCGAAGCGTTCGAGTTGACGGCCGGGCCCGTGGGCGGGGTGCCGGAGGCGATCGCGGTGTTGGTGATCTCTCCCGCGTCGATGTCCGCCTGCGTCACCGTGTACGTCCCCGTGCACGTCGTCCGCTGGTCCGGGTCCAGAGTCGTCGCCGGACAGGTGATCACCGGCGGCGTGCCCGTGCCGGAGAAGGACAGGTCCGTGGCCCGGATGCCGGTGAGCGCCACGTTGCCGGTGTTGGTCACCTCATAGGAGTAGGTCACCGTCTGACCGGCTGCCGTCACCGTGACCGGGCTGGCCGACTTCACCAGCGCCACGGCGGCGATCTGATCCGCGCCGACCGTCGTGGTGGACGGCGGAGAGGTGATCGCCGGCCCGGTCGGCGGTGTGCCGGTGGCCCGCGCGACGTTGACGATCGACCCGGCGTTCATGTCGGCCTGCGTCACTGTGTACGTCCCGGTACACGTCGTCTGCTCCCCCGGCGCCAGCCCGGTCACCGGGCAGGTGACGACCGGCGGCGCCCCGGTGCCCCGGACGATGACGTCGGCCACGCTCAGGCCGGTGATCGTCACGTTACCGACGTTGGTCACCCGGTAGGAGTAGGTGACCGTCTGACCTGCCGCCGTCACGGTGGCCGGCTTTGCGGACTTCAGCAGTGCCAGGCCGGGGATCGACTGGGTGGTGACCGTCGCGGTGGACGGCTCCGAGGTGACGGCCGGACCTGTCGGCGGCGTGCCGGACGCGGTCGCGGTGTTCACGATCGGCCCCGCGTCGATGTCCGCCTGCGTCACCGTGTACGTCCCGGCGCAGGTCGTCGTCGCCTGGGGTGCCAGCGTGGTCACCGGGCAGGTGATCCTCGGTCGCGTTCCGGTGCCCGAGAACGCGGTGTCCCGCGCGCTGATGTTCGTCAGCGTCACGTTGCCGGAGTTGTGAACCTCGTACGAGTAGGTGATCGTCGCACCGGCGGCCGTCGCCGTGGCCGGACTCGCCGTCTTCAGCAGCGACAGGCTCGGCGCGCCTGTCGTGGTCACCGTCGCCGTGAAGGGATTGGAGTCGATCGCCGGGCCGCTCGGCGGGGTGCCGGAGGCGACCGCGGTGTTCACGATGGACCCCGCGTCGATGTCCGCCTGGGTCACGGTGTACGTCCCGGTGCACGTCGTCTGCTGCCCCGGGGTCAGCGTCGTCACCATGCAGGTGACCACCGGCGGTGGCTCCGTGCCGGAGAAGTTCGTGGTCCGTACGTTCACACCCGTGAGGGTGGTCTGGCCGGTGTTGGTGACCTGGTGCGAGTAGGTGATGACCTGGCCCGCGGCCGTCACCGTGGTCGGCGAAGCCGTCTTCAGCAACGCCAGCGACGACACCTGCTGGGGGACCACGATCGACGTCTCGGCCTGCGTGGTTCCCGGCTCCTCCGGTGTGTCCGCGCTCGCGTAGGTCGTGGTCGCGGTGTTGGTCACCGTCGAACCGGCCGCCTGCGCCGTCACCGTCGCACGGAAGGTCACCGAGGTGGACTGCCCGACCGCCAGGGTGCCGCCCGCGAACGGGGTCGCCCCGGTGCCGAGGAACACGGTGACCTCGTTGCCGACGAACTGGCCCTGGTCATCTCCCACGGCGTCGGTCTTGGGGCCCGCGTTGGGTCCGGAGACCACGTCGATGGACTCGGGCACATAGGCCATGCCGGCGGGGACGAGATCGGTCAGCACCACGTCGATGGCGTTGTCGTCTCCGGTGTTGGTCGCGGTCATCGTGTACTCGACGACCGCACCGGGCACAGGGTCTCCCCCGCCCACCACGCGGGCCGTCTTGGTGAGCCGGATGCCGGCCTGGTGCAGGTCGATCTGGGTGTAGAGGGCGTGCGGCCAGTACGCGTCCCCCGAGGTGCTGAAGGTGAACTGGGCGGAGGTGTCGTCGTTGCGGAACGCCGGGGAGGCGTCGATGATGTTGGAGTCGTAGCCCAGGGTGTTGGTGTAGGTGGGGTTGCGGGTCGTCACCTGGCTGCCCAGGGTGGCGATGGTGGAGTTGAAGAAGTTGTCGGCGGGGTGGAGCGCGTCGCTCAGCGTCGTCCTCGGCCCGTTGACGGTCTTGACGGTCAGCGAGTCACCGGTGATGTTGTTGTCGCCGTCATAGGTGATCTCTCCGAGGTTGGCCTTCACCGCTCCGGTGATGGGCGTCTGGAACCCGGACAGGGTGATGGTCGTGGGCGCCGTGTTGGGCTGCTGGTAGAGGAAGCCGTCGAAGATGGCGATGTTGCGCAACGGCAGGGTCGCGTCCCGGTAGGCGACCACGAGCGACCAGCCGCCGAAGGCGCCCAGACCGTCGACGCCCCGCGCCGCCTGCACGTTCGCCACCGTGTACGTGCCCGGGCCCGCGGCGGCCACCAGCGAGGTCACGTCCGCCGACGCCCCGTACACGATCCCGTTCGCGGTGACGCCGTCGGGGGTGGAGCCGGAGTCGCCCCGCGCGGCGGTGATCGTCTCGTAGCCGGTCCCCCTCGGTGCCTTGATCAGCACCTGGTCGCGCAGGTCGATGGCGGGCGCGAAACGGTTGCCCGCCGGCAGGCCCCGGGTGTCGGTCGTGGTCTGGCCGCGCCCGCCCCAGAAGAGCCGCGCGTAGGCGATCTGCGCGCGGGGCGGGACGATCAGGTCTGCCGTGCTGGAGTCGAAGGTCGAGGAGTCGCCATCCACGTCGATGTAGGTGGCGGCGACGTTGTTGTTGCCCCGGCCGTTCCGGCGGGTCAGGCAGTCCGAGACCTCGGGCGGATAGCAGGTGACCACCGCGTTCCCCGCCCGGGTCACCGCGCCGTGGTAGTCGTCCGCGTAGCGCTGCGAGAACGGGATCGGCGCCCGCTGGGCCACGGGCCGCACGGCCCGCGCCTCCGGCTGCTTCGCCACCGCGCCGGACGACGCTCCCGGCTCAGCCGGTGAACGCTCCTGCGGTCGCTCGCCCTTGCCCTCCGGGCCGGTCTCGGGCGCCGCGCCTTCCGGAGCGCTCGCCGCCGCACCCGGCTTCGCGGTCGTGCCGGAGGCGGCGGTCGGACCGGGCTTCACGGTCGGACCGGGAGTGGTGGCATCGGGCTGCACAGTGGAACCCGCCGTGGCGGACGCATCAGGCGTGGCGGTCGCACCGGGCTTGGCGGTCGCACCGGGCGTGGTGTCCGCCGTGGCCTCCGGATCGGCCGCCGGCCCACCGGTGGTCTCGGTACGGACGACCGCGTCGGGACAGGTCCGCGAGGCGCGGGCGCCGACCACCGGGATGGACATCCGCTCCTCGGGCATCGCGACCGCGAACCGGAAGGCCGCGCTCTCCCCCGGGGCCAGATCGCCCGTCCAGCGCAGCAGGGGTTTCTCGAAGCTCAACCTGCCCGAACCGGCCCAGGTCTCTCCGGCGATCCGCTGCCCCGGCACCGTGGTGAGGTCCTCGGCGAAGGTCGCGCCCTCCGCGTCGGCGCCTCCGGTGTTCACCACGCCGACCGTGATGATCGCCTGGTCCCCGTCACGCCGGATGTCATGCGTCAGCCGCAGTGCAGGGCCCGTACGTTCCGGACCACACTCGACGATGAACGAGGGACTCGTCGGGGTCGCGGCGGATGCGGCGTACACCATCGGCCCGAGACCGACGGCACACGTCAGCAATCCCACCAGACCGCTTCTGAGACAACATCTACCCGCATATTTCCGCACCAGCACGCCACCCTCCCGGACATATCCCGGTACACATCGCCGAGGTCATATCGGGGGGAGACGATTCGTCCGCCGAGGGCACCACGCCTTGTCCGTCGGCGGCGAGCCGGCCGGCTCACCACCAGGTCGAACAGCATTCACCGGGGCAGGACATCCAGAGGCTAACAGTCCGCCCAACGGCGACCGGCTCTCGAAACGACGGGGGGAACGGCTGAATACGGCCAGGAATTCACAGGGATCATCCACGCACCGGCTAATCGCCCCTATGGCCGCGTTCACTCACGAAACCGCCACAATCGGTCCGTATCTCCGGTCGCCATTCGCCATCCCGGACTGTGACGATCCGCTTCGCGGGCCGGAAGAACCGGCCGGCGCGCCTCGCGTGGGACGGCGGCCGTTTCCAGCCGGGCGAGGAGTCGGTGTGGCACGCCGTCCGGTCGGACGAGGTGTGGTTCTGGCACCGGGGCGGCCCGCTGACCCTGGTGCTCGGCGGCGACGGTGACCGGCCCGGCATCGGGCAGGAGATCACGCTCGGCCCGGGCGTGGAGCAGGGGCAGGTGCCGCAGGCCCTCGTGCCCGCGGGCACCTGGCAGGCGGCCCGCCGGGCCGGCGACCAGGAGGTGCTGGTGAGCTGCGTGGTCTCCCCCGGCTTCGACTTCGCCGACTTCACGGCCCTCTGACCCGGCGTCCGTCCGGCGGGACGGCGGGCCGGGAAGTGTCCGTCTGGGCAACCTCACGCCTGCCGTTCACCGGCCGTGTCACCCCTGGCGTCCCGGAGATGGACGGCGCGCTGACCGGCCCGGCCGGCGCGCCGCGTGATCCCCGCCGTCACGATACGCACGTGCGGGTCCCCTGGGAGGTATCCGATGGCCCGCGAGGCGGAAGAATGCTGGCAGGATCCCATTCAAGGAGGTCAACGGTGACTCGGCAGATCGTCTCCGTCGTCGGCGGCAAGGCCGCGGACGACGCCAACGCCGCGACCTACGACTCGGTCAACCCCGCCAGGACGGCCGAGACGGTGGCCCAGGTCCGGCTCGCGGGCCCCGCCACGTTCGCCTGGGCGTGCAGCGCGGCGGCCGCGGCGCAGCGCGAGTGGGCGCGGGTGCCCGCGCCGGTCAGGGGACGGGTGATCGCCTCGATCGGGCGCCTGGTGGAGGCCAACGCCGAGACGCTGGCCCACCTGGTGACCGAGGAGATCGGCAAGCCGTACGCCGAGGCGCTCGGCGAGGTCCGCGAGATCGTCGACACCTGCGACTTCTTCCTCGGGGAGGGCCGGCGGCTGTACGGCCAGACGGTGCCGTCGGAGATGCCGGACAAGAGCCTGTTCACCTTCCGGACGCCGGTCGGGGTCGCCGCGGTGATCACCGCGGGCAACTTCCCGGTGGCGGTGCCGAGCTGGTACCTCGTCCCCGCGCTGCTGTGCGGCAACAGCGTGGTGTGGAAGCCGGCCGAGTACGCCTCGGCGTCGGCGCACGCGCTGTACCGCCTGTTCGCGGCGGCCGGGCTGCCCGACGGGGTGCTCAACCTGGTGTTCGCCGACGGGGCGGCGACCTTCGCGGGGCTGGCCCAGGCGCTCGGCGAGGGCACCGTGCAGAAGGTCGGCTTCACCGGGTCCACCGCGGTGGGACGCGAGATCGGCGAGCTGTGCGGCCGCCACCTGCAGTCGCCGTGCCTGGAGCTGGGCGGCAAGAATCCCATGGTCGTCATGCCCGACGCCGACCTCGACCTGGCCGTGGAGGGCGCGTTGTTCTCCGGCTTCGGCACGGCCGGGCAGCGCTGCACCTCACTCGGCACCGTGCTGGTGCACCGGTCGGTGCACGAGGAGTTCGTCACCCGGTTCGCCGGTGCCGTGGCGAAGGCCGCGGTCGGCGATCCGGCGGGCGACGTGCTGTACGGCCCGATGCTCGACCGGCGGTTCGCCGAGCGCTACGAGGACTACCTGGGCTGGATCGAGCCGCACCACACCGTGGTGACCGGCCCGGTCGGGCGCATCACCGCCGCCACCCCGCGGGGCGGCTTCGACGGCGAGGGCGGGCTGTACTACCACCCGGTGGTGGTGGACGGGGTGCGCTCCGGCGATCGGCTGTTCCTGGAGGAGACGTTCGGGCCGATCGTCGGCGTCACCTCCTTCGACCGCCTGGAGGAGGCGATCGAGCTGGCCAACCGGCCGGGGTACGGGCTCTCGTCGTCGATCTACACCACCGATCCGGCCGCCGCGTTCCGGTTCCGGGAGGGCATCGGGGCCGGCATGGTCAGCGTCAACAACTCCACCTCCGGCGCCGAGGCCCACCTGCCGTTCGGCGGCAACGGCAGGTCGGGCAACGGCAGCCGGCAGTCGGGCCAGTGGGTGCTGGACCAGTTCACCCGCTGGCAGGCGATGAACTGGGACTATTCGGGCCGGCTGCAGAAGGCCCAGATGGACGTCGCCGAGATCATCCCGGATCTCGCGTTCCGTCTCTGAGCCGCGCGCCGGAGGTCAGGTGCCCGGCGGGCCGGGCCGGCCCTTGCGGGCGTCGTAGCCGAGCAGGCGCATGGCGGTCTCGGGATCCATGGCCGCCGCGAGGAGCTGGGCCCGCTCGGCGGACCGGTCCCTGGCCTCCTCGGCCTTGGCCCTCGCGGCCTGCTGGGCCTTGACCATCACGACGGCGACCGTTCCGCAGGCGGCCAGCAGCGCCACCAGGACGAGCAGCCCCAGCACCACGCCGGCGGACGTCATCGCCGCGTCCTGCTCGCCCGTCCCGGGACCGCCGCCGAATACGGCGAGCCCCGCGAGCACGAACAGCGCCAGCGCGGCGGCCGCCGCCAGGGTGATGGCGATCGGCCGCAGCGACCGGGGCCGCGGCGCCGGCGCCTGCCCCGCGCCGGGCACCTGCGGCTCCCCGCCCGGCCGATCGCCGTCAGGGCTCCACGGGATGAACTCCGGCCCGCCGGCCGGCTCGGCGTACCCGGCGGGAACGGGACGCCCCGCCTGGCCGGTGGCCGGATACCCGGCGGGAGCGGCGCCGGCCGCCGAGGCGGGGTCATGGAAGACCGGACGCGCGGCGGGCGCCTGCTGGGCCGCGAACGCCGTGGACTCCCCCTGCTCCGGAGGCGACGCCGGCCGGGAGACGTACGGGACGGTGGGCGAGGCCCAGCCCTCGGGCGGCCTCATCTCCGGGACCCGCGCCCCGTTTCCGCTCTCCGCCCCCGCCACGCCGCCCGCGCCGTTGCCGGGAACGGGTGTGCCGTTGCCCGGGAGCCCGGCCCCGGATGGCGGCGTCATCGTGGGCGGGCCGGCCTCGTCGTACGGGACGAGCCGGCCGGCGATGACGGCCACGGGAAGCTCGGCCGGGCGCGGCCGGGGCAGCGGGGTGGTGACGTGGCTGTGTGTGCGGTGGGCGTCCGCGGCCACCTCGTGGTAGGCCTCGATCTGCTCGTGGAACCCCTCCGAGGTGTACAACGTGCCGTCCACCAGCGGGCCCCGCCTGCCCTCGATGACGGCGACCACGTCATCGCCGGTCAGGGTCTTGTGCTGCTCCAGGGCGTGGGCGACGGCCAGGATCTCGCGGCGGTTCTCCCTGAGCAGTTCCTCGGTCTTCCTCAGCATCCGGGCGAGGTTGTACTCGATGCGCTCGGCGAGGGTGTCGGGGGCGAGCTGGTCGCCTCGCCCGCCCGCGTCCTGGACGTCGCCGCCGCCGGGCCGCTGCGCGGCCTTGCCGTCGCGGATGCCGAGCTGCTGCAGCGCGGGCAGGGACGCGACGCCGACGCCCATGCCCCAGTACGCCTCCATCAGGCCGGTGACCATGGTGGCGCTCTCCAGGTCACCGGAGACGCCGGAGGAGTTGTCCTCGCCGAAGAACATCCGCTCACCGGCCAGCGAGGCGAGCGAGACCATGATGTCGGCCTCGTACTCGCTGCGCCACCGGGTGAACTGGTCCTCGGGCTTGATGCTGGACACCATGCCGAGGTAGTCGGCTCCCTTCTCGATCGTGGCCAGGTCGATCTCCAGGTGCTGGCGGGTGCGGTAGGCCGTGACCGCGTGGCAGGCCTCGTGGACGGCGACCGCGTGCCGCTCGCGCTCGATGTACTCCACGTCCTCCGGCGGCCCGAGTTGCTTGAGCCGCTTGGCCGTCATCACGTCCGCCCAGGTGATGACCTCGCGCCCGCCCCGGATGGCGGTGATCAGGGACTCGTTGACCAGGTCCTTGATGGTGGCGCCGGTGGCGTACGGGGTGATGGTGGCGAGCTTGTCGAGCTGCTCGGCGGTCAGCTCGTGCCGCACCTTGCCGAAGTAGCCCTGGTAGGTGCGCACCCGCCCGGCCTTGGACGGGTAGCCGACCTTGTAGATGCGGTCGATGCGGCCGGGCCGCAGCAGCGCCTCGTCCAGGGAGTTCGGCATGTTGGTGGCCATCATGACGAGGATGCGGTACTTCGGCGGCGGCTTGGGCCGCATGCCGAGCAGCCGGCGCACGTAGCGGTTGAGGAAGCCGCGCGGCTTCTTCAACCCCGACAGCTCGGTGAGCAGCGCCTGCAGGGTGCCCTGGTCGCCGCCGCCCATGCCGCCCATGCCGCCCATCACGACGCGGTCGCGGCCGGCCTCGGGCGCCTTCGGGCCGAGCGCCTGGCGGGTCAGCTCGGCGCGGGCGTGCTCGGACAGGTAGCCGAACCCGTGGCAGCCGTCCACCCGGAACGGCGCGCCGGGTGCCGCCGCGGAGAAGCCGGCCGAGCCGGGCGGCCCCTGCTGGGCGAGCGCGCCACGCCGTCCGAGCGAGTCGGCCTCGTCGAAGAAGACGATGACGCCTCCGTAGCGCAGCGCGAGCTTGCGCAGCTTGCGGAACAGCGACTTGACCTTCAGGATGCCGATGCCCATGAACATGTTGATGAAGGCGCCGGGGTCGACGAAGACGTACGGCCTGCCGGTCTCGCCGGCCACGGCCTCGGCCATCAGGGTCTTGCCGGTGCCGGGCGGCCCCCACAGCAGCAGGCCGCTCGGCACGTAGCCGCCCTTGGCCTCGATCTCGTCGGGCTTCTCCAGGAAGACGATGTTCTCCTTGACCCGTTCGACGACGTGGTCCTGGCCCCACACGTCGGAGAACCGGGTCTTGATGTCGTCGGGGTAGTAGGTCTCGACGCCGCCTCTGGACATGAACCAGAACAGGCCGACGAACTGGACGATGACGAAGAAGAACCCGAAGGCGAGCTGCAGCCCGTACGGGAGCACCGACCACAGCAGGGCGGGGGCCTGGAACAGGGCGGCGATCGGCGACACGTCGAGGATCTGGCCGAGCACCAGGGCGAGCACGGTGATCCAGAACAGCCACTTCAGCGCCCTGGCGATGCGGTAGCGGTTCCAGTCACTGAACCGGCGGCGGCTCCACCGCTCGAACCCGCCGAAGACCTTCTGCGTCCAGAACCGGTGGTAGCCGGGTGAGCGCTCGCTGATGAGGAAGTGGATCTGCCGCAGCACCTCGGCGCCCATCAGGGCCAGGATGATCGTGCCGGCGCGGCCGGCGGCGGCCACGCGTACGGCGTCGCCGAAGGGCATGATGCCCTCGTACTCCGCCATGGCGCTCCACACCAGCACGAAGAACGCGATCGTGAGCGCGAGCAGGAACTTGGTCCGGTCCCAGAGCGGCATGGCGCCCCGTCCCCCGGCGCCGGGGCCGGAGTCGGGGGCGCGCAGGCCCGTCGGCTGGTCAGGGGCGGGGGCTTGTGTCATCGGTGCTCCTCACCCGGTCACCCGGGAACTCGCTTGACCTTGAAGGACTGCGCGATCCTGTCGAGCTCCCCGGCACGCGCGCGGTAGCACGTGGCCGAGCAGCGGATGAGGAGGACCGATACGCGCGTCCCGTCCGCGGCGAGGTAGGTGGTCTGGTCGAAGGTCTGCACGGGACCTCCGAGGACCTTCAGGTTGTAGACCACGTGGACGCCCCGCACGCCGTCCCCGGGTTGCAACACCTCGTCTTTGAGGAGTTCGAAGCCTTTGTACGGGTAGCCGGAGGTGTCCTCCAGCTTCTCGCGCGTCTCGTCGTCGACGGCGACCGGCAGCACCGTGTTCCGCAGCGTGTCGAGGGAGACCGCGTCCCGTTGCGTCTCGGTGAGGGTGGAGACCATGGCGAAGACGAAGGGTTCGTCGCCCTTGCCGCCAAGCAGGTGGTCGGCCGAGGGCTCGCGGAACCCGTCGTAGCCGACGGTCCAGGACAGTTGCTTGCGGGCTTGGGCGGTGGCCGAGCTCAGGTCGCCGAAGACCTCGCGGTCCAGGGCTTTCTGGTCGACCTTCCGCCACGACGCGGGCACCTTGAAGTAGCTCTGCCCGTCACTGCCCATCACGTAGGTGAATTCGGCACCGGCACAGCCGGCCAGGACGGCGGCCAGCACGGCGATCGCGGTCGCCGTGGTGACCAGCCGTGACCCCACCCGCGCTCTTCCCAAGGGGCCATACCTCCGCTTTGCGGGTCAACATAGGAGGTGTGCCCGTTTTCGGAGGGCCGCTCCCCTGGCGCCCATGGGGAAATCTTGACCAAATCGCGGCGGAAAATTAGCTCCACTTGTTACACATCACGGCATAGCGCGCTGTGAGATCCGCCGCCGCCCCTGCTCCCACCCGCCGCCCCGCCTCCTACGCTCACACCCGGATCAGGACGCGCCCGCGAGTCGCCGGCCCGCCCGGGGTGCGCCGCAGTCCTGCCTGGATCGTCCTTCCGGCCACGGCGGGACGGTGGCCGCGAGCGGGAATAGTTGAAACATCAATATCTGTTAGGTGGAGTATCGTCGTATCGGACGGCGCCCCCGCCGCCCGTCGAAGGAGGGACCACCCATGCAGGCCGTGACCGCGAAGCCCTGACGCCGCCCGGCCTTCTCCCCCTCCGCGCGCCGCCCACCCGCGCGAACCCTCGCCCTCAACCGATGAAGGAGACGTCATGCCCGCCGTGACGGTAGACAACCCGCTCGTGCTCCCCCGCGTCACCACTCCCGCCACCGCCCGGCAGCGTCGTGTCCTGCAAGTGGTCAAGGCCCCGTCCGGCATCGACGGCACCTTCGTGCACCGGGACTCCCACGGTGGCGGCGGCACCATCACCAACGGCGACACCCAGTGGATGACGGCGGGCTCGGGGCTGCTGCACATCGAGGTCCCGCCCGAGGAGCTGGTCATGTCCGGCGGGCTCTTCCACGGCCTGCAGCTGTGGGTCAACCTGCCGGCCAAGGACAAGATGTCCGACCCTCGCTACCAGGACATCCGCGGCGGCAACGTCAAGCTGCTGACCTCCGACGACGGCGGCGCGCTCCTGCGGATCATCGCGGGCGAGCTGGACGGCCACCAGGGGCCGGGCATCACGCACACCCCGATCACGATGATCCACGCCACGCTGAGCCCCGGCGCCGAGGTCACGCTGCCCTGGCGGCCGGACTTCAACGCCCTGGCGTACGGCCTGGCCGGCGAGGGCTTCGCGGGCACGGAGAAGCGGCCCTTCGGCCTGGGACGGTCGGTCGTCTTCGGCGACGGTGACGCGATCACCATCCGCGCCGCCGAGAACCAGGACTCCCGCAGCGCCGGCTTCGAGGTCGTCCTGCTCGGCGGCCTGCCGATCCGCGAGCCGATGGCGCACTACGGCCCGTTCGTGATGAACAGCCACGCCGAGCTGGTGAAGGCGTTCGAGGACTTCCAGGCGGGACGCCTGGGCACGGTCCCCGCGGACGCCTTCTGACAAGGCCCCCGGCGGCGGCGCGCGCGATCCGCCACCGCCGCCGGGTCACCAGCACACGGGCCGTGCGACCCGGCCCCGCCCGGTGTCGCTAGTCTTCCTGCATGCCCACCGCACTGATCACCGGCGCCACGGCCGGCCTCGGCGCCGCCTTCGCCCGCAGGCTTGCCGCCGACGGGTTCTCGCTGGTCCTGGTCGCCCGGGACGGCAAGCGCCTGGCCGACGCCGCCGACGCGCTGCACCGCCGCTACGGCGTGGCCTGTGAGGTGCTGCCGGCCGACCTGGCCACCGACGAGGGCATGACCGCCGCGGAGCGCCGGCTGCGCGAGGGGGTCGACCTGCTGGTGAACAACGCCGGGTTCGGCCACCACGGCAAGGCGCTGGAGGTGCCGATCGCCGACGAGATCACCATGCTGCGCCTGCACTGCGAGGCCGTGCTCCGGCTGACCATGGCGGCGCTGCCCGCCATCCGCGCGCGGGGACGCGGCGGGGTGATCAACGTCGCGTCGGTCGCGGCGTTCCTGCCCTACGGCACCTACAGCGCGTCCAAGGCGTGGGTGGTCAACTTCAGCGAGTCGCTCACCGGCCACATCCCCGAGCCCCGGGTGCGGGTCATGGCGCTGTGCCCGGGTTTCGTACGCACCGAGTTCCACGAGCGGGCCGAGCTCGACATGTCGCACATCCCTGAGCTGCTGTGGCTGTCGGCCGACCGCGTCGTGCGCACCGCCATGCGCGACTTCGCCCGGGGTGTGCCGGTCAGCGTGCCCGACATCCGCTACAAGGTGGTCGCCGCCATCGCCCGGTACGCACCGCGCCGCCTGCTCCGCCGCGACATCGTCCGCGACTCCTGAGCGCACACCGGCCGCCGGCTGAGGCGGGACGCGTGCGGTGTCAGAGGCGCTGGTCGCCGATGACGGACAGCAGGCGGAGTTTGTCGTGGCTGTCGGTGCCCGACGGGGCGGTGTAGACGACCAGCATCTGCGACTGGCCGGGGTCGACCAGGGTCTGGCAGTGCAGTTCGATGAGGCCGAGCTCGGGGTGCCTGATCCGTTTCGGCGGGCAGTACGGGCCCATGACCGGGTGCTCGCGCCAGAGCCGGGCGAACTCCTCGCTCCGGTCGAGCAGCGCCGCGACGATCGCCGCGGCTCGCGGGTCCTCGTCGTCGCGAGTGTAGACCTCGTGCAGGTTCGCCGCGAGCAGCCTGCTGTGCAGGGCGTGGTCGTCCTCGGGGTAGATCGCCCGGGTCCCGGGGTCGGTGAACCACCGGTAGTGCATGCTGCGGTCCATCCCGGTGCGGGCGGTCTCGTCGCCGATCAGCGCCCGGGACAGCCGGGTCTGCCGCAGGGTCTCGCCGACGTGGTTCACCACCTGGGCCGCGGCGTCCGCCAGCCCGTCGAAGATGCGCATCATCCCGGGGTTGATGTGATCGGCGCGCATGGCCCGCTGCGGGGTGGCGTACCCGGCGAGCCGGAACAGGTGGTCGCGTTCCTCCAGGGACAGCCGCAGCCCGCGGGCGAGCGCCGCCAGCATCTGCTCGGACGGGTGCGGCCCGTGCGGCTGCTCCAGCCGGCTGTAGTAGTCGACCGACATGTCGGACAGTACGGCGACCTCCTCGCGGCGCAGCCCGCCGGTGCGCCGCCGCCCGCCGCGGGGCAGCCCCACGTCCTCGGGTTGCAGCGCCTCGCGGCGGCTGCGCAGGAAGTCGGCGAGTCGGGCCCGGTCCACGGCGTCGCGCTCCTTGTGTCTGCGGCCGGTGTCACCCGGACGGTCTCTTCTCCGGTGGTTCTCCCCGGCCGCCTGACACAACAACGTCGCGGCGGGGTGGTTTCCTCCCGATACCAGGGTCGCCGCGCCGGCCCGCCATAGCCATGTACTGCGATGACATGGTTCGACGAGGCATTCCTCCCGCCGCCCGCCCGGGCCAGGGTCGAGACATGAGCACTACAGCACACACCACCGCGGCCCACTGGATCGACGGCCGGGCCGGCACGGCGGCCGACCTGATCGACGTGGTGAACCCCGCGAACGGCACGACCATCGCCCAGGTGCCCGCGGGCACCGCCGCCGACGTGGACCGGGCCGTCGCCGCCGCCCGGGCGGCCTTCCCCGCCTGGGCCGCGACCGGCCCGGCCGAGCGCGCCGCCGTCGTCCGCCGCATCGCCGAGGGCCTGCACGCCCGGGCCGAGGAGATCGCCACCACCATCACCGCCGAGATGGGCGCGCCCATCAGCCTGTCCCGCGCCGCGCAGGCGACCTTCCCGGTCGCCGTGGCCTCCTCCTTCGCCGCGCTGGCCGAGGAGTTCCGCTGGACCGAGGAGATCGGCACCTCGCTGGTCGTACGGGAGCCGATCGGCGTGGTCGGCGCGATCACGCCGTGGAACTTCCCGCTGCAGCAGATCGTCTCCAAGCTGGCGCCCGCCCTGGTCGCGGGCGACACCATGGTCCTCAAGCCGTCGGAGATCGCGCCGCTGACGGCGGGCATCCTGGCCGAGGTCACCGCCGAGGCGGGCCTGCCCGCCGGGGTGTTCAACATCGTGCACGGCACCGGCGAGGTGGTGGGCGAGGCCATCACCGCGCACCCCGGCATCGACATGGTGTCGTTCACCGGCTCCACCCGTGCGGGCCGGCGGATCGCGGCCGTCGCGTCCCAGACCGTCAAGCGGGTCGCGCTGGAGCTCGGCGGCAAGGGCGCCAACGTGATCCTGGACGACGCCGACCTGGCCCAGGCCGTGGCGCACGGCGTGCAGATGGCCTTCACCAACGGCGGGCAGGTCTGCGGCTCGTGGCCCCGGATGATCGTCCCCGCCGCGCTGCACGACCGGGTGGTGGAGCTGGCCGTCGCCGCGGCCGCCGCGTACACCGTCGGCGACCCGGCGCAGGAGTCGACCGTCGTCGGCCCGATGGTCTCCGAGCGGCACCGCGAGAAGGTGAACGGCTACATCGAACGGGGCGTCGCCGACGGCGCCACCCTGGTGTTCGGCGGCCCGGGCCGGCCGGACGGGCTGGACGAGGGCGCGTACGTGCGGCCGACGATCTTCGCGCGCGTGGACCCGGAGTCGGTGATCGCCCAGGAGGAGATCTTCGGGCCGGTCCTGACGATCACTCCCTACGACACGGTGGACCAGGCCGTGGAGATCGCCAACGGCACTCCCTACGGGCTCACCAGCGGCGTGTTCGGCGGCCGGGAGCGCGCGCTGGCGGTCGCCCGGCGGCTGCGGGCCGGCCAGGTGGACGTCAACGGCGGCTCCTGGAACGTCCTGGCGCCGTTCGGCGGCTACAAGCAGTCCGGCAACGGGCGTGAGTTCGGCGTGCTCGGCCTGGAGGAGTACCTGGAGGTCAAGTCCATTCAGCGCTGACCTTTCCGCCCCGCGCCGCCGCCGTGCGGGCGGCGGCGCGGGGCGGAAGACGCTTTGGCGGGAAGTACGGATAGCGGGCGGATTTCGTTGAGCATAGTTGTGCTGTGTCTTTGGCGTCGTTCGCGGCTTCTGAGGCGAGTCGGCCGATAGAAACGTCCTGTTCGGATCGATCTCCACCGAAGAGGCGGCACCGCGCGTGGGCCCTCCGGTGAGCGGCGGCGGCGCGACGGAGGCCAGGCAGTGCATGATCGTCTCGAGGTCGGGCGGAGCCCTGGCATGACCGCCGTTCACCCTCGGCTCACCGAGGCGCCGTACGAGCGCAGAGACCTGACCGGCGGCTGGCTGCGCCCGGCGGTGTTCGGCGTCATGGACGGGCTGGTGTCCAACGCCGCGCTGATCGCGGGCGTGGTCGGCGGCAGCGCGGGCGTCCGTGCCGTGGCGGTCACCGGCCTCGCCGGGCTCGCCGCCGGGGCGTTCTCGATGGCCGCCGGCGAGTACACCTCGGTGCGCTCGCAGACCGAGATGACCCAGGCCGAGATCGCGGTGGAGCGGCTGCGGATCGCCAGGAACCCCGAGGCCGAGGAGCGGGAGCTGGCGACGATCTACCAGGCGCGCGGCCTCACCGCCGACCTGGCGCGCGAGGTGGCGCGCCAGGTGCACCAGGACGAGGACGTCGCCTGGCGGGTGCACGCCCGTGAGGAGCTCGGCGTCGACCCCGACGACCTGCCCTCGCCCTGGGTGGCGGCCGCGTCGTCGTTCCTGGCCTTCGCGCTCGGCGCGCTCATCCCCCTGCTGCCGTTCCTGCTCGGCGTGGACTCCCTCGCCGCCGCCGTGGCGCTCACCGCGCTGGGATTGTTCGGCACCGGGGCGCTGGTCGCCCGGCTCACCGATCGTCCCGTCGCGCTCGGCGGCGCCCGCCAGCTCCTGCTCGGCGGCGCCGCGGCCCTGGCCACCCACCAGATCGGCCACCTCGTCGGCACCGTCGTCTCCTGATCAGGCCCGGCGGCGGGCACCCAGGTCGCGAACGCGACGACGCCGGCCGGTCCGCCACAAAGCGGACCGGCCGGCGCGCCTGAGGTCACCCCTCTCGCGGTGCCGATGGATCGCGGGGCCTCGCCCGTCACCGGCCGTCGTTCCCGGCCGGTGACGGGCGAGCACCAGGACATCAGCGGCTCAGCAGGTGCTCGTCCCGTTCGTCGGATGGACACCGAAGATCCAGCCGAAGTGGCCGGAGCCGAACAGGCATCCGGTGGGCTGGTAGAAGACGTAGCCGTAGTCGAGGGTCTTCCCGCCGTTGACCAGCGGATGCCCGGCCGGCTGCGGGTAGCCCGGGCAGGCCGCCTGAGCGGTCCAGCTGTAGCAGAGGGTGTTCCCGGGGAACTTGTAGTCCTCGGTGTAGAACGGGAAGTACAGCCGGTGCCGCTGGCTGTAGACGATGTCGGCGGGCTGGAAGACCACGCTGCCCTTGCCGCCCGACGGGAAGATGTCCTGCAGGCCCGGCGGTGTCGGGTGGATCGTTCCGTCGAAGCGGTGACAGGTGACCACAGGCGCGTCGGTGGTGGACTGCCCCGCCACGGTGCACACGCCGATGGCGTTGTCGGCGGCGTCCCGTTCCGTGAAGATCGCCAGAATGCGGGTGGCGTTGGGCCCGCCGTCCGCCTGCGGCGTCCAGCCCGCGCACGGCGCCTTGATGGCCGGGTCGAAGCAGGTGACGGTCGGCGGGTGCGGCATGGTGTCGTTCGTCGAACTGTTGTTCGATGAGATGTACACCTTGTCGTTCACGGCCGCGGTGACGCCCAGGAAGTCCTGCGGCCCCACTCCCGCCTTGTCGTTGTTCGGGATGATGCCCGAGTTGTTGAACGGCTGGCCGGCGCAGGGAATCAGCGTCAGCTGTTGTAGCAGAGCTCCAGGCCGCTGGTGGTCGCGCCGTAGAGCTCGTTGCCCACCTGCACGAACCCGGTCAGGCCGTTGGTGTTGCTCTGCCCGGCATTGTTGGTCAGCGGCGCCAGCGGGTGGTACCCGCAGTTGTACTGCGCCGCGAGCAGCAGGCAGCCGACGCCCACCGAACCGTCCGGGAACCCCGCGAACGGCGTCTTGGTCACCGCCGGATACAGGATGAGCGAGGTGTCCAGCGGGTTGATGACGTACTGCGGCACCTGGGTCGTCGAGATGTCGCCGGGGACGGTGGAGAGCGACCCCGGCTGGGTGCTCAGTGGTTTGGGCCAGGTGGTCGCGCCGCCCTCCGGGTTGGTGCAGTGAGTGCCGTCGGCGATGTTGATGCAGGTGACCTTGGGGGCCGACGGCACCGCGAAGGCGTGGTGAGCGATGGACCAGGCCTGCAGGCCCGGGTTCGGCCCGCTCTGCAGGAACAGCAGCGGCGCGAAGGAGTCGATCGCCGAGTGGATGCCCTCCGGTGGCATGCCCCGCCGCATCTTGCGTTTGAGGTCGAGCGACGTCGGCGGTTTCACGGGTTTGTGCCACGAGGGGATATGGATCCCCGGCGCGGGCTTCAGCTTCTCCTTCGCCGTGGGCTTGGGATCGCCCGTGCCCGGTTTCGGTGTCGCGGCCGCGACCGGCGCGGCGTCCGCCCGCGGGCCGGGCGGGGTGGAGGCCGCGTAGGCCGCGCCCACGGGCAGGGAAAGCAGCATCGCGACGGCAAGGGTCGTCACCGGCCTGATCCGCGGGAGAACATTCGTGGAAAGTCCGGATTGATGTGCGATTCGACGCACAGAGCCACCTCATTTCGTGATGGGCGTCGCGGGGTTCGGCTTCTTTCTATTCGACGCGACGACGCACCACCGCCAGGCGCACTCGCCGCGCACGAGAGCTTTACGCGAACGACGCGACAGGCCACGATCGGCGATTATCCGCCCTGATCCCACCTCAGCGGTGTAAACGAACGACAGGAAAGCCGGGCCTTGGCCGCACGATGGGGAAATCACCTGCGCGCGGGGCCGGTCTTCACGCCCTGAATCACGACAAAGCTACAATGCCCGGAATGCCAGCGAGATTCACCTGTGCAGGCGATAGGGAGATCTGTTCTGGTCGGTGAACCCGGTCGGGGAACGCCGGAGGCGGCCGGCCGTTCGACGGCCGGCCGCCTCGGCGACCAGGTGTCATCGTCCATCTGGACGGGTGTGCGTCAGCAGGTGGTGGCTCCGCTCTGCGGGTTCACCGCGAAGACGTAGCTCTTGTCACCGGCCCCGATCAGGCATCCGACGGACGCGTTGTAGGCGTAGCCGTAGTCCGTGGTTCTGCCGTTGTTCACCGTGGGATGCGGGGAGGGGTTGGGGAAGCCGGCACAGGCCGAGGTGGTGGCCCAGTTGTAGCAGAGCGTGTCGCCCAGGTATGTCCTGTCCTCGGTGTAGAACGGGAAGTACAGGCGCCGCTGCCCGGCGACGACGGCGTTGGCCGGCGCGAAGACCACGCTGCCGTACCCTCCCGAGGGGAAGATCCCCTGCAGTCCGGCCGGGGTCGCCACGACCGCGCCGGTGAAGTCGTGGCAGGTCACGACCGGCGACGCGTTGGACTTCAGCCCGGTCACGGTGCAGACCCCGACCTCGTTGTCGGCCTCGTCCCGCTGCGCGAAGATCGCCAGGATCCGGGAGGCGTTCGCCCCGCCGTCCGCCTGCGATGTCCATCCCTCGCACGGCGCGTTGACGACCGGGTCGAAGCAGTTCAGGACCGGTGGATGCTGGACGGTCGAGTTGGCGGACGGATTCGACGAGACGTAGACCCGCCCGTTGATCGTCGTGGTCGCCCCGAGGTAGTCGGCGGGGCCGAGCCCCGCGACGTCGTTGTTGGGCTGGAAACCGGTGGTGTACGGCTGGCCGTTGCACGGGACGAACGTGAGGATGTTCATGCACAGTTCGAGCCCGCTGGTGGTGGTGCCGTAGATGTTGTTGCCCACCAGCGCGAAACCGGTGAGGCCGTTGACGTTGCTCTCCCCGGCGTTGTTGGTGAGCGACGCGAGCGGCGTGTACCCACAGCCCTGCTGGACGCTCATGTCGAAGCAGTTGGCGCCGACCGACCCGTCGGGGAACACCCCGACCGCCGAGGTGGTGACCGCGGGATAGAAGACGTGACTCGTGTCCACGGGGTGCAACACGAACGCCGGAGCCTGGGTGGTGGCGAGGTTGCTGACGGCGGGCAGCACTCCGCCCGTGGTGTTCAGGCCCTTCGGCCAGGTGGTGGGCAGGCCTGCCGGGTCGCGGCAGAACGTGCCGTCGGCGACGTTGACGCAGGAGATCTTCGGCGCGGTCTGCGAGACATTGCCATGGTGGGCGATGACCCAGGCGTGCAGGCCGATGTTGGGTCCCACCGTCTGGTTGAACAGGATCGGCGTGAACACGTCGAGGCCGGTGCGCACTCCCGTCGGCGGAAGCGCGGTGTCGGCGGGAACCTTCTTCGCGCCGGCCTTGGTCTTGGACGGGCTCGCCGCACCCGGCTTCTTGGCCACGCCCGGTTTCTTGGTCGCGTCCGGTTTCGGGTCACCGGGCCGGTGCACCACCGCCGGACCCGGCTCGCCCGCTCCCGGGCCCGGCGTTCCGGTGACCGCTCCGGCCGGCCCGGTCCCGGACGCCGCGAGGGTCAGCGCCGTCGCGAGCACCACCCCGCCGCCGAAGCGCACGGCTCCACGGCTCCCGCGGCTGCCGATGACATTTCTCCCTTGGCGCATCGCGCCACCTCCCGAATGAATCACGAAAAGACAACGGGCACCTTCCTATGCGACGCACCGGCGGCCTGGCCGATGACGCCACCGGTGGATGAGAGAGTTTTATCGAGGCGATCGATCTCGGCGCCGGTCGCGGAATCAGCCGCCCGGTAAACCGGCCGCCGGCGAAAGAACGGGTCAATGCCTCGGTGGATCTCCCCCGTGCCGGGAAATACGAAAAAACCGTATGGATAGTGATTCGTCATCCTGATCGCGACACGCCCGATTTCCGGCCGAACACCGTGCCGGTGCGGCGGGCGTTTAAAGTCGGCCTTCGTGTGCGAATCCGGGAGGCGGAACATGGGTGACAAGGTCGTCGTCGTCGGACAGGGATACGTCGGCCTCCCGCTCGCGATGCGCGCGGTCGCCGCGGGATTCACCGTGGTCGGGATCGACGTCGACGAATGGCGGGTGAAGAGGCTCAACACCGGCGAGACCTACGTCCAGGACGTCGGGAGCGACGTTCTGGACGCCGCCCACCGCAGCGGCCGCTACCGCGCCGCCACCGACTACGCCCAGGCCCAAGGTTTCGATGTGTGCGTCATCACGGTGCCCACTCCACTCAGAGACGGCGCCCCCGACCTGCGCCACGTGGCGGACGCCGGCCGCTCGATCGCCCCCTACCTCTCGCCCGGGGCCCTGGTGATCCTCGAATCGACCACCTATCCCGGCACCACGCAGGAGTACCTCCTCCCGCTGCTGGAGGAGGGGTCGGGCCTGCGCGCCCCGGAGGACTTCCTGCTCGGCTACAGCCCCGAGCGCATCGACCCGGGAAACGAGCGGTGGCGCCTGGACAACACCCCCAAGGTCGTCTCGGGGATCGACGAGACCTCGCTGGCCAGGGTGGACGCGTTCTACCGGCGGCTGGTCGACCACACCGTGCCCGTCTCGTCCCCGCAGGTGGCCGAGCTGTGCAAGCTGCTGGAGAACATGTTCCGCCACGTGAACGTGGCGCTGGTGAACGAGCTGTCCATCTTCGCCAGGCAGCTCGACATCGACGTGTGGGAGGCCATCGACGCGGCCTCCACCAAGCCGTTCGGCTACATGCGCTTCACCCCGGGCCCCGGCGTCGGCGGCCACTGCCTGCCCGTCGACCCGTCCTACCTGTCGTGGAAGGTCAAGAACACCCTCGGGCACAACTTCCGCTTCGTCGAGCTGGCCAACGACATCAACGACCACATGCCCGAGCACGTCGTGCACCGGCTCACCCTGGCCCTCAACCAGCGGTCCAAGCCGGTCAAGGGCAGCCGCCTGCTGCTGCTGGGCCTGGCGTACAAGAAGAACACCGGCGACGTGCGCGAGTCGCCGGCCGTCGAGGTCGCCAGGGCGCTGCGCAAGCTCGGCGCCACCGTGCTGGCCGCCGACCCGCACGTCGACCCGCACCTGCTGCCGATCGACATCGAGATGACCGAGCCGACGCCCGGCGAGATCACCCGAGCGGACGCGGTGGTCGTGCTCACCGACCACGACGCCTTCGACTTCGACCTGATCCAGCGGGCCGGCGCGTTCGTGTTCGACACCCGCGACCGGTGCCGCGGCGCCAACGTCGAACGGCTCTGACCACCGGCACGCGCCGACCGGGGCCGCGGTGACCCTAGCTGGAGGAAAAGCGTCGGCAAGGGCATGACGATCATCGCAGGTGGCGTCCCGGCCGGGTGAGTACCGGCCACGAGACTACGCACATGTCCGATTCTCCGCCGCTCGGCGGCTCCACGAAGAGCCCGCACCCGGGCACCCTGACGATCGCCCCCCATCCCCCCGCCGCCGTCCTTCCCCCAGTGCGCCGGGGGCGGCGTCTCGTCACGTCGGGGTGGGTGCCCGGCACCGCGGTGGCCGCGCTCGCGGTCACCGTCCTGCACCACTACGGGACGTCGCTGACCGACCTGGCGACCTTCTTCGGGTACCTCACCGTGTGCGTCCTGGTGCCCGGCACGCTGCTGGTGCGCGCGCTGACCTGCCGCGCGCTGACCGCGCGGACCCTCGTGGAGGACGCCGCGCTGGGGCTGACCTTCGGGTACGCGGTGGAGATCCTCACCTATATCGCGGCCCGCGCCGCGGGCGCCCCCCTGCTGGTGCTGGTGTGGCCGGCCGCCACGTACACGGCCTTCCTCGTGGTGCCGTCCCTGAGAAGGCACTGGAGGGGGGCCGGCCGGCGCGGGCAGGCTCCGGCCTGGTGGCCGTGGTTCCTGAGCCTGATGATGACCTACATGCTGGGGACCAGCGCGCTGATGTTCTTCAGGTCGGCCGCCGTCACCTGGCCGGCGGCCGGGACGGCGCACCTCGACAACGCCTACAACCTGTCCCTGCTCACCGAGATCAAGCACCACTTCCCGCCGCATGTCCCGCAGGTGGCCGGTGAACCCCTCTACTACCACTGGTTCATGTACGCGCACTACGCGGCGTCGAGCTGGATCACCGGCATCGAGCCGCTGATCCTGCTGTTCCGCCTCGGCACGCTGCCGATGTACGCCGCCTTCCTCGTCCTGGTCGCGATGGTCGCGCGCCGGATCATCGGCTCGTGGGCGGGGGCGGCGCTGTCGGTCGCGCTCATGGTGTTCGCCGCGATGCCGAGCCTCTACGTCAACGCCAACGGGCTGCTGATCTGGACGGGCATCCACGTCGTCCCGTGGAGCACTCCCACCACGACGTTCGGCGCCCTGCTGTTCGCCGCGCTGCTGCTGCCGCTCGCCCGGATCCTCGCCCGCCCGGGGGCGGGCGCCGGAGCCTGGACCATGCTGGTGGTCCTTCTGCTCGTGGTGATGGGCGGCAAGGCGATCTACATTCCGCTGCTGCTCGCCGGGCTCACGGTGTTCGTCGCCGTCGAGGTGGTCCGGCGGCGCAGACCGCCACGGCGGGCGCTGGCGGTCATGGCCGTCTGCCTGGTGTTCCTGGCGTTCGCGCAGATCGTGCTGTACGGCAGGGTGCGGCAGGGGGTCGCGCTGGATCCGATGTCCATCGCCCGCTCCTCCTGGGCGATGCTGACCGGAGGCGACGTGTCCCGGGCTCCGCTGCCCGCGATCGCCGGCATCACCGTGCTGTATCTGGTGGGCTGGGCGTTCATGTGGTGCGGCGTGGCCGGGCTGGTGGCCGACCGCCGGCTCGCGCTGCGCGTGCCCGCGGTGCTCGCTCTCGGCATGGCGGTGCCGGGCTTCGCCTTGAGCCTGCTGCTCGGCAGCCCGATCTCGTTCAACCAGGTGTACTTCCTGGTGGCGGTCATGCCCTACCTGGCGATGCTGTCGGTACTCGGATACCTGACCCTGGCCCGCCGGCAACGGGTGACACCGGCCTTCGCGATCGCCGCGGCGGGGGCGGGCGTGGCGGTGGCCTATCTGATCCGGTTCGTCTGCGGTGTTCGGGTGCCCCTGCGGCCCGGCGAGCCGGAGTACCTCCTCTACCTGCCGTATCTGGCCCTGGCCGCCATCGCCGCGGCGGCGGTGCCGGCGTTCGCGCTGATCCGGCGGCGGCCCCGGCCCTGGGCGCTGCTGATCGCGGCGGCGGTGGGGGTGGGACCGATCGCGGCCTGGGCGACCCGCACCGAGCTGACCGTGTTCCACGGCCTGGACCGCGGCATGTACACCCATATCCGCACCGAGCCCGACGCCGTGCCGCGCGGCCTGCTCGCCGCCGCGCGATGGCTGCGCGACCATTCCCGGCCCGATGACCTGGTCGCCACCAACGACCAGTGCCGGTGGGGGCACGAGAACCCGTGCGACAGCCGGGAGTTCTGGACCGCGGCGCTGTCCGAACGGCGGATGCTGATCGCCGGGTGGGGGTACACCCCGACCGCCCTGGACCGCTCGAAGACCAACGCCGGGTTCGAAGGGGTCCCGTTCTGGGACCAGGAGCGGCTGCGGGCCAACAACGTGGTCTTCACCGCGCCTTCGGCGGACGCGGTGGCCGTGCTGCGGGACCGCTACGGGGTGCGCTGGCTGCTCTCCGACGAGCGCCACGTCCCGCCGGGGGCGCGGATCGCCGACTTCGCGGCGCTGCGGTTCCGCTCGGGCGACTGCGCCGTCTACCAGGTGCCCGCGGCCGGCGGCCCCTCCCCCCGGCCTGCGACCGGCTAGGACATCACATTGAACCGTGCGGCATCGGCGGACCGTGACCGGGTTCCGCCGGGAACTCCGCTGGCCGGCCTGAGGGACGAACCGGCGGCGCGGTCGGTGCACGGCTCACCAGCGCGGCACAAAGACAGGGCACCCGATCGCCCGCCGGGGGCAATCGCGCGACCAAGATGACGTAGGACAGGAGCGCCGGGAAAACGTCGCCCGCCAGATATGTGATGGGGTGGCCACCGAACGCGGGACCCCGGGCCGGCCGAGCCGGACCAGGTCACCGCGTCGCGACCGGCCCGACCTTCGGTTCCGACCATGTGCGTTCCCCCCGAAGCGCGGCCGAATGTCATGTCGCGAACATCGCAATAACCGTCTCGCCGACGAACGCCGAGCAATGGGGGAACGAATGTCAGTGTCGGTGGTCATCCCGTGCTACCGCTCCACGCGGACCCTGCCGGACCTGGTGAGCAGGGTCGTCGCCGTGATGGACGGCCGGTACGCCCCGTACGAGGTGGTCCTCGTCGTGGACGGCAGCCCGGACGACACCTGGGAGGTGGCCGCCGGGCTCGCCGCCAGGTTCCCCCACGTGCGCGCGTTGCGGCTCTCGCGCAACTACGGGCAGCACAACGCGCTGCTCGCCGGGCTGCGGGACGCGCGGTTCGAGGTCACGGTCACGATGGACGACGACCTGCAGCATCCGCCGGAGCAGATCCCGGCGCTGCTGGCCGGGCTGCGCGACGACCTCGACCTGGTCTACGGCGTGCCGTACGCCGAGGAGCACGGCCCGCTGCGCAGCCTCGCCTCCCGGTCGGTGAAAGCGGCCATGTCCGGCGTGCTCGGCATCCGCACCGCCGGGATGATCAGCGCCTTCCGCGCCTTCCGCACCCATCTGCGCGACGGTTTCGACGGGTTCTCCGGCCCGCACGCCTCCATCGACGTCGCGCTGTCCTGGGCGACCACGCGGGTGGGTCCGGTACGGGTGCGCATGGATCACCGCGACGGTCCGTCCAACTACAACCTGCGGATGCTGGTCCGGCACACGGCCAACATGCTGTTCGGCTTCAGCGCCCTGCCGCTGCGGGCGGCCAGCTATCTGGGCTTCGCCGTCGGGCTGATCGGAGTGGTCCTCGGCGCGCTGGTGCTGTGGAGCTTCGCGGCCGGCGACACCACGGTGGCGGGATTCACCAGCATCTGCCTGATGATCGCCATGTTCTCCTCGGCGCAGCTCATGGCCATCGGGCTGCTCGGCGAGTACGTCGGCCGCCTGCACACCAACGGCATGGGACGGCCGACGTACGTGATCCGCGAGCGGACCGGAGCGTCGGTCAAGGTGTGAGCCGCGGCGAGCGGCGCACCCCGGCCGGTCAGGACGGGCAGAGCCCCGCGCGCAGCAGGTGCACGGTGAGCAGGGTGAGCACCGGCTCGAAGCCGTACCTCGCCCAGGCGCGTTGCACGCTGGTGTGATGGCCCTGCGTCGAGATGACGACCTGCGTGCCGCCACGCGCCAGCGTCCGCTCCTCCACGGCCCGCAGGATGTGCGCGTACCGCCCGCGGCCCTGCTCGCGCGGCATCACCCCGGCCAGCAGGATCTCCGTCGAGGGCCCGTCGTCGGCCACGGTGGCGAGCCCGGCCACCCGCGGCCCGCCCACTCCCGGCGCGGCACGCAGCAGGCCCAGGCAGTCTCCCGCGACCGCCGACCCGCGCGCCCACTCGGCGTACCCCGCGATGACGTCGGCGTCGCCGAACAGCGGGTTGGCCAGATAGTGCGACCGGTACCCGGCGAAGATCGAAAGGACCGCGGGCTCGACCGCCGCGGGGTCCCGCAACGGCTCGGTCCACAGCCCCGGCACCGGCGGGACCTGCCGGCCGCGCCCCGCCTCCAGCCGCCAGTACACCAGGGAGTCGGCCAGCAGTACGGTGCGGCCGAGGGCGAGCAGCCGGGCGAACCACTCCATCCGCCGCGCCGGATAGCGCAGCACGATCACGTCCGCCGCCGACTCCCGGATCGCCGCCGCCACCGCGGCGAACGGCACCGCGCCGTCGCCGCCGTCGCCGTCGTCGCCGCCGCCCACGGTGAGGCGCTCGACCGAGCGCCCGAACCGCGCCGAGTCGAGTGGAGAGGGCTCCGTCCGGGCGGGAGTCGCCGAGGTCACCTGGCTCCAGGACATCAGCGCACCCGGTAGCCGGTCACCGCACGCACGACCCGCTCCCGTTCCCCCTCGGTCAGTCCGGCGTACAGCGGCAGCCGGATCAGGCGGTCGCTCACGCTCTCGGCGACCGGGCAGCCATCGGGGGCGACGCGGCCGAACCGCAGCCCCGCCACCGAGTTGTGCAGCGGCATGTAGTGGAAGTGGGCCTGCACCCCGTGCCGCGCGAGGTGCGCGATCATGCCCTCACGGCTCGCCAGGTCGGGCAGCAGCAGGTAGTAAAGGTGCGCCGCGTGGTCGCACCCGTCCGGAACGCCGGGCCGCGCCACCCCGTTCGCCGCCGCCCAGTCCGCGAGCTCCTCGTCGTAGAAGCGCCACACCTCGTGCCGCTGCCGCTGGATCTCGTCGAACGCCTCGAGCTGGGCGGTCAACTGCGCCGCCAGCAGCTCGGCGAGCATGTAGTTGGCCCCCTTCTCGATCCAGCGGTACTTGTCCACCTGGCCGCGGAAGAACTCCCGCCGGTTCGTACCGTTCTCCCGGGCGATGTCCGCCCGCCTGGCGATCTCGGCGTCCGGCAGCATCACCCCGCCGCCCTCGCCGCACTGCACGTTCTTGGAGGCGTGGAAGCTCAGCGCGGCGAGGTTCCCGAAGGTGCCCAGCGGCCGGCCGTGGTAGGACGCGCCGAAGCCGTGCGCGTTGTCCTCGACCAGCGCCAGGTCGTACCGCTCGGCGATCTTGACGAGCCGCGTCATCTCACAGGCGACACCGCCGTAGTGCATGGCGACGATCGCCCTGGTCCGACTGGTGATCGCGGCCTCGATCGCCTCCTCGTCGATGTTGAGGGTGTCGGGACGGCAGTCGACGAACACCGGGACGGCGCCGCGCACGGCCCACACGTTGGCCACCGCCACGAAGGTGTAGGACGGGACGAGCACCTCGTCGCCGGGCTCGACGTCGACCAGGAACGCGGCGAGGTCCAGGGCGGTGCTCCCGGAGGTGGTGAGCACCGCGTGCTCGGCCCCCGATATCTTCCTGATGAGGTCGGTCGCCTGCTCGTTGAACCGGCCGTAACCGGAGGCCCATTTGCCGTGCATGGCGGACAGCACGTATTCGTGCTGGTTCTCCGCCACGTACGTCCGGTTGAACGGAATCGGGGTCAGCTCTGATGTGGTCACGCGCATAACGAACAGCAATCGACCGGCCGGGTCGCGATCGAACTGCCGGGCTTTGGGGTTTTCTTGCCCAAGCAGTGGAACCCTTTTCAGCCCGGCCGCCGGCGGTGCGACCGGCGGCGATGAGATATCCGGGTGAAACGGTCCGGCGGCGCGGACCGGAATGTCACCCCGTGGTCATTCTTGGGGAACCGTTCCGGCAAGGCGGCGGACGGCGGCCACGGCCGTCGTCCCTGACCGTGTAGCCATGTCCCGGGAGGGATCGCATGGAAGACACACTTCTACGACTCACGGCCACCGTCGAGGACCGGCACTGGTGGTTCCAGGAACGGCGGGCGATCATCGATCGCCATGTCCGGCGGCTCGGCCGTACGGGCAGGGCGCTGGACGTCGGCGGCGCCGGCGGCGGCAACGCGCGGGTGCTCCGGCGGCGCGGCTGGGACGTCAAGGTCGCGGACTACTCGCCGGAGGCGGTGGAGATCGCCCGGGAACGCGGCCTGGACGCGATCCACGCCGACGCGCGGGACCTGCCGTTCCCCGACGCCGGATTCGACCTCATCGTCGCCTTCGACGTGCTGGAGCACATCAAGGAGGACGACCAGGCCGCTCGCGAGCTGGCCCGGGTGCTGCGTCCCGGGGGCACCGCCCTCATCGCGGTTCCGTGCGACATGCGCCTGTGGTCGGAGCACGACGTGATCAGCGGCCATTTCCGCCGCTACACCAAACCGGAGCTGAAGGCTCTCATCGCCGGAAGCGGCCTGGTCGTCGACCGCATGTGGAGCTGGAACGTACTGCTGCGCCCGGCCGCGGCCTGGCACCGGCGCAAGCACCAGGGCAACGCCGTCGGCGAGGTGCCGCCCGTGCTGAACGCCTGCCTGCGGACGGTCATCGCGATGGAGCGCTACCTGCCGGTCGGCGCGCTGCCCGGCGTGTCCATCATGCTGCGGGCGCACCGCCCCTGACGACACCCCGGCACACGGCCGGTTAAAAATGCGGCGATGACCGGGCGGGCCACGTGTCGCGGAGCCCGCCCGCGGGGTCTTGATCATCAGAATCGCGACCATGGTCGATACTCCGAAACTTCACCCCTCCACCCGGCCGGGAATCCCCGGCCCGGTGGAGCAGGACCGACGGCCCGGCCGGCGGCGCCTTCCCGGACGGCCCGGCCGATGGCGGGCACCGGCCGCGCGCCTGGCCGCGCCGGCGTTCACGCTCGCCGCCACGGTGGGCATGCTGATCGTGTTCGGCACGCCGGTCGCCGACATGGCGCTGTTCGGCCTGTACGTCGTGCTCGCCCTGGCGGTGCCCGGCACCCTGCTGGTCCGCGCGCTGTACCGGGGAACCAGGACCAGGGCCGAGGAGGTCGCGCTCGGCCTCGCCCTCGGGTACGCCGTCGAGGTCCTGACCTACCTTCCCGCGCGGGCGCTGGGCGTTCCCCGGCTGGTGCTGATCTGGCCGGTCGCCACCTACCTGGCCTTCCTGGCGATCCCGGCGCTGCGCCGGCACTGGAAGAGCGCGGCCAGGGTGCGCGCCCCGCTGTGGTGGTCGTGGTGCCTGGCGCTGACCTTCGTGTTCCTGCTGTGCTGGAGCGGCATCCCCTACTTCCGCAACAACGCGCTCACCTGGCCGCTGCTGGGGGCCGGCGGCCACGACGTCGGAATGCACCTGGCCCTGGTGGTGGAGCTCAAGCACCACTTCCCGCCGCAGTTCCCCATGACGGCCGGAGAGCCGCTGCTCTACCACTGGTTCGTCTACGCGCACATGGCGGCGGCGAGCTGGCTCACCGGCATCGAGCCGCTGGTGATGCTGTCCCGGCTGGCCATGCTGCCGATGCTGGCCGCGCTGCTGGTGCTGGTCGGGATGGCGTCCCGCCGGGTGATGGGCACCTGGCGGGGCGCTCCGGCCGTCGTCTTCGGCACGGTGCTGGTGAGCAGCCCGAGTCTCTACCTGAGCCCCACCATGGTCCTCGGCTGGGGAAGCCTGCAGGGCACCGCCTGGCGTGGTCCCGCCCAGACCTTCGGCGGGCTGCTGTTCGCCGCCCTGATGATCCCGCTGCTGGAGGTGCTCACCCACCGCGCACCGCGCCGGCTCGGCCCCTGGCTGCTCATCGGCGTGCTGATGGTGACGATCATGGGTGGCAAGGCCGTGTACCTGCCGGTGCTGCTGGCGGGGACGGTCGCGGTGATCCTGGTACGGCTCTACTCCGGACGGCGGCCGTTGTGGCCGGCGGTCACGGTCGCCGCGGTGTGCGCCGCCTGCCTGGTCTTCGCGCAGACCGTCCTGTTCGGCATGGCCCGGCAGGGCATGCTCCTGATGCCGTGGGGCACCATGCAGGAACGGTGGGCGTCGCTCACCGGCCGGCCGATGACCGAGGCCCCCTTCGCGCAGGTGCTCGGCCTCGCGGTGGTGTTCGTGCTGTCCCTCGCGGTGCTATGGTGCGGCGTCGTCGCGCTGCTGCGCGACCGGCGCACGGCCGCGCGGCCGGCGGTGGTGTTCATCCTGGGCATGGCACTCGCCGGGCACGCGGTCACGATCGTGTTCACCCACCCCGGGTACAGCAACTTCCTGTTCTCCTGGGCCGCCTACCCGTACCTGGTGATCCTCGCGGTGCACGGCACCATGCGCTCGCTGCGCCGCGCCCGGGTCTCCGCCAGGGCGGCCGCCTTCGCCGCCGGCGGCGCGGTGGCGACCGTCTGCGTCATCGCGGTCGGCTGGGGGGTCACCATCCCGCTTCCCCCCGGCAGGTCACCGGCCGTGCTGTGGCTGCCGTACCTCACGCTGGCGATCGTGGCCGGCGTGGCCGCAGTGATCATGGCCCGCACCCTCGGCCGGGCCCGCGCCGCGGCCCTGATGGTGACCGGATGCACCGCCGTCGCCCTGCTGGCGTGCGGCTACGCCCGAGTGCTCTGGTTTCCCGGCAAGGTCGCCGCGCGGGGCATCGAGCTGGTCGGCCGCGGCATGGACAGCGAGCTGGCGTCGGTGCCGGCCGGCACCCTGGACGCGGCGCGGTGGCTGCGCGCGCACTCCACCCCGGATGATCTGGTGGCCACCAACAACCACTGCCGGCCGGGACTGGATCCGTGCTACCCCGGGCAGTTCCTGGGCGCCGCGCTGACCGAGCGGCGCATGCTCGTCGAAGGGTGGTCCACCAGCCAGAAGACCAACGACTCCTGGCGTCCCGAGCAGGGCTTTCTGCACCTGCCGTTCTGGGACCCCGAGCGGCTGCGCGACAACGACACGGCCATCAACCGGCCGACGGCGGCGGCGGTCGCGCGGCTGCGCGACCGCTACCACGTGCGCTGGCTGCTGGCCGACCGGCTGCTGGTGGTGCCCGGCACCGACCTCGGCCGGTTCGCGACCCTGATGTACCGCTCCGGCGACTACGACGTCTACCGGATCCCGGACCGCTCAGGCGGCTGAGGAGGACGTCATCCCCCCGGCGTCCCCCTCAGCGGGCGCCACCACTCCTGGTGGTCGCGGTACCAGCGGACCACCTCGGCGAGCCCGCGCTCGAAGGGCACCGCCGGCTCGTAACCGAGCGATCTGATCTTGCGGTCGTCCACGGCGTAGCGGCGGTCGTGCCCGGGCCGGTCCGGAACGTGTTCCACCATCTCCCAGCCGGCGCCGAGCGCGGCGAGCAGCCGTTCGGTGAGCTCCCGGTTGGTCAGCTCGACGCCGCCGCCGATGTTGTACACCTCACCGGCGCTCCCCTTGTCCAGCACGAGCTGGATCCCCCGGCAGTGGTCGTCGACGTGCAGCCACTCCCGCACGTTGAGCCCGTCCCCGTACAGCGGCACCTTCCGGCCGTCCAGCAGGTTGGTCACGAACAGCGGGATGACCTTCTCCGGGTACTGGTAAGGGCCGTAGTTGTTGGAGCACCGGGTCACCCGGACGTCCAGCCCGTAGGTCCGGTGGTAGGCCCGGCACATCAGGTCCGCCCCGGCCTTGGCCGCCGAGTAGGGCGAGTTGGGTTCGAGCGGCTCCCGCTCGGTCCAGGCCCCCTCGGCCACCGAGCCGTACACCTCGTCGGTGGACACCTGCACGAACCTGCGGACCTGCGCGTCCAGGGCGGCCTGCAGCAGCCGCTGGGTGCCGAGCACGTTGGTGGTGGCGAAGTCGCCCGCCCCGGAGATGGACCGGTCGACGTGCGTCTCGGCGGCGAAGTTCAGCACCACGTCGTGGCCGGGGACCACCCGCGCCAGCAGCGCCGCGTCGGTGACGTCGCCGTGGACGAAGGCGTACCGGGGGTGGCCCTCCACCGGCCGCAGGTTGGCCGGGTTCCCGGCGTAGGTGAGCTTGTCCAGGACCGTCACCTGGGCGTCCTCGTACCCGGGGTAGCACCCGGCGAGGAGCGAGCGGGCGTAGTGCGACCCGATGAACCCGGCGGCGCCGGTGACCAGGACCCTCATGCCTTCACCTGTATCTTGCTGTGGTCGCCAATCATGAGCTCGTGGGTGTTGGACACACCCGCGGCCCGGCTCACCTCGACGTTGCGGCCGATGAGCGAGTGCGCGATCCGCGAGACGCCCTCCACCCGCGAGTCGTCCAGCACGATCGAGTACTCGATCTCGGCGTTGCGCAGGACGCACCTCGGGCCGATGGAGGTGAAGGGCCCGACGTACGACGATGTGATCTTGGCGTCGGCCCCCACGACGATCGGGCCGCGCAGCACGGAGTTCTCCACCACCGCGCCCCGTTCCAGCACGACCCGCCCGGTGACCTCGCTCATCTGGTCGACGGTGCCCGCGACGTCGGGCTCGACCCGCTCCAGCACCATGCGGTTGCACTCCAGGATGTCCTGCAGCCGCCCGGTGTCCTTCCAGTAGCCCTCGACCAGGTGCGAGTGGACCTGGTACCCGTGCTCGACCAGCCACTGGATCGCGTCGGTGATCTCCAGTTCCCCGCGCGCGGACGGCCTGATCGCCGCGACCGCCTCGTGGACGGCCGGGGAGAAGGTGTACACCCCCACGATGGCCAGGTCACTGGCCGGGAACTCCGGCTTCTCCTGCAGCCGCAGGATCTCCCCGCCGGGCCCGATCTCCGCGACCCCGTAGTACTGCGGCTCGGCGACCCTGGTGAGCAGGATCTGCGCGTCGTAGCCGCCCCGCTCGAACGAGCTCACCAGGCCGCTGATCCCGCCGACCAGGAAGTTGTCGCCGAGGTACATCACGAACGGGTCGCCCGCCAGGAACTCGCGGGCGATCAGGACGCAGTGGGCCAGCCCCAGGGGGGCCTCCTGGGGAATATAGGTCACCTCAAGCCCGAACCGCGAGCCGTCCCCCACCGCCTCCCGGACCTCGTGACCGGTGTCACCGGTGATGATCCCCACGCTGGTGATGCCCGCCTCGCGGATCGCCTCCAGCCCGTAGTAGAGGACCGGCTTGTTGGCGACCGGCACCAGCTGTTTCGCCGAGGTGTGGGTCAGCGGGCGCAACCTCGTTCCACGGCCGCCCGCGAGCACAAGTGCCTTCATGCAGAGAGTCCTTTCCGCGGGACACGACCCGGCGGTGGCCGGTCAGGCCGGCCACGGTCCACGCCGGGGGTGGATCGGCGGCCCGTTCCCGCTCGCCTTTCGCCGCCGCGCGAGGGAAACGCTGACACACCCGGCGGGCGCGGCCGTGACACCACCGGTCAACGCGCCCTATGAATAGGGTCGCGACTCGACAAGCACGCTGGACGTGCCCGGGGGACCCGCGCGGGCCGGTGTACACGTTTCCCTGGTGATGTGAGTCCATCGGCGAGGCCGCATCGCGCGCATCCCGCAGCGGAACCTGGAGGCACCAGATGGACCATTCCCCGGTCGCCACGATGAGCCGCCCCGGAGCGCCCCACAGGCCGGCGAGTGGAGAGCCGGAACTGGGCTTCGTGCTGGGCACCGGGCGCTGTGGTTCCACGCTCCTGTACGACGTGCTGGCCCGGCACCCCGGCGTGGGCTTCCCCACCAACCTGGACGACCGCCTGCCGGGGGTGCCGCCGCGGGTGCGGCGGCTGGCCGCGGCGGTGTACCGCAGGTGCCCTCCGGAGTTCCCGCGCAGGCGGGTGCGGCCGAGCGAGGTGCAGGCGGCGCTCGCCCGTGAGGTGTCCCCCGCGATCGTCGACCCGTTCCGGGAACTCGTCGCCGCCGACGCCTCACCGTGGCTGGCCCGGCGGCTCACGGCCTTCTACCGGCGCCGGGCGGCGGACCAGGCGGTGACGCGGTACGTGCACAAGTTCACCGGGTGGCCGCGCGCCGGTCTCCTGCACGAGGTCTTCCCGCAGGCCCGCTTCGTGCACATCGTGCGGGACGGCCGCGCGGTGGTGAACTCCTGGCTGCAGATGTGGTGGTGGCGGGGCCACCTCGGGCCCTCCGGCTGGCACTACGGCCCGCTGCCCCCGGCGTACGCGCGGGAGTGGGAGCGCGAGGGCCACTCCCTGGTGCACCTGGCCGCGATCGGGTGGAAGCTGCTCATGGACGCCTATGACGCGGCCGCGGCGAGCGTTCCCCCGCACCTGTGGCTGGAGGTGCGCTACGAGGACCTGGTCGCCGACCCGCGCGAACGGTTCGGCGAGATCCTGGACTTCCTCGGCCTGCCCTGGTCGCCCGCCTTCGAGCGCGGCTTCGCCCGGCACGCCTTCCGTACCGGGCGGGTCGACGCGTTCCGCCGCGACCTCACCCCCGGCCAGATCGCGCTGCTGAACCGGTCCCTCGGCGCGCACCTCGCCGCGCGCGGCTACGCCCCCGACCGCGATGGCTGACCGGCCCGCGGCGCCGGACGCCGCACGCCCGTCCTTCGTCATCACCATCGACGTCGAGGCGGACGACGCGTGGCGCGGCTCAGGCCCGGTCACCACGCGCAACGCGGCCTTCCTGCCGCGGTTCCAGGAGCTGTGCGAGCGGTACGGGCTGCGGCCCACCTACCTGGTCGACTGGGCGATGGCGCGCAGCCCGCTGTTCCAGCGGTTCGGGCACGGCGTGCTGGAGCGGGGCACGGCCGAGCTCGGCATGCACCTGCACGCGTGGACGACCCCGCCGCTCGTGCCGCTCACGGCCGACGACCACCGGTACAAGCCGTTCCTGCTGGAGTACCCGCGGGAGGTGATGGCCGCGAAGATCGAGACCGCGACCACCGTGCTGTCGGAGACCTTCGGCGTCACCCCGGTGAGCCACCGGGCGGGCCGGTGGATGCTGGACGAGCGGTACGCGCGGCTGCTGATCGAGCACGGCTACCTGGTGGACTGCTCGGTCACCCCGCACGTCTCGTGGCGGGGCTGCTCCGGCGCGCCCGGCGGGCGCGGCCCGCGGGACTACACCTTCTTCCCCGAGAACCCGTACTTCGTCGACCCGCGTGACATCGCCGCACCGGGTGACCCGCCGCTGCTGGAGGTGCCGATGACCATCGCGCGCCGCACGCGTCCACCGGCCGCCGAGCGGGTGATCGCCGCGCTGCCGCGCACCGGCCTGCCGCGGCGGGTGGCGGCCCGGCTGCTGCCCGAGGTGAGCTGGATGCGGCCGAACGGGCGCAACCGGCGGGCGATGGCCGCCCTCGCCGGCGAGGCGCTGCGGTCCGGCCGCGACCATGTGGAGTTCATGCTGCACTCCTCGGAGCTGATGCCCGGCGGCAGTCCGTACTTCCGTACCCGGCGCGGTGTGGAGGCGCTCTATCGGGACATGGAGCACCTGTTCGCCTTCGTGGCCGGCCGTTTCCAGGGGCGCACGCTGGCCGAGTACCGCGCCCGGTTCACCGCGCTCGCCGGACGCGCCGGGTGAGCGGGGACGCGCGGACGGAGCCGGTGCGCGTCTGCGAAGTGATCAAATCGCTGGCCGCGGTGGGCGGCGCCGAAACACTCCTGGCCTCCCGGCTGCGCGCGTCGGCCCACCCCACGCGCTACACGGTCGTCTGCCTGGAGGCGGCGCCGACGGTCGTCGTGGCGGGGCTGCGCCGGGCGGGCATCACCCTGGTCGACCTCACCGCGTGCCCGCGCCCGCTCCGGCTGCTCAAGCTGCCCGGCGTGGTCCGGCGGCTGCGCCCGGACGTGGTCAACAACCACTCCCCGCTCCCGGCGGCCGTGCTCCGCCCGCTGTCGCGGTTGTGGCGCCGGCGGCCGGTGCTGGTGTCCACGGTGCACAGTGTGCGGTTCCGGCCGCCGACACTGCTGCTGGACCGGATGACGGGCCGGCTGGACGCCCGTACGGTGGCGGTGTCGCCGCAGGTCGCCCGGAGCGTGACCACCTGGGGGTCGCGTGGCCTCGCCACGCGGGTGCACGGTGTCGATGTCGCGGCCCAGCGCCGGTGGGCCGCCGAGGCGGAGGTGATCCGGAAGGAGTGGGGAGTCCCCCGCGACGCCTTCCTCGTCGTGCACGCCGGGAACTTCCGCGCGGTCAAGAACCAGGCGTTCCTCATCGAGGCCGCCGCCGAGCCGGCCGTCCGCGACACCTGCGCCACCTTCCTGCTCGCCGGGTCCGGCCCGCTGCGGGCGCGGGCCGAGCGGCGGGTCGCCGAGCTCGGGCTGGACCGGGTGCGCCTGCTCGGGAACGTCCCGGAGGCCGCGCGCCTGATCGCCTGCGCCGACCTGCTCGCGCTCTGCTCGACCTACGAAGGGCTGCCCGTCGTCGTGATGGAGGCGCTCGCCGCCGGGGTGCCCGTGGTGTCCACCCGGGTCGGCGGGGTGCCCGACATCGTGGCGGACGGCCGCAACGGCCTGCTCACCCCGCCGGGCGACACCCCGGCGTTCGCGGCGGCCATCCGGGAGGCGATGCGTCCGGAGGTGCACGCGCGGCTGCGCGAGGGCGCCCGGCGGAGCGGCGAGCGCTACGACATCAGCGAGGCCGCGCTGTGGTTCGATCGGCTGTACGACGAGATCGGCCCGGCTCCTTCCGGGCTCCTCTTCCGGCGGCGGCCACGTCGCGGCGTAGCGCACGCAGCATCCGCCCCAGGTCGGCCGGCCGCGGAACCAGCTGGGCGTAGGACAGGCCGGCGGACCTGACGAACCACCTCGCCTCCAGGATCGCCATGAGCGCGTAGCTCACGCTCGACACCAGGCCGGCGCCCACCGCGCCGAAGTGCGGGATCAGCAGGAGGTTGAGCGCGACGTTGACCGCGAGGGCGGTGACGGCGATCACCGTCAGGGTGCCCGGCCGGTCCAGCCGCACCAGGTGCTGCTCGATGGGACGCAGCACGATGAGGATCACCATCCCGGGGGCCAGGGCCAGCAGCGGGGCGACGCTGCCGGCGAAGGCCCGGCCGTAGAGCAGCGGGATCAGCAGCGGCGACACGGCCATGAGGCAGGCGATGAGCCCTGAGGACAGCAGCAGGTTGAGGCGCACGGTGCGGGCGGTGACCTGCTCGGCGTCGGGCAGGTCGGCCACCGCCTGCCGGGCCAGGACGATCTGCGTCAGCGACTCACCGGGGATCCGGGTCAGTTCGAGCAGGGTGACGGCGACGGCGTAGATCCCCGCCGCCGCGGCCGAGTCCAGTTCGTGGAGCAGCAGGACGTCCACGATCAGCAGGAAGTGGAAGGCCACCAGCCCGACGTGCTGACGGCCGCCGACCGCGAGCTGGGCCCGGGCGAGGCGGACGTCGCCTCCCCGGAGCGGGAACGGGCCGAGCGCCCGCGCGAGCAGGACGGCGGGCACCGACAGGGAGACCGCCCAGGAGAGCACGGCGGCGCTCAGCGTGAGGTGGTGGGTGGCGGCGAGCAGCACCGCCGGGACGAACTGGAGCAGCCCGGAGATGACCGAGCCACGCGTGACCAGGCTCACCTGGGCGCGCAGGAGCGCGATCGCGGTGAGGTTGACGGTGACGACCGCGAACGGCACGGCGAGCAGTGCGACGCACAGCAGCGGCGAACGGGTCGGCAGCACGCCGGCCAAGGTGAGCGCGATGCCCGTCAGCGCGGTGACGGTGCCGAGGACGGCGCCGATGACCAGGGCGTTCACCGTGAGCGGGGGACGGCGGTCCTCGTCGGCCCACCACGCGATCTGCGTCCGCTCGATGGAGAAATGGCCGATGACCATGGCCAGGAGCACGGTCGTGGTGATGATCGCGTAGTCGCCCCTGCCGTCCGGGCCCAGCGCGTGCGCGATCAGCACGCCGCTCAGCGCCGAGAGCAGCACGCGCAGCAGGCGGCGTGCGACGGTCTGTGCGAATCCGGGCAGGGACGTCGTCACCTCGCGCCCGCCGGGCTCGGCGCCTCGTCCGGCTCGGAGACGACCCGTGGCTCCTCGTCCGGCTCGGACGGGACCGGTGGCTCGCCGGCCGCAGGCCCGTCGCGGCGAGCACCCGACCAGGCGACCGCCGCCAGCAGGCTCGTCACCATGACCACCGGCATCCGCTGCCGGAAGATCAGGCCGATGTTGGCCATCGTGCTGGCGTAGACGACCGTGGCCGGGACGATGAACAGCAGCAGGATCAGCAGCGTGCTGCGGTCGGTGGACCACAGCCTGCGGGCGCCGGCCACCGCCAGCGCCAGCAGCATGTACCACACCAAGGTGTCGATCTTGCCGAGTTGCAGCGCCAGGCTCCCCCCGGTCCACGGGAACGGCGACAGGATCGTGTAGAAGATCTTCGGGCCGAGGTGGCTCCAGACGTTGCCGCCGTCCTCAAAGCGGACGCCCGAGCCCCGCGCGATGCCGGAAAGGCCGGCGTTGGAGTTCAGCGCGGCAGAGGACTGGCCCTGCGCGAGCCGGCTCCACATGTCCTCCATCGGCGCGCTCTCCTGCAACGACGCCGGGTCGAACAGCACGACGAACAGCGCCACGATCGTGATGACCATGGCGCGCAGGGAGATCAGCCGCTTGAGCCCGGTCATCCCGAGGGCCAGCGGCAGCAGGCACATGTACACCATGTACGGGCGCACCCCCCACACACACCAGAGCAGCGGCGGCAGCAGCAGGAGCTTCCACAGGGCGTACCGGCGGGTGAGCGAGACGCCGAGGGCGAGCGCGGCCACCACGAACAGCGCGTTGAACCCGTCCTTGTAGGTGTCGGCGGTGTGCAGCAGGAAGGCCGGCATGAACGCCATCACCGCCAGCAGCCGGAACGCCCCCCGCTCGTCGGCGCCGATGAGCAGCGCGAACCGGTACAGGATCAGGCACAGCACGCAGGCCAGGAAGCCGACGAAAGCGGTGCAGGCCATCGGGGCCGGGCCGCCGCACAGGTAGACCACCAGCGCGAACAGGTTGGAGTGCAGAGGCACCGAGTACGGACGCCCGACGCCGTCGGCGGTGACGTAGGAGATGCCCTCGGCCTGCCACCTCTCGGCGATCTCGATGCCCAGCAGCTCGTACCCGACGTTGTCCCCGCCGTAGCCGATCAGCGCGCCGCGGTCCAGCACCAGGTAGACGACCAGGCGGACGGCCAGCGCGAGCAGCAGCACCGGCAGCACCCGCCGCGCCATGCCCGCCCCGACGACGCCTCGGACGAGCAGGGCCAGCGCCCCGAAGAACATGACGACGATCAGGAGTTGCATGAGAGCCGAGACCTCCGCCGGCATCGGGACCACCAGGTCCGGCCCGTGGAACGCGCACGTCACGGGCTTGAACGGTCCGCACGACGCTAACCTCCACGCCCCGGGGAGGACCTGCGGGACGAGGGGCGCTGACCTGACGATGACCTCCGCGATGCGCACTCTTTCCCGTACGTCCCGCAGGCGGCGCCCGCGGCCGTGGGCCGGCACGGGTACCACAGATCGGCCATGAGTGCGTAGCGAATGAGGAAACACTTCGCGGCCCTCGCGATGGTGCCGGTGAACGGCACAAATGGCGAGCTAGCTTCTTCGACGTGACCAGGCACACCGTCAAGGAGCTCGCGTGATGCCAGAGAGCCGGATCCGCGTCATGGAGATCATCGCGCGGTTGAACGTCGGAGGCCCGGCGACCCAGATATCCGGACTGATCGGGCGGCTGAACCGCGACGCGTTCGACCACCGCCTGTACGTCGGCGACATCGACGAGGAGGAGGGCGACCACCTCAGGCTGCACGGCGCCGGTCCGGAGTTCGCCGGCGGTGACGGCGGGAAGGCGCCGCCCGGCCGCGTCCACCGGGTGCCGGGGCTCGGCAGGTCGGTCAGCCCGGCCAAGGACCTCGCCGCGCTGGCCCACCTGGCCACCGCCATCTGCCATTTCCGCCCGCACGTCCTGCACACCCGGACGGCCAAGGCGGGCGCGCTCGGCCGCATCGCCTCGGCGCTGTCCGGCGTCCCGTCGGCGCGGGTGCACACCTTCCACGGGCACCTGCTGGACGGGTACTTCAGCCGGCCCAAGCGGGCGGCCTATGTGACCTTCGAGCGGCTGCTGGCCCCGATGACCTGCCGGCTGGTGACCGTCGGCGAGCGGGTCCGCGACGACCTGCTCGCCGCGAAGATCGGGCGCCCCGCGCAGTACACGGTGATCCCGCCGGGCGTCCGCATCCGGCCGGTGCCGACCCGCGCCGCGGCCCGGCTCCAGCTCGGCCTGCCGCAGGACGCGCCGGTCGTGGCCTTCGTCGGCCGGCTCACCAAAGTGAAGCGGCCCGACCGGCTGCTCGCCACCGCGCGCGCGGTGTTCCAGCGGGTGCCGGACTGCCGGTTCGTCCTGTGCGGCGGCGGCGACCTGTACGACGAGGTCGAACGTGAGGCCGCCCGGCTGCCCGGCGAGGTGCGGCTGCTCGGCTGGCGCAAGGACACCGAGGCGGTGTACGCGGCCGCGGACGTGGTGCTGCTGACCTCCGACAACGAGGGAACCCCGCTCAGTCTCATCGAGGCGGGCATGACGGGCACCCCGGTCGTCTCCACGCGGGTGGGCAGCGTCGAGGAGGTCGTGCTGGACGGCCGGACCGGCCTGCTCGCCGACCGCGCCCCCGGCCACCTCGCGCGGCACGTGGTGCGGCTGCTGTCCGATCCGGCGCTCGCCGGGCGGATGGGCGAGGCCGCCCGGCGCTGGACGGCCTCGGCGTTCGCCGCGGACCGCCTGGTGGCCGACACCGAGAACCTGTACCGGACGGCCGCGCAGGACCGCGGCCTTTCCACCGCGCCCGAGGGAGCGCGGATATGAGGGTCCTGGTGACCGGCGGCGCGGGCTTCATCGGCGCGAACCTGTGCCGGGCCCTGGCCGGCCGGCCGCAGGTGCGCGGCGTCACGGTGCTGGACGACCTGAGCACCGGCGACCCGCGCAACCTGGACGGCACGGGCGCCGTCCTCGTCCGCGGCAGCGTGCTGGACCGGGACCTGGTCGGCGAGCTGGTCGCCGCGGCCACCTCGGTGATCCACCTGGCCGCCATCCCGTCGGTGCCCCGCTCGCTGAAGGACCCGATGAGCTCGCACGCCGTGAACGTCACCGGCACGCTGAACGTGCTGGAGGCGTGCCGGCGCCACCGGCCGCACCTGGTGCTCGCCTCGTCGTCCTCGGTGTACGGGAACGCCGCCGAGGCGTTCAAGCACGAGGACCTGCCGGCCCGCCCGCTCAGCCCGTACGGCGCGGGCAAGCTCGCGGCGGAGGGCTACGCTCTCGCCTACGCCGAGAGCTTCGGCATTCCGGTGCTGCCGTTCCGCTTCTTCAACGTCTACGGGCCGCTGCAGCCGGCCGGCCACGCGTACGCCGCGGTGGTCCCGGCGTTCGTCTCCGCCGCGCTGCGCGGCGCGCCGGTCACCATCCACGGCGACGGCACCCAGACCCGGGACTTCACCTACGTCGAGTCGGTGACCGGCGTCCTCACCCACGCGGCCGTCCACGGGGTGACCAGCCGCAGGCCCGTCAATCTGGCCTTCGGCACGCGCGTGTCCCTCCTGGAGCTCCGGAGCGCGCTGGAGAGCGTGCTCGGCCGCCCGGTCGAGGCGGTCTTCCTCCCGTCGCGCCCGGGCGACATCCGCGACTCCCGGTCCTCGCCCCGGCTGCTGGAGTCCCTCTTCCCCGGTCTGCGGGCGCTGCCCCTGGAGGAGGGGCTGCGCAGGACCGTGGCCTGGTTCGAGACCCTGACCGGCACGAACGCCGGCCGTGAGCTCCAAGCGGGCGTCTGATCGAGCGCGACCGGCGCACCCACCACCTAGTTCGTCCTTGCATGCTCACGAGGAGGAGTCGTGCACGACCTGGCAGGAAAGACGTACCTCATCACCGGTGGGAGCGGGTTCATCGGATCCCACCTCACCGACTCCTTGCTCGCGCGCGGTGACTCCGTCGTCATCCTGGACAACCTGTCGACCGGACGCCGGGCCAACATCGCCCACCTCGCCGGGCACCCGCGCCTGCGGTTCGTCCAGGGGTCGGTGCTGGACGAGCTGGTCGTGGACGAGCTGGTGCACCAGTGCGATGTCGTGGTGCACCTGGCCGCCGCGGTCGGCGTCAAGCTGATCGTCGAGTACCCGCTGCGGTCGCTCACCACCAACATCCGCGGCTCGGAGATCGTCATCGAGGCCGCGCACCGCTACCGGCGCAAGATCCTGATCACCAGCACGAGCGAGATCTACGGCAAGAACTCCGCCGGCCCGCTGTCGGAGAACTCCGAGCGCATCCTCGGCAGCCCGGCCGTCGTGCGCTGGGCCTACAGCACCGCCAAGGCCGTCGACGAGATCCTCGCCAACGCCTACCACCGGGAACGCGACCTGCCGACGATCATCGTCCGCCTGTTCAACACGGTCGGGCCGCGGCAGAGCCCCGCCTACGGCATGGTCATCCCCCGGCTCATCAGGCAGGCGCTCGGCGGCCTGCCGCTCACCGTCTTCGGCGACGGCACCCAGACCCGGTGTTTCGCCCACGTCAAGGACGTCGTGCAGGCGCTGCTGGCCCTGCTGGACGACGCACGGGCGATCGGCGAGACCTACAACGTCGGCTCCTCCGACGAGGTCAGCATCCTGGAGCTGGCCAAGACCATCTGCGACCTCACCGGGTCGACCAGCGGGATCGAGCACATCCCCTACGGCGAGGCGTACGTGACGGGCTTCGAGGACATGCTGCGGCGCGTCCCGGACACCGCCAAACTGCGGGCGCTCACCGGATGGACGCCGCACCGCACCCTGCTGGACATCCTCACCGAGACCATCGCCGAAGCGCGCGACGAGGCCAGGGCCACCGGATGAACCACTGGACGATCCTCTCCGCCGTGGTGGCCGGTCTGCTGCTCGCCGCCGCGACCACCCGGCCGCTGGGCAGGCTCGCCACCCGCTGGGATCTCATCGACCATCCCACGCCGCGCAAGGCGCACAGCCGGCCGGTCCCCTACCTCGGCGGCATCGCGATCATGCTCGGCACGGTCGTGCCCACGCTCATCTGGGCCGGACTGTGGGACTACACGACCGCCGTGGTGCTCTGCGCCGCCATCGCCGTCGGCCTGCTCGGCCTGATCGACGACGTCGTCCCGCTCTCCCCGCTCACCCGCCTCGGCGTCGAGTCGGTCGCGGCCACCGGGGTGGTGCTGGCCGGCGTGCGGGCTCCGCTCACCGACGGCTGGCTGGACGCCCCGTTCACGGTCCTGTGGATCGTGGTGATCACCAACTCGTTCAACCTGCTGGACAACGCCGACGGCTCCCTCGGCGCGATCACCCTGGCGGGGGCCGGGCTGCTCTCGATCACGGCCATCGTGAGCGGCGAGCTCGCCGTCGCCCTGCTCCTGGCATCGCTCTGCGGCGCCGGCCTCGGGTTCCTGCCGCACAACTGGGCGCCGGCCAGGATCTTCATGGGCGACTCGGGGTCGCTGTTCATCGGGTTCGTCCTCGCCTCCTCGGCCGTGGTGCTGACCGCGGAAGGCGACGCCGCCGGTGTCGTCGCCGGCCTGCTGCTGCCGACCTTCGTGGCCACCGTCGACACCTGCGTCGTCATGCTCTCCCGGGCCAGAGCCGGGCGGCCCCTGCTCCAGGGCGGCACCGACCATCTCTCCCACCGCCTCAACTCCCTCGGCCTCGGCAAGCGCCTCAGCGCCCTGACCCTCGCCGCGACCGCGTGTGCGGCGGGCGCGCTCCAGCTGGCGATGGCACTGCACCTGGTCACACCCGCCGTCACGACGGCGGCCGCGGTCGTCGCGGCGATCGTGCTCGTCGGCCTGTCGCACCGGGCGCGCACCACGGCCGTCCCGTCCAAGCAACCTCCGATCGGCATCACTGAAAGGCGATGACCCCGTGCAACTGATCTACCTTCTCCGACTGGCCCGCCGGAACTGGGGGTTCGTCATCTTGGCGGTGCTGGTCTCGGTGGCCGCGGCACTGGCCGTCACCGCCCAGACGCCCCCGCAGTACCAGGCGACGACCAGCCTGCTGGTGTACGGCCACGACAAGGAGGGCGGGCTGTCCACGGCCATCCAGGCAGGGGCGCTGTCGCAGCAGCGGGTGCAGTCCTACGCCAGCCTGCTGACCAGCAACCGCGTGATCGGCCGGGTGGCCAAGGGCCAGGAGATCGAGCGGGTGGCGGCGAGCGTCAAGGTCGAGGCGGTGCCGCTGACCACGCTGCTCAGGGTGACGGTCACCGACACCGACCCGGCGCGCGCGACGTGGCTGGCGAACCGGCTGGGGGCGGAGTTCCCGCGCGTGGTGGACGAGCTGGAGCGGCCGTACCGCTCGGGCACCTGGAACGTGAAGATCCGGGTGGTGGACCCGGCGACCGTCCCCAAGGACCCGGTGAGCCCGCGCCCGCTGATGAATCTGCTGGTCGCCCTGCTCGCCGGGCTGACCGTCGCCTTCACCTGCTTCGTGCTGCGGGACCGGCTGGACATCACGGTCAAGACGAACGCGGCCCTGCAGGAGACGTCCGGCAGCCCCACCCTGGGCATCATCGCCTACGAGCGGGACGCGCGGCAGCGTCCTTTGGTCCTGCGGCATGACGGCCACTCGACCCGCGCCGAGGCGTTCCGCTCGTTGCGCACCAACCTGCAGTTCATCGGCGTGGACCGCCGGCCGCGGTCCCTGCTGATCACCAGCTGCCGCCAGGGCGACGGGAAGACCTCCACCGCCGCCAACCTCGCGATCGTGCTGGCCCAGGCCGGCTGGCGGGTCCTGGCCGTGGACGCCGACCTGCGCCAGCCCCGCCTGGCCGACTACCTCGGCCTGGAGGGGGCCAAGGGCCTCACCGACGTGCTGATCGGCGCGGCGACGCTGGGAGAGGCGACCCAGCAGTGGGGGCCTCCGGCGCTCTCGGTGATCACGGCCGGGCAACTGCCGCCGAACCCCAGCGAACTCCTCGGCAGCCAGGAGATGCGCGTGCTGCTCCAGCGGGTCAGCGTCGAGTACGACCTGGTGATCGTGGACGCGCCGCCGCTGCTCGCGGTCAGCGACGCCGCGGCGCTCGCGGCGATCTGCGACGGCACGCTGCTCGTGGCACGGCACGGGAAGACCCGTACCGACCACCTCGCCCGCGGCGCGGAGATGATCAGGTCGGTCGGCGCCCGCGTGGTGGGCACCGTGCTGAACGCCGTGCCGGCACGGGCGGCCAAGAGCTACGGGTACGAGGAAAGCGGGGCCTACCAGACCTCGGTCACCACCAAGCGCTCCTCGACCGCCGTGGGCGTGTGACCACGCCGGTCAGAGCCATCAGCGGCGCCGCCAGCGCCGCGTGGATCGCCTCGGCGGCCACCCGGTAGCCTCGGACGGAGCCGCCGTACGGGTCGGCCACGTCGGGGTTCGCCACCCGCACGAGCCCGCGCAGCGCCCGGACCTCCGCCACGAGCGTCCGGGCCCGTCGTGGGAGATCCTCTCCACCGTCCGGCACCGCGGCGGGTGAGTCCGTGCGGGTCAGGGCCTCGGTGAGCGTGCCGAACTCCGTGATCGTGAAGATCCGCTCACGGACCCACGGCGCCTGCGACACCAGGTGAGCCCGGTGGGCCCGCTCGGCCGTCAGCACCAGATCGGCCTCCCGGAGCATGGCGGGCTCGACGCGGCGGGCGGAGAAGCCGCCGGCGTCGGCCCCCATGCGCTCCAGCACGCGCACCGCGCGCGGGCTCATCGGCGTCCCACCCCGTGCCTGGGTGCCCGCGCTGTGCGCGACCACCCCGGGTTCCTCCCCCAGTTCCGCGCGCAGCAGCCGCTCGGCCATCGGGGAGCGGCAGATGTTGCCGGTGCAGACGAACAGGACGCGGAACGGCCCGCCGCCCTCCGGTACGCACACCTGCTCGCCCTGCCCGCACGCCATAGCGTCGTCCAGGTCACGCCCGCGGCCGATTCGCCGCAAGAGGTCTGCGAACGAACGGGTCATGGCTGGAGAATATTTCTCCGCGCGACGGCGAACCCTCCTGACACACCGCTCTTTGTCCTCCCCTGCCCTATTCCTCGACCCCGCCGCATCCGGTGGGCGGAACCGGCCGGAGGCGGCGGCGGGCGGACCCGCTCAGGGCGCGCAGCCCTGCGGATCCTGGCTCACCCGGGTCCGCTGGGGACGGGCCAGCGGCTGCACCGGGGTGCGCGGCGGCTCGGCCGAAGCGGGTTCCGACAGCTCCAGGCGCAGCGTCCTGGTCTGCCGGGGGCCGAGCTCCACCAGGGTCGAGAAGACCGGGTGGGACCGCTCGACGTCCGCCCGGATCTCCGCCTTGGCCCCGTCGAGGGAGGCCCCGCGCAGTTCGGCGCCCACCGACGCGTACAGCGACACCCACAGCAGGTTGGAGCCCACCGGCTTCCCCTCGGCCAGCCGGTCCAGCCGCCCGGTGACATAGGACGGCAGCCTGGTGACCGGCACGTCGTTGGTGAGCGTGATCTGCACGCTGTCGGCCCGCCGGCCGCTTCGACAGGGGCCGAGCCGGTAGTCCAGGGAACGGCTCAGGTAGTAGTCGAGCTTGCCGCCCGCCGAGTTGTTCAGGACCAGCGCGGCGTACGGCCCCGCGTCCTGCGGAAGCACCCCGCCGAGGGCGGTGCCCGCCAGGCGCCACTGCTCGGCCTGGTGCCGGCTCCAGATCTGCAGCCTGCGGCCCTCGATCATGGGCTTGAGCGCCGGCAGCAGCCTGGCGGGCTCGGCGAACGACCGGGGCAGCGCCTCGCCGACGGCCCTGGCGATGGAGATGAGGAAGCGCTTGCGCTCGGCCGAGTCGGGGTAACGGGCGTAGGCGGCGCGTTCGGTGAGGTCGACGACGTTGGCGGCGGTCACCTTCTCCCCGCCGGGCAGTGTGACCGGCCCGATGAGCCCGAGCAAGTAGGACAGGGCGACCGGGTCGACGGCGATGGCGCCGTCCAGCCGCGGGCCGCCGTTGGCCTGCCACATGGCGGTCCAGGTCTTGGCGGCGTAGGGGAAGTGCGGCGAGAGGTTGGACACCGACAGCACTTCGAGCGGGCCCTCACCGTAGCGGGTGCGGAACGCCCGGCCGTGGTCGATGACGGGACGGGTGCTGCCGGGCAGGTCGTTGTTGGCCGCCAATTGAGTCACGCGGGTGCGCCCGTGATCGGCCGAGAGGATGCCGAACGCGCCGACCAGGCCACCGGTGCCCCGGGACTCGGCGTTGGTCTGGAAGGCCAGGAAGTACCGCCGGGGGCCGTCGTTGCCGAGCATCGGCGGAATGAGCGCCGCGGCGTCGGCCGCGCCGCCCACCCAGCGGCGCAACCGGACCAGTTCGGTGAGGACGGCCTCCCGGGCCTGGTCCACCGAGGCGGCCCCGGTGCGCGCGGGAGTGGCGGACAGCCGGTCGTGGGCACGGCCCAGCCGGGCGGTGGCGACGTCCAGTGCCGGGGCCACCGCCGCCAGACCGTCCAGCAACTGGCGCGCGTCGTCCGGGGCCCGCTCGCCCGAGCTGAACAACGACGTGCCGGCCCGCTGGACGCCGGCCAGCACGTCGGTGAGCTCTCCTGCGCTCTCGGCCAGGCCCCGGACCGTGGTGGCCCCGTCACCGACCACAGGCAGATGGGTGAGCAGCCCCCAGTCCGGGCCGGCGGTGAGCCGCCGCGCCTCGGCGGCGTGCCGGCGGGCCTTCGTGATCGTCGCGGTCACCCGGTCCAGGTCCCGGGCGCTCATCACCGCGCGCAGGTGCACCAGGGCGTCCCTGGTCGCCTGCAGGTGGTCGCGGACGCCGAGCGCCAGATGCGCCGACCACGCCACCGACGACACAAGGACCAGGACGGCGGTGAGCGAGCCGGCGAGGACGATGCGGCGACGCCGGCTAGCGGGCACCGGCCCGCCATCCCCACCAACCGGGCACGAACCCCTCGTGACCGGATTGCCATGGCCCGTGCGGCCGGTGCTTGTGATGGCAGATCTTGGGCGGGAACCGGGTGACGATGTCGCTCGGCTCGGAGACGTTCCCCGCCGCGTCCCGGGCGACCACGAAATACGACACCTTCGCGCAGAACAGCACCCGGTCGGTGAAGGTCGTGACGTTCCCCGGCACGCGGCCGATGAGACGGAAGCCCCGCCGTCCACCGGCGTAGACGTCGTAGGCCACCACGCCGTGCGGCGGCGGATAGTTGGGCGGGTCCGTCGAAGGGTCCCAGGTCAGCACGACCATGCAGGGGGTGGGTTCGGCGAGCCGCAGGTTCGCGGGGGCGGTGGGCGGCTGGGTGTCCGGCGGAGCCACGGCGGACGGTCGCGGTGCGGAGGAGACGCCCGCCGTGGCGGCGGGCGCGGCCACGCCACTTCCCGCTCCCCCTGCGAACAGCACCGCCGCAAGGACGGGTAGCGCGTGTTTCCCGGCCATTCGAGACTCCCCGCTGAACGTGGCTTGGGCCGCGTGAGGCTTCGCCCTTCGTCCCGGGCGAGCCGCCGACGCACTCCGTTGTATCCAGGCGCGGGAGACCACCGCCCCGCACGGCGCACCCGATTGCCGAACCGGTGGAATCGGCGTCCCGTCTCTTTACCGCGGCCCCGGTTCGCCGATACGGAAAAGCCCTCGCCACCGGATGGTGCGGGCGAGGGCTCTCCAGCGCTTCGGTCAGCGTGTGCCGGCCGTCCGGCGGCGGCGCATCGCGATCAGGACGGCCCCGGCGCCACCGATGAGCAGCACCCCGCCGACGCCGGCGACCACGGCCACCGGCGCACCGGTGAGCGGCAGCGCCCGGGCGGCCGGTGCCACGGCGTGCTGACCGCCCGGAAGGTGACCGCCTTCGCTCTCCGCCTCGGCGCCGGCGCCCGGGCCGAAGTCGTGGCCGCCGTACCGGTTGGCGCGGTAGTCGTCGTGGCCACCGCCGCCCCGGTCGTCGGCGCCCTCGACGTGGAAGTACCGGTCGGCCTTGATCAGCTCGGTGTCGTCGCCCCGGTGATGGTGACCGGACTTCTCGTCATGGTCGAAGTCGTCCGGTGATTCCGGCCGGCCGTGCACCACTCCGTGCTCTTCCTCGCCCGGCTTGACACCCTCCTTCTTTTTCTTCGGGCAATGAATGCCGAACTTCCGGGGATCGAAGACGGCGATGTTGCTCGGTGCCGACACGTTTCCGGCGAAATCCCTCGCCCGCACGAAATAGTAAATGACCTCGCACAGCCGCCGCGTGTCGACGAACGTGGTGACATTACCCGGGACACTGCCGATGAGCCGGAACTCCGGCGAGCCGGTGGCGTAGATGTCATAGGCGGCGATGCCGCTCGGCGGCGGATACAGCGGCAGATCCGTCGAGGGGTCCCAGATCAGGATGACGTTGCCGACCGTGGAGCCCGCGCCGATCCGCAGATTGGTCGGCGGGGTCGGCGGCGTGGTGTCGGGCTGCGCGAGCGCGGTGGGCGACCGGTCCGGCACGGCCGCCGTCGCGGCCGCGGCCGTCCCCGCCCCACCTGTGAGCGCCACCGCCAGAAGTAGGGGTACGGTGTATTTCCCAGCCATTCAGGACTCCCCGATGGACATCGATTCGGGCCGTGGACAGTTCGCCCGCCGGTCGGGCGATGTCAGTGCATCCCGTTGTAGCCACTTGGGAGGAATGAGCAGGCTGCGGCGCACGCGGATTACCGATATTTGACGGCGGTCGCACCGCTTTTTTGCCGCACAGGAAAAACCCCGCCGCGGGAGGGGTCGCACGGCGGGGGTTTTCCTGTCGGGGCGATGGTGGTCTCGGCGCCACCCGGCCGACCCGGCTCCACGGAGGGCCCGGCGGCGAGCGGCTGATCACCCTCCGGCCCGGTGGCCGGAGGGTCGCGGGTCAGCGCCCGACGTTGGCCGGGTGGCCGATGGCCAGACCGCTGTCGGTGTCGAAGTAGTGGAAGTTGTGGGTGTCCACCACGAGCTCGATGCTCTGGCCGGGACGGACATGGCTGCGGGCGTTCACCCGGGCCGTCCACAGCGACTTGTCGCCGACCAGGGGCAGCACGCCCTCTTCGTCGTCACCGGTGTCCTGGGCGGCCACGGTGTCGCGGTGCTCGACCGGCGGCGCGTCGATCAGGAACAGGACGTTGATCTCGCTGCCCAGTTCTTCGGTGACCTCGGCGCGGGTGGGGATGTGCGCCCAGCCGCCCGAGTGGCCCGAAGCGGAGGCGGCGTCCTCGAAGTCGGAGGGGCGGATGCCGAGGATGAGCTTCTTGCCCAGGTAGGCGTCCAGGCCCGGCTTCTCGGCGAAGGTCGAGTCGGGCACCGGGAGCTTGTAGCCGGCGAAGGCCACGGCCGCTCCGGCGTCGTCCCGCACGAGCTCGGCGTTGACGAAGTTCATCGACGGGGAGCCCATGAAGCCCGCGACGAAGAGGTTCACCGGGCTCTCGAAGAGGTTCTGCGGGGTGTCGACCTGCTGCAGGATGCCGTCGCGCAGCACGCAGACCCGGTCGCCCAGCGTCATGGCCTCGACCTGGTCGTGGGTGACGTAGACGGTGGTGACGCCGAGACGCTCGTGCATCTGGTTGAGCGAGGCGCGCATCGAGACACGGAGCTTGGCGTCCAGGTTGGACAGCGGCTCGTCCATGAGGAACGCCTGCGGCTCGCGGACGATGGCGCGGCCCATGGCGACGCGCTGGCGCTGACCACCGGACAGGGCGGCCGGCTTGCGCTTGAGGTACTGCTCCAGGCCGAGCATCTTGGCGGCTTCCTGCACCCGCTTGCTGATCTCCGCCTTGGGCATCTTGCGCAGCTTGAGGCCGAAGGCGAGGTTCTCCTCGACCGTCATGTGCGGGTACAGCGCGTAGTTCTGGAACACCATCGCGATGTCGCGGTCCTTCGGCGGCAGGTGGTTGACCACCCGGTCACCGATCAGGATCTCGCCACCGCTGATGTCCTCAAGACCCGCGACCATGCGCAGTGCCGTCGACTTGCCACATCCGGACGGACCGACGAGGACCATGAACTCGCCGTCGCGGATCTCCAGGTTGAGGCCGTTCACAGCCTTCACACCGCCGGCGTAGATCTTGTCGACGTTGCGCAGAACGATTGATGCCATGACAGTCCTTCGTGCGTCCGGGTGCCGCCGGATGTGGATACGTTTTCATGAATCTCACCGGAACCGGACATCCCTGTCAAGCCCTTTCGGAATCGGTGCTTATCACACTCCCCTGATGGGTGTCCGGTCTTGGCAGCGCGGTGGAACACATGATGGAATCGTTTCCATGAGACCGGACGGACAGCGGCGCAGCACCATCAAGGACGTGGCGGAGGCCGCCGAGGTAGGAGTGGCCACCGTCTCGCGCGTGCTGTCCGGCACCGGGTCGGCCAGCCGGGAGACCAGGGAGAAGGTCCTGGCCGCCGCCGCCCGGCTCGACTACCGGCCGAGCGCCCTCGGGCGCAACCTGCGCCGCCGCCGCACCGGCGGCATCGGGCTGCTCGTCCCGGACATCACCGACGTGTTCTACGCGCGGCTCGCCGACGGCGTGCTGTCCTGCGCCCGCTCGGCGGGCGAGGCGGTGTGGACCGGCGCGACCGGCGACGATCCCGAACGTGAGGCCCACCTGATCGGCACCCTCATCGAGGAGGGCGTGGAACGGGTGATCGCCGTGCCGTCCGGCGACGGCGAGATGTGGGGGCCGGCGCTGCGCCACGGGCTCGGCGTGGTCTTCGCCGAACGGGCGGTGGCCGGCGCCGACCACGTCCCTGCGGTGGTGAGCGACGAGCGCACCGGGGTGCGCACGGCGGTGGAGTACCTCGCCGGGCTCGGGCACCGGCGCATCGCATTCCTGGCGCGGCACGGTCAGACGCAGCGCGTCCGGGCGTTCCGCGAGGCGCTGGCCGCCCGCGGGGTGCCGGTCGACGACGAGCTGATCGTGCAGGCGCAGGCCACCCGCGACGCCGCCTACGCCGCCGCGGCCGGGCTGCTGCAGCACCGCTCGGACGTCACCGCCGTGGTGGCGGGCGGCAACCTGCTCGGCGAGGCGACCGTCCTCGCGGCTCGTGAGCTGGACGTCCGGGTGCCGCGCGACGTGTCGCTGATCATGTTCGACGACGTGCCCTGGGCCGAGCTGTGCCATCCCCCGCTCACCGTGATCTCACAGTCGGCCCAGGACATGGGCTACCGCGCCGCCGAACTGGTGCTGCGCGAGGGGCGCCGCGCCCGCTCGATCACCCTGCCCACCGAGCTCATCGTCCGCGCGAGCTGCGGTCCGCGCCGCTGACCACCCGCGGCGGACGGCCCCCACCGGCACGGCCACGGCATCGCCACCGATCCGGTGTGCCGGGGTGGCCGCCACCCCCGGCCGTGCTCCGCCAAACGCGCGAAACCCCACAGAACGGACAACGGAACGGTGCGCGGCTCGCCGGGCGGGATGTCAGGGTGGTCCGAGTTTCACGTGCCCCGCCGGGCGAAACCTCATCCGTGCGGCATTTCCCGCCCATCTGATGATCATGCCGGGCACGACACGGACCAACCGGGACCCGCGGGACGGCAGAGATGTCCCGTTCCGGAGGCAAACAACCGTCCGCAGCGTGTCGCGGAACACCGGTCGCGGGCGCGGCGGCTACTAGAAACCGCCCTAGGAACTCCGTCGCGGTGCCGTCCGGGGACACGCTCGCGTGTCTCAACAGATTCCGGAACGGCCATGCGGACGCCGCACCGCCCGAGCCACGGGCGGCAGGACGCCGGGGCCGCCATGCGCGGTCGCCTCCCGCACGCGACCCGACGAATAGGACCGATTTGGACAGTAACCGCGCTTTTCATGGCGCAGTCGCGGCCCTCATCGCCGCCACCGTCCTGAACGGGACGGCCGGAGCGGCCCACGCGATCGTGGAATCGGAGGTCGAGCCGGTCTCCACCATCGCTCCGGAGCTGGAACAGGTCGCTCCCTCGGCCGAACTGGCCGAGGCGGCAGAACCGGCCGCGGCCACAGCGACAGGAGCACTCGAAACGGCCGGAGCGGTGGAAACGACCGGAGCGACCGAAGCGGTGACGGGAGCGACGGAGAGCGTACGGCCGCAGGACACGACCACCGTCACCGCCGAGACCGCGGCCGCGGCCGTCGCGCCGCCCGCGTACGCGGAGTGGCCCGCGGCTCGCCGGGTCCCGGTCTGGACCAGAGCGGGCCTCGCCCCCGCCGGACTGCCGGGGATCGCGCTCGGCGCGCCGGGCACGGCACGCAAGGCGATCCAGGGCGCACCGGCCGCCGGCTCCGTCACCCGGAGCCGCGCCGCCGCGCACCTGACCCGCGCCGCGAGCAGGATGCGGGCCGCGCACAAGAAGCGGCGGACGCTCCGGAGCAGGACCGCCGGCAGCCGGGCCGCCACGGCGAGAGCCGGCCGCGAGGCCGCGACGACCGTGCGCGCCGCGACGACCAAGGCCACCGCGAGCGCACGG
>NZ_BMNT01000003.1:237787-276764 GCF_014646695.1 Sphaerisporangium melleum
GCGCACGTCAAGAGCGTGCCGGCCCGCGCGAAGGGGGCCCAGGCGCACGCCAGGAGCGTCCGTGCCCACGCCAAGAGCGTGCCCGTGCACGCCAGGAGCGTGCGCGCCGCCGCGAAGGCCAGGAGCGTCCGAGCCGGCACCGTGGCCCGTGCCCGGACGGCGCGCAGGATCGCGCACCACAGAACCGCGCGGACCGCGGCCCTGGCCAAGAAGCTCGGCTCGGCGGCGACCACGGCCAAGGGCAGGAACAAGGCGATCGCCTTCCACCTGCTCACCCAGCGGTCCTGGCCACTGAACCAGTTCCGCTGCCTGGACAGCCTGTGGACCAGGGAGAGCAACTGGAACCACCGGGCGCAGAACCCGTCGTCGGGGGCGTACGGCATCCCGCAGGCGCTGCCGGGCCACAAGATGCTCGGCGTCGGCCACGACTGGCGGGTCAACCCCGCCACCCAGATCCGCTGGGGCCTTTCGTACATCAAGGGCCGTTACGGCTCGCCCTGCGGCGCCTGGGGGCACTTCCGCGCGCACAACTGGTACTGAGCCCGCGCTCAGGAAAAGGCGTACTCCACGCCCGGGACCACTCCCGGCCGTGGAGTACGCCACGCCGCGCCTCCCCACGACGCGTGCCGCGCCCGGGCACCGCCCACCTGCCCACCACCCGGGCCTCCGGACGGATCGCTCAGGGGGCGGCGAGGACGAAGGCTGCGGCGCCGGCCACCACCGCGAGGACGCCGAGCCAGGCGAGCAGCGCGTCGGCGCGCACGTCGAGGGGCTTGCCCTCGTGCAGGGCACTCTCCAGGCGCCGGTGCCGCAGGTGCGTCCTGGCCAGCAGGACGGCGCCGCACAGCGCGGCCAGCACGAACGGCAGCGCCGCCGGTCCGGAGCCCATGTGCCGGGCGGCGACCCCGGCCCCGCCCAGCCCACCGGCCGCCAGCGCCGTGCCGGTGCGAATCCACGCCAGCAGCGTCCGCTCGCTGTGCAGCCCCTCCGCGCCCCACGGGGCCGTCCCTTCCGCCTCCTCCTCCGGCTGCTCACCGGCCGAACCCCGCGCGCCGTCGGCCGGATTCCGGGGACCGCCTCCCGGACCACGCACGCCGCCGGTCCGATCCGGAGCCCCGCCGGGGCCGTCCCGGCCGGAACCCGGGATCATCCGGACAGCACGATGAGGATCAGCGCCAGCACGGCCACGGCCGCGACGCCGTACCCGAACACCGGGGCCAGGGCCAGCCGGGGAAGCGGCTTCTCCTGGCGCAGAGCGCGCTGCACCTGCCGCCAGCGCGGATAGGCCAGCGCCGCCGCGAGCCCCGACAACACCACCAGGACGACGGCGAGCGCCGTGCGCACCCAGGGCACGAAGACATCGCGCGGCAGGGCGGCCATGGCCACCCCTCCTGCGCTCAGCGCCAGCGAGGTGCTGAGCCAGGTGAGAAACGTCCGCTCGTTGGCGAGCGTGAACCGGGGGTCCGGCTCCTTCCCCTCGACAGGCATGCAGGCAGGCTAATTCACCGGCATCTCTGCAGGTTGAGTGGGATTCAGCGCGTCGTCAGGTGCATTCGCGGGCGACCGTCTCCACGGTCTTCGCGGCGTCGCCGGCGACCTTCTGGGCGGCGTCCACCGCGTCGTTGGCGTCCTTGACGTTGAAGTCCTCGAAACGCTTGGCGAGGTCGCCGAGCGCGTCGTTCAGCGTGGTGTTGCCCGCCTTGTCGGCCACGTCCTGCAGCTTGGCGGAGCCGTCTTCCAAGGCCTTCTCCATCGCCTTGGGGTCGTTCACCAGCCCGGCGACCTTCGAGGCGGTCTCGGTGATCACTCGGTTGGCCTCGATGCACGCCTGCGCCTTGTCGACGGTGCTGCATCCGGTGGTCAGCAGGGTGAATCCGATGGCGGCCGCGGTGGCGAGGGGGAAGATTCGCATGCTCATGACCCTAGCCAACTCTGCCCGGCGGCAAGCGGCCGGCGATCTTCGACCGGCTCCGCCCGCCCCTGCCCCGTTCCTCCGGCCGCGGCCACACGCCTCCCCCGGCGTCACCGTGCGCATCGGCATGTGGCACCGGTGACCATCGGGCGGGACCCGCGACCCGGCCTTCCTGCACTAACATCGAGGCCCGTCACCCCTTTCGCTCCTTCAAGGGAGCGGCTTTCTCGCCTCCCCGTCCGAGGGAGGCGACGGACGAGCCCCGCCCGTTTCGAACACAGCAACCGCGTCCGGGAGGCGAACGCGCCGGGGGAACCCCGCGGTCCTTCGCCGGACGCGGCCGAGCCATAGGAGGAAGCCATGAGCCACTGCGAGGACATGACCTTCGACGAGCAGGCCGAGCCGCGCACTCCGGAGGGCTGCGAAGAGTGCCTGGCCGAGGGGCGGCGGTACATCCACCTGCGCCTGTGCGTCACGTGCGGGCACGTCGGATGCTGCGACTCCTCGCCCGGCCGCCACGCCACCCGGCACTTCCAGGAGACCGGGCACCCGGTGATGCGGTCATTCCAGGACGGCGAGGCGTGGCTGTGGTGTTTCGTCCACCAGACCGTAGGCATGTCGCCGCTGGCCCAGTGACCACCCCGCCCCCGGCCCGCGGTCAGTCGCGGGCCAGGGTCGCCTCCTCGTAGTCCAGCTCCCGGGTGACCCGGCGCAGCACCTCGTCGTCGATGCGCCGCTCGTCCCGCATGCGCACCAGCACCTCCCGCTCGGCGTCCAGCATCTCGCGCCGCAGCCGCCGGTACAGGGTGCTCGGCGTCTCCTCCCCTTCCGGGCCGACGCCGCCGCCGAGACGCTCCCACGCGCCCATCGCCCGGCGCTCGGCCTGGACGCGCAGCCGCTCGACCACGTCGGACTGCGTCTCAAGGACGCCTTCGGACGTCAGCTCCTCCAGCCTGGCCAGGGCGGCGCTCGCCGCCGCCTGCTGGGCCGCCGCCTCGGTCAGGTTGTCCTTGTAGACCTCCTGCTCGCTGGTGACGCCGAGTTTCCTGATCAGCATGGGGAACGACAGGCCCTGCACCAGCAGTGTGCCGATGACCACGACGAAGGTGAGGAACAGCACCATCTCGCGGGCCGGGAAGTCGGCGGGCAGCGCGAAGGCCGCGGCCAGCGACACCACGCCGCGCATGCCCGCCCAGCCGACCACCACCGCGTACTTGACCGGCGGCCGCTCCTCCCGCTCGCGGATCTTGCGGAACAGCATGCCGGGCAGGTAGGTGCTGGGGAAGGTCCACACCAGGCGGGTGAGCACCACCACGGCGAACACCGCGGCCGCGTAGCCGGCGACGTGCCAGGGGTTGCGTCCCGACAGTCCTTGCAGGATGAGCGGGAGTTGCAGCCCGATGAGCAGGAAGACGACGATCTCCAGGACGAAGTCCAGCATCTTCCACACCGAGTGCGACACCAGGCGGGCGCCGTAAGTCGTGCGGTCCATCCGGTGGCCGAGCACCAGCCCCATCACGACGACCGCGATCACTCCCGAGGCGTGCACGGCCTCCGCGCCGAGGTAGGCCACGAACGGCACCAGCAGCCCGAGCGCGTTGGTGATCAGCGGGTCGCGCAGGATGCCGAACAGCCGTCCGGTGAGGTAGGCCAGCGCCAGCCCGATGACCACCCCGCAACCGGCGGCGTAGATGAACTCCCCGGCCGCGCCGAGGGGGGTGACCACCACTCCCACGGTGGCGGCCACCGCCACCCGGTAGGCCGTGAGCGCCGTGGCGTCGTTGAACAGGCTCTCACCGACGAGGATGGTGATCACCTTGCGGGGCAGGCCGAGCCTGCGCGCGACGGCCACAGCGGCCACGGCGTCCGGCGGCGCGACGATCGCGCCGAGAGCGAAGGCCGCCGCCAGGGGCAGCCCGGGGATCATCGCGTGGGCCACCAGGGCGACCGCGGCGGCGGTGAAGAGCACCAGTCCCACCGACAGCAGCCCGACCGGGCGCCGTACGGCGCGCAGCCGCTGGTAGGAGGAGTCCAGGGCCGCGGAGTACAGCAGAGGGGGCAGGAAGACCAGCAGTACCACCTCGGGGTCGAGGCGATATTCGGGGGCGCCGCTGAACCGCGAGGTGATCAGACTCGCGGCCAGCCCGGCGAGCACCAGCAACAGGGGGGCGGGCCAGCCCCGCCAACGGGCGACTGCCGCGACCGCCAGGGCACCGGCCGGGAGCAGCACCAACTCAAATGCCGTCGTAATGTCCATCGCTGCCCAAGGATAGGGCCGTTGCCGGGGATGTCGCCCGTCTTCTCCCCTTGCGCCCCTGGTCGTGAGCACATCGCGACCGGAGCACCCCGGCCCCGCGGACCCGCCACCGCCGCGGGCGCCCCGCACCGGCCGTGCCGGGTCACCGCGGAGGCCGGGTCACCAGTCGCCGCGGCCCGGCTCCTGGGGGTAGGGACGGGCGCTGTCGCCGTGCTGTGCCCGGCCGTCGGGGCGGGCCGCCCGCTCGCCGGTGGTGTACATGGGGTCGTTGCCGTACGGGCGGGGCGCCCCGGGGTCGGTGGAGTCGATCGGCCGCTGCCCGATCGAACCCAGGCCCAGGGGGTCGGCGGGGTCCACGGTCGCCTGCGGCGCGTCGTAGCCGGGGCTCTCGGGGCGGTAGCCCGGGTCCGGCAGCCTGCCGGACGCCGAACCGTAGGGCAGCGAGTCGTTGACGATGAGGTTCTCTCTCGGCACGGCGTCGGCGTCCCCGCGGCCATAGTGGCCGTACTCCGGGAGCCGCGGAGCGTACTCGGCGGTGACCCCGTAGCCGGCGGGCGGAGCCGAATAGTCCAGCGGCGGGGTGCCGTAGTCGGCGGGCCTTCCGTACTCCGCGGTGCTCCCGTACTCGGCGGTGCCGCCGTAGTCGGCTCCGCGGCCGTAGCCCGCTTCGGCGCCGTACCCGCCTGCGTGGTCGGCGGGCGCGGCGTACCGGCCCGGATGGTCACCCTGCGGGGCGTACTCGCCGCGCGCCGCGGGGACACCGTAGTCGGCGCGGGCGGCCTCGCCGGCGGGCGGGGGCGCGTAGTCGGGCGGGTAGGAGAAGCCGCTGGGGGGCGTGTAGTCGGGGTGGACGCCGCCGTACTCACCCGCCGCCGGAGCGACGGGCTGGGGACCGGTCACGGGCAGGGGGTTGCCCGGGGCCGGGGCCTGCTGGGGCACCTGCGGCGCGACCGCGCCGAGCGGCGGCTCGGGGTGGACGGGGTAGTCGGCCGGGCGTCCGGGCTGCTCTCCGTGCGGCGGCGCCGGGACCGAGCGGGCCGGATACTCCGGCGGCCCGGGGTACTCCGGGTGCGGCGGGTAGTCGGCGCGGGCCGGATCGGCCGCGTAGTCGACGGCCTGGTAGTCGGAGGCCGCCGGGTAGCCGGGCTGCGGCACGTCGGCCCGCCGCGCGGCCCGCGCGCCACCGCGCCGGGGCCGGTCACCGCGCGCGTCCTGCTCGCCGCGCGACCGTCCGGCCACCAGCTTGTCCGGGACGGGCGTGCTGCCCCGCGCGACGAGAACGTCGTTCGGGCCGAGGGAGGCCACCGGGACCACCGCGGTGTCCTCGCGGGGGTAGGCCGGCTGGTCGGCGTGCTCGTCGGGGTACGGGCGCTCGTCGGCGTAGCCGTGCTCGTCCGCATAGCCGTGGTCGTCGGCGTAGTCGTCCTCGCCGGCGTAGTCGTGCTCGTCCGGGACCTCGGCGGCCGGGCGGGCGTACTGGCCGGTCCCGGGGTACTGCGCGTACTCGCCGTGCTCGGCCTCGTCGCCGTAGTCCTCTTCCCCGTCGGCGTACTCGCCGCCCGCGTCGGCGTACCCCTCGTCCAGTGTGTCGAGGAGCCGGCCGACGTCCTCCATCGGCATGCGGAAACTGGCGGTGCACATCTCGCCTCGCCACAGGCTGAGGACGAGGGTGCCCTCGTGCCAGGTGACCCGGAGAACACGCTCCTGGCCCCGTGCGTCGAAGAACACCTCACCGAACGACGGCAGTGGGACAACTTCCGACATGGCAGACATCGTGCTTTAACCAGCCCTTATTCGTCCACTCGACCTCAAGAAACCCTACCGAACCGTACGTGTCGCCGTCATGGCAGACCCCGATCGTCACATGTCGCACACTGGCCCCTCAAGTGGGCATGCGAGCGGCGGATCGTCTTCGACCCCCGAGACCCGGCTCCGCCAGTGTGCCATGCCACCCGCCACACGGGTTCCGGAATGCCGAGATGGACCCGGAACGCGCCGCGAGCCGCTGAGCGCTCCCGGCGCCGGGACCCCTGTGCGGCCGGTAGCGTTGCATGCCGTGCTCGATGACTCCCTCAGCGCCCTCGACGGCGTCCCCGGCCACGTCACCGCCACCGGCCGTTCCTCCGTGGCAGATCATCCCGGCCACGACGGTCCGGGCGCCGGCGGGCGGGGCCACGGCGAGGACGATCTCGGGGAGGAGGATCCCCGCGACGGGGAGCACGGCGACTTCGGCGGATCCGAGGATCTCGACGAGGAGGCCGACGAGCAGGACGGCGAGGAGGACGACCTGCCGCCGGTGACCGAGTTGCTGCGCGCGGCGGTCGCCGGGGTGGGCGGTGCCGAGCGGCCCGGGCAGACGGCCATGGCCGAGGCGGTGCGGCACGCCATCGACAACGACGAGCACGTCGCCGTGCAGGCGGGCACCGGCACCGGCAAGTCCCTCGCCTACCTGGTGCCGGCGCTCAGGCACGCCATCGAGTCCGACACGGCGGTGGTGGTCTCCACCGCCACCATCGCCCTCCAGCGCCAGCTCGTGGACCGCGACCTGCCGCGCCTGGCCGCCTCGCTCGCCGACCACCTGCCCCATGAGCCACAGTTCGCGATCCTCAAGGGAAGGCGAAACTATCTCTGCCGTTACAAGCTGACCGCGGCCTGGCCCGAGGAGGAAGGCGACCAGCTCTTCGACCCGCGCGAGGTCAGCGCGACCGGCCGCATGGTGCAGCGCATCCAGGAGTGGGGCGAGGAGACCGAGACCGGCGACCGGGACGAGCTGGTGCCGGGCGTCAACGAGCAGGCGTGGCGGCAGTTCTCGGTCAGCGCCAAGGAGTGCCTGGGCGCGCAGCGCTGCCCGAGCGGCGCCGAGTGCTTCGCCGAGCAGGCCAGGGAGCGGGCCGGCCAGGTCGACGTCGTGGTCACCAACCACGCCCTGCTCGCCATCGACGCCATGGAGGAGTTCGACGTCCTGCCCGAGCACGACGTGGTCGTGGTGGACGAGGCCCACGAACTGGTCGACCGGGTCACCAGCGTCGTGACCGACGAACTGTCGGACCTCACCGTCTCGGCGGCCGTCCGCCGCGTCGGGCGGCTGATCGAGCAGGGCGTCGCCGACCGCCTGCAGGAGGCCGGCGAGGACCTCAAGGCGCTGCTCGCCGCCGCGCCGCCCGGACGTCTCGACCAGCTCCCGCAGGTGCTCGGCGTGACCCTGTCGGTGCTGCGGGACGCCGCCTTCACCTGCATCACCGCCATGGGGTCGCGCGGCGGGGACGGCCGGGGCGGCGGCCGCGACAAGAACGAGGACCCCGAGACCGCCGGGCAGCGCAAGGCGGCGTTCACCGCGCTGGACGAGGTGCACGACACCGCCGTGCGCATCCTGGAGGCGTTCGGCGGCGACTCCGAGGTCGACCGGGCCGAGGTCGTCTGGCTGGAGGGCGCCACCGAGCGGCGTTCCCCGGTGCTGAAGGTCGCCCCGCTCAGCGTCGGCGGGATGCTCCGCGACAAGCTGTTCGCCGACCGCACGGTGATCCTGACCAGCGCCACGCTCGCCCTGGGCGGCACCTTCGACGGCATGGCCCGCCAGTGGGGCCTCGGCCCGGCGCGGCCACCGCACGCGCAGGGGCAGGACGAGCCGGACGGCGAGAGCCGCGCCGAGGGCGGGCGCAAGCCGTGGACCGGGCTGGACGTCGGCTCGCCCTTCGACCATGCCCGCAGCGGCATCCTGTACATCGCCCGGCACCTGCCGCAGCCGGGCCGCGACGGGCTGCCCAAGGAGTACCTCGACGAGATCGCCGAGCTGATCGAGGCCGCGGGCGGGCGCACGCTCGGCCTGTTCTCCTCGATGCGCGCCGCCAAGGCCGCCACCGAGGCGCTGCGCGAGCGGCTTGAGGTGCCACTGCTGTGCCAGGGCGACGACTCCACTTCCCAGCTCGTCCAGAAGTTCGCCGACGACCCGGCCACCTGCCTGTTCGGCACGCTGTCGCTGTGGCAGGGGGTGGACGTCCCCGGCCCCTCGCTCAGCCTGGTGATCATCGACCGCATCCCCTTCCCGCGGCCGGACGACCCGCTGGCCTCCGCGCGGCAGCGGCACGTGGCGGCGCGCGGCGGCAACGGCTTCATGGCCGTCGCGGCCACGCACGCCGCGCTGCTGCTGGCCCAGGGCGCGGGCCGGCTGCTGCGCGGCCGTGACGACAAGGGCGTGGTCGCGGTGCTGGACCCCCGGCTGGCGACCGCGCGGTACGCAGGGTTCCTGCGCGACTCGCTGCCGCCGTTCTGGACCACCAGCGACCCGGCGAAGGTGCGCGCCGCCCTCCGCCGCCTCACCACCACCTGACCACCCCGGCCGCGCGGACGCGCGGCCGGTGGGCGGGGCGCGGTCAGGCGTAGGGCTCCAGGCGGGGGCGCTTGGCGGTGACGGCGTCGCCGGAGGAGGTGCCGCGCAGGCGGCGGCCCACCCAGGGGATCAGGTGCTCGCGCACCCACAGGCGGTCCTCGCGGAGCTTGACCCGGCGGTCCACCCGCTCGCGGGGCGGCCAGGTGTGCCGCCAGTCGTCCTCGGACGGCACGCCGAGCACCTCGCAGACCCTGGCGGCGACGAACCGGTGCCCTTCGGCGTTCATGTGCAGGCGGTCCTCGCTCCAGGCCCGCCAGTCGCGCAGCGACTGCATCGACCACTGGTCGACCAGGTGGCAGCCGTAGAGGTCGGCGATGGAACGAATGTGCAGGTAGAACACCGCGCACCGGCCCCGGGAACGGCGCATCAGCGGCGTGTCACGCGGGTCGACGCCGGTGAACAGCACCACGTCGGCGCCGGTGGCGCGCAGCTCGCGCACGGCCCTGGCGAAGGTCTTGGCCATGCGGTCGGGGTCGGCGCCGGGCCGCAGCAGGTCGTTGCCGCCGGCGCAGAAGGTGACCAGGTCGGGCTTGAGCTCGATCGCCTCCGGCACCTGCCGCTCGACGATCTGGTCCAGCAGCCGGCCGCGCACGGCCAGGTTGGCGTACCGGAAACCGGGCTCCAGCGCGGCGAGCCGCTCGGCCACCCGGTCGGCCCAGCCGCGGAAGTGCCCGTCCGCGCCCGGGTCGTTCAGCCCTTCGGTGAAGCTGTCGCCGATCGCCACGAACGAGGTGTACGCGCGCGCCATCACGCGGTCTCCGCGATCGCGCGCAGCGCCAGCTCGTAGGAGCGCAGGCCGAACCCGGCGATGGTGCCGGAGGCGACGGCGGCGACCACCGAGGTGTGCCGGAACTCCTCGCGGGCGGCCGGGTTGGAGATGTGCACCTCGATGAGCGGTGCGGTGCGCTGGGCGATGGCGTCGCGCAGGGCGTAGGAGTAGTGGGTGAAGGCCGCCGGGTTGAGCACCACGGGGACGGCGCCGTCGGCGGCCTCGTGGAGCCAGGACACCAGCTCGGCCTCGTCGTCGGTCTGCCGGACGTCCACCGTCAGCCCAAGGTCCCTGCCGGTCCGCCGGCACAGCGCCTCAAGGTCCTCGAACGTCTCTGCTCCGTACACGTCCGGCTCGCGGGTGCCCAGACGCGACAGGTTGGGACCGTTGAACACGAAGACCGTTCTCATCTCACCCTCACAACGTGCCCGGCCACCCGGGGTCTCATCTCACCGTCACGGCGCGCCCGTGAGCTCGGGGCCCCGTTCCTTCCGCCCGCCACGCCAACCGTACTCGCGACGGGCGCCGCGTTCACCGCGGCCCGGCGATCAGCGGGCGATCGCGCGGTAGGCCGCCTCCAGAAGCTCCTCGGCGGGGTCCTCCAGGCGGGTGACCCGCGCGACGTCGTCCAGGATGACGAACCGCCGCCGGGCGCCGCGGTTCTTCTTGTCCAGCGCCATGTGACCGAGCAGATCGGGCCACGCGTCGGCGCGGTAGGCGGTGGGCAGCCCGACCGAGGTGAGGATCGAGCGGGTGCGCTCCACCAGATCGGCGCCGGCGTGGCCGGCCAGCCGCGACAGCTCCGCGGCGTACACCATGCCGATGGCCACCGCCTCGCCGTGCCGCATGCGGTAGTCCTCGACGCGCTCGATGGCGTGGGCCAGCGTGTGGCCGTAGTTGAGGATCTCGCGCACACCCGACTCGCGCAGGTCGGCCCCGACGACGTCCGCCTTGACCTGGATCTTGCGCTCGATCAGCTCGCGGGTGTGCCGGCCCTCCGGGACGCGCGCGCCGGCGGGGTCGTCCTCCACCAGGCGCAGGATCTCGGGGTCGGCGATGAACCCGCCCTTGATGATCTCGGCCAGGCCGGCGACGTAGTCGTCCCTCGGCACCGACACCAGGGTGGCCAGGTCGCACAGCACCCCGGCCGGCGGGTGGAAGGAGCCGACGAGGTTCTTGCCCTCGGGGGTGTTGATGCCGGTCTTGCCGCCCACCGCGGCGTCCACCATGCCGAGCAGCGTGGTCGGCACCTGCACCACCTGGACGCCGCGCAGCCAGGTCGCCGCGACGAACCCGGCCAGGTCGGTGGTCGCTCCGCCGCCGACGCCGACGACGGCGTCCGAACGGGTGAGGCCGTACCGGCCGAACGCCGACCACAGCTCGGCGGCGACCTCGGCCGACTTGGCCCGCTCGCCGTCGGGCACGGGCAGCGCCACGACGGTGTGCCCGGCCGACGACAGCGCGCCGCAGACCGGCCGGGCGATCTCGGGCAGGCCCGCCGGGTGGACCACCGCGACCGTGCTCACGCGCGGGCCGAGCAGCCCGGGCAGCTCGGCGAGCACTCCGGTCCCGACGACGACCTCGTACGGCTGCTCGCCCTTGACGGTGATGCGGGTGGCGGTCATGCGGGCAGGCCCTTCACGATCTCGTCGGTGATCTCTTCGGGCGTGCGGCCGTCGGTGACGACGATCAGCGAGGCCAGCCGTTCGTAGACGGGGCGGCGCTCCTCCATGAGCCTTTTGAGCTGACTGCGCGGGTTGAGCACCAGCAGCGGGCGCGCCTGGGCCAGGCCCACCCGCTGGACCGCGTCGGACAGCCCGACCTGGAGGTAGACCACGGCGTGCCCGGCGAGCAGCTCCTGGGTGGCCTCGCGCAGGACGGCGCCGCCGCCGAGGGACAGCACGCCCTCGTGCTCGGCGAGCGCCCGCCGCACGGCCTCGGCCTCCAGCTCGCGGAAGTGGTCTTCGCCGTCCTCGACGAACACGTCGGAGACCGGCTTGCCCGCCACGGCCTCCACGTCGGCGTCGGTGTCACGGAAGGCGGCGCCCAGCCGGTCGGCCAGCATGCGGCCGATGGTGGTCTTGCCCGATCCGGGCGGGCCGATCAGCACGGCTTTGGGAGAGGTCACTTGATCACCATCGAGGACAGGTAGCCGGACAGGTTGCGGGCGACCTCCTCCACGGAGTCGCCGCCGAACTTCTCGACCGCGGCGTCGGCGAGCACGAGCGCGACCATCGCCTCGGCCACGATGCCCGCGGCGGGGACGGCGCACACGTCCGACCGCTGGTTGATCGCCTTGGCGGGCTCGCCGGTGAGCACGTCCACCGTGGACAGCGCCTTGGGCACCGTGGAGATCGGCTTCATGGCGGCGCGCACCCGCAGCGGCTCGCCGTTGGTCATGCCGCCCTCGACGCCGCCCGCGCGGTTGGTCATCCGGCGCACGCCATCGGGGGTGTTCTCGATCTCGTCGTGGGCCTGCGAGCCGCGGCGGCGGGCGGTCTCGAACCCGTCGCCGACCGCCACCCCCTTGATCGCCTGGATGCCCATGAGCGCCGCGGCCAGGCGCGCGTCCAGGCGGCGGTCCCAGTGGACGTAGCTGCCGAGGCCCGGCGGCAGCCCGTACACGACGACCTCGACGACGCCGCCCAGCGTGTCGCCGTCCTTGCGCGCCGCGTCGATCTCGGCGATCATCGCCTCGCCCGCGGCGGCGTCCAGGCAGCGCGCGGGGTGCTCGTCGATGGCGGCGAGGTCGCCGGGCTCGGGGACGACCCCCTCGGGGGCCTCGGCCGCGCCGATCGCCACCACGTGGCTGAGGATGTCGACGCCGAGCGCCTGCTTGAGGAAGTTGCGGGCGACCTGGCCGAGCGCGACCCGCGCGGCCGTCTCACGCGCGCTGGCGCGGTCGAGGATGGGCCGGGCGTCGTCGAAGCCGTACTTCTGCATGCCCGACAGGTCGGCGTGCCCGGGACGGGGACGCGACAGCGGCGCGTTGCGCGCCTGCGCGGCGAGCAGGTCGGGATCGACCGGGTCGGCCGCCATCACGGTCTCCCACTTGGGCCACTCGGTGTTGCCCACCCTGATCGCCACCGGACTGCCGAGCGTGCGCCCGTGGCGCACCCCGCCGACGATGGTGACCTCGTCCTGCTCGAACTTCATGCGGGCCCCGCGGCCGTACCCCAGCCGGCGCCGCGCCAGAGCCCCCTCGATGTCGGCGGTCGTGACCCCGACCCCGGCGGGCATGCCCTCCAGGATCGCGACGAGTTCCGGGCCGTGGGATTCACCTGCGGTCAACCAGCGCAACATGACGACAAGTCTTCCATGCACCACCCACTGCCCTCACCCCGCCGTCCCACATGCTGATCACTCCCATCTCGAACCGCGTGGTCAGGTGGGCGACGCGGCGAGCAGGGCGGCGAGGGGGCCGAGCAGGATGAACGGGCCGAGGGGGAACTGGCTGCGCAGCGTGCCCCTGCGAGTGACCAGCAGGACGACGGCGTAGAGCGCGCCGAGCGCCTGCCCGGCGATCGCGCCGGCGAGCCAGGCGTCCAAGCCCAGCGCGCCGGTCAGCATCCCGGTCAGGCCCGCGAGCTTGACGTCGCCGAGCCCGAGCGCTCCGGGCCGGGCCAGCCACAGGACGGCGTACGCGCCGGCCAGGGCGAGCCCGCCGAGCAGCGCCTCCCCCAGCCGCCCGGACGGGGCCAGCAACGCGGCGAGGACCGGGTAGGAGGGCAGGGTCAGGGCGTCCGGCAACCGCTGGGTGCGCCAGTCGATCACCGCGAGCGCGCATCCCGCCACGGCCATGTAGAGCCAGGGGGCGAGCAGCGCGGGGCCGGTGATCCGCCAGGCCACCAGCGCGGCGACGGCCGCCACCACCACCTCGATCGACGGCGGCCACGCCGGCACCGGCACGGTGCGCAGCGCCCCCCGGAACGCCGCCCGCGCCTCCGCCCGGTACACCCGCCGCAGCTCTCGCGCCTGCTCCCGGGTAAGCCCCGCCGCGGGCACACCGGAAGGATCATCGCCGGTGCCCTCGGCACCCGGCTCACCTGGACCGGCCGCCCGCTCGGCGAGCGGCCCATCCGCATCGCCCGCCGCACCGGCGGCCGTCTTGTGCGCGCCGGAACGGCGCATGCCGGGCTCGCCGGAGCCGGCGGCCGTCGCCTCCGCATCGGCGCAGAGGTCGGCCTGGAAGCCGCCGGCCAGGGCGCGGATGTAGGGCCCGGCGACCAGGCCGGCGAGCGCGGCCCCGGCCACGATGAAGCTCACCCGCCGACTTTAGTCGTCCTCCCGCTCCCTGAGCTCGGGCATCGCGAACAGTGCCCGCGTGCGGCGGACACGCCCTCGCCCCGCAGGCGGTCCTCAGGCGGTACGGGAAGGTTTTCGCCGCGTGAGGCGTACTCGTGCGGCGAGAGAGTCCCGGTTCGGCACGGCCACCGGAACGCCCGTTATGCGAACCCCTGGTCGCCTCGGTGACGCGGGAGCGGCCAGGCGCGGTGTCGAGGGCGGGCCAGGGGCGGCCGGGACGCCGGTCAGGCGCGGCGGCGCAGGCGGGTGAGCAGGCCGGGTTTGCGGGCGGGGACGCGGGCGACGGTCACCTCGGCGTGCTCGGACAACGCGGCCAGCACGGGCTCCAGGGTGGCGTCGTCCCCGGTGATCTTCCCGATGGAGGCGAGAGCGTGCAGCAGCGCCCCCTCGATGGCGAACGGCACCGGCCCGGCGACGTCCACCACCACGGCGGCGGCGTCCTCGCCGAGTGCGGCCCGGCAGACCTGCGGCGTCAGCGTCTGGATGGGACGGGCGTCGGCGCGCCAGAGCTTGAGGGACTCCATGCCGGTGAAGGCGGGGACGGCCCTCCTGCCGTCGGCGCCGACCAGCACCGGCAGCGCCATCTCGCTCTCCTTCTCCTGCCTGAGCCCGTGCTCGCCGACCTCGGCCTGGGTCAGCAACGCCACCACCGGGACGAGCAGGCGCGCGGTGCTCAGCGCCGCGGCCACGACCGACGCGTCGGCCCTGAGGGCGGCGAAGCCGGCCAGCGCCGCCGCCACGGACGGGTCGGCGCCGCCGTCGTCACCGGGGACCAGGGGCTGCGGAATGCTCGGCACGCTTCGCGAGCCTACCCACTCCCCGCCCCGCCCCCGGACATCACCCCACACGGCCGGTGACCGTACGTCCCGGCCGGAGCCGGCGGATCCGGGTCAAGACACCGTGGCCGGTCGGACAGGAGCCGAACTCCACCGGGAGGCGTTCCCCTACCCCCTCACCGTCAGCCGAGGTCGGCTATGGCGGCCACCGGGCCGCCACCGGAGGGGCCCTGGTGGACGGCGGCGACCGACACGAACACGGCCGGGTCGCCGGTCACGCTCGCCGCCACTCCGCCGACGGTGGCCTTGATCTGCCGGTGCCAGTGGACGTCGGAGTCGTCGAGCATGATGTTCCTGCGCCCGCGCACCCGCCCGCTCGGGTCGGCCTCGCACTTCATGAACACGTTGACCAGCCGGTCGCCGAGGTCGCTCGGGTGCGGGCGTTCGGGCAGCTCGATGCCGCTCCCCCGGATGGCCTCCCAGATGCCGTCGGCGTCCAGGGCGTCCTTCATGACGCTGTGCCCGATGCGGTAGCGGCCGCCGACGCCGCGCACGTTGCCCACCACGACGATCTGCGCCCGGTCCAGTTCGACCCCGGAGGAGCAGGACGCGACGCTGGAATACAGCGAGAGGTCCTTGTGGATCTGGTCCGCGCGGGGCATCTCGATCTCGCCGAGCGCGACGGCGATGCCGAGCGCGGTGGTGGAGTTGGAGATGTCCATGGACGGGCCGGTGTCCTCGATGACGACGTCCTGGCCGCGCGACTTGGCGTCGTTGATGGTGGCGAGGGTCAGCAGCGGCGTCTTGGTCTGCACGTAGTGGACGTCCGCCGGGTCCTCGATCCCGGCGATCTTCATGGCCTCGCGCACGCCGGCGGCGACCTTCTCGACCATGGCGGGGCGGCCGATGTCCTCGGGCAGGATCACCTCGCTCATCGCGACGCCGACCGACACGCGCGGCTCGTCGGACGGTTCGACGGCGGCGGGGTCGAGCGAGGCGAAGATCGTGGCGTGCGGGCTGAGCACGCCGTCGGTGCCGCCGGACCACACCAGGGGCACCTGGGCGACCTCCTCCGGGGTCCGCGTGCCCTTGGCGATCAGGACCTCGCGGAAGGCGCGGTCGGCGAGGATGCGGGTGTAGTCGTTGACGCCGCCGTTGCCCTCGGTCTTGCCGATCACGGCGAGCACGCGGTCGGCCTCGATCACCCCGTCGTCGATGAGCCTCTCCAGCCCGGAGGCGTCGGTGACGCTCTCGATGGCGACCTTGCGCACCTCGATCGGATCCGCCATATCTCCTACCTTTCGGTCGTTTCGCTTCACTTGATCAGCAGTCCGGCCGGGACGCGCAGGCGTTCGCCCTGTGCCGGTCCACCGCCCGGCCGGCACCGTACGCGGCCGCGGCCCGGCACCGGCTCACCAGCCGACCGCCGTGCCGATCTCGCCGGCCAGCGCCGCGCCGATGTGCTCCAGCGAGGTGATCACTGCCCGCCCGCCGCCCTCGGCGAACCGCAGGGCCGCCTCCACCTTGGGGCCCATGCTCCCGCGCGCGAAATGGCCGTCGGCCTGCATCGCGCGCAGTTCGGCGACGGTGACGCGGCCGATCGGCCGGGCCAGTTCGGTTCCGTACCCCAGGACGGCGGCCGGCACGTCCGTCGCCACGACCAGCACGCTCGCCCGCACGGCGGAGGCGAGCACGGCCGCGGCGGCGTCCTTGTCCACCACGGCCTCCACGCCGGTGAGCGAGCCGTCGGCCAGCCGGGCGACGGGCACGCCGCCACCCCCGGCCACCACGACGGTGTACCCGGCGTCCATGAGGGCGAGCGCGGCGGAGGCATCGATGATCTCCAGCGGCTCGGGCGAGGCCACGACCCGGCGGAACCCCCTGCCGGGGAAGGCGCGCCAGGTCTGGCCGAGACGCTCGAACCTGCGGGCCTCGGCCTCGCTGAAGTACCGGCCGATCGGCTTGACCGGGTCGGCGAACGCCGGATCGCCCAGGTCGACCAGGGTGCGGGTGACCACGACGGCCGCCGGGTGGCCGAGGGCGTTGAGGATCAGCACCCCGATGGTGGCCTGAGTCTGCGCCCCGCACCAGTCCAGCGGGACCGGCGGGACGACCTCGGCGGCGATCTGGTTCTTCAGCAGCAGGTTGCCCACCTGGGGACCGTTGCCGTGCGTCAGCACCACCTGGTGGCCCGCGCCGATCAGCGTGGCCACGTGCGTCATCGCGCGCTCGACGGCTCGCCGCTGGTCGTCCGGGGACGCGCTTCCGTCCGGCGCGGTCATCGCGTTGCCGCCAAGAGCGATCAGGACGCGTTCACCCACAGCCTGAAGCTATCCAGAGCGCCATGTCCTGCTCATTGGCCACATCTGCCCAGGAACGCCGCTTGGTTCGGATGTATCCGCCCAATCCCTCGCACTCTCGGCCGTCATCACCGAGCACCTCCACGGCACGGTGGGCGACGTCAGGAAAGCCGTCCATAACCGGTACGGGACACCGGTCCGGCGCTCCGTTCTACCGCGAAATGCCGACGTTTCGAGATGGTTCGGATAGCACCACGGCCGCGGCGTTCAGGGCAGAATCGGGGCGTGGAACCGCAGAAGCTAGAGCGCGACGAAGTCGCCGCGGCCATGGCCGCCCAACGCGAGCTCGGCCCGCAGTACGAGCTCGCCATCGCCGAGTCGCTGGTCGGCCGGGTCAACGCGGTGATCGACGCCAAGCTGGCGGCGAGCCCGGCCAAGCGCTCCGGGCCCGACTGGGCGCAGATGTCCCTGGGGCTCGGCTCCCTGGCGCTTTCGGTGCCGCTGGCGGCGGTCGTGACCAGGGACGGCTCTTCCACCGCGCCGTTGCTCCTGGTCTTCGGCCTCATCGCGTTCATCAACCTGGCCTACGCCCTGTCGAAGAGCGTCGCCCGCAAGAGGGACTGACCCGCCCGGGCCGGGATCAGACCCGTGCGACGAAACCCCACAGGACCCGGGCGATCTCGTCCACCTCCGCCAGCGCGCCCGCGGCGACCGCGGTGACCAGGGCGAGCACGCCGTCGTCGCCGGTGTCGACCTCGATGCCGTTCCAGGCGAGGAAGACCACCGTGCAGATCCAGGCGACCCGCCGGGCACCTCGTTCGAAGGGGTGGTGCCTGGCCAGCGAGTGCAGCAGCGCCGCGGCCTTGACCAGCAGGTGCGGGTAGGCCTCGTGGCCGAACATGGACGCCTGCGGGCGGCGGACGGCGGAGTCGAGCAGCCCCGCGTCACGCAGGGGCGGCGCGGCGCCCAGCGTGACGGCGGCGAGGTCGACCACCTGCTCCGTGCTCAGATAGCTCGTCGCACGCGCCGCTCGCGGACGGCGCCAGGGCCGCCGGTCAGTCACCGAGCCGGTCGAGGACGCCCTGCCAGCGGTCCACCGCCGCGACACCGAGCCGGTGGACCTCCTCGTCGGCGTCGCGCCGCGCCAGGTACTCCTCGACGGCGGCGTCCACGACCTGCTGGACGCTCCGTCCCTCCTTCTCGGCGCGCCGGCGCAGCGCCTTGGTCTGCTCCTCGCTGAGACGAAGCGTCACTGCCATACCTCCACGCGGTCGGCTTCCGCTCTCGACATGTCGCTCGGACACGGCGAGTGTATGGCCATTTACACCACGTTGTCAGTCCGTTTTCCGGGCCGTCCGAGATGGGCCAGCCGGGCGACGGCCTCGTCGATGATCTCGTCCCTCTTGCAGAAGGCGAAGCGCAGGAAGTGCCGGCCGAGCTCGGGACGGTCGTAGAAGACCTGGGTCGGGACGGCGACGACACCGGCCAGCTCGGGCAGCCGCCGGGCCAGCTCGCCGCCGTCGGCGAAGCCCAGCGGGCGGATGTCGGTCTGCACGAAGTACGTCCCGGCCGGGCGGTACACGCCGAACCCGGCGGCCGACAGCCCCGTCATGAGGCGGTCGCGCTTGGCGGCGAGCGAGTCGCGCAGCCCGGCGACCCAGCCGAGCTCCTCGCGCAGGGCGTGGGCCACGGCGACCTGCCACGGCCCTCCGGCGGTGTAGGTGAGGAACTGCTTGACGGTCTGGACGGCCGTGACCAGCCTGGCGGGCGCGCACAGCCAGCCGATCTTCCAGCCGGTCACCGAGAAGGTCTTGCCCGCCGACGAGATCATCACGGTGCGCTCGCGCATGCCCGGCAGGGTCGCGATGGGCACGTGCTCGACGCCGTCGAAGGTGAGGTGCTCGTACACCTCGTCGCTGATCGCGATGAGGTCGTGCTCCTGGCACAGGGCGGCGATCTGCGACAGCTCGTCCCGGGTGAAGACGGTGCCGGTGGGGTTGTGCGGGGTGTTGACCACGATCGCCCTGGTGCGGGGGCCCACGGCCGCACGCAGCTCGTCCGGGTCGAAGGTGAACCGGCCCGCCACCGGACGCAGCGGCACGGGGCGGCGCACCGCGCCCGACAGCGCCACGACGGCGCTGTAGGAGTCGTAGTAGGGCTCGAAGAGGATCACCTCGTCCCCGGTGTCGCACAGCGCGAGAAGGGACGCCGCGATCGCCTCGGTCGCGCCCACGGTCACCAGGATCTCGCCGTCGGGGTCGTACAGCAGCCCGTAGTGCTGCTTGCGGTGCTCCGCGACGGCCTGCCGCAATTCGGGGATGCCGGGGCCGGGCGGATATTGATTCCCGCCGGCCCTGATCGCGGCCACCGCGTGCTCCAGCATCGCATCGGGCCCGTCGGTGTCGGGGAAGCCCTGCCCCAGGTTGATCGACCCGGTCCGTACGGCGAGGGCCGTCATCTCGGCGAAGATCGTCGTGCCGAACTCTCGCATGCTCGCGACCAATGGCTCGTTCACGCCGGCCAGCCTATCCGCCCGCCCCCTCCTTGCCCGCGTCCCCAGGCGATCACCACCCGCCCCTGTTCCATGCCTCGCGGCGAACCTCGTGATCGCCACGGCACACCCCCCCCCGGTCAGGCGGACCGGCCGGGCTCCACTGCCTCGACATATAGAGAAATAGATGGCCTCAAGCGGAATTTCGTGCCATGAGGGGAGACGTCGACGATGGGGCGGCGATAGCCTCATGAGGTGATCGCGAGATCTGCCCGCGATGCGGAAGATCGCCAGGAACCGGCCCCCGCCCGGATCCGCGAACTGGACGCGCTGCGCGGCTTCGCGGTCTGCGGGATCACGCTGGTCAACGCCTGGCAGCACACCTCCGACGCGGTGCGGCGGAGCACGACCACCCCCACCGACTGGCTGGTCGAGAACCTCCTGCAGAGCCGCTTCTTCCCGATCTTCTCCTTCCTGTTCGGCGTGAGCTTCGTCCTGTTCCTGCGCTCGGCGGCCCGCCGGACGGCCCACCCGCGCCTCGTCCTGCTCCGGCGGCTCGCCGCGCTCGCCGCCTTGGGGCTGCTGCACCGGACGCTCAGCCCCGGCGAGGTGCTGCTCCCCTACGCCCTGACCGGCGCCATCGTCCTGCTCCCCGCCTCCTACCTGCGCCGCTGGATGGTGCTGGCCGCGGGGGTCGCCGCCGTGACCTGGGCGGTACTGGTCCACGCGGGCGGGGTGTGGCTGATCCCCGGCCTGTTCCTGCTCGGCATGGCGGTGATCGCGTACGCGCCGGGCCGGCGCGCGCTGACCGCGGCCTTCCTGATCAGCGCTCCGCTCGCCGTCGCGCTCGCCGCCGCCTGGGCGTACCTGTGGGTGCACCCGGAGACCTTCCGCTTCCCCTACACGGTCAGCGTCTACCCGCTGGCCGGCCTGGCCGGGGCGACCGCGTACTGCACCGGCCTGCTGCTGGCGCTGCCCCATCTGCCCTGGCTGTCGGCGGTGCTCGAACCGCTCGGCCGCATCGCCCTCACGGCCTACGTCACCGGCACGCTGATCACCCTGGCGGTGCTGCCGCTGCTGACCCGGGACGACACCCGGGCCGGCGTCCTCGTCGTCGCCGCGCTCGCCATCGCCGCGCTCACCGGCTTCGCCCGCTGGTGGACCGCCCGCTTCCGCTACGGCCCCCTGGAATGGGCCTGGCGATGCGCCACCTGGTACCACCTCATCCCCAACCGCCGCCCCCCGGCCGGCGACACGCACGCCTGATACGGCAGAGCGGAGGCGGTGCGACCAACGCTCGACCCTGTCGGCCGGCTCGGTACCCGCACCCGAGCGCCGAGCGTCGGCACGGGGATCTTCAGATGGAGGGCGGGCGCGTTTAGGCTGGAGCGGTGACGCGTATCGCTCTGTGCCAGATTCCGGTGTCCGGCGACCCGAAGACCAACCTGGAGCGGGTGCGCGACGCCCTCGGCCGGGCGGCGTCGGGCGGGGCGCGGGTCGCGGTGTTCCCCGAGGCGACGCTGACCCGGTTCGGCAAGGGGGTCACCGAGGCCGCCGAGCCGCTGGAGGGGCCTTTCGTGACGGCCGTCGCCGAGGCCGCGCGCGCCCACGAGATCGCCGTCGTCCTCGGCACCTTCACCCCCTCCGGGGACGGCCGGGTGCACAACACGGCCATCGCCCTCGACCGGCAGGGCCGGCTGCGCGCCGCCTACCGCAAGATCCACCTGTTCGACTCCTTCGGCGCGCGCGAGTCCGAGCTGGTCGCGCCCGGGGACGAGCCGGTGGTCGTGGAGCTGGAGGGCCTGCGCCTGGGCCTGATCACCTGCTACGACGTCCGTTTCCCCGAGCTGGCGCGGGCCCTGGTCGACCGCGGCGCGGAGGCGTTCGCGATCATCGCCGCCTGGGGCTCGGGCCCGCTGAAGGAAGAGCACTGGGCGACCCTGGTGCGGGCGAGGGCGCTGGAGAACACCATGTGGACGATCGCCGTCGGCCAGGCGCCCGACCACGAGGCGAAGGACGGCTTCGGCGTGGGCAGGAGCATGCTGGTCGACCCGCTCGGCGTGGTGCGCGCCGACCTCGGCCCGGCGGGCGCCGTCCAGGTCGTCGAGGTCGACCCCGCCGAGACCGAGCGGGTGCGCGCCGTGCTGCCCTGCCTGGACCACCGGCGTCCAGATATTTATCGCGCCGTGCCGAACCCGGAGGTCGCCAGATCGTAAAATGCGGGATGTGAGCGAGCCGGCACCGAGTACGCAGATGCAAAAGGTCATCCCACCACGGCTGCTGGTGCCCTACCTCGCGGGCCAACGCACGATCATCTCGGGATACGTCTACCGCGTGCAGGACTGCTCACGGCTGACCACGCCCGAGCTGCTGATCTCCGCGCTCGACCTGACCTTCGAGGGCTCCGAGCTCACCCCCTCGGTCCCCGAGCTGTACATCCTGCGGTGGCAGGTGCGCGACACCGACGCCTACGTCGTGCCCTACGGCCCGCACATGGGCGGAGATTGGAACGATACGCCGCCGTTCGCCGGCAACGGTTTCACCACCTCGCGCCAGCATGTCGTCCCCCAGTTCCACACCGCGCCGATGCCCATCCCCGCCGGGGCGGAGATCCGTTATCTCGGCTCCCGGGGCGAGCGGCGGTTCGCCGAGTACGACGGGCTCACCTGGCGGCCGGCCGCATGAGCGACATCGAACCCGTCGGTCTCGGCTTCATCGCCCACCACGGCGACCAGACCTACGCCGCCGCCCTGGGGCCGGGCCCCGACGACGTCGTCCTGTTCAGTGAGGAGCCCCGCGGGGGCTTCCAGCAGGTGGGCGGCTACTGGCGCCGGCGGGTCCGCCGCGACGACCTGCAGTGGCTGGTGCTGCTGCGCACGGTCGGCGCGTTCGGCGGCGAGCCCTGCGTGGTCCTGGACGAGGACGACGACGGCCTGCACATCGCCTACACCGGGCACAGCGGCCTGAAGGCCGAGGCGCTGGGCTACTGGATGGTCGACCACGGCGCGTACGAGGTCGTCGTCCCGCACGAGGAGGTCCACTCCATCCGGGTCGAACGCGTGCCGATCCCCTGTCAACCTACGCGCGGCGTGAGTGTCTCTGGTGTGTGACCGAAGCATCCGTCGTCTCGACCGGGCGACCGTCCTTCGCTGACCTGTTCGCCGCGCACTACGCGGCGATGGTCCGGCTGGCCGGCCTGCTCGGCGCGGACGATCCGGAGGACATCGCCCAAGAGGCCTTCGCCCGGCTGCACCAGAAGATGGGCCGCCTGCGCGAGGCCGACGCGGCCGTGCCCTACCTCCGTGCGATCGTCTGCAACCTGACCCGCAACCGGGTACGTCATCTCCGGCTCGCGCGCCTGCGCCGCTCCGAGGCGGGCGAGCCGGCCGTGACGCAGCACAGCGGCGAGCAGGCGTTCCTGGTCGCCGAGCGGCATCGCGATCTGCTCGCCGCCGTCGACCGTCTGCCACGGCGCCAGCGTGAGGCCCTGGTCCTGCGTTACTGGCTGGAGCTGTCCGAGCGCGAGATCGCCGACGCCATGGGGGTCACCCCCGGTTCCGTCAAGACCCACACGAGCCGTGCCCTCGGGGCCCTCGGGCGTTCCCTCCAGGAGAGCAGTGATGATTGAGGACGACCTGCGCGAGGCCCTGCGCGCCCGCGCGCGCTCCTACGAGACCGACCCGCACGCGTGGGCGGAGGTCCAGCGCCGTGTGACCCGGGCCAGGCGGGTCCGGTGGGCCGCGCTGGCCGCCGTCCCGCTCTGTGCGGCCGCCCTGGTGGCGGGCGTGCCCCTCGTCCTGTCCCATTCAGGGCCCGACACCGCCACCACGACGCGCCGCACCCCGCCCGCCTCCCTCCCGCTCCCGGACCCATCCGGACGCTGGGACGCCTACGCCGCGCAGGTGGCCAAGAACCCGCCGGTGGGCGGGACACTGGCGATCGTGGACCCGTCGAACGGCCGGCCGATACGCCTGTGGTTCACCGATCCGTCACCGCGGCAGGGCACCGGCGAGCCGCGGTACATCAAACTGTGCGCGGCCACCCAGTACGCGCTGCACGGCGCCAGCGTCGCCGGCTGCCCGGTGGCGGTGGACCCGGTCCATGACGGGAACCACGCCTGGTACGCCGGCTCGACGAGTGAGGAGTGGCCGAACACCGGCACCCTCATCTCCTACGGCATGGCTCTCCCGGGGGTGGCCGACGTCGCGGCGGTCGGCCGAGACGGTTCCCGTCTGCCCGGCCTCATCTACCGCCCGAAGGGGGCGCCGGCCGCGGTATGGACGGTGACGTACCCGGCGGGGGCAGGGGTCGGCGTGTTCGAGTTCACCGGCTCGGACGGCCGGGTCGTTCAGCGGGTGACGCCCGACCGGGCCCCGGACTCCTTGACGAGCGCCCCTGCCGAGCGGCCCGACGCGAAACCCGCCGGCGGGCTGGTGGCACGCCTGCACGAGGACGGGACCCTGCTCTGGCTGCACGACGGGGAGGTCATCGGTGCGACCGTCCTGACCCCCGGCCGGCCGATCGAGGATCTGCTGACCGGCGAGCGCCCGGCGGACTGGCGGTTCGCCCAGGGCTTCTGGTTCGGCCTGGCCAAGGCCGGGACGGCCAAGGCGGAGGTGCGGTACCGCGACGGGCGCGTCGTCTCGGCGCGGGCGGTCCCCGACCCCTGGAAACGAGGGTTCACCCTGTTCGCGGCGCCCGCCGAGCATGAAGGGGACGTCTTCGCCGAGGGATACACCATCACGCTGTACAACGCGCACGGCCGACGGATCGGCCGGGTCGAGCAGGCCCCGAACCCGCCGTTCTGGGCCGACATCCCCCTCTCGACCCCCGACCCCGCGGTACGACCGTCCCCGCGCTAGATGTCCTGAGCGCGGCGGCCCGAGTCCGGAGCGCCACGGAACCGTTCCGCCCGCGTCCCGCCCTCCGGCACGCCCGTCCCGTACCGAGCGGGTGGCCCGCTCTCTGGCGGGTCAGCCGGGGGTGCCGAGGTGGCGGTAGCGGGCGAGGCGGGTGGTCAGGCGGTCCTCGGCCGGGCTTTCCATCAGGCCGAGGATCTCGTACTCCAGCGTGGCGGCCACCCGCTCGCAGAACTCCTTCTCCTCGTACGCCGCGTCCGGGAACTCGGGGATGACCCGGTCGGCGACACCGGTGCGCCGCAGGTCCGCGGCCCGCACCCCCTGGACCTTGGCGATCTCGGGGGCGAAGTCGATGGTCCGGTACAGGATCGCCGAGGCCCCCTCGGGCGGGAGCGGCGACAGCCAGGCGTGCTGGGCGCACAGCACCCGGTCGGCGGGCAGCAGGGCCAGCGCGGCGCCGCCCGCCCCCTCGCCGAGGAGCAGGCACACCGTCGGGGCGTCCAGCATGACCAGATCGGCCAGGCAGCGGGCGATCTCACCGGCCAGGCCGCCCTCCTCGGCCGCCTTCGACAAGGCGGCCCCGGGGGTGTCCACCACGGTGACCAGCGGCAGGCCCAGCTCGGAGGCCAGGTGCATGCCGCGCCGGGCCACCCGCAGCCCGGCCGGGCCGAGGTGGCGGCCGGTGACGCGCCGGCGGTCGTGGCCGAGCACCACGGCGGGCGCCCGGCCGAACATGGCCAGGGCGAGCAGCAGCCCGGGGTCGTTCTCCCCCGCGCCGGTGCCGTTGAGCGGTGTCACGTGCGAGGCGCCGAGTTTGAGCAGCGCCTTGACCCCGGGCCGGTCGTCGCGGCGCGACCGGCTGATCGCCTCCCAGGCGTCCACGTCGGCGGCCCGTTCCTCCGGCTCGGGCCCGCGGGCGGGCGTCTCGCCCCGTTCGCGCAGCCGCGCGGCGTCCCTGGGCGCGCACATGACCGCCAGGGCGCGGATGGCGACCTCGCGCGCGTGCTCCGCCGACACCACCGCGTCGACCAGGCCGTGCTCGTAGAGGTTCTCGGCGACCTGCACGTCCGGTGGGAAGGGGTAGCCGTGCAGTGCCTCGAACACCCGCGGGCCGAGGAAGCCGATGAGCGCGCCGGGCTCGGCGGCGGTGACGTGCCCGAGCGACCCCCACGAGGCGAACACCCCGCCGGTGGTGGGATGGCGCAGGTAGACGATGTAGGGCAGCCCGGCCGCGCGGTGCGCGGACACCGCGGCGCTGATCTTGATCATCTGGACGAAGGCGATGGCGCCCTCCTGCATGCGGGTGCCGCCGGAGGCGGGCGCGGCCAGCAGCGGCAGGCCCTCCGCCGTGGCCCGCTCCACGGCGCGCACCAGCCGTTCGGCGGCGGCGACCCCGATGGACCCGGCGAGGAAGGAGAACTCGCAGGCCATGACCGCCACCCGGCGCCCGGCGAGCAGTCCCTCGCCGGTCACCACCGACTCGTCGTAGGAGGTTCTCGCCCGGACGGCCGCCAGCTCTTCGGCGTACGGCGACTCGGGCGGGGCGGGGTCCACGACCGGCTCGTCCCATGACTTCCATGACCCGGGGTCGAGGACGGTACGGATCAACGTGTGCGCGTCGGGGCGTGCGGCGCCGCTCACCGGACCGCTCACCCCTCCCGCTTCTCCGCGTTCGCGAGGTAGGCCTGTCTCCCGGACGTCCCCGCTCCCTCCGGCACTCGCGGCCCGCTCTGTGCCGCGTCCGCCGCGGTGCGGCCCGGCTCCGGGCCCGCTCCGGCCCCGGGCCGTTCCTCGACTCCGGCGGCCGGGCGCCGCTCCTCGCGCCGGGCCAGCCATTCGCGCACCGCTTGGTCGTCCTGGCCGAGCGCGGGCGGCGGCAGGTGCTCGGCGGGCGGCGCGCCGTCGAAGCGCAGCGGCGACCCCGGCAGCTCGATCGGGCCGAGCACCGGGTGGTCCACGGTGACCACGAGGTCCTGCGACCTGGTCTGCTCCCAGGCGTAGACCTCGTCCAGCGTGCGGACCGCCCCGGCGGGGATGCCCGCCTCGGCCAGCACGGCGAGCCAGTGCGCCCGGTCGTGGACGCCCAGCGCCCGCTCCATGTCCGCGATCAGCTCGTCGCGGTGGGCGCGCCGCTCCCGGTTGACCGCGTACTTCGGCGTCGCCGGGTCGATGCCCAGCAGCGGGGCGAGCCTGCTCCACTGGGCGTCGTTGGCGACCGCGATCTGGATCACCCCGTCGGCGCAGCGGAACGCCCCGTACGGCGCTATCGAGGCGTGGTGGTTTCCGGCGGCCACCGGGACCTGCCGGCCGACCGTCCAGGCCGTCCCGTGGTAGGAGTGCACGCCGACCACCGAGGCCAGCAGCGAGGTGCGCACGACCTTGCCCCGGCCGGTGCGCTCGCGTTCGTACAGCGCGGCCACCACGCCGTACGCGCCGTGGATTCCGGCGAGCAGGTCGGCGACCGAGGCGCCCACGCGGTACGGCTCGTCGGGCGAGGGGCCGGTCAGGCTCATCAGGCCCGCCTCGCCCTGGGCGATCTGGTCGTACCCGGGCCGCCCGCCCTCGGGGCCGTCGTGACCGAACCCGGTGATGGACAGGATGACCAGGCGCGGGTTCAGCTCGTGCAAATGCTCCACCGGGAAGCCGAGACGGTCGAGCACACCGGTGCGGAAGTTCTCGATCAGGACGTCGCTCTGCCGGACGAGGCGGGTGAGCAGCGCGGCGCCCTCCTCGCTCTTGAGGTCGAGGGTGATGGACCGCTTGTTCCGGTTGGTCGCCAGGAAGTACGTGGAGATGTCCCCTTGGGGGCCCACGAAGGGCGGCCCCCACCCGCGCGACTCGTCACCGCCGCCGGGATGCTCGACTTTGATCACCATGGCGCCCAGGTCGCCGAGCATCTGCGCTCCGTGCGGCCCGGCCAGCGCCCGGGACAGGTCGAGGACCACGATGTCACTGAGCGGTCCCTGCAAGGTCGGCCTCCACGGGGGTCTTCGCGAACACTCCGGTCCAGAAGGCAAGCCTGCCAGGTGACACCGCTCCTCCGACACCCAGGTCCGGGCGCGGGGGCACGCCGCGCCGGCCGGGGAGGGGTTCCCGGCCGGCGGGCTCTGTGATCGGCGCGGTCGCGCGGACCGTCAGTGGTGGGTCCCGCGAGAGCGCCACCGGTCCATGAAATAGCGCAGCCTGCTCTGGTTCTGCGGGTCCCTGGCCATGACCTTGACCCGATGGGCGTGCTCCTGCCCCTTGGGGCCGCGCAGGTACTCCTTGATGCGTTCCATCATGGTCGCCATCGTTTCACCGCCGTCTGTCGATCGCCGTTTCCGCTGAACGACTACCCTCGACATCCCCCGCCGATCCCTGCCCGTCCACCCGGACCGAAAAAACGGGACAAGCGATGACGATTGCCATATTAGCCAAGAACCGTCCACCAAACATCGCATGACCATTTCCCCGCGATCCGGCCGGTGGATCTTCGGATACCACCCGGCCGGCATCCGTGCCGACAAAGGGAACGGGCCGGGGAATGACGTTGCCGAAAGATGGGAAATGATCGCGGCGTGTTGGCACGGCGGGCACCGGTCGCCGGTGGTTGCCTGGCACGGCATCATTCTTCGATCACCGGGGAGCCAGACATGCCGGTAGCCGTGCGCAAAATCAACCGGAAGATTCATGTCGCCAGGCGGCACGGGGCGGAGAACGTGGCGATCGCCCTGGCCCAGAAGGTCATGCAGTTTCCGCTGTTCCTGGTGTACCGGGGTGAGAGATGGCACCTCCGGGGTTTTCACACCACCAATTACAAGAAGATGGCCGTGGCTTTCGCCGAAGACGTTCCCGGCGGCCTGGACGTGGTGGTGGAGGTCGGCTGCGGCCTCGGGGAAATCGTGAGCCGGGTGCACGCGAAACACCGGTTCGGGTACGACATCGACCCGCGGGCGATCTCCTGGGCACGCTTTCTGCAGCGGTTCGGCCGCTCCGGCGTCGATTTCCGGGTCGGGAGCTTCGACACACTCGAGCAGACCGATCTCCAGGACATCGACCTGCTGATCACCATGGGCTGGTTCCACTACATGTCCGACGAGTGGATCGAGACCCGGCTGCGTGCACTGCTCCGCATCAAGCGAGTGCGGTACATCCTGGTGGACGAGTTCCCCTACCAGCGGGGCAGGATCGAGAAACTCTTCGACACCATCGGCACACAGGTGGAACAGCGCCACGACTGGCAGGACGACAAGATCCTGTTCCTGTACCGCTGCGACGGATGACCGGCCCGTCCGGACCGCCTCCGCACGCGTGCCGGCCCGCTCAGCGGACGAACACCGCCGAGCGGCCGCGGAAGCCGGCGCCCGCCCCCCGAAGCGGGTCCGCGCTGATGACCCGTCACCAGCGCGGACCCCGATCATGAGTTCACGTCGTCAGCGGTAGCCCGCGGCGATGATGTTGGCCTGGACGGCGTTCTCGGCGGCGTCCGACGGATAGCCCGCGACCATCGCCCCTTCGTAGAACGTCCCCACGCTCTGGTTTCTGTTGTCGATGCAGCAGTCGCCGCCGCTGCCCAGGATGATGGCCCCCTGCTTCCGCATCGGGCTGTATCCGCTCGGAAGCGTGCCGTCATAGAGGGTGAACAGACCGCCGGACTGCGCGTTCGCGCCCTTGATCGCGAAGCGTGACGTCCCGTTGTTCTTCAGCGTCGCGGTGACGAACTTGCTGGTGAAGGCCCGCTGGTTGGTGTTCCAGCGCGAGCTCCCGCCCGGGTAGAGCCCGTACTCCAGGTCCGCCTGCACCCACGGGCCGGAGCCGGAGCACCCGCCGAACCAGCAGCTCGTCCCGAAGTAGATCGCGTCCATCGCGCCGGCGCCGTCGGCCCGCCTGGTCGTCTCGCTGTTGCCGTAGTCGAAGCAGCAACCGCTGTTGACGTGCGTGCCGCTGGTCACCATGTACATGCCCTCCGGCGCGCTGCCGGTCGGGACGCCCGTGAGGTGACCGTCCCGCCAGTAGCTGCTCGACCCGGGGATGAACAGCGAGTAGGCCTTGCCGCCGCCGACCGTGAGCGACTCCCTGGTCGCGCTCGCGGGCGAGACGGCGCCGCCGACCCCGCCGGGCCCCTGGTAGCCGAGGTTGTTGCCGCGCCCCGACTGGTCGTAGATGATCGTGATGACGCAGGAGGTGCCGGCGCAGAAGGAGTCCTGCGACGCGGCGTTGGCGATGCCGCCGGTGCTCACGACGCCGATGTTCCTGGTCGTGTTGTCCGACGATCGCCGCACCTGGTACAGGTTGCCGGTGTAGGCGCGGAACAGCGCGCGCGTCGTGCTGTGCGCGGCGATGCACGGCGTGCCACCCGCGGCGTAGATGTCACACGGCAGGTCCGACGGCTGCGGGGTGACCGACGGGCTCGGCGTAGGACTCGGCGATGGGACCGGCGAGGGGGTCTCGGAGGGGCTGGGTGTGCCGCCCACACCGCCGGTGCAGGTCACGCCGTTGAGCGCGAAACTCGCGGGCGCCGGATTGCTCCCGGTCCAGCTCCCGTTGAAGCCGAAGGTCGTGCTCGCCCCGGTGGCCAGCGAGCCGTTGTAGGAGGCGTTGGTCACAGTGACCTGGGTGCCGGACTGGGTGTAGGAGCCGTTCCACAGCTGGCTGATCGTCTGCCCGGCCGGGAACGACCAGGTCAGCCGCCATCCGTTGATCGCGTCACCCAGGTTGGTGACGTTCACGCTCGCCCCGAAGCCGCCCTGCCACTGGCTGGAGACCGTGTAATCCACACGGCATCCGGTGGCGGCGTCGGCGATGGTGGGCGCGGTGAGCGTCCCGGCGAGGCCGACCGCCGCGGCGACTCCGGCGAGGACCCGGAGCCGCAGTCGAGAGATCTTCATCAGTACTCCCGGAGATGCGCCCGACGAGAGAAGGCTGTGAGCGTTAACATCACGAAGCTCGCTCCATGGCACGCACTGAGGGTCGGCATCCCGAGCCCCGGCGCCGCCGTGACGCGTGGCGACGACAGCTTTTCTGTTAACGCTAACAATCGCCGCATCGCGTGCGCCCTTCTCACGAGGACGTGCTGGTAGTGGTGCGGCGGAGCAAATACCCGCGTCCGAGCCCCGTCAAGTGACGCGCGCGGCACTCCCCTGGCGCGCAGGGCCGCCATCTGCCGTTACCGGGGCCGGCAAAGCGGCTTCGTGCTGAAAATTACAGGCGGTTCTCCCCCGGCGCCCTGTCCGGCGGACGCCTCACGCCAGCCTTCCGGCGCCCCATCGCCCGCCCGGCCGAGTGCCCGCGCCGGCGGCCGCCGTACCGCCCCGGGCTCGCCGCCGGGGCGTACATCGAGGTCGGAATTCACAGCGTCTTCAACCGAATTGTTCCCTTGAATATCTCTTGCCCCTTTTGTCGGCAGACAATACGCTCCGCACAAGTCGCCCGATAGATCCCTCAGGTATCAGCTCCCCCCACGGGCGCCGCTCCCCCGAGGAAGGCGCCCGCTCCGCCTTCCAAGGAGGCTCGATGCCGTCTCGCACCGGCAGGTGTGCAAGACGTCCGCTCGGCAAGATGGCAGGTGTCGCGGTCCTCGCGCTGACCGCGCTCGTGGTGCCGCTGGGCGCCACCCCCGCCGACGCCGCCAGGAACCACCCGAAGTGCAGCACCGACCCGGCCGCCCATCTGACCACCGTGCCCAGCCCCGAGCGGTTCTTCGGCTTCCCCTTGGGCAAGGGCCAGCCCCGGGTGGTCACCAACGACGAGATCCGCGGCTACGTCACGGCCATCGGCAAGGCGTCCGGCCGCGTGGTCACCGGCACCATGGCCCGCGGTGTCTCCGGCCAGGAACTCCCCTACGCCATCGTCTCCAGCGAACGGCACGTCAAGCCCAGGCAGCTCAAGAAGATCGCCGAGCGGATCCGCGCGCTGCGCGACCCCCGCTCGGCCAAGCCGCGCGAGGCCGCCGCGACCGCCGGGGACACACCCGCCATCGTCTGGATCGCCGGCAACGTGCACGGTGGCGAGAAGAGCGGCGCGGACGCCGCGCTCAAGACCCTGTACGAACTCGCCGCCGGCCTGTCCTGCGACGTCGCCAGGCGCAACGACAACCTCGTCACGGTCATCGTGCCCACCCAGAACCCCGACGGGCGGGACGCGGGCCGCCGGCAGAACGACTACGGCTTCGACCTCAACCGCGACTGGTTCGCCCGTACCCAGCCGGAGACCGACGCCAAGATCGAGCTGCTGCGCGCCTACCCGCCGCAGGTGTTCGTCGACGCCCACGAGATGGGCGGACGCCAGTACTTCTTCCCGCCGAACGCCGACCCGATCCACCACGAGATCGCCGACCAGCCGGTGAACTGGATCAACCGCATCGGCGCCGCGAACGCCACCGGCTTCGGGTACAACGGCGCCTGCGGCGGCACGGTGACCACCGAGTGCTACTTCAACTACGCCACCTATGACCTGTTCTACATGGGGTACGGCGACACCGTGCCGGCCGCCGGGTTCGGCGCGGCGGGCATGACGTACGAGAAGGGCAGCGCCTCGGCCGACGAGGACCGCGTACAGCAGCAGTTCAACACCCAGTGGGCGACGACCGGCTGGGCCGCGGACAACAAGCGCGAGGTGCTGGACGGCTACTACAAGGTCTGGCAGACCGCGCTGGCCGAAGGCGCCGAGGGCAGGCTGCAGCCGAACGAGGTCGTCCAGCCGGCCAACACCGTCCAGTTCCCGGTGCCCGACGTCCGGGTCCGGTCCTACTTCCTGCTGCCCGGCCGCCAGATCGGCGACGTCCGGCGCCTGGTCGAACGGCTCCGCGACATGGACGTCGAGGTGTACCGGCTGAAGAAGCCGCTGAAGGTACCCAACGCCCGGCTGTTCGGTGGCCGCACCGCCGCGAACTTCACCGTGCCCGAGGGCGCGTACTGGATCCCGATGGCGCAGCCGCAGAAGCACTGGATCCAGGCGACCCTCGCCGAGGACCCGTACGTGCCGTTCCCGTACTTCTACGACGTCTCCTCCTGGAGCAACCCGCTGCTGGCCGGGGTCGACGCCGTCTCCACCGGCGACGCGCTCTCACCGAAGGCCGACCGTGTGGAACGCATCGAGGGCGGCATCGCCTCCGCCGCCCCCGCCAAGGGCTCCTACGTCTACCCGCTGGACTCGGCGGCCGCGGCCGAACTCACCTTCGAGCTGCTCGCCGCCGGCGTCCCGCTCTCGCGTGACCTGGACACCGGTGTGGTCACCCTGCCCGCCAAGGCCATCGGCACCGGCACGCTGGACAAGCTCGCCCGCTCCCTCGGCGTCACCGTCGACGGCCGCGGGCCGGCACCCTCGGGGACCGCGCTGCGCACCCCTGACGTCGGCCTGTTCGCCGGCACCGGCGTCTCCACGACGTCCGGCTCCTACGGCGAGGCGCGGTACGTGCTCGGCGCCCGGTGGGGCCTGGACGTCAAGCCCGTCACCACCGCCGACGTCAACGACAACACCCCGGCGTTCACCGGGCGCACGGTGCTGATGGTGCCGGACGGCAGCAGCTCCACCGGCGGCCTGACCGCACAGGGGCAGGCGAACCTCAAGGCGTGGGTGTCGGCGGGCGGCACGTACGTCGGCCTGCGCAACGAGGGCACCCGGGTGGCGCGCAGCGCGGGGCTCACCTCCACCACCGAGCGGACCAAACCGACCGGCTACCAGGTGATCGGATCGCACTTCCGGGTGGACGTCGCCACCGGCAGCCCGGCCGCGCTCGGCCGTCCCGCCGAGGACTTCCAGTTCAACAACGGCGACCCGATCCTCAACCCCAGCCAGACCGGTACGAACGTGGTCACCTACCCGTCGGGCGACACCTTCTGGTCCAACGGCTACACGGTGAACTCCGGCACGCTCAAGGGCTCGGCGGCGCTGGTCGACGAGCCGGTGGGCGACGGCCACGCGCTCCTGTTCGCCTACAACCCGCTGTTCCGCGCCTACAACGAGAACGGCATCCACCTGGTCGCCAACGCCCTGCTGTACCCCGCGGGCACGGCGAACACCGCGGCGCCGCGGCAGCGGACCGCGACACCCGGCCCGGACGCCCTGCGGGCCGAGGCGGCGCGGGCGCCCGAGCCGGAGAACCTCGGCAGCGAGTGGCGGCCCATCACCATCGAGGTCGCCCAGGCGGACCTGGCCAAGGCACAGGCCCGCGTCAGCGCGTACACCGGCACGGCGCGCACCGCCACGGCCGGCGGCTCGGCGTACCTCACCATCCCCAACCCCGGCGGACTGGCGGCCGACGAGCACCCCTTCCTGCGCGAGCTGATCCACGACCTGCGGGAGAACGGCGTTCCCCTGCGTTCGGTAGTGGCCTGACCCCGCCGCGCGCCCAATAATGACCACGGCCGGGGGCATGCCGCCCCCGGCCGTGCCGCCGAAAGGAATCACCATGAGTTCCCGCCGCACGCGGGGCGCCGCGGCCGTGGCCGCGCTGTGCACGCTGGCCTCCCTCCAGCTCGCCCCGCCCGCGTACGCCGCTCCCGGAGCCCCGGGCCACCCCCGTTACTCGGCGGGCGCCCCCGGCCTCGGGGACCCCTACTTCCCCGACCAGGGCAACGGCGGCTACGACGTGCGCCACTACGACATCGCCTTCCGCTACGACCCCGCCACCCGCCGGATGGACGCGACCAGCACCATCACCGCGGTCGCGACCCAGGACCTCGACCGGTTCGACCTGGACTTCCGCGGCCCGGACATCTCCTCGCTCAAGGTCGGCGAGCACCCGGCCTCCTTCACCCGGACCGGGCAGGAACTGGTGGTGACGCCCCGGCCCAAGCTGAAGACCGGCGACACCTTCACCGTGCAGGTCGCCTACGCCGGGACGCCGCCGGTCATCACCGACCCGGACGGCTCCATCGAAGGCTGGGTGCCCACCGACGACGGCGCCTTCGTCCCCGGCGAGCCGCAGGGCGCCCCCTCGTGGTTCCCCGCCAACGACCACCCGACGGACAAGGCGACCTTCACCTTCCACGCGACCGTGCCCGAGGGCATCACCGCGGTCGGCAACGGCCGGCTGGTGTCGCAGAAGACGTCCGGCGGCTGGACGACGTTCCTGTGGGACTCCTCCGAACCGATGGCGACCTACCTCGCCACCGTCACCCTCGGAAACTTCACCGTCGACCGGTCCACGACACCGAGCGGCATCCCCGTCTACACGGCGGTGGACCCCCGGCTGGTCACCCAGTCGGCGGCGGCCGTCGCGAAGATCCCCGACATCGTCGAATACTTCAGCACGATCTTCGGGCCGTACCCGTTCGGCTCCACCGGGGCGATCATCGACCGCGCGCCCGACGTCGGATACGCCCTGGAAAGCCAGACCAAGCCGATCTTCTCCAGCGCGCCCGGCGTCGGGACGATGGCCCACGAACTGGCCCACCAGTGGTACGGCGACAGCGTGTCGCTCACCAAGTGGTCCGACATCTGGCTGAACGAAGGCTTCGCCACCTACGCCTCCTGGCTGTGGACCGAGCACTCCGGCGGCACCACCGCCCAGGCGACGTTCAACAGCGGCAGCAACTACGGGCGCGCGGCGACCTCGTCGTTCTGGCAGACCGTCACCACCGACCCCGGCCCGGTGGACATGTTCGGCAACGTCCCCTACAACCGCGGCGCGATGACCCTGCACGCCCTGCGCGGCAAGATCGGCGACGCCGCGTTCTTCCGCCTCGTCAAGGAGTGGGCCACCGACCACCGGTACGGCAACACCGACACCGCCGCCTTCATCACCCACGCCGAACGAGTGTCCGGTATGAACCTCACCTCCTTCTTCAACACCTGGCTCCACCAAAAGGGCAAGCCCACCACCTGGTGACCCGGGTACGGTACGGCGGCCGGACACGCAGCACATACCCCGGCCGCCGGCCGTTCCACCGTCATCGGCGATGCCCGTCCGGGCGGGTGCGTTAGGTTGGTCCCTGGTCTTCGTCAGCACCGTCGGCGCTCGCCGGAAGGGAGATCGTCCGCTGAGCGGCACCGACGCGGCGTCCAGAGCCAAGATCATGGAACGGGTCCGCCGGCTGCTGGACCTCGCTGAACACCCCAACACCGGCGAGGAGGAGGCCGCTCTCGCCTCCGCGCACGCCGCTGCTCTGATGCTGCGGCACGGCCTGGACGCCAGCGCCGTACGACGCGGCGCGACCGGACGTTCGGAGCAGATCGACGGGCTGGAGTTCGAGGTCTCCAACCGCGGCGGCCACGCCCGTGAACGCTGCTGGGCCCTCCACCTGGTCTGCGACGCGCTCGGCTGCAAGGGCGCGCAACACTGGACCGGCGTCCAAGGGCGCGGCATCCGCAGCGCGCGGCAGGTCACCATGACCGTCGTCGGCCCCGAGCCGGTACTGGACGGCCTGCGCATCCTGCTGCCCTCCATCTCCCTGCAGATGGAGAACCAGGTACGGCCCGCCCTGCTGCGTTTCCGGACTGGCGAAGGGGACGCCGGCGCGGACAGGGACCGCCGGGCCCGCGCCGCCACCGGCTTCCGGCGCGCCTTCTACGTCGGCTTCGGCTCCGGCGTGGCGGCCAAACTCCGCGACCGAGTGGCCGAGGTCGCGGAAGAGGTGAAGGGCACCGGGGCCGAGCTGGTGCTCCTCGACCGGTCCGCCCTCGTCCAGGCCGAATTCCAGCGCCGCTTCCCCGGACTGCGACGCGCACGTACCACCGCCCTGGACGCCGACGGGTACCACACCGGCCACCACGCGGGCCGCCACGCCGACCTCACCGACCGCGACCTCGCCACCGTTCCGGCCGCCGAACTCCCCGCCTGACCGGCGCAACGTTCGACGGCCGTACACCCGCACGGTCATCAATCCGCGTGCGAGGCGACGCTTCCGGAATCCGCGCCGGCCACCGCGCCGGGCCGTTCCCGGATCGGCGCAGGCATTCGGGAATCGCACGGAGGAAGGACCACGGGAAGAGCACCACAAGCGGGTCCTATAAGGACGCCGGCCTGAAAGTCGCGCACCGGCTGAACTCGCTGCCGAGCGCGACCGAGGCGCGGGAAACCCGATGGATGACGCTGAAGAAGTCGGCTAGCCTTCCTGCGACGTTGATCCCGTCGCGGGAGGTAGTCATGCAGCAGAGCAAGGTCACCGCCACCGTTTCGACGCGAGGGCGCGCCCGCTGAGTAGCAGGCCGACGCTCCTCGCCTCGAAGCGGTTCGCGACCTCGTGACCGTTTCCCTTGCTGAGGAGCTCTGTTTTGCGTGCCCTCATGTCCGCGCGTCTCGGCGCGGACTTCTCCAAGCTGTGGACCGCCTCGGCGGTGTCCAACGTCGGCGACGGCATCACCATGGCGGCCGGACCGCTGCTCGTCGCCTCCCTCACCAGCGAGCCGGCGCTCGTCGCCGGAGCCGCCTTCGCCCAGCAACTGCCCTGGCTGCTCATCGCCCTGATCAGCGGCGTCTACGTCGACCGGCTCGACCGCCGCCGCCTCGTCACCATCGTGAACATCCTGCGCGGCCTGGCCATGGCCGTCCTCGCCGCCGCGGTCGCCACCTCGACCGTCTCCGTCCCGCTCATCTACATCGTGTTCTTCCTGCTCGGTACCGGTGAGACCCTCGCCGACACCGCCTTCTCCGCACTGGTGCCCGCCACCGTCAGCCCCGAGCGACTCACCACGGCCAACTCCCGGCTGGCGACCACCGCCACTCTGGGCAACCAGATCCTGGCCAAACCGCTGGGCGGCTGGCTCTTCGCCGCCGGCGCGGCGCTGCCGTTCGCGGCCGACGCCCTGACCTTCCTCGTCGCGGCGGCACTGACCTCGGCCATCCACATCACCCCGGCGAAGCAGCCGGTGGCCGGTGACAGCGTGCGGGAGGACATCGCGACCGCGATCCGCTGGCTGTGGCGGCATCGTCTGCTTCGCACGCTCGCGGTGAGCATGGGGGTGGCCAACGTGGCGTTCTGCGCCGCGTTCGCCATCTTCGCGCTCTATGCGCAACAGCGGCTCGGCCTGACCGAGGTCGGCTACGGGCTGCTGCTCACCACCTTCGGTATCGGCGGACTGGCCGGCGGCCTTCTCGTTCCCCGGCTGGGCGCCCGATTCGGTACCAGGACACTGCTCCGTGGCGGACTGATCGTCGAGATCATCACCCACGCCGTACTCGCGGCCACCACCGAACCCCTGATCGCGGCCGCGATCCTGATCATCTTCGGGGTGCACAGCGTGAACTGGGGGATCGTCGTGACCACCGGCTTCCAGCGCGCGGTGCCCGACGAACTGCGCGGGCGGGTCGGCAGCGTCTACGCGCTCACCCAGGTGGGCGGCGCCGCAGCCGGATCGCTGCTCGGCGGCCTGATCGCACAGGCCGCCTCGATCACCACGCCCTTCTGGGCTGCCGCCGCCGCCATGACCGCCGTCACCGCGGCCGCCTGGCGCCCGCTGCGCGCGGCCTGAGCGCGGGGAGACACCGAATGATCTCGCTTCCCGCCGAGCTCAGGCATGCCCTGGACACCATGATGTCCGGCCACCGCGAGCAGGACCTCGTCCGATCGACCGGCGAGCTCACCGCCCGCTACCGTCGGCCGGCAACCGAGCCCGCCCTTCGGTCCACGACCGACGTGGCCGCCTACGCCGCCACCCGCATGCCCGCCACGTACGCGGCCGTCACCGCGGCGCTCACCCAGGCCGCCGCGTCCATGCCCGATTACCAGCCGACGACCCAACTGGACGTCGGCGGCGGCACAGGGGCGGCCATCTGGGCCGCCACCACTCTCTGGCCAGGCCTGCGGCAGGTGACCGTGGTCGAGCGCGACCCCGCCGTCATCGCGTTCGGCCGCGGGCTCGCAGCCGCGGCACACCACGCCGCGGTCAGGCACGCCACATAGCGGAAGTCCGGGCTCCGGGCCGACCTCACCATGCCACCCGCCGATCTCGTCACCGCCTCCTACGTACTGGCGGAACTGCCACCCGCCGCGCAGCGGCCCGTCGTACAGTGGCTGGCCGACCATGGAACGGTGGTGGCGATCATCGAGCCCGGCACACCCGACGGATACGCCCGAGTCCTCGCCGCCCGTGACCAGCTGATCAACCTGGGCATGCGTATCGCGGCGCCCTGCCCGCACACCGGCGCGTGCCCACTTCCGCCAGGAGAGTGGTGCCATTTCGCTGCCCGCCTCCCCCGCACCGCACTCCACCGCCGGCTCAAGGCGGCGGAACTGGGCTTCGAGGACGAGAAGTTCTCCTCCATCATCGCCACCTCCACCTCGGTGACACCGCCGCGAGGCCGGATCCTCCGGCGTCCGCGCACCCGCAAGGGTCTGGTCACCCTGACCCTGTGCTCGGACGGGTTGCGCGAGGAGAACGTGTCCAAACGACACGGCGACGCCTACCGCGCCGCCCGCAACGCGGCGTGGGGTGATCCCTGGCCCTAGAACGACGCTGGCCGACTCCGGTGAGATCGCACTGGACAAGGCGATCACCCGGTGAGTGCCGATCTCCAACCCGTGGTGCCGGTGCCGAAGATTCGCGGCACCGGCACCACGGCGGGCCTTCGGCCACGGCGGCTCCCCTCCCCCGCTGGCGCCCACTGTGATCGTCGCCGACAAGATGACCAACGAGATGATCGGCTTGGTGCACACGACAGGCGCATAGCTTCCAAGCCCTCATGCCGGTCAGGTGTCTTCGGTGTTCAGGGTTCTGTGCCTGGAGGTGGCCGGATCGATTCTCGCCGATCACCCGCTCTGTGCTGGTCGCTGCGTTACGTTGGAAGCCGGGGCCATCGGGGTGGCGACCGGAAGACCAGCGGCACGGCCAGGCGGGCGGGCGGTGATGCCCCCGGTCCAGCGGCAGGGCCGGGACAGGGACACGAGCCTCGGAGGGGCGAGATCGTGACACAGGACCCAGGATCGCCACCGCCCGGGACCGGTCCACTGTCCCCCGATTTCACCGGCCTGGACCCGCACCTGATGGACGGCTTCATCACC
>NZ_BMNT01000004.1:0-57035 GCF_014646695.1 Sphaerisporangium melleum
AACTGCGAGTCACCCAGCTTGCCGGCCGGGATCGCGGTGCCGAAGTACCGGCCGCTCTGCGCGGCCGCCGCGCCCAGCGTGCTCTCCGCGGCGTTGGAGGGAAGCGGCACCGTCAGCGCCGTGATCGTGCCGAGTACGCCGAGCGCGCCGGCGACCACGGCCCTGCGCAGCCCCCTAGAGGGGCGCCGGGTTCCAGAGGGGTTCGTGCCCATACCTGAGCCTCCATAACGGGTCAAGGAAGCGCGGACACCCATGGCGTCGGCGCGCGTCCGCCTGACCAGCGGGACGCACGCCGCCAGGGCGTCGCGGACGACGGCTCCCGCCGCGCACCGCAAGGGCCGGTGGGGACCGTCTGGGGACTCAGTGTGGAAACCTCTCCGAAAGGCGTCAAGGCCACTCTGAAACTTTCGGACCCTCATCGAGGCGCCCCGATCAGTGAATGCTCGCTACCTGCGGATAAGTGCTATGAAACTTGCGAGACCACGCTCTGCATCGGGGAACATTCCATGTAACTTTCAACTGACGTCCGCCCCGGCCGGGTGCCACGGAGAGCTGCGCCGAGTGCGCAAACAGAACAGAGGGCGCCACACCGGGCGCAGCGTGTAGTACGTTTCAGACCAGTTGAACTCGCAACTCATCCGTACGGTCCGCTCACCCAGCGGATGGCTCTGCCGCGACCGTCGCGCCTCAGGAGGACCAGGCGGTGGAACTGATCGGCCGCGATGACGACGTCGCTTCGATCCGTGCTTTCTTCGAGACCGCGGGTGTCCGCGGTGGCGCGCTGCTGCTGGTGGGCGAGGCCGGCGTCGGCAAGACCGCGGTGCTCGACGCGTTCGCGGCCGTGGAGACCGGCCGCGGCACCCGTGTCCTGCGGGCCGCCGGCGTGCAGTTCGAGGCCGAGGTCAACTACTCCGTCCTCAACCAGTTGCTGTTCCCGCTCGGCGACGACATGGCCCCCCTCACCGACGCACACCGCGGCGCGTTGCGCGTCGCGCTCGGCTACGAGCTCGGCTCGCTTCCCGACCGGCTCGTGGTGTCGAACGCGGCCGTGCTGTGGCTGCGGTCGGTCGCGGCCGAGACGCCGCTCCTGATCATCATCGACGACCTGCACTGGGTGGACCGGGCCAGTGCAGAAGTGCTCGGCTTCGTCGCCCGCCGCCTGGTCGGCAGCCCGATCGCCTTCCTGGGCGCCTGCCGTACCGCCGAGCGCGGCTTCTTCTCCGGCGGCGGGCTGAGCGAGATGACCCTGCCACCCCTGGCCGCCGACGCCGCGCGGACCCTGGTCGATCGCCGTTTCCCCACACTGGCGCCGGCCGTGCGCCGGCGGCTGCTCAGCGAGGCCCGCGGCAACCCGCTGGCGCTGCTGGAACTCCCGTCCGCACTGGACGGCGACCAGCGTACGGACTTCACCGCGCTCCCCACGGTCCTGCCCCTGCCCGATCGGCTGCAGGCCATGTTCGCGTCCCGGGTGGGCGGCCTGCCCGAGCGCTGCCGGCTGATGATGCTGCTCGGCGTTCTCGGCGGCACCACCGAGGTCACCCGGCTGCGAGAGGCCGGCGGCGACACCTGCGACCTCGACGATCTGAGGCCGGCCGAGGACGACCGGCTCGTGCAGGTGACCGCGAACCGGCTGAGCTTCCGGCATCCGCTGATCCGCGCCGCGGTGGTCCAGGCGTGCTCGGAGCGGGACCGGCGCTGGGCGCACGGCGCGCTGGCCGAGGTCGTCGACGCCCCGGAGCGGCGGGTACGCCACCTCGCCGAGTCCGTGGTCGGCCCGGACGAGGCGATCGCCGGCCGGTTGGAGGCCACCGCGCAGGCCCTGCTCCGGCAGGGCGACGCGATCGCGGCGGTGGCCGCGCTGACCCGTGCCGCCGAGCTGAGCCCCGCCCCGGCCGACCGCAGCCGCCGGCTCGCCGAGGCGGCGTACGTCGGCGCCGAGGCCGGCGGCGAGATGGCCACCGCCACCCGGCTGCTGGGCGACGCCCGGCGCAGCGGATCGCTGGACACCCACTCGCTGCACGCCGCGGCCGCCGCCGCGCACCTGCTGATCAACTCGGACGGCGACGTGACCACGGCCTACCGCCTGCTGGCCGCCGCGATCGAGGCCGGGGACCACGGGTACGACGCGCAGAACCCGGTGCTGGTCGAGGCGATGTACTCGGTGCAGCTGATCAGCTGGTGGGTGGGCACCGAGGAGGCCGGACGGAGCGCCCGCGCGCTGGTCGACCGCCTCGTCCCCGAGCCTCCGCCGCTGCTGCGCGTCTACGCGAGCGTGTTCCCCGACCCGGTCCGTGCCACCCCCGAGGACGTCGCCACGCTCGACACGCTGATCGACTCCGTCGGCACCGGCGAGGACCCCACCCGGCTCGTCCGGATCGGCACGGCCGCCCTGTTCGCCGACCGCCTTTCCCGGCTGCGCGGTCCAGAACGGCATCTCGCACAGCTGAGCCGGGAGGGCAGGGGCCCCGCCCGTCGTCATCTCGGCGCGCTGATCCACCTGGCCATCGACGCGTTCCTGTCCGGCCGCTGGCCCGAGGCGCAGGAGCTGTCCGACGAGGGCATCGCGGTCAGCGCCGAGCACGGCTTCACGTTCTTCCGCTGGTATTTCGACTGGGTGCACGCGCTGGTCGCGGCCGGGCGCGGCGAGGTGGAGGCGGCCCGCCGGCTGACCGACGACCTGCTCCGATGGGCGGTCGCGCACCAGGCCACCGGCGTCACGTTCTTCGGCCTGCAGGCGCGGGCGCTCGGCGAGCTCGCGGCCGGCGACCACGAGGGCGCGTACCGGACCGCGACCCGGATCAGCCCGGCCGGACGGCTCGCACCGTACCGGCCGACCGCGATGTGGGCCGGGCTGGACCTGGTCGAGGCCGCGCTGCACACCGGGCGGCGGAGCGAGGCGGTGGCCCACGCGGCCGCGATGCGCGAGGCGCGCCTGGACGAGCTGTCGCCGCGCCTGCGCCTGCTGACCGCCGCGGCGGCCGCGCTCACCGCCGACGACGAGTGCGCCCGTGACCGGTTCGAGGCGGCCCTCGCCACCCCGGACGCGGAGCTGTGGCCGTTCGAGCTGGCCAGGGTGCGGCTCGCGTACGGCGAACGGCTGCGCCGCCTGCGCGACACCGGGGCGGCGCGCGAGCACCTCACGATCGCGCACGATGTGCTGACCGGCCTGGGAGCGGTGCCCTGGCAGGAGCGTGCCGCCGGCGAGCTGCGGGCGACCGGGATGACCCGGCGGTCGACGACGGACGTCGCGGTGACGCTGACCCCGCAGGAGCGCGAGATCGCCGACCTGGCCGGCGCCGGGCTGACCAACAAGCAGATCGGGCAGAAGCTGTTCATCTCGCACCGCACGGTCGGCGACCACCTCTACAAGATCTTTCCCAAGCTGGGGATCACGTCACGGGCCGCTCTGCGGGACGCGCTCACCGCGTACGACCAGCAGGGGTGACCGGCACGACAGTCATGTGACTGGTGCTGAACCGGTCGGCGAAGGCCAGTCTTGGCGGCATGAGCGCAGAACCGTTTCCCGAGGTCCACTGGCCGCCCGGCTGGGGACCGGATCGTGGCGACGGCTTCGTCTCCCATGAGCGCAGGATGACGGCGGCGGCCGGCGCGGTGTTCGCCCGTCTCGTCGCGGTCGAGGCGTGGCCGAGATGGCAGCGCGCCGTCGAGCGCACGGAGGTGTCCGGCGAGCTCGCCACCGGCAGCGGCTTCGTGGTCGTCACGAGGCGGCACCTCCTCGACGGCATCGTCGGTGAGCTCGACCGGCCGAACCGCTTCGGCTGGGCGGCGATCGGCGACCGGGTGAGCTTCTACCAGAACTGGCTGCTGCTGGAGGAGCCCGACGGCGGCACGCTGGTGGTCTTCCAGGAGGCCTCCCGTGGGCCGTCCGCGTTCCTGCGGGCCGCCGAGCGGCTCGAACTGACCCGCGACTGGGTGTACGCACTGCCCGATGACGGCCGCTGACCCGGCGGCCCCGGCACCGCCGCCCCCGCAGGCGGTGCCGGAGAAAGGCCGATCAGGCAGCGGCCGCGCGCAGGACGACCTCGGCGATCTCGTCCGGGTGGGAGGCGAACACCGCGTGTGAGGCGCCGTCGATGGCGATGATCTCCTTGGCCCCGGCCCGCTCGGCCATGAAGTGCTGCACGGCGGCCGGGATGTTCTTGTCGGCCTCACCGAACACGAAGAAGCTCGGGGTGGTCTGCCACGCCTGCGCCCCCTCGGCGGGCTCCTGCAGCGCGGCCAGGGTGATCGGCCGCTGAGTGGCCGCCATCGTCAGGGCGGTCTCCTCGGGCACATCCGCCACGAACTGCCGGTGGTAGAGCTCCTGCGCGACGTACATGTCCTGATTGCCGTCCGGCAGCCCGACGGCACGCAGCGTCTCGGCGAGCGTGCTGCCGGGGTACTTGCCCGACAGCGTCGCCGCGCTGTCACCGGACTCGGGGGCGAACCCGGCCACGTAGACCAGCGACCTGACGTTGCCGGCGCCGGCGGCGGCCTTGCTGATCACCATGCCGCCGTACGAGTGGCCGACCAGCACGACCGGCCCGTCGATCGAGTCGAGCAGGGCACGCACCTGCGCGGCGTCATAGGCGACCGAGCGCAGCGGGTTCGGCGCGGCGATCACCCGGTGTCCTTCACTCCGCAGACGCCCGGCGACCGGCCCCCAGCCGCCCGACTCGGCGAACGCGCCGTGAACCAGGACAACGGTGGGCTTGGTGTTCTCGGACATGGTTTCCTCCGTGCGGGATCGGTTCGTCGTGACACTCACCATGTTCGGCGGGACGGCACCGGCCAGAGTCCGTCAGATGACTGGCACGACGACTGTGCTCGACGGCGGGTGCCGACCGTCATGCCACGGGACCGGTACGGAACCGGCCGGACCGCATGGAGGCCGGCCGCGGACGCCGGCCCGGCCGTTCCCCGCGTGGTGTTCGCCCCCGGTCACGGGCTTGCGGCGAAGGGCGGGATGACCGTCATCTGACAGGCGCGGACCACAGGGCATACCGTCGAGAGTGGTCTTTCCGTTCGTATCGTCCGAATGAAGGAAGCCATGACCGTCACGCTCACCCCGCCCGGCGTCCTCGCCGTCACCGTCCTCATCGGCGCGCTCGCCGCGTGCTCGCCGCGACTCGTGAAGCGGGGCTGAGCGCCATGCCGCACCGTTACCTGGAGGCGCTCACCACCCCCTCGGTCGAGGCCGCGCAGAAGGAGTACGGCAGCTACCCGAGCATGCGGCGGATGCTGGAAGGCCTGCACACCGACGGCGTGCTGGGTGAGCAGGAGATCGCCTACATCGGCGAACGTGACGGCTTCTACCTCGGCACCGTGGGCGAGAGCGGGTGGCCGTACGTCCAGTTCCGCGGGGGTCCGCCGGGATTTCTGAAGGTTCTCGGCACCGAGGACGGCGCGAGCCTTCTCGGCTGGGCGGACTTCCGCGGCAACCGGCAGTACGTGTCGGTGGGCAACCTCAAGGCGTCGGAGAAGGTGTCGCTGTTCCTGATGGACTACGCCCGCCAACTGCGCCTGAAGATCCTCGGGGAGGCGCGCACGATCGACGCTCGTTCCGAGGAGGCCACTCCCCTCCTCGAGAAGGTCGGCCTGCCGGGCTACCGGGCGCGCGTCGAGCGGGTCATCACCGTACGGGTGCACGGCTACGACTGGAACTGCCCGCAGCACATCACCCCACGCTGGACGCAGGCCGAGCTGGCGCCGGCGCTGGACGAACTGCGGGCGGAGCTGTCGCGCCTGCGCAGCGAGAACCACCGGCTGCGGGCCGCCGCGGAGCCGGGCCCCGAAGTCCGGTAGGACGGACGCCCTCACCCCTGGGCAGGCCGGTCGGGGCGCCAGGTCCAATTGGTGCGCTCGTACAGGACCTCGAAGCCGGCCCGCCGCAGATTGTGCAGCGAGGGGTTGTGCTCACCAGGGCCCTCGGCGCCGGTCTCGGCCACGAGCCGGCGACAGCCCGCCGCCTGGGCGGCTCGGACCCTGGCCGCGATGAGGGCGCTCTGCGCCCCGCGCCCGCGTACCTCCGGCACGGTCGCGCCGGCGAAGAACTGGGCGGTGTCCCCCCGGACGTACAGGGTCGCCGTCGCGACGATCCGGTCACCCGCCCACACCGCGTAGGGGTGCCAGCCCGGCCGTCCGACGGACGCGGCGGCCATCGACCGCGCGATCTCGTTGTCCATCCCGAACACCCGATTCAAGGTGGCCGACCACTCCGCCGCCTGAGCGGGCTCCACCGGTTCGACGCGCAGTCCCTCGTCCAGCCCCCGGGCGGTCCGGGAGAGCGCGACCTCGGTGTCGCACGCGAGCTTCACCCAGGTGGACCCGGCGGACAGGTTCGTCTTCGCGCGGATCTCGTCCCAATCCGCGGGGATCACGGCGGGCGCGAGCTGGATGGTCGCCTGCGGTGTCCCGTTCAGCCGGTAGAAGTCGTCGATCCGGCCGATCAGCTCCGCGGTGACGGGTTCCTCGAAGCCGAAGCCGAGTGCCTTGTTCCAGAAGAGCGTCGAGTCGTCCCGGACCGACAGGGCGACTCCGCCGCCCAGGCGAAGCGCGGCGAAGCCGTACCGCTCCCGCAGGTCGGCGGGGAGACCGTCCTCCCAGTCGAAAAGCGTCTCGGATTCGGATCGTTCGGCAACGTCCGGGGAGATGTCGAAACCCACAACGCCTCATTTCATGTTCTTCGTGATCCATCTCGTCGGCCCGCCGAGCGCACTCGACAAATAGGACAAGATGCCGCAATTCAGGCACCGACCGTATCGGAGCCCCGCGATCCGGTGGTACGGCGCCCACCGCCGGCCGGTGTGAACGGTGGAGCTCGGAGGCGTCAGCGGTTCCGGTCCTGCCAGCGGTCCAGATCCGCGATCATCACCTCGGCGATGGCCCGCATCTGCTTGATCTGACCGTCGGTGAGGCCGGCCAGGACCGTCTCGCGCGCGCTTACGACGCGTTCGGCCGCGATCGAAGCGGATTTCATCGGCGGCACGGCACTCTTGACCCAGATCGGATCCGTCCGGCGACAGACCTGGCCGGTCGTGGTCGGCGTCCGCGGGAAGCCCCCCGGGGCCGGCCGCCGGGCGGCGGCCGGTCCCGATCGGTCGAGGCGTTCACGGTGGCCCTCAGCCGAGCATCGGGTCGCCGCAGGCGCGCTCGTTCAGGGTGTCAGGATCGGAAGAAGGCCAGCAGGTCGGCGTTGACCGTGTCGGCCTGCGTGGTCGGCATGCCGTGCGGGAAGCCCGCGTACGTCTTCAGCGTGCCGTTCCGGAGCAGTCGCGCCGACAGCGGCGCCGAGTCCTCGTAGGGCACGATCTGGTCGTCGTCGCCGTGCATGACGAGCACCGGCACGGTGATCTTCTTGAGGTCCTCGGTGAAGTCGGTCTGCGAGAACGCCACGATGCCGTCGTAGTGCGCCTTCGCACCGCCCATCATGCCCTGACGCCACCAGTTCTGGATGATCGCCTCGGACGGCTCGGCGCCGGGGCGGTTGAAGCCGTAGAACGGGCCGGACGGCAGTGCCCGGTAGAACTCGGAGCGGTTGGCGGCCAGCTGCGCCTGAAGGTCGTCGAACACGCTCTTGGGCAGCCCGCCGGGATTGGCCTCGGTCCGCACCATGAGCGGCGGGATCGCGGAGATGATCGCCGCCTTGGCCACCCGCGCCTCACCGTGCCGGGCGAGGTAGCGCACCACCTCACCACCGCCGGTCGAGTGGCCGACGTGGATGGCGTCGCGCAGGTCGAGGTGGGCGGTCACCGCGGCCAGGTCGTCGGCGTAGTGGTCCAGGTCGTGCCCGTCGGCGACCTGCGCCGACCGGCCGTGGCCGCGGCGGTCGTGCGCGACGACCCGGTAGCCGTGCTGCAGGAAGAACAGCATCTGGGTGTCCCAGTCATCGGCCGACAGCGGCCAGCCGTGGCTGAACACGATCGGCTGCCCCGAGCCCCAGTCCTTGTAGTAGATCTCGGTGCCGTCGTCGGTGGTGATGAAAGGCATCTCGTTTTCCGTTCTCGGTGCGCCGGGGCCGCCGTGGTGGGACACCGGCGACGCGGATGGTTCTTCGCGGGACAGTTCCCATCTTCGGCGGGCGACTCGCGGTCAGTGCCCGTCAGATGACGGGAACGATGACGGCCGGCGCGTGCGGCCACGGTCGCACGACCACCGGCGGGCGGGCGCGAGGCGCTCCGAAGGCACGCCGAATCGCCGTGGCGGCCCCATGACGGGCCGGCGGCGGGGTCAGACCTGGTGGCGGCCGCCGTTGCGCTCGCGGTCGGACTCCGCGATGATGCGCACGGCCTCGTCCACGTCGTCGGTGACCGTCATCAGGTCGACGTCACGCGGGGAGATCTTGCCGGTGGACAGCAGGGTGTCGCGGATCCAGTCGAGCAGCCCGCCCCAGAAGTGGCTGCCGAGCAGGATCACCGGGAACGAGGTGACCTTGCGGGTCTGCACCAGCGTGAGCGCCTCGAACAGCTCGTCCAGCGTGCCGAACCCGCCGGGCAGCGCCACGAACCCGGAGGCGTACTTGACGAACATCGTCTTGCGCACGAAGAAATAGCGGAACTCGATGCCGAGGTCGACATAATCGTTCAGCTTCTGCTCGAACGGCAGCTCGATGCCGAGGCCCACCGAAATGCCGCCGGCCTGGCGTGCGCCCTTGTTGGCGGCCTCCATGATCCCCGGCCCGCCACCGGTGATCACGGCGTAACCCGCCTCCGCCAGCGCCTTGCCGAGGGTCTCGCCGACGGCGTAGTCGGGGTCGTCGGGACGGGTGCGTGCGGAGCCGAAGACGGTGACGGCGGGCGGCAGCTCGCCGAGCTGCCCGAAGCCCTCCACGAACTCCGCCTGGATGCGCAGCACCCGCCAGGGGTCCATGTGCAGCCACTCGGTCGAACCGCGCCGGTCCAGCAGCCTCTCGTCATAGGTGGAGTCGGGAAGGAACTTGCCCCGGACGAGAGATGGGCCCTGGCGGCGCTCCTCACGCGATGCTTTGCTCATGCCGAGAACGCTAACCGCCCGGGGGACCACCCAAGCCATACCGGAACGGGACGTGCCGTGAACGCCGCAAAGAATCTTGAAAAATCTGCGACGAGCGGCGGAACCGATTCTGAGCGAGGCCGCGTCTAAGAGCCGAGGGTGCTGCTCGGGACTGAAAGTGGCTTTCCCCGCCAAATGGCCGGCGAGGAAAGCCACTTTCTTTTGTGCCGCCAGGTCGGCGCCGGGGCGCGCGGCTCAGCCGGCCGAGGCGGTGAGCCAGGCGGTCATCCGCCGCTCGCAGTCGGCGATCATCGAGAGCGAGACGTACTCACCCTGCTGGTGGGCGAGGTTCGGGTCACCAGGACCGTAGTTGACCGCGGGGACGCCGAGCGCGGAGAACCGCGAGACGTCGGTCCAGCCGAGCTTGGCCCGCGGCGTGCCGCCGATGGCGCGGACGAACGCGGCGGCCACCGGGTGGGTCAGCCCCGGACGGGCTCCGGGGGCGCCGTCGGTGAAGCGCACCTCGTAGCCCTCGAACACCTCGCGCACGTGGTCGCGCGCCTGCTCCATCGAGCGGTCGGGCGCGAAACGGTAGTTCACCGTGACCACGCACTCGTCCGGGATGACGTTGCCGGCCACGCCTCCGGTGATCCCGACCGCGTTCAGCCCCTCGTGGTACGTCAGGCCGTCCACCAGCGGCTCGCGCGCCCGGTAGGCGCCGAGGCGCGCGAGAACGGGCTCGGCGCCGTGGATGGCGTTGACCCCATGCCAGGACCGGGCGCTGTGCGAACGGCGCCCGCGCACGACGACCTCGGCGCGCAGGGTGCCCTGGCAGCCGCCCTCGATCTCGCCGCCGGTCGGCTCCATCAGCACGGCGAAGTCGCCGGCCATCAGGTCGGGACGAGTGCGGGCGATCCGGCCGAGCCCGTTGCGCTCGGCCTCGACCTCCTCGCAGTCGTAGAAGACGTACGTGACGTCCCTGGACGGCTCGGGCACCCCGGCGGCGAGCTTCAGCGCCACGGCGACGCCGCTCTTCATGTCGGAGGTGCCGCAGCCGTACAGCAGGTCGCCCTCCACCCGGGATGGCAGGTTGCCCGCCAGCGGCACGGTGTCGATGTGACCGGCGATCACCACCCGCTCGGCGCGTCCCAGCTCGGTGCGGGCCACCACCGCGTCGCCCTCGCGGACGACCGACAGGTGCGAAAGCGGCTTGAGCGCCGCCTCGACGGCGTCGGCGAGCGCGGTCTCGTCACCGCTGACCGACTCGGCGTCCACGAGCGCCGCCGTCAGCGCCCGCACGTCGCCGGTCAGGTCGAGCGGCGGGATGTCAGGCATTGACGCCGTGCTGCCGCAGCACGTCGTTCAGCTCGGCCTTGTCGTGGCGCTGCCCTTCCTGGAGCCGCTTGAGCACCAGCACGCACGGCAGGCCGAAGGTGCCGCCGGGGAACTCCTTGGCGCGGGTGCCGCCGACCGCGACGCACCAGTCGGGGATGCGCCCGCGGGAGATCTCCTCGCCGGTCTCGACGTCGATGACCGGCATGGAGGCCGACAGGATGGTGCCCGCGCCCACGACGGCGCCCTTGCCGACCCGCGCCCCCTCGACGATCATCGAGCGGCTGCCGATCAGCGCGTCGTCCTCGATGACGACCGGGACGGCGTTCGGGGGCTCCAGCACCCCGCCGATGCCCACGCCGCCCGACAGGTGGACGTTGCGGCCGATCTGGGCGCACGAGCCGACGGTGGCCCAGGTGTCGACCATGGTGCCGCTGTCCACGTACGCGCCGATGTTGGTGTAGGAGGGCATGAGCACGACGCCGGGAGCGAGGTAGGAGCCCCATCTCGCGATGGCGCCGGGCACCACGCGCACCCCCTCCAGGGAGGTCTTCAGCGGGATGCGGTCGTGGTGGTGGAAGTCGCCCACCTGGCTGCGCACCATGCCGAGCACCCGGAAACCGAGCAGGATGGCGCGCTTGGCGCGCTCGTCCACGACCACCTCGCCGGTGGCGTCGTCGACGAACGCGACGCGGGCCTTGCCGGTGTCGAGCATGTCCACGGCCCCGACGATCAGGCCGCGCGCCTCGCCGTCATCGGGCGACAGCTCGGTGCGGCGGTCCCACAACTCGTCCAAGGTGGCCGGCAACGGGCTTTCGAAGGTCTGGCTCATGCAAGGGGAGCTTAGTGGCGTACGGGCACCGCGATGGGGCCGGTAGGTTCTTGTCCGTGGCACGGCGATTCTCACGGGCGGTACTCACGATCATCGGCATCGTGCTCGTGCTCGGCGTGGCCTTGTTCTTCGGCGTCTACCACCTGCTCAACCGCGCCAAGCCCCTCGCGCTCGGTGAGCACTGCCAGGTGAAGACCCCGGGCGGCACCCTCGACCTGGAGATCGAGCAGGCGCAGGTCGCCGCGACCATCGCCGCGGTCGCCGCCGACCGCGGGCTGCCCGAGCGGGCCCTGGAGATCGCCTACATCACCGCGATCCAGGAGTCCAAGCTGCTGAACCTCCCGTTCGGCGACCGCGACTCGGTCGGGGTGTTCCAGCAGCGCCCCTCGCAGGGCTGGGGCACCATCGAGCAGCTGCAGGACCCGGTGTACGCCACCCGCAAGTTCTTCTCGGCCCTGGTGAAGGTCAAGCGCTACCAGAAGCTTCCGCTGCACGACGCGGCGCAGGCGGTGCAGCGGTCGGCCGACGGCTCGGCGTACGCCCAGCACGAGGAGGACGCCAAGATCCTCGCCGATGCGTTCACCGGGCGCACGCCGAAGGCCGTCCACTGCTGGTACCCCGCGCCGGAGAAGCCGCAGCCCGTGCAGGCCGCCAAGGCCCGCAAAGACCTCGCCCGCGCCCTCGGCCAGCGGCCCGCGCAGGGCGACGGCATCAGCGCGGCCACGCAGCGGCGCGGCTGGCTGATCGCCAGCTGGACGGTCGCGCACGCGCAGAAGTACGGGCTGCGCAAGGTGCGCTACGCCGGGGTCGCCTGGTCGTCGGCCGACGGCCAGGACGGCTGGCTGCCCGACACCGGCGCCACCGCCACGGTCGTCAAGATCGCCTGACGTCCGCGCGGGCTCCCCGGCCTTTGCCCGGCCGGGTCAGAGCATGCGCTCCACGTTGATCGAGCCGGGGGCCAGTGGCTGGGCGTAGGCGGCGGTCCACGGCTGGCCCTGCACGCGGTCGAAGCTCAGCAGCCGCCCGTCGGTCGCGCGGTAGTCCGCGAAGTCGCCCAGGCCCCGCTCGGGGTAGCCAGTGGTGCCTTCGGAGCGGAAGGTGACGGTGCCCCGCTCGATCGGGTGGAACTCCACCCCGTCCATGATCAGCATGCTCTTGGCCGGCACCATGCCCTGGGTCGGGACCGGGGTCCACAGGTACACCTCAAGGTGCGGCGGGTCGTCCGGGCCCTGCCCCTGGCGTTCCTCGACCGACAGCCACTGGTAGTGGCCCACGGCCTCCTCCAGCAGGTATTCGGTCCACTGCTCGCCCTGCCAGGACAGGTGCAGAGCCCCGAGGACGCGCGCACGCAGGCCCTGGCGGTCGACGATGTCGCCGACCTTGATCGTGCGGGGGTCGAGGAACTCGGAATTCAGCATGACCGGGCGGCCCAGGGCCGGGTGCGGCCCGGCCTGCTCCGGCTCCGGCTCAGGCGGGCGGCGAGGCGGCCGAGGCGGCGGCTTGGGCCGTCGCGTGCCGAGATAGGCGCCCAGCACGACGACGAGGATGGCTGCGCTCACTGCGAGCACGACCGCAACGGTCATGCCGCGGGATCCTACTGGAGCCGGAGCACCGCCGCATTGATCCGCTCATCCGTCCCGGTCAGCGCGACGCGGACGTGCGACGCTCCCGCCGGTCCGTAGAAGTCGCCCGGCGCGACCAGGATGCCGATCTCGGCGAGCGCGGCGACCTGGTCCCAGCAGTTCCGGTCGTCCGTCGCCCACAGGTAGAGCCCGGCCGCCGAGTGGTCCACCCGCCAGCCGGCCTTCTCCAGCGCGGGCCGCAGGAGCGCGCGCCGCGCGGCGTACAGCTCGCGCTGCGCGGCGGCGTGCGCGTCGTCGTCCAGCACGGCGGCCATGGCGGCCTGCACCGGGGCCGGCATGATCATGCCGGCGTGCTTGCGCACCTCCAGCAGCCGCTTGACCAGCGCCGGGTCGCCGGTGACGAACGCCGCCCGGTAGCCGGCCAGGTTGGACCGCTTGGACAGCGAGTGCACGGCCAGCAGGCCCTCGTGCGAGCCGCCGCAGACGTCCGGGTGCAAGATCGAGATGGGCTCTTCCTCCCAGCCCAGCTCGATGTAGCACTCGTCGGAGGCGACGACCGCGCCACGCTCGCGCGCCCAGGCCACGACCTTGCGCAGGTGCTCGGCGGGCAGCACCCGGCCGGTCGGGTTGGACGGGGAGTTCACCCAGACCAGCGGCGCCCGCTCGGGACCGAGGCCCAGCAGGCCGTCGGTGGCGTACGGCTGCGCGCCCGCGAGCCGCGCGCCGACGTCGTAGGTCGGGTAGGCCAGGGACGGGATGACCACGCGGTCGCCCTGCCCCACTCCCAGCAGGGTCGGCAGCCAGGCGACGAGCTCCTTGGAGCCGATCGTCGGCAGCACGTCGGCGGGGTCCACCGTGACCCCGTGCCGGCGGGCCAGCCAGCCCGCCGCGGCACGGCGCAGGCGTTCGGTGCCGTGCGTGAGGGGGTAGCCGGGGCTGTCGGCCGCGCCCGCCAGCGCCTCGCGGGCCACGGCGGGCACCGGGTCGACGGGCGTGCCGACCGACAGGTCCACGATGCCCCCGGGGTGGGCGAGTGCCCGGTCCTTGTACGGCGCCAGCCGGTCCCACGGGAAGTCGGGCAGCCCGATCACCGTATTACCCCCAAGGTCGATCGCGATAGGTGACATGACGGCGGCAGGCACCGCGGCCGTGCGGCCGCGGCGCCCGGGCGCCTCATGGCGACGTGCGGAAGGTCAGTGCTCCGCGGCCTGCGGCGGGAGCGCGGCCACGATCGGGTGATCGCGCTCGATCTTGCCGACCTTGGACGCCCCGCCGGGCGAGCCCAGCTCGTCGAAGAACTCGACGTTGACCTTGTAGAAGTCTTTCCACTGGTCGGGCGTGTCGTCCTCGTAGAAGATCGCCTCGACGGGGCAGACGGGCTCGCACGCGCCGCAGTCCACGCACTCGTCGGGGTGGATGTAGAGCATGCGCGCGCCCTCGTAGATGCAATCGACGGGGCATTCTTCGATGCACGCCTTGTCCAGCACATCAACGCAAGGCTGCGCGATGACGTAGGTCACCTCGGGCTCCTTCTTCTCCGCGCCTTCGCACGACTCGACCGCGGGTTGCTAGACCTAGTATTGCCGTGCGGGCCGCCTGTCTGAAACGGGAGGGGGGGCAACGTCGTGACAGCGCACTTTGGCGGAAGGTTCGTGATCGCCATCTCACCCTCCGACGTGGGCCGGCGGGTCTCGGTGCGGCGCACCGACACCGGCGGCTTCCGGGACGCCGTGGGCGTGCTCGAGTCCTGGCAGGACGGCCTGCTCCGGGTGCGCAAGCGCGACGGCACGCTGGTGGACATCCGGCAGGAGGCCGTCGTCGCCGCCAAGGTCGTCCCCGAACGCTGATCCGGGCGTTCCACCACTCGGGGCGCCGATCACCAACCCCGCGCCAAACTCGGGCGTCGTCTCCGCGTGCCTCCTCGACGCCGGAGGATATGACGCTGAGTATTCGATTCGTGACATCACGTGCCACCGCCGCGGCCGCGCTCCTCGCCGCCACCGCCTTCGCCACCGCCATGGCCGGGTGCTCGTCCACGCCGCCGAAGAAGACCGAGCAGGCTCCGGTCGACCCCAGGGCGGCCGGGCTGGCCCAGGGGTTCGGCACGATGGACCGCCTGGTCGAGGCCGCGCGCAAGGAAGGCGCGCTGAACCTCGTCGGCGTGCCGCGCGACTGGGTCAACTACGGCGCCGTCATCGACCGTTTCACCGGCGAGTACGGCCTGCGGGTGAACGTGATCGAGCCGGGCGCGAGCAGCCGGCGCGAGATCGACCTCGCCGCGGCCGCCAAGACCGCCGACCGGACGCCGGACGTGTTCGACGTGGGCGTCGACGTCGCGGTGGCGAGCGCCCAGCGCTTCGCCCCGTACAAGGTCACCGCCTGGCAGGACATCCCGGACGCCGTCAAGGACCTCAAGGGCCTGTGGTACGCGGGCTACGGCGGTTACATGTCCATCGGGTACGACCCGCGCAAGGTCGCCGCGCCGGCGAGGTTCGCCGACCTGCTGAAGCCCGGGTACGCCGTGGCGCTGCCCGGCGACCCGCTGCGGACGGCCGCGGCGTTCAACGCGGTCATGGCGGCCTCGCTGCAGGACGGCCGGCCGCAGGCCGAGCGCGGGCTGGCCCTGTTCGGCCGGCTCAAGAAGGAAGGCCGGCTCAGCCTGCCCTCCCAGGCCAACGCCCTGGTCGACTGGGACTACGTGAACGCCGCCAAGGCCGCGCAGACCGCCGGGGACGACAAGCCGGCCTGGAAGGTCGTGGTGCCGCCCGACGCCGCGCTCGCCTCGTACTACGTGCAGGCGATCAACAAGAAGGCCCCGCACCCGGCCGCGGCCCGCCTGTGGGAGGAGTTCCTGTACAGCGACGAGGTGCAGAACCTCTTCCTGAAGGGATTCGCCCGGCCGGCCCGCATGGAGGCGATGGAGATGTCCGGCACGCTCGACCGGCAGGCCGCGGCCAAGCTGCCGGCGGTGCCGCGCACCCCGGTCCTGCTCACCATCCCGCAGGCCGACGAGGCCAAGACCTACCTGAAGGCCAACTGGGCGCGCACGATGGGATGAGCCCGCCGGTGGAGGGGTTCGATGCGGGAGCCCGGTGGGCAAGCTTCCGGACAGATGTGTCGCGAGGACATCAAGGCTCTAAAGTGTCTGTACTTACGGACACGGGGATGCGATGTTCGAGAATGCGAGCTGATGGCCTTGCGACACGAAACGCCGATCTTGATGCGGTGGAACGCTCGCGCCTATGACAGCTCCTTCGGCTACGTCTCCCCGCAGGGCGCGCCGCTGATCGAGTTGCTCGACCCGCGGCCCGGCGAGCGCGTCCTCGACCTCGGCTGCGGCACCGGAGTGCTCAGCGCCGAGATCGCCGCCCGGGGCACGACCGTGCTCGGCGTCGACGGCTCCGCCACCATGATCGAAGTTGCGCGGGCGCACCATCCGGAGCTGGACTTCCTGGTCGGCGACGGCGCCGCCTTCACCGTCCCGATGACCTTCGACGCGGTCTTCTCCAACGCGGCGCTGCACTGGATGGGCCGCGACCCGGACGGGGTGATCCAGTGCGTCCGCAACGCCCTGGTCCCCGGCGGGCGCTTCGTCGCCGAGATGGGCGGGGCCGGCAACTGCGCGGCGCTCACCTCCGCGATGCTGACCGCCTGGCGCGAGTACGGCCTGCCCGAGCCCGAGCTGCCGTGGTACTTCCCCTCTCCCGCCGAGTACGCGCTCCGGCTGGAGAAGGGCGGCTTCACGGTCCGCCTGCTGGAGTACTTCGACCGGCCCACCCCGCTCGACGAGTGCCCCGGCGGCGCGGCCGACTGGGTGCGCATGTTCGCGGGCTCCCTGCTCGACATGGTGCCGCCCGCGACCGCGGAGCCGCTGCTGCGCAGGGTCAACGAGCTGGCCGCGCCCGCGCTGCGGCGTGAGTCGGGGTGGATGGCCGACTACGTCCGGCTGCGATTCGCGGCCGTCCGGGCCTAACGGCCGTCTACGATCGAGCGATTTGCCAGACTATGGTCTGGTCACCGATTCAAATCACCGGAGAGGGAACGGGATGAACTTCTGCCTGAGTGATCTCGTGCCTCCGCTTCGCTGGAGTGACGCGACGGGGTTCGCGCAGCTACGGGACGCCCCCGGCCTGCCGGACGCCTGGTGGCGCTCCGTGCCGCTGAGCCGGGTGTTCGCCGTGCTCGGCCCCGAGGCGCTCGGTGAGCTGATCACCGAACTGGCCACCGAGCACTGGCCGGCCGCGGCCGTGGGCGACATCCTGCCCGCGCTGCACGTCATGGACCCCGACGAGGCCGACGAGCCGCAGGTCTCGATCGCCCTCGACCGCGTCGGCTCCTGGACGGGCCTGCTGGCGCTGACCGGCCGCGAGCTGGCCGACCAGCCGTTCATCCGGGCGCGCCCGGTGCTGACCGCGCTGTTCACCGCGGTGTTCGCCCGCCTGGCCCCGGCCGGTGAGCAGTCCGCCGCCCAGCCCGGCGGCCCGGCCGAGCAGGCCGCCGCCTCCGCGGCCTCGGCCTCCGGCGGTTCGGCCAACGGGGCGGGGCGGCTCTCCGGCACGCCGCCGCTCGCCGCCGCGGACTCCGCGAGCCCCGCGAGCCCCGCTGGTTCCGCGAACACCCCGAGCTCCGCGAGCTCCGCGGCCTCCAGGCAGGCCGAGCCGCTTCCCGTCCGTCCCCCCGCGCCGCCGCTGCCCAAGCGGCGCACCAACCGCGTGGACGCCGGCGACCCGCTCGGCCTGGCGGCCGCACGCCTGGCCGAGGCGGCCCTGCAGCAGCAGGCCGGCGGCGGCCCGAGCGGGCCGCGCCCGTCGATGTTCACCCCGCCGCCGCGCGGCGACCGGCCCTCACTCGCCCCGCCCGAGGGCCTGGTGCCGCCGGAACTGCCCAAGCGCGGCAAGGAGGCCCGGCCGCTGGGCCTGCCCGACTCCGGGCCGCCTCCCGGCCCACGCCCGTTCGTGCCCGAACCCGAGCCGTTCGAGGCGCCGCGCCCGTTCACCACCGGCCCCGGGCCGTTCGACGCCGGACGCGGTCCCTTCGACACCGGCCCCGGCCCGTTCGGGACGGGAGCCCGCCCGGCCGCGAGCGAGCCGCCGGCGCCCCCGGCGCTCCCCGACCCGCTGGCCCCGGCTCCCGACCCGCTCGCGCCGCCACCCGTGCCGTTCCCGCCGCCCCCCGGCACGCCCGGCCCGGTCCCCGACCCGCTCGGCCCGGCGACGACCGCCGCGCACTCCCAGGCCGCCGCCTCCCCGGCCGCCGACGCCGCCGTTCCGGCGCCGGCCGAGCCCGCCGCCCAGGCCGGCGACCGGCCCGAGGAGCCCGACGGCGCCGAGCCCGCGAAGGACGCCGAGCCCGTGCCCGCGAGCGCGGGGGCCGTCCCGGACGGCGGGACCAATCCGAGCACCGACGAGTTCGCGGCCGACGGCGGCGAGTCCGACATCGCGGCGCTCATCGACGCCGCCTTCGCCGACCTGGACGACAAGACGTGGGCGGTGGCGCAGAACCACGTGTTCACCGACACCCCGGCCGCGCCCGAGGAGCTCGCCAAGCTGTTCGCCGTCACTCCCGAGGAGATCGTCTCCCTGGAGGAGGAGCTGCGCGCCCGGCTGGCCGCCTGGCTGGACAGTCCGCAGGCCGCGCCGTACACCCAGCACCTGGAGAAGCTCCCCGGCACGCTCGGCGTCGCCGCGCCCAAGTCGCGCCTGATGGGCGCGGCCGGCTGGCACGGCAGAGAGCTGCGCTCCCTGGACGTCCCGGCCTGGCAGTTCGTCCTGGCCACGCTGCCCGGCTACACCGTCCAGGACGACTGGCTGGTGGCGGGCGACATCGCCGAGCTGCGCGACCAGACCTGCGCCCTGATCCTCAACGCCGACCGGCCGCCGACGGTGGCCCGCGCGCTGGAGCTGGTCTCGACCCTGGGCATCCACCCCGAGGTCGCCAAGGAGTGGCTGGAGGACGTCCCCCAGCTGCGCATCCAGAGCTCCAAGAAGCCCGCGAAGAGCGACACCGGCGAGACCGCGGAGCCGGACGGGGCCACCCCGGCGCCGTCCGGGCTGAAGGACGTGTCGATGACCCGCAGGTGCTTCAAGCACCCCGACGGCCTGTGGTGGCTGCGCATCGACGTCACCTCCGAGCATCTCGTCGGGGGCGAATGCCCGCTGCCCAGCGGGTTCGCCGCCTACCTCGGGATGAGCCCGGGCGACGGCCGCACGGTGAACGGCGCCGCCGGGGACGTCAACCTGACCTGGCAGGCCCGCCCGGCCATCGACTCGCTCGGCCCGCTGCTGCAGGAGATGGGCGCCCAGCCCGGCGCCCACCTGTTCCTCACGGTGGCCGAGGAGGACAAGGTGCTGCGGGCCCGGCTGGTGCCGGCGGCGGCCGCCGACCTCGACCACAACAGCAAGGCGCTGCGCCTGGCCGGGCACACCGGCAAGGACAGATCGGAGTCGCTGGAGGAGACCATCCGGGTGCTGGCCACCCGGGTCGGCATGACCGGGCCGGTGGGCATGCCCGACCTGCTGAACCGGCTGCGCGAACGCGGGGACCGCGACCTGCTGTCCCTGCTGGTCTGACGGGAGCCGCATGCCCCGGCTCGCGATCGCTCCCGAGGTCCTCGCGGACCTCGACGCGTTCACCCGGCCCACCCGCCGGGACGCGGTGATCGCCATGCGCCGGTTCCTGGAGCAGACCACCACCGCGCCGCATCCCGAGCGGGTGCGCAACACCCGCGACCCTCGGGTGGCCACGCTGTGGCTCGCCGACGGGTGCCGCGCGGTGGTGGTGCGCCAGCGGGACGTGTACTGGATGCTCACCGTGCTGCCCGACGCCGAGGCGTGGTCGTACGCCCAGCGGCACCGGTTCTCGGTCAACGCCGCCATCGGGGTCGCCGAGGTGTGGGACGCCGAGGCGCTCGAACGGGTCGAGCCCGCCCTGCGCCGCTCGGCCGGCTCCACCGGGGAACGCCTGTTCGGCCACGTCCCCGAGACCGACCTGCTCGAGCTGGGCATCGACGCCCTGCTCGTCCCGCTGGTCCGGCTGATCACCACGGACGTCAACCTGGAGGCGCTGGAGCCGCTGCTGCCCGAGAGCCAGTACGCCCCGCTGTGGGTGCTGGGCCGGGGCGGCTCGATGGCCGAGGCCCGGCAGGCGCTGGACGCGCAGGCGGCCGTCCCGCCCGGCGAGGCCGAGGTGGACGTCACCGACCTGCCCGCCGCGCTCGAACGCACCCCCGGCCGGGCGGCGTTCGTGCCCGGCCCGGCGGACCTCGAGCGTGTGCTGTCCCTCCCGCGCTGGTGCACCTTCCTCTCCCCCGCGCAGCACCGGCTGGCCCACCAGAGCGAGTACGAGGGGTCGGTGCTGGTCACCGGCGGGGCCGGCACCGGCAAGACCCTGGTCGCCCTGCACCGCGCCGCCCACCTCGCCCGCGCCGGCGAGGGCCGGATCCTGCTCGTGACGTTCTCCCAGGCCGTGGCGGCCGACGTGGCCGCCAAGCTGGACGTGCTGATCGAGGACCGGCAGGCCCGCGAGCGCATCGAAGTGGGCAACGCCGAGCGGCTCGCCCACCGCATCGTCGCCGAGGCCGAGGGCCGTCCCCCGCTGCTGGTCGGCGGCCCCGACCTCGCCACCCTGTGGCAGGAGGCGGCGGGCATCTGCGGCGACCTGCACAGCCCCGCGTTCCTGCTGCGCGAGTGGGAGCAGGTCATCCTCGCGCAGAACCTGTGCACCCTGCAGGAGTACCTCGCCGCCCGGCGGCCCGGCCGCAGCGTCGAGCTGGACGACGAGGAACGCACCTACGTCTGGAAGGCCATCGAGCACGTCACCGGGCGGCTGCGCGCCACCGGCAGGCGCACGCTGCTCCAGCTCGCCGCCGAGGCGTCCATGCTGCTGGGCCGGGACACCGGCGACCTGCTCGGCGACGACGCGCCGCGGCGGGAGCCGTACCGGCACATCGTGGTCGACGAGGCCCAGGACCTGCACCCGGCGCAGTGGCGGCTGCTGCGCGCCGCCGTGCCGCCCGGCCCGGACGACCTGTTCATCGCCGGCGACCCGCACCAGCGCATCTTCGACACGCGGGTGGCGCTGAGCACGCTCGGCATCAAGGCCGAGACGCACCGGCTGTCCATCTCCTACCGCCTGCCGCAGGAGATCCTCAGCTGGGCGGTGCGGCTGCGCGGCGGCGGCCCGGCCGACGGCCTGGTGGACGGGGTCACCGAACTGGTGGGCTTCCGCGCCACCCACCCCGGCCGGCGTCCCGAGGTGCGCGAGTACACCTCGCCGGAGGCCGAGCTGGCCGGGCTGGCCGTCCTGGTCACCTCGTGGCTGGGCGACGGCGTGCCGTCCGGCGAGATCGCGGTGGCGGCGCGCACCGGTGACATGGTCAAGGAGGCCAAGGCCGTGCTCGGCGCGGCCGAGGCGAGCGTCCGGGTCAGCACCCTGCACGGGCTGAAGGGCCTGGAGTTCCGCCGGGTCGCGCTCGTGGGCGTGGCCGACGGCGTGGTGCCCGCGGCGGACACGCTGACCCCGGCCGCGGAGGATCCGACGGCCCGTGCGCACGACCTTCAGCGGGAGCGTGGCCTGCTCTACATGGCGTGCACCAGGGCGGCGGAACGCCTCTATGTGTCCTATTCCGGCCGCGCAAGTCCCTTCCTGCCACCGTGACCCAATAACCTGAACTGCGGACAAGAGCGAGTCATCCCGACTCAAGCCCCATGCCGGTTGGACCCCCATGAATCTGAGCCTTAGCGATATCGTGCCCCCCCTGCGCTGGACAGCTCCGAGCCAGGTGGAGCCGATCGCGCGCGACCCCCGTCTCCCCGACGCGTGGTGGCAGGCGCTCCCCCTGGACCGCGCCTGCCTGATCGCCGGAACCGCACAGGTGGCGGGACGGCTGGCCGACATGGCCATGACCTGCTGGGGGCATCTCCCCCTGGGCGACATCCTGCCCCTGCTCCGGATGACCGACCCGGACAAGTCTCTGAAGACCCCGCAGTCGCGCGAGGAGGTCTTCCCCCTGTTCGCAGGCGTGCTGTCGCGGTTGCTGGCCTCCGAGACCGGCACCGCGCCCGCCGACGCGCCCCCCATCCCCTCTGCGGCGACCGCCGCGGCGCCCGCGGCGACCGGCGCCGGGGGCGCGGCCGAGCGATCCCTGCCGGAGCTGATCGACGGCATCTTCGCCGATCTGGACGAGCGGCAGCGGGCCATCGCCGCCGACCGCGTCTACGCCGAGCGGCGGGTCACGCTGGACGAGCTGGCCCAGCGCTTCTCGGTCACCCGTGAGCGCATCCGGCAGATCGAACGCGACCTGCGCGACCACGTGCAGGCCAGGCTCGCCACCCCCGAGGCCACCCCGCTCGCCGCCCACCTGGCCTGGCTACGCACCAGTCTGGGCTCGGCGGTCCCCGGCGAGGACCTCGCCGCCGCCGCGCCCTGGCACCGCGCCGAGCTCGGTACGCTTCGCCTGCCCGCCTGGCGGTTCATCCGCAACCTGCTCACCGGGTACGAGCAGGCCGACGGCTGGCTGGTGGCCGGCGGCGCGGAAGAGCTCAAGGAGAAGACCCGTCAGCTCTTCACCGACGGCCCGGTGAAGCTGCCCGAGGCGGTCGGCATGGTCGCCCAGCTCGGCATCCGGGAGGACGTCGCCGAGCGCTGGCTGGCCTCGGTGCCGCACCTGCGCATCCTGGAGGGCCACGTGGTCCCCTGGCCGCGCAGTGTGAACGAGAAGGCCGAGGCCGTGCTCGCCGTCGCCGAGAGCCCGCTCAGCCCCGAGGAGATCCAGAGCCGCATCGGCGAGGACTACAGCCTGGTCGGCATCCGCAACCAGCTCACCGCCGACGACCGCTTCCTGCGCGTCGACCGCAACCGGTACGGGCTGGCCCGCTGGGGCGGCGAAGAGTACATCGGCATCCGCGAGATGATCGTCCGCGAGATCGAGCGGGCCGGCGGCGAGGCGTCGGTGAACAGCATCGTCGCCAACCTCACCACCCGCTACGAGGTCAGCGAGAGCTCGGTGCGCGCCTACGCCGGGGGGCCCGGGTTCGAGCGCACCCAGCGCGGCTGGATCCGCGTCGCCGCGCCCGAGCAGGCGGAGCCGTACCAGCCGCGCCGCGACGTGTCGATGACCCGCCGGTCCTTCCGCAGCCGGGACGGGCGCTGGTGGCACCGGGTGGACGTCAACGCCGAGCACCTGCGCGGCTCGGGGTCGCCGCTGCCCACCGGCTTCGCCGCCCACCTCGGCATGGCCCCCGGCGGCCAGCTCACCACCTCGACCCCGTCCGGGGACGTCATGATCAGCTGGCACAACCAGCCGACGATGGGGTCCATCCGGGCGGTGCTGGCCGACTACAACGCCGGCGAGGGCGACTCGATCTTCCTGACCGTGTCGGACGGCGGCGAACTGCTCACCCGGTACCTGCCGCAGGCCGCCACCGGGCTGCCGCCGATCAACATGGCGCTGCACCTGATCGGGTACACCGCGCCCGTCGCCTCGGAGGCCGAGGCGCTGCGGCTGATCGGGGCGCGCATCGGCCTGCCGGAAGGCGCCTCCCGCGAGGAGATCCTCACCCGGCTGCGCGAGCGCGGCGACCGCGACATCCTGGCCTTCCTCGACCCCGAGGCCCCATGACCGAGATCGGCCGGGGACACGGGGTGATCCATCGCCTAAGCTCGGTGGCATGCTGCGGTTGTATGACACCCGGACCAGGCGACCCGAGACGATGGTCCCCGAGAACGGCCGGGCCGTGCGCGTGTACACCTGCGGCCCGACCGTCTACCGGTTCGCCCACGTGGGCAACCTCCGGTCCTACCTCCTGCCCGATCTGATCAGCCGGGTGCTCGAACGCCACCATGTGCGCGCGGTGGTGTGCCAGAACATCACCGACGTCGGCCACCTGGTCGACGACGACGCCATCGACCCGACCGGCGAGGACAAGATCCTGCGGCAGGCCCGCGCCGAGGGCCGCTCGGCGCTGGAGATCGCCCGCTTCTACGAGGACGCCTTCCGCCGCGACACCGCGGCGCTCAACATGCGCGCCCCCGAGCACACCCCGCGCGCCTCCGAGAGCATCGATCTGATGATCGAGCTGATCGCCAAGCTGATCGAGATGGGGCACGCCTACGCCGTGGACGACGGCTCGGTGTTCTTCGACGCCCGCAGCTTCCCCTCCTACGGCGAGATCTCCGGCAACCGGCTGGACGCGCTGAAGCCCGGCCACCGCGTCGAGGGCGTCGACCCGCGCAAGCGCTTCCACGCCGACTGGGCGCTGTGGAAGGGCACCGACCGCGACATGACCTGGGAGGCCCCGTGGGGCCGGGGCTTCCCCGGGTGGCACATCGAGTGCTCGGCCATGTCCCTGCGGTTCCTCGGCGAGCACATCGACGTGCACACCGGCGGCAAGGACCTGCGCTTCCCGCACCACGAGGACGAGCGCGCCCAGTCCAACTCCGCCGTCGGCCACGACGTCGTCAAGCACTGGGTGCACGGTGAGCACCTGCTGTTCGACGGCCGCAAGATGGCCAAGTCCACCGGGAACGTCGTCCTGCTCTCCGATGTCGTCGACGCCGGCCTCGACCCCCTGGCGGTGCGCCTGGCCTTCCTGGAGCACCGCTACCGCCAGCAGATGAACCTCACCTGGGAGACCCTGCACGCCGCCGACCGCACCCTGCGCCGCTGGCGGCAGCGCGTCGCCGAGTGGGCCGAGTCCCCGAGCCGGCCGATCGCGGCCGACCACGCCCGCCGCGTCCAGGACGCCTTCGACGACGACCTGGACACCCCGACAGCGCTGCGGGTGCTGCGCGAGCTGGAGCGCGACGAGTCGGTGGCGCCCGGCTCCCGCTTCGAGACCTTCCTGCACCTGGACCACGTCCTCGGCCTCGACCTGTCGGCGGACATCGGCAGGCCCCCCGCCGTACCCGTCCTGCCGCCCGGCGCCGCCGAGCTGCTGGAGGCCCGCGCCAAGGCCCGTGAGGCGAAGGACTGGTCCGCCTCCGACCGCCTCCGGGACGAACTCGCCGTCCTCGGCGTCAAGGTCACCGACACCCCCCAGGGCCAGACCTGGTCCTGACCCGAGCGGACACCCCTCGCCGGGCCCTCGAACCTGCACGCGCCTGGAGCGCCGGTTCGTTACAGTGCTCCGGCATGACTGACATGTCCTTTCTGGCAGACACGCGCGCGGGATACAACGCCATCGCGGGCGACTACGTGGAGATGGTGAAGGGCGAGCTGGCCCCGCCGGTGGATCGAGGGCTGCTCACCGCGTTCGCCGAGATCGTGCGGGCCGGTGGCGGGGCGGTGGCCGACCGGGCCGACGGCCGGTCGGCCGGGCGAGGGCCGGTCGTCGAGGTGGGGTGCGGGCCGGGGCGGATCACCGCGCACCTGCACGGGCTGGGGGTGGACATCTTCGGCATCGACCTGTCGCCGCGGATGGTGGCGATCGCCCGGGAGACCTACCCCGGCCTGTGGTTCGAGGAAGGCTCGATGACGGCGCTGGACCTGCCGGACGGCGGGCTGGCCGGGCTGGTCTCGTGGTACTCGCTCATCCACATCCCACCCGAGCACCGGCCCGGCGTGCTCGCCGAGTTCCACCGGGTGCTCGCCCCCGGCGGTCACCTGCTGCTCGCCTTCCAGGTCGGCGACGAGCCGGTGTCCTACACCGAGGCGTTCGGCCACCAGGTCTCGCTGGTGTTCCATCGTCTCTCCCCCGACGGCATCGCCGGCCTGCTGCGCCGGGCCGGTTTCACGGTGTCCGTGCAGATGCTGCGCGAGCAGGGCGAGCGCGAGAAGACCCCCCAGGCGTGCCTGCTCGCCCGCAAACCCGCCTGATCACGCGTCCGGGCGCCCGTCTGGCTATCTTGGCGGCTAGAGACACCCGTCGGATGGAGGTTCGGTGCCGAACCAACGGTCATTTCCGAAGCGAGCGGCCGGCCGATTCAACTCCTGGGTCCTGGCGATGCGTTCCTCGCCTCGCCTGGGCCGCCTGATCAGGAGGTATCTCACGGTGGTCACCTACACCGGACGCCGCTCGGGACGTACATTCAGCACACCCGTCGCCTTCCGGCGCGCGGGTGACACCGTCACCATCGACGTCATGCTCCCTGACTCCAAGACATGGTGGCGCAATTTCGCGGACCAGGGCGGTCCGATATCGCTGGAGTTGGACGGGGTCGACCGCACCGGGCATGCGGTCGCCCACCGTGGCAAAGCGGGCCGGGTCGTCGTCACCGTCAGTCTGGACGCCTGACGTCACCTGCCCGGCTTTGGACGCCGCGAACCGCCGGGGGCCTCCGGTACGGGGGTCATCCGGTCGCGGTCGGCGGGGTGAGCAGTGTGGGGGTCGCACCGATGATCTTCAGCGGCGCCCTGCCGTAGCGTTTCGGCAGCTCGCGGGTGGCTTTGGCGACGTCGCTGGTGCCGACCTCGACGGCCGCGCCGTCCGGGAGGACGGCGATCGAGGTGATCGTGATGCCGCGGGCCGCCCAGTACGGCACGTCCGCGGTGACCCGCCGCGCGATCTTGTCCAGCTCGCGGGCCGAGTGGGCGGCGTCGCGCGGCCTGAGCGGCGCCCCGGGGAACTCCCTGCGCAGGGCGGCGTCCAGCGCGGCCGACGGGCGCCGGTAGACGATCACCTGACGGCCGCGCACGTCGAGGACCACGCCCGCGTACTGGCCGGGGAAGCGCTGCCGCAGGTAGCCCTCGACCCGGCCCGCGAGGGCGGCCAGGTCCTGCTGCCCGCTCGTCCCGGAGGGCCGGGAAGGGCTCGGCCCCACGGACGGGGGCCCGGCGATCGCGGGGTCGCCTGGCCCCGGCGCCGGCGTTCCGGGGCCGGGTCCGGGGGCGCCGGAGGATGCGGGACCTTCCGGGCTCGGGGCCGGGGTGCCGGCGGGATGGGCGGCGTCACCGCCGGGTGGGGTGGCGGCGGCGCAGGCCGTCGTGGCGGTGAGCACGCAGCCGAGGAATGCGACCGCCGTTCTCGTGCGATGCTTCCCGTTCATGATGATCCTCCTGACCGGACCGGGCTCTCGCGCGCCTGACGAAGATAAGACGAATATCCGGGACGGACCGTTCACCGTTATTTCACCCGGCGCGGCGTTCGCGAGGATCAACGACCCCGCCTTTCCCGGGACTTGTCCACTCGTCAGATCGGATGTCGCCCGCCCCGCGATCATTTTGCCAGGAGGCGCGGGCGGGAACCCGGTCAATGGGAAAGAAGGTTCACCGGGAAAACAAAGAGGCCGGTGGGTGAACACCGGCCTCTTTTTCGATCAGTACCGCGTCAGCTGGTCAAGATCGCGATTCCCGGGAAGGCGGTGGTCGCGTTGCTCCACGGCGCGTAGTACATCCGCCAGGCGCAGGTGCGGCCACTGGTGACATAGCCGGTGCAGGGCACCGCGGTGCTGGTGTCGATGGCGGTGTTCACGCCCGCCGCGTACACCTGCGTGGTGTTGGACGGGTTGACGACCTCCACCGAGCCGCCGCTGTCGCCCTGGCCGACGGCGTTGGTGTGCGCCGACTGCTCGGCCCGGACGGTTCCGTAGATCAGGTAGCCAACGTTGATCGTGACGTTGACCTGCTGCACCTGGATGCTGCAGTTGGTGCCCGAGTAGGCGCCGGAGGTGCAGACCCACAGGCCCACGTACGAGCTGGAGGTGCCGATGACGGGGTTGCCGCCCTCGGTCGACCCCGAGTTGTTGTAGACACGGCCCTGGGTGCTGGCGCTGATCAGGTTCACGTCATAGCTGTTGTTGTCGTAGGAGATCGGGCCGATCACCTGCCCGGTCGGGTCGGTGGCCGTCTGGCCGACGTCGCCGCAGTGGCCGGCGGACAGCATCCTGGTCGACCCGCCGTAGGAGACGGCGAAGCCGGTCGAGCAGCCGCCGCCGGTGCTGGCGTTGCGCCAGGCCGCGCCGCCCCACCAGGGCGAGGAGTCGTCCCAGCGGGAGGTCAGCTCCGGCTTCACGCCGGCCTCCAGGGTGACCGGCACCGCGGCGTCGGCGATCTTGGGACGGGCCAGGCCGAGGTCGGCGCTCGACACCGTCAGGCCCGAGCCGTCGACGTTGGCCGCGATCGAGGTGATCGCGTCGCCGGACTTGCGGGCGAGGCGGTTCATCTCGCGCTCCAGCTCACGCGCCGAGTAGGCCGCGGGCAGGACGCTGACCGGGACGTCCCGGCGCAACTGACCGACCAGGTCCCCGATGCGCTTGGGGGTGCCGCCCTTCCAGTAGACGCGCAGTTCGTGGTTCTCCGGCGCCGCGACGATGCCGGCCAACCCGGCGCCGCCCTGCGCCTTGACCTCGGCCGTGAGGCGGTCGGCGGCCTTGACCAGCTTCTCCTGGGTGGCCAGCAGGTCCTTCCAGGAGGCGAAACCGCCCGGAACCGTGCCGGACTCGATGGCGTGGGCGGTGGTGTCCTTGACCGGTGTCGGGGCGGGGGCCGCGCCGGCCTGGGCGGCACCCAGCCCGACCGTGACCAGGGCGACTCCCATCACCACGGCCAGGCGGCGGGTGACCCGAGGGGCTCGTGTGGTGCGCAGGGGGGATTCCACGGGAATGTTCCTCCGTAGCCTTGCTTGCGGGGACGCATCAGATATTCCAGGCATTTACCGCGTAATCAATGCCTTGACCACGGATTCCCCTGCTGGTAAAGAAGCATTGTCGGTCGGCCGCATGCCGGGTTTCCGGATTCGCCCATAATGCGGTCGGCCACGGAGCACCGATCCACCACCTGCGCTGGCAGCGCGGAATCCCGGCCAATAGATCATTTCCCGCCATGTCCGCTTCTGGACACGACGAATGTCCGCCTCTTTATGATCAGCGGCGGCGGATCTTTCGCTTCGGCCGCTTCCCCGGGAGAATCGCATTCGGCAAACGACTTCGTATAGTCCGGGACCAGCAGGCGAATCGTATGGAAACAGCCTCGGTCACCGGGCGACCGCCCGGATTCGACACGGTGGTCGCCGCTGACGCGGCGGAAAGACGCCTGCGGGAGAACGGCAGAGCCCCGCCGCGCCGGCCCGCGGGCCGGCGGGGCGGGGCCCCATCGAGACGGTCAGCCGGTGAGGACGCGGGTCTCGCCGATGGCCATGTCCCACAGGTCGGCGCGGTCGCGACCGGCCGCGATCCAGGCGGCGCGGGTCTCCTGCACCGGGGCCATCAGCGGCTCGCCGGACAGGACGAACGTGCCCCAGTGCATGGTCGCCATCCGCCGGGCGCCCACGTCCGCGCACGCCTGCACTGCCTCGGCCGGATCCACGTGGGTGACGTGCATGAACCAGCGCGGCTCGTACGCGCCCACCGGCATGAGAGCGAGGTCGATGCCCGGATAACGGTCGCCGATCTGCTGGAAACGGTCACCGTAGGCGGTGTCGCCCGCGAAGTAGACGCGCTGGTGCGGAGAGGTCAGCACCCAGCCGCCCCACAGGGACTTGCAGGTGTCGAAGAGCGTCCGGCGGCTCCAGTGATGGGAGGGCACGAAGTCGAAGCTCACCTCGCCGACGCTGACGCTCTCCCACCAGTCGAGTTCGGTGACGTTCGTGAACCCCCGGCGGGTGAACCACCGAGCCAGGTTCGCCGGGACGAAGACCGGCGTGTGCCTGGGCAGACGGCGCATCGTCGGAGCGTCCAGATGGTCGTAGTGGTTGTGGCTGATCACGACGGCGTCCACGGGCGGCAGGTCACTCCACGCCAGGCCGGGCGGGGTGAGCCGCTGCCGCACACCCGGGATCTTGCGCGACCACACGGGGTCGGTCAGCACGGTCAGCCCGCCGATGCGCAGCACGTAGGTGGCGTGGCCCACCCAGGTGATCGCGGCGTCCTTCGCGGTCACCGGGGGCAGACCGGCGCGCAGCACCGGGATCTGGTCGACGTCGCCGATGTCCGGCCGGAGCCCGCCGTGCCAGGTGACGCTCACGATTTCGCGATAGTCGGGCAACGGGCAGGTCAGGCGGTCCTTGAAATCGGCGGGAAAGGTCCGGCGCGGTGGCGGGGCGATCGGCTGAGGGGAAGGCGTCACCGGCGGTGACGGTGGTGACAGAGGTGCCGGTGGTGACACGGTCTGGACCGGCGGAGTGTCCGGGGAGACCTCGGGGCTGACGGTACGCGACATTGAGACCCTCCTGTTCGTCACCGAGTGGAGGCAGGTTGTTCCGTAGGGGAATCACCACTCCTGCTGCATGATCCCCCGTGTGCGAAAAACATGCCTCAGCCGTACGAGGTATCCGTCATGTCCTCCCGGATGCCGACCGGATCGCCGGAAAGCTCCTCCACAGTGTGCCCGTCAGCGGGGTAACGACTCCGATTGCGGTCTCCCCGCCCGGTCCAGGGCGCGGCGCCGCCAGCGGACCGGATGCCGCTGATACCCCCCGTCCTCCAGGTGGGCGAGGCGTTCGAAGACGTTCCACGACGCGGGATGGCCGCAGATCACCAGCGACACCCCGGCGGCGAGCACGTACAGGACCAGCAGCGGCAGGCCGACGCAGTAGGCGTACTGCGTGGCGTGCCGGGACTCGTGCCGCAGCAGCGCCCCGGTCAGGTAACCCTCCCGCTGGGCGGTCAGCACGACGTTGCCCACGGTGAACGCCCCGGCCACCGGGAACCGGACGCGGTACCCGTGGGCGTACAGCAGGCCATGCTCGCCGCGTCGCACCCTGGCCCGGCCGATCACGGCGATGAGCAACCCGAGCGGCGTGGACAGGTTCAGGAAGTTCACGACCTGCCGCGCCCGGTGCCGACCGCGCATGACTCGATTGTCGCTCAGTGCGGAGGCGGACGGTAGACGCGAGCTGTCAAGGGCGGCCGGACGGCGGTGGCGACCCTCCCGGATCAACGGACCGGCCTCGCTCCGCTGAACGGCGGGGGCCGCAACAGCCACGACCCGGACGAGGGGATGAGCAGGACGGCGGCCACCAGGGCGATGGCCCCGCCGCAGAGGTACCAGTAGCCGGCGGGGGTGGCCGCGACGATCAGGTCGCCCTCGGCGCGTTCGACCGCGAAGGCCAGCGCGGCGAGCATCCACCCCGCGCCGGGCACGAAGGCACCGAGCTTGCTGCCCATCAGCCGGCCGGCCGTGTAGAGCAGGCCGAACAGCAGCAGCGACAGGGCGATCGGGACGGGCGGCACCAGGTCGCCGACGCCCCACGAGTGCTCCAGCCCGGACACCACGCCGAAGACCACGCCGAGCACGAAGAGCGTCCCGTACGCGGCGCCGGTCACCGCGGCGTTCTCGGTCTCCTCCCCCTCGTCGGCCGCCCATGGCGGCACCTCGGCATGCGCCGTGTCCGCAGGGAAGGCGCCGGCCACGGACCGCTCGTCGCCGAGGGCGCCGTCGGGGGCGACCCACGGCTCCGCCGGGGAGACGCCGCCCGGCCCCGCGGGGTGGGCGTCCCCGTCGCGGGGGGCGTCGGCGCGCCGCCCATCGCGGCGGGCATCGGCCCTGGCCGGACGGAACGCGTCGGCCCTGGCCTGGTCTTCGTCCATATTGCGAAGGCTAGCCGATGCCCCCGGCGAGATCGTGTCAAGGCTGGGCGATGCCCGCGAAGAGATCGTCCTCACGGTCGCCCGGCTCGCCGAGGCCCCCCTGATCGACCGATAGCTGCCGCCCGGCCGGCCCGCTGGCGCCGATCTTGAGGATGTAGTGCTCGATGCCCTGCGGCCACGGGCTGTCGCCCTGGAACGAGGAGAACCACGGGTCGCTGAGATCGATCTGCGACCGGTGGGCGCGCATCGCCTCGAGTTTGACCTCGGCGTACGCATGCGCGTCGATCACCGTGGTCACCTCGGAGTCTTCGGCGCCGAACGGCAGGTCGCCCGACTCACCGGGGTCGGGGAACTCGACCCCGGCCTCACGCATGGCCTCGCCGATGCGCCGCAGGAGGGACTTGGGCATGGTGGTGAAGTAGAACTTGGCCACCTGCCACGGCTCGCCGGCGCCGAACGCCGGGTCGGCGGCCAGCTCGGCCGCCCGCCACGAGACGCGGTGGGCCTGGATGTGGTCGGGGTGGCCGTAGAAGCCGTTCTCGTCGTAGGTCACCAGCACCTGGGGCCGGACCTCGCGGATGATCTTCACCAGCTCGCCGGCCGCCTCGTCCAGGTCGGCGCGCCAGAAGCTGTTCGGGTGGTCGTTGGCGGGGGTGCCCATCATGCCGGAGTCGCGCCAGCGGCCCGCGCCACCGAGGAAGCGGTGGTCGTCGACGCCGAGCGCCTTGCAGGCGGCCTCCAGCTCACCGACGCGGTGCTCGCCGAGCCGGTCCTCCTTGTCGGCGGCGAGGTGCGCGAGATCGGGCACGACGATCTCGCCCTCTTCGCCGAGGGTGCAGGTGACCAGCGTGACCTGGGCGCCCTCGGCGGCGTATCTGGCCATCGTGGCGCCCGTGCCGCTGGTCTCGTCATCGGGGTGGGCGTGCACCAACAACAATCGACGATCGGTCATGGCCCGAGGCTAGCCGACCACACCGACAAACAGGCTTGCCCATGAGCCGACCTGGCAGGATGAGGGCATGAGCCAGAGCTTTCCCCGTCTTTACGCAAGGACCCGTCGTTTCACCCTGGGCATCCCCAGGGGGTTCACGATCACCCCGGACGGCGGGCGTGTCGTCTTCCTGCGCAGCCGCTCGGGCACGGACCCGGTCACATGCCTGTGGGAGCTCGACCTCACCTCCGGCGCCGAGCGCCTGGTCGTCGATCCGGCCGATCTCGGCGCCGCCGACGAGGACCTGCCCGCCGAGGAGCGGGCGCGCCGCGAGCGGGCCAGGGAGCAGGCCGGCGGCGTGGTCGCCTACACCACCGACGCCGCGGTCACCACGGCCGTGTTCGCGCTCTCCGGCGGCCTGTACGCGGCCGACCTCGCCGCGGGCTCGGTGCGCCGCCTGGACACCCCCGGCCCGGTCGTGGACCCGCGCCTGTCCCCCGACGGGTCCGTGGTCGCGTACGTCACCGGCGGCGCCCTGCACGTGCAGGAGCTCGCGAGCGGCGCCGACCGCGCGCTCGCCACGCCCGAGGCCGACGGGGTGACCTACGGCCTGGCGGAGTTCATCGCCGCCGAGGAGCTCGACCGCATGCGCGGCCACTGGTGGTCCCCGGACGGCACGGCGCTGCTGGTCGAACGGGCGGACGAGTCGCCGGTGCAGGTCTGGCACATCGCCGACCCGGCCAACCCGTCCCGTACGCCCACCGCCGTGGCCTACCCCGCCGCCGGCACGGCCAACGCCACCGTCGAACTGGTGATCCTCGGGCTGGACGGCTCGCGGGTGCCGGTGCCGTTCTCCGACGAATACCTGGTGAGCGCCGCCTGGGACCGGAACGGCCTGTCGATCGTCACCATGCCGCGCGACCAGAAGGCCATCCGGGTGCATGCCGTGGACCCGGCGACGGGGGCCTCGGAACCGGTCCGCGAGGACACCGACCCGGCGTGGATCGACGTCGTCGGCGGCGTCCCCGCCCATCTGGCGGACGGGACGCCGGTGTGGGTGGCCGACGCCGAGGGCGGCCGGCGGCTGATCGTCGGGGACGCCCCGGTGACCCCGCGGACCCTGCAGGTGCGCGACGTCCTCGGCGTGGACGGCGGCACCGTGCTGTTCCGGGCGAGCGGCGACCCCACCGAGATCCACCTGTGGACCTGGTCCGCGGGCACGATCTCCCCGCTCACCGAGGAGCCCGGCGTGTACACCGGCCTGCTCTCCAGCGGCACGCTGCTGATCTCCGGCCAGACCCTGGCCGGCCCCGGCACCACCGTCCAGGTGCGGCGCGGCGACCGCCGGGTGCACATCGCCTCCCTCGCCGAGCGCCCGGCCCTGGAGCCGCGCGTCTCCCTGGTACGCACGGGCGAGCGTGAGCTGGCCACGGCCGTCCTGCTGCCCAGCGACCACGTCCCCGGCTCGCGGCGGCTGCCCGTCCTGATGGACCCCTACGGCGGCCCGCACGCGCAGCGGGTGCTGGCGAACGGCCGGGCCTTCCTTGAGTCGCAGTGGTTCGCCGACCAGGGCTTCGCCGTGATCGTCGCGGACGGCCGCGGCACCCCCGGGCGCGGGCCCGCGTTCGAGCGCGAGGTGCTGCACGACCTGGCGACCCCGGCGCTGGAGGACCAGGTGGACGCGCTGAAGGGCGCCGCCCAGCTCTACCCCGACGACCTGGACCTGAGCCGGGTGGCCATCAAGGGCTGGTCGTTCGGCGGTTACCTCGCCGCGCTGGCCGTGCTGCGCCGGCCGGACGTGTTCCACGCGGCCATCGCGGGCGCTCCGGTCACCGACTGGCGGCTGTACGACACGGCCTACACCGAGCGTTACCTGGGCCACCCGGACGAGCTGCCGGACGTGTACGACCGGTCCTCGCTGATGGCCGACGCCGAGAAGCTACAGCGGGCGCTGCTGCTCATCCACGGGCTGGCCGACGACAACGTGGTGGCGGCGCACACCCTGCGCCTGTCGTCTGCGCTGCTGGCCGCCGGCCGTCCGCACACCGTCCTGCCGCTGTCGGGTGTCACGCACATGACCCCGCAGGAGGTCGTCGCCGAGAACCTCCTGCACCTGCAGGTCGACTTCCTCCGCAAGTCCCTGGGCGCCTGACCGGCCCCCGGCGGGGCGCGCCCCGGTGAGCGCCCCGCCGTCCCGGGCCGGCCGCATCCGACCGGCGCCGGGCCGTACCAGATCGCGCCACGCCGGACGCGGCCACTCCCGGCCAGGTCGACGGAACGCGATGACGGACGGCGGTCAGCGGGGAGTGCCGTGCCAGCTCTCCCACAGGGCGGCGTACGCGCCGCGCGCCGCGACCAGCTCCTCGTGCGAGCCCAGCTCGCTGACTCGGCCGTCCTCGACCACCGCGACCCGGTCGGCGTCGTGCGCGGTGTGCAGCCGGTGCGCGATGGCGATCACCGTGCGGCCCGCCAGGACGGCGGCGAGCGAGCGCTCCAGGTCGCGGGCGGCGCGCGGGTCGATCAGCGAGGTCGCCTCGTCCAGCACCAGCGTGTGCGGGTCGGCCAGCACCAGCCGGGCCAGCGCGATCTGCTGGGCCTGCGCGGGTGACACCGCCAGGCCGCCGGAGCCGACCCGGGTGTCCAGGCCGTCCGGCAGCGCATCGACCCAGTCGAGCGCGTCGACGGCGGCCAGCGCGTCCCGCACGGCGGCGTCCTCGGCGTCCGGCCGGGCGATGAGCACGTTGTCGCGCAGGCTGCCGCGGAACACGTGGTGCTCCTGGGTGACCAGGGCCACGTGCCCGCGCAGCTCGGGAAGCGGCAGCTCGACCAGCGGGACGCCGCCGACCTCGACCGCCCCGGTGCGCGGCCCGTGGATGCCCGCCAGCAGGCGGCCCAGCGTGGACTTGCCCGCGCCGGACGGGCCCACCATGGCGAGCCGCTCGCCGGGGGCGATCTCCAGTGAGACGCCGTGCAGCACGTCGTGGCCCTCGCGGTAGGCGTACCGGACGTCCTCGGCGGTGAGCCGCTCGCCCCCGGGCCGCCGGTCGCCCGCGCTGCGGTCGTCGGGGACGCCGGCCACGCCGAGCAGCCGGGCCATGGACGCCCCGCCGACCTGCAGCTCGTCCACCCAGGACAGCAGCCGGTCGAGCGGGTCGATGAGCTGCTGGACGTACAGCGTGGCCGCGGTGACCTGGGCCAGCGCGACCCAGCCGTTCAGGTAGAACAGGCCACCGGCCAGCAGCGTCGCCACGATGGGCAGCACGTAGCCGAACTCCACGGCGGGGAACCACACGGTGCGCAGCCTCAGTGTGTAGCGCTCGGCGGCCCAGGACCGGGCGATGTCCCGGTCGGTGCGCTCGTGCCTTGTGCCCTGCAGGCCGAACGCCTCGACCGTCCTCGCGCCCTCGACCGTCTCGCTCAGCCCGTCGGTCATCTCGGCGTACGCGGCGTTCTCCCGCAGATAGCCGTCCCTGGCCCGCTTGAGGTACCACCGGGTGCTGATCCACAGCAGCGGGACGGCGACCAGCGACGGGAGCAGCAGCAGCGGCCCGACCAGGGCGAGCGCGCCCAGCACGAACGCGCCGGCCACCACGGCGATCAGCGTCTCGGGGACGGCCTGCCGCACGGTGCGCGACAGCGCGTCCACGTCGCGCGAGGTGCGGGTGACCAGGTCGCCGGAGCCCGCGCGCTCGACGGTGGACAGCGGCAGGGCGAGGACGCGGTCCACGAACTCCTCGCGCAGCTCGGCGAGGACCTTCTCGCCGAGCTTGGCCGAGACGTAGACGGCGAAGCGGATCAGCACGGCCTGCACGGCGATGAAACCGGCGATCGCCAGCGCGATCTGGTCGACGTTCACGCCCGTGCCGTCGCGGACGCCCTCGACCAGCTCGCCGAGGAGCCGTGGCCCGGCGAGCCCGGCGACGGCGGCCAGGCCGTGCAGGCCGAGCGCGAGCGCCAGGCGGCCGGGGTACTTCAGGGTGAGCCGCCGCGCGTAGGCCCGCACCTGGGCCTGGTCGGCGACCGGCAGAATCTGTCTCTGGGCGCTCATGTCAGCCCTCTCCGCGGGTCACGGTCGCGGCGTACTCGGGGTCCGCGGTCAGCAGGGCGCGGTGGGCGCCTTCGGCGCGCACCCGGCCGTCCTGCAGGAAGATCACGGTGTCGGCGCGGTCGAGCACCAGCGGGCTGGTCGTGCAGACCAGCGTCGTCCGGCCCTGTCGCGCCTTGGCGAGCCGGTCGGCGATGCGGGCCTCGGTGTGCGCGTCCACCGCGCTGGTGGGCTCGATGAGGATCAGCACCTCGGGGTCGGCGAGCAACGCCCTGGCCAGGCGCAGGCGCTGCTGCTGACCGCCGGAGAACTCCCGGCCCGCCTCGGCGATCTGGGAGTCCGTCCCGTCGGGCAGCGCGTCGACGATGTCCTCGGCGCAGGCGGCGTGCAGGGCCTCGCGCAGGTGGTCCGCGTCGGCGCGGCCCCTGACGTCCAGCTGGTCCGCCAGGCGCCCGCCGAACAGCCGGGCGGCGTTGTCGGCGACCAGGATGCGGCTCCTGACCTCCCGGGTCGGCAGGTCGGCGAGCGGGACGCCGCCGAAGGTCACCTCGGCCGCGGTGTAGTGGCCGAGCCGCTCGGCCACCGCGATGGCGTCCTCGGGGACGGCGCAGGCCAGGGCGGTGAACCGGCCGTGTTCCAGCGTGACGCCGGAGGCGGCGTCCACCAGGTCGCCGCCCTCGGTGGTGGCGGTGCCCTCGCCGGCGATCTCGGGGTCCAGCGACAGGATGCGGACGACCCGGCGCGCGGCCACGTGGCCCTTGGTGAGCCGGTCGGCCGCCTCGGTGAGCGTGCGCAGCGGGCCGACGAGGAACAGCGCGTACCCGTAGAAGGAGACCAGCTGGCCGACGGTGATCGTGCCGTCGAGCGCGAAGTGCGCGCCGCGCCAGGTGACGAACGCGATCAGGATGCCGGGGAGCAGCAACTGGGCGCCCTCCAGCGTCGCGTCGATGGAGGCCACCCGGACGCCGGCCGCGCGGACCTGCTGGGACTCCTCGCGGTAGCGGCCGGCGAAGACGGCCTCGCCGCCGATGCCGCGCAGCACGCGCAGGCCGGCGACGATGTCGGAGGCGCGGGTGGCGAGGTCGCCCTGCAGGTCGCGGTGCCGGTGCTGCCTGCGGTGCAGCGGCCTGAGCAGCGGCGTGACCGCGACCGCCATCAGCGGCACGCCGGCCAGCACCATCAGGCCGAGCTGCGATGAGGTGACCAGCAGGATCACCGTGACCGTGCCGATCGCGACGACCGCGCCGACGCCGCGCAGCAGGACGTCCACGGCGTTGCCGATGTTGGCGATGTCGGAGTTGCCGACGCTGATGACCTCGCCGGTGGACAGCCGCTTGGGCAGGGTCGGGCCGAGCCGGGTGGCCTGGCGGACGGTGACCTGGACCGTGCGGTAGGCGGCGGACAGCCAGTTGTAGACGGCCAGGCGGTGGCGCATCACGCCGCCGAAGGCGGTGAGGGCGCCGAGGCCGAGCAGGATCGCCGACCAGCGCACCAGGCTCTCGGCGTCGCGGGCGGTCAGCCCGTCGATCGCCTTGCCCAGGGTCAGCGGGACCATCGCCTGCCCCAGCCACCACAAGATGGCGTAGCCGATGCCGATGAGCAGCGGGCCTGCCTGACCACGCGCGATCCACCACAGGTACCGGAACGGGCTGCGGGCATCGGGAACGCCGGGATCGGCGACGGGAAGTGAGCGCATGACCCCCTCAGGCTGACAGCCCGGAAGGAGCCCCGGCAAACGAATTTCCGGCCGCCGCACCCATTCACCTGCCTGAATCCGGTGTGCGGCCGAAGTTTCCGTGAAGATCTTCCACTTCTCACGATCAGACGTCAACGGCGGTTGACAGACCCTCTGCCGTCAACCTACATTGACGGACATGAGCGATACGGCACAGCTGGCCGCCGACGCCGGCAGCCGCGATCCCGCCGTGGGCCTGCGGGCCGTGCGGGCGTTGCGGATTCTGGTCGAGCGGCTCGAGGCACTCCAGGTCGACAACGCCCGCGAACAGGGCTGGACCTGGCAGGAGATCGCGGTCCTGCTCGGCGTGACCCGGCAGGCCGTCCACAAGAAGCACGCGGGCGGCCGCGGACTGCTACGACGGGAGAGATGAGATGTTCGAACGGTTCCATGCCGACGCCCAGCAGGCCGTGGTCCACGCCCAGCACGAGGCCACCGTCCTGCGCCACGACAAGATCGGCACCGAGCACGTCCTGCTCGGGCTGCTCGCCCAGCCCGGCTCGGTCGCCGCGCGGGTCCTGGCCCGCCACGGCCTCGACCACGACACGGCGGGCGACGCGGTGACCCGCGCACTCCAGTCGCGGACCGGCGACGGCGCCGAGGACATCGACGCCGACGCGCTGGAGTCGATCGGCATCGATCTGGACGCGATACGCCAGAAGGTCGAGGCCGCCTTCGGGCCCGGCGCGCTGGACCGCGACCCGCGGCGCCCGTCACGGCGCCTGGGCGGGCACATCCCCTTCAGCCCACGGGCCAAGAAGGTGCTCGAACTGTCGCTGCGCGAGGCCATCAACCTGGGCCACAACTACATCGGCGACGGCCACATCCTGCTCGGCCTCCTCCGCGAGGGCGACGGCCTGGCCGCCCGTGTCATGACCGAAGCCGGCATCGACCTCACCACACTCCGCCAGGAGATCCGCGCCGAACTCAACTGACAGAGATGATGCAGGTGAGCGCCTCCCGCCAGGGGCCATCAATGGACCGACCCGCCCCACGGTGACCGTCGCACCGTCTGCGCCGTCCCAGGCGGCCCGCTCGGGAGAGCGGACCGCCGCGGGCGTCCGCTCAGCCGGCGGCGGCCGCCTGCTTTCCGGTGGAGGGGGAGAAATGTCGGATCACAGGCGCGCCGTGTCCGGGACGGGTTCGGCGGCCATTCGCGTGACGACCGAGCGCCACAAGGCGAGTTGCGCCAGGCCGAGGATCACGGCGAAGAGCATCAGTGTCCACATGCCGGCCCGTTGCGCGAGCGTGCCCGCCAGCCAGGGGAACACGGCTCCGCCGATGAGCGACACGCCGTTGGTCACCCCGATGACCGTGGGCACCAGGCGCGCGTCGGTCAGCCTCGGCACCATCGCCATGACGGTGGGGAAGATCGGCCCGAGGAAGAAGCCGAGCAGCACGAAACCGGCGGCGGCCACGAAAGGAACCGGCGCCAGCCAGGTCAGCACGGCGGCGGCGGTGACGCCGGCCAGGCACGCGTAGAGCATGCCGGCGACTCCCAGCCCGGCGCGGGCGGAGGCCGGGCTGATCAGGAACCGGCCCAGCGTGAGGCCCAGCCAGTATCCGCTGATGGTGTACCCGGCCATCAGGCTCGGCTGTGCCTGCTCCTCGACGAGGTAGCTGAACCCCCAGTTGCCCACACCGAGCTCCAGGCCGACGTACACGGCCAGGAGCGCCGACGCCAACAGCACCGCGGGCGATCGCAGGGCACGGACCAGCAGGCCACGCCCGTTCAGCTCCGGACCTGGAGAAGCCGCCGCGCTCTGGACACCGTGGGCGGCGCCCGAGGCGGCGTCCACGGCATGGGTGGCGGGGGGACCGTCCACAGCGCGACGGGTCTGGTCGACGCCGGTGCGGACCTCGTCGCGTGCACTCTCCTCGCGGCGGGCCGGGACGTCGTCCCTGGGGTAGATCACGAGGAAGCCGGCCAGCAGGGGAAGGGCGAGCAGGGCGAGCACCAGCCACACCGCCGTCCACGGCGCCAGGGTGATGATCCACGCGGCCATCAGGGGTCCGAGCAGCGCCCCGACCCCGAAGAAGGCGTGCAGGCGATTCAGCAGCGTGGTGGCCCGGGGCAGCCTGGTGAGGTAGGTGTTGAGCGCGGCCTCCAGGATGCCGATGCCGTACCCCGCGACCACCTGCACCGCCACCAGCGCCAGGAACGGCGGCAGGGTCGCGGTGTACAGCGCGGCCAGCACGCACGCGCCGCAGCCCACCGCCAGGGTCAGCCGGATGCCCAGGCGCTGGATCAGCGCGCCGGCCGTGGTCCCGGCGAGCATGAAGCCGGCGGAGAAGGTGAAGAACGTGATCCCGATCGTGGCGTTGTCCACGCGGTAGTCGGCGATCTGCGACGGCAGCAGCACGCCCCCGACGCCGGCGCTGACACCGACGTACACGAAGGCGACGTACGCCAGCACGACCGACGCTCGGCGCATACCGCTAGACATGGCCACGAATCCCCCCGATGACGGCACTCGGCGCGGACAGCCCCGGACGACCGCGAAGGTCGCGGACGCGGTTGGCGCCATCGGCGGATGAATCGAGGCCACCAAGGGGATGAAGCGGTGCAATATTACCGAATCACCCCGGACAGGCCCAGAGGTCACAGCACTCGGCGAGGCGAGGCGGACGCGGAGCGGGGGCGAGGTGGCCGGGCGAGCGGTGCGGCCGTCCTGGAGCAGGTCCTGGAATGGAACCCGGAAAGGTCCGGCGGAAGTCCAGGGATCGCGGGAAAGGTGCCGCGCTTTTCACGTTCTCTCCGGCGACGCCGTCAAGCCCCGGTACGCGGAGGGCGACGATTCTGGTCGGCCGGGTCGTGCTGTTCACTTCTCGGCGGGCGGTCCCGCCGGATCACTCAGATATCACTCGACATGGTGCGATTGATTCTCGAAAGGAGATTCTCAGTCCCAGGTGGTGCCGGCGGTGCGGGAGTAGCCGTCCCAGGTGGTGCCCGCGGTGCGCGAGTACGAGTCCCAGGTGGTGCCGGCGGAGCGAGCGGAACGGGCGGCGGAGAAGGTGATGGCGGTCATTTCTTCGTCCTTTTCTCGGAGGCTTTTCGTGTTGTCCTTGCACGAACAACTCTCCGGCATTCCGACCCCTCGGAACAGACGATTCGGCGGCAGCAAGCTGCACGCCCATGACACCTTCCTGCCATGACCTCCGGGGCCGTACGGTCGAGGTCGGACGGCACGTGTGCACCGCTTGCGGTGTCAGCGCGCGGATCGCATCTGGGAAGGCGCTGGGGCTCGGCCGCATCGTGTACGTGTCCTCCTCTGAGCAACTGGTCACCTGGCTCGGCGAGCTCGGCGTGCCCGCTCCGCCGGTGCGGCCGCTGCCCATCCGGGAGGTGGTCCCCGGCGCCGTCGTGGACGGCCCGGTCCCGGGCCTGGCCGACGAGGTGCGCGAGCTGCACCGCAGGTTCCACCGCGGCGAATGACACTCATCGTGCGCCGGTGCGCGGGGATTCCGCGCATGGCTCACCGGCATGTGGAAGAACGCGGGGGGTTTCACTGTACGGAAGGAGCGGGTTCAGCCGAACGAACCGGAGGCGGTGTGAATGGCGCTGATCTCAACGGCTCGCTGTTCGGTCTGACGCTCGGCCGGCCGGGTTCTTTCGGTGACCGGCGTGAATCACTTTCTCAGTAGCACTTGGGAGACTGGTCCATCGATTTCTGCGGGATAACCTTCGACCTGCTTTTCTGGTCAGTCCCAGGTGGTGCCGGCGGTGCGGGAGTAGCCGTCCCAGGTGGTGCCCGCGGTGCGCGAGTACGAGTCCCAGGTGGTGCCGGCGGAGCGAGCGGAACGGGCGGCGGCGAAGGTGATGGCGGTCATTTCTTCGTCCTTTTCTCGGAGGCTTTTCGTTTTGTCCTTGCACGAACAACTCTCCGGCATTCCGAGCCCTCGGAACAGACGATTCGGCGGCAGCAAGCTGCACGCCCCTGACACCTTCCTGCCACCCGGTACGCGACGGGGCCCACACAAGCGGCGAGCCCACTGTCACCGCAGGTCAGCGGCGTGCAGCCGGACCGCCCGCCCACACCGCGCCCGGCGCTCCCATGGCACCATCCGGCCGTGACACCCTCGCACCTGAACGCGCGGGGCTTCCTGGCGCCCGGCCTGAGGGTCGGCGCCCAGTCGACATCCGCACCGGAACGCGCGGGCTCCCCGCGCCGGTGGCAAGGCTCCGGCGCAGCGAGTCGGCCCAGTGCCGTCGATGCGTTCGCCGCGGCGGCGTGGCCGGCGCCGGCGGTACACCGGGAGTTCTGACGGCGCCCCTGCGCCACACCCGCCTGCTCGTCCTCTGGGCCAGCCTGAATGCCGGTGCCAGGCCGCGAAGCACGCCCCTCGCGCCCGCGTACCGCTCCGGCGACCGAGGGGAGGACGGCGGGACGCTCCTGATGCGTCGTAGCGAACTCGGCGCCGCTGGGTGCCTCCTGGCGCGTCGTAGCGAACTCGGCACTCAAGCGGAGCGCCAAGCCGGGCGGCATCTCGGCAGCCGGCCCGGCCGCGCCCCCACTACCGCCGACCGCCCATCCCCGCCGGGCGCCTTCTTCCTCTCCGTCCCAGGGGCCCATCACTCGGCGCCGCGTCGGCGGGACGGTGTACGGCGAACGACGGCGCCGCTTTACGGCGGGGACGCGGCGAACCTGTGGTCACCGCGCCGGGCACGAGAAGAGGTGAGGCCGTGGTCGCCTGCCCCGAGCCGGCCATGCGTCACCGTCGAGCATGGGGGGCTTCGGCAGGGAACGATGTGACGGTGGCCCGGTGGCCGCGGGCGGAGCGGGGTTCGCCCGGTTCATTTCGGCGCCGATCGCGATCGGCCGGCCGTGATTCCGTTCTCGCTGTTCCGAGAATTCCGGTTCTTCTGGTGGCGGGTGGCGGCCCGAACTTCGCCTGCGCTTCCCACCATCGTCGCCGGCCGCGATTCTCGTCCGGCGGAGAGCTGCTTTCGCTGCGTTTCCCCGGCGTTCGTTCCGCCGGTCTTTACTGAAGCGTGCGCTGGATCGTCTGCTCTTCGTCGTGTCGCCGGCCGTTGTCCACCCGGCGTGACATTCTCAGTCCCAGGTGGTGCCGGCGGTGCGGGAGTAGCCGTCCCAGGTGGTGCCCGCGGTGCGCGAGTACGAGTCCCAGGTGGTGCCGGCGGAGCGAGCGGAACGGGCGGCGGGGAAGGCGATGGCGGTCATTTTCTCGTCCTTTTATCGGAGGCTTTTCGTTTTGTCCTTGCACGAACAACTCTCCGGCATTCCGAGCTCTCGGAACAGACGATTCGGCGGCAGCAAGCTGCACGCCCGTGGCACCTTCCTGCCATCTGTCTCCGCCATATCTCCTCCCGGCGCCCGCACACGGCGTCCTCGCAGGTCACGGCGCTCCCCGACCGGCCGTACGCAAGAGCCGCCCGAGCTCTTCCGCATGACCGTCGGCGGCATCTGCGGCTACCCGGCAGGTGTTCGCCGAAACTCCCGTCCGAACGGGCCCCCGCGCGCTCGGTGGGCGTGAATCGGAGGGCAGGACGCCCCCCGAGGACGACGGTGTCCGCATCGACCCGGCGGTACCTGCGCCGGGACAGAGCCGGCCGGCCGCGCGGGACGGCCGTCGTGAACGCGGACGCGGCACGGAACATGGCACGTGAGAAGGTCGAAGAGGGGTACGGCACGCTCAGGGAGGCGGGCGACGGGAGCCACTCGGTGAGACGGCGGTCCGGCCGCGGTCGTGGAGGCGCCGGGCGGCGGGCGGTGCGCCCGGCCGCGGGCCGCGGCAGTGGCCGCGGATCGGAGCGGCGGGGGCGCTGTGATTTCGGCGCGCCGCGGGAAAAGGGCGTCTTCGCGTTCGCCGATGCGGTGGTCCACCGATCTCGTCAGGCGGATCCATCGGACGGTCCGCGTCCCCGATCGGCTGGGGTCGTTCTTTCTTCGGCATCCGCGCTCCGCGCCTTGATGCCGGTTGGAAGTTCTATTGCGGCGATTTCTCGGCTCGCAGGTGGTTCAATTTTCCGGTCGGCGTTCCGTGCTGTTTTCTCACTCAGTCCCAGGTGGTGCCGGCGGCGCGGGAGTAACCGTCCCAGGTGGTGCCCGCGGTGCGCGAGAAGGAGTCCCAGGTGGTGCCGGCGGAGCGAGCGGAACGGGCGGCGGGGAAAGCGATGGCGGTCATTTCTTCGTCCTTTTCTCGAGGGCTTCGTGTTTTGTCCTTGCACGAACAACTCTCCGGCATCCGGAGCCCTCGGAACAGACGATTCGGCGGCAGCAAGCTGCACGCCCATGACACTTTCCTGCCATCACGCGCGGGGGCGCTCCCTCACCTGCGGGACGCCCCCGACCGCTTCTCGCGGCGACATGTGGCGAGCGGCGATGACACGCCGGACGGCACCCGCGCGGGCGGAAAAGCGCAGGTGAGAGTGGGGAGGTGGTCAGCCGATGCGCAGGGGGAGGGTGCGCGGGCCGCGGACCTGGCCGGCGGCCCAGGTGACGGCCGACGGGTCGTCGAGGCCGAAGACCGGGAGGCGCTCCAGCCAGACTTCGAGCGCGACCCGCAGCTCCATGCGCGCCAGGTGCGAGCCCACGCAGCGGTGGATGCCGAGACCGAACGCGGCGTGCCGGTTCTCCTCGCGGTCGATGACGACCTTCCCTGCCCGGTCGAACTGCGCCGGGTCGCGGTTGGCCGCCGGGAACGACAGCAGGACCCAGTCGTCGGCCTTCATGTCCACGCCGCGCCAGTTCATGTCGTCCTTCACCAGCCGGGCCATGGTGACCGGCGCGTAGACCCTGAGCAGCTCCTCCACCGCGGTCGGCAGCAACGCGGGCTCGGCGACCAGTCGCTCGCGGTCGGCGGGCGTCTTGGCCAGGTGCCACAGCGAGGCGCCGATCGCGCTCCAGGTGGTGTCGATGCCCGCGATGAGCAGCAGGGACATCGTCCCGGCGACGTGGGACGCCTCCAGCCTGTGGCCGTACAGCTCGGCGTTGATGAGGTAGGTCGTCAGGTCGTCGCGCGGGTTGTCCACGTGGTCGCGGATCTGGACGTACAGGTAGTCGAACAGCTGGTCCAGGCGGGGGATGCGCTCCTCCGGAGGCAGGTTCACGCCTTCGAGGGTGTTCTCCACGAACTCGCGGAACTGCGGCCCGTCCTCGGGCGGGAAGCCGAGCATGTCGGCGATGACGCGGACCGGGATGTGCTGGGCGTAGTCGCGGGCGGCGTCCACGACCGGCCGGCCTTCCAGCTCGTCGATGAGCGAGTGGCAGAACTCGCGGGTCGCCTGCTCCCGCCTGCCGACCGCTGTCTTGGTGAACGCCGGCAGCAGCAGTTTGCGCGCGTCGCGGTGGAAGGGCGGGTCGGAGGAGATCGGCGGCGCCGCGCCGATCGGCGCCAGGTCGCGCGGCGGCCGGAAGTTGCTCATGATGACCGACCGGGAGGAGAAGCGGTCGGTGTCGTAGGCGATGCCGGCGACGTCCTCGTACCGCGTGGGCAGCCACCCTCCGCCGAACCGGTCGGTGTGCGCGATCGGGCAGCGCTGTCGCAGATCGTCCTGGATCGGGTAGGGGTCGGCGGCCCACTCGGGTTCCAGATGCGAGAAGTCGGTGGCCCAGTCGGCGACCGGGCCGGTGACGATCTCGTTGCGGATGCCGAGGGGACGGTCCCCGCGTTCCTCCCGGAAATCCTGGCTGAAGCGGTCGTCGACGGTCATCTACCCCTCCTAGAGGATCTCGATCGCCCGTTCGGGGCAGTTGGACACCGCGAGCCGGGCCGCCCGCTGCTCCTCCGGAGACACCGTGCCGTCGCCGAGGACCCGCCCGTACCCCTCGTCGTCCTCGCCGAACAGGGCGGGGGCGAGGTCGTAGCAGCGGCCGTGTCCCTGGCAGCGCTCAGGGTCGATCTTGACTTTCACCTCGGCACTCCTTCGCAAGATGTGGTGCCGGCGGGCACGAGGGCGGCGACGAACCGGACGAGCAACGCGTCCCACTCCTCGCCGTCGACCGCGTGCACGTCGGGGGTGACCAGCGCGCTGCCCATCGCGAGCAGCAGGCAGAAGTGCGCCAGCGCGCGCGGCGACAGCGCGGGGTCGAGCTCGCCGTCGTCCTGTGCGGCGCGCACCAGACCGGCGAGCCAGTCGGCGCGTTCCCCGATGTAGTCGCGCATCGGACGGGCGACCTCCTCGTCACGGCGGGCGGCGACCAGCGCCTCGCCGATGAGGTGGCCCTTGGCGTCGCGCCGGAGCGGGAGTCTGCGGCCGACGGCGAGCAGCAGCTCGGTGATCGACCTGTCCGGATCGGCGGCCAGCAGGTCGGCCAGCAGCCTCGGCCCGTGCGCGCGCAGCGCCGCCACGATCAGCTCCGCCTTCGAGCCGAAGTGCGCGTACAGCGCGCCGTTGCTCACCCCCGCGGCGGCGGCGATGTCGGACACCCGCGTTCCGTCGTACCCGCGCTGGGAGAACGCCTCGGCGGCGGCCAGCAGCAGCCGCTCCCGCGTCTCGGCGGCGGTGACACCCGCGATGCGCCCCACAGCCGAATTAAATGAGCGTTCATTTGATATGTCAACGCGAGGCGAGCATCGCCGGCGCAGCGCCGGGGACGGGAAGGCGTCGGAGGCCGGCCGCGGCGCGGCCGGGAACGCGCCGCCCGGTACGATCCGCCGGCCGCTACGAGCGGGCCGCTTCCCGGTCGCGTCCGCCGGTCATCCGTACGGCGACCGTGCGCCAGATCGCGAGCTGTACCAGGCCGAGGAGCACGGCGTACGGCATCAGCGTCCACAGCCCGACGCCCTGCGCGATGACCCCCGCCAGCCACGGGAGCACCGCGCCCCCGATGACCGACACACCGTTCAGGACTCCCATGGCCGTGGCGACCAGCCGGGCCTCGGTGAAGTGCGGCACCACCGCCATGGCGGTCGGGAAGATCGGGCCGAGGGAGAAGCCGAGCAGGGCGAGGCCGACGCTGGCGACGGCGGGCACCGGCGCCAGCCAGGTGACCGCGGCGCCGGCCGTGACCCCGACCAGGCAGGCGAAGACCATGCCGGCCTCGGTCATGCCGAGCCTGGCCGCGGCCGGGCTGATCAGGAACCGGCCCAGGGTGAGCCCTAGCCAGTAGCCGCTGATGGTGTATCCCGCCATCAGGCCCGTCTGCGCGTGCTCGGCGACCAGAAACGAGAATCCCCAGTTGCCCACGCTGGCCTCCAGGCCGACGTAGACCGAGAGCAACGCGGAGGCCAGCAGCACCGCGGGCGTCCGCAGCGCCGCGGTCAGCAGACCACGCCGGTTCGGCCGCACGACCTCGCGGCGCTCGCCGACCGGCGGCGCGTCCTGACGCGTCGCGTACCGGCCGTCGCCGGTCGAACCCAGGGAATCCACCGCGATCTCCGAGCTCGCGGAGCTCGCGGAGCTCGCGGAGCTCGCGGAGCTCGCGGAGCTCGCGGAGCCGGCGTCTGGGCCGGGGACCGCCTCGTCATGCGCCGCCGCTGCGCCGTCGCGGGGATACAGCGCCAGGAATCCGGCGAGCAGCGGCAGGTAGAGCATGGCGAGCACCAGCCACACGACCGTCCATGGCGCCATGGTCAGGATCCAGGCGGCCATCAGCGGCCCGATCAGCGCGCCGACGCCGAAGAACGCGTGCAGATGGTTGATCAGAGTCGTGGCCGAGGGCAGCCGGGAGAGGAAGGCGTTGAGCCCCGACTCCACGACGCCGGTGCCGTACCCGGCCACCAGCTGCGCCACCAGGAGCGCGATGAACGGCGGGCGCGTCCCCGTGTAGAGCGCGGCCAGCACGTACGTGCCGCACCCGACGGCGAGGGAGGTGCGAATGCCGAAGCGGTCGATCAGCGCGCCGGAGGTGATGCCCGCGAGCATGAACCCGGCGGAGAAGGTGAAGAAGGTGATGCCGATCGTGGCGTTGTCCACGTGGTAGTCGGTGATCTGCGCGGGCAGCAGCACGCCGCCGACGCCGGCGCTCACTCCGACCATGACGAAGGCGACGTTCGCCAGGGCGACGGAGGCTCGTCGCCGGCCGACTGCTATGGACAACGGACCCCCAGATCTCACAGCGTCGGCGGCTGGCACGGACCCGGACGACCAGAGCGCACGGCGGTCACGGGCTGCGTCATCGGCCGGTGGATCGGGGCGGCCGGGCGCGGTGGAGCGCTGCCATGCTAACAGCCAGGTAAAGCCGCACCGCGACCACTTTTCCGCCGTGGAACACCTTGAACAACGACCGACAGGCCGGCCCGGCTCGGCGGGCAGAGGCCCGGCTCCTGCTCTCTTGTCCGTCACCGGCCGCCCTCTCCGACCGCAACGACGTGCCGCCCATCACCCACTCCCAACCACCTGCTGGGCAGAGCACGGATCAAACCTGCCTCTGCAGGGCTGGACGTAATCGCTTCCGAACTAGACTAACTCGACTTAGACTAACTGCGTGATGGCCGAGAAGCCTGCGGAAGTGTTCGCGCGAGATGTGGAATGGCGAGATCTGAGTGATTTCGTCGAGTCCCCCGCGCCCGGCCTGCGCATCGGCGTGGTGTACGGGCGCCGACGGCAGGGCAAGAGCTTCCTGCTCAGACGGCTGGCCCGCGCGGCCTCTGGCCTCTACACGATGGCCGTCGAGCAGGAGGCGCAGCCGGCACTGCGGAGATTCGCCGACGCCGTCGCACGCGTCGAAGGGCGTTCACCTGGCACATTCACCCCCGGCGGGTGGGAGACGGCTCTGGACGACGCGCTGCGCCGTCACCGTCTCGTCGTCATCGACGAATACCCTTTCCTGCTCAAGAACGCCCCAGAGCTGTCGTCCCTGGTCCAATCCGTCTACGACGAGTGGGACTTCCGCGCGGACGGTTCCTCGGCACGTCTTCTGCTGAGCGGTTCGGCGATCTCGGTGATGTCCGAACTGTTGTCGGGCTCCCATCCGCTTCGCGGGCGCGCCGTGCTGGACATGTGCCTGCAGGCGTTCAACTTCCGCGAGGCCGCGGCGTTCTGGCAGGCGGCGGATCCGGAGATCGCGTTTCACCTGCATGCCATCTTCGGCGGGACGCCGGGGTACCGGGCGCTGATCGACCCTCCGGTGCCCGGACGCGTCGCGGACCTCGGGCCGTGGCTGGCCAGAACGGTGCTCAACCCGTCTCATGCGCTCTTCGAGGAGAACGATTACCTGCTGCGGGAGGACCCGCGCATCACCGATCGTGCCCTGTACCACTCGATCCTCGCGGCGATCGCCTCAGGAGCGGGCACACCAAGCCAGATCGGCCGCCAGATCGGCCGGCCCGACCGTGCCCTGTCCCACCCGCTGTCGGTGCTACGGGCCGCGGGCTTCGTCCGGCCCGTGCAGGACGTCCTGAAGCAGCGTGGCGCCCAACTCGTGCTCATGGATCCGATCGTCCGCTTCTACAACACCATCATGTGGCGGCGTCTGGCCGACCTCGAAGAGCGGCGCGGGGTCGAGGTCTGGGCGGGCTCGTCGGACACCTTTCTCACGCAGGCGCTGGGCCCGCATTTCGAGGACCTGGCCCGGGAATGGACGTCCCGGTTCGCCGCCCGGGAGTGTCTCGGGGAGCCGGTGGGCGCCGTCGGCCGCACCGTGGTGAGCGATCCGGCGGGCAGGGCGCAGCATGAACTGGATGTGGTCGCCCTGGCCGCCGGTGAGCCACTGTTCGCGAAGAACGCCCGCGTGATCCTGCTCGGCGAGGCGAAGTACACGAGCCAACCGAGGACGGTCGCGGACCTGCGCCGCCTGGAGCACGTGCGCGCGTTGCTCACCGGCCGTGGCGTACGGGCCGGCGACGCCGCACTGGCGATATTCGCCCGCACGGGATTCGACGCCGATCTGCGACGCGAGGCGTCCGGCCGCAGGGACGTCCATCTCGTCACGCTCGCCGACCTCTACGGTGCAGGCGCCTTTTAGAACCGGACGGCGGGATACCGACGCCCGCCACCGGTGGCCGCCAGGAAGGACGCACGTCACCGCGTGGACGACCACGGGAAGAGCCGTGCCACTCGCGCGGGGGCGGGGGTGGCACGGCTCTGCAGGGCGGCGGTCAGGGGGTTACTTGGCGGCCTTGAGGTAGTCGCGGTTCATCTGGGCGATCACGTCGAGGGAGATGCCCTTGGGGCAGACGGCGGTGCACTCGCCGGTGTTGGTGCAGCCGCCGAACCCCTCGGCGTCCATCTGCTCGACCATGGACACCACGCGGGAGTCGCGTTCGGGCCCGCCCTGCGGGAGCAGGCCCAGGTGAGTGATCTTGGCGGCGGTGAAGAGCGAGGCGGAGCCGTTGGGGCAGGCGGCCACGCAGGCGCCGCAGCCGATGCAGGTGGCGGCGTCGAACGCGGCGTCGGCGTCGTCCTTCTTCACCGGGACGCTGTGCGCGTCAGGCGCCGAGCCGGCCGGGACGGAGATGAAGCCGCCGGCCTGGATGATCCGGTCGAACGCGCCGCGATCGACGACGAGGTCCTTGACCACCGGGAACGGCGCGGCGCGCCAGGGCTCGATGGTGACGGTGGCGCCGTCCTCGAAGTGGCGCATGTGGAGCTGGCAGGTGGTGGTCGCCTTCTGCTCGCCGTGGGCGACGCCGTTGATCACCATGCCGCACATGCCGCAGATGCCCTCGCGGCAGTCGTGGTCGAAGGCGACCGGGTCGTCGCCCTCGAGGATCAGCCGCTCGTTGAGGACGTCGAGCATCTCCAGGAACGACATGTCCGGCGAGACGTCCGTGACCTGATAAGTCACCATCCGTCCGCTGTCGGCGGGGCCGTTCTGCCGCCAGACCTTCAGGGTGAGGTTCATGAGTTCCGCTTACCGTTCCTCGGTCGCGACCAGTGGGGGCTCAGGGCGCGTGATGGCGCTCACTTGTAGCTCCGCTGGCTCATCTTGACGTACTCGTACTCCAGCCGCTCCTTGTGCAGCACCGGACCCTCGGGGCCGTACTCCCAGGCGGCGACGTAGGCGAAGTTCTCGTCGTCGCGCAGGGCCTCGCCGTCCTCGGTCTGCGACTCGGCGCGGAAGTGGCCGCCGCAGGACTCGGTGCGGTGCAGCGCGTCCAGGCACATCAGCTCGGCCAGGTCGAAGAAGTCGGCGACCCGGCCGGCCCGCTCCAGCGCCTGGTTGAGTCCCTCGCCATCCCCGGGCACCTTGACGTTGTTCCAGAACTCCTCGCGCAGCTCGGGGATGCGCTCCAGGGCCTTACGCAGGCTCTCCTCGGTGCGCTCCATGCCGCAGTAGTCCCACATGAGCTTGCCGAGCTCGCGGTGGTAGGAGTCGGCCGTCCGGGTGCCGTTCACCGAGAGCAGGCGGCCGATCTTGCCGTTGACCTGGCCGATCGCCTCGTCCACGTCGGCCTGGTCCACCTCGCCGAACGGGCCGCCCGCCAGGTAGTCGCCCACGGTGGTCGGCAGGACGAAGTACCCGTCCGCGAGGCCCTGCATCAGCGCCGAGGCACCGAGACGGTTGGCGCCGTGGTCGGAGAAGTTCGCCTCGCCGATCACGAACAGGCCCGGCACGGTGGACTGCAGGTCGTAGTCCACCCACAGCCCGCCCATCGTGTAGTGGACGGCGGGGTAGATGCGCATCGGCCGGGTGTAGGGGTCCTCGCCGGTGATGCGCTCGTACATCTCGAACAGGTTGCCGTACTTCTTCTCCACGGCCTCGCGGCCGAGCCGGGCGATCGCGTCGGCGAAGTCGAGGTAGACGCCGAGACCGCCGGGCCCGACTCCGCGGCCCTCGTCACAGACGTTCTTGGCGGCGCGGGAGGCGATGTCGCGCGGCACCAGGTTGCCGAACGCCGGGTAGATGCGCTCCAGGTAGTAGTCGCGCTCGTCCTCGGGGATGTCCCCGGGAGCCCGGTCGTCGCCCTTGCGCAGCGGCACCCACACCCGGCCGTCGTTGCGCAGCGACTCCGACATCAGGGTCAGCTTGGACTGGTAGTCGCCGCTGACCGGGATGCAGGTCGGGTGGATCTGGGTGTAGCACGGGTTGCCGAAGTAGGCGCCGCGCCGGTGCGCCCGCCAGATCGCCGTGGTGTTGCACCCCTTGGCGTTGGTGGACAGGAAGAACACGTTGCCGTACCCGCCGGTGGCCAGCACGACGGCGTCGGCCAGGTGGGTCTCGATCTCACCGCTGACCAGGTCACGGACGATGACGCCGCGGGCGCGGCCACCGCTGACGACCACGTCGAGCATCTCGTGGCGGGTGTGCATCTCGACGGTGCCGGCCGCGATCTGCCGCTCCAGCGCCTGGTAGGCGCCGAGCAGGAGCTGCTGGCCCGTCTGGCCGCGGGCGTAGAAGGTGCGCGACACCTGGGCGCCGCCGAACGAGCGGGTGTCGAGCAGGCCGCCGTACTCGCGGGCGAACGGCACGCCCTGCGCGACCGCCTGGTCGATGATGTTCACGCTGACCTGGGCGAGCCGGTAGACGTTGGACTCGCGGGCGCGGAAGTCGCCGCCCTTGACGGTGTCGTAGAACAGCCGGTAGATCGAGTCGCCGTCGCCACGGTAGTTCTTGGCGGCGTTGATGCCGCCCTGGGCGGCGATGGAGTGGGCGCGCCGGGGCGAGTCCTGGTAGCAGAACGACTTGACCTGGTAGCCGAGCTCGCCCAGCGTGGCGGCCGCCGAGCCGCCGGCCAGGCCGGTGCCGACGACGATGACGGTGAGCTTGCGCTTGTTGGCCGGGTTGACCAGCTTGGCGGAGAAACGGCGCTTGTCCCAGCGATCCTCGATCGGCCCCTCGGGGGCCTTGGTGTCGCGGATCGGCTCGCCGATCGTGTACTTCACTTCACGGCTCCGATCGTCACGGCGATGGGGACGGCGAGAAAGCCCAGGATGAGCAGGGCGGAGAAGACGGCGGCCCCGGCGTTCAACAGGCGGCGGTTGCGCCCTCCGACCAGGCCCAGCGTCTGGAACGCGCTCCACAGCCCGTGGCGCAGGTGCAGCCCGACCATGACCAGGGCGGCGACGTAGAAGGCGGTCACCCACCAGCGGGACGGCTGGAAGCCGGCGACCACCCGGTCGTACGGGGTGGCGGCGAAGCCCTCGGGGTTGACCACGCCGAAGGTCAGGTCGAGCAGGTGCCAGACCACGAACAGCACGACGATGACGCCGCCGTAGCGCATGGTGTGCACGACATAGCCGTTGGCCTGCGACTTCTTCTTGGTGGCGTACTTGACCGGGCGCGCCTTGGCCGCGCGGCGGGCCAGGGTGACCGCCGCCCACATGTGCAGGATCACCGCCGCGGCCAGCACGATCTCGGTCAGGGTCAGCAAGGTGCGGGCCGGCAGCGCGGGCTCCCCGACGGTGCGCAGCCACTCGGCGTACGCGTTGAAGCTCTCCTTGCCGAGGAACAGCTTCGCGTTACCGATCATGTGACCGATGAGGAAGAGGACGAGCATGGCGCCGGTGACCGCCATGACCGCCTTCCTGCCGTTGGACGAGCGGAAGAGGCCGGCGATCCCCTGACGGCCGTGCGGGCGTCCGGGTGCCTTGGGGGGCGTGGGACGGGGCGTCACCACTGTGGTGGCGGCACCCCGGTCTAGCGTCGAAGTCACGTTTCCTGACGCTAGACATGGGCGGTTCGTGGGTCCAAGTCAGCTGGTGCCTGGTTTCCATAGCCACCCGCTATCGCCCGTGGCCCCACGGCGAGGCACGCCGCGGCGCCCGGAGCGGGTGCGACCAATATCACAGCCTCGGGCGAGGGGGAAGGGGCGAAGGACCGCTCCAGCCGGAACGGCCGGCTCCGGATCATGCCGCGAGGGCGGCGGGCGGGCGATGTCACAGAGACGGCCGGTCGGCCCGCCCCGGGTCGGCCGGCCGCGTGCCCGTACGCTGTGGAACGTGCAGCTACAGCAACTCGCGTCGTTCGTCGCTGTGGCAGAGACATCGCACTTCACCCAGGCGGCGGAGCGGATGCGCCTCGCCCAGCCGTCCCTCAGCAAGCAGATCAAGGCCCTGGAGGCCGAGCTCGGCGCCGCGCTGTTCAGCCGGGCCCGGGGCAACGTGACGCTCACGCCCGCCGGCGAGGCGCTGCTCCCGCTCGCCCGCCGCATGCTCGCCGACGCCGACACCGCCCGCCGCGAGGTGGCCGAACTGGCCGGTCTGCGCCGGGGCCGGGTGCGGCTCGGCGCGACGCCGTCCCTGTGCGCCGGGCTGCTCGCGGACGCCCTGGCGCGCTTCCACGACGCCTATCCGGGCATCGACCTGCTGGTCGAGGAGGGCGGCTCCCGCGACCTGGTGCGCGACCTGGCCCGCGGGCAGCTCGACCTCGCCCTGATCATCCTGCCGCTGCAGAGCAGCGACCCCTCGCTGGTGACCGAGGAGATCCTCAAGGAGAACCTCGTCGTCGCCTCCCCCTCCGGCCTCCAGCGGCACCGCACGGCGCACGGCCCCGAGCCCGCCTCGGACGGCACGGCCCCCTGGACCCGGACGCCCGGCAGGCAGGGCCGCAGAGCCTACGTCCGGATCGAAGAGCTGCGCGGGTGCCCGCTGGTGATGTTCCGCCGGGGGTACGACCTGCGCGAGGCGACGCTGAGCGCCTGCCGCCAGGCGGGGTTCGAGCCGCGGTTCGCCGTCGAGGGCGGCGAGATGGACGCCGTACTCCGCTTCGTGGAGGCCGGGCTCGGGGTGGCCGTGGTGCCGTCCATGGTGCTCGACGGGCGGCCTGGCCTGGCCGGCACCCCGCTCGCCCCGCCCGGGCTTCGCCGGACGATCGCCCTCGCGCACCGCAAGGACGTCCAGCCGACCAGGGCCGCGCAGGCCTTCCGCGCTACGCTGCTCTCCTATCTTTCGCAAGCCTCGGAGGAGGGATCGCTGCCGCAGGGTGTCGTACTCGCAGAGCCACCGGCCGAGTGACGATGTGGGGACCACCACCCCGCCGGTGGGTCCACGGCGTTTCCCCTTCGTTCGGGCCCCTGAGTGAGGGTTTTGTACTTCCATGCGTTGGAGCGACTTTCGCTATATGGTGCAGGGCAACAGGCTAGGTCAACCATCACGTCACAAGAGGAATCAGTGACCGCGCTCTCGCCCGGCACGCCGGCGGCGCCGCAAGATATGCAGACGATCCTCCTGATCGAGGACGACGCGGGTGACGCGTTCCTGGTCGAGGAGCTGCTGGCCGGGTCTGCGACGCCCCCGAAGATCATTTGGGCGCGCAGTCTGGCCGAGAGCCGTGACCGGCTGACCGACGAGGTGCAGTGCGTGGTGGTCGACCTGTCGCTGCCGGACGCCACCGGGCTGGAGGCCCTGCGCCAGGTGATCGCCATGGCGCCCGACACCGCCGTGCTCGTGCTGACCGGCCTGAACGACGCGCACGTCGGCGTCGAGGCCGTCGCCGCCGGCGCGCAGGACTATCTGATCAAGCAGGACGTCGACGAGCGCCTGCTGGGCCGGGCCATCAGCTACGCCATCGAACGCAAGCGTGCCGACCTCGCCCAGCGCAAGCTCGCCGACGCCCAGCGCCTCAGCCACGAGAACGCCCGCCTCGAGCACGGCCTGCTGCCCGTTCCCATGCTGAAGAAGGAGCCGGCCCGCGACGGGCTGCTCCACCAGGCCCGTTACCTGCCCGGCCGCCGGCAGGCCCTGCTCGCCGGCGACTTCTGGGACACCGTCCAGACCCCCGACGGCGCCGTCCACGTGGTCATCGGCGACGTGTGCGGCCACGGCCCGGACGAGGCCGCCCTCGGCGTCGCGCTGCGCATCGCCTGGCGCACGCTCGTGCTGGCCGGGCACACCGGCAACGAGCTGCTGACCACGCTGGAGGCCGTGCTGCGCAACGAGCGCAAGTCTCCCGAGATCTTCACCACCATGTGCACGGTGACGGTGGAGCCGGGCCTGCGGCACGCCAGCCTGCACGTGGTCGGGCACCCGGCGCCGCTGTGGGTGCGCGGCGGCGTGGACGGCGGCGTGCTGGACGTCGTGCCGGACACCCCGTCCGGGCCGCCGCTCGGCATCTTCACCGACATCGAGTGGTCGACGATCGACCTCGACCTCGGCGACGACTGGTCGATGCTGCTCTACACCGACGGCCTGATCGAGGCCACGGTGGGCGGCGGCCCCGACCTGCTGGGCACCGAAGGGCTGATGCGCCTGATCAACGAGCAGGGCGAGATCGACCTCGACCGCATCATCACCTCGGTCCGCGAGATGCACCGGGACGCCCTGAGCGACGACCTGGCGGCGGTGCTGGTGGGCCGCCGGCCGCCCCGATGACCCACCTCACGCCCCTCCCCCCGCCCGCCCCGCCGAGCGGGGTGGGCCGCCTGCCCCTCGGCCGGTGGTTCGCGATCGCCGGGCTGCTCGTCGCCCTCGCGCTCACCCTCGGCACCGTGGTGACCGTCATGACCGTCGAACGCCTGCGGGTGGCGCGCGTCTCGGTCGTCGACGTGATCGACCCGGCCGTCCTGCACACCTTGGAGATCTCCACGGCGCTGTCCGCCCAGGAGAGCTCGATCCGCACCTACGGGCGTACCAACGAGGAGCAGTACCTCCGCGACTTCCAGACCGGGGTGCAGGCCGAGGCCGCGGCGACCGCCCGGCTCGCCGCTCTGGTGACCCGTATGGGCGATCCGGTGGTGCGCGACGGCTTCGACCGGCTGACCGCGGCGTCGGCGGCCTGGCGGCGCGACTACGCCGAGGTCGTGGTGGCCAAGGTGCCGTCGCTGAAGACCGCCACCGCCTCGACCTACGCCCCGGTCAACGCCCAGCGCTTCTCGGCCGTGCGCGCCGTCCTGTCCGACCAGCAGCACCGCCTGGCGTACCTGCACGACCGCGGCAGCGAGCGCATCGAGGCGGGCTGGCGCCTGTTCTACCTGATGCTGGCGCTGACCCTGCTCGTCTTCGCCGGCGCGGCGGTGACCTTCACGCTCATCGTCCGCTACGTCGTGCTGCGCCCGATCTCCCAGCTCACCCAGCAGGTGCGGGCCGTGGCCCAGGGCGACTTCGAGCACACTCTGCGGGTGCACCGGCCGGCCGAGCTGGCGGAGCTGTCCGGCCGGGTGGACGCCATGCGCGGCCGGATGCTGCGCGAGTGGCGCCGCTCCGCCGAGGCGCAGCGGCAGTTGTCGGACCAGGCGGCCGAGTTGCGCCGTTCCAACGCCGAGCTGGAGCAGTTCGCCTACGTCGCCAGCCACGACCTGCAGGAGCCGCTGCGCAAGGTGGCGAGCTTCACCCAGATGCTGGAGCAGCGCTACGGTGACCA
>NZ_BMNT01000004.1:57089-64526 GCF_014646695.1 Sphaerisporangium melleum
GCGGGCCAAGCAGTACGTGAAGTTCACGGTGGACGGCGCCAAGCGCATGCAGCTCCTCATCAATGATCTCCTGAATCTTTCCCGGGTGGGCCGGGTGGGCGGCGAGAAGGCGCCCACCGACATGGAGAAGGTCTTCGACACGGCCGTGGGCAACGTCTCCGCCAAGATCGAGGACATCGGCGCCGAGGTCACCAGCGACTCGCTGCCCACGGTGTACGGCGACCGCGTGCTGCTCACCCAGCTCCTGCAGAACCTCATCAGCAACGCCTTGAAGTTCCGTTCGGAGCGGCCTCCGCGCGTCCACGTCTCCGCCCGGCAGGAGGGGGATATGTGGGAGTTCTCCTGTTCGGACAACGGCATCGGCATCGAAAGCAAGTACGCTGATCGGATCTTCCTGATTTTCCAGCGCCTGCACCCTCGGGACGTCTACCCGGGGACCGGCATCGGCCTGGCACTGTGCAAGAAGATCGTCGAATACCACGGCGGCAAGATCTGGCTCGACGATCCGGACCCCGACCGGCCCGGCACCACCTTCCGCTGGACCTTGCCCGCGACCTCAGGAGAATAGATCGGCATGGAGGATTACCGCTTCATCGACGTCCTGCTCGTGGAGGACGACCCCGGTGACGTCCTGCTGACCCGCGAGGCGTTCGAGCACAACAAGGTGCAGAACAAGCTGCACGTGGTCAGCGACGGCGAGCAGGCCCTGGCCTTCCTGCGCCAGGAGGACCCCTATCCCGACGCGCCCCGGCCCGATCTGATCCTGCTCGACCTCAACCTGCCCCGCAAGGACGGCCGGGAGGTGCTGGAGGACATCAAGGCCGACGAGACGCTCCGTAGCATCCCCGTGGTGGTGCTCACGACCTCCGAGGCCGAGGAGGACATCCTGCGCAGCTACCACCTGCACGCCAACGCCTACGTCGCCAAGCCGGTGGACTTCGACCAGTTCATCAGAGTCGTCCGCCAGATCGATGATTTCTTCGTGACGGTCGTGAAACTGCCAAAGGGCGGTCAACGCCTGTGAATCCAGGGTCCAGCCCGAGCTGGACGTGACGGGAATCACACGGGCCCCGGGGAAAAAGTGAGTGACCGTTGTCACACGAGGGGTACCCACCGTCGTAACGTAGAGCCCCACCGGCACGCGCGCGGCTGTGCGACCGGCGCGAACCACGACGCGCGCGGCATCCAGCCCTACGTGAAAGCCCGGACCCCGCACCTTTGAGACCAGCAGGGGTCCGCGGGAGGTGGAGAGTTCTCCGATGACCCAGACAACGGCCGGCCGGCCGATCAACGAACCGGGGCAGAGGAAGCAGCGGGCGCAGATCTCGGCCCGCACCCTGCGCACGGACCGATGGTGGCTCGCACCGGCCATCACCTTCGCGGCGCTCGCGTCATTCCTCGTCTACGGCTTTTGGGCGATCTTCGACACGAGTTACTTCGTCGAACCCTACATCGCCCCCTTCTCGTCGCCCTGCCTGACGACCGCGTGCCCCGAAGGCGCACGGTTCCTCGGGCTCGCTCCCATCGGCGACTGGTTCGCTCTGCCGCCCGGCTTCCTCATCCTCGGACTGCCGGCCGGTTTCCGTCTCACCTGTTACTACTACCGCAAGGGTTACTACCGCGCGTTCTGGCTCTCGCCGCCCGCCTGCTCGGTGGCCGAGCCGCACAAGAAGTACACCGGTGAGACCCGCCTGCCGCTGATCCTGCAGAACATCCACAGGTACTTCTTCTACGGCGCCATCCTCATCGCCCTGGTGCTCACCTGGGACGCGGTGCTCGCGCTGCGGGACGAGAATGGCAGTTGGGGGCACGTGGGCCTCGGCACGATCATCCTGTGGGTCAACGTGGTGCTGATCTGGTCGTACACGCTGAGCTGCCACTCCTGCCGGCACATCACGGCCGGGCGGCTCAACCACTTCTCCAAGCACCCGGTGCGCTACAAGATGTGGACCTTCGTCTCGAAGCTGAACCGGCGGCACATGCTCCTGGCCTGGCTGTCCATGTACTCGGTCATGATCGCCGACCTCTACGTGCGGCTCGTCGCCAAGGGCATCGTCAACTTCCCGTTCGCGTAAGGAACACCAGTGGATATCGAGCGTCACGAATACGACGTCGTCGTCATCGGAGCGGGCGGCGCGGGCCTGCGCGCGGCGATCGAGGCCCGGCAGCAGGGCAAGCGAACGGCCATCGTCTGCAAGTCGCTGTTCGGCAAGGCCCACACGGTCATGGCCGAGGGCGGCGCCGCCGCCGCCATGGGGAACGTCAACCCCGCCGACAACTGGATGGTGCACTTCCGGGACACCATGCGCGGCGGCAAGTTCCTCAACAACTGGCGGATGGCCGAGCTGCACGCCAAGGAGGCCGCCGACCGGGTCTGGGAGCTGGAGGCCTGGGGCGCGCTGTTCGACCGCACCAAGGACGGCAAGATCAGCCAGCGCAACTTCGGCGGCCACGAGTACCCCCGGCTCGCCCACGTCGGCGACCGCACCGGCCTTGAGCTGATCCGCACGCTGCAGCAGCGGGTCGTCGCCCTCCAGCAGGAGGACCAGGAGCTGCACGGCGACGCCGAGGCGTACATCAAGGTCTTCGCCGAGTGCACGATCACCCGGCTGCTGAAGCAAGGCCCCGAGCCCGAGGCCCCGATCAGCGGCGCGTTCGGCTACTGGCGGGAGACCGGCCGGCTCGTCTGCTTCGACGCCCCGGCCGTGGTGCTGGCCACCGGCGGCATCGGCAAGTCCTACACGGTGACCTCCAACTCCTGGGAGTACACCGGAGACGGGCACGCGCTCGCGCTGCTGGCCGGCGCCAAGCTGATCAACATGGAGTTCATCCAGTTCCACCCGACCGGCATGGTGTGGCCGCCGTCGGTGCGCGGCATCCTCGTCACCGAGTCCGTGCGCGGCGACCGCGGGGTGCTGCGCAACTCCGAGGGCAAGCGGTTCATGTTCGACTACATCCCCGAGGTGTTCAAGGACAAGTACGCCACCTCCGAGGAGGAGGCCGACCGCTGGTACGACGACCAGGCCGGCAACCGCCGCCCGCCCGAGCTGCTGCCGCGTGACGAGGTCGCCCGCGCGATCAACTCCGAGGTCAAGGCGGGGCGCGGGTCACCGCACGGCGGTGTCTTCCTGTCCGTCGTCGGCCGGCTCAGCCCCGCCGAGATCGTCAGGCGGCTGCCGTCGATGCACCACCAGTTCAAGGAGCTGGCGGACGTCGACATCACCAAGGAGGCCATGGAGGTCGGCCCGACCTGCCACTACATCATGGGCGGTGTGGAGGTCGACGCCGACACCGGCGCGTCCTCGGTCCCGGGGCTGTTCGCCGCGGGCGAGGTGTCCGGCGGCATGCACGGCTCCAACCGCCTCGGCGGCAACTCGCTGTCCGACCTGCTGGTGTTCGGCCGCCGCGCCGGCGCCGGCGCGGCGGCGTACCTCGACGGGCTCGCCGCCCGTCCGGTCATCTCCGCGGAGACGCTCCAGGACGCCGAGCAGGAGGCCGTGGCCCCGCTGTCCCGGGCCGGCGGGGAGAACCCGTACGAGGTGCACCACGAGCTGCAGCGCACGATGAACGAGCTGGTGGGCATCATCCGCAAGGCCGAGGAGATGCGGGAGGCCCTGGAGGCCGTCGGGAAGCTCAAGGAGCGCGCGGCCGGCACCGGCGCCCCGGGCGGGCGCATCTACAACCCCGGCTGGCACCTGGCCCTCGACCTGCGCAACATGCTGCTGGTGTCGGAGTGCGTCGCCCGGGCGGCGCTGCTGCGCGAGGAGAGCCGCGGCGGGCACACCCGCGACGACTACCCGGCCATGTCGGCCGAGTGGCGCCGCAAGCTGCTGCGGTGCGCGCTCACCCCGGGTGGCGAGGTCGCCATCGAGGAGGCCGTCCAGCCGTCGATGCGCGACGACCTGATCGCACTGTTCGACCGGGCGGAGCTCAGTAAGTACGTCACCGCCGACGAGCTGGCGGACTACGACGCGCTCGTTAAGGAGTCCTGATGGGGTACAAGGCCAAGTTCCGCGTCTGGCGCGGCGAAGGCGGCGAGGGCAAACTCGAGGACTTCGTCGTCGAGGTGAACGAGGGCGAGGTGGTCCTCGACGTCATCCACCGGCTCCAGGCCACCCAGGCTCCCGATCTCGCGGTGCGGTGGAACTGCAAGGCCGGCAAGTGCGGCTCCTGTTCGATGGAGATCAACGGCAAGCCGCGGCTCGGCTGCATGACGCGGATGTCGACCTTCGAGGAGAACGACACCATCACCGTGACCCCGATGCGGACCTTCCCCGTCATCAAGGACCTGGTCACGGACGTGTCGTTCAACTACCAGAAGGCACGGGAGATCCCTTCGTTCACCCCGCCGCAGGACGTCAAGCCCGGCGAGTACCGCATGCAGCAGATCGATGTCGAGCGGTCCCAGGAGTTCCGCAAGTGCATCGAGTGCTTCATGTGCAACAACGTCTGCCACGTGATCCGCGACCACGAGGAGAACAAGCAGGCGTTCGCCGGGCCGCGGTTCCTGATGCGCATCGCCGAGCTCGACATGCACCCGTACGACGTGGCGGACCGCAAGAACGAGGCGCAGGAGGAGCACGGCCTCGGCTACTGCAACATCACCAAGTGCTGCACCGAGGTCTGCCCCGAGCACATCAAGATCACTGACAACGCGCTGATCCCGATGAAGGAGCGTGTCGTCGACCGCAAGTACGACCCGCTGGTCTGGCTCGGCAACAAGATCTTCAAGCGCTCCGGCTCCTCCCCCGCCAAGTCCGGCTGACCGGCGGGCCCGAGCCACCACGGCGCACGGCGGCGTACCGTCCCGCACGGCCCTCGCGATCGGCACCACCCGCCGAAGCGAGGGCCGTTTCGTGAGCGAACGCACCACCAGGCCCCGCCTACCGCACCTCCGGGCAGGATCAGGCGATGTGTCCAGGCCCTCCGCCTATGCTGTGCACATGCCGATCATGGACGCGGAACTGGCCATCAGCGCGGCGCAGGCGGGAGCCGCCGTCGTACGCGCCATGTACGGCGCGTCGCTCACTCGCATCGAGAAGCCGGCGGGCGACTTCGCCACCGCCGCCGACATCGAAGCGGAGAAAACGATCCGCGAGGTCATCCACACCGCCCGGCCGGACGACGCGATCATCGGCGAGGAGAAGGGGCTTACGGGCTCAGGCGCCGCGAAACGCGTGTGGCTGGTCGATCCGCTGTGCGGCACGCTGAATTACGCGGTACGGAACATGCTGGTCGCGGTGAACGTCGCCCTGCGCGTGGGCGACGAGGTGACCGTGGCCGCCTGCGCCGACCCGTTCACCGAAGAGGTGTTCTGGACGGACGGCCGGCACGCGTACGTCCGCCGTGACGGGAGGGACGAGGAGCTCAAGCCTTCATCGGAATCACAGCTCGTGGACATCAACCTCGATCCGCCCTTCCCCAACGCGCCGGCCTTCCGGGCCGCCCGGCTGCCGGCCGAGCCGCGATTCGCCGAACGGTTCCGTCCGCGTGTCGTCTCCACCACCCTGGCGGTCACCTGGGTGGCTGCCGGCCGCCGAGCCGCGTACGTCACCGACGGCCATCTGCGGGACAGCGTGCACTTCGCCGCCGGGATCGCCCTGTGCCGGGCCGCCGGCTGCACGGTGACCGGAATCCACGGCCGGCCACTGCACACTGGGGCGGGCGGGCTGGTCGTGTCCGCGGACCCGGAGACGCACACCGCGCTGCTGGAGCTCATCGCCGCCCAGTCGTCCCTCTGACCTCTTCCTGACCCCGGCGCCGGCCCTCAGCGGCGCAGACGGCGGAGGATTCGGCATGGTGACCGCTACGAAGCGGTCCGCGCAGGGCCCGGTGCTCGTCGCCGTTGCCGCCCTTATCCGCTGCTAGTGCCGGCTGGGCTGGACTTGTGCCCACCCCGGGCGAACGTCCTGGGGCGGTGAAGGAGCGAAGGTCATGAAGGTTCGGTTGCTCGGCGCCGTCGGCCCACTGGTCCTGACCACGGCGCTGACACTGGCCGGGTGCGGCGCGCCCGCTCCGGGCGCCGGCGTGGCACGGGCGAGCGGCGGCGAGCCTCCGGCCGCCTCGCCGTCGGCCTCCATGAGCCGCAGGGACGCGCAACTCCGGTTCGCCCAGTGCATGCGCGAGCACGGCGTCGACATGAAGGATCCGGCACCGGACGGCCCGATCAGGATCGAGTCCCGCAAGGGGGACCAGCGGAAGGTCGGCGAGGCCCAGGAGGCGTGCAGGCACTTCATGGAAGCCGCGGTCGGCGACCGGATGGGCAAGATCGACCAGAGGGAACTCGACGGGCTGCTCAAGTTCGCCCGGTGCATGCGCGAGCACGGCATCCCCATGGCGGACCCCTCCGCCGACGGCAGGATCGAGATCAGCGTTCCGCCGGACACCCCCGAAGCGAAGGTCAAAGCCGCTCAGGAAGCATGCAAGGAGTTCGCCCCGGGCAACGGCCCGAAATGAGAACGCGTGCGCATCACCCGCCGATCCCATCGGCCACAACACTGCGACGGCGATGCCTTCGCTGAAGGTGCCGGCAGGGGTCAGGACTTGTTCTTGCGGCTGAAGCGGCTGAGGAGGCCGCTGCGGGGCTTGGCGTCCTGGACGGTCGTCCCGGGCATGGGCAGCGGAGCCTGCAGCGTGGCGTCCGGCTTCGCGGTGCCCTCCGGCGCGGGCGTCCACGGCCCCGTGGCGCCCTGCGGCTCCTTGGTCTCTCCCACGGCGGGGAAGGCCGCGGTGCCCGCCACCGCCATGTCGCCGCCGCCCGCCGGGGGCTCCTGGACGCCGTCACGGGGCCACGGGTCGGCCGGACCGGACATCCCGGCCGGCAGCGCGATCGGACCCGGCCGCGCATGCCCCACCGGGCCCTGGTCGAACACGGCGCCGTACGCCTGCGGGTCGTACGCATGCGGGTCCTGCGGGTTCCCGTACCCGAGCGGAGCCGAGGGACCGGAGCCCGGCATGCCGGGGTAGCCCTGCACCGGCACGAAGCTGATGATCGGCGCGTACGCCGCCCCCTCGTGGTACACGGGGTAGCCCGGCATGGGCAGTCCGACGGGGAAGCCGTCACCGCGGTGCCTGCCCGGCGTGCGCGGCCCCGCCTTGCGGATCGCCGCCGCGTGCGCCAGCCGCCGCACCCGCCCCTCGAAGATCAGCACGCCGAGCATCACCAGGACGGCGAGCAGGACGCCGGGAATGGCGAGCTTGCGGCTGAGCGTGAGCTGGTCGTACTCGGGAGTGGCGTTGCGGATCTCGATGGGCACCGAGTCGGGGGTGGGGTCGTCGAAGGACATCGCGTCCAGCGCCTCGGTCTCGCTCTGCGTCGGCGTCGGCGTGGGGGTCGCCAGGGCCAGCGAGAGCATCGGGTCGGGCGCGGGCGTCTCCGCCGGCGTCAGCGGCGTGTCCACCGGCGGGGTCGGCGGGATCACCGGCAGGCTGGACGGC
>NZ_BMNT01000004.1:64562-98202 GCF_014646695.1 Sphaerisporangium melleum
GTGTTCTCGTAGGTCGGCGCCGGCGGCGGCACCACCGGCGCGGTCTTGGTCGCCGTCGGCTTGGCGGTCGGCTTCGCGGTCTTGGTCGGCTTGGGGGTGACCGTTCTGGTGCGGGTGACCGTCGGATCCGGGCTCTCGGTGATGGTCACCGTCACCGTGGGCTCGGGCTCCGGTGACTCGTCCAGGCCACCGGGATCGGTGATGGTCGGATCGGTGGGCTCCACCTGGTCGGTGGGGTCGGCCCGCACGACCTGGGCGTTCGCCTTCGGCGCCGTCATCGGGGCCGTGGCCAGCAGCACGGCGCCGGTCAGCCCCAGCGCGCCCACGACGGCGGACACGGCTGTCATCTGCACGCGTCCACTCACCGTTGCCGCCTTCCGCCTGGCCACCCTGCCGATCACCTAGAAAATACTAGACCGGCCAAAGTAACAGTAAAGGGCGTTCTGCGACACAGATCTTCCACGTTTCGAGCTTTTCCGCGTTCCCCTCCTCGTTAGCGCCGCCCGGCCACCGGCAATTGGCCCCGACGACACACTGCCGTCACCTCCCATGACCCACCGCAACGGCGCCCCCCATCGCGTTCGGGACCGGCACCGCCCGCCACTCGACCGAATGATCCCGCCCAATGATCCCGTCACCCACCCCACCGGCCCTACGCCTCCTCGCCCGGCGGTGACATCCCCCCCGCCCGAGCGGCCCTCCCCCGCGGCGCCACGGCGACGGAACCGATACACGGCGAACACGGCGCCGCCCCACGACGAGGAACCGGCGGACCTTCTGACCTCCCGCACATGACCAGAGCTCCCAGCGCCGGTCCTCCTACCGCGTGGCCACGACCGCGCGGGAGCCTCCCCCGCCCGAGGCCCGGCGCTTCCGCCCACCTACCTCGCCCCGACCCGGCCCACACACCGCCCGGTACTTCTCCCGCCCGATCGGCCCTCCCGGCGGCGCCGCGGCGGCGGGACGGTGTGCGGCGGACACCGGCGCCTTGCTACGGCGGGGAACCGGTGGACGCCGCCGGTCGGCGCGCTAGATTTGGGCGCTTTTACGGCGTGCGAGCCTGCGGCGGAGGTGTATCTGCACTCCCAGGACGCCGAGCAGGAGCGCGACCGCCGTCGCGGCGGCGGGCAGCCCGCGCATGATGTCCGCCTCCCCCTGGCGGGAGCTCGCGGCCGCCGGCCGCCCGGCGGCGGGAACGTCCCCCGGCGCGGCCCCCGCGCTCGCCGCCTCCGGCATGCCTGCACCTGGGGCCTGTGGCACGCCTGGCCCTATGCCTTGTGCGAGGGCCCCCGGCCCCTGCGGCAGACCCGCTCCTGCGGGTCCACTCGGGCCACCCGGCTGGATCACTCCTGCTTGGCCCGCGCCCGGTTGCGCGGCGTCGGCGCCGAGCCCCGGCGGGACCGTGCCGGGCAGGGCCGGCGAGATTTGCGGGACGGGAGCGGGGACGGCGTTGCGGGCGGCGGCGGGCCCCTGCACGGAGGGCGGGGCCGGAGCGGCCGGGCCGGGTGCGATGGCCGGGCGTGGAGCGACCGTGGGGCCGGGTGCGATGACCGCGCCCTGCTCCTGGCCGGGGCTCGGCACTGGTGCGGGTCGCACGGGGGGCACGGCGAGCGGCAGGCGAACGGCCCTGTCTCTCACCGGAGCGGCCGCCACAGGGTGCGGCGCGGGGAGCGGACGCGGGGCGGGCAACGGACGCGCCGGGTGCACAGGGTCGGACTTGACCGCTGGGCGCGGACGCCGATCGCGCGCGACCGGAACGTCCCCTGGTACCGGATGCGGCACCACGGGGGACGCGTCCTCCCGCGGGAGCCGGAGGTCGGCCGCCACCGCGTTCTCATCAGCGGCCCGAGAGGACGGGTGCCGGCCCTTGGCCCCGAACGGCGGGAACGCCACCGGCGAATCCTCCTCCTCAGCGGCCGGAACGGCCACCGGCGCCTCGCCCTCTTCGGCAGGCGGAACGACCGCCGAAGAGGCGCCCTCCCCCGAGGGCCGGAACGTCCCTGGCGACCCACTCTCCCCGAACGCCGACGGCCGGACCACCCCCGGCGAGCCGTTCTCCTCCGCGGGCCGGACCGCCTCAAAGGACTGCCCAGGTGGAACCGCCCCCGGCGAGCCGTTCTGCTCCGCGAGCGGAGCCGTCACCGAGGAGCTTCCCTCCCCGGAAGGCGGAACGGCACCCCGCGAGTCGTCCGCGGGCCGGGGGATGGCAGGGATGGAGTCCGGCGCCGAGGGGGTCTGCCGCTCGTGCTGCGCCTGACTGGAAGGGGCATTCGTACGGTCCTCGTCCAGAGTGTCCTCGCCGTCGATGTCGTCATCGCCGCTCCCGTTCGTGCCTGCGGAACCCGGCTGGGCACCCGCGGGCACCGGATCGGCCGGCGTCCCGGTGCGGTGTGGCTGCTCCGACGGTGAACGGGGACCGGTGAGCGGTCCGCCCGGCCCTGCGACGCCGGGGGGCTGCTTCGGCAGGCTCGCGTCGTCCGGTGCGACGGTGGCGAGCCCTCTCGCGTCGATGGTCAGCTTGGCTTCGGCCGTCCGGCGGATCCACTCGGCGTCACCGGGGTCGCGCAGGTGCGCGACGGCCCGGACGGTCAGCTCCGGCGCCCCGCCCGGGACTCGTACGGCGACGTCGATGTCCTTCGGGCCGGTGACATCCTTGAAGTCGCACACCAGTGGGCGCGTGGCCGTCTCGGCCGGCGCGACCGGGAGGCGGGCGACGTCCTCGCAGCCGACGGAGGACGACACGCTCGTGGGCGTGGCCGTCACGGAGACCCGCGCGTGCCCGGCCGTCTGCCCGCCGAGGCGCACCCGGAAGCGCAGCACGTCGCCCGCGCGGATCGGCCCGGCGTGCGCGGCCGGATGACCGGCGACCATCAGGCGCACGGTGAGCCCCGCGGTCCCGTCACCCTTGTCCGGCGGCGGCCCCTGAGGCCCGCGCGCGGCGGTGACCGCTAGAACGGGCGGCGCCCCGCCCCCCAGGACCAGCGCTCCCACGCCGGCCACGGACATCATCTGGGCACGTCGCCACCACTCCGCCACTACAGCTCCCCGTTCCCCCGTTACGAGCACGCGACAGTATCGTCACTCTCCGTAACTGTTATCTCACTCGGGGGCCGGGTTCAACCCTCGGGGATCAGAGCCTGCACGGCGCGGACGATCGGCAGGTCGGCGGGCAGCCAGGGGATCTCGTACAACTCGCTGGGAGCGAGCCAGCGCAGTGCGAGGTGTTCGTGCGGGTGGGGTACGCCGGAGACGAGCCGGGCCAGCCAGACCCGCATGACGTATCCCGGGCTGAGCGGCCAGTCGCCGCCGATGCGGTCGCCCACGGCGATGCCGACCCCGAGTTCTTCCCGGCACTCGCGGATCAGCGCCTCGTGGTCGCTCTCTCCGGGATCGACCTTGCCACCGGGGAACTCCCATCCTCCGGCCATGGCAGGAGGTCCGGCGCGCTGGGCGGCCAGCAGTCTGCCCCGTTCGACGATCGCCGCCGCGACAACAATCCTCTCCATGCGGGTAAAGCCTAAGGACTCACCCCCGGGTCGCGCTCTCATCCGCCACCATCGGCCAGGTCACGGCCGGCCCCTAATCCACCGATGGGTCCGACCCGTACGGGAGGGGGCCGCTGGGCCGTCGTGGGCGTCCAGGCAGGTCCCGGCGCCAGCGGCCGGCCGTACCAGAGCGTGTGCGGGCACGGCTCAGGATGCGGTACGACATGCGGATGACCGGAAAGCCGCACCATCGGGTCGTGTGCGGTGAAAGGTTCGCCAGGGGACGGCGATGGTGCTCGCCGTCCCACCGGCGCGACGCCGACCGGCAGGACCTGTCAGGCGGCGGACGTCAGGTGAGGCCGAGGCGTTTGAGCTGGGCCAGGACGTCCTCGTTCCGCAGGGGGCGGGTGTAGCCGACGATGTTGGGGCGGTCGCGGTAGGTGGTGACCTTGATGGGGCCGCAGCGGGTGCACCGGGCCTCGATCATCTTGCCGGGAGAGACCACCATGCCGACGTGGCCGGGGTTGTCGGCCGCGGTGCCGGGGCCGGCGTTGAAGAAGACCAGGTCACCGGCCTGCTCCTCACCCTTTTTGATCTTCATGCCGAACGGCCACTGCCCGAAGGTGGTGCGCGGGATGGACAGCCCGGCCGCCCGGTAGGCCATGTAGATGATGCCCGAGCAGTCGTACCCGGCGGGTCCGGTGCCGCCCCAGATGTACGGCTTGCCGCGCTGGGCGAGCGCGTAGGCGAGGATCTTGCGGACTATGTCGTCCGGCGCCGCCTCCACGATGGGGGTGTCGCAGGCGGGGTCGGCCTCGGGCGGCACGTCGAGGGTGCCGTCGGTGGCGTAGCGCCGGGCGATCTCCAGCACCTGCTCGACGTACCACATCGCCCGGTTGTAGGTGAACAGCGCTCGTTTGAGGTCGCCGGGAGCGCCGTTGCGCTTGAGCATCTTGGCGGCGCCGTAGATGGCGTCGGCGGGGTTGTAGACGTCGCCCCACCCGTCGCCGTCGCCGTCGGAGGCGTACCCGTTGAACTTCGACGAGACCTTGATCTTGGACTTGCCGCCCCACGTGCTGATCAGGAACTGCATCGGCCCGGCGGCGCCCGCGTAGTTCGTCCCGCTCTTCACCCCGGGCAGGCTGGACCGCCCATGGTCGGTCTCGCGCTTGCCCACGGCGGCGAGCACGGTCCACTGCACGCCGAGCTTCTTGCCGAACTTCTTGTACAGCGGCAGGTAGTCCGACGGGATGTCGGATTGCGCGGTGTCGGAGACGTTGGTGACCTTCACGACGTCGCCGTCCTCGCAGTCGGTGGTGGTCAGGCCGCCGCCGCCGAGGAAGGAGGGGAAGGTGCTCATGAGCATCGGTGCCATGACCAGCGTGATCATCACGACTCCGGCCAGGCCGAGGATCAGCGCGATGCGCACCCGCGAGGTCACTGCGTGGCCCCCTCCTCGGCGCCGCCGCCCTGCCCGCCCCCGCCGGGGTCGCCGTCCTGCCCGGCGTCGGCGGGCTGCAGGTCGAAGACGCGCCACTCGGTGCCCACCTGGGTGAGCGTGACGGCGTAGTCGGCGCCGCGGTCCCGCTGCCCGCTCTTGGCGGTGATGTGCTGCGTCGCGGTGACCACCAGGACGATCGACCCGTCGGCGATGTCCCTGATGCTCTTCAGCCGGCCGGAGCCGTCGGAGACCACCTGGTCGGCGCGGTTCTGCTCCACCAGGGCCGGCGTGGTGACGTCACGGGCGAGGATGGCGCCGAACTCCACCGTGGTGAAGCCCTTCAGCCGTTCGGCGTAGGACGCAGGGTCCTCGTCGTAGCGGAAGGTCGCGTACGAGGCCGCGAACCGCTGGGCGGTGTCGGCGGCCTGGGCGATCTGCTCGCGGGTCAGCGGCAGGAAGCCGTAGATGTCGAACGTGCCCGCAGTGATCGCGGGCGCGGGTGAGGGGCCGGAGGGCGGCGGCGCGGCCGAGGACGTGGCGGTGACCACGCTCTGCGGCACTTCGCCGTCGCCGCCCGAGGCGGGCAGCATCGACAGGTAGATGCCGACGGCCGCCAGGGCGACGACGACTCCGGCGAAGACGAGGCCCCGCCGGTCGTTCACCTGCATCATGCGTCAGTCCCTGTCCCCGTCGCCCGGTTGCAGCCAGAACGGCCCGGACTCCTCGCCGCGCCCGCTCTCGGTGCGGGGAGGCAGCCACAGCGGCGGCGCCTCCCGGCCTTCCGTACGGCCGCCCTCGGACCGCCCGCCCCGGGACGAGCCACCGGGCGAGCCGCCGCCGAAGATGCTGCCGGACGACCCGCCCGACGAGCGCCCGGAGCCTGCGGACCTGCCCGAGGAGCCGTTGGAGGACCGGCCGGACGACCCGCCGCCGAACAGCGAACCGCCGCCCGAGCGGCCCGACGAGCCGCCGCCGAACAGCGAACCGCCCGACGACCCACCGGAGGACCGGCGCGATGAGCCGGACGAACCTGACGAGCCGGACGAACCTCCGGAAGAGCCGCGGGGACCGCCGGCCGTCGAGCGCGCGGCCCGCGGCGAGCTTCCCTCGGCGCGTCGTGACGAGCCGCCCGCCGCCGTGGACCGGGACGCCCAGCCACCGGAGCCGCCGCCGAACCAGCCACCCGACGAGCCACCGGAGCCCGACGACGAGCCCGCCGCCGCGCCCGCGCCCGAACCGGACGAGCCGCCGGAGCCGGTGCGTGTCGGGGGCCGCGGACTCGGCCCGCCGGCGCCGCCGCCGCGTCCCGCGCCACCCCGCCCGGACAGGTTGAGCGGCGGCGCGGCCCCAGGACGCGGGATCGCGGTGCCGCGACCGGCCACCTTGCGCCGGCCGCCGGCCTGCCCGTCGGCGTCCAGCGGCGCCGGCTGGGCGCCCACCGGCACCCGGGTGCCCTGCTGCTGCGGCCCGCCGGCGGCGACCTCCTCGCCTCTGACCCGGCCCTGGGCGACCCCGGAGGCGGCGGCCGCCGCGGCGGCTCCGCCACCGGCCATGGCCGCGGCGTTGATGACGGGCTCGGCCTTGCGCAGGCCCCAGCGGCCCATGCGGGCCGCCGCGACCGGCGGCAGCGCGTTCGCGGCGCGCGACAGGGTCGGCGCACTGGCCGCCTCGCCGAGCATCCGGGTGGCGAGCGTGTGCCCGTCCATCGACGCGAACAGGTGCTGGAAGGGCCGCCGGTAGAAGAACACCGCGATCGTGAGCAACGCGATGAACATGATCTGCATGCCCCACGGCAGGTCGGTGGAGATGATCAGCGAGTAGCCGTACACCAGCACGCCGAGGACCAGCGCCAGCACCGCCTGTCTCAGCAGGGTGCCGACCAGCATCTCGACCCAGCGCATCGCGATGATCCGCCCGGAGCCGGGATGCACGCCGATCAGCAGGAACACCGGGCCGAGGATGAGCAGCAGCAGGAACCCGATCTTCAGCGCGATGAGCGACACCGCCACCAGGAAGATCAGCACGCCCGCGATCATCGCGGCCATGAGCGCGCCGATGGCGATGCTGAGCCGGGTCGTCCAGTCCTTGCCCTGGAAGAGGAAGAACATCGACGTGCTCTCCAAGGGCTTGGCGACCTCCTCCTCGTACCTCGCCTGGTGGGCGCCGGAGTTCGGCTTCTGGCCCGAGCTCTGCTCCTGCATGTCGGTGGCCTGGATGTCGAGGATCTTCGGCCCCATGACCTTGACCACCGGCGCGGCGGGGTCGGCGGTGCCGAACAGGCCCATCAGCCAGGGCTTGCAGACGAGCGTGGACCACAGCGCGTCGGCGTTCTGCTCGACGCCGGGGGTGCCGGCCTGGCCGTACCCGCCGGGGCCGGCCTTGGGGTCGGTCTGCCCCTTGGTGGGCAGGCAGGACGCCCCGCCCGCGCCGGGCAGGCCGCTGAAGGCGGAGTTGACGACCTGCGCGGTCTGGTCGGTCACGGTCTTGCCCAGGCCGGTGAAGTCGCCGGGCCTGCTGAAGAACCACACCGCGACGGTCACCGCGATGATCATCCAGATGACGCCCTCGGCCGTGGTGCTGGCCCGCTTGCGGATCAGCCCGTACCAGGCGAGCCAGACCGCCGCCAGCAGGATGATCACCCGCAGGTACGGCCAGTACATGGCGTCGGCGAGGTTGACGACGATGTCGTCCACCACGTCCTTGATGGACTGGAGCGGTCCTTCGGTGGCGGCGGCCTGGTACGTCGTGATCGTCAGGCGGTCGATGTCCTTGGCCCAGGAGAACACCGAGTTCGCCCAGGCGTTGCCGAGCACCGCCGCGACGTCGTTGCAGCCCAGGCCATAGGTGTGCCAGAACTGCCCGGCCATGCCGTACCGGTCGTAGTTGGTCAGCGGCTCGGGGACGGGCGCCTTGCCCGCGGTGGTGCCCGTCGTCGCGCCGGAGCCGGTGACCGCGGCGCTCCCGGCGCCGCCCGCGGTGAGGGCCGAGTCGGGCGGGGGCGGCTTCACCAGGCCGTCCACACCGCCGCCGACCATCTCGGGCGCGAGGTCGGGCGAGAGGTCACAGGGTGCCGCCGCGCCGGCCACGGTGGGCGACAGCACGATCGGCACGATCACGATGCCGGCCAGCACCGCCAGGACCAGCAGGACCCGGCGCCGCAGCCGCCGCCCCGGCCGGCCACCGGCACGCGCCCCGCCCTCGCCTCCCCCGGACGGCCGCGCCGTCGCGGATGCGGGCCGCTCGGACGCCCTCGCCGCGTCCGTACGGCCCCAGAAGGCCCCTGCGGCGGACCCTCTGGCTCGCGGGCCGGTGCGCCGCGTCCGCACCGCCCCCGGCGGCCACAGGGCCTGCCTGGACGCCACCGCGTGCCACACCGCCGCCACCATCGCGCCCGCGCGTCCCAGGGACGCCCTGCCGCCGCTCCCAAGGTGACTCATGACCGCACCTCCTGCGCAGCTCCCGGCCTGCTCACTCCCCTGCGAGGATCATGCAGGTCCTCGCCGGGTTTGTCGTGGGTCGGATTGGTGTCCAGCCAACGCAGCAGGTCATCGGAGATGAGGTCCACCCCGATTCGGCCCGCGCGGCCGTCCAGATCGCGGAAGATGCATTCGCCGTTGCCCAGCGCCCGCAGCGCTGCCTTGTGCTCCTCGGACGGCTCGACGCCCAGCAGCGCCATCACGTGGTCCACCTCGACGCGCTCTGTCGAGCGGTAGGCGAACACCGAGGACAGGCAGTTGGTGACCTGCTCGTTCAGCAGGTCACCGGCGTTCTGCGAGACCAGCACCAGCGCGGTGTTCCTGGACCGGCCCATGCGCGAGACCTCGGGCACGAGCTTGGCGCCCTCGGGCGTCGAGGTGATCGCCCACGCCTCGTCCAGGAAGATGGCCTTGGGCGCGCGGCGGTCGAGGCCGTTCATCAGCCGCCGGGCGAACTGCGACACCAGGTAGAGCAGGGCCACCGACAGGCGCTGCTCGTAGGAGTAGTCGTCCCGCGCGGTGGTGACATCCGGCAGGGTCAGCCCGCCGAGGGTGAACACCGTGGTCCACCCCTCGGTGTCGATCTGCTCGCCGCCGGAGGGGTCGAAGCACAGGCGGGCCAGGTGCATCTCGGCCATCGAGCGCAGCACCGCGCCGAGGTTGCGGGAGGCGGGGTCCTCGGCCTGCTCCAAGTGGTCGACGACCTTGCCCAGGGACGGGTCGGGCCCGTTGGACACGTTCGACACCGCCTGGATCATCGCCGACTCGCGCTCCTCCGACATGCGCGGGAGCAGCAGCCGCAGCGTCTCGGTGGCCATGGTCTTCTTCGTCGCGATGTCGTCGCCGAAGGAGAACGGGTCGAGCAGGCCGGGAGCCGCCGAGCCCAGAGGGATGATGCGCGCCTTGCGCCCGCGCCGCTGCAGCAGTTGCACCAGCGACTCGGCGTCGCCCTTGGGGTCGATCACCGCGACGGTGACCCCGCGCAGCGCCATCTGGTAGATCAGCAGCAGCGCCAGGGTGGTCTTGCCGCCGCCCGGCTCGCCGGTGATCGCGATGGCCGTCGGCCGGTTGCGGGCCGCGGCCACCAGGGGGTCGAAGTGCACGATCGACCGCGCACGGCCGAGCGTCTCGCCGATGTACGGCCCGGCCCACCCGGCGCCGGACTCGTCGATGCGGTCGCCGAGGTCGACCGTGGCCGTCGCCATGCCGCCCGCGATCGTGCGCAGCGGCTGCCGCTGGGCGTAGGCGTTGACCCGCACCCGCTCGCCGGGCAGCGCCTCGCAGAACAGCGAGAACTGGTCGCCCGTCGAGTTCACGATGTCGATGCCCATGTCGCGGTAGTGCTCGACGACCGCCTCGACCCGCTGCAGGCAGATCTCCTGCGTGGGCGCGGCCACGATCAGGCGGTGCCAGCCGTACACGAACGGCAGGCGCTCCTTGGTGATGCCGTGCTCCAGCATGCGGGCCGCGTCGATCTGCTCGGCCAGCGCGATCGGCGCCTCCGCTCCCGCCTCACGGATGTGGATGTCCATGTCGCGGGCATGCGCCAGCTTGCGGGCGACATCCTTGCTCGCCTTGGTCGGCGGGATGAGGCGCATCCGCGAGCTGACCTCGACCGGAAACGGTAACTGGTCGGTGAAGTGCAGCCACGGCTCGCCGTCGGGGAACGGCATCAGGTCGGGGAACCGGGCGAACGACAGGTGGGCGACGTAGGAGTCGCCCTCGGGCTGCTCGACGCGCAGGAACGACCGCCCGTTGTGGATCTGCCCCTCGACCAGCGACTCGATCTCGCCCTTCCCCCACCTGCGGGACGGGGTGGCCGACGACGGCGGATCGCCGAGCGAGCCACTGGCCGCGTGCCGGAACAGCCAGGCCACCTCACCGGACGTCGCGTGCCGCGCGTACAGGGCGCTGGTGCCGAGGGCGCGGCCGAGGCGCTCGGCCTGGACGGTCCACTTGCCGATCTCGGCGTCCGTGACGTGGTCGTCCTCCAGGCCCAGGGTCTTCTCGCTGCGCTGGTAGAACCCGAAGAGCTGGGCGAGCACACCGGTGCCGAGCTGCCCGCCCCGCGGGCCGAGCCGCACGCCGAGGTAGACCTCCTTGGTCCAGAAGTCCTTCGCCCAGACGTGGCGGTACATCTCCTCCAGATAGTCGCGCCAGCCCTCCCCCTCGTCGGAGGTCGCGTTCAGCGCCATCGCCCACTCGGCCGCCGGGTAGGCGCGGTGCGCCACCCGCAGGTGCACCTCGGCGTCCGGCATGCGGATCGCGGCCAGAGCGATGGTGATGTTGGTGGCGAGCGCCTCGCGCTCCTCGGCGGTCACGAACTCGTAGCTCACCGTCGGGAGCCGGAAGTACGCCCATGCGGAGGTGTCGGTGAGGAGGATCCGATCGTCGAAATAGCGGACGGCCAGCCTGCTCCTCGACCGCGACGATCTTGCCATCAGGCGAACCGCTCCCCGCACCGGGCCGCCGGCTTGCTGGTCACCGTCACTGCGCCACTTCCTCCTCGCTCGGGCGGCTCGCCACCGCCAGGCCGCTCACCACAACTCCCGCGAGGGCGACGTACGCCCTGCGCCCTCCGGCCCGCAGGTGGGCGAGCTGGACGGCACCGGCATGGCCGGGGGCCAGCTCGTCCTCCCACGGGATGCGGACGATGGCGCGGCAGCGACCGCTGGCCACCGCCTCCGCCTGCTCCACGCCGGCCATGCTGCGCCGGCTCACGCCGTTGACCACCAGCACCGCGCGCCGCCGCAGCTCGGTCGAACCGTGCCCGTCCAGCCAGTCGAGGGTCATCGCCACGGCGTCCGGGGCGTCCTCGCTGGCGGGGGCGACCAGGACGAGCTGGTCGGCGTGCGAGAGCATGCGCGCCGCCATCGAGGCCGCCGGGTCCACCAGGATCAGCCGGTAGTGCCGGTCGAGCACCCGCATCGCCTGGGCGAGGCGCGCGTCCGAGAACAGCCCGCGGTCGGTCAGCCGCGGCGCCGCCGCCGGGTCGGCGTCCGAACCCACGACCTCCAGGCCCGACTCGCAGCGCGTGGTGTACGCCCGCATGCTCAGGTAGCCGCTCACGCCGTCGAGGCCGGCGAGCAGCGAGGTCAGCGTCTCGGGCGAGTCGGCGGCGATGCGGCCGGTCAGCGTGTGGTCGCCGATGTTGGCGTCCACCGCCAGCACGCGGTCTTCGCGGTAGCGGGCCAGGGTGTGGCCGAGCATCAGCGTGGTCGTGGTCTGGCCGGCGCCGCCGGTGCAGCCGAGCACGACGATGCGGCGGCTGCCGGCCAGGACGGTGCGCGCCCTGGCCTCGTCCATCTCGACGGCGTCGCCGCGGTTCGGGCCGCCGCCGCCGACCACCACCTGCGCGAGCCGCCGCCAGCCGCCGGACTGGTCGCGGCCGACCACCGACTCGACACGGCGCACACGCGGCTCGTCCCCGGGACGGGGCACCGGCACGGCCACCGACGGGGCGGCCGGGTCGGCCGTCGCACCCGGCCCGGCCGGGACGGCCCTGATGGACAACGGCGGCGCCTGCTCGCGGGCCGCCGGCCGCGCCGGCACCCGCCCCGCCCCGCCGGACCGCGTAGCGCCCGGCCCGCCGCCGGTGCCCGCATCCGTACCGGAACCGGTGCCGGCGCGTGTGCCCGCGCCGCTTCCGGCACCCGTTACGGCGTCATCGCCTGTGCGGGGGCCACGGCCGATGTCGCCGCCACCCTCCGGACCGCCGACCGGCGTCGCGCCTTCGCGGCGGCTCAGGCCGGCAACCTCCGGCGCGCCATGAGCGGCCGGCGCCTCGGGCACGCTCTGAGCGGCCGGCGCCTCCACCGGGCCAGGGCGCGAGACGGGCCAGGCCGTACGAGGCTCGGGCGGCCGGCTCGTCAGGCCACCGGCCCGCGGCGGCTGCCCCTTGCGGTGCTGCTCCCGGACGTTCCCCTCGGCCTGCGCCGCTGGAACGCCCGCACCCGCCCGCTCGGCCTGCGGCCCTGGCACGCGCTCGGCGACCGGTCCGGCCTGCGGCCCGGCAACGCCTTGCGCCACAGGTTCGGCCTGTGGTCCAAGCACTCCATGCGCCGGCGGTTCCGGCTGTGGTCCAGGCACCTCCTGCACCGGCGGTTCGGCCTGTGGCACCTGTGCGGCCTGCGGTCCGGGCACGCCCTCCGGGGCACGCTCGGACCGGTGCCCGCGGGCGCTCTCCGGCGTAGGCAGACCCTCGGCCGCGCGCAGGACCTCCGGCACGCGCTCGGCCTCGGGAACACGATCTTCCCCGGCCACCGGCCCGGCCTCGGCCTGCGGCTCGCTCGTGCGCCTTGCCTCACCCTGAAGCCGGGCCTCGGGAGCCGCCGTACCGGGAGTCGCCTGAGAAACCGCGGGCTGCTGCGGAGCGGACCGTTCGAGGGCCTGGCGGGCGCCGGGCAGGCTGATGCGCTCCGGCGGCCTGCCGGGCAGAGCGCTCGCGGCCGGGTCACTCGCTCCCGGCGCTGACGCGGCCTCCTGCGCACCGGCCGGAAACGCGGACTCCGGGGCACGCGCAGGGGACGAGGACTCCGGTGCACGCGTCGGGGAGGCAGGCCCGGCGGTGGCCGACGCGCCGCGCCCTTCGGCTGAGGCGGCGAGTCTGCGCAGGCGGCGCAGCGCCTCGGTGCCGATCGGCGGCGGCCCGGCCTGGGCCTCCCGGCCCGCCGCGGGGTGCGCCGCCTCGGCACCGGTGTCCGGACCGACCGGCGGGTACGCGGACACCCCACCGGTCACGCCGCCCGTCGCATCGCCGGACGCGCCGGCCGGGACGCCGCTCTGGGCGGCACCTGACGGCCCGGCGGCGGTGCCCGGCAGTCCGGTGGACGCGGTGCGCGCCGGGCCGCCGGGCGAGCCGGACGGCGCATCGGCGGACGGAGTACGCGACAGCCCGCCGGAGGAGGCCGGGACGCCGGTGGACGGAGCGCGTGGCGAACCGATGGACGGGCCGGGCGCGTCGGTGGATCCGGTGCGCGACAGGCCGGTGGCCGGGCGGGGCGGTGTGGCGGCGGACGGAGTGCGCGACAGCCCTCTGGACGGTGCGGCCGGGACGCCGGACGGGCTGTTGGTCAGACCGGTGGCCGGGGCGTCGGCGGACGGGGCGCGCGACAGGCCGGTGGCCGGGGCGGGCCGTTCGAGCAGCCGGTCGTGGGAGGGGTCGCGCGGGCCGACGAGCCGGTCGGCGGAGGGATCGAGCCGCAGGATGACGCGGTCGGGCGTCGAGACGCGCTGCCCGGCGGCACCGCTCGCGGCGGGCGTCTCGCCGCCCGCGGGCGGCGGCGCGATGGCAGGGGCACTGGACGCCGGCCTGGCGGCCGCGCTCCCCCAGGTGACCCGCGACCGCCGGGAAGGCGGGGCCGGGGGTTCGGCGGTGGGCAGGGTGGTCACCGCCGCCGCGGCGGCGGCCACGGCGGGACGCACCTCGCCGGGGACGGCCGCGCCCGGCCGGGAGGGCGCCTGCTTGACGGAGGGCAACTGCCGCGCGGGGCTCCACCCCGGCAGGGCGCGCTTACGCGGAGCGGTGTGCCGGGGCTTGGCCCGCGTGCCGCGCCTCGACCTGGACGTGGCCTTGGCGCTCTCGGCGGCGGCCGAGGCAGCCGTCTCGGGTGCGACCTGGGCCGGCGACCGCCAGACCCGCGCGGTGAAGGTGATCTCGTCCGGCTCCTCGGCCGGGGCCAGGCGGCACCAGGTCCTGGGCTCGCCCAGGTAGCGGAGCTGGGACTGCAGCAGCTCGTTGAGCCGCTTGCTCTCGATGACCGGCCGGGTGGACAGCCAGGTGACCAGACCCGGCGGGACCAGGTAGAGCACGTGCCAGGGGGTCTCCAGAGGGACGCCGAGGAGGCTCAGCAGCACCGACCAGGGGACCAGAACGCCTAGGAAAACACCGATCCAGACGATCGGAAGCGGCATCGGCAGCCGGAGGTCGTACAGCTTGTAGAGCCGCTTCTCAATGCGCCAGATATTGGTATAGGTAGGCAGGTCCACCCGATCCTCCTCTCCTCCCTGTCACGGCGACCCGGTCGCGCTCATCTGGTGCTCATCCGATCATCATCTGATGCCCAGCGCTCCCGCGATCGCCCTCGCCGTCACCTCGATGACATTGGGCACGTAGAAGATCACACCGATCGCCACGGCCAGAATGATGAACTGGACGAATCTGGTGATCTCTCGGGTGAAGAGGAAGAAAATGGCCACCACGGAGACCACGACGAGGAACAGTGGGGCGAAGAATCTCCGGAGAAATTCCGCCAGACCCGCGGTGTTCACTCCGCCGGTCGGGGGCGCCGTCGGAGTCAGCGCCTCCAGCGCGCTCTCCACGATCATTTTCGCAATCAACTCTCGTCCTCCTGCTCATGGTCACGCTCGGCGGGCCGTCGAACGGCGCGGGCCGGGCGCGCTCTCTTCGCCGCTCCCTCGCTCCTCATGGCCGCGGGCTCATTCGACCGTCCGAGTCCCGCCGCGGATGTCCTTGACGTACCAGTTGCCACCCTGCTTCTCCACCGTGAGGCGGTAGGCCTGCTCCAGGCCGCCCGTGTCCGCGCTCTGGTCGTCGGAGGCGGCCGGGGAGGGCGCGGGGTTCACGGGGAAGGTCCACTTGACCACCGCGCTGATGTCGCGGGTGGCGCCGCCGGGCGGAGCGGTGACGCTCTTCAACTCGACGAGCGTCACCTTCCCATCGAAACCGTCGAGCGTCACACCTTGGATGACATAACGCTGCAACTGGGTGGGGTCGCCTGCGGCGTACGCCTTGAAGAAGTTCTCCAGTTGCGGCCTGAGCTCGTTCTCCGCGGTGATGTCGTGATCGGTGGTGGGAAGCTGCGGGAGGTTCGCGGGCCCGCCCGCGGGCATGAGCCCCGGCTGTCCGGAGACGACGAATCTGCCGTCGGAGTAGTAGACCGGAACCGACAGCCGCCAGCGCTGGGCGCCCGACTGGGCGAAAACCGTCACAACCGCGTTCTGCCGGTCAACTACCTCGATTCCGGAAAGCTGGAAATTTCCGGCGGCCATTTTCCCAGCACCGTCCCAGCCGAACTGACTTTCCGCACCTACCGGAAGAAACGGCTTCAACCGCTCGGCCCGGTCATCGGGCTTGGTCGCGTCGTAATTCAGATACGCCAGAGCGAACTGACTGGCGAACGCCGCGGCGTCGGCCTCCGGGAAGCCGGAACCGGTCGGCACCGGCGGCGCCCCGGTCGGCTGGTCGCCCTGACTCAGCCGCTCGATGGGCGCGCGGACACCGTTGACGACGATCACTACGATGAGCGCCCACAGCACCACTCTGCCCGTCCACACGAGCCATCGCCCGCCTCCGCCGGACCACCCGCCGCGGCGTGGCGCGCCGCGTCCCCGACCCCGCACGGGGTCAAGGTCCGGGTCGTACGGCGAGGGAGGGTACGTCGAATGCTCGGGTTCGCCAGCGGTCCGCGGACCGTTCTGGACGTTTGACCTGCGAGCCATCACGCCTCCGCTCGCGCCGATCCCCCCGGCTGGCGCGGTGTCGTCTTACTATCGATCCTGTTATCCATGGTGAAGTATTCACTTTAGCGGCCGCACCAATTGTTCCAGGAAAGCCACGCCCATGGTGCAGGCATCGCGGTAGCAGACCAAGTCGGTCTTCCTCCGGTTCCACAACGTCACGTGCCGAGTTCACGCAGGACAGAGTGCCCTTGTTCGTCCGCGAGCCTGGACTCACCCCCTCGGCCGGTTTCGCATCAACGACAAAGCTCGCACCAGACGTGAAACCACCGTGAATCCGGCATGCCGCGGAGGCATAACCACTGCTCAGGCAGATGATGGGATCGAATTAAGCGATCCACCGGGAGGTCGCCGAGTGCCCGCACGCACTGCCTCCCTTCCGCCGGCACCGCCCCCGCGCCGAGCGCGCGACGATGCCCACCGGGCCGGCGGCCCCGGCGGAGCGCATGACCGACCCAAACACTGGAGAGTACGCGGGGCAGGCGGCCCGGTCCGGTTACCTGACGGCCACCCCTTACTATCCGCAGGTCACAGCGGTCCACCCGCCCGGCGCGTTCGAGATCCACACCCCCGCCCCCGCCGAACCTCCCGCCCCCGACCCCCACCCCCACCCCCGCCCAACCCCAGGTAAAAGATCGGCACCGAACCCCTCCGGACGACCCGCACGGCAGATGCCGACACGGCACCGGCCACCCCGGCTCCAGCGATCAGCGCCCTCCCGAAAGATCGCCACCCGGCGATCTCGCAGAGCTGACCTGATCGGCTCTCACGCCCCCTCTTCGTCTTCCATGCCGTAAAGAGTGGGGAGATCGACCAGCAGCAGATCGGCACGGCGGTCGGACAGCTCCACCAGATCCGGATAGAAGCCGTGCAGGGAGTACAAGGCCAGAGTGGTGGCAGTGGTGTCGTACCCCTGATCGGCGAGCAGGGTCCGGATGCGCTCCAAGCGTTCCAGGTCACCGGTGCCCCGGCGGGCGGCGGTCGCCTTGGCCTCACCCAGGAGCGCGATCCTCGCACGAGGCGCCTGCGGGCGCTCACCGGCTGCGAGGGCGACGACGTCGACCTCGTGCTTCGTCCGAGCGGCCTGGTCGGCGACCTCGGTGGTGCCGACCGGTCCGGGCAGTCCACCGGGCAACAGAGGGTGGGCGTAACGGCGGGTGAAGTCGCGGGCCAGGTCCTCGAAGTGCGGCCCAAGGATCTTGGAGTTGAAGGTCGGGGCGGCCTGGCGCCACACCGGCTCGGCGAAGCCCTGCTCCACGGCGGCGGCCTGCGGCAGGGTGATGAGCTGGTTGAACCGGATGACGGGGTCGGTCAGCGTGATGACCGGGTGCCGGGCACGGAGGATGTCTTCTTCCCGCCGGATGTAGCCGGTGGATTCCAGCACTCCGAGGGGGTGGGCGACGGCGTTGCGTGAGCGTTCCAGCGCGGCACCGATCTTGCTGGCGGTGGTGGCGCCTTGCGCAATCGCGGTGAGGATGTCGTAGTAGAGCGTGTGTTGCGTGATTCTGGGGTCTTCGCGCAGCAGGTACTCGGTCTCGGTGCGCGAGTACACCGCCCGGCCCGGATCGAGCAGGGTGCCGGTGAGCCAGGCGTCGAAGCCGTCGTCCGGATGCGGGCGGCCGGCCACCGGCCGGTAACCGGGAGCTCCGCCGAGCACGGCGTGCACCTTCAGCGCGGTGAGCGGGTCGGTGATCCGCCAGAAGGCCCGGCTGTCCCGATAGCCGAAGGCCCCGAGCCGCAGATCGACCACGGCACGGCCCCGTAGCGGCTTGGTCCCCGAGAGCAGCTCGTGCATGACGCTCATCGCGGAGCCGCAAAGGATCAGCCGCGGGCCTGGACCGGCACCTGGCGGTGCGCCGCGCTGCCGCTCGTCGTAGAGCTGCTGGAGCAGTCCCGGAATCTCGGGCGAGTGCTGGAGCAGATACGGCAGTTCGTCGATCACCAGCAGAGGGTGCGGCGCCCGGGCGGTCACATCGAGAGCGCTGGACAGGACGTCACGCCAGTCGACCAAGCGCAGACTTCCCGGCCTCAGACCGGCGTGGGCGGCGACCGCGTCCGCGAACCGCTGAATCGCGGGCAGCCGCCCTTCCTCCCGGACCGCCGTGACGTACAGGCCGCCGACCTGCTCGGACAGGGCCTGAAGGAGGTACGACTTCCCGTGCCGCCGCCGCCCGGACACGATGCCGAGCCGCATCGCGGGGTCCGGGTCGGCGAGGAATTCCGCGAGCAGATTCCACTCCCGATCCCGATCGACCACATCCTCCGGCTTCTCCGGCAGCCCTTCCCGCATCCGTCCCCCATCCCCTACGACGCAATTCGTCTAAGTCTACTTGTACAAAATTCGCCGCACTGGACTTGGACGGATCTACGCAACGCCGGCCGACCGCCCACGCCGTCGTGCTGAGCGAGCGCGCCGAGCCGTGGTAAGCGAAGGATTACGGGGCGGGGCGGATGCCGTCGAGGATCATCTGGACGGCGCGTGCGCGCTGGGCGTCGTCGCGGTACACCCCGGCGGTGACGGCGAAGACGACGCGTAGGACATCGTCCACATCGACGTCCGCGCGCACGCTGCCCGCTCGCTGGGCGCGCTGGAACAACGGCTCGGCGAACGCGTAGAGCGCCGTCCGGCTCGACCGGTACGCCTCCGACTCCAGCGGGAGGACGGTGCCGAGCACCTGCTTGGTGGCGAGGTCCTCGACGAACCGGCGCAGCCAGACGACCAGCGCGATCCACGGGTCGGGTTCGTCGATCGACTCGCCGAACCGCACGAGCCCGTCGACCAGCCTGAGATAGACGCACTCCATGAGGTCGACCCGGGTGGGGAAGTTGCGGTAGAGCGTCGCGACACCGACGCCGGCCCGCCGCGCGATCTCCTCCATCGGGACGTCCGGGCCGTCCTGGGTGTACGCCTCCGCGGCGGCGGCCAGCAGCGCGTCGAAGTTGCGGCGCGCGTCCACCCGCCGTGGGCGGCGCCGTTCGAGCAGTTCCGCCAGGTCCACCACGAGACACCTCTTGAAGTGATAATCAGCTTCCGGTAATTTGATAGTCGGTCTATCGGTAATTTTAGAGCAGCGAGGGACTTCATGCCCGCGAACACGATCACCATCGGCGGTGACCTGCGGGTCGGGCGCCTCGGCTACGGCGCGATGCAGCTGACCGGGAAACAGGTCTGGGGCGAGTACCCCGACCGGGAGGGCGGCATCGCGCTGCTGCGGCACGCCGTCGACGCCGGAGTGACCTTCATCGACACCGCGGACGTGTACGGCCCGCACACCAACGAGATCCTCATCCGCGAAGCGCTCCACCCCTATCCCGAGAACCTCGTCATCGCCACCAAGGGCGGATTCGTGCGCGGCGGCCACGACTACTCGACGCTCGGCGCCGTCGGCAACCCGGCCTACCTTCGCCAGTCCGCGCACCTCAGTGCCCGACGGCTCGGAGTCGAGCGGATCGACCTGTACTACCTGCACAGCGGTACGGCCACCGACGCCCCGTTCGAGGAGCAGGTCGCCACCCTCGCCGCCCTGCGCGACGAGGGACTGATCCGCCACATCGGCCTGTCCAACGTGACGCTCGAGCAGTTCCACGCCGCCCGGGCCATCACCCCCATCGCCGCGATCACGGCGCGCTACAACGTCAGCGCCCGGGCCGGGGAAGATCTGCTGCGCGCCGCCGAGCAGAGCGGCGCCGTCTTCTCGCCGTGGCACCCGATGCGGTTCGACCAGGGAGACGACCCGGAACATCTGCGCGGGGTGATGGAGTCGATCGCCCGCCGGTACGAGGCCACCCCGCAGCAGGTCGCGCTAGCCTGGCACCTGTACCACTCGCCGGTCACCCTGCCGATTCCCGGCACGACCACCCCGGCCCACCTCGATCAGAACCTGGCCACGGCGCATATCGAGTTGTCGGAAACCGACGTCGCCACCATCACGGCACTGGCCCAAGGGGCGTGATGACCATGACGAAGCTGACCTACTCGGTCTTCGTGACCCCCGCCAAGCCCGCCGTCTCCGACGACCTGCCCCCGGACGAGGCCCGGCGCATGTGGTCGCCCACCGCCTCGACGCTGATCGCCGGCGAACGCGACGCGGTCCTGGTGGACCCGCTGATGACCATCGACGAGTCGCGCGCCCTGGCCGACTGGGCCGCGGCCACCGGCAAGAACGTGACGGCCGTCTTCATCACGCACGCCCATGGCGACCACTTCTTCGGCGCGCCGGCGATCCTCGACCGCTTCCCCGGGGCCAGAATCGTCGCGGCCCCGAGCGTCGTCGAACGCCTCGCCGCCCAATGGGGGCCGCGCTGGTTCGACGGGTTCTGGAACCCGCGCGGCGTCCTGTGGAACTCCGCAAAAGCCGTACTGGCCTGACCCGCCCACCGAACCCTCCGGTGCCGCACCCGGCCCGGACTTCCCAGGACTCCAGACCGGCTCACAGGGGCCCGTCGCACCTGCCGAGGATGGGACTCACCTGATCGCCGAGGGCCCGTGGTCCGCGGACTCTCGGCGGGCCGGATAGGAGGTACCTGTCGGGGTGTGTCCGGGTTAAACGTTGAAGCGGAACTCGACCACGTCGCCGTCGCGCATGATGTAGTCCTTGCCTTCGATGCGGGCCTTGCCGGCGGAGCGGGCGGCGGTCATCGAGCCCGCCTCCATCAGGTCGTCGAACGAGATGACCTCGGCCTTGATGAAGCCGCGCTGGAAGTCGGTGTGGATCACGCCGGCAGCCTCGGGCGCGGTGGCGCCCTTGCGGATCGTCCAGGCCCGGGTCTCCTTGGGGCCGGCCGTCAGGTAGGTCTGCAGGCCCAGCGTCTCGAAGCCCACGCGGGCGAGCTGGCTCAGCCCGGACTCCTCCTGGCCGACCGACTGGAGCAGCTCCAGGGCCTCCTCGTCCGACAGCTCGACCAGCTCGGACTCGATCTTGGCGTCCAGGAACACGGCCTCGGCCGGGGCCACCAGCTCCGACAGGCGGGTGCGCAGCGCCTCGTCGGTCAGCTCGTCGGCGTCCAGGTTGAAGACGTACAGGAAGGGCTTGGCGGTGAGCAGGTGCAGGTCGCGCACCTCGGTGAGGTCCATGCCGGAGGCGTAGAGCGTCGTGCCGCCGTCGAGCACCTTGGCGGCCGCCTCGGCGGCCTCCAGCGCCGCCTTGCGGTCCTTGTTGGTCCGGGACTCCTTGGTGAGCCGCGGCACGGCCTTCTCGATCGTCTGGAGGTCGGCCAGGATCAGCTCGGTGTTGATCGTCTCGATGTCACGGGCCGGGGAGACGTCGCCGTCGACGTGCGTGACGTCGGGGTCGGCGAAGACCCGGATCACCTGGCAGATCGCGTCGGTCTCCCGGATGTTGGCCAGGAACTGGTTGCCCCGTCCCTGCCCGAGCGACGCGCCCTTCACCAGGCCGGCGATGTCGACGAACTCGACCTTCGCCGGGAGGATCTTCGCCGAGTTGTAGATCTCGGCCAGCTTGGCGAGCCGTGGGTCGGGCACGCCGACGATGCCGACGTTGGGCTCGATCGTGGCGAACGGGTAGTTCGCCGCGAGGGCGTTGCCGCTCTTGGTCAACGCGTTGAATAGCGTGGACTTGCCGACGTTGGGCAGGCCGACGATGCCGATGCTCAGGCTCACGTTCGCCGAGTTTACGGTGCCCCGGCCCCGTTCCTGACACGCGCGGGGGTCGAAGGGCTGGAATCATGCGGGGAATGGACGTCATGGCACTCGCCTTCCAGCTCGCGGTCGGCCTGGCCGCCGGCCTGGTCATCGGCCTGGCGCTCGGACGCTCCCGGGCGGGCGCCCGCCTCGCCGAGGCCGAGAGCAGGCTCGCGCTGGCCGAGGCCCGCGCCAAGGCGGCCGAGGAGAAGGTCGCCTACGTCGAGGAGCAGATGGCCCAGCGGTTCCAGACGCTGTCCAACCGGGCGCTGGACGTCAACAACCTGCGTTTTCTCGAGCTGGCCGAGAGCCGGCTCGCCACGGTCCGCGCCGATGCCGCCGGAGATCTGGAGCAGCGCAGACAGGCCGTGGAGAACCTCGTCGCCCCGCTCCGCGAGACCCTGGCCAAGGTGCAGGAGCAGCTCCGCGAGAGCGAGACGGGGCAGCGGGTGGCGCAGGCCGAGCTGGGCAAGCAGATGGACTTCGTACGGCAGAGCTCCGAGCAGCTCAAGGCGCAGACCGGCGCCCTGGTGCGCGCCCTGCGGCGGCCGGAGGCCCGGGGGCGCTGGGGGGAGCTGCAACTGCGCCGGGTGGCCGAGATCGCGGGCATGGCGCGGTTCTGCGACTTCGACGAGCAGGCGAGCGCCGCCACCGCCGACGGGGTGCTGCGGCCCGACATGGTGGTGCGGCTGGCCGGCGGCAAGAACATCGTGGTGGACTCCAAGGTGTCGCTGGCCGCCTACCTGGAGGCCGCGGAGGCCGCCGAGGCGGGGACGCAGGAGGTCCGGCTGGACGCCCACGCCCGCCACCTGCGCGAACACGTCGACCGGCTGGCCGCCAAGGCGTACTGGCAGGCCTTCAGCCCCGCCCCCGAGTTCGTGGTGCTGTTCATCCCCGGCGAGGCGTTCCTGGCCCCGGCGCTGGAACGCGACCCGGGGCTGCTGGAGTACGCCATGCGCCGGCGCGTCCACATCGCCACCCCGACCACGCTGGTCACCATGCTGCGCACCGCCCAGTACGCCTGGCAGCAGCAGGCGCTGAGCGACAACGCCCGGGCGGTCTTCGACCTCGGCAAGGAGCTGTACGAGCGGCTCGGCACGCTGGGCCGCAACGTCGACGCGGTGGGCCGGGCGTTGAGCAGGGCCGTCACCGCCTACAACACGACGGTGGGCTCGCTGGAGGGCCGGGTGCTGGTGACGGCGCGCAAGCTCAACGACCTCGGCGTGGTGGACGCCCCGCTCCCCGAGCCCGGCCTGGTCGAGGACCTGCCGCGCAGCCCTTCGGCACCGGAACTCCTCGGCGAGGACGCGTCCTCCGCCGTTCCGGAACCGGATCTCCACACCCCGGACACCTGCCAGGACGCGAGCCCTGCCCCGTACCAGGCCACCGGCGCCGACCCCGGCCAGGACGCGGGCGCTGATCCAGAGCCGGTCCCTGGCCTGGAACGGGATGCGGGCTCTGCTGCTGATGGAGATGTGGGTGTGGCTGGAGCCTCTGACGAGGACCCGGCGGGGACGCGGCCGTGGGGAGCAGGGTGGGCGGGGCCGGAGAGGGCGGGGGTGGAGCGCGGGGACGAGGCGGACTGTGCACCGTCCCCGCCACCACCTGGTGAAGAGACGGCAAGCCCGTTCCCGGCTTCTCGCGCGAACGGTAAGTTGACCCGAGACTTGTCGTGAGGCCGGCACGCAGGCCGCGAGGCCCTGGCCCGGAGGGGGCGGCGGTGGTGGCACAGGAGCGAGCGCGACCGGGGGTCAGGCTGACCACCCGTGGCGCCGTGGCGCTCATCTTCGTGGTGACGCTCGCCGCCCGGGTGACCGGCGCCACGCCGGTCATCGGCCTGGCGTTCTGCGCCGCCTGCCTGGCGGGCGTCCTGCTCGTCCAGCAGCGCGACCTGCTGTCCCTGGTGGTCACTCCGCCGCTGACGTTCTTCGCCGCCAGCCTGGTCGGCACCGTAGCCGGTGCGCTGGGCGCTCCGTCGCCGCTCCAGGCGTTCGGCCTCGGCATGATCGCCGGTCTGTCGGCCGCGGCGCCGTGGCTGTTCGGCGGCTCGGCCCTCGTGCTGGCCGTCGCCTGGTTCCGGGGCCTGCCGGGCAACGTGAGCGAGCTGCGCGCCGAGTTGCGCGCCGCCCGCGCCGCCCGGTCGGGTCCGCCCGTCTCCCCCGCCAAGCCCGCCGGCGGCCATCCCGCTCCTGCCGCCGAACGTCCCGGCACCGATGGTCCGGTCACCGCGGCCGGACGTCCCGCTCCCGCCGCGGAACGTCCGGTCTCCGCCATGGAACGTCCCGTTCGGGCGGCCGGGCGGGCGCGGCCGGGGGTCGGGCAGGTCTACGCGCCGGAGCCCGAGGGCTACTTCGAGCCCCGCGTGTACGGGACGCCGCGCGAAGCGGAAGAGGACTGAAGGGGTGCACGCCCCGCCGGCCGGGGTGATCGCGGTGGACGGGCCCTCCGGCTCGGGGAAGACGACGCTGGGGCGCGCGATCGCGGCCGAGACCGCGGCCTGCCTCGTCCACATGGACGACCTGTACCCGGGCTGGGAGGGGCTGCTCGGCGGTGTCGAGCGGCTCCTGGAGTGGATCCTGCGCCCGCGCGCCGAAGGCCGTCCCGCCCGGTGGCGGCGCTATGACTGGACGCTCGAGGCCTACGCGGAGCAGTGGCATGAGGTGCCGGCCTCGGCGCCCCTGGTGGTCGAGGGCGCGGGAGCGGGCGCGGCGGCGGCGGGCCCGTACCTCTCATCGCTCGTGTGGCTGGAGGCGCCGCCGGACGTGCGCCGCACCCGGGCGCTGGGCCGGGACGGCGAGATGTACCGCCCGCACTGGGAGCGCTGGGCCCGCCAGGAACGGGCCTACTTCGCCGCCGACCGGGTGCGTGAGCGCGCCGACCTGGTCATCGACACCGGCGCGACCTCCGACGCGCTCCCGCTCGCCCTCGGCCTGCTCCGGCGTTGACCATGTGACCGTAGCCTGCACACCGAACGTCAGGCGGCAACGGGAACGCCCCACACGGCCACCCCCGTGCCGCACGTCGGGCGACATCCGAGAGGCCCCGCGGCCTTGGGGAGAGCACGTTCCCCACGGTGCCGCGCATGCCGGTGGGCTGCCGGGAATCGGGCCGTGTCAGCGGGCGGCGGAGGCGCGCAGGTCGCGGCGCAGCTCGTGGGGCAGGGCGAAGCGGACGCTCTCGGGGACCGACTCGACCTCCTGGACGTCGCCGAACCCGCGCTCGGCGAGGTGGGCGAGCACCCCCTCGACCAGCTCCTCGGGCACCGAGGCGCCGCTGGTGACGCCGACCGTGGTGACGCCGCCGAGCCAGGAGTCCTGGATGAAGGACGCGTCGTCCACGAGGTAGGAGGCGTCGGCGCCGGCGTCCTTGGCCACCTCGACCAGGCGCTTGGAGTTGGAGGAGTTGGTGGAGCCGACGACGATGACGAGCTGCGCCTCGCGGGAGATCTCCTTGACCGCCGTCTGGCGGTTCTGCGTGGCGTAGCAGATGTCGTCGCTGGGCGGGTCGATGAGGGTGGGGAAGCGCTCGCGCAGCCGGGCGACCGTCTCGTTGGTCTCGTCCACCGACAGCGTGGTCTGGGACAGCCACACCAGCCGCTCGGGGTCGCGCACCTGGACGCGGTCGACGCCGTCGAGGCCGTCCACGAGCTGGATGTGCTCGGGGGCCTCGCCCGCGGTGCCCTCGACCTCCTCGTGCCCCTCGTGGCCGATGAGCAGGATGTCGTAGTCCTTGGCGGCGAAGCGCTTGGCCTCGTTGTGCACCTTGGTGACCAGCGGGCAGGTCGCGTCGATCGTCTTCAGCGACCGGCGGGCGGCCTCCTCGTGGACGGCCGGGGCGACGCCGTGCGCGGAGAAGACGACGATCGCGCCCTCGGGCACCTCGTCGGTCTCGTCCACGAAGATCGCGCCGCGGTCTTCGAGCGTCTTCACCACGTGGGTGTTGTGCACGATCTGCTTGCGGACGTAGATCGGAGACCCGTAGCGTTCCAGAGCCTGCTCCACCGCCTGCACGGCGCGGTCGACACCGGCGCAGTAACCGCGCGGCTTGGCCACCAGGACACGGCGGGGAACGGTCTCCGAAATCATGTGCCCATGCTATGTGCTCCGGCAATCTCAGGGGGCCATAGGTTCACGTTACGGTGGCACGCACCGTTTTTCTGCTTTCCTATGCTTGAGGCGTGTGCGACGGCGAAGCCCGTCCGCCCCTTGACCTCAAGCGACCCCGTCTCGTCCGACTGGTCGTCCAATATCAGACCCTGTAGGGAGTCGGCATGTCACTGACCGACATCGTCCGCACCATAGCCAAGAACGTCCGGCGCACCGCCCCTGAGCCGAGTGAGCTCAAGGAGAAGGCCAAGGACGTTCCCTTCACCATCCTGCAGACCGCGATCAGCGGGGTCGGCCAGATCCTCTCGTTGGGCGACCGGGTGCGCACCGGCGTCAAGCGCCTGCTCAGCGACGAGGAGAAGGACAAGGCCGCGGCGCAGCCCTCCGGAGGCGTGACCTCCCCGCAGGTGGTCGTGGCCGAGCCGGAGGAGAAGGCGGAGACCGCGGCGGCCAAGCCCGCACGGCGTGAGCCGGTCATCTTCGCCCCCCGCTCCGCTCCCGCCACCGACGGCCCGAACGGCGTCGCGTCCAAGCCGGTGACCGTCGAGCCCAAGGCGGCGGAGCCCGCCGCGCCCGCCAAGCCTGCTGCGTCCGCCGAGCCCGTCGTGCCCGCTGAGCCCGCCAAGCCGGCTGCGGCCGCGAAGCCTGCCGAGCCCGTCGCGCCCGTGGCCGAGCCGGCGCCGGCCGCCGAGCCCGTCGCGAGCGCTCCGGTCGCCGAGCCCGCCACGCCGTCGGTGCGCGACACCACGGCCGACACCACGGCCGTCACCGAGGCCACCGCCGTTTCGGAGCCGGCCACCGCCACCGCTGAGCAGGCCGCGGAGACCGTCGAGGCCGCTCCCGCCCCCGCCGAGGCCGCCACCGCGAGCGCCGAGCAGGCCGAAGCCGCGACCGCGAGCCCCGCATCCGCCGCGCCCGCCAAGCGCGCGCCCAGGACCGCCAAGCCGCGCACCGCTCCCGCCACCCGCAAGCCGAAGGCCGCCCCGGCCGCCGCCAAGCCCGCTGCCGCCAAGGCGACCGCCGAAGAGAGCGCTCCCGCGCCCAAGCCGCGGACGCGCCGGGCCAAGCAGGAGGACGGCAAGCTCGCCGACGCCGTACAGACCCCCGCCGCCGAGACCTCTCCGGCCGGTACGACCCCGACCCTCGCCGAGCCCATGCCCGGCTACTCCGAGCTGACCATGGCCTCGCTGCGGGCCCGGATGCGCGGCAAGTCCGCCGAGCAGATCCGCTCGCTGCTGGAGTACGAGCGCCAGACCGCCGCGCGGGACGACATCCTGCAGATGTACGCCAAGCGACTGGCCAAGCTCGAAGCGGGAGAGTGACCGGGACGCTTTGTAGGCTGCGCGCATGACGGCCAAGACCTCGCCCGAGCAACCGCTGCCCATCCGCTCGGTGCTGCAGATGGTGGCGCAGTGGATCAGCAGGCTGGGCACCGTGTGGGCCGAGGGGCAGATCACCGAGCTGTCCTCGCGCGGCGGCACGGTGTTCCTGACCCTGCGCGATCCGGTGGCCAACGTGTCGGCGCGGGTGACCTGCCCGCGCAACGTCTACGAGGCGACCGTGCCGCGGCCGGTGGACGGCGCGCGCGTCGTCATGCTGATCAAGCCGGACTTCTGGGTCAACCGGGGCTCGTTCGCGTTCACCGCGCTGGAGATCCGCCCCGTCGGCATCGGCGAGCTGCTGGCGCGGCTCGAACGGCTGCGCCAGATCATCGTGGCCGAAGGCCTGGCCAACGCCGAGCGCAAGCGCCGCCTGCCCTTCCTGCCGGGCACGATCGGGCTGATCTGCGGGCGCGACTCGGCGGCGGAGCGCGACGTGCTGGAGAACGCCCGCCGGCGCTGGCCCGCCGTCCGGTTCAAGGTCGAGACCGTCGCCGTCCAGGGGCCGTACGCCGTGGGCGAGGTGACCGAGGCATTGCGCAAGCTCGACCTCGACTCCGAGATCGACGTGATCATCATCGCCCGGGGCGGCGGCTCGCTGGAGGACCTGCTGCCGTTCTCGGACGAGTCGCTGGTGCGCGCCGTCGCCGCCTGCCGCACCCCCGTGGTCAGCGCCATCGGCCACGAACAGGACAATCCGCTGATCGACCTGGTGGCCGACCTGCGCGCCTCGACGCCCACCGACGCCGCCAAGAAGGTCGTCCCGGACGTCGGCGAGCAGCTCACCCTGGTACGCCAGCTCCGTGACCGGGGGCGCCGGGTCGTGGTCGGCCGGCTCGACCGCGAGGCGTCCTGGCTGGCGGCGCTGCGCTCCCGTCCCTCGCTGTCGGACCCGGTGCGCGAGATCGAGCGCAGGGTCGAGCAGGTGGAGGCCCTGCGTGACCGGGCGCGCCGCTGCCTGACCTCCTCCCTCGACCGGGCCGGGGACTCGCTGGAGCACCTGCGTGCCCGGCTCGTCGCGCTCTCTCCCGCGGCGACGCTGGAGCGGGGGTACGCCATCGTGCAGCATCCGACGGGCGATGTCGTGCGGCAGGCGGCCGGTCTCGGGCCGGGGGACGAGCTGAGCGTGCGGTTCTCCGACGGCCGCGTCGAGGTCACCGTCGCCAAGCCCTCGACCTGACGGGGCGAAGGCCGCCGCTGCCCGTAGGGTGGGGTCCGTGGCTGAGGAGAAAGATGGGACGCCGTCGTACGAGCAGGCCCGCGAAGAGCTGACCGAGGTCGTCCGGCGGCTGGAGGCCGGGGGCCTGACGCTGGAGCAGTCGATCGAGCTGTGGGAGCGCGGGGAGAAGCTCGCCGCGATCTGCGAGGAGTGGCTGCAGGGAGCCAGGGTCAGGCTCGCCGCCGCCATGGCCAAGCGCGACGACACCACCCCCGCACCGAACGAAGCCCCCTTCTGATGTGCTGACCGGAAAGGCGCGCCGAGTCCCCGCCGCAGGGCGGCGCCGGCATTCGCCGTACCCCGGCCCGCCGACGCGGCGCCGGTGAGAAGGCCCTGCGAACGGCCGGGAAAAACGCCAGGCCCCTGCTAGCCGGGGGTTCCGCTCTGGATCGGGGTGGGGGCGATCTTGGGCTGGGCTTTGAGGGAGGCGGCGAGGTCGGTCAGCTCGTCCCAGTCGGCCCGGCCGGTGACCACCAGGGTCACATCGGGCTGGACCAGGACGAGTGAGCGCTGCTTCTTGTCCGGACGGTAGCGCTCCTGCCAGGCCTGGCCATTGATCTGCCGGGTCCCGGTGGCCTTGTCGGTGTTGGCGATGCGGCTCGCGAACGCCTCACCGGGCTCGTCGCTCTGCGCCAGCAGCGCGTGCGACCGCTTCGCCGTCGCGAAGCCGAGCCGCCAGGTGACGTACCCCTTCTGGTCGACCTCGGAGCTGTTCGGCACCCACCCGGCCGGCACCGGGTCGGGCACCCGCACCTCGTACGGGGCGACGCGGCGCAGGCCGGCCAGGGTCATCGAGTAGTCCACCCGCGGGATGTGCTCCTCGCGGCTCTGCGGCGCGATGAGCAGGAAGATGCCCACGATCGCCAGGCAGACCAGCAGGGCGAACGCGTAGCCGTAGAACCCTTGGGTGAATCGGCGCACAGGCAGGGACAATACCGGTCTGGGTGGCCGCCCCCCGAAACGGCCACGCCGCCCCGCCTGCGCCGGCCATGGCCGGAGGTCGCGAGGCCGGCCGGGCCGTGCGCCGGACAGGCCCCGTGCCCGCCGGTCAGGGCCGGGGGATCTGACCGATGATCTTCAGTACCTCTTCGGAGAAGCCCCGGGCGGCGGCGACGTCCTCGGAGAGCACGACCTCGGACACCGCGGCGGCCAGCGCGCCGGTCACGACGACGACCAGAGCGCCCTTCTCGTCCCCGAAGAGGGCGGCGTTGCGCCGCACCCACTGGCGCATGCGATCGCGCATCAGCACCTCGAAGCCGGGCGGGCCGTCACCGCGCAGGAACAGCGCGGCGAGCTCCTTCTCGTCGAAGCACCCCCCGAGGTAGGCGCGGGCGCCGACGACGAACAGCCGCAGCGGGTCGCTCTCGCCCTCGCCACGAGCCCCTTGCACCGCCTGTTTGGTCCGCTGCATCTGCCGGGACTGGAACTCCTCGAAAAGAGTGAGGTAGAGGTCGGCCTTACCGGAAAAGTGGTGGTAAAGGCTGCCGACGCTGGCGCCCGCGCGAGAGACGACCTCGGTGACCCCCGCTTCGGCGAAGCCGCGCGTGATGAACACCTCGCGGGCCGCGTCGAGGAGCGCGCCGCGCGTGGCGGCGCCGCGTTCGGAGGTGCGCACAGTCACCGGTCTCTCCGTGTCGCTGCTCATGCAGGTGACAGTATCCCTCCGCAGGCCGCCGAAGTGGGACAACTACGATCGTGGAATCGGCTGTGATGAGGTCGGTGCGGACGGCCGGGAGGCCGGCGGGCCGTGTACGCGGGCGCCCGATCGCCGTTCGTCCAACTTATAAGGGGCTTGCACATGTCGGAACAGACATCCGTACCACCCGCGCTGGCCACCGAGGAGCGCGCGCCCGATCGCAACCTCGCCCTCGAACTGGTCCGGGTGACCGAGGCGGCGGCGATGGCCGCGGCGCGCTGGGTGGGCCGCGGGGACAAGAACGGCGCGGACGGCGCGGCGGTCAACGCCATGCGCCAGTTGATCAACACCGTCTCGATGGACGGCACGGTGGTGATCGGCGAGGGTGAGAAGGACAACGCCCCGATGCTCTACAACGGCGAGCGCGTGGGCGACGGGAGCGGCGCCCAGTGCGACGTGGCCGTGGATCCGATCGACGGCACCCGGCTGACCGCGCTCGGCATGCCGAACGCCGTCTCGGTGATCGCGGTGAGCCCGCGCGGGTCCATGTACGACCCCTCGGCGGTGTTCTACATGGACAAGCTGGTGACCGGCCCGGAGGCCGCCGACGTGGTGGACATCAACGCGCCGGTGGCCGCGAACATCGAGGCCGTGGCCCGGGCCAAGGGCTGCTCGCGGTCGGACGTCACGGTGGTGCTGCTCGACCGTCCCCGGCACGAAGGGCTCGCCAAGGAGGTCCGGGACACCGGGGCGCGCATCAAGTTCATCACCGACGGCGACGTGGCGGGCGCGATCATGGCGGCCCGCCAGGACACCGGCATCGACCTGATGCTGGGCGTGGGCGGCACGCCGGAGGGCATCATCGCGGCCTGCGCGCTGAAGTGCCTGGGCGGGGTGATCCAGGGCAGGCTGTGGCCGCGCGACGACGACGAGCGGCGCCGCGCGCTGGACGCCGGGCACGATCTCAACCGGGTGCTCACCACCGACGACCTGGTGACCTCCGACGACGTCTTCTTCGCCGCGTCGGGCATCACCGACGGCGAACTGATGGCGGGAGTGCGCTATCGGGGCGGCGTGGCGGTCACCCACTCGCTGGTCATGCGCGGCAGGTCGGGGACGGTGCGCAAGGTGGAGAGCGAGCACCAGCTCTGGAAGCTGCGGGCCTACAGCGCCATCAACTTCGACACCGCGTCCTGACCCACCGGCGCGAGCGCCCCGTTCCGGACCGCCGGGCCGGGGGTCAGGAGCCTCGGCGGCGGGTCCAGCCGCGGCGGGGCGGCTTGGGGGACTTGGCGACGACGTTGCCCATCATGATCACGCCGGTGACCTCGATCACGGGCGCGTCGGGCGCCGTCACGATCGGCACCTGGTTCTTCTTGCCGCCCACCACCGCCGAGGCCGGGATGACGACCCGCACCCCCTGGGGGACGATCAGCGTGAGCGTGGCGCCGACCACGGTGGCCTGGACGGTGATGTGGCTGCTCTGCAGCAGAGCCTCGCGCAGGTCCAGGGTGACGCCGGTGCCGACGGCCGTGACCGGGTAGTGCGACGGCACCACCCAGCGGCCGTCGCGCTGCTCGGAACGGAACAGCGCCATCACCGGCCGCCCGTCCGCTCGCAGCGGCTGCAGGTGCTCGGGCAGCAGGTCGGCGGTGAGCGCGGCCAGCTCGCCGAGCGTCCGCGAGGTGTACACCCGCTCGACCCGCTCTTCGTGCTCGTCAGGGGTGAGCCGGCCGTCGGCGACCGCCTCGTGCAGCACGGTCACCACGCGCTCGCGGTCGTCGTCGGAGGCCCGGAGCTCCTGCGGCGCGGGCCCGGTGTGCTGCTGCCGCGCACTCAGCAACCCGGTCAGGATCTGCCGCACCACTGGGGCACCCTGCCGCTGCCAGCGGTCGTTCCAACGGTCGTAGCGCACTCCGCGCTCGGCTTCCACGCCTCGACACTAACTCCACTCGCGCTCCCGACCTATCCTCGCCACAGTCATCCGGCGCACATGACGATCGGGAGATCGGTCAGAATCGTGACCTCGGCCCTGTTCCGCCGCCTTGCCGCACCGGCGGCCATCCGTGACCAATGCCGATCGTGCACGAAGGAGCCGAAAGCGTGAACCACCGGGACGACGCCGCCTACTGGGCGTGCCCCCACGGGCAGGACGCGCGCCTCGGCTGCGTCGCCTGCTACGAGGATTCGCGTGATCCCGAGTCGGTGGCGCCGCTCTGGGAGGTCGCCGTCTGGTTCTTCTCCGAACGGCCGTTGCCCATCAAAGCCCTGCAGGACGTCCACCGGCACGGCAGCCGCTTCCTGCTGGACAAGCTCTCCGCCCCGCACATCTACCTGCTCACCGCCCATGTGCGTGCCGGGCAGGGGTCACAGGCCGTCGCCGGGCTCGTCGGCTTCCTGGTCCACAACCGGCACGTGGTGGACGAGTTCACGGTGCAGGAGACACGGGCGGTGCTGCTGTCGCCGCCCGCCGGCACCTCCGCCGCCGACCGCGTCTGGCCGAGACCCGACCGGCGCTGACGCGACCTTCGGCGGATCGGTGCTGGTCAGGCCTGCGCCGGGCGGAGGGCCGGGTGGGCGGGTCTGGGCTGGAAGCCCCGGGCCAGCGCGACGATGGCGGCGGTGAGCACGAGCGGGGCGGCGAAGGCGACGCGGTAGTCCGCCGCCTCCGCGATGCCGCCGACCAGCGCGGCCCCCACGATGAACCCCACGTAGTTGAACATGTTGACCCGGGCGATGGCGACGCCCGTGCCGGCCGGGTCGAGGCGGCCGGCCGCCGAGAACGACTGTGGGGCCACCACCGCGAGTCCGACTCCGGTGAGCCCGAAGGCCGCGATCGCCAGAGGCTCGGTCGGCGCGATGACGATGCCGGCGAACCCCAGGGCGGCGAGCAGGCCGCCGATGCGGACGATCACCGCGGGCCCGTACCTCCGGACGGCGAGGTCCCCGGCGACCCGGACGACGAAGGTGGTCGCCTGGTAGGCCGCGAGAGCAAGCGGGATGACGGCCGCCGTCGCATGCATGATCTTGTCCATGTAGACGGACCCGAAGTTCGAGATCGACGCGTCTCCCACGTACAGGAACGCCATCGCCAGGCACAACGGCAGGATCGGCCGCCACGGCACGCCCGCGCCGCCGGCCCCTTCGGTCCAGGGGCCTCCGGCCGGGTCCGGTGCGACGTCGCGGTGCTCCTCGGCGGCCGTGCGGAGTGCCCCACCGGCCGGCAGGGCGACGGCGACCGCGACGGCCATGGCGACGGCGAGCGTGGTCACCAGGCTCTGCTCCATGCTTCCAGCGACCGACGCCCACGTGGCGCCGATCACCGCCGCGGCGCTCCACAGGGCGTGGAAGCCGGTGAGGATCGGCCGGCCGTAGTCGCGCTCGACCACGACGGCCTGCATGTTCATGCCGGCGTCCACCGCTCCGAGGCACAGGCCGAACAGCACGTTGGCGGCGACCAGCTGCGGGACGTCGGCGGCCAGCCCGGCGAGCACCACGGCCAGCGCCGCCGCGGGCTGGGCCACGCGCAGCACGCGTTTGCTGCCGTACCGCTTGGCGACGCCTCCCGCGAGCACGCTGCCGGCACCGGCGAGGATCGGGACCACGAGCAGCAGGATCGACAGTTCGCCGTCGCTCAGCTCGTGCTTCTGCTGGAGTCCGGCCACCTGGCTCAGCAGGCTGGCGAGGGTCAGGCCCTGGACGAAGAACACCGCGAAGGTGGCAAGGCGCGCGCGCCGGTCTCGGGGGGTGGGCACTGCGGCTCCGGGGGGGGGGGGGG
>NZ_BMNT01000004.1:98254-123466 GCF_014646695.1 Sphaerisporangium melleum
TTCAAGTTCTGGTCAGGCTACGGTCCCCCCCTTCCCCGGTCAATGGCCCGACCATACTCCCGCCATAAGGGGCCCGGTCGGCCGGCCACGAGCCCCCGCCCGTCCGCGGAAGCCACCTGGGACACGCACGTAGGGCGCCGGCTTCGCCCTACGCCTCCCCACCGCCCGGCGCACCCACGAACCCGCGCCGGCGCGGATGCGACCAGAAGGCAGCGGATGCGACCAGAAGGCAGATGGGGCCGGAAGAGGGAGCCGGCGCTCAGCGAGGCCGTCAGCGCCTCTGGGGAGTCGAGCCTCCCAAAGCGCGGTAGGCCGTACCGAACCGGCGCGCGTGGCGTCCACCTCTTCGCGGTGAAGGTGTGCGACTCTGGCGCTGCCCTGGACACCAGGTCGAGCGGGTCGGTGCCCCCGATGAGTAGGTGGCCGGTGTCCAGGCAGAGCCATCACCACCAGTGGGCCCGCCCTGGCAGGACGCGCTTCTCCGGATGGGTGCCGACCGGACGCAGGTCGTCGCCGGCCAGATCCTTGCCGGTCCACTCCGGATGCTCGCCGGCCGCGCACGCCCGCTCGTCCGCGTCCTGGTCTCTTCCTTCGATCGCGGCCCGCCCGGCCCGCCGGTCCGGGGCGACCGGCCACTGCATCGGCTCGCCTCTGATGCCGCGCAGCACGATGGTCACGAGCGCCACCCCGAGGACGGCCGCCACCACCGCCACGCCGAAGATCACCACCACGATATGGCCCGGGTCCATGATTACCCCCCATCTCGGATGCATGCCGACGTTCATCGTCAAATGCGGCATATAACCCCTTCGCCCGACTTCTCCCCCGCGGACGCCACCCTGCCCCCACGAACGACCCAAAGATTGCCCACGACCACGCAAGCCCCGCGTCGGCACGCGGCCCCGTCGCGCCGTACCCTGCAACAGGACGGCGCTGAGCACGCCACACAACTGGAGGAGCACGATGCCCGGGTTCGACTACACCGACCTTCTCCCGCTGGGTCCCGATGAGACGGAATACCGTCTGATCACGGCGGAGGGGGTGCGGAAGGTCGAGGCGGCGGGCCGTACGTTCCTGGAGGTCGACCCCGAGGCGCTCCGGCTGCTCACCAAGACCGCCATTCACGACATCTCCCACTATCTGCGCGCATCCCATCTCGCGCAGCTCCGCAAGATCGTCGATGACCCCGAGTCCAGCGGCAACGACCGCTTCGTGGCCCTCGACCTGCTCAAGAACGCGAGCATCTCGGCCGGCGGTGTGCTGCCCATGTGCCAGGACACCGGCACCGCGATCGTCATGGGCAAGCGCGGGCGCCACGTGCTGACCGACGGCGCCGACGCCGAGCACATCTCGCGCGGCGTGTACGACGCCTACACCGAGCTGAACCTGCGCTACTCGCAGATGGCCCCGCTGACCATGTGGGACGAGAAGAACACCGGCGACAACCTCCCGGCCCAGATCGAGCTGTACGCCGAGGACCCGCACGGGCATCCCGACGAGTACAAACTGCTGTTCATGGCCAAGGGCGGCGGCAGCGCCAACAAGTCGTTCCTGTACCAGGAGACCAAGGCCGTCCTGAACGAGAAGCGGATGCTCGCCTTCCTGGAGGAGAAGATCCGCTCCCTGGGCACCGCCGCCTGCCCGCCGTACCACCTGGCCGTCGTCGTGGGCGGCACGAGCGCCGAGTACGCGCTGAAGACCGCCAAGTACGCCTCCGCGCGCTACCTGGACTCCATCCCGACCGAGGGTTCGCTCTCCGGCCACGGCTTCCGTGACCTGGAGATGGAGAAGAAGGTCTTCGAGCTGACCCAGAAGCTCGGCATCGGCGCGCAGTTCGGCGGCAAGTACTTCTGCCACGACGTCCGGGTGATCCGGCTGCCCCGCCACGGCGCCTCCTGCCCGGTGGCCATCGCCGTCTCGTGCAGCGCCGACCGGCAGGCCCTCGCGAAGATCACCCCTGAGGGCGTCTTCCTGGAGAAGCTGGAGACCGACCCTGCCCGCTTCCTGCCCGACACCACCGACGAGCACCTCTCGGACGACGTGGTGCCGATCGACCTCAACCGGCCGATGGCCGACATCCTCGCCGAGCTGTCGCGCTACCCGGTCAAGACCCGGCTCTCGCTCAACGGCCCGCTGGTCGTCGCCCGTGACATCGCGCACGCCAAGATCGCCGAGCGGCTGGACGCCGGCGAGGAGATGCCGCAGTACCTCAAGGATCACGCGGTCTACTACGCCGGACCGGCCAAGACACCCGAGGGGTACGCGTCGGGGTCGTTCGGCCCGACGACCGCCGGTCGCATGGACTCCTACGTCGAGCGCTTCCAGGCCGCGGGCGGTTCCATGATCATGCTCGCGAAGGGCAACCGGTCCAAGCAGGTCACCGAGGCGTGCAAGACGCACGGCGGCTTCTACCTCGGCTCGATCGGCGGCCCGGCCGCCCGGCTCGCGCAAGACTGCATCAAGAAGGTCGAGGTCATCGAGTACCCCGAGCTCGGCATGGAGGCCGTCTGGAAGATCGAGGTCGAGGACTTCCCGGCCTTCATCGTCGTCGACGACAAGGGAGACGACTTCTTCCAGGACGCCAGTGGCCCCGTCCTCACCATCGGTCGCCGAATCTGACCAAATCTGACCGAAGATCTCAACAGAGAATCGGCATGGCCTCTACAGGCGGCGATGAACAAATCGGTAAGCTGCCACCCATGCGCGCGCCGGCCGGATACGAGCTCGCCTCGCGATACCGGCTGGTCGAGCCGGTGGGGCGAGGCGGCATGGGCACCGTTTGGCGCGCCCACGACGGTCTGCTGGACCGTGACGTGGCTGTCAAGGAGGTCCGGCTCCCCCTCGTCCTGGACGAGGAACTGCGGGCCGAGCTGTGCGCCCGCACCGAGCGCGAGGGCCGGGCGACCGCCATGGTCGCCCACCCCTCGGTCATCACGGTCTTCGACGTCGTCACCGAGGACGACCGTCCCTGGATCGTCATGGAGCTGCTCCACGCCCGCTCGCTGGAGGAGCTGGTCAAGCAGCACGGGCCGCTGCCCCCGCGGCGGGTGGCCGAGATCGGCCGCCAGGTGCTCGGCGCGCTGCGCGCCGTCCACGCCAAGGGCATCCTGCACCGCGACGTCAAGCCCAGCAACGTCCTGGTCACCGAGGACCGCGCGGTGCTCACCGACTTCGGCCTCGCGGCGCTCGAAGGGGACGCCTCCATCACGCAGGCCGGCATCGTGCTCGGCTCCGCCGGCTACATCGCGCCCGAACGCGTCCTCGGCGACCGCGCCAGCCCGGCCGCCGACCTGTGGTCGCTCGGCGCCACCCTGTACACCGCCGTGGAGGGCCGCGGCCTGCACGGCCGGCGCAACGCCGCGGCGGCGCTCGCCGCGCTCACCAGCGGGCAGCCGATCCCGATGGAGCACGCCGGGCCGCTCGCGCCGATCCTGAGCGGGCTGCTGCAGATCGACCCGAACGCACGGCTGGACGGCATGCGCGCCTCACTCATGCTCGCCCGGGTCGCCGCCGGCGGCTCGGCCGAGGAGCCGCTCGGCGGACCGGCGCACCGTACGGGCCGGCCGACGCACGGGCAGGCCGCCCCCGGGACGCAGCCCGGCCCGCCGCAGGGGCCGCACTCGCCGGGCCTGTACGGGGGGCACCCGAACACCGGCCAGGAGCGGGCGACGCGTCCCCAGGACCGCGACACCGGGCGCACGCGGAGCTCCGGGAACGTCTGGAACGGCGCGCCCGACCGCAAGGACCGGTACGACCGGGACAACGCGAACGACCGCGACCGGCGGGACGGCACGAACGGCCGGAACGGGCGTAACGCCGCCGACGACCGCAACGGCCGGCCGGACAGGAGCGGCCGGGCCGACTGGAGCGGCGCCGACGGAGCCGATCGGGCACCACGCGACAGCGGCACCGGGAACGACGCGTACGACGGAGCGCGCGAGGGCGGCGGCCGGGTGTCGACGTCCCCGCGCCGGCCGGGTCATCGCGGGCAGCACCGCGCCGACGCGCGGCCGGACCGCGCCTTCGCCACGCCCTCGGACGCCTCGGCGCAGGTGCCGCAGCCGCGCGGGTCGCGCAGGTCCGCGGAGGGGATGCACCGCAAGCCGGCCGACCCCGGGACGGGCCGCAGGCGGGCCGCGCAGCCCAATCCGGAGCTGAGCCAGGTGATCCGCCAACTGTCGGAGATCGTGCGGATGGTGCTGCCGCGTCGCTTCTGGCCGAGGAATTTGGGCAAGTAACTAGAAAGCCAATCACAAGGCACTATCGCTATCTTCTTAGTCATGCCCGAACAGCAGAAGCGGCTGATCGCCGATCGATACGAGCTGATCGCCGCCCTCGGCCGGGGAACGATGGGCACGGTGTGGCGGGCGCACGACCGCCTGCTCGGCCGTGACGTCGCCGTCAAGGAGATCCGGCAGGATGCGGGTCTGAGCACCGAACAGCGCGATGAGCTGCGCGAACGCATGATCCGCGAGGGCCGGAACGCCGCGAAGATCGTGCATCCGTCGGTGGCGACCGTCCACGACGCCATCCTCGTGGACGGCAGCCCGTGGATCGTCATGGAGCTCGTCGAGGCCAGGTCGCTGCAGCAGGTGATCGACGAGGAGGGGCCGCTGCCGCCGCGGCTGGTCGCCGAGATCGGGCTCGACCTGCTCGGCGCGCTCGGGGCGGCCCACAAGCAGGGCGTCCTGCACCGCGACGTCAAACCCGGCAACGTGCTGCTGACCGACACCGGCCGGGTGGTGCTCACCGACTTCGGCATCGCCAAGTCCGAGGGCGACAGCAGCATCACCAGGACCGGCATGGTCATCGGCTCCCCCGGCTACACCGCCCCCGAGCGGGCCCGGGGCGACCACACCGGCCCCGAGTCGGACCTGTGGTCACTCGGCGCGACGCTGTACTTCGCCGTCGAGGGACGGCCCGCCTATGAGCGCGCGACGGTCGGGGAGACCCTGGCCGCGCTGATGACCGAGCAGGCCGACCCTGCGGCCCAGGCCGGGCCGCTGCGCCCGGCGCTGGAAGGGCTGCTGGAGAAGGACCACACCAAGCGACTCGGGTTCGACCTGGCCGTCGCCATGCTCCGCAGGGTCGCCAAGACCCCGTCCAGCGCCTCCCCGCCGCCGTCGTCCACCCCGGCGTCCCCGCCTTCCTCGTCCACCCCCGCGTCCACGTCTGTCCCCTCCTCGCCCACGCCCACGTCGTCGGCTCCCTCGTCCGTTTCCGCGCCCCCGGCAGCGTCCTCCGCCGACGCAGGTCCCTCCTCCCCATCGGCCGCCGGCCGCGGCCCGTCCTCGACGCCCGCGGGTCCGCGTACGTCCCGGCCGTCGCCGGCCGCCTCGGCCCCGCGTCCGGCTCCGTCCGCCTCGCACCCGGACAGCGGCCCGAGCGGCGCGGCGGCCGGGCCGTCCCGTCAGGGGCCCGCCGGCGAGGACGCGGACGCGGAGCAGACCATGGTGGTGATCCGCCCCAAGGGCGGTCTGCGCATCCCCGGATCGGCCTCCGACGCCGATGAGGACGCGCTGAGCACCATGGTCGGCGGCCTGCCCCCGGTCCCCGCCACCGACCCGAACCCGTCCCGGCCGCCGCGCCCGGGCCAGGACACCGGCCCGTCCCACCAGCGACCCGCACGCCCCGGACCCCAGCCCGGAAAGGGAGCCCCGCACGCCGGGCCATCGCCATACGGACGGCCCTCGGGGTCCGGGCCGGGACGTGCACCCCACGCGGCCATACCGGACACACCGCCGGCCGGCCCAGACCGCGCGCACGACACCGGCGGCAGGTACGCTCCCGGCCGCCCTGGAGCCCCGCAGGCGTACGCCCCGGGCGGTCCTGGAGCCTCGCAACCCCCTGGGGCCGGATCCGCGGCCAACGGGGCGTACGGGGCGACCGGCACCGCCGGTGGGCCGTACGCGGACGGCTTCCCGCCGGACAACGGGCTCGGCACCGACCTGTTCTCGCTGAGCACCCCGCCGAAGGGCGGCAGCCGCGCCGGGATCATCGTCCTGGCGGTGGTCGCCGTGCTCGGCCTGGTCACCATCGTCGTCCTGCTCGCCGCCGCGATGTCCGGCGGCGACTAGCGCGGCGACCGACGGGGGGAAATACGCGACGTCGTCTCGGTCTCGTACCCGCCTGCCCGGCACGCCCGGAGGGTGGCAGAGCAAGACTGGGGGCATGGAGGAATTCCGGATCGAACATGACTCTATGGGCGACGTGCGGGTCCCGGCGGCGGCCAAGTGGCGGGCACAGACACAACGGGCGGTGGAGAACTTCCCAATATCCGGGCGCGGCCTCGAACCGGCCCACATCGCGGCGCTCGGGCTGATCAAGGCCGTGGCCGCCGAGGTGAACGGCGAGCTCGGCGTGCTGCCGCCCGACATGGCGGAGGCGATCTCGGAGGCGGCGACCGACGTCGCCGAGGGCGAGTGGAACGACGAGTTCCCGATCGACGTGTTCCAGACCGGTTCGGGCACGTCGTCGAACATGAACGCCAACGAGGTGGTCGCCACGCTGGCCGAGAAGCGCCTCGGCCGCCCGGTGCACCCGAACGACCACGTCAACGCCTCGCAGTCGTCCAACGACGTGTTCCCCACGTCGATCCACGTGGCCGCGATGGTGGACGTGGTGTACGAGCTGATGCCGGCGCTGGACCACCTGGCGGTCGCGCTGCGGCACAAGTCGGTGGAGTTCGACACGCTGGTCAAGGCGGGGCGCACGCACCTGATGGACGCGACCCCGGTGACCCTCGGCCAGGAGTTCGGCGGGTACGCGACCCAGATCGAGAACGGCGTCGCCCGGCTGCGTTCGGCGCTGCCCCGGCTGGCGGAGCTGCCCCTGGGCGGGACGGCGGTGGGCACCGGCATCAACACCCCGCCGGGCTTCGCGGCCAAGGTCATCGCCAAGCTCAGCGAGGCCACCGAGCTGCCGTTCACCGAGGCGCGCGACCACTTCGAGGCGCAGGGCTCGCGGGACGCGCTGGTCGAGTTGTCCGGGCAGCTCCGGGTGATCGCCGTCTCACTCAACAAGATCGCCAACGACCTGCGCTGGATGGGGTCAGGGCCGCGCGCCGGGCTCGGCGAGATCAACCTGCCCGACCTGCAGCCGGGGTCCTCGATCATGCCGGGCAAGGTCAACCCGGTCGTCCCCGAGGCCGTGTGCATGGTCGCCGCCCAGGTGATCGGCAACGACGCCGCCGTCACCTTCGCGGGCGCGGCGGGCGGCTTCGAGCTCAACGTGATGATGCCGGTCATCGCGCGCAACGTGCTGGAGTCGGTCCGGCTGCTGGCGAACGCATCACGGCTGCTCGCCGACCGCTGTGTGCACGGCATCACCGCCAACGCCGAACGGCTGCGCGAGTACGCCGAGTCCTCGCCGTCGATCGTCACCCCGCTCAACCGGCACCTCGGGTACGAGGAGGCGGCGAGCATCGCCAAGCAGTCGCTCAAGGAGCGCAAGACCATCAGGCAGGTCGTGATCGAACGCGGCCACGTGGCGGCGGGCAGGCTGACCGAGGACGCCCTGGACGCCGCCCTCGACGTCCTGTCCATGACCCGCCCACCCAAGGACCCCGCCACACCGGACACCACCTGACCGGCGGTTTCGTGGTGGAGTCCACCGGATCGAGACGTCGAGGCGCTGTTCGCCGCCGGCACCGCGCTCCACGATGGGCCCGGGAGCCGGCGAGCGGCCGGCTCCCGGGGACGACGGGCGGCGCGAGTCAGTCGTCGATCTGGGTGGGGAGGTAGCGCTGCTGGATGGCGTGGGCGAGGCGGATGAGGTGCCGGCCGCCGGGCAGGCGGGTGGCCACGCGGACGAACAGCGAGCGCCGGGGCACCAGCGCGCCGGGCTCGGCGCTCGGCTCGACCCGCACCCGGCCGCTTCGGCCGAGGTCCAGGACGAACCGCAGGTCCGACTCCTCGCCGTCGACCCGCAGGCGGGGCACCCACACGCCCGGCGCGATGTGGCCATCGCCCGGGAAGCGGCGGATGCCCACCCTGGCGACGAGCTGGCCGGGGTAGCGGCCGGGGACGCCGGGCTCGACGAGGGCGGGCACGGTGACCACCCGCGACCGGTTGGCGAGCTGCCGCAGCACCAGCTCGGCGGGCGGTCCTCCGCTCGGCGGCACGTACGGGACGGGCAGGACGACGAAGGCGCCGCCGTCCCGGTGGGTGACCGCCGCGCCCGGCGAGACCAGGACGATCGACTCGGCGAACGATCTGGGCTGGACGCACACGCTCAGCTCCCGCTGCTCCGACCAGCAGGGGATGACGAGTTTGCGCGGCTCGCCGGCGAGCACGCCGACGCAGCTCAGTTGCGCGCCGCGGTGCCCGGCGACGCGGGTGCGGGCGTGGTGGGCGCCGCTGTGCATGCGAACGTGCACCTCCCACTCCCCCGATCGCAGTGGCCGGCCCAGCGCGGCCGTGCCGACGTCCAGCCGGGCGCGCCCGACGGCCCACAGGCGCACCTTGTCGCCCTCCTGGGACCGGCACACCTCGCCGGCGACCGGCAGGAAGAAGATCAGGCCGTATTCGGCGTGCCGGATGTAGACCTCCATGCGGGCCCGGTCCACCTGCCCGGTCACGTCGGTCACCCGCGCCGGCAGGGTGAGTCCCTGCAGTGGCGGTGTCCACAGCAGCCGGTCGCCGTCGGCCCGGTAGGTGACGGGTGTGCCCTGCGCGTCCACGATCTCGACGGCCAGGTCGAGCAGCAGGACGCCGTCGTCCCAGCGCACGTCGCGCAGCTCGGCGCGCAGCGACATGCCCCTGGACGCCTCGTGAAGGGCCACCAGGCGCCCCAGCTCGCCGTTCCTGAGCAGAGCGGCACGGGCGCGCAGATGGACCGGCAGATAGGCGTCCAGGGCCTCGGGAAAGCGTTCCAGGGTCAGCTCGCGCAGGGCGGCGAACAGTGCGGCGCGCTGGTCGGGGCGGGCGGCCGGCAGGTGGCGTCCGCCGAGCGGCCGCAGCACGCCGGTGCGGAACCACTGCGCGTACAGGCGCTCGCGCAGCTCGCCCGGGCCGGTGTGATCGTCGATCACCGCGAGGACGGCGCGCAGGCCGGCCGCGTGCCCGGCCGGGTCGGGGAACCGCTCGGGTTCGGCCCCGACGTGGCAGCAGACCTGGTCGGCGAGGATCGTGGTGACCTTGGCGGTGAGGTACGCCTTGAGGACGAACGCCTGCTCCGACAGCTCGGGCTCGACCTCCGGGAAGCGGATCTCCCGCGCGTCCAGGAAGGTCTTGCGGAACAGCTTGTGCGCCGTGGGCACGGTCAGCAGGCGGTCGCGCAGCACGTCGGCGCGCTCGACGTTGCGCGCGAACGCCCGCGGCGGGGGGTTGTCCCCCTGGACGAGCCGGCCGACCAGCACGTCGGCGTCGGTGTGCGCCGCCGCCCGGTACATGACCTCCAGCGCCACCCGCTCCAGGCGGTCGCGCTGCCCGAGCAGGAAGACGTACTCGCCCCGCGCCACCGCGAGCCCGACGTTGCGCCCGCGGGTCGGTGTGCCGGTGGGTTCCAGGTGCAGCACGCGGACGTTGGGCCGTACGGCGGCGACGGCGTCCAGGCGCTCACGGGTGCCGTCACCGGAGCCGTCGTCGGCGAAGATCAGTTCGTACTCGTCGGACGGCATCGTCTGCTCCAGCAGCGAGCGCACGCACGCGTCGAACGCGTCGTCGTCCGTGCCCGGCTCCGACACCGGCACCACCACGCTGACCTTCACACCCATGCGGCCAGCGTGGGACGTTCACCGCCCTAACGTGGTCAGGCTTGCCGAAACCTCGAACAACCCTGACCAGAAGTTCGCGCGCATCTTGACCGGCCGGCGATCACGCGGGCTTGGTCAGTACCAGCCGACGGACTGGGAGTGGCCCCAGGCGCCGCAGGGGGACTTGTAGCGGGCGGCGATGTAGCCGAGCCCCCACGCGATCTGGGTGGCGGCGCTGACCTGCCAGTCGCCTCCCGCGCTCGCCATCTTGCTGCCGGGGAGGGCCTGGGGGATGCCGTAGGCGCCGCTGCTGCGGTTCATCGCCCGCTCGTTCCAGCCGCTCTCCTTGTCCCAGAGCTTCTCCAGGCAGCCCCACTCGCCCGCCCAGCCGCGGGCGGCGGCCATCTGCTGGCCGAGGGCCTTGTTGCTGCCCGGGTTGGGCTTGGAGCCGGGCGGGAAGGCCGCTGGGTTGAAGCCGCCGCCGCCGGGCGCGGTCTTGACGATCTTGACGGTGCCGAGGTCGGGGGCGGACTCGCCGCGGGCGGCCTTCATCTCCTTCGCCCGGCGGGCCTGCGCGGCCACGGCCTTGAGCGCGTCGGCCTCCGGGTCGGGCGCGAAGGGGTCGCCCATGCGGGTGAGCTCGTCGAGCGACAGCGGCGTGGCCGGGGTCGCGGCGTTCTCGCGCATGGTCTGGACGGTGAAGACGCCGAGCGCCGCGACCACGGCGAGCGAGAGGCCGATAACGAGGACCCTCTTGGGCGTCAACCAGGACTTGCGGGCGGGCCGGACCTCGGTGCGGCCACGCGGCGGTGGCGCGGTCTCCTGCGCCTCGTTCCGCCGGCCTCGCCCGTCACGCCTGTCTCGCAGCTCCTGACCTGTGCTCACGGCCTATGAGCTTGCCGTGACCAGGGGGGTGGTGCGCAACCCAAACGGAAAAGTAATTCGCCGGTAATCTGACCAACCGGCGAGTAACGTGCGCTTTCCCAGCCTGGTGTGATTTTGGTCACATACAGCCGTCGATCCGCCCTCCAGACCCCCGAGCCGGAGGGCGGCGGAGCGGAAACCCGCCCCTGACGGCACGTCCGCACACCGGACCGTGGCCCGGCCGATCGACCGGACCTCGTCTCGCGGAGGAACGGGACGCGGTACGGGGTGCGGACATGATCCAGCCTGGTGGACTACTGTCGTGGTCCCATCGGCGGCGTGTCACATTTCCGTGACACAGCGAGGTAGCCGCTTTCGGGAATAATGTCACTTTCCGCCATAATGTGCGGATGGCCGGCATCCTCCTCGTGGAAGACGACCCGTCGGTCCGCACGGGCCTTGAGCTGGCCCTGACGCGGCAGGGACACTCCGTCACCTCCTACGCGACCGGCGAGGAGGCGCTCGACCACGTACGCGCCCGCCGCCCGGAGATCGCGATCCTCGACGTCATGCTTCCCGGCATCGACGGCGTCGAGGTCTGCCGCCGCATCCGCAGGCTCGACTCGCTGCCCATCATCCTGCTCACCGCCCGCGGGGACGACCTGGACGTGGTCGTCGGGCTGGAGGCCGGCGCGGACGACTACGTGGTCAAGCCGGTGGAGCCGCGCGTGCTCGACGCGCGCATCCGCGCCGTACTGCGCCGCCTGGAGTCGGCCTCCTCCGACCGCATCACCTTCGGCGACCTGGTGGTGGACCGCGGCGCGCTCAAGGTCACCCTGGGCGAGCGCGAGATCCACCTCACCCCCACCGAGCTGCGTCTGCTGCTGGAGCTGGTGCGCCACCCGGGTCAGGTGCTCAACCGCCGCCACCTGCTGCGCGCCGTCTGGGACCACAACCACGTGGCCGACTCCCGGCTGGTGGACGCCTGCGTGCAGCGCATCCGCGCCAAGATCGAACCCGTGCCGGCCGAGCCGGTGTACATCCACACCGTGCGCGGCTTCGGATACCGCTTCAGCCCGCCGTGACCCCCGGCCGCCGTCCGACCGGCCTGCGCGGCCGCCTGGTCATCACGTTCGTCCTCGTCGCGATGACCGCGTCCGCCCTGGTCGCGGGGATCGGCTACCAGCTCGTCCGCCGGGCGCTGCTCGACCGCGCCGAGACGAGCGCCGTCGAGGACGTACGCGACGTCCTGCAGCGCATCTCCCTGCCGCTCGGCACCAGCGACCTCGTCTGGCCCGCCGACGGAGTGGTCACCGACGCCGACCTCACCGAGCTGGCCGAATCCCTGAGCGGACCGGACCGCCAGGTGATCCTCAAGTACGGCGACCGGGAGCGGCTGAGCTCCGGGACGACGTTCGGGCTGGACGACGTCCCCCAGGACCTGCGCAGGCAGGCCACCGGGCGCGTGGCCCGGCAGCGGCTGCTCATCGACGACCAGCCCTGGCTGCTGATCGGCACCCAGGTCCACCGGCTCAGCCGCACCGGCGTGGTCCGGCCCACCGGCATGACGGTCTTCGTGTTCGTGTCGCTGAAGGAGGAGGAGGGCGTGCTGGGCCGGCTGCGCACCGCGCTCGCCCAGGCGTCCGGGATCACGGTGGCGGTCGCGCTCACCGTGGCGCTGGTCTCCGCGCGCAGCGTCCTGCTGCCGGTGCGCAGGCTCGGCGAGGCCGCCCGCGCCCTCGGCGCAGGCCGCCTGGACACCCGGCTGCCGGTCCACGGCCGCGACGAGCTTGCCGCGCTGACCGCGACCTTCAACGACACCGCCTCGGCCCTGGAGGAGACCGTGTCGGAGCTGCGCGCCCTGGAGGCCATGTCCCGGCGCTTCGTCGCCGACGTCTCCCACGAGTTGCGCACGCCGCTCACCGCGATGACGGCCGTGACCGACATGCTGACCGAGGAGGCCGGGAACCTGCCTCCGGACGCCGGCAAGGCCGTGGACCTGGTGGTCCGCGAGATCGACCGGCTCCGGGTGCTGGTCGAGCAGCTCATCGAGGCCAGCAGGTTCGACTCGGGTGCGGCGGTGCTGACCAGGGAGAACGTCGATGTCGGCATGGCGCTCGCCGACAGCCTGGAGATCAGGGGCTGGACCGGGCGAGTGCGCCTCGACGTGCCGCGCGGGCTGTCGTTCTCGCTCGACCCGCGCCGCTTCGACGTGATCGTGGCGAACCTCGTGGGCAACGCCCTGCATCACGGCGCTCCGCCGGTGACCGTGCGCGCGCGCGTCCTCGCGGGCGGGCTGGAGGTGCGGGTGCGCGACCGGGGCAAGGGCATCCCGCACGATGCCCTGCCGCACGTCTTCGAGCGCTTCTACAAGGTCGGCGCCGGGCGGGCGCGCAGCGAGGGCAGCGGGCTCGGCCTGGCCATCGCCAAGGCCAACGCCGAGCTGCACGGCGGCACGATCACCGTCAGGCCGGCCGACCCCGGCACGCAGTTCACGGTCTGGGTCCCGCGCCCATGACGGCGCACCGGACCCCGCGCCGGCAGGCGGCGGCCGAGGCCATGGCGGGACGTACGCACGGAGAGCCGGCGCGACCGGCGGCACGGCGGCGAGGCATGACCCGCCTGGCCCGCCCGGCGCGACAGGCGGCCCCCCTGGCCCGCCTGGTCCGCCTGGTGTGGCCGTGGGGCATGACCCGCCGGGCGTCCGCGTTGGTGCTCGCCGCGTCCGTCCTGGCCGGGACGGCGTCCTGCGGTGTGGACGCGACCGGTGTGGTGGACGCCGGGCCCGTGCCGGTGATCAGCGCCAGGGGGTCGGTCGCCAGCGTGTACCTGCTGCGCGGCGAGCGGCTGTCGCCCAAGCAGGTGGCCGTCGCCTCCAGCGTGGCCGAGGACGTGATGCGCACCCTGTTCGAGGTGAGCAAGCAGCCCGGGCCGGGCCTCACCTCGGCCGTGACCGGCTTCCGGCTGGAGCAGGCCGCACTCGGCCGGTACGGGGTGGACGGGGGCGTGCGCAACGACCCGGAGAACCCGATGGGCCTGCGGCTGCACGTGATCGTCAACGGGCCGGACCGGCTGAGCAGGACGGGGATGGCCCAGATCGTCTGCACGGCGCGGCTGCGCGAGGAGATCTGGGCCGTGAAGATCACCCAGACGACGCCGAAGGGGCCGCTGGCGCTGGGCGAGCACACCTGCCGCGAGTACCACGACCTGGCCGCGCCGAACGTCAACCTGCCCCCGTGAGCCGACCGGCCCGCGTCGCCGGCCCTCCGAACCGGAGGAACCGCCGCGACCGGGGCCACCCGCTCGACTTGTGCGGGGACCGAGGCGGCATCGACACCTCCCGGACCTGTGCGTGGCCCCTCGCCGCCCGTGAAGGGGGTCCGAGGCACGCCTTGTCGTCCCCGGTCGTATGGACGCGTCTCCGCGCTCACGGGCGCGAAGGGCTTGAGGTCCTCACCATGCGAGCAGGTCCGCCCGCGTACCGTTCACCGCGCGGCAAGGCCGGCCGGGCCTGGATCCGTCACCGGAGGCACGCCGGACGACCGGCCCGCGCGGGCGGGCCGGTCCGGAGATGATCAGCCGGGGAACCCTCAGACCGTGATGTCCTCCAGCATCTCGGTCACCAGCGCCGCGATCGGCGAGCGCTCGGAACGGGTGAGCGTGACGTGCGCGAACAGCGGGTGGCCCTTGAGCTTCTCGACCACGGCGACCACGCCGTCGTGCCGGCCCACCCGCAGGTTGTCGCGCTGGGCGATGTCATGGGTGAGCACGACGCGGGAGTTGGCGCCGATGCGCGACAGCACGGTGAGCAGGACGCCGCGCTCCAGCGACTGGGCCTCGTCCACGATCACGAACGCGTCGTGCAGCGACCGGCCGCGGATGTGGGTGAGCGGCAGGACCTCCAGCATCCCCCGGTCGAGGACCTCGTCGATCACCTCGGGCGTGGTCACCGCGCCCAGCGTGTCGTACACCGCCTGTGCCCACGGGCCCATCTTCTCGTTCTCGGAGCCGGGCAGGTAGCCGAGGTCCTGGCCGCCGACGGCGTACAGCGGGCGGAAGACGATGACCTTGCGGTGCTGCCTGCGCTCCAGCACGGCCTCCAGGCCGGCGCACAGCGCGAGCGCCGACTTGCCGGTACCGGCCCGGCCGCCGAGCGAGACGATGCCCACATCGGGGTCCATGAGCAGGTCGAGGGCGATGCGCTGCTCCGCGGAGCGGCCGTGCAGGCCGAACACCTCGCGGTCGCCGCGCACCAGCCGGACCGACTTGTCCGGCAGCACCCGCCCGAGGGCCGAGCCGCGGGCCGACAGCAGCCGCAGGCCGGTGTGAGTGGGCAGCTCCCGGGCCTCCTCGTGCTCCAGGGTGCCGCTGTCGAACAGCGTCTCGACGTCCTCGGTGGTCACCTGGAGCTCGGCCATGCCGGTCCAGCCGGACTCGACCACGAGATCGGCGCGGTACTCCTCCGCGGCGAGCCCGATGGAGGCGGCCTTCACGCGCATCGGCAGGTCCTTGGAGACCAGCACGACGTCGTGGCCCTCGGCGGCGAGCGAGCGGGCGACGGTGAGGATGCGGGTGTCGTTGTCGCCGAGCCGGAATCCGGCCGGCAGGATGGCGGGGTCGCTGTGGTTGAGTTCCACTCTGATCGTGCCCTCGCCGATCGGCATGGGCTCGTCCAACCGGCCGTGCCGTACCCGCAGGTCGTCCAGGAAGCGCAGCGCCTTGCGGGCGAAGTAGCCCAGCTCGGGGTGGTGGCGCTTGGCCTCCAGTTCGGTGATCACGACGATCGGCAGGACGACGTCGTGCTCTGCGAAGCGGCTCATCGCCGCAGGGTCGGCCAGCAGGACAGAGGTGTCCACTACATAGGTGCGCCTCGATGGCGTGAGGCTGCTACCAGTAGCGGACGGGTTGCTCGAGGACACTGCCACGCGTTCTCCCCCGGGCGCCAGGAGTCAGCGCCCTGCCTATGAGGTGGTGAGCGGACCGGGTCCGATCATGCGCCTCCACCTGGGCGAGGCGACGCCGGAGCCCGGCCCTCCTCGTCGTTAGGCGACGCAAGGGCGGACCCTCTCCCGAAGTAGGCCGTATGGACTGCCTACTCCCTACGGTACGTCGTGGACGCCCCTTACCCAACAGCCCGACCAGGGCTGATAGGGGGTGTTCACGGGGTGTTTCAGTTTCCGTACCGCCTGTGCCGCGCGGCGTAGGCTCGCAGCGCCCGCAGGAAGTCGACTCGGCGGAAGTCAGGCCAGTAGGCCTCGCAGAAGTAGAACTCCGAGTGGGCGCTCTGCCAGAGCAGGAATCCGGAGAGCCGCTGCTCTCCCGAGGTCCGGATGAGGAGGTCCGGATCGGGGAGGCCGCGCGTGTAGAGATGCTCCGCGATGTGCTCCACATCGAGGACCTCGACGATGTCCTCGATGCTCGCGCCCTTGCTGGCGTGCTCCTGGAGGAGGGAGCGCACCGCATCAGCGATCTCACGCCTTCCTCCATACCCAACCGCAACGTTCACAATCAGCCCAGGACGCCGTGATGTGACTTCTTTGGCATCTTTCAGGATGCGAGCGGTGCGATCGGGCAGGAGGTCGAGGGCGCCCATCGGGTTCACCCGCCACCCGCCGGCCACCAGTCCACGCACGGTGTCCTCGATGATCTCCATGAGCGGGTCGAGCTCTTCCTTGGCCCTGGAGAGGTTGTCATTGGAGAGCAGCCACACCGTGACGATCTCCACCCCGGCCTCGCGGCACCACTCCAGCAGCTCGGAGATCTTGTCCGCGCCCTTCTGGTGGCCGTGGCTGACGTCGCGCAGCCCCATGGCCCTGGCCCAGCGCCGGTTGCCGTCCACGATGACGCCCACGTGACGGGGGATCTGGTCCGGCGAGAGCTTCTTCTCCAGGCGGCGCTCGTACAACCGGTACACGAGATCACGCACGCCCACTGGAGACCTCCCCTTCGCGGCCCGTCCGCCGTCGGACGTTGACAACACGCAATTATCACGCCCCCGGACGCCTGCCCGCCCCCCGATTGGGTTGCCGTTGACCCCCCGAACGAGGAACGGCAAGCGTCTGTGTTGCTTTTGCCTCGCTCCGCTCGGCGGCTCGTGGCGTCCGGCCGGGGAGGTCAGGAGAGGCGGGTGAGCAGGGTGTGGTACTCGTCCCACAGTTCCTTCGGGAGGTGGTCGCCGAAGGTGGCGAAGTGGCCGGGGATCAGCTCGGCCTCGCGCTTCCAGGCCTCGCGGTCCACCGAGAGCAGGGTGCGCAGGTCGGCCTCGGAGATGTCGAGCCCTTCGGTGTCCAGGGCCTCCCGTGCGGGCACCAGCCCGATCGGGGTCTCGACCGCGCCGGCGTCACCGTTCAGCCGCTCGACGATCCACTTGAGCACCCGGCTGTTCTCCCCGAAACCCGGCCACAGGAAGCGGCCGGAGTCGTCCTTGCGGAACCAGTTGACGTAGTAGATGCGGGGCAGCCTGCCCGGCCCGGCCATCGTGCCGATCTCGAGCCAGTGGGCGAAGTAGTCGCCCATGTTGTAGCCGCAGAAGGGCAGCATCGCGAACGGGTCGTAGCGCAGCTCGCCCACCGTGCCCTCGGCGGCGGCGGTCTTCTCCGAGGCGACGTTGGCCCCGAGGAACACCCCGTGCTGCCAGCTCAGCGACTCGGTGACCAGCGGTACGGCGGTCGCGCGGCGCCCGCCGAACAGGATCGCCGAGATCGGCACGCCCTTCGGGTCGCGCCACTCCGGGGCGATGATCGGGCACTGGCTCGCGGGCGTGGTGAAGCGCGCGTTCGGGTGGGCGGCCGGCTCGCCGGACTCCGGCGTCCAGTCGCGGCCACGCCAGTCGATGAGGTGCGCCGGGGGCTCCTCGGTGAGCCCCTCCCACCACACGTCGCCGTCGTCGGTCAGCGCCACGTTCGTGAAGATGCTGTTGCCCCACAGCGTCTTGACCGCGTTGGCGTTGGTCTTCTCGCCGGTGCCCGGAGCCACGCCGAAGAACCCGGCCTCGGGATTGATCGCATGCAGCCGGCCGTCCTCGCCGAAGCGCATCCAGGCGATGTCGTCGCCGATCGTCTCGACCCGCCACCCCGGGATGGTCGGCTGGAGCATGGCCAGGTTGGTCTTGCCGCAGGCCGAAGGGAAGGCCGCGGCGACGTAGCGGGCCTGCCCGTCCGGCGGGGTGAGCTTGAGGATGAGCATGTGCTCGGCCAGCCAGCCCTCGTCGCGGGCCATCACGCTGGCGATGCGCAGCGCGTAGCACTTCTTGCCGAGCAGCGCGTTGCCGCCGTACCCGGAGCCGTAGGACCAGATCTCCCTGGTCTCGGGGAAGTGGCTGATGTACTTGGTCGTGCTGCACGGCCACGGCACGTCCTCCTGGCCGGGCGCCAGCGGGGCGCCGACCGAGTGGACGGCCTTGACGTAGTCGCCGCGCTCCTCGATCAGCCGCAGCGCCGGCTCCCCCATCCGGGTCATGATCCGCATGGACACGGCCACGTACGGAGAGTCGGTGATCTCGACGCCGAGCTGGGAGATCTCACCGCCGAGCGGGCCCATGCAGAACGGCACGACGTACATCGTGCGCCCGCGCATGCAGCCCGCGAAGAGCCTGCCGAAGGTGGCGCGCATCTCCGTGGGCGCGATCCAGTTGTTGGTCGGCCCCGCGTCCTCGGGCTTCTCCGAGCAGATGAAAGTGCGGTCCTCCACCCGGGCGACGTCACCCGGGTCGGACGTCGCGAGAAAGCTGTTCGGACGCCGGGCGAGACGGGTGAACGTGCCCTGCTTGACGAGGAGGTTCGTCAGGCGGGTCCATTCGCCCTCCGAGCCGTCGCACCACTCGACGCGGTCGGGACGGGTCAGCTCGGCGATCTCCCGGACCCAGGCTGCGAGCTCGGCGTGGGTCGTGGGGGCGGTCATCTGAACGGAAAGCGACACGGACCGGGCTCCTTACTCTCAGGCCAACATCATCAACGACCGGCCGTCGTCGAATCCAATTGGCTTAGACCAGTCGGGAAAAGAAGTCCCACGGAGTCTCCAAAAAAGGAGATCCGTGCCACCTATTTCCATACCGAGTCGCGCCGATGAATTCGCACGGCCGTCGCCGCCCCTGCACACTGCCCACGTCCGCGGCGTCATAACGGGGCGGGCAGCGCGCTGGTTTCCGGGGAGTTTACGCACATTGCCGAGATTTGGAGCGTATGGCGCGGGCCGGCGGATCCGCCTTCCACCGACCCCGGGAAGCACAATTGGTATAGGCCACCGAGAATGGTCTAGTCCGGTCGCACGAATGGTTCAGTCCAATTTCACGGGCCGACGTCCGGGCCGGCGGAGCGCACCCGGTCGACGTGCTGGAGCGCATCGCGCAGGTCAGCGAGCCAGGTGTCGGTGTGCGCGCCGACCAGGCGTACGCACCAGGCGAGGGCGTCGCTGCGGCTGCGCGCGACCCCGGCGGCGACCAGTGTGTCGAGCACGCGCCGCTCCTGCTGCCTGAGCCGGGTCATCACCGGGACGGACAGAGTGGTGAACATCACCGTCCGATCCCCGGCGGCGACCCCCCAGGACACCTTCCTGCGGAAGCGGCGCTCGGCCTCACGGGCGATCTCGATGCGCCGCTCGCGGGTCTCCTCCCGGAACCGCTGGATGCTTCCCTCCAGCAGCGCGTCACGCTCGGCGTCCGAGGCCTCCTCCGGCGCGGCCGGCACGGGCAGTGTCCCGATGATCGCGATCTCCTCGCGGTCGAGCACGAACTCCTGGTTCCCGGAGAACCACGCCTCGGGCAGCCGTCCGGTGAACCATGACACGATCACTGATTCTTCTGTTTCCATGTAATCAGGATTACACCCTCCTAGATCCACCTCAAGAGGAGAACCAGGATCAGTTCTTGACACCTTCATGTTTTTGAGAGCTACTATCAATTCATGCCAACCGTCACTTCATCGCCCCGCCGGTGGTGGGCCCTCGCCGGCCTGGTGCTGAGCGTTCTGGTCATCGGCCTCGACGCCACCGTGTTGAACGTCGCGCTCCCCACCCTCGCCGTCGAGATCGGCGCGAGCACCGGCGACCTGCAATGGATCGTCGCCGCCTACCTGGTGGTGTTCGCGTCCCTGCTGCTGCCGGCCGGCGCCCTCGGCGACCGCTTCGGCCGCAAGCGCGTGCTCCTCGCCGGGCTCGCGGCCTTCGGCGTGGCCTCCGCCGTCGCCACCTATGTGGACGACTCGGGATGGCTCATTGCCATGCGGGCGCTCATGGGCGCCGGCGCCGCGGTCATCATGCCGCTGTCGACGTCGATCCTGCCGAGCCTCTTCCCCGCGCACGAGCGGGCCCGCGCCATCGCCGTCTGGACCGCCGGCATGGCCCTCGGCCTGCCACTCGGGCCCATCGTCGGCGGCTACCTGCTGGACCACTTCTGGTGGGGCTCGATCTTCCTGATCAACATCCCCGCGGTCGCCCTTGCCCTCGCCGCCGTGGCGGTCCTGGTGCCCGAGTCACGCGCCCCGGCGGCCGGGCGGGTGGACCTGCCGGGCGGGCTGCTGTCCATGGCCGGGCTCGGCGCCTTCGTGTACGGGATCATCCAGGCCCCCGAGGACGGCTGGGGAGACCCGGTGGTCCTCGTCGCCGTCATCGGCGGCCTCGCGATCCTCGCCGCGTTCGTCCTGGTGGAGACCAGGTCGAACGCGCCGATGCTGGACCTCGGCCTGTTCCGCCGTCCGGTCTTCCTGTGGGGGTCGATCGGAGCGACCATCGTCTCGCTGGCCATGACCGGCGTCCTGTTCGTCGTCCCGCAGTACCTCCAGGCCGTCCAGGGCTTCGACGCGATGCAGACCGGCCTTCGCGTCGTTCCCATGGTCGCCGGGCTGATGGCCGGCGGCCTCACCGGTGAACGGCTGCTCGCGCGGGCCGGGCTACGCCTCCTGATGACCGCCGGCCTCGTGGTGATCGCCGCCGGCCTCGGCATGGGCGCCCTGACCGGCACCGGCGACGGATACGGCTGGACCGCCGCCTGGCTCGCGGTCTCCGGCGCAGGAGTCGGCCTGGCCATGGTGCCCGCCATGGACGGCGTGCTCGCCACTCTCCCCGAGGACCGCACCGGCGCGGGCTCCGGCGCCCTGCAGGCCGTCCGGCAGGTCGGCGGCGCGGCCGGCGTGGCACTGGTGGGCAGCGTGCTGTCCGCCCTGTACGTCGCGCGACTGCCCGCGGGGGCGCCGGAGGCGGCGCGGGACTCGGTCGCGGTGGCCGTCCGGCTCGGCGACCCGGCGCTCACCGCCGCCGCGCACAGCGCCTACGTCGACGGCATGGACGGCGTCCTCGCCCTGTGCGCCGTCCTGTCCCTGGCCACCGCCGTCGTCATCGCCATCCGCCTGCGCCCCGCCGGAAAGGACACCGCGGCCACCCGGGAGGAGAGCGCGGGCGGGACGTTGACCGCCCGTTCCCCGGATCGCGCCACAATTGACGGATGAGCTCACCCGCGCATACCGAGCAGCGGCACCTCGGCCTCCGCGAACGCAAGAAGGCCAAGACCCGGCGGACGATCCAGGAACATGCCCTGCGGCTGTTCACCGAACAGGGCTACGAGAACACCACCGTCGAGCAGATCGCGGAGGCCGCGGAGATCTCACCGAGCACGTTCTTCCGTTACTTCCCCACCAAGGAAGACACGGTGATCCAGGACGAGTACGACCCCATGATCGCCGAGGCGTTCCTCGCGCAGCCCGCCACGCTCACTCCGCTCGCCGCCATGCGCGCGGCCGTCCGCCAGGTCTTCGGCCGGATAATGCCCCAGGACGAACAGACGATCTTGCAGCGCTCCCGGCTCATCTGGTCGATCCCCTCCCTGCGGGCCCGCCAGGTGGACGGTCAGGTCGCCGCCATGACCATGCTCCGAGAGGTCATGACGCAGCGCACCGGCCGCTCTCCCGACGACTTCCACCTGCGCGTCCTCGCCGGCGCGATCGCCGGCGCCTGGATCGCCGCCATCGAGACCTGGATCGAGTCCGACGGCGAGGAGTCGCTCGCCGACCTCATGGACCGCGTCCTGGTCCTCCTCGAAGAGGGCCTCCCCCTCTGACGCGTGAACGGACTCCGGTCGGAGGGGGGCAGCGGACCGTCATCGCCGGGGTGGCGGCCGCCGGGTGTTCCGGCGGCGCGCATCGGCCCTTGCCGGCCGGCACGCCAGGCAGGGAGTCGGCCAGGGCCGTGCTCAGCTTGGTGAGAGGCCCACCAGTTCGACGTCTCCGGTCATGAAGGCGGTGAGGAACCGCTCGCGGCCGACGAACTGGAAGATCTGGTCGGCGTACGCGCCGCTCTCGGCGTAGCCCAGCGTGGTCTTCCTGACCGGCGCCACCACCTGCCCCTCCACGCCCGCCATGAGCCGTGTCGTGGACGCTGCGCTCCTGTTGTCGATCATCCAGTTGAACACCTCCCTGGTGATCACCTCGATGAAGCCTTCCTTGATCACCATGGGCCTGCGCACCTTCTCCACCTGTGCGCGGAAGTTCGGATGGATGAGGCTGTGCGCCATCTCGTGGACGATCGTCTCGATGGTCTCCCAGCGGGACTGCGACTCCGGCCGGTCGGTCCTGAACTCGGTGACCAGCCCGACACCGCCGCCGTCGGCGTGGGAGTTGGAGCCGATGTGCTGGAAGAAGTACACCGCGAGCTTGCGCATCGAAGGATCCCCGGTGATCCACTGGCGGAGCATCTCGAACAGGAAGAGCCTGTCGTCCGAGCGCATGGAGTCGTATCCGGCGAGAGTGAAGACCGACTTGCCCGTCGAAGTGTCCTCACCGGCCACATAGGCCCGGTTCATCAGGTGCTTGACCAGATCCTGCTCGGTCGGCATCGTCGCCGTCTTGTCGTAGATCTTCGAGAAGTAGTCGAACCCGGTGAAGAACGGACCGTCCCCGCACGCCGCCGCGTAGGGCTGCAGCGTCTGCCAGGCCACGGCCTGGGCGAGCCGCGCGATCAGACCGAGATCCTCCCAGCGCTGGAATCTCCGTTCCTGCCCCTGCTGACGACGCCATTGCACGGCATGGTTCACCAGGAGGTTCTGCAGCTTCGGCAGGAGCTCCTTGCGGAGCAGCTCCTTGTCGAGCGGCGGGGTCTGCCCGCTGGAGGCACCGGGCCCGCTCTGGGCGGTGGAGGCAGAAGGCGGGGGCCCGTACAGGGCGGCGGCCTGCTGCCGCACCTGGTCGGGAAGCCGCTGCACGTTCGCCTTCAGCGCCGCCCGCAGCCACCCGGTGCGGCCGAGCACCTGGAGTTCGAACTCGCGGCGATCGGGAGCGGGCATCACCGGCTCGGCGGGGATGTTCCCCACCAGCCAGGTCAGCGCCGCCTTGAAATCGAACCCGGGGACGGCGTCCTGGTTCACGGCCAGCAGATTGGCCGCGTACAGCACCCACAGGCGCAGTTGCGTGTCGGTCAGTTTCTGTGCGAGGGCGGGGTCGTGACCGGCGACCCGGTAGATGCTCGCCAGCCGCGCCGTCACTTCCTGGTCGCTGAGGACGAGCACGTCACCATGCTTGACCTTGACCTGGAGCGGCGGGAGATCCAGCGTCCGGTTGACCGGCTGATCGCGCTGGACGACCGCCAGAGCGTCGTCCAGGGTGGGGTTCTTCGGGAAGGTCACGCTTCCTCCTGCCGCCGGCCATTGGTACGTTCCATCAAATCCGGTCGGCACCGGAATTGAGCTAACGATTCGGCCGCACTCCCACAACCCCTCCCTTTTAGCCCTCCGAACACAAGCACCGGCGTGCCGGTGTCATGAACGCCGGACATTTCAGCTACCCAAGCATGTCCACTTAGACCACATGACGGTGATTCGCGGCATTTGCGATGAACGTCCACTTCTTCGCGAGCGGTGGACCATTTCGCGTCCGGCGCGCCGGCAAAAGGCCTGCGTACCCCCGCGCCGCCACGGTGCGCGACAGTCCTGCCCGGCGCGGACGGGTTCGCCTCTCACCCAGGGGCACCGCACGGCGGAGTACGGCGCGAAACGGTCACCCGGAACGGTGCTCGGACCGTCCCCGCGTCCTCGGGCGTCGTGTACCGCCATCGCGCCCAGACGGTCTTGCCGGGACCACCCGGCAGCGGCGTGACGCCGTGGTCGTCGGTGAGCGCGGCCACGATGGCCAGCCCGCGCCCGTGCGTGGAGTCGATCCCGAGGTCGAGACGGCGCGGCATCTCCGTCCCGCGATCGGTCACCCACAGGAACAGCTCCCCCGCCCCGCCCCACATCGACACCCTGACCGGCGCCGCGCCATGGGTGATCGCGTTGGCCAGTAGTTCACCGACGACCAGTTCGACGTCGTCGGTCAGCCTGGACAGCTCCCACTCGCCCAGCGTCTCCTTGATCAGCGCCCGCACCCGGCCGACGGCCGACACGTCGCCCTCGATCTCCAGGCCGGCGGCGGCCCACAGCCCTTCGTCCGTCTTCTCCGGTGTCATCCGCACTCCCTCGTCCTCGTGGTCGGCGGGCAGGGCAACCGGGCCATCCGCGTCGTCCGTTTCCAGCCCGGACGGCAAGTCGGGCATATTCTCCACAGCCCGCTGCATTCGGATGAATTCCGTCGGCACGGCGAATGCGGAGACCAATCAGTATCCAGACCACGGTACGACGGAATTCCACAATTCTCCGGCACCCCTCCCATGTTCATGACCAGGGTCCTAGGCTGCCCCCGAAGCCGCCGCGCATACCTGGAAAGGTGACGGCGGCACCGGTCCGGTGAACATTCGTGAGCGCACGAGAGGGCAGGGCGATCATGGTGAACGGCAACCGCATGACACCGCTCGAATTCTTCGCCAGGGAATTGCGGCAGGCCCGCGAGACGGCCGGCCTCAGCCAGGCGCAGCTCGCCACCGCCGCCGTCGGCTACTCGCCGTCGTTCGTCGCCATGGTCGAGACCGCCCGCCGCGTCCCCAAGCCCGACTTCGCCGAACGCTGCGACCGCGTCCTCGAAACCAACGGCATCCTCACCCGCCTCGCCCAAGACCTCGTCTGCAAGGCCATGCCCCCCGAATGGCTGGGCAAGTGGCTCCAGATCGAGGCATCCACCACTTCCCTGCTGTCCTACGAGCCTGCGCTGGTGCCCGGCCTCTTGCAGACCGAGCCGTACGCACGCGAGGTAATCGCCACCTCGGGCAGGACCTATGACGTCGACGATCACGTCGAAGCGCGGCTCGCCCGCCAGCGCATTCTGAACGCGGATGAGCGACCGATGCTGGTCTTCATCATGGACGAAGGCATCCTGCACCGGCCGGTAGGTGGAGCTCAGACCATGCACGACCAGCTCACGCGTTTGCTCGCCCTCGCAGAGCGTCCTGACGTCGTCATACAGATTGTGCCGCTGGAAACCGGTGCCTATTCTGGCCTTGCCGGAGGCTTCGCCATCGCTGATTCCTCTGGAAGGGAGATCGTTTACATAGACAACGCCTTGAGCGGCGATGTCGTGGAGCACGCGCCAGAGGTAGCGATCATGCGACGCCTCTGGGAATCCCTCCGAGCCGCAGCGCTACCGATGAAACAATCTCTCGAACTGATGACAAAGGTGGCAGAGACGTGGAAATCAAAGATCTGAACTGGCGCAAGTCCTCCTACACCAGCGGCAACGGCGGCAACTGCGTCGAGATCGCCCCTCTCCCCGGCGGCATGGCGGTACGCGACAGCAAACGCCCCA
>NZ_BMNT01000004.1:123519-123726 GCF_014646695.1 Sphaerisporangium melleum
CCCCATGATCCGCTTCCCCGAGAGCGAATGGCGCACATTCGTCCAGAGTCTGAAGATCGCCGAGCCCACCAACGGCTAAGTATCGGAGACCGCGAATGGTCAACCTGCACTGGCACAAGTCCTCCCACAGCAGCGGCAACGGCGGCAACTGCGTCGAGATCGCCCCTCTCCCCGGCGGCATGGCGGTACGCGACAGCAAACGCCCCA
>NZ_BMNT01000004.1:123787-148283 GCF_014646695.1 Sphaerisporangium melleum
GCCCATGCTCCACTTCTCCGAGAGCGAGTGGCGCACCTTCATCACGAGCCTCAAGAGCGCCCAACTCACCAACGGCTAGGTATCGGAGGCTACGAATGAACGCGCTGAACTGGCGCAAGTCCTCCTACAGCAGCGGCAACGGCGGCGACTGTGTGGAAGTCGCTCCTCTTGCCGAGGGTGTGGCCGTACGGGACAGCAAGCGGCCCACCGAGCCTGTTCTTCGCTGCGGCACGGAGGCGTGGCGGGCGTTCATCCGGGGAGTCGAGGCGCACCCGACTCTCAGGCGGTAACAGGCAGTGACCAACGTGTGAGCAGGGCGGCGGGGGCGAGTCCGAGGGCGAGGATGCCCGACTCCGGGCCTGCCAAGAGGGTGCCCGCCGCCCATCCGCAGATGTGTGCGTGTACAGACGTGTACGAGATCCTGCCCTGCTCGCGGGTCGGCGGGCGTCCGGGGGTGATTTCAGCCGTCTCGCTCTGGGCCGGGTAGGGGTCAGCGGACCTTGGCGGCTACGGGGGGGCTTACGCGGACGACGCCGGCGAGGTTGCGGGTGGAGATCGGGGAGATCTTCACGACGTCGCCGGTGCGGGGGGCCTGGAGCATCTTGCCGTCGCCCCAGAAGATCGCCACGTGCGAGATGTACCCGGGGTTGGTCGGGTCGCTGCGCCAGAACAGCAGGTCACCGGGCTGGGCCTGAGCCAGGGAGATCTGCGGCCCGGTGACCCACTGCTGGTGGGTGACCCGCGGCATGGTCACGCCCGCCTGGGCGAACGCCCACTGCACCAGGCCCGAGCAGTCGAAGGTGTCGGGCCCTTCGGCGCCCCAGACGTACGGGCGGCCGAGCTTGCTCGCGGCGGCGGTCAGCGCGACCCGGATCTGGTCGGCGGTCATGAACGAGCCGGACGGCCAGGTGGTGGTGGTCGTCCGGGACTGCGCGGGCGGGGTGAGCACGGGGTTGATCAGCACGATCTGACTGCCCTTGGGCAGCACCTTGAGCAGCCGCAGGCGCAGCGCGGCCGGGTCGGCGCCGGGCGCGCTGACGACCAGGGCGTTGTCGCGCGGAATGCCGAGCGCGCGGGCGGTGTCCCGGGAGACGACCGCGTTGATCATGCCCATGCCCATGGTCGCGTACGCGCCGACGCGCAGGCTGCGGGCGCCGCCGTTCACCGTGGAGCCCAGCTTGACGCCGCCGTCGTTGCCGAGGATGAAGGAGACCGCGACGTCTCCGGCGGCCACGCTGTTCCACAGGGCGTCGGAGCGGGCGGTGGCGCGCGGGGTGTAGGGGCGGAAGGTCGAGGGGTTGACGCCCATGGTCTGCACGCGCTTGCCGTCCATCATGACGTCGGCGGCGTCCACGACCTCGGCGGAGGCGACGCCCTTGCTGCCGCGCACCCGGTGCACGGCGGAGGCGGTCAGCGAGCGGGGCGCGACGACGAACAGGTGGGGCTTGCGCAGCGCGGCCAGCGGCGCCACCTGGGCGTGGGTGGTCGTGGCCGGGGGGTCGGCGGCCGTGGCGCCGCCCGCCGTCGCGGGACCGGCGCCCTGCGTACCGGAAGGGCCGGAAGGGCCGGAAGGGCCGGAAGGGCCGGAAGGGCCGGAAGAGCCGGAAGAGCCGGAAGAGCCGGAAGAGCCGGACGTGGGGCGGATGTCGCGGTGGACGGCGAGGTCGCGGGCGGCCGGGACGTACCCCGTGCCGCGCTGTGCCAGGGCGGCCTGCTCGGTCCGCTTGTCCAGCTCGCCGAGGACCATCAGGTCGGTGGCCAGCACGGCGACCAGGCCGGTGGCGATGGCGGCGACCGTGCGGCGCCGCAGCCTCGGCAGCACGCGGTGGCGCCGGGCGCGGCGCGGACGCGGGATGCCGGGGTGGTAGCTGAGGTCCTCGCGGACCTCGGTGAGCGCCCCGGTCAGGAAGCCCTGGACGGCGTCCACGCCGCGGGTGAGGCTGTCTCGGACGGCGGTCGAACCACGCGGTCGCCGATCGAGCACCTTGTAACCCCTTTTCGCCTTCTCTTGGCCGTCGCCTGTCAGGTCGCCGCCGAGCACCGTGGCTCCCGGCCGTGGAGCCTCAACGAGCGTGCCCTATGTCCGCCGTAACGTCCAGGAGATTCGGGCGGTTCACGAGTGACTCGTCCGTCAGTGACCGATTGTCGCGAACTCCACGCCCGTTGTCCGCCGAACCACGCACAGTTCGCCGAACGCACGACATGTGCCGGCATGACTGATCCGCCGGAGCAGGGCTCCGGCGGATCGGGGCGTACCGGGTTCGCCGGCCGACCCCCTGGTGCGGGAGCCGCTGGACGTGGGCGGCTAGTTGCCGATGTAGGGAACGGCCTCGAGGATCTCGACGGTGTTCGTCCGGCCGTTCGGCATGGTGTAGGTGGCCTTCTCGCCGATCTTCTTGCCGTTGATCGCGGCGCCCAGCGGGGAGCGCGGCGAGTAGACATCGATCGGGGCGCCGCTCTCCTCACGGGAGGCGAGCAGGAACGTGACCTCGTCATCGTCGCCGGCGAACCGGATGGTGACGGTCATGCCGGGGCCGACGATGCCTTCGGCTCGGGGGGCCTCGCCCACCCGCGCGTTGTCGAGAAGCTGCCGAAGCTGGAGGATGCGGCCCTCCATCTTGCCCTGCTCCTCCTTGGCGGCGTGGTAGCCGCCGTTCTCCCGGAGGTCGCCTTCTTCGCGGGCGGCTTCGATCTTCTTGGCGATGTCGACACGCCCGGGCCCCGAGAGATACTCAAACTCCGCCTTCAGGCGGTCGTACGCCTCCTGCGTCAGCCAGGCGACGTTCTCTTCGCGGGAGTCGACCACGGGTTCTCCTTGCGTACTCGTGCGAGTTGCGAGCGTCCGAATTCCGGGAGAGTAACAAATTAACCCGGGCGGACGCTTTCCCAAAAGTCTCATTGTACGAGATAGCAGTGCTGCACGTGGCCCGAAGTGGCGCGGGCGGTGGTGTCCACCCGCTCGGTCAGCCGGACGTCCTCCTCCCCGGGCGGGATCGTGACGTCCCGCGTGCCGACCTCGACGTGATCCACGTCGGTGGCGCGCAGCCGGCACACGGCCGTGCGGTCGGCGGGCTTGTGAGCCTGGAAGGTTATCGTGATCGAGTTCGGCCCGTCCACGGTGAAAGCGATCGTGAGGACGTCCGTATTTCCCTTCGCGGCCATCATGACGTAGCCCCAGCCGCCCATGGCGATCGCGATAAAGATCCCGATGACGACGAACGCAATGGTCCGTCCGACACGCCCGGATCTGGCGGAACGCTCCGGAAACGAGTCTGGGGTCCCCAGGATCGGCTGGTCCACGTGCGGACCGACACGTCTATCGGTCATGGTGGAATCTCCCAGCGGTCCCTTGTCGTTGCACGAGACAATTGTCCCCTGCGGAGGCTCCGCTCTACGCGCCGCCCCCGGAACCAGCCCTCCGGGGGAGTCCCGGCCTGGACACTTGAGGAGAACCGAGCCGTGAGTGCACCACTCAGATTGATGGCCGTTCACGCACACCCCGACGACGAGTCGAGCAAGGGCGCCGCCACGATGGCGCGCTACGTCGCGGAGGGCGTCGAAGTGCTCGTCTGCACCTGCACGGGCGGGGAGCGGGGCTCGATCTTGAACCCCAAGATGGACTTGCCGGACATCCTGGAGAACATCACCGAGGTGCGCCGCCAGGAGATGGAGCGGGCCCGCGAGATCCTCGGCGTGAGCCAGAGGTTCCTCGGCTTCGTGGACTCGGGTTTGCCGGACGACGAGACCGAGCCGTTGCCCGAGGGGTGTTTCGCCGTGCAGCCGCTGGAGGTGGCCGCCGCGCCCCTGGTCGCGGCCATGCGCGAGTTCCGGCCGCACGTCATCTTGACCTATGACGACGACGGCGGCTACCCGCACCCCGACCACATCATGACCAACAAGGTGTCGGTGGAGGCGTTCGAGGCGGCGGGCGACCCCGACCGGTACGTGGGCCTCGGCGAGCCCTGGCAGCCGCTCAAGCTGTACTACCACATGGGGTTCACGCGGGAGCGGTTCGAGGCCCTGCACCAGGCCATGACCGAGCGCGGCATCGGCTCCCCGTACGGCGACTGGATCGCCCGCTGGGAGGACCGCCCGCAGAAGTGGGAGGTCACCACGCGGGTGCCGTGCGGCGACCACTTCGAGACCCGCGACCAGGCGCTGCTCGCCCACGCCACCCAGGTCGACCCGGACGGCTTCTGGTTCGTCTGCCCGACCGGCCTGCAGCAGGAGATCTGGCCGACCGAGGACTACCACCTGGCCCGATCGCTGGTCGACACCGAGCTTCCCGAGAGCGACCTGTTCGCGGGCATCGGCGCCGAGCAGTGCGTCCCCGCCGCAGAGGTCTCGCACGCCAACCGCTGAGAGAGGTGCGGCCCCCTGGTGGCAGACTTGACGTGTGACTGAATTCGCCGCACACGTAGCCGCCGCCGCACAGGGGGCCGCGGCCGCGGCCGCCCCGATCGGTCCCGGTCTCATCGGCTTCCTGGTCGTGGCCGCGATCGGTCTCGCGTTGTACTTCCTGGTGAAGTCGATGAACAAGCAGATCTCGAAGATCCAGGTTCCGCACGAGGCCGAGCTGCGGAAGGCGGAGCGGGAGAAGGCCGGCCACGCCGGCTCGACCTCGGCCGCCGCGCCCGACACCTCGTCCGAGCCGCGGGCCGACGGGTCCCGCTGACCGCCCCGCCCGCGAGAGGAAGCACACATGACCGAGACCGTCGAGGTCGCCGACAACCCCGCCGCCGCCCGTTTCGAGATCACTGTGGGCGGCACGCTCGCCGGTTTCGCCGAATACCGCCAGAAGCCCGGCAAGACGGTCTTCACGCACACCGAGATCGCCCCCGAGTTCGAGGGGCAGGGGCTCGCCAGCCGGCTGATCCGGGACGCGCTGGACGCCACCCGCGCCGCGGGCCGCGCCGTGGTGCCGCTATGCCCGTTCGTCGCGCGCTACATCGAGCGCCACCCCGAGTACGGCGACCTGGTGGCCAAGGCGGCGTCGGCCGACCCCGCCCAGTCGGCCGAGACCGCCGGGCCCGCCGCCCACTGAAGGCCGCGCCCCGGCCGGGTGTACCAGCAAGGCCTCCGGATGTGGTGGAGACGCCACATCCGCAGGTCTTCACGGCCCGCGCCGGCGCCCGGCTGATCGGTCACCGGCCGTGGCCGCTCACTCGGGGGACCACGCCCGTTCCAGGGCCTTCGGCAGGCCCCACCAGCCGAGCGCGGTGAGCACGGTGTGGTCGTCGACGATGCCGAGCTCCCGCCAGAGCGGGGTCACCGACGTGAACAGCGACTCGGTGGTCTCCAGATCTTCGGGATCGTCCATGTCCACGTCGATGTCGTCGGACTCGGCGACCAGCCGGGCGATGCGCTCGGGCGAGGCCAGCACCCCGGGGCCGCGCCGGGCGAGGGCGGCCACGGTGGCGAGCCAGTCGGCGTGGTGGATGGTGCACAGGGCGGCGAGCGCGGCGTCCTCCTGGCTCAGCTCGCCTTCAAGGTCCCAGAACTGGTGCTCGTCCTCGTCCTGCAGGTCGGAGACCGGGGAGGCCACGCCGGCCGCGACGGTCAGCCACAGCTCGGTGTCGTCCTCGGGCAGCGGCTCGCCGTCCAGGCCCGCGCAGGCCCGCAGCACGTTGCCGGGGTACCCCGGCTCGGTCAGCAGCGCGCGCAGCCGTCCGGCGGCGGCGGCGAGCTCCGCGGAGGGCAGCGACGGCTCGGGAAGGTCGGCCAGCACCCGGCGCAGCTCGCTGAGCGCGAAGGCCTCCTCCTCGTCCCAGCTCGCGAACAGCTCCTGGTCGAGCTCGTCGCTGACCGCGGCGCCGGGCACCCGGCCGTCGGGCAGCGGCGTGGCCAGCCAGCGGTCCTGGATGCGCTCGTAGACCTCGCGGGCCGCCGAGTCGCCGGCCACCAGCCGGTCGGGGTCGATCTCGCCGCTCTCGACGCGCTCCTCCAGGTGGGCGACCAGCAGCTCGTACAGCTCGGTCGCGACCGGGCCGCGCTCGCCCTCCTCGGGCCAGACGAAGTAGTCGCGGGTGATCAGAATGGGCTCGGTGCCGGTGGCCTCCAGCCATCGCTGCACGTCGCCGACCGTCGCCACGCCGTTCTCGATGGCGGCGAGCGTGGCCTTCACCGAGTCCCAGAACGCGGCCGACAGCGGGTTACCGGCGGCGAACATCGCGCGGCGGAGATCGGGGACGGCCACCAGGGCCTGGCCGCTCGGGACGGCGAGCAGCGCCCGGGCGACGTCCCGCCGGGTGAGGCGGGCCGGGGGTCTGCCTGCGTGTTCGCTGACGAAGTCCATATCGACGGTCACGTCCCGTGAGCCTACGCCCCCGCGCCCGAAGGCGACAGCACGACCGGGCCCGGGGGCAGGCCGTGCTGGGCGGCGATCGGAAGGCGACCCTAAAAACGTGGTCAGAGGATGAAAAGCCCTAGTTATCTCGGCTGACCTGGGCAAAAGGTCAAAAGAGGAGACCTGAGCCGAGGAGGGCCCATGACCGTGAGCCAGACGTCGCGAGAACGCCGTGGCATACCATCGACGTCCGAGTCCAACGGTGATCTCATACAGCTGGACACCCCCGTCGTCAGCCTGCACGTCCACCGCCCGCACATGCCGCGGATGCCGCGGATGCCCGGCATGGCGCGCATGTCGCCGCAGCGGGAGCAGGAGATGGGCCGGGCGATGGAAACGGCCAAGACCTTCCTTCCACCGCCGGACCGCCTGCTGTACTACGGCGGCCTCGGCGCGCTCGCGGCCCTCGGGATGATCGAGTGGCCGATCGCCGTCGCGGTCGGCATCGGAACCGTCATCGCGACCCGCGCCGCCGGTGGCCGGCGGGGCATGGGCGGCATGCAGCAGGAAGGCGGCATGCAGCGGGGACGCGCGGGCCGCATGGAGATGCCGGGTCAGGCCGGTGAGGAAACCGAGACCCCGCGGGCCACGCGGCCCTCCCGGACGCGTACGACCGCCACCACGGGCCGCACGTCCAGGACGACCGCCTCCCGGGCCGGCACCAGCACCTCACGGACCGGCACCACCACCTCACGGGCTCGCACCGCCGCCTCACGGGCCGGCACCACCGCGTCGCGTGCCGGCGCAGCCGCCCAGAAGCAGCCGGAGACCGGCTGACCCGTCGCCCCGGACCGGTGGCCGTGCAGGTCCGTTGGGCGCGCACGGTCGGCCGGCGTCACCGGCGGGGATGCCGGGACGTGCGCGCAAAGCGGGACGCGGAGGCGTCTCATCAAGGGGTCATGAAGCGTCTCAGACAGGATTCAACGCGCTGACCTGGGCATACTTACCGACGATCGATCAGGCCGCACTATCTGGCGGCCTGATCCGTGTGTTGGGGCGAAGGTCCGCTGGAGGCGTTGGTGTTCCTGCTTCGTACGCTGAGGGGTCCCGCCGGGCTGGTGGCGTCGCTGCTGCCGGAGTCGGTACGCGCCGCCCTGCCTTTTCCCCGGCAGGTGCACGACTGCCCCGGCGGGTTGCGCATCGAGGTCCGCAAGGTCGGCGCAGCCGGGAGCGCCCGCGAGACGCGACTGCTGGAGGAGCGCCTGGGCCAGGTCGCGGGCGTGACCCGCGCCGAGGTGAACGGCGCGCTCGGCTTCGTCTACGTCGGCTGCGACCGCGAGGTCACCGCCGTCCGCGAACTGCTCGACGTGGTCAACGAGTACGACGTCGAGCCCGAGCCCGCCGACGGTGACCGGGGCCGCACCGGCCGGCACGCGGTGGAGCACCAGGCCCGCGCGCTGATGGAGCTCGGCGCGGGACTGTTCGGCGCCGGGGCGGCGGTGGCGGGCCAGGTGACGCACGTCGCCCGGGTGCCCGCGGTGCTGCCCGCCCTGCTCGGGCTCGTGGAGTCCACGCCACGCGTCCGGCACGAACTGGAGCGCCGCGTCGGACGTCCGACCGCCGACCTGATCTTCGCCTACACGCGTTTCACCGCGCTGACGCTCGCCCTGCGCCCGATCGGCCTGTTCATCGACTCGCTGTCGGCGGCCGGCCGGCTGGCCGAGGCGACGACCGGGCGGCGGGCCTGGCAGGCCAGGGAAGCGGAGTTCGCCACCCAGAAGGGTACGTACCGCCATCTGAGGGCCGCGGTCACCGCGCGCCCCGTCCCGCTGCCCTACGGCCCGATCGAGCGGTACGCCGACGGGCTCAGCGTGGGCGCCCTGGCCTCCTACGGCGTGACCGCCCTGATCAGCCGGGACCAGGAGCGGGCCCTGGCCATGCTGATCGGGCAGACGCCGAGAGCGGCGCGGCTCGGCCGGGACGTGTTCGCGAGCTCGGTCGGCCGGGCGGTCGCCGGCCGCGGCGGCCTCATCGTGCACCGGGAGGCGGTACGCGGCATGGACCGCGTCGACACCGTGGTCTTCGACGCCGACACGCTGACGATGCCGTCCTGGACCGTCAGCGAGGTGATCACGCTCGACCATGACGCCGGCGTGGACGCCGACGAGTTGCACGCCCGCGTCTACACGCTGCTGGAGGGCGCGGACGCCACCACCCGGCGGGAGCAGGGCGACTGGGCCGCCGAGCCCGCCCCGTCGGCCCCCGCCGAGGCCGCCCACTGGCCCGACAAGGGCGTGCTCCCGGTCACCGTCACCTACCAGGGCAGGCCGGTCGCCGTGGCCGGCGTGGTGCCCGAGACCCACCCGTACGCCGAGGCGCTGATCGGCGCGGCCTGCGGGTGCGAGACCGTCATCGCCGGGGGTGACACCGGCCTGCCGATGCGGCTCGGGGTGGCGCGGCGCGTCGAGGGCGGCGACCACCTGGCCGAGTCCGTCCGCAGGCTGCAGGCGCAGGGGCACGGCGTCGCCCTGGTGAGCGGCCGGTCGCGCGCGGGGCTCGCCGAGGCCGACCTCGGCATCGGCGTGCTGTCCCAGCGGGCCCGTCCGCCCTGGGACGCGGACGTGCTCGGCGGACCGGAGGTGGTCCACCTGCTGCTGCGCTCCCTGGCGGTGGCCAGGAGGGCCAGCATGCGCAGCGTGAAGGTCTCCGCCGGTGGCGCGGCGCTCGGCACCGCGCTCGCCGTGCTCGGCCCGGCCACCGGCTCGGTGCCCCGCGTCCAGCTCGTCGGTGACTGCACCGCGCTCGCCACCCTGGTGATGGGCATCTGGTCGGGCCGCAACATCGCGCGCGGCCGGCTGCCCCTGCGGGTCGACCGCACCCCCTGGCACGCCCTGCCGGTGCAGGACGTCCTGACCAGGGTGTCCTCCACCCCGGCCGGCCTGTCGGCGGCCGAGGCCGAGCGCCGCCGCAGCGGGCCGGCCCGCAAGCGGGTCGTCGTCGCCCCGTCCTTGGTGCGCGCCACGATCGAGGAGCTCGCCAACCCGCTGACCCCGATCCTCGCCGCCGCCGCGGGCCTGTCGGCCGCCGTGGGGTCGGCGCTGGACGCCGCCCTGATCGCCGGGGTGCTCGGCGTGAACGGCCTGATCGGCGGCGCGCAGCGGACCGACGCCGACCGGGCACTGACCCGGCTGACCGACGCCACCGCCGTCCCGGTGCGGCTGCGCCGCCCGGAGGGCGCGGTGGACGCCACGGCCGACGACCTGGTGCGGGGAGACGTGATCGAGCTGCGGGCGGGCGACGCCGTGCCCGCGGACTGCCGGCTGATCAAGGCGCGCGGCCTGGAGGTGGACGAGTCGCCGCTGACCGGCGAGTCGCAGCTCGTCGCCAAGTCGCCGGCGCCCACCGCGGCGCTGGCCGTGGCCGACCGCACCTCCATGGTCTACCAGGGCACCACCGTGGCGGCCGGCAACTGCCTGGCCGTCGTGGTGTCCACCGGCACCGGGACCGAGGCCGGGCGCACCGCCGAGCTGGGCGGCCGGGAGGCGCCGCCCACCGGCGTGGAGCTGCGGCTGCGCCGGCTGAGCCGCCAGATCATGCCGGTGGCCCTGGGGTCGGGCGTGGCGCTGATGGCGATGAACCTGCTGCGCCGCATGCCGCTGGCCGCCGCCGTGGCCCCTGCGGTGAGCCTGGCCGTGGCCGCCGTGCCGGAGGGGCTGCCGTTCATCGCCACGGTCGCCGAGCTGGCCGCGGCCCGCCGGTTGTCGACCCGGGAGACGCTGGTGCGCAACCCTTCGACGATCGAGGCGCTCGGCCGGGTGGACGTGCTGTGCTTCGACAAGACCGGCACCCTCACCGCCGGGCACATCACCCTCGGCCGGATCTCCAACGGGCGGGTCGAGCACCCGGTGGAGGCCCTGCCCGCGGACTTCCGGCGCATCCTGGCGGCGGCCCTGCGCGCGGGACCGCAGGTGGAGAACGAGCGGCTCGTCCCGCACCTGACCGACCGCGCGGTGCTGGAGGGCGCCGGACGGGCCGGGGTCCGGCCGTCCGAGGGCCTGGACTTCTGGCGGCGGGTGGACGAGCTGCCCTTCGAGCCCGCCCGGGGCTACCACGCCGTGCTCGGCGCGACCGACCCGCAGGGCGGCTCCCACCTGCTCAGCGTGAAGGGCGCGCCCGAGGTGGTGCTCACCCGGTGCACGACGTGGTGCGGCGACGGGGAGGTGACGCCGCTGGACCATGACGTGGCCGCCGAACTGGCCAAGGAGATCGACCAGCTCGCCCAGCAGGGCTACCGCGTACTGGCCGTGGCAGAACGCCGGGCCTCCGACCGCCGCGACCTCGCCGAGTCGCGCATCGCCGACCTGTGCTTCCTGGGCTTTCTGGGACTGGCCGACCCGGTGCGGCCGACCGCCGCACGGAGCGTGGACCGGCTGACCCGCGCCGGCGTGCGGGTCGTCATGGTCACCGGCGACCATCCGAGCACGGCGGAGGCCATCGGCGCCGAGCTGCACCTGCTCAACGGCCTGCGCGTCATGACCGGCCCGGAGCTGGACCAGATCGACGACTCCTCGCTCGCCGAGGTGCTGCCCGAAGTATCGATCTTCGCCCGGGTCACCCCGGCGCACAAGGCGCGGATCGTCGAGGGCCTGCAGAAGGCGGGCAAGGTGGTGGCGGTCACCGGCGACGGCGCCAACGACGCCCCGGCCATCCGGCTGGCGGACGTCGGCGTGGCGCTCGGCTCGCGAGCCACGGCGGCCGCGCGCGCCGCCGCCGACGTGGTGGTGACCGACGACCGCATCGAGACGATCGTGGAGGCCATCGTCGAGGGCCGGGCGATGTGGAGTTCGGTACGCGGCGCGCTGGGCATCCTGCTCGGCGGCAACCTCGGCGAGATCGCCTTCACCGTCGGGTCGAACCTGCTCACCGGGCGCAACACCCTGAACGCGCGGCAGTTGCTGCTGGTGAACCTGCTGACCGACATGCTGCCCGCACTGGCGATCGCCGTCCGGCCGCCGAGCTCGACCAGCCCGGAGCGGCTGCTGCAGGAGGGGCCGGAGGCGTCGCTCGGCGCGGCCCTGACCCGCGACATCTACGCCCGCGCCGCGACCACTGCGGCCGCGGCCGGCGCGTCCTGGCTGTTCGCGCGGGCCACCGGCACTCAGGGGCGGGCCGACACGGTGGGCCTCATCGGGCTGGTGTCGGCGCAGCTCGGGCAGACGCTCGCCGTCGGCGGGCGGGATCGCACGGTCTTCCTGGCCACGGCGGCGTCGATGGCGCTGCTCTTCGTCGCGGTCTCCACGCCTGGCGTCAGCCGGGTGTTCGGCTGCCGGCCGGTGGGCCCGCTGGGGTGGGGCATCGGCCTGGCGTGCGGGGCCGCCGCCGCGGTGGCCGCCCGGCTGCTCGAACCCGCCGACCGCGAGAGCGGCACGGTGGGAGGGGCGGTGGCGGAAGCGCTCTGATCAGCGCGGGAGCGCGGTCATCAACTGTTCACCTGTCGTACACTCGCAGACGGACATATGGCTACATACATGGCTTTTCATGTATAAAGCAGTCGTAGCCCCTTTCTGTGAGGTTCCGGTGTACAACTTCCTTGCCGCTGTACTCGCCAAGGCAGCCGTGATCCTGGTCGAGGCCCTGGTCATCCGCCTGGTCCAGACCTGGGTCGAGAAGGCCATGCCCGAGGCCGCCTGACCACAGGCCGCCCGCACCGGCGTCAACCGGCCCTCCGGCCGGCCGCCGTTCCACGTCACCCGGCGCACCGCCGGACGACGGTCCACACCTCCGGCGGTCCCGTCATGCCCGGGCCACGCCCCGCACGGGTCTTACCGGGTGCTCCACCCGCCGGACCGGCCGTGCCGGGAACGCGGGGAGCGGTCCGCCGCCGGGGACGGCCGGGCGCACGCGTGGCCGGATCGCGCCATGATTGACCCGTGGAGGTTCCGGTGCGAGAGCGGCCCTATGTGCTGCTGTCGGTCGCGACGTCGATCGACGGCTTCATCGACGATGTCTCCGACCGGCCGCTGGCCCTGTCCAACGAGGCCGACTTCGACCGCGTGGACGAGGTGCGCGCCGGGTGCGACGCCATCCTGGTCGGCGCGGGCACCATCCGCGCGGACGATCCCCGGCTCGTCGTCCGCTCCCCCGCCCGCCGCGCGGAGCGGGTGCGGCGCGGGCTGTCGGAGACCCCGCTGAAGGTCACCCTGACCGGCCGCGGCGACTTGGACCCCGAGGCGCGCTTCTTCAGGCTCGGCGACGTCGAGAAGATCGTGTACGCGGCCGGCCCCGCCGTCGAACGGACCCGCGCGACCCTGACCGGCCGCGCCACGGTCGTCGGGGCCGGTGACCCGCTCGACCCGCACCGGGTGCTGGCCGACCTGGCGGCGCGTGGCGTACGCCGGCTCATGGTCGAGGGCGGCACCGCCGTGCACACGCTGTTCCTGGCCGCCGGCCTGGTCGACGAGCTGCACCTGGTGATCGCCCCGTTCTTCGTCGGCGACCCGGCCGCTCCCCGCTTCGCCGGCCCGGGCGACTTCCCGTACGGGCCGGCCGCGCCCATGCGCCTCGCCGAGGCCCGGCCGATCGGCGACGTCGTCCTGCTGCGCTACCTTCCGCCGGAGCGGCTCCATGCCTGACCACGCCTCCTCGCCCGAGGCCGACCGGCGGTGGCTCGCGCAGGCCGTCGCGCTCGCCGCCGCGTGCCCGGTCTCGACCACCGCGTTCGCCGTGGGCGCCGTCATCGTGGCCGGCGACGGCACCGTGCTCGCCACCGGCCACTCCAGGGAGACCGGCCCGCACGACCACGCCGAGGAGGCCGCCCTGGCCAAGATCGACCCGGGCGACCCGCGGCTCGCCTCGGCGACCCTCTACAGCTCGCTGGAGCCGTGCAGCACGCGGGCGTCCCGTCCGCGCAGCTGCACCGAGCTGATCATCGCGGCCGGCGTGCCGCGCGTGGTGTTCGCCTGGCGCGAGCCCGGCGTGTTCGTCGACTGCGTCGGCGCCGAGACCCTGCGCGAGGCCGGGGTGGAGGTCGTCGAGATCCCCGAGCTGGCCGCCGCCGTCCGGGAGGTCAACGCTCACCTGTTCCGCTGACCGGCCGGCTCACCAGCCGACGACCGGGTACCACCCGTAGCCGAACATCGCCGGCAGGCGCACGTCCCAGTACAGGACGGTGAACGCCCCGGCGACCAGGAACGACACCGCGGTGATGGTGACCAGGCGGGCCGGCCTGGCCGCGAGCCAGCGGGCGAACCCGCCGCGGAAGGCCACGGTGAGCAGGGTGAACAGCAGCGCCATCACCACGATGTTGCCCAGCGACTGCAGGACGAAGACCCCGGCACCGTACAGGGGGTTGTGCGTCTCGGCGGCGTAGGTGAACAGCTTGTGGAACAGCGGGAACGGCCGGCCGATGAGAAAGCCGCCCACCAGCGCGCCGAGCACGACCAGGCGCGCGTGCGGCACGCGGTGCTCCAGAGCGGCCAGCGGGTCGGGCACCAGCCGCAGCGCGGCCAGGCCCAGCCAGACGAACACCAGGCCGATGATCCCGAAGACCACGCTGGCCTGCAGCAGCCGCACCGGCAGCCCGTCGCCCACGGTCGCGTCCGACAGTTGCGGCAGCCGTTCCCCGAGCAGGGCGCCGATCGCCCCGTACACGGCGCTGACCACGATCATGCCGAGCGCGAGCCAGCCGAGCGGGCGCAGGGTCGCGCCCACCCTGTCGCGCCAGGAGGCGCCGTGCCGGACGAGCGGCACCACCGCGCCGAAGGCCGCCACGTTGCACGCGGTGAACGTGCCGGCCAGGCCGGAGACGAACGCGAAGACCGCGCCGGCCACCGCGCTGCTGATCGCGGTGGCCTTGGCGTCGTGGCCGAGCAGCGTGTTGGCCACGTTGTCACCGATCACGCTGTCCACGAAGTGGAACGACCAGAGGGAGGCGAGGACCGCGCCGGCGAGCACGCTCAGCAAGACCAGGCGGCCACGGTGCGCGGGCGACTCGGCGGGGGAGGAGAGATGGTCACGGGGGGCGGATTCGGCGAGCGTCATGACACGTCCTTGAACAGGGGGAACACCGGACGGAGAGCTTGCTGATCAATGTGCGCTGCTCCCTGACTCTGAGCGGCTCTTCGTCCGCCGTCAAGAGGGCGCCGCCACTCTGGGGGATCAACGGGACACGCTGGGGCCGGGGAAGGTTCCGGGGTCGGCCGAAGCTCGCGTATCGTCCGGTTAAGCTGCACGGCGGGCCATTCACGGCACCCCAGCACCCGTAAGCCGAGCGAGAGGACGTGGCATGTACAAGGAGTTCATGGTCGAGGCCGTGATGTGGCTGATCCCGGTGGTGATTCTGCTCGGCATCGCCTGGCTGGTCACCTCGACCGCCTGAGCCCCCCTCCCCCGATCTTCCAGACTTCGAGACGGCGCCGCCCGCGACGGGCGCGCCGTCTACTCTCGTGCGGGGCGAGCCGCGGGCGAGGCACGGACGGCGGCCGCCGAACCTGCACAGCGAGGTGTCACAGTGCTCGAAATTCTCGGGGTCGACCACTGGGGTGAGGAAGCGTACCTGGCGCTGATCGACGGCAACCCGCTCACGGCGGACGAGCTCGCCGGGGTCACGACGATCGAACGTGATCTGCTCGGCGCGGTCCTTCAGCGACTGGAGGACCGCGGGCTGATCTCCCGGGTGCCCGGCCAGCCCGTGCGGTACGCCGCGCTGCCGCCGGAGACCGCGATCGAGGTGTTACTGCTGTCGCGGGAACGCGACATCAAGCGGGTGCGGGCGCTCGCCCACCACCTGGGGGAACGGCACCGCAGCGCCCGTTCGGGGCGCGACGCCGCCGAGCTCATCGAGGTGATCTCCGGGCCGGACGCGGTGGCCCGGGCCGGCCAGCAGCTCCTGCGCCGCGCGCAGAAGACCATCCGGGGCATCGACCGCCCGCCGTACGCGCGGGTGATCGACGGCGAGCGGGTGTCCTCGCACGTCAACGTGGAGCACAGCGTGCACAGGCGCTTCATCCACGAGCACGGCACCCTGCGCCTGCCCGGCCAGACCCGGCACCTGGAGGCGAGCGTCGCCGCCGGGGAGGAGGTGCGCGTCCTCGCCGACGTGCCGATGAAGATGATCCTCGCCGACGACGACCTCGGGCTGATCCCGCTGCGGGCCACCCCGCGGGTGCTCGACTCCTGCATCCTGGTGCACCCGTCCTCGCTGCTGGACGCGCTGTCCACCCTGTTCGAGACGCTGTGGCGGCAGGGGCAGCCGTTCCTGCCCGGCCGCGCGGGCGACGGCCGGCAGTCCACGTCCCCGGGCGCGGCGGACATCCAGGGGGACGAGCCGCTGAGCGAGGAGGAACGGCGGATCATCGCGCTGCTCGCCCTCGGTTTGCCGGACGAGGCGATCGCCCGCCAGCTCGACATCGGCCACCGCACGGTGCAGCGGCGGATCCAGGCACTGATGGTGCGGCTGTCGGCCACCAGCCGCTTCCAGGCCGGCGTGCTCGCCGCCCGGCGCGGCTGGTGGGACCCCGACGCCGTCGGCGCCTGAACCGGCGCCGCTCGTGGCGGGCCGCCCCCTCGGGGAAGCGGCTCTGTGCGTGAGCGCCTCGATGCTCAAGGGCGCTGGGAGGCCGTCCCCGGGAGAGGAGTGGTCCTCCCGGAGACGGCCGGTTCGTACGCCGTTCCGGCCCGCCCGATCAGCGCCGGGCGGGCCGGGGCGACGGCCGGGCTATTTCGGCGGGGTGACCCGCAGCTCCACCGGCACGGTGACCAGCGGGTACGGGACGTCGCCGCCGACGGTCACCGCCGCCGTGTACGCGGTGCCCGGCGAGGTCACCCGCCGGCCGGCCGCCAGTTCGACGGTGACCTTCGTGGTGTGCCCGGGTTCCAGCCGGGTCGCGCCCGCCCGTGCCGACAGCCACGGCACATCGGCGTACGGCCGGTCGTAGCCGGGCAGCCGCCGCACCACCGCGCTCGGCGCGCCGGTCGCCAGGTCCGTGCCGCCGACCAGGTAGAACCCGGGGGCGCCGACGGCGTAGGCGGCCGTCGTCGTGGCGTTCGGCAGCGCCGTCCAGGCGTCGGCGGCCGGGTCGTAGGCGTAGCCCTCGTTGGTCACGGCGCCGATGCCCATGCTGTAGCCGGTCGAGACCAGCAGCCGGCCGTCGCCCACCGCGTACGCCGAGGCGGCCAGGTCGAGCGGCAGGTCGGCGATGGGCGACCAGGCGTTCGCCGCCGGGTCGTAGGCGTAGCCCTTGACGGTGGTGCCCATGCGGGTGGAACCGCCCGCGCAGTACAGCTTGCCGCCGATGCCGCCGCAGGACAGCCGGGCCACGCCGTAGGGGTAGGACGCCGCCTTGCTCCACCGGTCGGTGGCCGGGTCGTACACCATGACGTCGCGGTTGTCGCAGGTCTCCATCCCGCCGTCCGCCATCCGGCAGCCGCCGACGACGTACAGCCTGCCGTCCAGCGCCGCGACGCCGGAGCCGCCGAACGGCGCGGGGTTCGGGGCGAGGGTGCGCCACGTGGCGGTCGCGGGGTCGAAGACCTCGGTCGCCTCGACCGTGCCGCCCATGGCGTTGCGGCCGGAGGTGAGGTAGAACCGGCCGTCGATGAACGCCCCTGCGGCGTCGGCCCGCCGGTACACCGGGCTCGGCAGCGTGGTCCACCGGCCGGTCTTCGGGTCGTAGGACACAAAATGGCTGGAGAAGTTGGTGGTCTGCTCCGGTGTCCGGCCCAGGCCGGTGTACAGCTTGCCGTCGTGGGTCCCGGCGACCGAGCCGCCGGCCGGCACCGGCAGGTCGGCGACGTCCTGCCAGGCGGTGCCGCCGCCCGTGGCGGTGACCGCGCCCGGCACGGCGGGGCCGGCCTTCGCGCCGTACCCGCCGGCGATCTCCGGCATGATCTGCTCGCGGGTCACCTTGATCCGGTTCAGCGGCGCTCCGGTGGCGGCGGCGTCCGGCCCGGGGCGTTCGCCGAGCGCGAGCGTGGCCGGCGCGGTGCCGGTGTTGCGCACGGTGAAGGTGACCTTCCGCTCCCCACCCCACGGGACGGAGGCGGACAGCCCCGCCGGGGAGACGGCGAGCCGGCCGGCCCTGAGCGGGAAGTCGGCCCGCGTGACGCCACGCCCGGCGACCTTCACGTTCGCGGCCAGCGCCGGGTAGTGGAAGGCCGCCTTGTCGGCGGTGACCCGCCGTGTGCCGGTCCGCGGAGAGAACAGCCAGTACAGCCCGTCGCCGAGGGCCGGGTCCTCCGGAGCGGCCACGCTGGTGACGGCAGCCGCGCCGGGCGCCGACACGGTGGCGCCGGTCAGGCCCGCGCCGGTGTTGGCGTCGGTGACCCTGCCCACGACCAGCCCGCCCTGCGCCGGGCCGAAGGTCCGGGTGCCGACGGCGACCCGGTCGATCTCCCAGATGTTGCCGAGGCTTCCCGCGTAGTGGAAGCGGATGCGCACGTCCTTCTTCCCGGCGAACGGTGCCAGCGAGACGGTGACGTGCTCCGGCCCGACCAGGCTGGGCGGCGAGCGCCACAGCGTGTACCAGTTCGCGCCGCCGTCGAAGCTGACGTCCATGTCGGCGTCCGGCACGTTCAGCCGCTGCACCGGCGGGAAGTGCGTGTCGAACTCCGCCACCGGCGACTTCTCGGCCGACAGGTCGAAGGACGGGCTGATCAGCTCGGTGTCCACCTCCGACCAGCCGTGGTGGAAGTCGTCCACGATGGCGAAGCCGCCGCCACCACCGGTCTGGTTGGACCGGCCGAGCGGGTCGTCGAACTCCCAGCCGCCGTTGCCGATGTTGTCCTTGACGGTCCAGCCGCTGGGGGCCGTCCGCCCGTCGAAGTCCTGCAGGCCGCCGCCGTGGTAGCTCAGCGTGTACCCGGGGGCGTTCGCCTTGGCGGTGTCCACCGGGACGGCGACGTCGGCGGTGGCCGGCCGGGATCCGAGCGCGACCTTCCGGGTCGCCGGCAGGTAGCCGGGGTAGTTCGCGGTCACGGTGAGGGTGTAGGTGACGTCCTTGGGCAGCCGCAGGCTGTAGCGGCCGGTCGCCGGGTCGGTGTACACCGGCGCGCCGGGCACCCCCTCGACGGTGACCTTGGCGTACAGCGGCCAGCCCTGGCCGCCGCCGTCGGTGACGACGCCCGAGACGGTCTGCGCGGGCAGCGGCTGCAGCGCCGCGTCCTTGGTGAGCGCGGCCCCGTCGGCCAGGGTCACCCCGGCGAGCGTGAGCTGCTGGTACCCATAGGCGCTGATGGTGGCCTGGTAGGTGCCCACCGGCAGGGCCAGGCGGTAGCCGCCGTCCGCGCCGGTGGTCGCCGAGTGCTCGCCGTACTGGACCAGCACCCCGCTCAGCGGCTTCCTGGTGGCCGCGTCGGTGACCATCCCGGAGATCGTCCCGTGCGGGCCGCCGCGGAAGGCCGCGACGCCCTTGGGGGTGCCGAGACCGGTCGGCCCGTCGTAGCCCTGCCCGGCCACGCACAGGTAGGCGGGCTGGCAGTCCGGCGCGGTGCCGAAGCCGCACAGCCCCGCCGGGCAGCTCGCGTCGTCGCCCTCGGTGACGTCGTACAGCGCGCCGGTGGCGGCGTAGGGGTAGGAGTTGGCGTCACTGTCGGCCACCGGAGTGCCGGCCAGCGCGTACACGCCCGTGATGATCGGGGAGGCCGCGCTGGTGCCGCCGTACACCGCCCACCCGGTGTCGGAGTAGCTGTTGTACACCGCGACACCGGTCACCGGGTCGGCCACGGCGGCGACGTCGGCGACCGTGCGCCCCGCGCAGCCGGTGTCGGCCTGGAAGGCGGGCTTGGCCGCGTACCGCGAACAGCCGGAGCCGGGGGCGCCCCAGCGGTCGTTGCCGTCTGCGGACTTCCAGGTGGAGTTCCACACCTTCTCCGACCAGCCGCGCGCCGTGCCCTGGTCCCGGACCAGCGACGTGCCGCCGACGGCGGTCACGTACTGCGAGGCCGCCGGGTAGGAGACGCCGTAGCCCAGGTCGCCGGAGGCGGCCACGACGGCCACGCCCGGGTGGTTGTAGTGCACGTCGAGCGTCCCCTGGTCGGGGTACTCCTGCGCCGTGCCGTAGGAGTTGTTGACGAACCTCGCGCCCAGCGCGACGGCCTGGTCGACGGCGGTGCCCAGGTCGTCGGGGTAGTTGCTGTCCGCCACGACGAGCAGCAGGTTCGCACGCGGGGCGATCGCGGAGACCATGTCCAGGTCGAGGGCGACCTCGCCGGCCCAGCCCGGGTCGGGCTCGGGATAGTCCGTGCCGCCGCGCTGGTCGACCTTGCGGAAGCAGCCGTTGGCCGTGGTGCACGGCGGCAGGCCGTACTGGGCACGGTAGACCGCGAGGTCCGCCTCGGCGGCCGGCGCGTCGAACGCGGCCACGACCGCGATGGTCTGCCCGGCGCCCCCGTCTCCCGGCAGGTCGTAGGCGCTGCGCAGGTCGGCCGGGCCGTACCCGTCGGGAGTGGCGCCGGCCTTGCGCGCGGCGTCCCCGGCCGGACGGCCCCGGCGCATCGCGAAGCAGCTGAACCTGCCCTCGGCGGGGGCGTCGCACAGCGGCCGCGCCGCGTCGGCCGCCTTGGCCGCCTCGGCGGCCCGGTCCGATGAGGGAGCCGGATCGGAAGTGGGGTCCGCGTCCGGGGTGGTTCCCGCGCCGGAGCCGGCCGAAGCGGAGTGGGCACCGGACGCGGCCGAGGTCGACGCGGCGGGAGTGGGCTCGGCCCGCTCGGCCGAGGCCGAGATCGCCGCGGAGGACGCGGTCGCGGCGGACGAGGTGGCCGCGGCGGCGAGCGACGGCTCCGATGTCAGCGCGAGCGCGGCCAGGACGACGGCCGTGAGGAGGACGGAGCGACGGCGGCCCCTCCTCCGTCCCGGCCGAGGCCGTGGTTCTGGTCCTGTCCAGGTACGCAAGGGGGACGGCTCCTGACTCTCCAAGGGGGGCCGCCGGCGGGGGCCGGGCAGCGGAGATCGTCAATCTTCCGAGCCGAAAATCTGACATCCGGGGTAACAGCGTCAACATCGTCGAGCGGCGGGATGCTGCCGTGACGCGTTCACGCCAGCGCCGCCCCCCGTTCACCACCCCCTTACGGCCACCCCTCCAAACCCAATTCGGTCAGGTGGTGGGGAGGAGGACGCGGAGGGTGGTGTGGCCGGGGCGGGTGTCGACGGTGACCGAGCCGTGGTGGGCGGCCACCACGGCCTTGACGATGGCCAGGCCCAGGCCGCTGCCGCCGGAGGCGCGCGAGCGGGCCTTGTCGGCGCGGACGAACCGCTCGAACAGCTCGCTCCTGATCTCCTCCGGGATGCCGGGCCCGTCGTCGCTGACGGCCAGTTCGGCCTGGCCGGAGCCCGTGTCCCGGACCGAGACGGTCACGGTCGTCCCCGGCGGGGTGTGCGCGCGGGCGTTGCCGAGCAGGTTGACGACGACCTGGTACAGCCGGTCGGCGTCCCCGGCCAGGGTGACCGGCCGCTCCGGGAGCTCCAGCCGCCACTTGTGGTCCGGGGAGGAGACCCGGGCGTCCCCGGTGGCGTCGATCGCCACCCGGGTGAGGTCCACCTGGTCGCGGGCCAGCGGCCGGCCGGCGTCCAGGCGGGCGAGCAGCAGCAGGTCGTCGACGAGCTTGCCCATGCGCGCCGACTCGGCCTCGATGCGCTCAAGGGAGTGCCGCACCTCCGCGGGCACCTCGCCCGGGTTGCGGCGGGCCAGCTCGACGTGGGCGCGCACGGTGGCGAGCGGCGTGCGCAGTTCGTGGCTGGCGTCGGCGGCGAAGGTCCGCATCCGCTGCTCGCTGGCGTGCCGCTCGGCCAGGGCCTCCTCGACGTGGCCGAGCATGCGGTTGAACGCCGCTCCGACCTGGCCGACCTCGGTGCGCGGGTCCTCGTCGGGCACGCGGTGCGGCAGCGTCACCGCGCCGCTCGCGAGCGGGAGCGTGCTGACCCGGCGGGCGGTGGCGGCCACCCGTTCGAGGGGGCGCAGCGACAGTCGTACCCAGATCGTGCCGGCGACCCCGGTGAAGATCATGATGCCGGCGAACATCACCAGCTCCGCCAGTTGCAGCCGGTGCACGGTGGACTTCACGCCCTCCAGCGGCAGCCCGTTGATCAGCACGTCCCCGTCGCCGCCCTCGAACGCCCGGACGCGGTAGTCGTCCAGCGTCGGCAGCTCGACCGTGTGGGCCTGCCCGTCCACCGGTACGGCGGCCAGGATCGCCGCGTCCCCCGCGGAGAGCACCGAGCCACCCCGGTCCGGAGGCACCGCGCCACGCTGCGAACTCACCACGGCCGCGTCGGTCACCCGGCCGTCCAGCAGGCGCGCGCCCAGCGTGCCGGGAGCCTGCCCCCGGCTGTCGCCGTGCTCGCCGTACTCCTCCTCGTGCTCCAGGCTGGCCGCGAACCGTCCGCCCGCCGTGGCGAGCTGCTGGTCCACCCGGTCCACCATGAAGCGCTGGAGCGCGATCGAGGTGGCCACGCCGATCACGGCGCAGGCGAGCGCGAGCAGCACCAGCACCCCGGCGACCAGCCGGGACCGCAGGGTGTAGGAGCGCAACGGGCGCAACCCGTAGGGCCGGGACAGGCCGGGCAGGCGTCGCAGGGCCCGGAAGCGCGCTGATCGCGTGAGCGGAGACGAGGGCGGCGGAGAGGTCACGGCCGGCTCACGGGCGCAGGACGTAGCCGACGCCACGCACCGTGTGGATCAGCGGCGGACGCCCGGCGTCGATCTTCTTGCGCAGGTAGCTGATGTACAGCTCCACGACGTGCGCCTGCCCGCCGAAGTCGTAGGACCAGACCCGGTCCAGGATCTGCGCCTTGCTCACCACCCTGCGCGGATTGCGCATGAGGAAGCGCAGCAGCTCGAACTCGGTCGGGGTCAGCTCCACCAGCTCGCCGCCCCGGGTGACCTCCCGCGCGTCCTCGTCCATCACCAGGTCGCCGACGACCAGCCGGTGCCCCTCGGCGCTGCGGGCCACCCCGGCGCGGCGCAGCAGGCCGCGCAGCCGGGCGAGGACCTCCTCCAGGCTGAACGGCTTGGTGACGTAGTCGTCGCCGCCCGCGGTGATCCCGGCGATGCGGTCCTCCACGGCGTCCCTGGCGGTGAGGAACAGCACGCACACGTGCGGCGACTCGGCCCGCAACCGGCGCAGCACCTTAAGGCCGTCGAAGTCGGGCAGCATGACGTCGAGCACCACCGCGTCCGGCTGGAACTCCCGGGCCGTGGCGACCGCGGCGGTGCCGTCGGCGGCGGTGCGCACCTCCCAGCCCTCGTAGCGCAGCACCGCGCTCAGCACCTCGGCGAGATCGGGCTCGTCGTCCACGACGAGAACCCGGACGGGAGTGCCGTCCGGACGCAGCAGTTCGGGCAGGTCATGGGAAGTCGCGCGCATAGTGCTACCAGGTTCCTCCCGCTCACCGGCCGTTGGCTCTGCGCCACCTCTGAGAATCCTATGAATCGTTCGGCGTGCTCCCGCTTCAGAGGGAATCGAGAAGTTCAACTGGCACGGTGGGTGACATATCGGATGAGAGGAACCCCCGTTGACCACCATCCACGCCGAGAGGCCGACCGCCCCGGGCAGGCACCAGGCCGTACCGCCCGGTGGCGCCCGCGCCCACCCGGTCGCCGTACTGGCCGTCATCGGCGCGGGCGCGCTCGCCGTGCTCGGCCTGTGGTGGGCGAACACCCCCGCCGTCACCGGCCTCGGCGACGCGCTCACCGGCGCCGGCCGGATCACCGGACTGCTCGCCGGGTACGCCATCGTGGTGCTGCTGGCCCTCATGGCACGCGTCCCCGCGCTGGAACGCGGCGTGGGCTCCGACCGGCTGGCCCGCTGGCACGCCATGGGCGGGCGGTACACCGTCGGGCTGGCCGTCGCGCACACCTTGCTGATCATCTGGGGCTACGCGGTGACCGACGCCACCGGGCTGGTGGACGAGACGATCACCCTCAACCTGAGCTACCCCGACGTGCTGAAGGCCACCGTGGCCGTGCTGCTGCTCGTCGGCGTCGGCGTGATCTCGGCCCGCGCGGTGCGGCCCCGGCTGCGGTACGAGACCTGGTTCCACCTGCACTTCTACACCTACCTGGCGGCCTACCTGGCGTTCGGGCACCAGCTCGCGACCGGCGCGGAGTTCCAGGACGCGCGGCTCGCCCAGGCCGCCTGGTACGGGCTCTACCTCGGGGTCGCGGGCCTGCTGCTCTGGTACCGGTTCCTCACCCCGGTGCGGCAGTCGCTGAAGCACCGGCTCCGGGTCGCCCAGGTCGTCCACGAGGGTCCGGGGATCTTCTCGGTGTACGTCACCGGGCGGCGGCTGGACCGGTTGCGGGCCGAGCCGGGGCAGTTCTTCCGGTGGCGCTTCCTCAACCGCCACCTGTGGTGGTCCGCCAACCCCTACTCACTGTCGGCGGCCCCCCGCCACGACGTGCTGCGGATCACCGTGAAGGACCTCGGCGACCACAGCCGCGAGATCACCCGGCTGCGTCCCGGCACCCGCGTGATCGCCGAGGGCCCGTACGGCGCGTTCACCCCCGCCCGGCGCAAGGGGCACAAGGTGCTGCTCATCGCCGGCGGAGTGGGCATCACCCCGCTGCGCGCCCTGTTCGAGGCGATCCCCGCCGCCCCCGGCGACCTGACGCTGCTCTACCGGGCGAGCAACCCCGATGACCTGGCGTTCCGCGCCGAGCTGGAACAGATCGCCGCCCAGCGCGGCGCGGCGCTGCACTACAGCGTCGGCCCGCGCGCCGAGATCGGTGAGCCGTTCACCCCCGAGGTCCTCAGCGGGCTGGTCCCGCAGCTCCCCCGTCACGACGTCTACGTGTGCGGGCCGGACGGTATGACCCGTGACGTCATCGCCGCCCTGCGCGCCGCCGGAGTACACAGGCGGCGCATCCACCACGAGTCGTTCGAGTTCTAGTGCCGTGACCGCTCTCCTTCGCCGCGTGTCCTCTTCCCGTCCCTCCGATGGGGTCCTCCACCGGTCACCGCACGGGCGACCTACGGACGTAGGCGGGTCCGCCGGTCCCACCTGGTGTTCCGGCTTTCCCCAGCGGTCTCGCAGGTCCCCGGGACGTCGGCTCCGCCCGACCTGCCGAGCCTTACGAAGCTTCTGAGCCGCCCATGTCCTGCGGGCCTGTCGAACCGACCTTCGGGCCCACAGGAGTCCTTCCGGGCTTGCGAGCCCTTCGAGTTCCAGAGAGATCTTCATGCGCAGAGCGATATTGGCCGTGCTCGTCACCGCCG
>NZ_BMNT01000004.1:148321-184758 GCF_014646695.1 Sphaerisporangium melleum
TTGGACTGGTGCTGTTGCTGTCCTTCAAGCCGCACGCGATCACCACCGCGGCGGACCGGCCCGCCGCCGTCGCCCAGAACGGCGGCGGCAGCGGAGGGACCGCCCTGAGCGGCGACCGGTCCGCCCCGGCCTCGGGCGGGGACGACGAGGGCGAGCACGATGACGATGACGACGACGAGGGCGCCCTCCCCCCGGCCACCCGGCCCTCCACCGCCCCTAGCCGGCAGGGCGGGACCGGTGGCACCGGCGGTTCCGGTACGAGCGGCGGCAGGACGGTCACCGGCGACGTCGCCGACACCCGCTGGGGCCCGGTGCAGGTCGCGCTGGTGCTGTCCGGCCGCAAGATCACCGCGGTTCAGGTGCTGCAGTCGCCGCACGGCAACCGGCGGGACCTCGTGATCAACGAGCGGGCGCTGCCGATCCTGGAGCAGGAGGCGCTCTCCGCCCAGTCGGCCCAGATCGACACCGTCTCCGGCGCGACCTACACCAGCGACGGGTACGTCCAGTCGCTGCAGAGCGCCCTGGACCGGGCGGGCCTGTGATGCGGCACGTCGAACACGCCATGGGCACGGTCTTCTCCTTCGACATCCGCGACTTCGACGCCCAGCACACCGGCGACCGCAATCTCGGCACGACGGCGGGCGATCCGGCGACACGGAGCGCCTGCGATGGGACGGAGAACGCGACGGTCGAGGCGGCTGTGGCGGAGGCCGTGGCGTGGCTGCACTGGGTGGACGCCACCTTCTCGACCTACCGGCCGGACAGCCCGGTGAGCAGGCTCGGCCGGGGCGAGATCGGCCTGGCCGACTGCCCGCCGGAGGTCGCCGAGATCCTCGGCCGGTGCGCGGAGGCGGCCGAGGCGACCCGCGGGTACTTCACCGCCTACCCGGGCGGGCGCCTGGACCCCGCGGGCATGGTCAAGGGCTGGGCCATCGATCGGGCGTCGGACATCCTCATCCGGGCCGGGGCGGTGAACCACTGCGTCAACGGCGGCGGGGACGTCCAGCTGTCCGGAACGGCCGGGCCCGGACGCCCGTGGCGGGTCGGCGTGGCCCACCCGTCGCGTCCCGGTGCCCTGGCCGCCGTGGTCGAGTCTCCGTACCGGCACGCGGGCGGGCGGTTCGCGGTGGCCACCTCGGGGACGGCCGAGCGCGGGCCGCACATCCTCGACCCGCACACCGGCCGCCCGGCGTCCGCGCTGGCCTCGATCACGCTGACCGGGCCGAGCCTGACGATGACCGACGCCTACGCCACGGCGGCGTTCGCCATGGGCGACGCCGCCATGGACTGGGTGACCGGGCCGGCGGGCGTGGAGGCGTTCGCGGTGACCGCCTCGGGCGGCACCTGGCGCACCCCCGGCTTCCCCCTCGCGGAGCCCGCGGAGCTCGCGGCCGGTACGCCTCGGCCGAGAGCGTGACGGTGATCCTGCACGGATGAGGTGAGTACGCCCGGCTACCGGGAACGGTGAGCGGAGTGCCCTTTGGGAAGGCACGCCGTGCGCGGTGGCCGCCGCGCGCCCGTCTAGGGTGGAAGTGATCGCGCGAGCCGGTCGGCCGCGGCCGTCCCGCGCGAGGGACACGCGTGCCGCCGACGCAGGAGGGGTCCGATGAACCGGCTCAAGGACGCCACGAGCCCGTACCTTCTGCAGCACGCGGACAACCCCGTCCACTGGTGGGAGTGGGGCGAGGAGGCGTTCGCCGAGGCGCGCAGGCGCGACGTGCCGCTGCTGATCTCCGTCGGCTACTCGGCCTGTCACTGGTGCCACGTGATGGCGCACGAGTCGTTCGAGGACGCCGAGACCGCGCGGATGATGAACGACCGGTTCGTCAACATCAAGGTCGATCGCGAGGAACGTCCCGACGTGGACGCCGTGTACATGAACGCGACCACCGCCATGACCGGCCAGGGCGGCTGGCCGATGACCGTCTTCGCCACCCCGGACGGCCACCCGTTCTACGCCGGCACCTACTTCCCGCGGCAGCGGTTCCAGCAGCTCCTGGCCGGGGTCGCCCAGGCGTGGACGCAGCAGCGCGACGAGGTGATCGGGCAGGGCGCCAAGGTGGTGGACGCGCTGAGCCAGGGCGGCGACCTGCCGGGCGGGGCGGCGCCGACGCACGAGGTGCTGGAGCACGCCGTGGCCGACCTGGCGCGCACCTTCGACCCCGCGCGGGGCGGGTTCGGCGGCGCGCCGAAGTTCCCGCCGTCCATGGTGCTGGAGTTCCTGCTGCGCCACGGCACCCCGCAGGCCATGGAGATGGCGGGCCGGACGCTGGAGGCGATGGCGCGCGGCGGCATGTACGACCAGCTCGGCGGGGGTTTCGCCCGCTACAGCGTGGACGCCGGCTGGGTGGTCCCGCACTTCGAGAAGATGCTGTACGACAACGCCCTGCTGCTGCGGGTGTACGCGCACTGGTGGCGGGCCACCGGATCTCCGCTGGCCCGGCGGGTGGCCGTCGAGACCGCCGAGTGGATGCTGCGCGAGCTGGGCACCGCCGAAGGCGGCTTCGCCTCGGCGCTGGACGCCGACAGCGAGGGCGAGGAGGGCCGCTTCTACGTCTGGACGCCGGACCAGCTGCGCGAGGCGCTCGGCGAGGAGCCCGGCGCGTGGGCGGCCTCGGTGTTCTCCGTGACCCGCGAGGGCACCTTCGAGCACGGCACCTCGGTGCTCCAGCTCCTGTCGGACCCGGTGGACCGGGAGATGCTCGCCGACGTGCGGGCGAGCCTGCTCGCGGCCCGGTCCGCGCGGGTGCGGCCGGGCCGGGACGACAAGGTGGTGGCCGCCTGGAACGGGCTGGCCATCGCCGCCCTGGCCGAGGCGGGCGCGCTGTTCGACCGGCCCGACCTGGTCGGCGCGGCCCGCGCCGCCGCCGAGCTGCTGGTCCGGGTCCACCTGGACGGCGGCCGCCTGGCCCGCACCTCGCGGGACGGCCGGGCGGGGGCGAACGCCGGGGTGCTGGAGGACTACGCCGACGTCGCCGAGGGGTTCCTGACCCTGTACGGCGTGACCGGGGAGGCCCGCTGGTTCGAGCAGGCGGGCGCCCTGCTGGAGACGGTGCTCGACCGGTTCCCGGACGGGCGCGGCGGGTTCTACGACACCGCCGACGACGGCGAGCGGCTGTTCCAACGCCCGCAGGACCCGACCGACGGCACGACCCCGTCCGGGCAGAACGCGGCGGCGGGGGCCCTGCTGTCGTACGCCGCGCTGACCGGGTCGTCCCGGCACCGCGAGGCCGCCGAGGCCGCGCTCGGCACGGTCACGACGCTCGCCGACCGGCACGCGCGCTTCGCCGGGTGGGGCCTGGCCGTGGCCGAGGCCGCGCTGGCCGGGCCGGTCGAGGTGGCGATCACCGGCGCGCTCGACGACCCGCGGACGGCCGCGCTGCACCGGGCGGCGCTGATGGCCGGTACGCCGGGCACGGTGATCGCGCTCGGCGACGGCGACGTGCCGCTGATGGCGGGACGCGGCCTGGTCGACGGCCTTCCGGCCGCGTACGTGTGCCGGAGTTTCACCTGCCGCGCCCCGGTGACCACCCCCGCCGACCTGTCCAGAGAGCTGAACACCACCCCCTGAAGCCCTTGGCCGGGCCGCGGGTCAGCCGGGTGGGCCGACGGTCTCTACCGGGGCGTCGGGGACCTGCGGGCCGCCGTCGGGGCCGCCGCCGTCCGGGTTCCCGCCGTTGGGATCGCCCCCGTTGGGACCGCCGTCCGGGCCACCGCCGTTCGGATCGCCGCCGTTCGGGCCTCCGTCGGGCGGCCCCTTCGGGTCGCCGGGGCCCTGGTCCGGCGGCGGGGTCGCGTCCGGCGGCGCGTCCGGCCCGGTGGGCTGCTCGCCCTGCGGCGCGCCGTTGTCGGGCCCGCCGTTCCAGCCGGTGTCGTTCCAGCCGCCCTGACCGTCCTGCCCCCAGCCGTCGCCGCCGTAGGGGTCGTAGCCCTGCGGGCCGGGGAAGTCCTTGACCGGCTTGCCGGCCATGGCCTCCGACATGAACGCCCGCCACACCCGCGCGGGCAGCGACCCGCCGTACAGCGCGCCGTACCCGGGGACGCTCACGGTCTTGTTGTCGTCGCGGAACATGTTCACCGCGGTGGAGAGCTGCGGGGTGAAGCCGACGAACCAGACGGCGCTGGAGGAGTCGCTGGTGCCGGTCTTGCCCGCCACCGGCCGGTCGTACAGCCGGGCCGCGGCGCCGGTGCCGCCCTGGACGACCTGCTCCATGGCGTAGGTGGCGTCCGCGGCGGTGCCCTCGCTGAACGCCCGGACACCGTGCGCGGTGAACTTCCTGGTCGTGCCGTCCGCGTCGGTCAGCGACCGGATGACGTGCGCCTCCTTGTGCACGCCGCCCGCCGCGAAGGTGGCGAACCCGGACGCCTGCTGCACGGCGCTCACCGACGCCGTGCCCAGCGGGAACGTCGGGTAGTCCTTCTGCTTGACGATCTGACCGGCCGGGATGCCCACGGCCTCCGCCGTCTTGGCGACCTTGCCGAGCCCGACCTTCTGCCCGAGATCGACGAAGGCGGTGTTCACCGAGTTGCGCGTCGCGTCGACCAGGTCGATGGCGGAGCCGTAGGAGGCGCCGCCGGAGTTGGGGATCGGCTGCTTGGCCGAGGCCACGCGGATGGGCGAGTTGCCCTCGACCCGGGTGTTGAGGTCGTAGCCGTTCTCCAGCGCGGCGGCCAGCGTGTACGGCTTGAAGGTGGACCCGGCCTGCACCTTGGCGGAGAAGGCGTTGTCGTACTGGTTGGCCTGGTAACTGCGGCCGCCGTAGAAGGCGACGACCTCGCCGGTGTCCGGCACGATGGCCGCGAGGCCGGTGCGCACCTTGTTGGAGGTGTCCTCCGGCAGGGTCTCCTTGACGGCCCGCTCGGCGGCGGCCATGAGCTTCTTGTCGAAGGTCGTGGTGATCTTGAGCCCGCCCTGCTCGATCTGCTCGTCGGTGTAGCCGCGCCGGTTCAGCTCGGCCCGCACCTGCGCCAGGATGTACCCCTTCTGGCCGGTGAGCGTGAGCGGGTTCTTGCGCTTGGCGAACGCGGGGAAGCGCTGCTCGGCGGCCTGCGCCGGGGTGAGCGAGCGCGTCTGCACCATGGCGTTGATCACCGCCGTCCAGCGGCCCTGGGCGGCGGCGAGGTCGGCGCCGCGCGGCGAGGCGAAGCGGGACGGCTGCTGGATCACCGCCGCGAGGTAGGCGCCCTCGGAGACGTCGAGCTCGTCGACGTCCTTGCCGAAGTACGCCTGGGCGGCGGCCTGGACGCCGTACGCGCCGCGGCCGAAGTAGATCGTGTTGAGGTACTGCTCCAGCACCCACGCCTTGGACTTCGACTGGTCGACCTTGAGCGCGATCAGGATCTCTTTGAGCTTGCGCGTGGCCGACCGCTCCTGACTCAGCCCGCTGTAGTAGTTGCGGACGAGCTGCTGGGTGATCGTCGAACCGCCCTGGATCTGGCTGCCGGTCACCGTCGACCACATCGCCCGGGCCGTGCCCTCGATCGACACGCCCTGATCTTGGTAGAAGGTGCGGTTCTCCACCGCGATGACCGCGTCTCGTACGTGCTTGGGCACCTCGTCCAGAGGCACGTTCTTGCGGTTCACGCCTTCCCGGGCGAGCACGGTCTTGCCGTCCCGGTAGTAGATCAGCGACCCCTGGGCGGTCGCGTTCTTCTGCGTGGTGTCGGGGATCGGCGTGAGCACCCACGCGACGGCGAACAGCCCGAGCAGGCCGAACACGACGACCCCGCCGGCGATGACGAAGCTGCGGAGGAAGCGCCGTCCGAACCGGCGCCTCCGGTCTGCGTCCCGCACGGCCCCACCCCCCGATCTCCTACCAGCCATACCCCGTGAGCTGGACGGATCGTCCTACGGTAAATGATACGTAACGATGCCCCGGCCATCGAGGCCCGAAATGACGCCTTCGCACCGACCGGCCGGCGGGCCGTCGTCACCTGGTCGAGAACGCCCGCTCGTCGGGCCGGCGCTAACGGTCGCGGCGCCGCGGGACATCGGCGACCAGGGGCAGCACCCGGTACGCGACCGGCGTGTCCAGCGCGATCACCGACGACGTGCGCACCACCCCCTCCACGTCCACGATCAGGTCGATGACCCGTTGCAGATCGGCGTTGCTGCGCGCCACCACGCGGCACAGCATGTCACCGCCGCCGGTGATCGTGTGAACCTCCAGCACTTCCGGTATGGCCGCGAGCAGCCCCGCTACCGGTTCATGCCCGCTCACCTGCCGGATCTGCAACGTGACGAAGGCCGTCACCTGGTAACCGAGCGCGGCCGGGTCGATGTCCGGCCCGAACCCGGTGATCACCTTGCTCGCGGTCAGCCGGTCCAGCCGCGCCTGCACCGTGCCGCGCGCCACGCCGAGCCGGCGTGACGCCTCCAGAATGCCCACCCGCGGCTCGGCGGCGAGCAGCGCGATGAGCCGTGCGTCCAGATCGTCGATCGACATGCTGTACAGGATTACCGGTCGATCGGGGGCTCGGCTAGGCAAACTGCCCACCGAATTCGGCAACGCTTGCGCATTCCAGTCATTCCATCCCAGAGTGGCCCCATGAGCGATGTATTTCCCGTACACGGCATGGACTCGGTGGTGTTCGCCGTGGGCAACGCCAAGCAGGCGGCCCACTACTACTCCTCGGCGTTCGGGATGCGCCTGGTCGCGTACAAGGGACCCGAGACCGGGAGCCGCGACGAGGTGGCGTACGTGCTCACCTCCGGCAGCGCCCGGTTCGAGCTGCGCGGCTCGGTGCGCCCCGGCACCGAGATCGCCCGGCACGTGACCGAGCACGGAGACGGCGTGATCGACCTGGCACTCGACGTGCCGGACGTCGAGGCCGCCTACGCGCACGCCGTGGCCGCCGGCGCCCGCGGGCTGGCCGAGCCGCACGTCGTCGAGGACGAGCACGGCAAGGTCGTCACCGCCGCGATCGCGACCTACGGCGAGACCCGGCACACCCTGGTCGACCGCGCCAACTACAGCGGCCCGTACCTGCCCGGCTACGTCGCCGCCGCGCCCATCGTCGAGCCGCCGGACAAGCGGTACTTCCAGGCCATCGACCACTGCGTCGGCAACGTCGAGCTCGGCAAGATGGACGACTGGGTGGAGTTCTACAAGCGCGTCATGGGCTTCACCAACATGGCGGAGTTCATCGGCGACGACATCGCCACCGAGTACTCGGCGCTGATGTCCAAGGTCGTGGCCAACGGCACCCGCAAGGTCAAGTTCCCGCTCAACGAGCCGGCCGTCAGCCGCAAGAAGTCGCAGATCGACGAGTACCTGGAGTTCTACGGCGGCCCGGGCGTCCAGCACATCGCGCTCGCCACCAACGACATCGTGCGCACCGTCGAGCGGATGCGCGCCGCCGGGGTCGAGTTCCTCGACACGCCCGACTCCTACTACGACGACCCCGAACTGCGCGCCCGCATCGGCGACGTCCGCGCGCCGATCGAGGAGCTGAAGAGGCACCGCATCCTGGTGGACCGCGACGAGGACGGCTACCTGCTGCAGATCTTCACCAAGCCGGTGCAGGACCGGCCCACGGTGTTCTTCGAGTTCATCGAGCGGCACGGCTCCCTCGGCTTCGGCAAGGGCAACTTCAAGGCGCTGTTCGAGGCCATCGAGCGCGAGCAGGCCCGCCGCGGCAACCTCTGACCCCCACGGCCTCCCCCGGGGACACCCCCCGCCCCGGGGGCACTCCCCCGGGACACCCCGCGAGCCCGCATCCGGGCCATCGCGCCCGGTGTCCCGGGGCCACCTCCGGGAACCCACCCCTTTCCGGAGGCCCCCGGGGACGCCCCCTTTCCCCCGGGGAACCACGCCGGTCCCCGGGAGTCCGCGGCGGATCCTTCCGGATCGCCCCCTCCCGGACCACCGCGGATCCTCCCGGGGACCGGCGTCCCACGACCGGGCCGTCCTCATTGACCGCATTCTGCGATTCCGGTTACCGAAGTTTGGCGGCGCGGCTTCCCGGCGATCACACAGGCATGACATCACCGGGGGGCGATGACCCACCCCACGACGGTCCCGGCGCGTACGGCGGGGGCGCGCGGCCCTGGGAGGGGTACGACCAGGACGGCCCGCCGTACGGGCCCTGGGGCGCAGCGCTCGGCGGCCGGGGACGCAGGCTGGTCGCGGGCCTGGTGGACCTCCTGATCGTCGGCCTGCTGACCTCGCCGTTCTCCCGCACCATCACCGAGCGCGCCGCCGACGGCACCCTGGACACCGTACGCACGGGCAGCGGCCTCGGGGTCGTGGTGATCTGGTTCCTGTACTTCTGGCTGTTCACGGCGTTCTGGAACGGCCAGACCCTCGGCAAGCGGCTGCTCGGGCTCCGGGTCGTGCAGTCCCCGAGCCAGGAGCCGGTGACCGCCCGTCAGGCCGCCATCCGCGAGGCCGTGTACGGCCTGCTCGGGGTGATTTTCTGCCTGGGTGTGGTCGACCTGCTCTGGATCGTCTTCGATGGAAAGAAGCAGGCACTACATGACAAAGCGGCGTCCACCATCGTCGTAGAAGCCTGATGACCTGCGCCTCCTCACATAGGCTGCTGCACATGCGCTTCACGGCTCGACGGCGGATGACCGCCCTACTGACGGTGACCGTCCTTTCGGCCGGAGCCTGTGCGGCGTCCAACGGCGCGACCGCGCCGAGCGCCGCCCCCGGCAAGTCCGGCGCGCAGCCGCCGGCCGCCGAGAACGAGCTGATCGGCGCCGCCGGCATCGGCGATCCCGACTTCCCGGCCGACGGCAACGGCGGGTACGACGTCGAGAACTACACGCTCAAGCTCTCCTACGAGCCCTCGGCCACCCGTCTGGCGGGCACCGCCACCGTCCGCGCCCGCGCCATCCAGGGCCTGACCCGGTTCGACCTCGACCTGCACGGATACACCGTCCGCAAGGTCACCGTGGACGGCTCGCCCGCGACCTTCGCGCGCAAGGGCGACGAGCTGGTCATCGACCCGGCGTCCCCGCTGGTCAAGGGCGCGGCGTTCACCGTCGCCGTCACCTACGACGGCAAGCCCGACCCCGTCCGCAACTCCTCCAACCTCGGCACCTACGGCTTCATCCCCACCAAGGACGGCGCGTTCGTCACCAGCGAGCCCAACGGCGCCAAAACCTGGTTCCCCTGCAACGACCACCCGGCCGACAAGGCGACCTTCGACTTCGACGTCACGGTGCCGAGCGGCCTCACCGTCGTCGCCAACGGCGAGATGCGCGGCGCCCCGGTCACCTCCGGCGGCCGCTCGACGTTCTCCTGGCGCGAGGCCCACCCGATGGCGACGTACCTGGCGACCGTCACCCTCGGGAAGTTCCACGTCAAGACCGGCAAGAGCGCGTCGGGCATCCCGGTGTTCGCCGCGACCGACCCGGCCTATGCCAAGTCGCTGGACCAGCTGTACGCCATCTCGGCCAAGGTCACCGACTACTGGTCCACGGTCTTCGGACCGTACCCGTTCTCCTCCACCGGCGGGGTGATCGACGACTTCTCGGCCGGCTACGCCCTGGAGAACCAGACCAAGCCCATGTACGGCGGCTTCCAGCCCGACCAGGGCATCGTCGCCCACGAGCTGGCCCACCAATGGTTCGGCGACAGCGTCAGCATCACCCGGTGGAAGGACCTGTGGCTGAACGAGGGCTTCGCCACCTACGCCGAGTGGCTGTGGACCGAGCACACCGGCGGCCAGAGCGCCGACAAGACCTTCCGGGACTACTACTCGGCCAACGACAGCGAGATGTGGCGCTACCCGCCCGGCGTGGCCCAGCGCGAAGACCTGTTCAACAACTCGGTGTACACCCGCGGCGCCATGACCCTGCAGGCCCTGCGCCTGAAGATCGGCGACGACACGTTCTTCAAGCTGCTGCGCACCTGGACCGACCAGCACAAGTACGGCGGCGCCACCACCACCGACTTCATCACCCTCGCCGGAAAACTCTCCGCCCGCGACCTCACCCCCCTCTTCGACGCCTGGCTCTTCAAACCCACCCGCCCCACCCTCCAGTAACCAGTGCGGCCTGGAGAAAGCGCTCGATCACCCAGGGCCCCTGAGTGGCGCGGGCGGCTCTGTGTGCCCGGCGGACGAGTCACCAGAGATGATCTCGGTGTTCTGGCTTCCGTGCCTCCAGCGCGCCCAGACGGTCTTGCCGTGGCCGTCGGCGAGCGGGGTGATCCCGTGATCGTGCGCGAGGGCGGCGACGATGGCGAGGCCACGGCCGTGGAGGGCGTCGAGGCCAAGGTCGAGGTAACGCGGCTGGTCGGAACCGTGATCGGTCACGCGGACACAGAACTCTCCCGGCACGGCCCACAAGGAGAGCCGGATCGGAGCTTCCCCGTAGGTCACCGCGTTCGCCAGCAACTCACTGACGGCCAGGACGACGTCATCCGCGAGATCGCGAAGGTCCCAGGCGATCAGGGTGTCAACAACGACGCGGCGGGCCTTGCCGACCATCGCCAGGTCGTGTGGCAGCTCCCAGCAGACGGTACGAAGACCGTCCGGTGTCTCTGGCATCAAGGCTCCTTGCCGAGTGCGTGGGGTACGCAGGGGTGGGTGAGATGTCGGGTCGGACCGGTCAGCCGCGGGTGAAAAGACGTCGGCTTCGCCGCCCGGCCTCGTGGTCCGTTCGGCCTCGCGCATGAGGCGGCACAGTTCGTCCGTGGCCCGCGCTTCAATGATCAGCGGCTCAAGGGCAGGCCAGGTGGCGATGGCGTAGAACCGGCGCGTGCCCACGCCGTACATGACCGCCCAGCCGGGCTCCAGCAGGTCCAACAGGTGGGCGGCGGCTTGTTCGGCCAGATCCCACTGCCGCCGAACAACGTGCTCGAACCCCGCCCCCTGCCGATGACGCCCTTTCGCCCGTGGCTGGTGGCCGTACCTGTTCACACAACCACCCCTTCCCGGTACGGCTCGTCTATGCCGCAGCTCGGTGACGGCGATATGCGCGGATAAGGTACGACATCGGCATACAAAGGTTTAGAGCCGTGCCGGTATCGGGTGCTGAGCGGCCGCTCAGGCCACCAACACTCACAAATATCGCGCGCTTTTCCATTAGGGTTTTGCACTAGGTCGCACCTCCGACGTGCGATCAAGGTCCTGCCAGGCGGGGCAACGCCTGGCAGGACTCCCCTTCTCGCGTCATACTGATGCGGGCGCCATTTTTATGCAATACCCAAATCGGAACATCTACAAAATTCCGCTGTGCGGCTTTTGCAAGAGATACGGCGATTTGAGCAGAGGAGTGGAGCGATGGCAACACAGAGCCCGACATTGAAACGACGCCAACTGTCCGCTACTCTCCGCCAGCTGAGAGAAGAAAACGGACTTACATCCACCGAAGCCGCCAAGCGTCTCGAATGGGCTCCCAGCAAGCTGACAAGGATCGAACGCAATGAGTGGAAGCTGCCCAACGTCCACGACGTCCGCCTCCTGCTCGACCTCTATGGCGTGACCGATCGACATCAACGAGAGTCCCTCCTCACCCTCGCGCGCGAGTCACGCCAGCGGGGCTGGTGGGCGGAGTACAAGGATGTCTTTCGCAGCAACCTCCCAGCCTTCGAGGTCGGCGCTTCCCTCATCCGAACGTACGAGGTAGTCCTCATCCCCGGACTGCTCCAAACGCCGGCGTACACGGCGGCGGTCTTCAGAGGCGGCCAAGTGCTGGACGAAGTCGTCGTCAATCGGCATGTCGAAGCCAGGATCGCTCGCCAGAAGATCCTCAGTCGCGAGCAGCCGCCATCGCTAGTGGCGATCATCGATGAGGCGGCACTACTGAAGGCGATAGGCGGCCGAGAGGTCATGCACGCCCAGCTTCGGCACCTCATCGAGATGGCATCCCGTCCGAACATCACCATCCAGGTCATCCCGAACGCCGTCGGCGCACACCCGGCTCTGACGGGAGGTCCCTTCGTCATTCTGGACTTTCCGAGCGATCGGAGCCTGGTCTACATGGCAACGGCGACCGACAGTCTCTGGCTGGATAGACCTGAGGAGTATCAGCGGTATAGCCTCATATTTACCCACGTGTCGACATCTGCGCTCTCCGCAGAGGAGTCGACGCAGCTCATAGCCGCGATTATGGATCAACACAAAAGGTAGGCGAAACGTGGACGAAGGCATGCTCGCCTGGCAGAAGAGCAGCTACAGCGGCACTGACGACAACTGTGTCGAGGTGGCACGCCTTCCCTTGGGAGGCCTGGCCATCCGGGACAGCAAGAACCCCACCGGCCCGGCGCTGCGATTCACCGCTGGCGAGTGGCACACGTTCATCACCGGCATGAAGGCCGACCGGTTCGCGTAACCAGCCCCAGGCGTGGGCGTTGCCTTCTGATCAGCCAGTACCTATCTGTCAGAACTTCACGAACAACTAAACAAGGAACAGAGGCGACACAGTGGACCACAGCGCCCCACTCGCCTGGCGCAAGAGTGCTCGAAGCACCTCGAACGACAACTGCGTGGAAGTGGCGCTTCTCCCCGAGGGCGGAACAGCCGTCCGGGACAGCAAGAACCCAGGCGGACCAGTGCTGCACTTCACCGCCAGTGAGTGGTACGCGTTCCTCACCCTCATGAAGGCCCATCGGTTCACCGGCCCAACGATGTACGGTTCGGGGTCGGCAGCCGAGCAGTGCCCGGCCCCGAGAGTCGGTTGATCTGATCACGAAAGCATCCTGGCCATCCCAGCACTCGTGAGCAGACGGCGGAGATCACGGTAACGTCGTAGCAGCGGCGGTTCCTGCTCTCTGGCCCATCGGCACAGGTCGCCTCAGAGATCGCCGCGTCCGCGACCATCGTGACCTCCGCGGCCAGAACCGTCGGCGACCGGCATCGGCCCTGCCGCGTGAGGTGTCAGGGGTTCGCCGGGGGGAGGCGGAGGGCTGGGTGGTCGCGGAGGTGGCGGCGGGAGTGGATGCCGAGTTTGCGGAACACCCTCTGCAGATGGGTGTCGACCGTGCGGGGGCTGAGGAACAGGCGGGTGGCGATTTCGTTGGAGGTGGCGCCGGTGGCGGCCAGCCTCGCGATGTTCGCCTCCTGCGGGGTGAGCTGATCGCCATACGGCCGGCTGCGGCGTACGTGCTCGCCGGTCGCGCGTAGTTCGGCCGCCGCCCGCCGGGCGAGGGCGTCGAGGCCGGAGCTTCGGCTCAGGTCCAAGGCTGTGCGCAGCTGCGTCCGGCAGTCCTTGCGTCGTCCGGCGCGCCGTAACCATTCGCCGTACAGCAGATGGGCTCTGGCGCGGTAGGGCACGAGGTCGACGCGCGACAGGTGTTCGACGGCCTCCTGGTAGTCGTCCTCCCTGCCGGTCACCAGGCCGCGCGCGTAGGCGGCGATTCCCAGGCCGGTGGGCGTACCACCGGCCGTCGTACGCTCGGTCAGCGCGGACAGGGCGGCGACGGCTTCTTCTCGTGCGCCGCATCGCACCGCCGCTTCCACCAGTTCGGGCAGCGACATCCCGGCGAGGAACAGATCGTCGTGCGCCACGGCCCGGCGGGCGGCGGTGAGCGCGGCGGGGTGGTCGCGGAGGCTGTTGTGGAGCACCGCCGTGGCCCAGTGCAGGTTCGCGAGCAGTTGACCGGAGTGGCCTTCGCCGGCTGCGGTCGCGAACAGCCGCAGTCCCTCCGTACGGTGCCCGCGCATCGCGGCCAGGTGCAGCCGGTGGTACCAGACCGACGGTGTACCGGTCGCATCGGCGATGGCCTCCTCCTCGGCCACCGCGACAGCGGCCCGCGGCAGATCGCCGGCGAACGCGGCGCTCGACGCGAGCTGGCCCAGCCCCAGTTTCAGCCGGAGCGACGAACCCGACCGCCGGCTCTCCCGCACCAGCCGGTGTGCGATCTGGGCATGCGTGTCAGGCTCCCAGAGCTCTGAGGCGATCATGGCGGCGAGGGCGGGACGCCGGACCCAGAGGGGTTCTCGCCCCTCGTCCCCGTGCAGCACCGCGCGCAGTGCCGGGACCCCGATGCGATGCCCCTTATCCGCCAGTAGCGCCAACGCGTCCAGCACGTCGAGCGGGTGCCGGCCGGATGTGTCGGAGCGCGCCAGCGACAGGACTTCGTCCATCATGTTGGTCGCACGCCCTACGACGAGGCTCATCTCCAGCGCGTCGACCATCGCCTCCCGGGAGCCCACCGGGTCGACGCGTTCGAGGGATCGCGCGGCGTCCAGCATGAATCGCGGGCCGTCGGCGTCGCCTCTGCGGGCGAACGCCAGCCGCCCTCTGAGCAGCTCGTACCGGCCCCGGACCGTCGCGTCCATGCCGGGGGTGACGATGCTTCTGAGCAGGCTCGCGGCCGCGTCGAGCGCCCCGCTTTCGAGAAATAGCGACACGGCGGAGAGTCCGCGTTCGATCCGCGTCCCGGGATCGAACGAGAGCTCGGCCGCTCGTTCGAGGAAGACGGCCGCCGCGTTGATGCCGCCGCGGCTTCGCGCCCTCGCCGCGGATCGATCGAGTTCCTTGGCGACGTCTTCGTCGGGGCCCGCGCATGCCTGGGCGAAATGCCATGCACGCCGGTCCGGGGCCGTAGAGGCATCGGTGACCTCGGCCAGGGCCAGGTGGGCGGCACGACGGGTCTGGACGTCGGCGGTGCGGTACGTCACGGATCTCGCCAGGGGATGGCAGAAACGGATGCGGGTGCCGAACTCGATCAGCCCGCTCATACCGGCCAGCGCGCTGCCGGTCGGTATGTCGATCTCCAGTAACCGTGCCGCAGGCCAGAGCAGACCGGGATCTCCCGTGGGGTCGGCACTGGCGAGGATCAGCAGCCGGCGTGCCTCGGCCGGCAGGTCGCGCAGCCGTGACCGGTAGCTCTTCTCGATCTGTGAGGTCACCGATGTCGCCTTCGGGATCGTGAATCCGCCGGCCCGCGGCAGTTCGAGAAGGGCGAGCGGATTACCCCGGGATTCCGCGATGAGACGTTCGCGAACCTCGGGGTCGAGCGCGGGGTCGGCGCCGTCGAGGAAGAACTGCGCTTCGGCTTCGGAGAGCCCGTGCACGGCCTGTTCCGGCAGGGCACGGAACTCGTCGCGCTCGGCGAGCGATCGCATGGCGAAGATCATCGCTATCGGCTCCGTCTCGATCCGCCGGGCGGCGAAGATCAGGGCCCGCGCGGAGGCCGAGTCGACCCATTGAGCGTCGTCCGTCAGACATATCATCGGCCGGTCGGCGGCCGCGGCGCTGAGCAGGTTGAGGACGGCGAAGCCGACCCGGGACGGGCCCGTACGCCCCTCGGACAGGCCGAACGCGGTGTGCAACGCCTCACGATGCGCGGCCGGGAGCTCCGCGGCGTACTCCAGCACCGGCAGGCAGAGTTGGTGCAGCGCCGCGAACGGGACCTCGCTTTCGTACTCGGTGCCCGAAGCCCGCAGGACGCGGAGATCCGCCGTCACCCGCACGTGGTGCAGCAGGGCGCTCTTGCCGACCCCCGCCTCGCCGTGCAGGACGATCGCCCCGCCGTGGCCGAGCCGTGCTCCGGAGACCAGCGCTTCCAGCCGCTTCTTCTCCTCCGCCCTGCCGATCAGCACGTTCGGCCTCGCCCAACCGGTCCGCATGGCGACAACGTATCCCAGCGGACCCGGCTGGAGAGGTTCGCCGGCCTGAGCGTACGTAACTTCTGCGGAGGCGGGTGGCCTGGGCCGGGTGGAAGGGTGAGCGTGCCTGTACCACCTGAAGGGAAGATCACATGACGGCAACGCATAACCGCCCGTATCAGGTCGAACGCCCATCGACGCGGGCGGATCAGATCGGCCGGGTGTTGATGGGAGTGGACGCCCTCCTGACGCTGGGCGCGCTCGCCACAGGGTTCGCCTTGGTGGCGGCCAGCGATGACGCGCACCTGCTGACGGAGATGTGGCGCACGCTGGGGTACATCATCTTCGCCGGCCTCTGGGCGATCATCGCCGTCCAGCCGAGGCGGCAGTGGGGGATCTGGGAGCTGTTGCTGGTGCACAAGGTCGCCATCACCGCCTTCGCGCTGTTCAACCTGAACGTGGAGGGAGGTCTGCAACACGTCCTGATCGATGGCTGGCTGGTGGTCAGCACAGGGCTGGCCTACGTGCTCTGCCGCGGATGGCAGGCCTGGCGTCCCTTGCTCCAGGTCCCTTCTCAACCTTGAGACCTTGAGAGGAGTGCTCGGCGCGCCAGGGTCTCAATGCGGCCTTCCAGCAGACGCGTCAGCCGAAGATGAGTTTGTAGCCGTCGCGGCGCAGGCCGGTGAGGACCTCTTCGCAGTGGACGGGGCCCTTGGTCTCCAGGTGGAGCAGCACCTCGGCCTCGTCCAGGTGGAGCCGGGGGTCCACCCGCTCGTGGCCGACGTCCAGGACGTTCGCCCCCAGATCGGCCAGGCGCCCGAGCAGGGTGGCCAGCGCGCCGGGACGGTCGGGGAGGCGGAGCCGGAAGGCCAGGTAGCGCCCCGCGGCCGACAGGCCGTGCCGCAGCACCCGTGACAGCAGCAGCGGGTCGATGTTGCCGCCGGAGAGCACCGCCACCACCGGCGGCTCGAAGGCGTGCGGCCATCTGAGCAGGGCGGCGACGCCCGCCACGCCCGCCGGCTCGACCACGAGCTTGGTGCGTTCGAGGCAGAGCAGCAGGGCCTGGGACAGGGTCTCCTCGGAGACGGTCACCACGCTGTCGACCAGGTAGTGGATCATGTCGAAGGTGATGTCGCCCGGCCGGCCGACAGCGATGCCGTCGGCCATGGTGGAGGCCGGTTCCACCACGACGGGGTGCCCGGCCGCGAGCGATGCGGGGTAGGCGGCGGCCCGCTCGGCCTGTACGCCCACCACGCGCACGCCGGGGCGCATGGACTTCACCGCGAGGCCCACCCCCGCGGCGAGCCCGCCGCCGCCGACCGCGACCGTGATCGTGCCGACGTCGGGGAGCTGGTCGAGGATCTCCAGCCCGACGGTGCCCTGACCGGCCACGATGTCGGCGTGGTCGAAGGGGTGGATGAACACCGCCCCGGTCTCCTCGGCGTGCTCCTTGGCCGCGGCCAGCGCGTGGTCCACGGTCGTCCCGGTGAGCACCACGTCGGCGCCGTACGCGCGGGTGGCCTCGATCTTGGGCAGCGGGGCGCCCTGGGGCATGAACACGGTCGCCTTGCAGCCCAGCAGCCCTGAGGCCAGCGCGACTCCCTGGGCGTGGTTGCCGGCGCTCGCCGCGACCACGCCCCTGGACCGCTCCTCTTCGCTGAGGCGGGCGATGCGGACGTAGGCGCCTCTGACCTTGAACGAGCCGGCCCGCTGGAGGTTCTCGCACTTGAGGTAGACCGGGCCGCCGATCAGCTCGGAGAGCACGCGGGAGTGCAGCAGCGGAGTGCGGACCACGACGTCCTGCAGCAGGTCATGGGCGGCGACCACGTCGTCGTAGGTCACCTGAGGGTGCGCCATGCCCGAAGTCTCCCACCCTGGGCCTGGCCGGGTACGCACCGCCCCGCCGATCACCCTGCGGCGGCGATCATCCGGTGTCTCCCTCCATGGTCATTCATGTACTTTCAGGTCTTTGCCCGACGACATCGGCTCGTCATCGACGGAGAAGTCGCCGGCCGCTACGGCTCTCGGCCCGCTGGGACCGTCGTGGTCAGTTGGCGGAGGCGGGGCTGGGCCCGCGTGCCGGGGAAGCGGACGTTGACTTCCAGGCCGCCGCCGGGGTTGGGGTGTGCGGTGAGGGTGGCGCCGTGGGCTTCGGCGATGGCGGCGACGATCGACAGGCCCAGTCCTGCGCCGTCGAACGAGCCCGTCCGGGTTCGGGTCCGGTCCATTCTGCGGAAGGGCTCGAACAGTTCGCCGATGCGGTCTTCCGGGACGGTGGGGCCGGTGTTACGGACGGTCAGCAGCCCTTGGGCGGACACTCGCACGTCGACCTCGCCACCGGGCCGGTTGTAGCGGACGGCGTTGTGCACCAGGTTGCCCACGAGCCGGGCGAGCAGTACCTCATCGCCGATGACGTCGAACGGCTCCGCGTCGACGCTCAGGGTCACGGCCTCGGCGGGGGTCTCGTACGCGACCTGCCGGACGAGGTCGGCGAGCGCCACCGGTTCGACCTCTTCGAGTCCGCGCTCGCCCTGGGCCAGCACCAGCAGGCCCTCGATCAGGGCTTCGCTGCGGGCGGTGATCTCCAGCAGCTGGCCGCGGACTCGGGCCAGCTGCTCGGGTGACGGGTCGTCCAGGCCCAGTTGGAGCACTGTGCGCTGGATGGCCAGCGGCGTGCGGAGTTCGTGTGAGGCGTTGGCGACGAACCGGCGCTGGGAGTCGGCGGCGTGCTGGAGTCGTTCCAGCATGCCGTCGAAGGTGTCGGCCAGGTCGCGCAGCTCGTCGGCCGGGCCGGCCAGGGCGATCCGTTCGTGCAGGTTGGACAGCGACAGCCTGCGGGCGGTGGCGGTGATGTGATGCAGGGGACGCAGCACGCGGCCGGCCAGCCGCCAGCTCACGATGACCGACACCAGGATCAGCACCGCCATGATGACGCCCGTGGTGATCCACTGATCGCGGAGCACCGAGGCGTTGAAGGCATGGAAGGTCTGCTTGATCACCATGGGGCCCGTTCCGGGGGCGGGGGTGCCTTCCGGCGGGACGCCGGTGAGGGGCGCCGAGGCCGTGGGTGTGCGACGCGCCAGCGTGTTCATCAGCACCAGGTTGCTGGTGACCAGCAGGATGACGCCGGTGGCCATGAACAGGCCGCAGTAGATGATGGTCAACCGTGCCCGCACGGTACGGCGGGTCACAGCCGGTACCCGACCCCGGCCTCGGTGTGGATGCACGGCGGGTCGCCCAGCTTGGCACGCAGCCGGTTGATGACGACGCGGACGGCCGTGGTGAACGGGTCGGCGCTCGCGTCCCAGGCCTGCTCCAGCAGCTTCTCCGCGCTGACCGGGGCTCCGTCGGCGCGCAGCAGGACCTCCAGCACGGCGAACTCCTTGAGCGACAGCGGAACGAAGCGCCCATCGCGGCTCGCCTGGCGCCTGTAGGTGTCCAGCACGATGCCGGCCCGCTGGAGGACCGGTGGGACGGGCGCCAGGCTGCGCCTGCCCAGGGCCTGGACACGTGCGGCCAGTTCCCCGAAATCGAACGGCTTGGGCAGGTAGTCGTCCGCGCCGATGCCCAGGCCCTCGATCCGCTCCCGCACCGAAGCCGCAGCGGTCAACATGATGATGCGGACATCGGCCCCGGACAGGGCCAGCCTCCGGCAGATCTCGTCACCATGCATCCCAGGCAGATCGCGGTCCAGCACCAGCACGTCGTAGTCGTGGACCGCGAGGTGCTCGTCGGCCGCCTCCCCGTCGTAGACGACGTCCACCGCCATGGCGAACTTGCGCAACCCCTCGGCGATCCAGTCGGCGAGAATCCACTCGTCCTCGGCCACCAAAATCCGCATACGGCGTCTCTAGCACGCCAGGTGTTGCGCCGGTGTTAGCCTCCAGGCTCACAGCCGCGCAACGCCACGACCGCCAACGTTGACGGCCATGAAGAAACGAACCGTCACCGCTGCGATCGCCGCGGTGGCCGCGGCCGCCCTCTTCGCGGGCGGGCTTCCCGCCACCGCGAACGGCGCCACCGGACGGCCGGCCGGCTGTGTGCAGACGGCCCCCTCGAACGGCCCGACGTCGCCGCAGTGGAAACCGACCACCATCACCACGCTGCAGCAGGCGTACTGGTGCATCTTCGACCACTACTACAGCGGCTCGGTCCTGCAAAGCCGCGCGCTGCTGGTCCCCGCCTTCTCCGCGCTCACGCGAGAGCTGCAACGTCGCGGTCTCGATCAGGCCGTCGCGAACATGCCCGCCCTGTCGGGTGACAGGACGGCCGACTGGGCCGCCTTCGCAGCCGTCTACACGAAGATCGAGAAGCGGCTGCCGGGCGACCCGGCCGTCCGCCAGGCGATCGCCGCGGCGACCATGCTCGGCATGGTGGACAGCCTCGACGACGACCACGCGAGGTGGCAGTACGGCCCGCCCCCTGCGCCGGGGCCGCTCGGCTTCAAGGTCTCCGGCGTGCAGTGCTGCACCCGCCCCGACCCCGCCGCGTCAGGGCCGATGTTCGTGACACAGGTGAAGCCCGGCTCACCGGCGGCGACCGCCGGTGTCCGTCCCGGCGACGAGATCATCACGGTCAACGGGGTTCCGCCGTACATCAACGGCACGATGCAGCCCGGCGTGCTGGACTGGATCGACAGCCCGAAAAGCCCGGTGACGCTGCGACTGCACCACCCGGCCACCGGCACGACCTCCAGCGTCACTCTCTCGCCGCCGACCACGCCGCCCGCACCGCCCGGCGGCTCCGCACCGCCACCGCCGAGCGTGAATTCCCGGCTGCTGAACGGCGACGTCGCCTACGTGCAGATGTCCGCCTTCGCGCCCGGCACGGCCGACCAGGTACTCGCCGCCATCGCCGAAATGCGCACCCAGGCCAAGCTGCGCGCAGTCATCCTCGACATGCGCGGCAACGGCGGCGGTCTGGGCGCCGAACTCGAGAAACTGCTGGGAGCCTGGGTACACGGCAAGCCGTACGCCTACTTCTGTGACGTTCGCTCCCGCTGCACGGCCCAATATCCTGACAACACCCCGCTGGTGCGCCTTCCCCTGACGGTTCTCACCGACCGCAACTGCGCCTCTGCCTGCGACATGTTCGCCGGCGCCGTCAAGGACCTGCGCCTCGGCACCCTGGTCGGCACCCGTACCGCGGGCTTCGCCTCCGGCCCTGTTCACGAGTACCGACTCGATGACAACAGCGCCCTGGGGCTCCCCAAGGCCCACAACCTCCAGGCCGGCAAGGAAGCCGCGGCCACCATCGGCGTAGCGCCCGACCACCAGGCCCCCCTGACCCCGGACGCCCTTTCCCGAGGCAAGGACCCCGCCATCGACCAGGCCCTCTCGCTCCTCCAGAACGACCATTGAGAAACCGATCAGGCGGCTTCTCTCTTCGAGGTGCAGGCTCCGCCATGCGCAGCCTGTACCTCGAAGCCGAGCACGACCTCGATTCTTCGGAACCGTTACATGTCAGGCGGAAGCCGTCCAGTAGCGGGTGGGGTGGATGATGAGGGCGGCGGCGCCGATCAGGCCGGCGTCCTGGCCGAGGCGGGCGGGCACGACGCGCACCCGCCGGGCGAAGTCCATGCGGGCGTGCGCGCGCAGCGCCTCCTCCAGCGGCTCGAACAGCGGCGGCCCGGCCTGCGACAGGCCGCCGCCGATGGTCACGATGTCCAGGTCGCACAGGTGGGTGGCCGAGGCGATGCCGATGCCGAGGGCGCGGCCGGCCCGGGCGAGGGCGCTCAGCGCGATCGGGTCGCCCGCGGCGGCGTCCGCCGAGAGCTGCCGCCCGCTCGCCGGGGCGGCCTCCTCGTACAGCCCTTCGGCGCGGGCGCCGGTGGCCCCCGGGACCCAGCCCTGGTCCAGCGCCCAGGCGGCCAGGCCGGGGCCCCGGGCGATGGCCTCGACGCAGCCCCGGCCGCCGCACCGGCAGGCGGGGCCGCCGGGGTCGACGACGACGTGCCCGATGTGCCCGGCGTTGCCGGTGCCGCCGTCGATCAGCCGGCCGCCGAGGATGAGGCCGCCGCCGACGCCGGTCGAGACGACCATGCCCAGCATGTCGGCGCTGCCCTGCCCGGCGCCGCGCCAGTGCTCGGCCGCGGCCAGGCAGATGGCGTCGTTGTGGACGCGCACGGGCAGGCCGGGGAAGCGCCCGGCGAGCCGGGCCCGCAGCGGGAAGGCACGCCAGCCGGGCATGTTCAGCGGGGAGACCGCCCCCTCGGGCCAGGTCATCGGCCCGCCGCAGCCGACGCCCACGCCGGTCACCCTGGTCGCCGGCTCGCGGGCGAGGACGGAGTCGATCAGCTCGGTGAGGGTCTTCCACAGGGTCTCGGCCTCGCCCCCGGGCGGGGTGGCCACCCGTTCGGCGGCGATGATCTCGCCCTCGGCGCCGACCAGCCCGGCGGCGAACTTGGTGCCGCCGATGTCGATCGCCAGCACCGCCTCGGGACCTCCGGCCCCGCCCCGGTCATCCGCCACCGTGACCCTCCCTGACCTCGTACGCCGCCGGTCCGCCTCCAAGGATCACACGGGGAGGCTTCAGCCCGGTTTGGGGGTGGTGCCGTTGTCCGGGGTGCTGGAGAAGACCAGGATGGCGGCGGAGAAGGCGTGGACGTGGTTGTGGCCGCCGACCGGGCCGACCTCGCCGGCGGCGAAGAAGCCGGCCATGCCGACGGGGCCGAGGGCGTCGTGCAGGGCGAGGGCGTCGTGGTCGGAGCTGCCGAACATCGCCGTGCCCCTGCCGTTGCAGGAGAACAGCAGCGCGCCGTCGCTGTGCCCGCGATCGGCCACGTGGGCGTCCAGCAGCGCGTAAAGGTCCTCGTCGGCCGCGGTGGCGTCGCGGACCTGGAAGCGGACGCTCTGCCCGATGTCGAGCACGTCACCGACGGCGACGGCCTCGCGTTCGGGGTCGATGCCGAGGATGCCGCGAATCAGGAAGTCGCCGCGCTCGTGGCTCTCGGCGTACTCGTCCATCGCGACGCCGATCTGCAGCCCGGAGGCGACCAGCTCGCGGTCGGCCTCGTCCAAGCCGCTGACGATGTCCTCCAGGCGGGCGAGCGCGGGCTGGCCGGCCAGTTCGAGCAGCAGGTTGTCCTCGGAGCGGGTGACGACCATGGTGGGGCCGATCGGCCGGCAGCCCTGGCTGACGACGGCGCTGACGTTGACCGGGCCGCTCAGCATGACGCCGATCGCCCCTTCGCTGTACATCTCGCCGCCGGCGAACAGGCGGACCGAGCCCTGGCCGCGCATGCCGTTGGCCAGGCCGCCGACGATCGGCAGGTCGCCGAGGACGTCGGAGGAGTGCTCGACGAAGGCGTCGGTGGGGAAGCTGTACGGATCGGCCAGCAGGATCGCCACCTTGTCGTCCGGGGCGCGGTCGGGCAGGCCGATGATCACGAAGCGGTCCTCCATGCGGAGGGTCTCCAGGGCGAAGGTGGTGGCGCGGCCCTCGCCGAGGCTGGCCGCCCACGCGCTGACCGACGAGGTCAGCTCGACGCCGCGGCCGTCGCCGATCACGCCGGTGGCGCTGCAGCCGATGACCTCGGCGCCCGGCGCCATGCGCGTGACGCGCAGGCCGGCCTGGGCGACCGCCTCGGGATCCTCTCCGCAGATGAAGAAGCAGATGAGGTCGGGGGGTCCCGACAGGCCGGAGAGCGCTTGGCGCACCGCGGCCTCCGCGGCGGCGACCAGGTCCGGGCCCACGGCGAGCCCGTCCGCGAACCGGCTCGTCAGCACCGCCACACGCCTCGCCTCCTCCACATGTCGCGAGTCGGGAAGTGTCGTACGTTCGCCCCTCTTAGCGGGATTCTCCCCACTACGGGACCAACAACGCGTCGCAGCGCCCCCGAATGGTCAAGATCCGGAATGCGGCGAGGCTGCGACACCGTCCCCCGCGACGTAGTCTCGTCTTCGTGCATGAATCGCCCACACAGCGAAGTGAATCGCCGCAGGCTCGCACTCTCCGTGAGCTGCGCGAAAGTGGACACACCTATCGCACGGTCAAGGCGGAGATCCGCGAAAACCTGCTGGCCAGGTTACGCGCACGGACGCCGAGATTCCCGGGCATCGTCGGATTCGACGAAACCGTGCTGCCCCACCTGGAGCGTGCTCTGCTGGCGGGCCATGATCTCGTCCTGCTGGGCGAGCGCGGGCAGGGCAAGACCCGGCTCATCCGGACGATCACCGGCCTGCTCGACGAGTGGACCCCGGTCATCGACGGCTGCGAGATCAACGATCACCCGTACGTCCCCGTGTGCGTCCGCTGCCGCGCGCTGGCCGCCGAGCGCGGCGAGGACCTGCCGGTCGCCTGGAAGCACCGCGACGACCGGTACGGCGAGAAGCTCGCCACGCCGGACACCTCGGTGGGCGACCTGATCGGCGACGTCGACCCGATCAAGATCGCCGAGGGCCGCACGCTCGGCGACCCCGAGACCGTCCACTACGGCCTGGTGCCCCGCACCAACCGCGGTGTCTTCTCGGTCAACGAGCTGCCCGACCTGGCCGAGCGCATCCAGGTGTCGCTGCTGAACGTGCTGGAGGAGCGCGACGTCCAGGTCCGCGGGTACAACCTGCGGCTGCCGCTGGACATCCTGCTGATCGCCAGCGCCAACCCGGAGGACTACACCAACCGCGGCCGCATCATCACCCCGCTGAAGGACCGCTTCGGCGCGGAGATCCGCACCCACTACCCGCCCACCCTGGAGGACGAGCTCGCGCTCATCCGCCAGGAGTCGGCGCTGAACTGGCGCGGGCACGAGCCTGAGGGCGAGGGCGACGCGGCGGCGGCCGGTCTGAGCGCCGAGCTTCCCGAGCACCTGATCGAGACGATCGCCCGGTTCACCCGCCTGGTGCGCGAGTCCACGGCCGTCGACTCCCGTTCCGGGGTCTCCGCCCGCTTCGCCATCGCCGCGGCCGAGACCGCGGCCGCCTCGGCGGTGCGCCGCGCCGCCCTGACCGGCGAGGAGCGCCCGGTGGCCCGGGTCGCCGACCTGCCGGGCGTGGTGCCGACGCTGCGGGGCAAGGTGGAGTTCGAGGTCAGCGAGGAGGGGCGCGAGGTCGAGGTGCTGGCGCACCTGCTGCGCCGGGCCGTCGCCGAGACCTTCCGCGGCACGCTGGGCGGCATGGATCTCTCGGCGCTGCTGGACAAGTTCTCCGAGGGCGCCCGCGTCGAGTCCGGGGAGCTGACCCCGGCGACCGAGCTGCTGCAGCAGATCGGCCCGGTCAACGGGCTCGCCAAGATCATGGTCGCGGCCGGGATGGGCGAGGGGGAGGAGTCCCCCGGGCACGCCGCGGCCGCGCTGGAGTTCGCGCTCGAAGGGCTCTACCTGATGCGGCGCCTGTCCAAGGACGACGTCGAGGGAGGCGCCGTCTACCGCACCTGACCGCTCCGGGCCCGGCGCTCCCTCCCGCCGGGCCCCGGCCGCCACGCCGCGGCCGCTCACCCGCGGACCGAGGTCCGCCACCCCCGCGCCGGCCCACCCCGGCGCCGAACGCCCGTACGCCCCTCCCTGCGACTTTTCCGGGCGTTCTTCGCACACCGCCGCACGAGGATTAGGCTCACATGCGATGAGTGGTTACCGATACGGCGAATACCACGACGGGCCCGACCCGCTGGCGCCGCCGTACGATGTGCGCGCCGCGCTCGACGAGATGGGCGACGCGATCCTGTCCGGCTCGACCCCCATGGACTCCCTGCGCGACCTGCTGCGGCGCGGGCTGCCCGGCGCGCCCGACCGGCGTGGCCTGGACGAGCTGCTCCGCGAGGTGCGGCGCCGCCGCCGCGAGCTGCGTGATCGCGGCAACCTCACCGGCACCCTCGACCGCGCCCGGGCGCTGCTGGACAAGGCGATCGGGCAGGAGCGGGCCGAGCTGTTCCCCGACCCCTCCGACGAGGCACGGCTGCGCGAGGCCGAGCTGGACAGCGTGCCGGCCGACACCGCGAGCGCCATCCAGCAGCTCGGCTCCTACGAATGGCGGTCGGACGCGGCGCGCGCGACGTTCGAGGAGCTGCGCGACCTGCTGCGCAGGGAGGTCCTGGACAGCCGGTTCCGCGGCATGCGGGACGCGCTCGCCGACCCCGACCCGGAGGCGATGGAACGGGTCCGGCAGATGATGTCGGATCTGAACGACATGCTGGACCGGGACGCCAAGGGGCAGCACACCCCGCAGGACTTCCAGCGGTTCATGGACGAGCACGGCGAGTTCTTCCCGGAGAACCCCCGCGACCTGGAAGAGCTCGTCGACATCCTGGCCCGCCGCGCCGCGGCGGCCCAGCGGATGCTCGCCTCGATGTCCCCCGAGCAGCGCGCCGAGCTGCAGTCCCTGATCGACCAGACCCTGCAGCAGGCCGGGCTGGCCGACCAGATGGCCCGCCTCGGCGAGGCCCTGTACGCGCGGCGTCCCGATCTCGCCTGGGACGGCGCCGAGCGGATGGACGGCGAACAGCCCCTCGGCATGGGGGACGCCGTCAACGCCCTGGAGGAGCTCGCCGACCTGGACCGCCTGGAGCAGTCCCTCGGGCAGGACTACCCCGGGGCCAGGCTGGACGACATCGACGAGGCGGCGATCCGCCGCGCCCTCGGCCGCAGCGCCGTGGACGACCTGGCGGCGCTGCGGCGCATCGAACGGGAGCTGGAGGAGCAGGGATACCTGCGCCGGCAGCGCGGCAAGCTGGAGCTCACCCCGAAGGCCGTGCGCCGGCTCGGTGAGACCGCCCTGCGCCGGGTCTTCGCCTCCCTCGACTCCGGGCGCCGCGGCGACCACGACCAGCGTGACGCCGGGGCCGCCGGCGAGCTGACCGGGACGAGCAGGCCGTGGCGCTTCGGCGACGAGCAGCCCCTGGACGTCGTGCGCACCCTGGTGAACGGCGTACGGCGTGGCGGGCGGCCCGACGGCGGTGGCCGGGTGGCGCTGACCGTGGAGGACTTCGAGGTCTCCGAGACCGAGCGGCGCACCGCCGCGGCGGTGTGCCTGCTGGTCGACCTGTCCTACTCGATGGCCCTGCGGGGCACCTGGGCGCCCGCCAAGCAGACGGCGCTCGCCCTGCAGGCGCTGGTCGCCTCGAAGTTCCCGCAGGACGCCGTGCAGATCATCGGCTTCTCCAACTACGCGCGGGTGCTGCAGCCGGAGGAGCTGGCCGGGCTGGAGTGGGACATGGTCCAGGGGACCAACCTGCACCACGCGCTGCTGATCGCCGGCCGCCACCTGGACCGGCACCCCGACTTCGAGCCGGTGGTGCTGGTGGTCACCGACGGCGAGCCGACCGCGCACCTCCAGCGCAACGGGCGATCGTGGTTCGAGTGGCCGCCCTCGCGCGAGACGCTGGAGCTGACACTGGCCGAGGTCGACAAGATGACCAGGCGCCGGGCGACGCTCAACGTCTTCATGCTGGCCACCGACGAGCGGCTGAAGGAGTTCGTGGACGAGGTGGCGCGGCGCAACGGCGGCCGGGTCTTCTCCCCCAGCGCCGACCGGCTCGGCGAGTACGTCGTCAGCGACTTCCTGCGGGCCCGCCGCGCCCGCTGACCCGGCCGCTCTCATTCACCCCGCACGCGCCGATCATCGCGCCGCCCGCCGGCGGCGCCGATGACCGGTCGCCACACCCGCTGAACCCGCACGCGACCAGCCGGAACATCCGCTGACCCGCACGTGAGCGGCCGTCCGCGTGCGGGTGTCTGGCGTGCCCGAATGGCGATCCCACAGCCGGTCGAGTTCCGCGCCGGCGCCCTCGCGCGGCCGGTTCTGATCGGCCGCGCCCATCCCGGCTGGACCGGCCGAAAACCTTCCTACCAGGCAGGACGTCGACCGACCGTGGGTATATATGGCCATTTATAGGGGTATGTCCATTCCGAACAATCGATCTTGCCGATCCGCGCGAATTCCATCGGATCGTTAATCATTTGCCGATCGAAATGCAATCTCGGAGGATGTTCATTAGAAGGGTTCCCCGCGATCCGTGAACGCCGAAAGCACGCATGGAAAGGAGAGTGCAATGTTGGCGGCAGTCGCTCTCCTGGTCGTCATGGTCGTCACGGTGGCGATGTTCGAGATCACCGTGAACAACCGGCAGCTCCAGGGCAGGCCGCAGGTCCCCGAGCCGGCCGTCCCGCCCGGCGAGCAGGCGCAGAGCGCGCGGGACTTCCCGAACGTCCCGAATGCGTGAGCCGAGATCCATGATTGCCCCCGATCGGGGCGAGACCGTTCCCAGGCTGATCAATAAGACGATAGCCTCAGCGGCATGTCGTTCCTCGACAAGCTCCTGCTCTGGCTGCACATCGGCTTCGCGATCTTCGCCATCGGCCCGGTGACGGTCGCCACCAGCTTCACACCGCGCTACATCAGGGCCAAGGACGTCGGCGTGCTGCGCCACCTGCACCGCACGACGCGCATCTTCGGCGTCCTCACCCTCGGCGTCTTCCTGTTCGGCATCCTGCTCGGCCGCAGCGTCCTCGGCCTGCCGTACCTGTCGATCTCGATGACGTTGTTCATCGTGGGGGCGGTGCTGCTGTTCGTCATCGAACGCGACCAGCGCGCCGCCGTCCGGGCGCTGTCCACCGAGACGCCCGCGGACGACGCCAAGGTGCAGACCGGCCGCATCGCCACCCTGTCGTCGATCATGGCGCTCATCTGGCTGGTGATCCTGGTGCTGATGGTCTGGTTCAACCCCTGACGGCAGGCCCCCTGACCGTCCACCGCTGACACCGTTCACCGGATCCCGGACGCCTACGGCCCCGGGATCCGGCACGCGGCACGTCAGGAGCCGAGGGCCTGCGTGAGGTCGGCCAGCAGGTCGCTCGCGGTCTCGATGCCGACCGACAGGCGCACCAGGTCCGAAGGCACCTCCAGCGGCGAGCCCACCGCGGAGGCGTGGGTCATCCGCCCCGGGTGCTCGATCAGCGACTCGACGCCGCCGAGCGACTCGCCCAGCGTGAACAGCTTCGTACGGTCGCAGATCGCGACCGCCTCCTCCTCGCCGCCCGCCACGCGGAAGGAGATCATGCCGCCGAACCGCCGCATCTGCTTGGCCGCGACCTCGTGCCCCGGGTGGCCCGCGAGCCCGGGATAGAGCACCTGGGTCACCCGGGGGTGCGACAGCAGCAGGTCCACGACGCGCTCGGCGTTGTCGCAGTGGCGCTCCATGCGCAGCGCGAGGGTCTTGATGCCGCGCAGCGTCAGCCAGGCGTCGAACGGCCCGGCGATGGCGCCCATGGCGTTCTGGTGGTAGGCCAGCTCCTCCCCGAGGCCCTGGTCGCCGGTGACGAGGGCGCCGCCGATCACGTCCGAGTGGCCGCCGACGTACTTGGTCGTCGAGTGGACCACCACGTCGGCGCCCAGCGTGAGCGGCTGCTGGAGGTACGGCGAGGCGAAGGTGTTGTCCACCACCAGCCGCGCGTCCGCCTGGTGGGCGATCGCGGCGAGCGCCTCGATGTCGGCGATGTTCAGCAGCGGATTGGTCGGGGTCTCCACCCAGATCGCCTTGGTGGTGGCGGGCCGGACGGCCGCGCGCACCGCGTCGAGGTCGCCGAGCGGCACCGGGTCGAAGTGCAGCCCCCAGCGCTGCAGCACCTTGGCGAACAGCCGGTAGGTGCCGCCGTAGGCGTCGTCGGGGATGATGACGTGGTCGCCCGGCCGGCAGATGGTGCGCAGCAGCGCGTCCTCGGCGGCCAGGCCGGACGCGAACGCCAGCCCGCGGGTGCCGCTCTCGATCGCGGCCAGGCACTCCTCCAGCGCGGTCCTGGTCGGGTTCGCCGAGCGGCTGTACTCATAGCCCGACCGCAGTCCGCCGACACCGTCCTGCTTGTAGGTGGAGGTGGCGTATATCGGGGGCACCACCGCGCCGGTGCGCGGGTCGGCCTCCTGGCCCGCGTGAACGGCCAGTGTCTCAAAGCCTTCAATCATGACTTCACGGTATCGCCCTCCGGCGAGGTGCGTCCGTACCCTCCCGCCGGTGCCCTGACCGCGAGATTCGGCCGAACGGCCGATACGGCATCGGCGCGTCACGAACTACCCTCGGTGGCCGTGGAGGACACCCCGCGGCTGGTCCGCGTGATCCGGCGGCTCGGCGACGTCGCGCTGGCGGGGTTCCTCGGGCTGCTACTGATCTTCGACGTCGGCATGGCGGCCGCCGAGCGCGAGGCGCAGGCGGCCGTCCCGCTGATCGGGCTGATCGGCATCGGGGCCTACCTGCTGCGCCATCGCTTCCGCGTGCCGGGGGTGGTGCTGGTCATGGGCATGTCCGCCGCCGCCTCCGTCACGACGATCGCGCTCACGTGGGCCGGCTTCTCCTCCCGGGGCGCACCCGGCGGCGCGGAGACCGTGACGATCCTGCTGCTCACCGTGAGCGTGCTGCGCTGGGTCGAGCCGCTGCGCAAGGCCGTCTGGCTCGCGGTGGCGGCGGCGGTGGTCCTGGAGCTGGCGAGCCTGCGGACCCTGGCCCCGGCCGCCCTCCCCCTCGGGTTCCTGGCGTTCGTGGGCTGGGCCGCCGCGGCGGGCGCCGGTGGTTACCAGCGCTACCAGCGCGAGCACCGCAGGGTGGCGGTGGACGCCGTACGCAGGGCCGAGCGCCTGGAGCTGGCCCGCGAGCTGCACGACCTGGTCGCCCACCACATCACCGGCATCGTCGTCCAGGCCCAGGCGGCGCGGACGGTCGCCGCCGCCAAACCCGAGGCCCTCGTGCCCGCGCTCGACGCGATCGCCCACGCCGGAGCGGACGCGCTGACCTCGATGCGGCGGCTCGTCGGCGTGCTGCGCGCGTCGGACGACGCCTCGCGGCAGCCGGGCACCGGCCTCGCCGACCTGCGCGTACTCGTCGAACGTTTCTCGGCGTCCGGCCCGCCGACCGCCTTCGACGTGCAGCAGGGCCTCGCGGAGGCCGACCTGGCGCCGGAGGTGCTCACCACCCTGCACCGCGTACTGCAGGAGGCGCTCACCAACGTGCGGCGGCACGCCCCGCACACCCGGTGGGTGCGGGCCGACCTGCGCGCGGCCGAGGGCGGGGTGGTGCTGTGCGTCCGCAATGAGCGGAGCTTCGCCGACCCGCGCCTGTCGCGCATGGGCGGTGGGTACGGCCTGGTGGGCATGGCCGAGCGCGTGACGGCCCTGGGCGGCCGGCTGGTCGCCGGACCCGCCGCCGACGGCTCCTGGGAGACCCGCGCGTGGTTCCCCGCCGACCGCGGGACCACCGCCTCCTGACCGCGGCCTGGCCTTCGATACCGCACGACCGCGCCACCTCAAGCTCCCGGGGACCGTACGACCAGCCCTGAGACGCCGCCTCGAACCCGCACGACCAGCCTTCGCCGCGCGACCTCGAAGGCCCCGGGACCGCGCCGCCGCCTGACGCGGGACGCCGGTGCCGGGCCGCGAGATCTCGTCACGCGGCCCGGTGCCGAACCTGGAGCGTCAGATGTTGACGGTGCTGGCCAGGAAGGCGAGGAGGTCCTGGCGGGTGAGCATGCCGATCGGCTTGCCGTCGTCGAGGACCACCGCGGCGTCGGCCTTCTCCAGCGCGTCGATCGCCACCGCGACCGGCTCGCCGGCGCCGACCATGGGCAGCGGGGCCGACATGTGCTTCTCGATCGGGTCCTCGCCGCGGATCCTGCCCCGGTAGAGGCCCTCCAGCAGGTCGCGCTCCACGATGGAGCCGACGACCTCGGCCGCCATGACCGGCGGCTCCTCCTTCATCACCGGAAGCTGCGAGACGCTGTACTCGCGCATGATGGAGATCGCCGTGCTGACCGACTCGTGCGGGTGGGCGTGCACGAACTCCGGCAGGCCCGGCGACTTGCGGCCCAGCACGTCGCCGACCAGCCCCTCGTCGCTGGAGGAGGTCAGGAAGCCGTAGTCGGCCATCCACTCGTCGTTGAAGATCTTCGACAGGTAGCCGCGCCCGCCGTCGGGCAGCAGGACGACCACGACGGCGTCCGGCCCGGCCTCGGCGGCGACCCGCAGCGCCGCGACCACCGCCATGCCGCAGGAACCGCCGACCAGCAGGGCCTCCTCGCGGGCGAGGCGGCGGGTCATGGCGAAGGAGTCCTTGTCGGAGACCGCGACGATGCGGTCGGCCACCGTGGTGTCGTAGGTCGCGGGCCAGAAGTCCTCGCCGACCCCCTCCACCAGGTAGGGGCGCCCCGACCCGCCGGAATAGACCGAGCCCTCGGGGTCGGCGCCGATGACCTGCACCCGGCCGCCCGAGACCTCCTTGAGGTAGCGGCCGGTGCCGCTGATCGTGCCGCCGGTGCCGACGCCGGCCACGAAGTGCGTGATGCGGCCCTCGGTCTGCTCCCAGATCTCCGGCCCGGTCGAGTGGTAGTGGCTCGCGGGGTTCTCCGGGTTGGAGTACTGGTCGGGCTTCCAGGCGTTCGGCAGCTCGCGTACCAGCCGGTCGGAGACCGAGTAGTAGGAGTCCGGGTGGTCGGGCGAGACCGCGGTGGGGCAGACCACGACCTCGGCGCCGTACGCGCGCAGCGTCGCGATCTTGTCCTGGGCCACCTTGTCCGGGACCACGAACAGGCAGCGGTAGCCTCGATCCTGCGCCACGATGGCCAGGCCGATGCCGGTGTTGCCGGAGGTGGGCTCCACGATGGTGCCGCCGGGCCTGAGCGCGCCCGAGCGCTCGGCGGCCTCGACCATGCGCAGCGCGATGCGGTCCTTCACCGAACCGCCCGGATTGAAATATTCGACCTTGGCCAGAACCTGTGCGGAGACGCCGGCCGTGACCTTGCGCAGCCGCACGAGCGGAGTGTTGCCCATGAGTTCGATGAGCGAATCGTGTACGCGCACCGGGAATAACACCTCATTGTGCCGAAGCTGAAGAGCTTGCCGATGCCGGTTCCGGTGCGTGATTCCGGTCCGGCCGTTCCAATTCCTCACCGTACCGTCACCGCAAGGAGCACCGGGGACGGACACCAGCGCTCCGGGGCCCCCTAACCCGCACATCGAAGGTCACCCAGGCTCTCCCGGAACGCGTCACCCGGCCGCCACCTGCCGTTGTGAGTCCCGCAACCGGTACGGGAATCACCAGGACAGCACGAGGATCAAAGAAGGGACACCGGAAGTGATCTGGACGCCCGCCACCGCACGGGCGGCTCGTCGCATCGCCACAGCGGCCGCGCTCGGCGGCGGTGGTGTGACCGCGCTCGGGGCCGCGATGTACGGACTTCTCATCGCCGAGGCGACCCTCGCGCGCAGGATCGTGGGCCGCCCGCACGGCATGGACGGCCCGGCCTCCGACGGGCTGTACGGGGACCGGACGGCGGGCGAGGCGATCAGCATGGTGATGCTCGGCGACTCGACCTCCGTCGGGCTCGGCGTCTCCGATCCGGCCGACACCCCCGCCGTGACCATCGCCACGGGCCTGGCCGCCGCCGCGGGCCGCCCGGTGCGGCTGAACGTCTTCGGGCTCTCGGGCGCGGCGTCGGCCGACCTGTCCCACCAGGTCGACCGGGCGCTCAGGGAGCGTCCCGACGTCGCGGTGATCTTCGTGGGGGCCAACGACGTCACCACCGCCACCCGGCCGGCCGACGCGGTGCGGCATCTGCGCGAGGCCGTCGCGCGGCTGCGCCGGGCCGGCGCGGAGGTCGTCGTCGGCACCTGCCCGGACCTGGGAACCGTCCGGCCGATCGCGCAGCCGCTGCGCTGGGTCACCCGGCGGTGGAGCCGCCAGCTCGCCGCCGCGCAGACGGTCGCGGTGATCGAGGAGGGCGGGCGGACGGTGGCCTTCGCCGACATCCTGGGCCCGGAATTCGCCACATATCCCGGCGAGATGTTCGGACCCGACAGATATCACCCATCTGCCCGAGGTTACCAACGGTCCGCTTACGTAGTGCTACCTTCTGTATGCGCCGCGTTGGGGTTCGGGCCCGAGTCCGAGCCCGAGCGTGGCGAAGGATCGCAATCCATTTACCTCGCGGCGGCCAAGGCCGCGGAGGAGTCCGGCACCGAGGTCACCGCTACCCGCGTCGCCGGCCGCGCGACCGGCCCCCAGGGACGCTGGGCCACGCTTCTTCGCCGCAGGCCGGGGGCGATGCCCCGCAGCGCCTAGCACCGGTCACCCTCCGCGACACGGTCGTCACCGTCGTCCATATTGGAGGGTGATAGCCGTGATCCGGCCTCTCGCGAAACCGGCTCTGACGCTCGCCGGGGTCCTGGCCCTCGCCGGATGCTCCAGCAGCACGGCGGCGGGTGAGAAAGCCCGCCCGAGCTGGCGCAACGACGAGGTCAACGCCGTCAGCCGCGCCACCGCGGCCGCCGGTGTGGCCTCGGTGACCTCGATGCGGGCGGACGGCACGCTGGAGACCACCGTCCTCGACCTGCCGAGCGGCAGGAAACTGTGGACGCACCCCGCCACCGTCGCCGGACGGCTGCCCGGCATGGGGGTGCAACCGCCCGCCGCCGTCGAGACCGCCCCGGGCCAGGGTGTCGTCGCGGCCGTCGACCCGGCGGGCAGGCACGGCAGGTGGGCCGCCTCCCTGGTCGCCCTGGACGCGCGCACCGGGCGGCGCAAATGGTCGCGGCCGGTCCACTCCACCTTCGGCCCGCAGCGCTGCGGGCCGTACATCTGCCTGTCGGAGAACACCGCCCTGGCCTCGGCCCGCATGGTGGTCCTCGACCCGCTGACCGGGCGCACCGTGTGGAAGCTCCCCGGCATCGCCGAGGTCGAGTGGTCCGACGCCGGCCGGGTCGTCCTCCTGCGCATGGCCAGGCACCCCGCGCTGTCCGCCCACGACGTCAAGACCGGCAAGCCCTTGTGGGAGCTGCCGGTCGAGCAGGCGCTGCGCCCGGGCGTGGACCTGTCCGGCGGCTGGGCCTTCGGCGTCTCCGGCACCGACCTGGTCGGCTACGTCGCCCCGTACACCAATCCGCGCAGGAAGACCTCCTCCTTCGGCGTCTTCTCGGTGCGGCTGGCCGACGGCAGGGTGAACTGGCTGCGCCCGTCGGTGGTCCGCGTCTACCCGAGCGGGAGCCCCGGCACGGCGCCCATCGTGCGCCCGGTGGACGACCAGGGGCAGTACGGCGGGTTCGCCCGGCTCGACCCCGCCTCCGGGCGGGTGCTGGGGCAGATCACCGCCGAGCAGGTGCCCGGCACCGGCTGGTGGCTCGCCTTCCCCGGCGACATGGCGCGGCTCGGCTTCCTCAAGCCCAATGCCGCCGGGTCGGCGTTCGATCTCGCCTCCGGGCAGCCCACCCCGCTCAAGGGGCAGCGCGGCTGGTCGTTCTGCGTGACCGATCCCAAGCCGCTGCCGCTGCGCGCGGCTCCCCAGGGCTTCTACGCGGTCGCGGCGCTGTGCGAGTTCGACCTGGCCACCGGCAGGCGGCTGTCCGGCGCCGAGGCGCCTCCGGCGTGGTTCACCGGCAGCCAGGACGGCTGGCGGCTCTGGCGGGACGAGAAGGGCGCGCTGCACGCGGTCCAGGACACCACCGGCACCACTTCCGGCATGTACGGCTGACCCATGTGGGCCGGGGCACAGGCCGGCGGGGCTCGCGGCGTGTCCGCCGTACATAGTTCTGTTTCTTGGTGCCCCGGCGGGTGGCAACGGGCCTACCGCGCGGTAACCTCCGCAAGGAGGGAGCCCCGCCACCAACCTGGAGAGCCACATGCCCGAGGCAGTCATCGTCGCGACCGCACGCTCGCCGATCGGCCGCGCCTTCAAGGGGTCGCTCAAGGACATCCGTCCGGACGATCTCACCGTCCAGATGGTCCGGGCGGCGCTGGACAAGGTTCCCCAGCTCGATCCGGCGCAGGTCGACGATCTGATGCTGGGCTGCGGCCTGCCCGGCGGCGAGCAGGGCTTCAACATGGCCCGCGTGGTGTCGGTGCTGCTCGGCCTGGACGGCGTCCCCGGCACCACGGTCACCCGCTACTGCTCCTCGTCCCTGCAGACGACGCGCATGGCCTTCCACGCCATCAAGGCCGGCGAGGGGGACGTGTTCATCTCGGCCGGCGTCGAGTGCGTGTCGCGGTTCGTCAAGGGCAGCTCTGACTCGCTGCCCGACACCACCAATCCGCTCTTCCTGGACGCCAAGACCCGCACCGACGCGCGGGCCGAGGCCGGCGCCCCGCAGTGGCGCGACCCGCGCGAGGACGAGCGGCTGCCCGACGTCTACATCGCGATGGGGCAGACCGCCGAGAACGTCGCGGGGCTGCGCGGGGTGAGCCGGCGCGAGCAGGACGAGTTCGGCGTCCGCTCGCAGAACCTCGCCGAGAAGGCCCTGGCCAACGGCTTCTGGGAGCAGGACATCACCCCGGTCACCCTGCCGGACGGCACCGTCGTCGGCAAGGACGACGGCCCGCGCCCCGGCACGACCTACGAGGCGGTCTCCCAGCTCAAGCCGGTGTTCCGGCCCGACGGCACGGTGACGGCCGGCAACTGCTGCCCGCTGAACGACGGCGCCGCCGCGGTGATCGTGATGAGCGACGTCAAGGCCGCCGAGCTGGGCATCACGCCGCTGGCCCGCATCGTCTCCACCGGGCTCACCGGCCTGTCCCCCGAGATCATGGGCCTCGGCCCGGTCGAGGCGTCCCGGCAGGCGCTGCGCCGGGCCGGCATGGCGATCGCGGACGTCGACCTCGTGGAGATCAACGAGGCGTTCGCGGCGCAGGTCATCCCGTCCTACCAGGAGCTCGGCATCGACCTCGACCGGCTGAACGTCAACGGCGGGGCGATCGCCGTCGGGCACCCGTTCGGCATGACCGGCGCCCGCATCACCTCCACGCTGATCAACGGCCTGCGCTTCCACGACAAGTCGATCGGCCTTGAGACGATGTGCGTCGGCGGCGGCCAGGGCATGGCGATGGTGCTGGAGCGCCTGAGCTGACGGCGCGCCCGGCGGTCAGCCGTGGACGTCGGGACCGGCGCGGGTGAGGTCGATGCGGACGATCACCCGCCGGTCCCGCTCCATGGCGGCGCGGTAGTCGTCCCAGTCAGGGTGCTCGCCGGCGAG
>NZ_BMNT01000004.1:184807-197088 GCF_014646695.1 Sphaerisporangium melleum
GTCGCGGTAGTAGTCGACCAGCGGCTCCATCGCCTCGGGCAGGGACACGACCTGCGCGGTGCCCTCGATCTGCACCCAGTCGCCGTAGAACGCGTCGGTCATCACGCAGAGCACGGTCGTGGGGTCACGGCGCAGGTTGCGGGTCTTGGCGGCGGTCTCCCTGGTGCTGATGATCGCGCGGCCGGCGGCGTCCACGCCGACCGTGACCGGCGACATCTGCGGGCGTCCGTCGGCGTGGAAGGTCAGCATCACCGCGCGGTGGTTGGTCCGGAGGAAGTCACGGGCCTTGTCGAGATCCATGAGTCCATGATGATCCATGCTCGCCCGCGGTACGCCGGGGGACGCCGATCGCAGGAGGCGAGAGGTGCGCGGAGACAGGTCCGGGCACAGTACGGCGCCCACGCCGACGGGGGCGTGGGCGCAGGTCGGGGCAGGGCTTACATGAAGCCCATGCGGGAACGGCGTTGCCGCTCGTGCTCGATGACGATGGCGGCGGCGTAGCCGTGGGTCAGCCCGTGCTCGTCGGCGAGCCAGTTGGCCCGCTCATCACAGCGTAGGAAAGACGGGCCGTTGTCGATGGCCTGGAACCACTCGGGGAGTGCGCGTCCGGTTATGTCCGGAACTCTGGCGATCAGCTTGTTCTGCATCTCCGGTGAGTGGTTCAACGACATGGGCACCTCCATGAGTGAAGCCTCTTTGCCACGACACTGCATCACCCGCCTCGCGAAGGCAAGGGCCCAAAGGCCAGTCTTGCTTCACAGCTGGTAGATCATTGGTCGCGGACCGTTTGGCTCTCCATACCCCCCCTTGCCCCATGACACGCCCCTCACATGCCAGCAAATGCGGACGCCCCGCCCGAAGCGGGCGGGGCGTCGCGGCAAGGATCTAGTCGTTGTTGAAGAAGTAACTGACGAAGCGCAGGATCTCGAGGTAGAGCCAGACCAGGCTCATCGTCAGACTGAAGGCCATCAGCCAGGAGTACTTCTCGGGGACGCCCGCGCGCACGCCCTGCTCGATCGCATCGAAGTCGAGCAGCAGGAAGAAGCAGCCGAGCAGGATCATCGCCACACTGAAGATCCAGCCGATCGGGCTGTCGGTGCGCAGACCGAGGCCGCCCGAGACGAAGATGCCGGCGATCAGGTTGATGAGCATCAGGCCCACGGCGGCGAAGCCTGCCGCGACGACGAACTTCGTGAACTTCGGCGTCGGCCGGAAGACCTTCAGCGCGTACACCGCGAGCGTGCCCCCGAAGGCGACCATCGTGCCGAGCACGGCCTGCACGACGATGCCGCTGTAGAGGGTGTTGTACAGGTTGCTGATGATGCCGATGGCGATGCCGTAGGCCACGGAGTAGCCGAGGATCAACGCGGGGTTCGTGCTCTGCTTGAAGGAGACGATCAGGCCGAGCACCAGGCCCACGATCACCGCGGGGAAGAGGATCGCCGGGCCCAGGTTGAAGTACCAGGCAAGGGCCGCGGAGACGACGAGGGTGCCGAGGGTCATGAACCCGCGGACGACCACGTCGTCGATCGTCATCGGCCGGGCGGCCGTGGGCGGCGGAGCGTACGACGGGGTGTTGTACATCTCCTGGAGGTACTGGGGACTGGCGGTCGGGCCGGCCCACGACTGACGGTTGTTCTGCCCCAGTCTGCTCAGGACCGGGTTCCTGCTCTGCATCACTGCCTCCACTGCGACCTGCGATCACCCTGCTCGACGAGCCTCACAGGGACTGCCGCCTGTTGCACAAACTGTCTGTTCCGTCATGGCGGGCAGGATGACCCCTGCCGTGTTGCGCCGCCGGGGACGGCATTCCGACCTCCGGCGGCAACGGGTCCAACGAGCGACCCGTCAACCGAGTTCCGCCCGCCAGGTTGCGGTTGAATCACCGGTCGGCATCGCCCCGCACTCGGCCGAAGGACGGCGAACCGCCACGAAAGACTCCGGCCGGCGGGTCGAGGGGGACCGAGGGACGGCCGGAGAGGGCGAGAAGAGGTCGGCACGGACGGCAGCGCCGGCGCCCACGATGAGCTCGGTGGGGAACGCCGATGGGAAGCGCCGACTGGAAGCGGCGGCACGAAGCGTGGGCGGCGACGCGACTGAACCGACAACTCGCCATGGAATGGGAGGTTCCACCCCGTCCCTAACCATGGGTGTAGGCCGATTTTTCCAGCAATGTTGGCCCTAACCCGTTTATTGCACCTTTTACCGCTTATACGTAATTACCCTGCGAGATCATGACGTCACCCGCCGCCCAAAGGGCGCGGCCGGACGCGGGGCGTCGCGGCGCCGACGCACGATGACACAAGATGGTAACGATTGCCCGGGGAGAGGTCGGCGAACGCCGAACGGGGCCGTTTGGCGGCCCAGGATAAACGGAGAGTCACGAGGGGTAAACCGAAAATGATAGGAGTGACGGCTCACGTTAGCGTCGTGGAGCGTTTCATATAGCCGGCAGGGTGCCCCCGGTGGGACTCGAACCCACACTGGAACCCTTTTAAGGGGTTTGCCTCTGCCATTGGGCTACGGGGGCGCCGTAATCATACGTAACGGACCACACTTGCGTAACGGGTCAGAGCCCACGTCTCCGCTCTTCCTTCCGGAGTCCGCAAGATAACCGTATACGTCGCGCGCCCCCGCGACTCGGGCAATGAACAACAGACCGCTCAAGTAGCCCAATTTCACCACGCACCCTTGTTATGCCTCCAGACAACGGTACGGCTCGCGCCCGAAGACCTCGGGCGCGAGCCGTACCGGACGAAGGCTCCGTCAACCGGTGGCCGCGGCCGCCTTGAACTCCTCGCGAGGGGACTCGATCTCCCCCAGCGAGAGGGTCTCCCGCTTGAAGAAGAGGGCGAGCGTCCAGTCGGCCACCACGCGGACCTTGCGGTTCAACGTCGGCACCCGGGACAGATGGTAGGTGCGGTGCATGAACCACGCAGGCAATCCGTGAAGCTTGATTCCGTAGACGTTCGCGACGCCCTTGTGCAGCCCCAGGCCGGCCACCGAGCCGACGTACTTGTGCCGGTACTCCTGCAGCGGACGGCCCTGCAGATGCCGCACGATGTTGGCGGCCAGCACCTTGGCCTGCCGCACGGCGTGCTGGGCGTTCGGCGCGCAGTACTGACCGGGGTTGGTCACGTCCGGCACGCCCGCGACGTCTCCGGCCGCGAAGGCGTCCTTGGTGCCGGCCACGGTGAGCCGGGTCGTGGTCTTGATGCGGCCCCGCTCGTCCAGCGGCAGGTCGCCCGCGTTGACGACCGGGCTGGCCTTCACTCCGGCGGTCCACACGATGGTCGCCGCCTCGAAGGAGTCACCGTCGGAGAGCATCACGTTGCCGCCCTCGCAGGACTCCAGCAGCGTGCGCATCTTGACCTCGATGCCGCGCTCGCGCAGCTCCTCCTGCGTCCACTTGCCCATCTCGGGACCGACCTCGGGCAGGATGCGGTCACTGGCCTCGACCAGCACCCAGCGCAGGTCCTTCTCGCTGAGGGTGTTGTAGTACCGGACGGCGTCCTTGGCCATGTCCTCCAGCTCGGCCAGGGCCTCGACGCCCGCGAAGCCGGCGCCGACCACCACGAAGGTGAGCGCCCGCCGCCGGACGCGCTCGTCGTCGGTGGAGTCCGCGCGGTCGAACAGGGCGAGCACGCGGTTGCGGAGCGCGATGGCCTCGCCGACCGTCTTGAAGCCGATCGCGGCGTCCTGCAGACCGGGGATCGGCAGGGTGCGCGAGACGGAACCGGCCGCCATGACCAGCACGTCGTACTCGATCTCCCGGCTCGGCCCGACGTTCGGCTGGAACGTCACCTTCTTGCCGGCGTGGTGGACCTCGGTGACCTTGCCGTTGACGATGCGGACGTGGGGCAGCACCCGGCGCAGCGGCGTCACGACGTGGCGCGGGGACAGGTTGCCGGCCGCCGCTTCGGGCAGGAACGGCTGGTAGGTCATGTAGGACTGCGGCGTAACGATGGTGATGCGGACCCGGCCGGACCGCAGCTCGGAACGCAGCTGACGCTGCAGCCGCAGGCCGGTGTAGAGGCCGACGTATCCTCCGCCGACGATCAGGATGTGCTTCGCCTTCTGGTCCACGTGAGTGCCCCTTCGCGGCATGGTCGCTTGTGAAACCATTCACAAGGTTACGTCACGACCGGCTATCGACGCCAATCCCGCCAGGCATCAAAATATGCGGATTTTTCCGAAACTAGCTGATTGACCAGCAATTTCTCGGCAGAAGATCGGCAAAACTTTCCTCTAGTGACGAACTTCACTCTCCCGGCCCATCCTTCCTCCTGGCGGCGCGGCAGACCGTACCGCTCGGTGACGCCGTGCCCCGCACAACAGGTCGAGGCGCCCCTGACGGCTGATCAGCTGCTCGACCTCGGCAGGACCCCACCCCGGCCCTGGCACTTCCTGGACGGAGAGCTCGGGGCGGGGTGGTCACCTCACCGGCCCACTGCTGGCACGATCGAAGTCATGAGCTTCGTTCCCCCCGGCAGTGGCTGGCCCGAGGACCCCGCCGGCCCGGACACGCCGGTGGCCCGCACTCCCGAGGAGGTCGCCCGCCTCGCCGCCGGCAGCGCCACGCCGGCCGAGCTGACCGCGCGTGAGTCGGTGTGCCGGGCGTGCCCGCGCCTGGTGGAGTGGCGGGAGGAGGTCGCCCGGGTCAGACGGCGGGCGTTCATCGACCAGACGTACTGGGGCAGGCCGGTCGCGGGATGGGGCGACGAGAAGCCGCGCATCCTCATCGTGGGGCTGGCGCCCGCCGCGCACGGCGGCAACCGCACCGGGCGCATCTTCACCGGGGACCGCAGCGGCGACTGGCTGTTCGCCTCACTGCACCGCACCGGCCTCGCGGCCCTGCCCACCAGCACCCACGCCGGAGACGGGCAGCGGCTGCTCGGCGCGCGCGTGGTCGCCGCCGTCCGGTGCGCCCCGCCCGCCAACAAGCCCACCGTCGAGGAACGCGCCACCTGCTTCCCGTGGCTGACCAGAGAGCTCGAACTGGTCGCCGATCCGGTCCGGGTCATCGTCGCCCTCGGCGGGTACGCCTGGCAGGCCGTGTGGCCCGCCCTGCGCCAGGCCGGGTACACCCTGCCGCGCAGCAGGCCGCCGTTCGGGCACGGCGCCGAGGTGGAGATCAGCCGCGGCGCCACCCCGGTCCGCCTGCTCGGCTGCTACCACCCGAGCCAGCAGAACACCTTCACCGGCCGGGTCACCGAGCGGATGCTCGACGACATCTTCACCCGCGCCACCACCCTGTCCACCTGACAGGGCCCCGCACCCGCACCGTCTCACACGAGAACCCCCAAGGAGCGGCACCATGCGCATCGTCATCCCCCTGTACGAGGGTTTCACCGCCCTCGACGCCGTCGGCCCGTACGAGGTGCTCCGGATGCTGCCCGGTGCCGAGGTGGTGTTCGCCGCCCCGCGGCCCGGGCCGGTGCGGGACGCCGCCGGGATGCTCGCCCTCTCCGCCGGCGCCACGCTCGCCGAGGTCGACGCCTGTGATGTGCTGGTCGTCCCTGGCGGCCCGGGCGCACGCACCTTGATGCACGACGCGGACTTCACCGGCTGGATCCGGCGGTTGCACCCGGGCACCACCTGGACGACGTCGGTGTGCACCGGAGCTCTGCTGCTCGGCGGCGCCGGACTGCTGGAGGGGCTGCGGGCCACCACCCACTGGGGCGCCGTGCAGGCGCTGGAGGCGTGGGGCGCGACCTACACGCCCGAGCGTGTGGTCTTCGAGGGGAAGATCGTGACTGCCGCCGGAGTCTCCGCCGGCATCGACATGGCCCTGACGCTGTTCGAGCGCATCGCCGGCCGGACCGCCGCCGAGGCCACCCAGCTGGCCATCGAGTACGACCCCCAGCCCCCCTTCGACGCGGGCTCCCCCGCCAAGGCCCCCAAGGCCGCCATGGACCTGCTCACCTCACGACGGCGCTGAGCGGCACCGATCGTCAAGAGGCGAGGCCGCGGGCGATGCCGTCGAGGATGTCGTGTTCGCTGACGACGACTTCGGCGAAGCCGAAGCGGGTGACGATGCGGTCCAGGATGAGCGCGCCGGCGCCGATGACGTCCACCCGGCCGGGGTGCATGACCGGGATCGCCGCGCGCTCGTCGTGCGACATGGCGAGCAGCCGCTGGGAGATCTCGTGCACCCGGGCCGCGGGGATGCGGGAGCCGTGGATGCGCGCCGGGTCGTAGGCCGGCAGGTCCAGGGCGATGCCCGCGACCGTGGTGACCGACCCGGCCAGGCCGATGAGGGTGTGCGCCCGGCTCGCGGGCACCGCGCCCGAGACGCGGTCGAGGGCCGCCTCGATGTCGGCCGTCGCTCCGGCCACGGCCTGCGGCGTCGCGCCGCCGGCGAAGTGGCGTTCGGTGAGGCGGACGCAGCCGATGTCGACGGAGATCGCGCTGTCCACGTCCGCCGCGCCGAGGACGAACTCGGTCGAGCCGCCGCCGATGTCGACCACCAGGACCGGCGATGCCACGCCGGTCAGCCCGGCGGTGGCGCCGAGGAACGACAGATGCGCCTCCTCGGCGCCGGTGACCACCTCGGGCTCGACGCCGAAGATCTCGCGGACGCCGCCGGTGAAGTCGTCACGGTTGGCGGCGTCCCTGGTGGCGCTGGTGGCCACCACGCGCACCCGCTCGGCCCCGTGCTCCCTGATCAGCTTGGCGTAGCCGCGCATCGCGGTGAAGGTGCGCTCCAGTGCCTCCGGCGACAGCCGTCCGGTGCGGTCGACGCCTTCGCCGAGGCGGACGATCTCCATGCGGCGCTCGACGTCCACCAGTTCGTCGCCGGAGATGTCGGCGACGAGCAGGCGGACGGAGTTCGTACCGCAGTCGATGGCGGCGACGCGGGTCATGCGTCCTCCTCGGCTTGGTCGTCGGGGCCGCCGCACACGCACGGCCCGTCGCTCCACCACTCGGGCAGGAGGTCGAGGGCCTCACGGCCGAAGGGGTTGGTGCCCGGCATGGCCAGCTCGTGGCCCACCAGGGCGTGCAGGCACTTCACCCGGCCCGGCATGCCGCCCGCGCTCTGCATGTCGCGGGGCAGCGGCTCAAGGCCGGCTTCGGCGGCGGCCTCGTCGCGGCGCTCGACGTACAGGGCGTGCGCCCGCGCGTACGCCTCGGCCAGGCCGGGGTCCTCGGCGAGGCGGGCCTGCATGCGCTTCATCAGCCCGGAGGACTCCAGCGTGCCGATCGCCGAGGCGGCCTTGGGGCAGGTCAGGTAGTACAGGGTGGGGAACGGCGAGCCGTCGGGCAGCCGGGGGGCGGTCTCGACGACGTCGGGCAGCCCGCACGGGCACCGGTGGGCGACCGCCCGCAGCCCGCGCGGCGGCCGGCCGAGCTGGCGCTCGACCACGGCGACGTCCGCGGGGTCCACCGTCCCCGTGTCGCCGCGGCCCGCCGCGGTTCCGGCCGGATCGACCATCGCGCAACTCTCCCTGAGAACGACCGGGACGCCCGGCGGGCGCACCGGAGCTTGAAAACCCGGACACGTAAGTATCCAGCACCACGCGCCCCGCCCCGGCCGGGCCCTGGGTCAGGGGGCGGGGGTGCGGGCGCCCATCTCGACGCGTTCGCCGGTGCCCCGGTCGGCCGCCTCGACCGACTCCCACAGGGTCTGGTACCACGGGGCCCGGCCGGCCTGCTGCCGGGAGGCCCCGGCGGCGGGCTGCCGGGCCTTCTGCGCCTGGTCGAGCAGCACGTAGCAGGTCTCGCGGCCGTCGCCGCAGTAGTGCAGGCGGCCCCTGAGCAGTTGCCTGATGTAGGCCGGATCGTCCAGCCGCCTGCTGCGCTCCTCCAGCGCCCGGAGGTCTTGGAGCGCCTGGGCCTGCTGCCTCTCCAGCTGGGCGATCTGGCGTCGCTGCGCGACGTACTCGCGCACCGGATAGGCGAGGCTCATGGCGATCGCGCACACGACGACCGCCAGGATCGCGGCCCGTCCCGTCAACTGCGGTCGCTTCTTCATGATCCTCCCGGGTCCGTACGGCTTGCGCCCATAAGCGCGCAAGCCGTACGGAAAAAACTAGCCCTGGAAGCGCGGAAAAGCGCCGCGACCCGCGTAGCGGGCGACATCGTCGAGCAGTTCCTCGATGCGCAGGAGCTGGTTGTACTTGGCGACGCGGTCGGACCGGGCGGGCGCGCCGGTCTTGATCTGGCCGCAGTTGGTGGCCACCGCCAGGTCGGCGATCGTGGTGTCCTCGGTCTCGCCGGAACGGTGGCTCATCATGCAGCGGTAGCCGCTGCGGTGGGCGAGGTCGACGGCGTCCAGCGTCTCCGACAGGGTGCCGATCTGGTTCACCTTGACCAGCAGGGCGTTGGCGGTGGACTCGGAGATGCCGCGCTGCAGGCGCTCGGGGTTGGTGACGAACAGGTCGTCGCCGACGAGCTGCACCTTGGAGCCGAGGGCGCCGGTGATGGCCTTCCAGCCCTCCCAGTCCTCCTCGTCCAGCGGGTCCTCGATGGAGACCAGCGGGTAGGAGCGGACCAGGTCCTCGTAGAAGGAGATCAGCTCACCGGAGTCGTGGCCCTTGCCGTCGATGGTGTAGACGCCCTTGCTGTGGAACTCGGTCGCGGCGACGTCCAGGGCGAGCGCGATGTCCTGGCCGGGGGTGTAGCCGGCCTTCTCGATGGCGACGAGGATCAGGTCGAGCGCGTCCCGGTTGCTCGGCAGGTTGGGGGCGAAGCCGCCCTCGTCGCCCAGGCCGGTGCCGTAGCCCTTCTCCTTGAGCACCTTCTTGAGCACGTGGTAGGTCTCGACGCCCATGCGCACGGCCTCGGAGAACGTCTCGGCGCCGATCGGCGCGATCATGAACTCCTGGATGTCGACGTTGCTGTCGGCGTGCGCGCCGCCGTTGAGGATGTTCATCATCGGGACGGGCAGGATGTGGGCGTTCGGCCCGCCCACGTACCGGAACAGCGGCAGCTCGGCGCTCTCGGCCGCGGCCTTGGCCAGGGCGAGCGAGACGCCGAGGATGGCGTTGGCGCCCAGGCGGCCCTTGTTCGGGGTGCCGTCCAGGTCGATCATGGTCTGGTCGACGAGGCGCTGCTCCTCGGCGTCGAAGCCGACGATCTCCTCGGCGATCTCGTCGGTGACGTTGAGCACGGCCTTCTGGACGCTCTTGCCCGCGTACCGCTCGTCGCCGTCGCGCAGCTCCACGGCCTCGAACTGGCCGGTGGAGGCACCGCTCGGGACGGCCGCGCGACCGGTGCTGTAGTCGTCGAGCAGGATCTCCACCTCGACGGTGGGGTTGCCCCGGGAGTCGAGAATCTCGCGGGCGGTAACGGCCTCGATGGCAGCCACGAAGCGCTCCTAGAGTCAGTAGCCCGGGGACGGGCCCCCGGAACCCGGCACCGCACCGTCGTTCGCGGCGCGGTTGCGGACGGTTTGCCTGCTGAGCCTATCGGTGTCCACCCCTGGGTACGGAAACCGGACCCGTATCACGCCTGTCCGGTCGATCACATCCCGGCGAACCGGCGCCGGCCCGTCAGGAGGAGCCGGCCGGGCGCTCGGCGCGCTCCCAGGAGTGGACCCGGTCGCGATAGGCGCGGGCCGCGGCGCGCAGCTCGGCCTCGGGGTCGAGCCCGGCGGCGCGCGCCCTGCCCACCAGGTCGAACAGCTCGCGGCCGATGCCCTGGCCGACGGCGCGGGCGAGCGACTCGGGCGCCCCGGCCCGCTCGGCGCGGCCGCGCAGCCCGGCGGCGAGCGCGAGCGCGGGCTGCCCCATCGGCACGCCGTCGAGCAGGGACTCCCGGCCCTTGGCGGCCCGCTCGGCGGCCTTGATGGCGTCCCAGTTGTCGCTGACCTCGTCGGCGCCGCTCACCGCCCGGCCGGCGAACACGTGCGGGTGCCGGCGCACCAGCTTGTCCACGATGCCCCCGGCGACGTCGTCCACGTCGAACCCGCCGTCGGCGGGCGCGCGCTCCTGCGCGAGGCGGGCGTGGAAGACCACCTGGAGCAACAGGTCGCCGAGCTCCTCGCGCAGGGCGGTGTGGTCGCCCTCCTCGATGGTCTCCAGCACCTCGTAGGCCTCTTCCAGGAGGTAGGGCACGAGGGACTCGTGGGTCTGCTGGGCGTCCCACGGGCAGTTGCGCCGCAGGCGGTCCATGACGGCGACCAGGTCGAGCAGCCGCGCCCCCGGCAGGTCGTAGGAGCCGGGGACGAGCTCGATGACCGGCGGGTCGTCCATGTCCAGCGCGGCGTGCCCGACGGCGCGCATGAGGGCCTCGTCGCCGTCCTGGGCCGCGAGCCACACCACCGTGCCGTCGCGGCCCTCGCGCGCGAGCGCGGCGGGGTCCGGCGTGACGACCTCGGCCGGGATGCCCTCTTCCGCCAGGTACGGCAGCAAGGGGTGGTCGCCGGAGCCGGTGAGCACGCGGCCCGAGCCCAGGGCCGCCCAGGCCCGCCCGCTCAGCAGGCCGGGGGCGACCCTCGGCGAGGTCGTGACGACGAGCAGCGGCATGTCACTGACCGGCGGTCGCCGGGTCGGCGGGCGGCGGCGCCTGCTCGGAGCCGGCGGCGGGCTCGCCGAAGCGCGCCTGGTCGATGATGCCCTGCTGGGTGTCCCACGCGCCGTAGCGGTTGGAGAGCTTCACCGGGATGGCGTCGAGCTGGGCGAAGAGCTTCTGCTGCGCCGCCGCCACCGACGCCTGGTCGGTGACGTTGGCGCCGAAGCGCTCCAGGCCCTTCTGGTAGGTCAGCGAGGTGCGGACCCACTTGCGGACCTCAGAGGGCGGGACGCCCCTGCCCAGCATGGCCGGGCCGACCTTGTCGATGCCGCCCTGCTCGTTGATGAACCGGTCGATGTCGCCCTCGGAGATGGCGAGGCCGCTGCGCTGGGCGAACTGCTCGAACTGGCTGAAGTAGATGAGCTGGAGCAGCACCGCCCGCGGGATCGACGGCATCTGCAGCTGCGACTCGTTGATCTTCGCTTTCTGCAGCGCCGCCTTGTACTCGCGGATCTCGCCGTCCAGCCGCTTGGAGCTGATCTCCTGATCACCGACGACGGCCGCCGTGCCGACCTGCACGGGCGAGGAGCAGGCGGTCAGCGCGACGCCGGCGGCGACGGCCGCCAGGAGCACGCGTACATGATTCGACTTCACTAGCGGTCCCTTCGACAGACGCGGGATACTCTACTCAAACGGCGCTCCCGACCGGTCATCAGAGCCCCCTGCCCCGCCGGTCACCGCGGGCCTGCCGTGTCCGGCGCCTCATCGCCCGGCCGCCGCCCGTGCGGGTTCCAGGAACATGGCCTCGACCAGGTCGGTGCACCACTTCAGCAGCTCCAGGTCGCGCAGCGGCTGCCCGCCGATCGGCCGGGTCTTGGGCACCGGCACGAGCAGCGTCTCGGCGGCCGCCTTGTAGATCGCCTTCGGGTAGAGCCGGTCGAGGCGCACCTGCTGCGACTCCTTGAGCGTCACCGGGGCGAACCTGATGTGCTGGCCCTGCAGGGCGACGTCGGTGAGCCCGGCCTTGCGCGCGTGCACGCGGAACCGCGCGACCTCCAGCAGGTTGTCGACCTCCTGCGGCGGGCGCCCGTACCGGTCGACGAGCTCCTCGCGGACCGCCACGATGTCGGCGCCGTCGCCCACCGCGGCGATGCGCTTGTACGCCTCCAGGCGTAGCCGCTCGGAGGTGACGTAGTCGTGCGGGATGTGCGCGTTGACCGGCAGCTCGACCTTGACGTCCGGGCGCTCCTCGACGACCTCCTCGCCCGACAGCTTGGCCTTCTGCTCCTGCACCGCCTCGGCCATCATCCGGACGTACAGGTCGAAGCCGACACCGGCGATGTGGCCGGACTGCTCGGCGCCGAGGATGTTGCCGGCCCCGCGGATCTCCAGGTCCTTCATCGCGACGTACATGCCGGCGCCCATCTCGGTGTGCTGGGCGATCGTGGCCAGCCGCTCGTGCGCGGTCTCGGTGAGCGGGGCCTCCGGCGGGTACAGGAAGTAGGCGTAACCGCGTTCGCGGCCCCGGCCGACCCGGCCGCGCAGCTGGTGGAGCTGGGAGAGACCGTAGTTGTCGGCCCGGTCGACGATGAGCGTGTTGGCGTTCGGGATGTCCAGGCCGGACTCCACGATCGTGGTGGCGACCAGCACGTCGAAGTCGCGCTCCCAGAACCCCACCATGATCTTCTCGAGCTGCTGCTCGTTCATCTGGCCGTGGGCGACGGCCACCCGGGCCTCGGGGACCAGCTCGCGCAGGCGGGCGGCCACCCTGTTGATCGAGGAGACCCGGTTGTGCACGAAGAAGACCTGTCCGTCACGCATCAGCT
>NZ_BMNT01000004.1:197126-270851 GCF_014646695.1 Sphaerisporangium melleum
CGCGCCGGACGGCCGCGGCGATCTGCTTCTCGTCGTAGGGGCCGACGAAGGTGAGGATCGGGTGCCGCTCCTCGGGCGGGGTGAGGATGGTGGACATCTCGCGGATGCCGGTGAGGCCCATCTCCAGCGTGCGCGGGATGGGTGTCGCCGACATGGCGAGCACGTCCACCTGGGTGCGCATGTGCTTCATGGCCTCCTTGTGCTCGACGCCGAAGCGCTGCTCCTCGTCGACGATGATCAGGCCGAGGTCCTTGAAGCGGATGTCGGGGTTGAGCAGGCGGTGGGTGCCGATCACGATGTCGACGCTGCCGTCCTTCAGCCCGTCGAGCGCGGCCTTGACCTCGCTCTCGGTCTGGAACCGCGACACCGGCCGCACCGACACCGGGAAGCTCGCGAACCGCTCGCCGAACGTCGACAGGTGCTGCTGCACCAGCAGCGTGGTGGGCACGAGCACGGCCACCTGCTTGCCGTCCTGGACGGCCTTGAACGCGGCCCGCACCGCGATCTCGGTCTTGCCGTAGCCGACGTCGCCGCAGATCAGGCGGTCCATCGGCACCGCGCGCTCCATGTCGCGCTTGACCTCGTCGATGGCCTCGAGCTGGTCGCCGGTCTCGGCGTAGGGGAAGGCGTCCTCCATCTCGCGCTGCCAGGGGGTGTCGGCGCCGAAGGAGTGGCCGGGCGAGGCCATGCGGGCGCTGTACAGGCGGATCAGCTCGCCGGCGATCTCCTTGACGGCCTTGCGGGCGCGGGACTTGGCCTTGGCCCAGTCGGCGCCGCCCATGCGGTTCAGCGTCGGCGACTCCCCGCCGACGTACCGCGTGACCTCGTCGAGCTGGTCGGTCGGCACGTACAGCCGGTCGCCCTTGGCGTACTCGATCACCAGGTATTCGCGGGTGGCGCCCTGCACCGACCGCTGCACCATCTCGACGTAGCGGCCGACGCCGTGCTGGGCGTGCACCACGTGGTCGCCGATCTTGAGCTGGAGCGGGTCGACCATGTTCCTGCGCCGGGAGGGCAGGCGCCGCATGTCCTTGGTGGAGGCCTTCTGCCCGACCAGGTCGAGGTGGGTCAGCACGGCGACCCCGTCGGCGAGGAACCCGTGCTCGATGCGGCCGGTGGTGACACTGACGACGTCCTTGCCGGGGGCGGTGTCCAGGCCGGGCACCAGCCGGGCGGGCACGTCCACGCCCTTGAGCAGCTCCACGATGCGCTCGGCCGGGCCGTGGCCCTCGCTGAGCAGGACGACCGCGCGGCCCTCGCCGAGCCATCCCTTGATGTCGGCGAGCGCGCGCTGGGTGTCCCCGCGGTAGCTCTCGGCCTCGCGCGCGGACAGCTCGACGATCTCGCTCGCGCCGTACGGGTCGCCGTCCGCCGTCGCGTCCTGGCCGGACGCCGGCCCGTCGGTGGCGGCGAACGGCGCGATGGTCCACCACGGCTGGCCCAGCTCGCGGGCGTGCCGGCGCACCTCGGAAAGATCGCGGAAGGCCGCGGCGCCGAGGTCGATGGGCGCCTCGCCGCCTGCGGCGGCGTTGATCCAGGACGCTTCCAGGAACTCCTGGCTGGTGCGCACCAGCTCGACGGCGCGCCCGCGGATGCGCTCGGGGTCGCAGACGAACACCGATGCGCGGGCGGGCAGGTGGTCCAGCAGAAGGTCCATGCCGTCGACCAGCACGGGCGCGAAGGCCTCCATGCCCTCCACCGGGGCGCCGTCGGCGAGCTGGTCGAGGATGTCGCGCAGGGCCGGGTGCCGCTCGCCCAGCTCGGCGGCGCGCGCCCGGACCTCGTCGGTGAGCAGCAGCTCGCGGCAGGGCGCCGCGAACAGCCCGCCCTCGGCGACCTCCAGCGAGCGCTGGTCGGCGACCTTGAACCAGCGGATCTCCTCGACGGTGTCGCCCCAGAACTCAAGGCGCAGCGGGTGCTCCTCGGTCGGCGGGAAGACGTCCAGCAGGCCGCCGCGCACGGCGACCTCGCCGCGCTTCTCCACCATGTCCACCCGGTGGTAGCCATTGGTCACCAGGCGCTCGACCACCTGCTCCAGGTCGGCGTCATCGCCCGGGTGCAGGCGCACGGGCTCCAGGTCGCCGAGGCCCGACACCAGCGGCTGCAGCACCGCGCGCACCGGAGCGACCACGACCTCCAGCGGCCCGGCCGCGGGGTCACCGGCGATCGGGTGGGCGAGCCGGCGCAGCACGGCCAGGCGCTGGCCGACGGTGTCGCTGCGCGGCGACAGACGCTCGTGCGGGAGGGTCTCCCACGCCGGGAAGACCGCGACGGCGTTCTCGCCGGCCAGGCCGGTGAGCGCGGCGGCGAGGTCCTCGGCCTCACGGCCGGTCGAGGTGATGGCGAGAACGGGACGCCTGCGCGCGAGCGCGGCCACCGCGAACGGCCGCAGCGCGGGCGGCGCGACGAGGTTGACGTCCTCACCCTGGCGGTCCAGGGCGCCTGCGAGCCGCGGATCGGCGGCGACGAGATCGAGCAGCCCGGAAAGACTCATCAGCAATGCCCCCACATGGTCATCCCCGCCTTCTCCCGCGCCCCCGGGACGGCCTGGTCGGCTGTAGGAGTCCCCGCGGGCGCGCCGCGCAGCGCGTACCGGGCCGCACAGTCATATGGTCATATATGACGAAATGTCGGCGCACCGGGAGCTGGGTCGTCCGCGGCGGCACGCGCGACCCCGGCTCGTCGGAGTCGGGGTCATCCCAAGGCTACTTCCCCCTCGGCTCCTCCACGCCGGGAACCGTCCCTCCATCCGATGCGCCCCCTCCGCGGCTCCCCGCAGAGGACCGGCCGCGGCCTTCGTGAGACGAATCCCATACAGACAGGGCGCGTGTGGCTACTCTGAGTCACATGTCAGAGGTTCGATGGTGGCCGGAGACCCAGGGCGACGTGTTCGGGCACCGCATCCGCGAGCTGTGGACCGAGCAGCTCGGCCGGCGGCTCGACATCCTCATCGCCGGCTGCGGGAGCGGTGAGCCGTTCGGCGTCGGGCGCGTCGACAGCAGAGTGACCGGCGTCGATGAGGACATCCCGGTGCTGCGCGCCTCGATCGAAGGCCGCACCGACCTCGACGCGCGCTTCCTCGGCGACCTGCGCGACGCGCCCCTGCTGCCGCGCACCTTCGACGTCGTCCACGCCGCCTTCCTGCTCGAACGCCTGCGCAACGCCGAGCTCGTGCTCGACCGCATGGTCAACGCCCTGCGGCCCGGCGGGCTGCTGCTGGTCCGCATGCGCGACCGCGCGACCGCGTACGGCTTCTGCGACCGGGTGACGCCGTGGTGGTTGCGCCGCCTGCTGTGGTCGCGCCTGGCCCCGCCGGACGCGGTCGGGCCGCTGCCGGCGGTGTACGAGCAGGTGGCCTCGCGCGAGGGCATCCACTCGTACTGCCTGCTGCGCGGCCTGATGATCGCCGAGGACTACTCCGGCCGCTCCGGCCCGGCGCTGCGCGGCCGGCATCCCAAACTCGTCGGCGCGGCGCTCCGGGCGGTGGAGAAGCTCTCCGGCGAGCGCCTGCCCACCGCACGCGACGAGATCATCCTGGTCATCCGCAAGCCGCAGAACCACTTCGCCCGCCTGATCTGACCCATACCGCCGGGGACGAATATCCTTTGCCGGTGGGAAACGTGGAGCAGAACACGGCGCACCCTGACCCGACACCCGAATGGGTGCCCGACGCGCGTGAGCTGGCCGACCTGGAACTCCTGCTCTCGGGGGCCTTCACCCCGCTGACGGGGTTCCTCGGCTCGGCCGACGTCGCCTCGGTCATCGAGAACGGCCGCCTGCACGACGGCACGCCCTGGCCCGACCCGGTCACCCTGACGCTGCCGCACGACCACCCCGTCTCCGCGGGGCAGGAGCTCACCCTCCGCGACCCGGAGGGCGCCGCGGTCGCGGTCATGAGCGTCACCGAGCGCACCGCCGACGGCCTGGTGGCCGGTCCGGTGAAGTCCCTGGGCGCCCCCGAGCACGGCCCGTTCGCCCGGCTGCGGCTCTCCCCCACGCAGGTGCGGGCAGAGCTTCGCGAACGTCCCGTGCTCGCCGTGACCATGCGCGGGCCGCTGGACGACCTGGACGAGATCACCGCCACCGCGCGCGAGCTGGACGCGGCGATCCTGCTGCTCCCGCTCGCCTTCGGCGAGGGCGGCCCCGCCGTCGTCCGCGCGGCGCTGAAGGCCCGCGAGAGCCTGCCGTCCGGCACCACCGTCGCGGTGGTCCCGCTGGCCCCGCGCGAGCCCGAGATCGACCTGGAGCTGCGCGAGCACGTCGCCGCCGCGTACGGCGCCACCGAGCACCTGGCCGGGCCGGAGCCGGTCACGCTGCCCGGGCCGCCGCACCGGCGCGGCCTGGTGGTGTTCTTCACCGGTCTGTCCGGGTCGGGCAAGTCCACCATCGCGCGCGGCCTGCACGACGCGCTCCTCGAACGCGGCACCCGCACCGTGACCTACCTGGACGGCGACGTCGTACGCCGGCTGCTCTCGGCGGGCCTCACCTTCTCCCGGGAGGACCGCGACCTGAACATCCGCCGCATCGGCTACGTCGCCTCCGAGGTCGCCCGGCACGGGGGCCTGGCCATCTGCGCGCCCATCGCCCCGTTCGCGGCCACCCGCGACGAGGTGCGCCACATGGTGGAGGCCGTGGGGGCCGACTTCCTGCTGGTCCACGTGGCCACGCCGCTCGCCGAGTGCGAACGCCGCGACCGCAAGGGCCTGTACGCCAAGGCGCGGGCCGGGCTCATCCCCGACTTCACCGGCATCTCCTCGCCCTACGAGGAGCCGGACGACGCCGACCTGACCCTGGACACCACCGGCATCTCGGTGGAGCGCGGGGTCGAGCGCGTGCTCGACCTGCTCATCTCGGGCGGCCGGCTCCGCTGACCTCCGCCGCCCGAGGCGGTCAGTGGTCGGGGACGGGGGTGGAGCTGAAGTAGGGCGCCCGGGCCAGTTCGGTGAACGCGCGCCCGGCCGCCACCGTCGAGTCGAACCGGGTGTCGCCGCGCGGCGCGCGCGGCGAGTCGAAGTACACAAGTGCCTTGATCTGGGGATATCCCTTGATCTGCCGGCGTACCGAGTTGAAGAACAACACCTTGAACGATGGCTCGTCGTGCCGTTCGAAGGCCCCCCACTCGGCCATCATGATCGGCTTTCCCGGGAAGCGCGTCTGGGTCCAGCGGTAGAAGCCCGGCCACCGGGCGTGGTCGGCGCGGGTCTTGTCCACCAGCCCGGCGAAGTCGCTGACCCTGCGGTCGGCGTAGGGGTCCAGGCCGATCCAGTCGACCACGTCGTCACCGGGGTAGAGGCGTTCGAACCACGGCTTGGCGGCCCAGTTCGGCGCGCCCATGTAGGTCATCACCGTGACGGCGTTCCTGACCCCGTGATCGCGCAGGCGCAGCACGACGTGGCGGTACATGGCGGCGTAGTCGTCGGCGGTCATGCCCGAGCCCGGGTGCGCGCGCACGTCGTTCTCGGGCTCGTGGTGGACGGTGAGGAAGAAGCGCTCCGGCAGAGTGCGCCTGATCCTCGCGGCCAGGCGGTCGATGCGGTCGTCGATGGCGCCGTCGGCGATCTCGGCCCAGGTGTGGCGCAGCGACGGCTTCCAGTTGATCAGCAGGATGCGCTTCCTGGCCAGCCGCCGTTCTTCCTGCGTGGGGAACGGCTCGGCGCCCCGGTGGTAGACGTGCAGGATGTCCGCCTTGCGGCCCATGCGCTCCTCGGCGGCGGCGACGGCCTGCGCGGGCGGCCGGCCGCCGAAGACGTCCGGGGCGACCCCCCACCAGGCGCCGCAGCTCGGGATGAGCTTGGCGGTGGCGGCGCAGCCGGGGGCGTCATCGGTGGCCGTCACCACGGCGCCGGGGGTGCGGTCCTGCGCCACGGACCGCTGACGAGGCTTCGGCGCCGAGGTCGCGGCGTAGATCAGCAGAGCGCCGGCGACGGCGAGCCCGGTGCCAAAAAACCATATTACCGTCACTCTTCGCAAGGCACTCAAACCCCCTTCTGACCATTTTCTCCAGCATGCTGCTCTTCACCTTCCCACTAATCGGCGGCGAGTCGCCGGTAAGTCGGCACCCTCCTGTGGACACCTCCGACCCACAATTGCGGAAATAGTGCGCTATAGCGGTGAGCTGGGGGAATCCTTCATCCACAGAAAATCCGTGTATGCGATCGCGCCGTGCCGCGATGTGCCTATAGTTTTCTGGATCTGCCCCTTGGGAGTCGTTCCACGGAACGGCCGCCGGCTCGCCACCGCGAAAGGGGCAGATACGCATCAAAACTCCGCATCGAGAGGCCTGGCGTTTCCATGAGCCACCCGGCGTCCTCAGTTTCCGGCCCGGCCACCGGGCGCGAGCTCGCCGACTTCGGCTCGATGCTGGTGCGGCGGCGTGTCGCGCTGGCCGTGTTCCTGCTCGCCGGCGCGTGCGGCGGCGGAGTCGTTCTCGCGACCACTCCGCCGTCCTACACCGCGACCGCCGAGGTGCTCGTGACGGCCACCGGGGTGCAGGAGCAGACCAACCAGACCACGCCTCGGCAGCGCGAGCCGCTCAACCTCGACACCGAGGCCCAGGTCGCCCGCTCCGCCGTGGTCGCCTCCCGCGCCGCCCGCACGCTCAGGGCGCGCGATCCCGACCCGCTCAGGGAGCGGGTGCGGGTGGCCGTCCCGCCCAACTCCGCCGTGCTCGCCATCTCCTACACCGGCGGCGACCCCATCAGCGCCGCCGCGGGCGCCCAGGCCTTCGCCCGTGCCTACCTCGCCAACCGTGAGGCGACGGCCACCCGCGCCCTGGACGCCCAGCTCAAGGTCCTCTCCGGCAAACTGCGCGAGGTCGAGTCGCAGCTCACGGCCACCGTCGCCGGTCTCCCGCGCGCCGCGCCCGGCTCCGCGGCGCGGGTCATCGCCGGCCAGCGGCAGAACATCCTGAGCAGGCAGATCTCCGCGCTCACCATGAAGTACGACACGCTCAAGACCATCGCCGTCACCCCCGGCTCCGTCATCAGCGACGCCCGTCCGCCGGCGTCGCCGTCCCAGCCGAGCCCCCCGCTGTACCTCGGCAGCGGGCTGTTCCTCGGCCTGCTCGCCGGAGTGGGCGCGGCCATGGTCCGCGACCGCTTCGACACCCGGCTCAGGACGGCCGCCGACGTCGAGCGGCTGACCGGGCTACCCGTCCTGTGCGAGGGCGAGAACGCCCGGGAGCTGCGCGAGCTCGCCATGGCCGTGGCACGCCACCTGCGGGACGGCGGCGAGTTACTCGTCCGCGGCATCTCACCCGACACCGACCCCGAGCCCATCGCCGACGACCTGCGCGTGGCGCTCACCGGCCTCGCCCCGATCTGGGTGCGCACCGACCAGGCGGCCCGCGCCGACGCCGCGCTGCTGGTCGTCGAGCGCCGCGCGGCCCGCAGCAAGCAGCTCGCCCAGGCCGTCCGCCAGCTCAGGCGCACCGACACCGCCCCGCTCGGCGTGGTCCTGCTGCCCTCCTCGCACACGGCGCTCCCCCGCGGCCAGTCGTCCCTGCCGCGCGGCCACCATCGCCACCCCTCCGACCCCACCCCCCACCCCTCATGACCTCGCGCCCGGCGCCGGCGGCCCTGCCGATCGCGGCGCTGCTCGTCGGATATCCCGTGTGGTGGGCGCTCGGCTTCGGCGGCCTCGCCCTCGTCGTCCTGGCCGGCCCGATGGCGGTCGTGCTCTGGCGCCGCCGGCCGATCGCCGTGCCCAAGGGCATGGGCCTGTGGGCGCTGCTCATCGCCGGCTACCTGGCCAGTGGGCTCATGCTCGGCGAGACGCCCCCCGGCACGTACGGCGAGATGGGCGCGGGCCGCCTCGCCGGCTACGCCATGCGGCTCGCGGTCTACGTCTCGCTGGTGATCATGGTGCTCTACCTGGGCAACCTCACGCGGCAGGAGCTGTCGCAGCGCGCCCTGGTGCGCATGCTCGGCGTGCTGTGCCTGGTCACCGTGGCCGGCGGGCTGCTCGGAGTGCTGGCGCCGGGCCTGCAGTTCACCTCGCCGCTGGAGATGGTGCTGCCCGAGTGGATCAGCGGCAACTCCTACGTCCGCAACCTGATCCACCCGACGGCCGCCCAGGTGCAGCACGTGCTCGGGCACGCCGCACCGCGCCCGGAGGCGCCGTTCGAGTGGGCCAACGCCTGGGGCGGCAACCTCTCGGTGCTGCTGATCTGGTTCGTGGTCGGCTGGTGGACCTACGGCGGCCCGGCGCGCCGCGTGATCTGTGTGATCGTCCTGGGCCTGGCCGCCGTCCCGATCGTCTACTCGCTCAACCGCGGCCTGTGGATCGGCCTCGCCGTCTCCGTCGCCTATGTCCTGGTGCGCGTCCGCACGCGCACGGCCCTCGCGATCGGCGCGGCCCTCACGGCGGCGGTGCTCGCGTTCTGCGCCGGGCCGCTCGGCGCCATGGTCGCCCAGCGGCTCGACAGCCCGCACAGCAACCGCATCAGGGCGTTCACCGTCGAGAGCACCATCGAGGCGGCCGTCCACTCGCCGTTCATCGGCTACGGCAACACCCGCAACGCCTCGGGCAACTACCGGACGATCACCACCGGCAAGACCGGCTGGTGCGCCGACTGCGGGCACCCGCCGCTCGGCAGCGACGGCCAACTCTGGCTGTTGCTGATCACCCAGGGCTTCACCGGCGCGGCGCTGTACGTCGCGTTCTTCGCCGGGGCGATCCGCCGCTTCTGGCGCGACCGCACGCCGATCGGGCAGGCGGGGACGCTCGTCATGATCCTCGTGCTGCTCTACATGTTCGTGTACGACGGGCTGGTCACCGCGCTGATCATGTACCTGGTGTCCTTCGCCCTCCTCTGGCGCAACGGCCACGCCTCCCTGCCCCCTTCGACCGCCGCCCCCTCCACCGCCACGGCCCATCGCGGGAGGCCGCCCGCCGACGGAAGGCACCGCCTCGACGTCCCGGCTCCCGAGCACCCTTGCGATGGACGGGGCGATCACCGCGACATCGATCCGATGTGGCCCACCGCCGGGGTGAACCACGACCGGTCGAGGGCAGTCGTCCCCGAGGCCGGCCGTCCGATCCGGACCTCCGGCACGATGACCCCCGCACCGATGGAGGCGTTCCGGTGAGAGACCATCGCGCCCGGCTGGGCTACCTCGACCAGGTGACCGCACTGCTGTACGCCACGGGCGCACCCGAGGCCGGCGGGACTTCCACCGTCGTGGACGCAACGCCCGCCACGAGCGCATCCGACGCGCGTCGGGCGCGAGCCGTCCCGGCGGACCTGCCACCAGCGGCCGCCGACCGGTCCCCGGCCGCCCCCTCTGAGGTGCGGGGTTCCGCCACGGCCGTCTATGCCCTGGTCCCGAGCAGATACCTGCCGCGGCGGCTCGTCCCGCGCTCGCGCCGGCTCCCCTGGCGGCGGCTGCTCCCCCAGGGGCCCGGCACGATCGAGTCCTACCTGAGCGAGGTGTTCGGGCGGCACGTCCGGGCCACCGTCCACGTACGGCCCGCCCGGCGGGCGAACCGCAAGCCCGTTCTGGAGATCCGCGACGGCTCCGGCACGCTGCTCGCGTTCGTCAAGGTCGGTGACACCGACCGCACGCGCGCGCTGGTCCAGCACGAGAGCGCCACGCTCGCGCTGCTCGCCGACCTGCCGATGACCGTCGTGGCGGCCCCCCGCGTCCTGCACCACGGCGCCTGGAACGGCCTGGACGTGCTGGCCCTCTCGCCCCTGACCACCCGCCGCGGGCGTGTCTCCCCGGCCCTCCTCGAACGGGCGGTCCACGAGATCGCCACCATTCCCCGGCACCAGGAGCCGGCGCAGGCGCGGCCGGACACACCAGCGGCAACGCGGCCGGACACACCAGCGGCAACGCGGCCGGACGCCTCGGCAGGTACCCGGCCGGACACACCAGCGGATCCGCGGGCGGACACCTCAGCGGGGTGGCGGGCCGACACCTCGACGGCTTCATGGGTGGATACCTCAGCGGATTCGCGGGGGGACACTCCGGCGGGCCGGCGGTCGGATGTTCAGGGGGGCGACCTGGGCGGTCACGCCTATGCCTGGCATGGCGACTTCTCGCCGTGGAACATCGCGCTCGCTCCCGGCGGCCGGCTCGCGGTGTGGGACTGGGAGCGCTTCGCCACCGGCGTTCCCCTGGGGCTCGACACGCTCCACCACTTCTTCCAGCGCGCGGTACGCCGGATGCCTCCGGCGCGGGCAGCCGAAGCCTGCCTGGCGAGCTCTCCCCGCTTGCTCGCCCCCTTCGGCCCGTCAGCGGACGAGGCGCGGCACACCGCCGCCGAATACCTGATCAGCCTGGCCGACCGGTACGAACGGGACGGCCACCAGCCACTCGGCCCGCCCGCCGGATGGCTCAACCCTGTCCTCGACCACCTGGAGGTCCTGAGGTGAAGCACATGGTGAAGCGAGCCGACCCGCCGCGGGTTCCGAGATGAAGCGCACGGTGAAGAGATCCGCCCACGCCTTCTCGCACACGGCCGGGCGGCTCACCGTGAGCGGGCGGCTACTGCCGTCGTTTCTGATCGCCGGGGCACAGCGCTGTGGCACCACCTCGCTGTACCGCGTCCTGGCCCAGCATCCGCTGGTGCTGAAACCGATGTTCCACAAGGGCATCCACTACTTCGACACGGCCTACGGCAAGGGCTCCTCCTGGTACCGCGCGCACTTCCCGCTGAAGGCCACCGCCCACCGGCTGGAGCGCCGGTACGGCATCCGCCCGCTGACGTTCGAGTCCTCGCCGTACTACCTGTTCCACCCGCTCGCCGCGGCCCGCATCGCCACCGATCTGCCCGGGGTGAGGCTCATCGTGCTGGTCCGCGACCCGGTGGAGCGCGCCTACTCGGCGCACGCGCACGAGGTGGCGCGCGGGTTCGAGACCGAGCCGTCGTTCGAGCGGGCGATCGAGCTGGAGTCCTACCGGCTGGCGGGTGAGGCCGAGCGGCTGTGCGCCGATCCGCTCGCGCGCAGTCACGCCCATCGCCATCACGCGTACGTCGCCCGCGGGCAGTACGCCGAACAGCTCGCGCGGGTCGAGTCCCTGGTCGGCCGCGACCGGCTCCACGTCATCGACAGCGGGCGTTTCTTCGGCACACCGGAGGTGGTGTACGACCGGATGCTGGAGTTCCTCGGGCTGCCCCGCCTGGGCGACCCGGTGTTCGAGCGGCACAACGCCCGGCCGCGGGCGACCGACATGCCGGCGCGTGTGCGGCGGAGACTCTCGGCGCACTTCGCCCCCTGGGACACCCAGTTGGCCCCCTGGCTCGGCGACCCTCCCTCCTGGCGCTGCTGACGGCCCTGATGCCCTCCTCTCCCCCCGACCCTTCCTCGATGTCCTCGCCCCCAGACCCCCAGTCCTCGCCGCCCCTCCCACGCGGATCCCGTCCAGAGCCGTCGGCTCCCGCCGCCCCCCGCATCACCGCCTCCTCCTCCACGCCCTGCGATCCCCCGGCCCTCGATCCCCCGGCCAGGCCGCACCTTCCTCTCGTCCCCATCTCCCATGCCACGCCGCTCGTTCCTCCCGCTCCCTCTTCCGCCTCTCACCCGGCGGTGCGGGCCGGCACCTCCGCCGTACCCGTCCTTTCTCAAGAACCCGACCCCTCCCCTGAGCGACACCCGCCTCCAGTGCCCGGCCCTGCTTGCGCACGTCAACCATTGCCAGGGACCGACGTCCTGGCCGAGTCTCGCGGTGGATCCCGCTCGCTGGTGAGGGGAGGCGCGGCCGGGCTGGTGGGGGCGGCGGTCAGCGCGGCGTCCCAGTTCCTGATCGTGGTGGTCGTGACCCGAGGCTCCGACGCGGGTACGGCCGGCCGTTTCTTCACGGCGACGGCGCTGTGCCTGATGGCGGCCGGAGTGCTCCGGCTGGACTCCGGGAACGGCCTGATCTACTTCATCGCCCGCACCCGGCGGTCGTCCGACCGTGACATGTCCAGGTATTTCCAAGTCGCTCTGGTACCGGTGCTCGTGCTGTCCCTTGGCACGGCGGCGCTGGCCGCCGGTTACGCCGACGTGCTGGCCGCCACCCTCTTCTCCGCCCCGGCAGCGTCCGTGCCGGCCGGGGCCGTTCGGGTTCTCGCCCCCGCGCTGCCGTGGATCGTCCTCGCGGACGTCCTGGTGGCCGGGACGCGGGGCTTCGGCAGCATGCGGCCGACCGCTCTGCTGAGCGGAGTGCTGCAACCGGCGGGTCAACTGCTCCTCGTGGCCGCCGTCGTGCTGACCGGCGTGGCACACCGGCCGCTTCCCCCGGGTGCGGACACCGGCACGGCGCTCGCCGTGGCCTGGGCCGCTCCCGCCCTGCCCGTACTGCTGCTGACCGCTCGCTGGCTACGCCGCCGCACGCCTCCTCGGGCCGAACGCCACGTGCCCCGTGCGGCGACGCGGGCAGGCGGCGTGCCATCCGAGCGACCCGCGACGCCCACGGCCGACACCGCGTACCCAGATCGGATGGCGCAGGAGTTCTCGGCCCGAAAGACCGCTCCGAACCGGTCCCGCGCTCAACTGGCACGGGAGTTCTGGCGGTACACCGGCCCGCGTTCGGTCGGTGGCGCCGCGCAGGCGGTGTTCCAGCGGCTGGACATCGTGCTGGTGGCCATGCTCTCCGGGCCCGAGCAGGCGGCCCTGTACGCCGCGGCCACCCGGTTCAAGGTGGCCGGGCAACTGGTCAACCAGGGCTTCACCCAGGCCGTGCAGCCGCGACTGGTGCGTGCCCTGGCCGAAGGCGACCTGGCCCTCAGCCGCAGGCTGTACCAGACGACCACGATGTGGCTGGTCCTGCTCACCTGGCCGGTGTGGCTCGGGTACGCCCTGCTCGCACCGTGGGTGCTGGGGGTGTTCGGGGACGGCTACTCCGGCGGGGCGGCCGTCGCGGTGGTCCTGGCGGCCACCATGATGCTGGCGACGGCGTGCGGCATGGCCGACGTCGTACTGATCGCCGCCGGCCGCACCGCCGCCAGCATGGTCAATGTCCTGGCCGCGATCGGTGTCACGGTCGCGCTCGACGTCGTGCTGGTGCCGCGCTACGGCGCGCTCGGCGCCGTCCTCGGCTGGTCCGGGGGGATGCTCGTGAAGAACCTCCTCCCCCTGTCTCTGATCCACCGCCGGTACGGGCTGCGTCCCTTCGGCGCGCACAGCCTTCCCGCGCTCCGCGTCTGGCGTCCCGAGGAGACGACGTGACCGACCTTCCCGTGCCGCGCGCCACGCCCATCCCCGCCGAGCCGGCCACTTCAGGCTCCCAGGCACGACCGCCCCGGGACACGGTGCCGGTCCCGTTGCCTGCTGGGGCGCCCATCCTGGTCACGGGGCTGCCGCGCAGCGGGACGAGCTGGGCGGGCAAGATGCTCACCGCCGGTGGAGGCGCGGTGTACGTCAACGAGCCGCTCAATCCGCAGCGCCCGCCGGGGCGGTCGCCCGGTGTGCTGAACGCCGCGGTCGAGCACCGATTTCAGTACATCTGCCCGGACAATGAGGGCCCGTGGCTGCGCGCGTTCGCCGACACCGTGGCGCTGCGGTACCGCTACGCCGCCGAGTTGCGGCGCAACCGATCCCCCGGCGACCTGGCGCGCCTGGTGCGGAACGCGTCGATGTTCACGCTCGGCCGGCTGCGCCGGCGCAGGGCGCTGCTGGACGACCCGTTCGCGCTGTTCTCGGCCGGCTGGTTCGCCGAGCGGCTCGGCTGCCGCGTGGTGCTGCTGGTCCGTGACCCGGTGGCCCTGGTGGCGAGCTGGCGCCGGCTCGGCTGGACGGTGCACTTCGGTGAGCTGCTCGACCAGCCGCTCCTGGTCCGTGATCAGCCGGCGGTCGAGCGGGTGCGTCCGCTCGCCGGCACGCACGAGCCCGTCGTGAAGATCGCGACCTTGTACGCACTGGCGCGCGAGGTGTCCGAGGCGCTCGCCGGACGCCACCCTGGTGTCCGGCTGGTCGCGTACGAGGAGCTGGCCGCCGACCCGCTCGCCGGCTACCGCGACCTGTACGCGTGGTGCGGTCTGCCCTGGACCGCCACGGCCGAGCAGCGCATCGCGCGGGCCTGCACCGCCCCGCCGGCTCGGCGCGGTTTCCCACGGTTCGGGGGTGCGGGTTTCACCTGGACCGGGCTCTCTCGGACGGCCTACCGTCCCATGGACGCGCGCACCGCGGCCACCCGTCCGCCCACCGGCCTCACCCCGGAGCAGATCCGCCTCGTCCAGGAGATCACCCTGCCCGGCCGCATCCGTACGGGTGCCCGACCGCGCGACGCCCCCCCGCCCTCCCTCGACCGACTGACCGGGCGCCGGTCCTAGAGCGGTGGCCTGCCGCGTGGGAGGGGGAGGTGCTGCCGCCGGCCCGGCAGGGGGTTCGTCGAGTCAGACGCACCGGGCTCGGCCGAGGTCAGCAGGAGCCCGGGCGGCGGAAGCGGCGGGTGATCTTGCGTAGGGCACGGCGGCAGAGGCAGGCGGTGAGGAGGCCGACGGCGAAGGGGAGGTCGTCGACCAGGTAGCGGCGGGCGAGACGACCGGGCTCGGCGGACAGGCGATACAGCCACTCCAGCCCGGACCGCCGCATCCACATCGGTGCCCGGCGCACCGAGCCGGCCGCGAACGCGATGGCCGACCCGCACCCGACGAACCAGGCACCGGGCAGGTCGGCACGGAGCACGCCGATGAGCCGGTCCTGCTTGGGGAACCCGAGGCCGACGAACACCAGGTCGGGCCGTGCCCACAGCAACGCCTCACGCACGGCGGCCAGCCCGTCCGGGGTCGTCTCGAACCCGAACGGCGGCGACACCACGCCCGCGACGCGCAGCCCCGGACAGCGGTTGATCAGCGCCTCGGCGGCTCGTACGGCGACGCCCGGCGGCCCGCCGATGAGGTAGACCGACAGACCCGCCGAAGCCGCGGCCCGTGACAACGACCAGATCAGATCGGCTCCGGTGACCCGCTCGGGCACGGGCGTGCCGAGCAGCCGGGACGCCCAGAGCAGCGGCATGCCGTCGGGCACGGCGAGGTCGGCGCCCGCGACGAGCGCCCGCACCTCCGGGTCGCGGGCGCAGGCACGGCAGATGTCGATGTTCGGAGTCACCACGTGACCGCCTCGCCCGCGCCGCGCCGCGGTCACCACGTGCTCGACCACCTGCGCCTCGGTGAGCCGGTGCACGGTCACCCCGCCGATCGTGACCCTCTCTGGCCGCGTGCCGACCCGCGGCGCAGGCATGGTGTCCGTGGCGGTGGCCTGGTGCTCCGGCCGTTCGTCGCTCGACGGCAGCCCTGCCGGAGGAAGGCCCGGCTGCTCCAGGTCGTCGCTCGGCGGCAGGGCGCCGGACAGGACGGCCGGCGCTCCGGCATCGCCGGGCGGCAGCGGCTCAGCGCGACGGGCGGAGGACCTGGCATCTCCCAGCGGCACGGGGACGCTGACAGCAGCGGACGGTCCGGCATCGCCCGGCGGTACGGGGAAGGTGACACCCGCGTCGCCCGGCTGCACGGGAGCATCAGGACCGGCGGAGGGCTCGGCGTCGCCCGGTGCCGAAGAGACGGCGGAACGGCCCTCGTCGTCCGGGGGCCGGGGGACGGTGGGGCGTGACCTGCCGAGAAACGCGCGGCAGGCCGTCAGCGGCCGTGACATCAGGGGCCGCGCCATCAGACTCCGCGCCATCAGATGCCGTGCCCGCGGCTGTGCAGCAGGCCGAGCATGGTGTGCGCCGGGATCAGGCGCAGCGCGACCGCCAGGGCCAGGGGAACCCGGGGCTCGCCACGGCGGGCGGTGAACGCGCGGCGGGCCCAGCGCCACGCCTCCGCACGCCGCCCGAGCGCGGCGTGGTGGAAGGCGAGTTGCCCGTACACGCGGGCCGCGCCGCGCGGGTCGGTGGTGAGACCGGGGTGCCGGGCGAGCATCCACTCCAGCCCGGCGATGCGGTCGGCCCAGCGGGTGACGTACGCCGATCCGCCCCAGCGCACCCGCACCAGCGGCCGGTCGACATAGGCGATCGGGTGGCGGGCCGCGGCACGGAGGGCGAGGTCCCAGTCTTCGTTCTGGCCGCCCGGGGCGCTCTCGTCCGGCCAGATCGACCCGCGCCGGAACAGGAACGTCGAGGAGTGGACCATCATCATGCGCGAGCGGATGAGGTCGTGCCTGGTCACGCGTTCGGTGCCGGCGAGACGGACGACCCGCCGCGCGTCGTACTCCACCTCGATGGCGCAGCCGGCGAACTCGGCCGCCGGGTCGGCCCGGAGCGCCGCCAGTTGCGCGGTCAGCTTGCCCGGCAGCCACAGGTCGTCGTCATCGCAGAACGCGACCAGGTCGGTGTCCAGGGCGGCGATGCCCGTGTTGCGGGCGCCGGGCAGCCCCGGGGTCAGCCGGTTCGCCATGACGCGCACCGGCACGCGCTGCCCGGGCGGGTCTGGCGAGGTGAACGAACCAGGGCCGGACAGTTGCTCCACCACGGAGGCCACCGCCGGCCTCTCCTGCGAAGCACGCACCTGCGCGGAGTCGCACGAGCGCCGCAGACCGCCGTCGACGACCACGACCACCTCGGCGACGGCCGGGCTCTCCTGGGCCAGGACGGCGGCCACCGCCGCGCGCAGCAGGTGCGGCCGGTCGCCGCGCGTGGGGATGACCACGCCCACCGACGGGCTCACCGGCACTCCTGCGCGGCAACGCCTCCGGCGGCGAGCCAGGGAGCCGCCGCGGACTCGACGGCCTGCCGTTCGCGCACGGAGTAGCCGTACTGCAGCATGAGCGGCCAGGTGAGCGCGGCGACCAGCCACCGGTGCCGGCGGGCCATCTCGGCGCGCCAGGAGTCGTCCCGGGTCAGTGGCAACGGCCCGGTGGTGAAGCGCATCGGGTTGCCGGCGCAGGTGTGTGCGGTCGAGAGCTCCGCGAGGTGGCCGGAACGCAGGAACGGCAGGTCGGCGGCGCCGTCGAACCCCAGCCGGGTGAGCAGCATGCCCAGCGCGCCGCGAGGATCGGCCAGCAGGTCTTCGTACCTGACCCGGACGACCGCGCCGCCCCGGCGGGCGAGCAGCTCGAAGGCGAAGTTCTGCACGATCCAGTGGACGCAGGTGCGCCATGGCCGCCAGCGGGTCATGCGGGCGCCGTTCTCCGGCCGGGCGACCCGGCGGTACCAGGAGTGGGCGACCGCGCGCGGGTCGCGGACGACGTGGACCACGGTGAGGTCGACGACCGGGGAGGTGCTGAGGCAGAACGCGAGCGAGGCGTGTTTGCTGGAGTCGAGCACGACCGTGCCGGCGGCGACCTGCACGGCGGCCTCGTACACGCGGGAGTAGGCGCGGGTGTATCCGCTGAGGCCCGGCCGGCGGTGGCTGCGGGCCAGCGCGGGGATGTGCCGGGTGCGGTCGAGTTTGCGCCGGAGGGTGAGCACGCGGTCGGCCAGCCCCGGCGACCATCCTCCGAACGCGCGCAGGCCGACCCGCCGCCAGAAGTGGCACGAGGAGAACGGCTCACCGCACCCGCAGGGCTCCTGCGCGCAGACCCCGCGTTCCCACAGGTGGACGACCTCGCCGAGGGGCACGACGCCGGGCACCTCACCGAGCAGCCGCTCGAGCAGCGTGGTGCCGCTGCGCCCCAGACCGCCTATGAAGACCACACGAACAGCCATTGGCAAGGACCCCCGAGGGACGTTCGATACGCAACGTGCAGACCCTAGCACGGAGGGTAATCGGAGGGTGCGCCGAGAGTAAAAGGATCTACCCGCGAATCCGCCGCCCGTTGGTGAAGCCGTTACCGGCCGCACGCGCGAGTCGTGGCCGGCCGAGGCCCGCCCGGATCTTCGGGCCGACCCCACCCACAAGATCGCGTACCGGTGGTCATCGCCGGGCGTCCGGCAAGGTCGGGCCGATGTCCGGCGGGGGCCTTCTGCCATGTGTCGCTGCACGTGGGAATCGCCGGCCACGGCATGCTGGACACCGCCTGCCCGGACGAGGTGATCCCCTCGCCGGGGCCCGACCGGAGGGTGGCGGCTCGGAGGTTCGCCGTTCATCCGCGGCCGTCGCGACCGATCAGCGGCCATGGCTTCGATCAGCGCCAGGGCGTGAGCGTACGCAGGAGGGCGACCGGCTACGCACAGTAACCGCCGGCGGATCCGGGACCGGTCGCGGGCGCGTTCAGTGGGCGATCACCCAGCCCGGCGTCCAGGTGCCGGCGGCGTCGTGGCCGGCGGTCGTGGCGGCGAGGTGGGCACGCAGCGTGGCCAGCGCGGGGTGGGGGTTGTCGCGGTGCCACAGCAGCGAGTGCGGGTAGACGGGCGTCGGGCCGGTCACCGGGATGCGGCGCAGACCATGGCCCGCCGGCCAGACCAGGCGGGTCCGCTCGCCCATGAAAGTGGCCAGGGCCGGGGTGTCGGCGATGGTGTCGAGGAGCGCGTCGGAGCCGAAGTTGGGGCCGGTCGCCTCGATGGTGAGGCCGAACTCCGCGACGAGGTCGTCGTAGTAGGCGGCCCACTCGGTGCCGGGGACGATCCCCGGCATCCAGATGCGGTGCCCGGCGAGCTGGGCGATGGTCACCGACCGGGCGCCCGCGAGCGCGTGGGCGGGCCCGGTGAGGAGCTGGAGCGCCTCGTCGAGCACCCGGATGGACGCGATGTCCGGCGGGAGGGGCCGGCCGGGCACGGCGACGGCGCGGAAGGACGCGTCGATCGTGCCGGACCGGATGGCGGCGACGGCCGTCTCGACGTCGAACAGCGTCACCACGTCGAGCTCGACCTCGGGGTGCGCGCTGTGGAAGCCGCGCATCAGCCCTGACGCCGCGGTGCGCGAGGCGATCACGTCGACGCGCAGCGGACGGCTGCCGGCGCGCACGGAGGCGACGGCACGCTCGGCGACGCGCAGCAGCTCGCGCGCGTGGGGCAGGAACGCCTGCCCGTCGATGGTGAGCTCGGCGCCGCGCGCGGTGCGGGTGAACAGCCGCACGCCAAGGTCGCGCTCCAGGGCGGCGATGCGCTTGGAGACGGCCTGCTGGGTGACCGCCAGCTCGGCGGCGGCCTCCTGGAACTGCCCCGCGTCGGCGGCGGACACGAAGGTGCGAACGGTGTCGAGGTCCATGGCGGCACCCTATTGATACAACCGTTCGTTGTGGCCGTCGGCTTCGCAGTTGTTTGATCCACGGCGTGGCACGCACTTTGATGCTTCCGTTGGCGGATCGGCCGTGCGGGTGGGCAGGGGGCGTCGGGCATGCGGAGCGGGCACCGGCTGGGGCGGCGGTTCGGGTGGCTCTGGGGCGCGTACGGGACCAGCGCGCTCGGGACGTGGCTGGCCTTCGGCGCGTTCCCGCTGATCGCCGTCCAGGTGTTGCACGCCGGGCCGGCCGAGGTCGCCGCGCTCTCCTGCGCGGGGGCTCTGGTGGGCGCGGCCGTGGCGGTGCCGCTCGGCCCGTGGGTGGACCTGCGCCGCAAGCGGCCGGTACTGATCGCGATGGACCTGGTGCGGTTCGCGGCACTGCTGACGATCCCCGTCGCGTTCGCGCTCGGCATGCTCACCTTCCTGCAGCTCCTGCTGGTCTCGGTCGTCGTCGCGACGGCGGACATCACCTTCCGCGCCGCCTCCGGCGCGTACCTGAAGACGCTGCTGCGGCCTGAGGAGCTGCTGGTGGCCAATGCCCGGTTCGAGTCCACGGCCTGGACCACGACGATCATCGGGCCACCGCTCGGCGGCGTGGCGATCGGGCTTCTCGGGCCGGTGGCCACGGTGGTGGCCGACGCGGTCAGCTATCTGCTCTCGGCCCTGGGCATCGGCGCGATGGGCGGCCACGAGCCGCCGCCCCGGCGCCGGGACGCCACGCGCATGCGGCCCGGGGATCTGCTGGACGGCTGGCGGTACATCGTCGCCGACGCGACGCTACGCCGGCTGTTGTACAACACCACGTTGTTCAACGGCCTGGTGATGGCCACCGGACCGCTGATGGCCGTCCTGATGCTCGGCCAACTCGGGTTCGCACCATGGCAGTACGGCCTCGCCTTCGCCGCGCCCTCGATCGGCGGGCTGCTCGGCTCACGGCTGGCCCGGCCGCTCGTCACCCGGTTCGGGCGGCACCAGGTCATGGTGGTGGCCGGGGCGCTGCGCGCGCTGTGGCCCGTCGGCCTGGCCTTCCTGGGGCCGGGCACCGGAGGGTTGCTGCTGGTCATCGGCGTCGAGTTCGGGCTCATCTTCTGCTGCGGCGTCTTCAACCCCGTCTGCGCCACCTACCGCCTCGAACACACCACGACCGACCGGGTCGCCCGCGTCCTGTCCGCCTGGGCGGTGACGACCAAGGCCTCGACGGCGCTCCTGACGGCCGTCTGGGGCGTGCTGGGCGGCCTGCTAGGCCCGCGTACGGCCATCGGCCTGGCCGGCGTGCTCCTGCTGGCGACCCCGCTGCTGCTCCCCCGCCGCCCGGCCGCCCCGCTCCCCGAACCGGAACCGGAGCCGGCACGGATAGCAGGCCACGCCTGACGGCACGCCAAGACCGGGCCTCGTTCTAAGGCATGCCAGAGCCGGCCCCGCCTGACGCCATGCAAGGCCGGGCCGCGCGTGACGGAGTGTCCCGCCGGGCGGCGTCTGACCGCGTGCGGAGGCCGGCCCCGCGCCTGACGGCATGCCCGAGCCGGTCCGGTCCAGCGGTATGCCGGGACCGGGCCGCGAGTGACGGCGTGCCGATCGCCGGGCGGTGCCTGACCGCGTGCCGATGCTGGGCGGGCGCGCCCAGGTCAGGCCCGTGTCCGGCTGGAGCCGCTCAAGGCGGGCAGAACCCGCCGAGCAGGATGGATGACCGCAAGCTTGACAGGGCTTGGCCGGACGGCCTGTAATGCTCCCTGTGTCGTGGCGAGGCCGTCCTGGCGGGCGGTGGGCGCGCGACACCCGACCGATTGGGGATGATGTTGTGAGTGCACACTCCACAGGCCTCGCCTGACCATCACGACCGTCCCGCGCGTCGCCCCGGTCTCCGCCTGGGCCGAACACCGTCCTCGTCCCTGAGCTGATCTTCGCCCTGGCCGAACGGTGTCCGGTTCGCACTCGTCCTCACCGGCACCTCGGCATCGCCGCCTCGTGCCGTACACCGGACGGGGATGGCCGGGCTCGCGCGGCGCTGCCACGGTCACCAGCGGATCCCATCGAGCACGGTGTACCCGTCCATGCCCCAGCGCCGCCGCATGCGGGCGCCGTGGCCCCCGTCACCCCGCGGTCAGCCGACGACCCGGCCGCGGCGTGCCCCCATGCCCTTGATCCATAGCGCGCAAGACGCCGCAGCCAGCAGCCAGGAGCCGCACCGAGCATGCCAGAGAACTTCAACCAGCAGATCATCGACGAGTTCCGCGCCAACCACGGGAAGGTGGGCGGCCCGTTCCAGGACGGGCGCCTCATCCTGCTCACCACCACCGGGGCCAGGACCGGCGCCCGGCACACCACCCCCGTCGCCTACCTGCCGGACGGCGAACGCATCCTGATCATCGCCTCCGCAGGTGGTGCGCCGTCCCACCCCGACTGGTACCACAACCTGCTCGCCCACCCCCGGGTGACCGTGGAGAACGGGAGCTTCACCTACCAGGCGGACGCGACCGTCCTGCGGGGCGAGGAACGCGACCGCGTCTTCGCCCGCGCGGCGGAGGCGAACCCGGGCTGGGCGGACTACCAGGAAAAATCGGCCCGGGTCCTCCCGGTCATCGCCCTCCACCAGGTGGGCCCCCCGTCGGCGCAGGGCGGACCGGCGGGCTTCCTCACGGCGGTGCACGGCGCCTTCCGGCGCGAGCTGGAACTGATCCGCAAGGAGGTCGCCGCCTCCGGCTCCAGCCTGGGCGCGCAGCTACGGATCAACTGCCTGACCCTGTGCCAGGGCCTGCACTACCACCACACGATGGAGGACGCCAACCTGTTCCCCACGCTGGGCGAACGCCACCCCGAGCTGGCCCCGGTGCTGGCCCGGCTGGACGAGCAGCACCGGACGATCAAGCTCCTGCTGGACGAGTTGCAGGCGCTGATCTCCGGCGGCACGGCAAGCCCGCACCAGGAATCCACCTCCGGCTCCGAGCCCACGCCCGGTCCGGCGTCCGACCGGCTCCAGCGCCAGCCGCAGCCGGGCCCTGACCCGGCGTTCGTGCTCGCCGAGGTCGAACGGCTGACCGTCGAACTCGAGGCCCACCTGGACTACGAAGAGGAGCACATCCTCCCCGCCCTGAACCCCGTGTAGGCCGGTCCACGTGCCGGGCCGCCTGTTCGTCCAGGCCCTCCGAGCCGGGCGAACAGGCGGCCGTGCGGGACCGGAGTCACCGCCGGGGGAGGAGGCCACGCGGCGGGGCCCGGCCGGACTCGTGCCAGGCGGTCGGGGTCAGCAGGGTCCGCAGGCTTCGCGAGACGGACCTCGCGCGGTGGCCACGTACGTTCACCGGGAGCGGCTCCTCGCTCCGGCCATGTGCTTGATGTGATCGGAGCCGGGGCGGCGGGGCGTGGTACGGCGTTCGTGGGCGATACAACTAGGCGCCGGGCGTCCGCGGGCCTCGGTACGGGAGGGTCTGGCTGTAGACGATGTTCGTCGTGGTGCTGCCGAAGCCGGCCAACTCGTCGACGACCTTCTCCAGGTGGACCATGGAGGTGGCCGCGACCTTCAGCGTGTAGCAGTCCTCGCCGGTGGTGCGCAGGCACTCCAGGATCTCCGGCCGTTCCGCCAGCAACCGGTGCAGTGGCTCGTGCCGGCTGCCGGGGTATTTCAGGCGCACCACGGCCAGCACGGCGAGGCCGACCTTCGGCAGGTCGATGTCGGCCCGGTATCCGGTGATGACGCCCTCGGCCTCCAGCCGCCGCACCCGCTCGGTCACGGCCGAGGAGCTCAGACTCACCCGGCGCCCCAACTCGGTGAGCGGCACGCGGCCGTCGCGCTGGAGCTCGGCCAGGATGGACCAGTCGGTCGCATCGAGATTCACGGCCATTCGCCGAATATACCGGCACATATTCCGGCCGAGGGCCGCCGATACCGGGAACAATCCCTTCTCGTGATCATGGCCGCTGGCTAGCCTTTACCTGTGCGAATAGGCGTGAACGTCCCCAATTTCGGACCCGGCACCAACCCCGGAAAGCTACGGCAGTGGGCGCAGACGGTGGAAGGACTCGGCTTCGACCTGCTCATGGTCTCCGACCACCTCGTGGTGACGCCGGACGTCGCCGAGCAGTACCCGCCGCCGTTCTACGAGCCGTTCACCACGCTGGCGTGGCTGGCCGGCATCACCCACCGGATCCGGCTGGGGACGACCGTGCTGCTGCTCCCCTACCGTCATCCCCTGCTGACCGCCCGCATGGCCGCCAACCTCAACCAGCTCAGCGGCGGCCGGCTCGTCCTCGGGGTGGGCGTCGGCTGGGCCCGGCAGGAGTTCGAGGCCCTCGGGGTGCCCTACGAGCGGCGCGGCGCGCTGACCGACGAGCACCTGCGCGCCATCCGCGCCGCCTGGGAGAACGAGAAGGACTACCAGGCGGCGGGCATCCCCATCTGGGTGGGCGGTAACAGCGACGCCGGCATGCGCCGGGCCGTCCGCTTCGGCGAGCCCTGGCATCCGCTGCGCTTCACCATGCCCTGGCTGCACGGAGCGCTGGAGCGCATCGCGGACTTCGCCCGCGAGCAGCGACGTGCCGTGCCCGGCCTGGTGCCGCGCATCGCCCTGCGGCTCACCGACACGCCCGTCACCGGCCCCGACCGCCTCGCCGGCGTCGGGACGGCCGACCAGATCGACGAGGACCTGCGCGAACTGCGCGAACTGGGCGCCAGCACCGTCGTCCTGGACCCGTTCGACGGTGACCCGGACGAGACCCTGCGCCCCGAGCCGGCCTGGCGGGCCCTCGCGACCGTGGCGAGCCGGTGGACCACGACCGAACAGACCGTGGAGGACTGACCATGACACACCAGGACGAAGAGCTGCTGCGCCGGGCCATCGAGCTGGCCGCCAGGGCGCGGGCCGGCGGCAACCCGCCGTTCGGATCGCTGCTGGCCGGGCCGGACGGCGCCATCCTGGCCGAGGAGCACAACACTTCCATCACCGACCGGGACATCACCGCCCACCCGGAGTTGAAGCTCGCCCGCTGGGCCGCCCGCGAGCTCGACCCGGCCACCGCGGCGGCCACCACGATGTACACCAGCTGCCAGCCCTGCGGCATGTGCGCCGGCGCGATCGCCCGTTCGGGCCTGGGCCGGGTCGTCTACGCCCTGTCCGGCGAGCAGCTCGACACGCTCAAGCCGCCCGGCAGCGCCTTCACCGACGCCCCCGCCGAAGGCCCCGCCCTCTTCGACGAGGCCCGCGTCCCCGTGGAGGGGTACTACCTCTGACACCGACGCTCACAGCGGCCGGGAACCGGCCAGACGCTCCATCAGCCGCGGGTCGGCCGGCGAGCGATCACCCGCCGGCCGGGCGGCCCCGCCGCTTCCGTCGCGCGAGGTTCATGCCGGCCGAGCGTTCCGCCCGGCCGACCCCTCACCCATCGGCCGGGCGGCCGGCCTCCTCCGTCACCTCACGCGACATGTAAAGGCGGGTGCCCTCAGGCCGGAAGCCGACGCGTTCGTAGACGCGGCGCGATCCGTCGCCGGAGTACTCCAGCCACACCGACCGCGCCCCGCGGGCGAACATGGTCTCGGCCAGCGTGGCGGTGACCGCGGCCGCGATGCCCCGGCCGCGGAAGGCGGGGCGGGTCCCCACCCCCGCCAGCTCGGCGGTCCCCTCGGCCGGCGTGGAGCACATGGCCGCGCCGGCGCAGCCGCCCTCGGCCGCCCGGACGAACCGCACCGCCCCACCGTCGTCCTCGGTACGACGCAGCCGGGCCGCCCCCTCCGGAGAGGACGCGAACATCCCGCCGAACGCCTCGGCCAACGCCGCGTCGATCGCCTCGTAGTCCGCGTCCGTGGCGGGACTCTCCACGCGGAACCCTCCGTAGTGCGCGCCGGTCGACGTGGCCACGGATGCGGACGCGGAAGGGGATGCGAGCGCGAGCTCACCGGATGTCGGCGGCATCGTCAGCGTGGCCGGGGTGCAGACCAGGTACTCGTGGACCGCCTCCACGGTGAACCCCGCCTCGCGCAGCGCGGCCTCCACGGCCGGCGCGGCGTCCGGCGCGAATTCGAGACGCGCCTTGAGACCGCGCTCGCGGAACGCCCCGACAAGCGCGGCGACGTCCCGCCCCGTTGGGCGGGCGCCGGGGAGCGGCGTGGCGTAGTTGATGTACGGGCTGGTGGTGTCGGGGTCGAACCCCGCGACGAACCCGCCGATCTCGACAGCGGCGGGGCGGCGGCGGAGGTTGGCGACGGCGAAGCTCTGGACGTCGGTGCCCATGATGGTGGTGACCTCACGTTTTGCATGGTCGGTCGCGGCCGGCCGTATGCGCGAAGGCGCACGGTGGAACCGCGCGGACTGTTCCCGGGCTCGGCGTCATCGCCGAGCCGGGCTCATCTCCGGGCAGGGAGATGGACGCGGTGCGTCAGGCACCGCACGTGGGGCCGCCGTGTGGAGACGGAGCACTGGGTGACGCCGGAAGCCGGTGGGCTTCGGCCGGCGGACCTGTCAGTGCCGACGGCGGCCGCTGCGGGACGCCGAGACCATGGACTTCATTCCTTCGCCGTGTAGGTGCGCGCGTGGTGCGACGCGGCTCAGACTCTCCCACCGAACGCTCGGGCCACGCAACAGGATTACCGGCGTCAGGGACGGGACCTCACGCTCGGGGCCGCGCGAACGCAGTGACCTGCTCGGGCACCCCTCATGCACGGCCGGCGATGAGACGCCGTGTGCAGGACACCCCGATGGGGACGATCGGTGCGTACCTTGCGACGGGCCGGAGCGGCCGTGCGCCTGTGGTCTCCGATCACCTCGTGTGGTGCACCACCGGGATGATCCGGAAGTCCACGGTGCCGTGGTCGATGGTCGCGTGGACCGGCGAGTCGCCCATCTCGGTCATGATCCCGCTCGCGCTCGCCCGCGCGTCGGCTTCGCCGTCCCAGGCGACGATGTCCATGATCGTGCCATCGTCGTCCTCGGTGATCCGCCGCCAGCGGAAGCCGGGCCGGCGCTTCAGGTACTCCTCGATGTCCTTGTTGGCCGCGACGAAGTCGGCACCGGTGAGTCCGGCGACGAGCTTGAACGTCGTGACCTCGAGCACCTCTGTCATGTCGGTTCCTTTCGGATCAGCGCTGGGCGGTGGGCCGGACGACGATCTCGCTGACGTCGACCTCGTCCTGCTGGGCGATCGCGTAGGAGATGGCCGCGGCGATGGCGGAGGCCGGGATGCCGAGCTGCTGAGCGGCCGCGTGCGCGGCAGCGCGCATCTCCTCGTCGGCGCCGTGCTGGGTGAGCTCGGACTCGGTGAAGCCGGGGCTCACGGTGGTCACGCGGACGTCGCCGACCTCCTGCCGCAACGACTCCGCGAGCGCCCGGACGGCGAACTTGGTGGCGCAGTAGACGGCGGCCGTCGGCTCGGCGCGCACGCCGGCCGTGGAGGAGATGTTGACGATGTGACCGGCACCCTGGGCACGCATGATCGGCAGGACGGCCGCGATGCCGTGCAGCGTGCCGCGCAGGTTCACGTCGATCATCTGGTTCCACTCGTCGACGAGCGTCTTCTCCATCAGCGAGAGCAGCATGACACCCGCGTTGTTGACCATGACGTCGATGCGGTCGTGCCGCTGGTGGGCGGCCTCGACGAAGGCGCGCACGCTCTCCAGGCTCGTCACGTCGAGCTCCTGGTGGTCGGCGCTGCCGCCCGCGGCGTGGATCTCGTCGGCGAGCGTCTTGAGGCGGTCGACGCGACGCGCGCCGAGCACCACGTGGTGGCCGTCCGCGGCCAGACGGCGGGCGGTGGCCGCACCGATGCCGCTGCTCGCGCCGGTGATGAGAACGATCTTGCCGCTGGACGCGGGCACGGTCGTACTGCTCATGAGAATCGACTCCTGGAAGGCGTGGATGTGGGCGGCGGAACACCGCGGAGTCCAGCCTGCATCGCCGGCACGAGATGGAGAAGGGCGGCTCTTCCTGGGTGCGCCACACCTAGGAAGACGCGACGGCGAAGATCCGTCCTTCCGCCCGCCGTCGGGCGGCGTGCAGGATCAGCACAGAGCACAACCGCGCTTCCTAACACGCGGCAGGTGTGCCGGACGCACGGGAGACCTTCCGGTTTCACCAGTGGCGTTCCGGTTTCCCGGAGGTGCCGCGGACTCACGAGAGGTGGCGATCATGGACGTGCCCTGCCCTTCAGGGCGTACGGCGCCTCGTCCCGTGCGTCAAGTCCTACGAAGGGCGCTGCGACGTACCGTACGGCAGGTGGTGCGGGGCGCCGTGCACGGACGCCAGGTACGCGAGGGCCTCGGCACTGCGGCTGCCGGGCTCCGGCGTGCCGACGAGCAACTGCTGGCCGGGGGCGTCGCGGACGTCGAACGTCTGGTAGGTCAGCTCGATGCGTCCGGCCTCCGGGTGCACGAAGACCTTGAACAGGCGGTTGAGCCCGCTCACCTGCTGGTCCTCCCACAACGTGCGGAACTCGGGCACGGTCGTGGTGAACTCCGCCACCAGCGCCCGGATCTCCGGATCGTTCGGATAGGCGGTCGCGTTGAGGCGGAGGGCGTGGACGGTGGTCTCCACCAGAGTGGGCCACTCGGCGAACACCGTCTTCGCCTCGGGGTGCTGGAACAGCACCCGGACCATGTTCCGCATCCGGCCGAACGGCGACAGCAGCGCCTCCGCGACGGCGTTCGCGGCCAGGACGTCGAACGACGGGCTCAGGACGTACGCCGCCGCCGCCGGGAACGAGTCCAGCAGGTGCAGGAGCGTGGGGTGGACCAGGTCCCGCGAGCTTCCCGGTGCCAGCCTGGGGTTCAGCCCGGCGAGCCGGAAGAGGTGGCCGCGCGCGTCGGCGTCGAGGCGGAGCGCCTGGCCGATCGCGTCCAGCAGCCGCGGGGACGGGTTGCGTTCCCGGCCCTGCTCCAGCCGGGCGTAGTAGTCGGCGCTCACCCCTGCCAGCACCGCGACCTCTTCACGCCGTAGTCCGGCCACCCTGCGGTCGCCTCCGCCGCGCAGCCCGACCTCGGCCGGATCCAGCCGAGCGCGGTGGGCGCGAAGGAACCGACCGAGCGGGTTGCCGGATTTGTCGGACATGTCGTGCAGACTACCTTCGCCGGCCCAGCGGCCGGCTCGACACATCGGGAGACCCCATGCCCTTCGCCGACGAACTCATCGGCGAGCACACCGCCAAGGCGCTGCTCCACGCGATCGCCGCCGCCGCTCCCGGAGCCCCGCTCACCGCGCTCAGCGCCGCGGTCCACGGCCTGAACGGCCTGTCCCTGCGCGAACGCAGCGACCTGCTCAGAGACGCCCTCCTGCACGACCTGCCCGGCGACTACACCGCCTTCGCCGCCCACATCCGGGCGGCACGGGACGGGCGGCCGCCGTTCACCGGATGGCTGATCTGGCCGGTGACCAGCGCGATCGCCACCAAGGCCGTCGCGGACGGCGGCGTCGCCGCCTTCGACGACGCGATGGCGACCCTGGCGGACCTCACCTCCCGCCTCACCGCCGAGTTCGCGATCCGCACCCTGCTCGACCACGACCTCGACCGCGCCCTGGCCGCCGCCCTGACCTGGACCGCCTCGCCGGACGAGGACGTCCGCCGCCTGGCCTCCGAAGGCACCCGGCCGTTCCTGCCCTGGGCCAGACGGGTGCCCGGCATCCTGGCCGCGCCCCGGGCGACCCTCCCCATCATCAACGCCCTCTACCGGGACGAGAGCGAGTACGTCCGGCGATCCGTCGCCAACCACCTGAACGACCTGAGCAGGCAGCACCCGGACATCGTGCTCGAAACCGCCACCGCCTGGCTCGCCGACCCGGACGAGAACACCCCGCGGCTGGTCAGGCACGCCCTGCGCACGCTGGTCAAGAAGGGCCATCCGGGCGCGCTCGGCCTCCTCGGCTTCACCACCACGGCGTCCATCGACGTCACCGGTCCGCTGCTGACCGCGACCGAGATCGCGTTCGGCGGAACGATCGGGTTCACCGCCACGATCACCAACACGGGCGCCGAAGCGGCCTCCCTCGCGATCGACTACATCGTCCATCACATGAAGGCGAACGGCACGCAACGCGGCAAGACCTTCAAGCTGACCACCGCGACGCTCGCCCCCGGCGAGAAGCTGCAACTCGCCCGCGAGCACTCGTTCCGCGAGATCACCACCCGCCGCTACCACCCCGGCGCGCACGCCGTCGAACTCCAGATCAACGGCGCCCCCTCCGGCCGAGCCGACTTCACCCTCCGCGCATCCGAGCCACCGGCACGGGCATGACAGAGCTCACTGGCAGGACATGGGAAAGGAGTCCACATGGCCACATTCGGCCTGATCCACGGCGCCGGCGACGTCGGCTGGTACTGGCACCTCGTGCAGGCGGAACTGGCTCGGCGGGGCCACGACAGCATGGCTCCTGACCTGCCCTGTGACGACGACTCGGCCGGGCTCACCGAGTACGCGGACACCCTGGTCGACGCGTTCGACGGCCGGACCGACCTGATCGTCGTCGCCCAGTCGTTCGGCGGGTTCGTCGCACCCCTGGTCTGCGACCGGCTGACCGTCCACCTGCTCGCGCTCGTCGCGCCCATGATCCCCGCCCCCGGCGAGGCACCCGCGGACTACTGGGCCAACACGGGGTACGGCGACGAGCCACGAGAGCAGTACGACGACACGATCGACCTCTTCTACCACGACGTCCCGCCCGAGCTGACCGCCGAAGCACTGAAGCGGGGACGGGACCAGTCCGAGACCCGGCTGGCGGAACCGTCGCCGCTGACGACCTGGCCCGCCGTACCCACCAAGGTCCTGCTCTGCCGGGACGACCGCCTGTTCCCCCCGGCCTACCTGCGCCGCGTCGCCGAGCAGCGCCTGGGCATCACCCCCGACGAGATCGACGGCGGGCACACTCCCGCCCTCAGCCGCCCCGCCGAACTGGCCGAACGCCTCGCCGCCTACGCCGCCGAACAGACCCTGTCCGGCCAAGGTCACCTCGCCTGAGCCGCCGGACCGGCTTCACCCTCCAGACCACTCCCTCGCGACGAGCTCATGAATGACCTGGACGAACACCCGGGTGGCCGCGCCCTGGTAAGCGCCCTCCCGTCGCAGGAGGACGACGCCGCGGGCGGGCAACGGCGGGTCGAGGGGAATGAGGCTGAGGTGCGGGTGGTCGCGGGCGATCGGGTCGGGCAGCACGGTGGCCAAGGATGTGCGCTGGACGATCTCGGTGATGGCATGGATCGAGTTGGCCTCGACCGCGATGCGCGGATGGACCCGATGGCGGGTGAAGTAGGCATCGATGTGCAGCCGGGTGGCGAAGTCGCTGCTGAGCAGGGCGAGCCGTCGTTCGTCCAGCGCCCGGACCGGTACGGGAACGTCGCGCGCCGTTCCGGGGCGGCCGGCATCGGCGGCGGGGCCGGGAGATCCGGCGTGGCGGGACCCGGCGACCAGGCTGAGCGTCTCGGTGAACAGCGGCGTCGCGGTGATGCCGGGCAGGTGGGAGCCGTCGAAGGCGATGCCGACGTCCAGGTCGTCGGCGAGCAGGGCCGACTCGATGCGGTCCTGGGTCGTCTCCACCACGGTCAGGGTGACGCCGGGATGACCGGTGTGGAACCGCGCGGTGAGCGGGCCGACGAGATAGGCGATGAACGTGGGAGTGACGCCCAGCCGCAGGTGACCGCGGGACAGGTCCTGGACGTCGTGAACGGCGCGTTCGGCGGCGGCCAGTTCGCGTAACGCGCGCCGGGCGTGGCCGAGATAGGCCTCCCCGGCGTCGGTGAGCCGTACGGCGCGCCCCGTGCGGTCCAGCAACCGCACGCCGAGCGCGCGTTCGAGCTGCTTGATCTGCTGGGACAGGGTCGGCTGGGAGATGTGCAGGTCGTCCGCGGCCCGGGTGAAGCTGCCGTGCTCGGCGACGGCGAGCAGGTAGCGCACGTGACGCAGTTCCAGGGACATGCACAGAACTATAGATGGTGACAATGGATCTCATGCCGAGCAACTCTTGGACACTATAGGAGCAGGTCAGCCATAGTGGACTGCACCCGCTCAGAGGGATCGACACCCGGGCGGGCACGCCATCGCCGCGATCCTCACCGGCGCGACGACCCTGTGGCGGCCGACCGCGAACCCGAGGAGTGACCCATGCATGATCTCGCCGAGGGCGTCACGCGTTTCCAGCGAGACGTCTTCCCCGCCAAGGCGGACCTGTTCGCCCGCCTGGCCACGCACCACACGCCGCACACGCTGTTCATCGGCTGCTCCGACGCCCGGGTCGTACCCGAGCTGCTCACCGGCTCCGAGCCGGGAGAACTGTTCGTCATCCGCACGGCCGGCAACCTCGTCCCCGCACCCGGGTCAGGCGCCGATGGAGTGGCGGCCAGCATCGAGTACGCCGTCGCCGCGCTGGGCGTGTCCGAGATCATCGTCTGCGGGCACTCCGCGTGCGGCGCGATGACCGCCCTGGCCCAAGGCCACGACCTCAGCGCCACTCCGCTGGTCGCCGACTGGCTCCGGCACGCGGACACCTCACCGGACCGGCTCACCACCCCCACCGGGGACGTCGCGGCGCTGGTCCGCCAGAACGTGCTCACCCAACTGGCGAACCTGGCCACGCACCCGTCGGTCGCCCGTGCTCTCTCGGAGAACACCATCACCCTGCGTGGCTGGGTCTTCGACATCGGCACCGGGCGCGTCGAAGAACTCGACCCGGCCGGATCCGGAACCGTGCTCGGGACCCCCTGATCCAGACCATTCATTTGACCCGGCTCCGGTTTCCCGGCCCGCGTCCGGGATCACCACAGAACCATCGGCCCCGAACTCCCACGTACCAGTGCCAAGAGCAACGAAAGGACGTACCGATCATGGTGCACGCCCAGTTCACCCCCGCCGGCCGTGAAGCGCTGGCCGCGGCGGCCGTTGAGGCCAAGACCCGCAGAAACCTCACCTGGCAGCAGATCGCCGACGCCTCCGGCCTGTCGGTCGCCTACACCACCGCCGCCGTCCTCGGCCAGCACCCTCTGCCCGAGGAGTCCGCCAGGGCCGTCGCCGCGCTGCTGGGCCTGGACGAGGACGCGGCGACGCTGCTGCAGACCATCCCGATCCGCGGCTCGATCCCCGGCGGCATCCCGACCGACCCCACGATCTACCGCTTCTACGAGATGATCCAGGTCTACGGCACCACGCTCAAGGCCCTGATCCACGAGCAGTTCGGCGACGGCATCATCAGCGCCATCAACTTCAAGTTGGACGTGAAGAAGGTCGCCGACCCCGAAGGCGGCGAGCGCGCCGTCATCACCCTGGACGGCAAGTACCTGCCGACCAAGCCCTTCTGACTCCCGTCCCGATCACCCGCCCGGGGTCAGGCGGTCAGCACGCCTTCACGTGGTCCAGAAAAGCGACCCACTCCGCCGCCCCGACGACCACCACCGCCCGAGCAGCATCCTTGCTGTCCCGCACCCCGTACCGCCCACGAGCAAGACGAGCAACCTCGACACAGTTGCTTCCGTCACTCCCTGAGAAGGAGGACTTGCGCCACTGCCCACTAGCGCGCTCCGCGTCGTCTTTCTCCATGTGTGGCCCCTACTGTGCCTTCACCTGGTTGAGGAACACAGCCCACTCAGTCGGACCGACAACCAGCGCCTCCCGACCAAGATCTTTGCTATCGCGGACCCCGTGCCGACCACCTGAGAAACGAGCCACCTCGACACAGTTACTTCCGTCGTGTCCCGAGAAGCTCGACTTACGCCAACGGGCATTGGCAAGATCCTCGATCAGGTCGTCCATCTCGTTACCGCCTTCTTGATAGTTGCGAGCGATTCGAGCCGGGGCAAGGCATCTGCCCGGATTATGTCGTACAAGAACATCAGGTCTCGCACTTCCTCCGATCGGTCGCATACTCGATCTTCTTTGCTCTGAGAATCGATGTAGGCCGCGGGTGGCGCGCCTTTGGGCATGTCCGCCACAACAAAGCCGCCCAGCAAGCCAACCACGCTGCGAGAGCTATGGGGAAGCACCTGCAGGGATATATGACGGTTTACTCCCATCTGAACGAGGTGATCGAACTGATCACGCATGATGTGATCGGCAGCGACGGATCGATAGAGAATGCCCTCGTCGATGATGATCCACAACATCGGCGGAAGCGAACGTTCGAGAATGGCCTGTCGGTCCATTCGGGCTTGCACTTGCTCCTCTGCCTCCTCACTGGTGATGCCTGGCATGCGACTGAGGACGGCTCGGGCGTAGTCCTCGGTCTGGAGGAGGCCGGGGATCATGAGGGGTTCCCACATCCGCAGGGCCTCGGCTTCGCGTTCGTAGTCGAGCCAGGGGCGGAACCAGTGGGGGAGCTGGGCGGCGGCGCGGTTGAGGCGGTCGAGGAACCCGGTGAGCGTGCTGCCGAGGCCGAGCACCTCGTCCACCCGCTGCGCCAGGTCCATCGTGGGCGATCGGTGGCCGTTCTCGATCATGCTGAGCTGGCTGATCGAGAGATGGACGGCATCGCAGAGCCGACGCTGGGTGAACCCAGCGGAAAGTCGGAATTTGCGTAGTTCCGTACCGAACTGGATACGTGCAGATATGGACGGATCCGGTTCCAGGGGGATGGTCATCACCGGTCTCCTTTCCGGCCGCATGCCGATGCGTCCCGGCCATCATGCTGCGGGTTCGCACGCCATAGCCAGCGGGTTCACCTGATTGTGAACTCAATGCGAACCACGAATCGCCATTACCGCTTCCGATTGTTTGCCACCGTGTGAGGGCCGCGACAACGTCAAGCCGGCGACCCGGCCGATACGGCCGGATGAAACAGGAATTCCGTCGGAACCCACCGGTGAAAGGCCCGCCAATGACGCCGGACGTACTGAAAGAGCTTCGTCTGCCGAGCAGTCCAGAATCCGCCTCGCGCGCCCGCGCCGCCGTCCGCGACTGGCTCGGTGCGGATCATCCGGCCTACGAGCCGGTGCGCCTGGCCGTCTCCGAACTGGTCACGAACGCCGTCCGCCACGCCGCCGGCCCGCACCGAAGCCACGAGGACTCCCAGAACGGCCACGGCGACCGCCTCCGGCCCCTGGTCCTTCGGCTGGCGGTCGACGAGGATCGGCTCCGGGTCGAGGTGACGGACACAGGCCCGTCCACCACGCGTCCCCGGATCAGGCCGGAGCAGGCGTTGATCCTGGCCGAGCGCGTCCAGGTGGAGCCGTCGTTCCTTCTCGGCGAAGGCGGCCGTGGCCTGGCCATCGTCGACATGCTCTCGAAGGGGAACTGGGGCTTTCATCCCAACCCCGAAGGCCCAGGCCGCACTGTCTGGTGTGAGATAACCACCGGGCCGGCGTCCGCGTCGTGAACGCCGGCGCGAGGGCGCCGTCAGTGAATGATCCATTCGGCGCTCGCCCGGACGTCGGCGGGTTCGGTTATGACCGGCGTCCGCGAAAAAATCTGCGAACCGGCCGGACGGCGATGTCGAGAACCCGCGACCGGCCCCGTCCCCGAGGTGAACGTGACCAGAATGGGTCACCTCAGCACCTAGGAGAAGCACGATGGCCAAGTACTTGCTGCTGAAGCACTACCGCGGCGCTCCGGCGGCGGTCAACGACGTGCCCATGGACAAGTGGACGCCGGAGGAGATCTCGGCACACGTGCAGTACATGCGCGACTTCGCGGCCCGGCTGGAGGAGACCGGCGAGTTCGTCGACGCTCAGGCGCTCGCCCCCGAGGGGACGTTCGTCCGGCACGACGGCGAGGGGCGCCCGCCGGTGACCGACGGCCCGTTCGCCGAGACCAAGGATCTCATCGCCGGCTGGATGGTGATCGACGTCGACACCTACGAGCGCGCCGTCGAACTGGCCGGGGAACTGTCGGCCGCCCCCGGGGCGGGCGGGGACCCGATCCACGAGTGGCTCGAAGTGCGCCCGTTCCTGACCGAGCCGCCCACCATCACGGAGTGACTTCTCAGATGAACGAGGCCCTGCTCAGAAGCCTCACGCCGAGCGTGCTCGGGATCCTCGTCCGCCGCGGAGCCGACTTCGCGGCGGCCGAGGACGCGGTGCAGGACGCGCTGGTCAAGGCGATCAGCGTCTGGCCCGCCGACCCGCCGCGTGACCCGAAGGGCTGGCTGGTCACCGTGGCCTGGCACCGGTTCCTCGACGCGACCCGGGCGGACGCCGCCCGCCGCCGGCGTGAGGACCTCCTCGACGAGGAGCCGGCGCCCGGGCCCGCGTCCGCGGTGGACGACACGCTCCAGCTCTACTTCCTGTGCGCCCACCCATCGCTGACGCCGTCGTCCGCGGTCGCGCTCACGCTGCGCGCCGTCGGCGGGCTGACCACCCGCCAGATCGCCCAGGCCTACCTGGTGCCCGAGGCGACCATGGCGCAGCGGATCAGCCGAGCCAAGCGCACGGTCTCCGGCGTGCGGCTCGACCGGCCGGGCGACATCGCGACCGTGCAGCGCGTCCTCTACCTCATCTTCAACGAGGGCTACTCCGGCGACGTGGACCTCGCCTCCGAGGCCATCCGGCTCACCCGGCAGCTCGCGGCCGCGATCGACCACCCCGAGGTGGCGGGACTACTCGCCCTCATGCTGCTCCACCACGCCCGGCGGGCCACCCGGACCGCGCCCGACGGCAGCCTGGTGCCGCTCGCCGCGCAGGACCGCGGCCGGTGGGACACCGAGTCGATCGCCGAGGGCGTCGCGATCCTGCAGGCCGCCCTCGCCCGCGACCGGCTGGGCGAGTTCCAGGCCCAGGCCGCCATCGCGGCGCTCCACGCTGACGCGCGCACCGCCGAGGAGACCGACTGGGTGCAGATCGTCGAGTGGTACGACGAACTCGTGCGCCTGACCGGCAGCCCGGTCGTCCGGCTCAACCGCGCGGTCGCGGTCGGCGAGGCGGACGGGCCGCGAGCCGGGCTCGCGGCGCTCGCGGCGGTGGACGACTCACTGCCCCGCCACACCGCGGTGGCGGCGTACCTGCACGAGCGCGACGGCGACCTGGCGACGGCGGCGCGGCTGTACGCCGAGGCGGCGCACAAGGCGCCCAACCTCGCCGAACGCGACTATCTGACGCGCCAGGCCGCCGGCCTCAACGCCCGGGCCCGTCCGTAGCGGGGTTGCCGGCACAGCCGCAAGAATCGCTGTCAGACCCGGCCCTGGCCCGCTCCATCTCCGCACGAGTAGATCATGGTCCTTACTGTCACCGACGCCCGTCCGTCAGACAAGCCACCTCGACGCAGTTGCTTCCCTTCCCTCCAGAAGCGCCTGCCGGCCAGGGTTGAGGCGGCGCCAGGTCGATCCAATTCGGCGAACATTTCGCGGGGTTCTGCCATCTCATGGATCATGAGACTTCGTACGGCTCTCGTGGCGCTTCTCCTGTCCGCCGCGACACTGACCGGGCAACCGGCGGCGGCCGCCACGCCGGTCACGATCGCGTACGCGCAACGGACGCAGACCTGGGAACTGGTGCTGACCAACGGGGACGTGGTGGAGGTGCCGAACGCGCTCGCCGTGGCCCCCAAGGACGCGGTGAACGCCGGTTCGCGGGCACCGTTACTGGTCAGCGGGGACGGGCGGCATTTCTTCTATTTCCGGAAATCGGACGGGCGGTTCGTCGGACGGACGCTGAACGGCAAGGAGAAGGTGGTGCCGAGGCTCACCGTGTTCTCGCTCGACGAGGAGTGGCCGTACGTGTCGGACGACGGCAGCTACGTGGTCTCCGAGACCTCGGCTCCGGGCGTAGGGATCTTCGTCGACCTGCGGAAGGGCAAGGTGCTGCCGCCTCCCGAGCGGACGGACGCGTGGGGCTTCATGGGATTCAGTCCAGACAGCCAACGCCTGCTGCTGGGCGGGGAACAGGTGGTCGTGTTCGATCGAGGGTTACGCGCCCGGCTCCGGCTGAAGACGCGGCAGTCGCCGACGGCGCTGGCGAACGACCACGTCACGGCGGCGGTGCTCGTCGGCACGTGGCCCAAGTACCGCAAGCTGCGCTTGCTGAACCTGCGTACCGGCCGCGTCGGCGGCACGGTGACGGTGAGGTTGCCGGGTGGCCGATACATCGACGACCTCCACTTCGACCAGGCGGGGCACCTGATCGTCCGCTCGAAGACCAAGACCGGTGTGGCGATCTACCGGGTCTCGAAGACGACCGGCGCGGTGACCACACTTCGGACGATCACCAGGCCCGACGCCAAGATCTGGGTCCTCCCGGGAGACGGCACCTACGAGCCCTGGACGGAACGGAAGAAATAGATTCCCCGGCGATGAACGCGCCTGCGTCAGACCACGGCCCGACGACGGACCCGTGAACTGCGGCGCCGCGACCTCGGCCGGACTCCAGCCTCACCACCCGCTACGGACCGCCTCGCCGGTGCCGGGCCGCGGGTGCTCACCAGAGTCGCCGGCCGTAGGTGGCGTCGGCTTACATCGCAGACGCAGAGCTGAAAAGTTCGCCCAGATCGCTCGCGGAGCAGTGGCGATACGCAGGGCGTACGCCGACCGGCCTGGCTCAGTCCCGGAAGTGACCACCGTCCACCGGGTGCCGGAGACCGGCCCTCTCGTGGCGCGGTCAGGTGGTCTCGGCACGGTGTTTGAGGCCGGTGGCCTCCATTTCCAGGTAGCGGCGGGTCAGCGAGCCGGTGAGCAGGCCGATCAACGGGGCGAGCGGGCCCCGATGGCCGATGGTGAGCAGGCACTCGACCGTGCCGTTCGGGCGTGCGGTGAGGCGATGCCCGCCGATGGTGGTGACCCCAGGATTGCGGGCGGCCCAGTCGAACGAGACTCCCGGCTCGATCTCGGTCACCGTCCAGACGGCCGGGCGCAGCTTCGGCTGCTCGACCCGGGCCTGGCTGCCGAGGGCGAACGGGCCTTCGTCCAGGCGGCGGACGGAGGTCACCGAGGGCGTCCACTCCGGCCAGCGTTCGACGTCCGTGAGTATCGACCAGACCTTCTCCACGTCCGCCCGGATGATGACCGAGGTCGCATAGAACACGAGTCACCCGCCTCCATCCCTGCCCACCGCCCGCCAACGCAGTACACCAGGTATCACCAGGACACCCACGCCGTCCAGCGCGGGAGGCGTAAGCCCGGGATGCCGCCGAAGACGAACAGAGGAGTGACCATGGCATTCGGCCCTCGACGTCACAAGCATCGGGCATGCTGCCGGACATGAAGCGTACGACCGTCGAACTCTCCGACGATCTCGATGCCCGGGTACGCCACGAGGCGGAGCGCCGGGGAATGACGGTTTCCGCGTGGACCCGTGAGGCCATCGAAGCCCATCTCTCCGACCAGGGGCGTCGGCGGTGCCTCACTATCGGAGCCGGCCAAAGCGGCGAAGATGCTGTTGCGGCGCGGATCCACGACATGCTCGGTCGGGAGTGGTCCGATCGAAGCCAGAAGGCACCGTGAACGCTCTGGATGCTCGGTGCCCCGGTTGGGCCCGCCGTCCTGGGGCGGGCCCAAGGGGTGTCAGCGGGCGTCGACGATCATGCCGGCGCCTACGGTGCCGTTGGTGGCCTCGTCGATGAGGATGAAGCCGCCGGTCATGCGGTTCCGGGCATAGTCGTCCACGAACAGCGGCTGGGTGACCCGCAGCGACACCCGGCCGATCTCGTTCAGGCCGAGCGACCCGGCGGACTCGTCGCGGTGCAGGGTGTTGACGTCCAGCCGGTAGTGCAGGTCACGGACGAGGGCGCGGGCCGTGCGGGTGGTGTGCTTGATGACCAGCTTGGACCGCGGGCCGAGCTTGACGCCGTCGGTCATCCAGCAGACCATCGCCTCGAGCTCCTGGGCGACCTGCGGCTGGTTGTTCGGCCGGCAGATCAGGTCACCGCGCGAGATGTCGATGTCGTCCTCCAGGCGGAGGGTGACGGACATGGGCGGGAACGCCTGCTCGACCGGGCCGTCGAAGGTGTCGATCGCCGCGATGCGGGTGGTGAGGCCCGAGGGCAGGTGCAGCACCTCGTCGCCGGGCTTGAGGATGCCGCCCGCGACCTGGCCCGCGTACCCGCGGTAGTCGTGGAAGGCCGGGTCGGTGGCGCGCTGGGGACGGATGACGTACTGCACGGGGAAGCGCACGTCGACCAGGTTGCGGTCGGAGGCGATGTGCAGGTGCTCCAGGTGGTGCAGCAGCGATGTGCCCTGGTACCACGGCATGTTCTCCGAGCGGGTCACGACGTTGTCGCCGTGCAGCGCGGAGATCGGGATGAACGTGAGGTCGGCGATGTTCAGCTTGGCCGCGAAGGACGTGAACTCCTCGCGGATCTCGTCAAAGCGTTCCTTGTCGTAGTCGACGAGGTCCATCTTGTTGACCGCCAGCACCAGGTGCGGCACTCGCAGCAGCGAGGTCAGGAAGGCGTGGCGTCGTGACTGCTCGACGACGCCCTTGCGCGCGTCGATCAGCACGATGGCCAGGTCGGCGGTGGAGGCGCCGGTCACCATGTTCCGGGTGTACTGGATGTGCCCGGGGGTGTCGGCGATGATGAACTTGCGCTTGGGCGTGGCGAAGTAGCGGTAGGCCACGTCGATGGTGATGCCCTGCTCGCGTTCGGCGCGCAGGCCGTCGGTGAGCAGCGACAGGTCGGTGTACTCGGTGCCGCGGTCGCGGCTGGTGCGCTCGACGGCCTCGAGTTGGTCCTCGAAGATGGCCTTGGAGTCGAAGAGCAGGCGCCCGATCAGGGTGGACTTGCCGTCGTCCACCGAACCAGCCGTGGCGAAACGCAGGATGTCCATCAGAACTGCTCTCCATCGGTAGTGCGGCCGACGTGGCGCCGGGCGGAAGGGCGCGCGGACCACGAGGACAGGGGAGGAACTGCGGCGGGGGCGGGAAGGAGCGACTTGGTCATCAGAAGTAGCCCTCCTTCTTGCGGTCCTCCATGGCGGCCTCGGAGGTGCGGTCGTCGGCGCGCGTCGCGCCCCGCTCGGTGATGCGGGTGGCGGCGATCTCGGCGATGATCTCTTCGACGGTGGCGGCGGTGGACTCCACGGCGCCGGTGCAGGTCATGTCGCCGACGGTGCGGTAACGGACGACGGTCTCGTAGACCGGCTCGTCGTCGCCGCGGTTGACCACCTCGGCGTCGGCGAGCAGCATGCCGTCGCGTTCGAACACGCTGCGGGTGTGCGCGTAGTAGATCGACGGGATCTCGATGCCCTCGCGACGGATGTAGTCCCAGATGTCGAGCTCTGTCCAGTTGGACAGGGGGAAGACCCGGATGTGCTCGCCCTTGCGGATGCGGGCGTTGTAGAGGTTCCACAGCTCGGGGCGCTGGTTCTTCGGGTCCCACTGGCCGAAGTCGTCACGGAAGGAGAACACGCGCTCCTTTGCGCGGGCCTTCTCTTCGTCGCGGCGGGCGCCGCCGAACACGGCGTCGAACTCGTGCTCCTCGATGGCGTCGAGCAGCGTCGTGGTCTGCAGGCGGTTGCGGCTGGCCCGGCGGCCGGTCTCCTCGGCCACCCGGCCGGCGTCGATCGACGCCTGCACGGACGCGACGACGAGGCGGGCGTTCAGCTCGGCCACCCGCCGGTCGCGGAACTCGATGACCTCGGGGAAGTTGTGCCCGGTGTCGACGTGCATCAGCGGGAAGGGGATCGGCGCGGGCCAGAACGCCTTCTCGGCGATGCGCAGCATGACGATGGAGTCTTTGCCGCCGGAGAACAGCAGGCACGGACGCTCGAACTCGGCCGCGACCTCACGCATGATGTGAATGGCCTCGGCTTCCAGCACATCGAGCTGCGATGTCGTGTAATCGCTCTGGAGCATCTGCTCTTCCTCCGGGGTGGGCCCTAACGGTGCACGTCGCGGATGCCGGCGAGCAACGTTGGCGCCAGATCCGGTAGGGAGACCAGGATATCGGGCAGCGAGGGGTTCTCCTGGTTGTAGGTCAGCGGGGAGCCGTCGATGCGGCTCGCGAACGCCCCTGCGGCCAGCGCCACGGCTACGGGTGCGGCGGAGTCCCATTCGTACTGCCCGCCGCCGTGGACGTACGCCTCGACCTCGCCGGTGACCACCGCGGCGATCTTCGCGCCCGCCGAGCCCATCGGGACCAGCTCGGCCCCGACCAGGCCGGCGAGCTTCTGGACGAACTCGGGGGGGCGGGTGCGGCTGACCGCGATGCGGATGGGGCCCTCGCGCCGGGCGGGCAGTGCCGGGGGCGCGGCGGTGGACAGGGTGATGCCCTGGGCGGGCAGCGCCACGGCGCCGGCGATGAGCGTGCCCGAGCCGCGCGGCGGGCTGATGACCGAGCCGGAGCCGGCCGATGCCGCCCCGGTGGCCTCAGCCGACGGTCCGACGGCGGCCGGGCCGTCGGCCGGCTGGACGGGGGTGCGATGCCACAGGGCCACGTGGACGGCCCAGTCGGCGCGGCCCTGCTCACCGAACTCGCGGGTGCCGTCCAGCGGGTCGATGATCCAGACGCGCTCGGCGACCTGGCGGCGCGGGTCGAGGCGCTCCTCGCGCGTCCCCTCCTCCGACAGGATGACGTCGTCCGGCCGCAGCCGGGACAGCGACTCGATCAGGAAGGCGTGCGACTCGTTGTCGCCCGCGTGCCGCAACGCCGCGGGGTCGTCGTGTCCGTCGCGGGATCGGAGGGCGAGCAGCCTCTCACCGGCCTCGGCGGCGAGATCTCTCGCGAGCGCGTGGTCGTCGCGTATCGTCACGATGCCCTTTCTGGTGCGCACTCGGTAATGCCTCACCTCGGGCTAGTAGGCGCCCGAGCCACGTGCCACGGCCGACCAGGTCTTCCACAGGATCTGCAGATCCAAGGTGAGAGACCAGTTCTCGACATAACGCAGGTCCAACCGTACCGATTCCTCCCAGGAAAGGTCAGATCTGCCGTTGACTTGCCAGAGCCCGGTCATGCCCGGACGGACGACCAGCCGCCGCCGGACGTCGTGCCCGTACGCGGCGACCTCCTCGGGCAGGGGCGGCCGCGGCCCCACGAGGGACATGTCGCCGGCGAGCACGTTGAACAACTGGGGCAGCTCGTCCAGAGAGTAACGCCGTAACCAGGCGCCGAGAGGGGTGACGCGCGGGTCGGCCCGAATCTTGAACAGCACGCCGTCACCGTCGCCGACCAGGTCGATCTTGCGGAGTTCGGCGCCTGCGTCCATCGTGCGCAGCTTGAGGATGGTGAACTCGGCGCCGTCCCGGCCGACCCTGGTCTGCCGGAACAGCGCCGGGCCGGGGCTCGTCGCGCGCACGGCCACCGCGAGCACGGCCAGCAGCGGGGACAGGACGGCGAGGGCCAGGCCCGCGACGACGCGGTCGAAGAGGTTCTTGACGAGCTGGCGCATCCCGGACAGCTCGGGGTGCTCGACGTGCAGCAGCGGCAGCCCGGCCACCGGCCTGATGGTGGTGCGCGGCCCGGCGACCTCCATGAGCGCGGGAGCGACGACGAGGTCGGTGCGGGTCTTCTCCAGCCGCCAGGCCAGGCGGCGCAGGGCGGTGCCGTCGAGCTCGGGGCAGGCGAGCACGGCCACGGTGTCGGCCGCGACCTGGCCGACGACCAGCGGGACGTCCGAGAGATCACCGAGCACCGGGACGCCCTCGACGGCGCCCGCGGCCTCGCCCTGCGGCAGGCACACGCCGACGACCTGCATGCCGTGGTACGGCTCGCGGCGGAACCGGCGGACCAGGTCGGCGGTGGAGGCCCGGTGACCGGCCGCGACGACCCGGCGCATGCACCGCCCTCTGGCCCGCATCGCGTGCAGCCGGACCCGTAAGGCGTACCGGCAGAAGAGGGCGAGCGCGGTCATGAGCGGAAGGTCGAGGACGACGTACCCCCGGGCGAGGTCGGTCTTGGTGACGTACGCGACGATCGCCACCCCGGCGGTCAGGAAGAAGCCGCACCGCGTGATGCGCCGGAACTCCTCCGACCCCCCGCCGATCAGCCGCGCTTCGTAGGCGCGGTTGAGCGCGACGGCGGCCACCCACACCACGGGGAGCACCAGGCTGAGCACCAGATAAGGCGTGACATAGGGGGTGACCTCCCCGAATCGCACCACGATCGCCAGCGCGCCCGCGGCCAGCCCGCATCCGAAATCGGTCGCCACCGCGCACCGGCGATAGCACCGGACCCAGCCCGGCGGCCGGGGTCTCCCGTCACCGGCGGACCCGGCAGGGGTGGAGACCGCCGCATGCCCGCCCGCCGCGGCGGCCCCCGCTGAGCCCGTCGTCTCACGCACGCATCCTCCCCGTGATCGCTCGGACACTTTCCGTGAGGATGCTAGCGGTCGCGAGTGACAGTCTTGGCGAGATCGAGAGAGTTGGTTTACCCGGCCATGGGGGCGACGCTCGACTTCAAACCCCTTGACGTGCCGGCTCCTGCCCAGGGCCCCAGACGCTCAGTAGATTGGGTGGATCGCCCGGCGCGGGAGGCATCAGGCAGATCTGCGACGGCGGCCACCGGACCGATGGCACGCCGGGGTAGGTGATGATCTCCACCACGGGTGGGCATTACGCCGGTGGCCGGGACCTCAGTGATCTTCTGACCGTCCGCGCGCCCATGGGCTCGAGGCGGTGCCGACGCTTCGGTCAGCGGGGCGGCTTGATCGGCTTGAGGTCGGAGGCGTGGAAGGTGTTCTGGGTCGCCTCCAGGCCGCTCGTGATCAGCGACTCGGCGACGTCGGCGGCGCGGTCCACCAGCAGCGGAAGGTCCTTGCGCTCGGCCGTGGCGAAGTCGCGCAGCACGAAGTCGGCGGGGTCCATGCGGCCCGGGGGGCGGCCCACGCCGAAGCGCACCCGGAGATACTCCTTGGTGGCGAGCGATTTGGTGATCGAACGCAGCCCGTTGTGGCCGTTGTCGCCGCCGCCGATCTTGACGCGCAGCGCGCCGTACGGAATGTCCAGCTCGTCGTGCACGACGACGACGTTCGCCGGGAGGACCTTGTAGAAGTCGGCGAGCGCCTTGACCGGCCCGCCGGAGAGGTTCATGTACGACCGCGGCTTGGCCAGCACGACGGGGGCGCCCGCGAGGCGGCCCTCGACGATCTCGGCGCGCGACTTGTGCGCCTTGAACCGGCCGCCGACCCGCACGGCGAGCTCGTCCAGCACCATGAAACCGGCGTTGTGCCGGTTACCGGCGTACTCGGGCCCGGGGTTGCCCAGCCCGACGATCAACCAGCGGTCCACGACGACCTCTTCCGTCTCCTGCTCCGTCTGCGTCCGCCGGGTGCTCGTACGCTTCCCGGCGCGCGGCCGCCTTCCGTCCCGGCGGCCGGCGTCAGGCCCCGCACGCCGGACAGGGCAGCCGGGCGGCCGGTGGTACGGCTGCCTGACTGCCCTGCCGACGATACGGGACCGACGATGATCGCGGTGTCACCCGGCGATCTGGGTGCTACTCGGCGGCGGTCGCGCCCTCGCCGCCCTCGGCCTCCTCAGCGCCCTCGGCGCCGGCCGCGGTCGGGACCGCGATGACCTGCAGGACGACCGTCTCGGGCTCGGCGGCCAGGGTGGTGCCCTTCGGGAGCTTCAGGTCGGCGGCGGTGACGACCGCGCCCACCTCGAGGCCCTCGATGTCGACCTCGACGCCCTCGGGGATGTGGGTGGCCTCGGTCTCGACGGAGACGGAGACGAGCTGCTGGTCGAACAGGCCGCCGGGGGCGATGTCGCCGACCGTGGTGACCGGGATTTCGACGGTGACCTTCTCGCCGCGCTTCACCAGCAGCAGGTCGACGTGCTCGAGGAAGCCCTTGATCGGGTCGCGCTGGACGCCCTTGGGCAGCGCCAGCTCGTCGACGCCGTCACCCTGCAGGCGGATGAGGACGTTCGGCGTGCGCAGTGCGAGCAGCAGCTCGTGACCCGGCAGGATGAGGTGCTTGGTCTCAGTGCCGTGGCCGTACAGGACGGCGGGTACCTTGTCGGTGCGGCGGATCTTGCGCGCGGCACCCTTGCCGAACTCAGAGCGCGGTTCGGCGGCGATGCGTACTTCGGACACGGCATGTCTCCTAGGGAAACGAATCGAATGGAAGGCGCTCACCCTCACCCGCCCTAGCGGAAGGCGTTACGAGCGCAGACCTGTACGGAACCCTCAGAGCCTACCCGACCCCCCGCCCTCCCCGCGGCGCGCCGGGGAGCCCGGCCGGCGCGTTTCGATCAGGTGGCGGGCGGCGGTCAGGGCGCCGTCCTGGCGGATCTTCCCGGCCACGGTACGGGCCGTCTCGGCGACCTCGGGGGCGAGGGCACGGCCGAGGGCGGCGGTGAGCGAGCCGGCCGTCGGTTCGTCGGCCGGGTGGGCGGTGCCGATGCCGAGCCGCTCGACGCGTCCGGCGAAGGAGAACTGGTCGTACATCTGCGGGACGACGAGCTGTGCCGCTCCGGCCGCCGCGGCCGCGGTCGTGGTGCCCGCTCCCCCGTGGTGCGCCACCACGGCGACCCTGGGGAACAACGCCTGCTGGTTCACCTCGCCGATCGCCAGGACGTCGGGCCCGTCGTCGATCGGTTCGAGTTCCGCCCACCCGCGGGCGAGGATCGCGCGGCGACCGAGCGAGCGGACGGCCTCGATCATGGCTCGTGCGATGCCCTCGGGGGCGCGGACGCTCCCGAATCCGAAGTAGACGGGCGGTTCGCCGGCATCGAGGAACGTCTCCAGCTCCGGCGGCAGCGGCCGGTGGTCGGGCAGGATCCACGCGCCGGTCTGCAACACCTTCAGCTCGGACGGCTCCGGCCAGGGAGCCAGCGTCGGGTCGGCGGCCAGCCACGGAGCGCCGGAGTAGATGTGGCCGCTCACGTCGGTGACCGGCGTGAGCCCGAGGGCCTCCCGCTGGGCGTTGAGCGGCGCGCTCCACAGGAGATACCAGCGCTGGGCGTCCTGCGCCCACAGCTCGCCGTTGCCGGTCGTCCCGTCCGCCGGTGTCCGCCCCGGCATGCCGTACACCGGTGGTGCGTGGTGCGGCGACGGCAGCGTGACCGGGGCGAACGCGGCGTAGACGTAGCCGATGCCGCGATGTTCGGCCACCGAGCGCGCGGCGATGGCCAGCGCTCCCCCGCCCACGATGACGTCGCAGCCCTCGGCGGCGGCGCCGACGGCCGCGAACTGGTCGGCCACCGTGCCCTCGATCATCGCCCGGCGCTGCTCGGCCGTGATCGACGCTCCCGCCTTCTGCTTCGCCGTCCCGTGCACCCGCGGCCCGACGGGGAGGTATTCGACGCCGAGCGACTCGGCCCACTCGCGGAAGTCGGGGGGCGCGCACACCACGGCCTCCTGTCCCAGCTCCCGCAGCTGTGTCGCCAGCGCCAGGGCCGGCTGTGCCTCTCCCCGCGACCCGATCGTGGACACCAGTACCCGCATGTTCCGCTCCCCTTTCGTGCCGCCTTCGCGGCGCACGGGGAGAGATTCTGAACCCACACCTGGGTCTTGTGGCAAGACCGGGGGTCTGCTATACCGTGAAAATGGCGCCGAGTAGTCCTTCTGCGCTCTATCGCGCGACGGCGCGACTCCTCGTTCGGCCCTTCTCGGCCACTCCTGCGCCGCGCACCGTACCGCTCTCCCCGTGACCTGAGTTCGAAGTCACGCGGGCTCAGACCAGAGGCGATCCAGAGTGGAGAACGCCGAGAGCTCCGGCGCCGGGATGACCGGGCGTCCGGAGCTCTCGATGCGAAGACGCGGCGGGGCGTCGGGATCGCTCAGGCGTCGCCCTCGAAGAGGCTGGTGACCGAGCCGTCGCTGAAGACCTCGCTGATGGCGCGGGCGATCAGCGGGGCGATCGACAGCACGGTGAGCTTGTCGAACCGCTTCTCCTCCGCGATCGGCAGCGTGTTGGTGACGACGACCTCGGAGATGCGGGAGTTCTTCAGCCGGTCCACCGCGGGGTCGGAGAAGATCGCGTGGGTGGCCGCCACGATGACGTTGGTCGCACCCTGCTCGTAGAGCGCGTCCGCGGCCTTGGTGATCGAGCCGCCGGTGTCGATCATGTCGTCGATCAGCACACAGGTGCGTCCGCGTACCTGGCCGACGACCTCGTGGACCTTCACCTGGTTGGCCACGTCGAGGTCGCGCCGCTTGTGGATGAACGCGACCGGGGTGCCGAGCTGGTCGGCCCAGCGTTCGGCCAGGCGGACCCGGCCGGTGTCGGGCGAGACGATGGTCGTCACGGCCGGGTCGAGCTTGCCGCTGAGGTAGCGCAGGAGCACGGGCAGGGCGAACAGGTGGTCGACGGGCCCGTCGAAGAAGCCCTGGATCTGCGGAGTGTGCAGGTCCACCGACATCAGGCGGTCGGCGCCCGCGGTCCTGAACAGGTCGGCGATCAGCCGGGCGGTGATCGGCTCGCGGCCGCGGCCCTTCTTGTCCTGCCGCGAGTAGCCGAAGAAGGGCATGACGACCGTGATGCGCTTGGCCGACGCCCGTTTCAGGGCGTCCACCATGATCAGGTGCTCCATGATCCACGTGTTGATGGGCTCGGTGTGGCTCTGGATGACGAACGCGTCGCTGCCGCGCACCGACTCCAGGTAGCGCGCGTAGATCTCGCCGTTGGCGAAGTCGTGGAGCCGCGTGGGGGTGATCTCGATGCCGAGGTGCTGCGCGACCTCTTCGGCCAGCTCGGGGTAGGCCCGGCCGGAGAAGAACATCAGGTGCTTCTCGCCGGTGGTCTTGCGCCCGGTCATGTTGCTCTCTTCGGCCGGCTGCTGACCGAGCGGAGGCGTGACCGCCTCGTCGGGCCGTTCGGCTCGCTCGCCGCGCTGGTTCATTTCGAAAGCTCCCCGCTGTCGTTCGCCGGGTTGTCCGGCCCGCTCGCTTGTCCGGCCCGCTGGGGGGATGCGGCCTGTCCGTCATGTCCGTCCGCCGCCGCACGCTGCGCCGCCTGCGCCGCGCGCTCGGCGGCGGTGCCCGGCCGGCGGCGCGCGACCCATCCTTCGATGTTGCGCTGGCGTGCCCGGCCCACGGCCATGGCCCCCGGCGGAACGTCCGAGGTGATGACCGAACCGGCCGCGGTGTAGGCGCCGTCGCCGATGGTGATCGGGGCGACCAGCATGTTGTCGCCGCCGACCCGGACGTGGTCGCCGACCGTCGTGTGGTGCTTGTTGACGCCGTCGTAGTTGAGGAAGACCGTGGCGGCGCCGATGTTGCTGCCCTCGCCGATGGTGGCGTCGCCGACGTAGGACAGGTGGGGCACCTTGGAGCCGGCGCCGACCCGCGCGTTCTTCATCTCGACGTAGCTGCCGGCCTTGGCCTTGGGCCCGAGGACGGTGCCGGGCCGCAGGTAGGTGTAGGGGCCGACGGAGGCGCCCGGCCCGATCTCGGCGCCCTCGCAGACCGCGTTGCGCACGACGGCTCCGGCGCCGACGACCGTGTCGGTGAGGGTGCTGCCCGGCCCGACCTGCGTGCCGGAGGCGATGACCGTGGCGCCGTGGAGCTGGGTGCCGGGGTGGACGACGGCGTCCGGTTCTATGGTGACGCGCACGTCGATCCAGGTGGTCGCCGGGTCGATGATGGTGACCCCGGCGCGCATGTGGTCGTTCAGGATGCGGGTGTTGAGCACGCCGCGGGCGAAGGCGAGCTGCACGCGGTCGTTGACGCCTTCCACCTCGACGTGGTCGGCCGCGATGTACGCGCCCACCCGGTGACCGTCCTCACGCAGGATCGACAGCACGTCGGTGAGGTACTCCTCGCCCTGGGCGTTGGCGGTGGAGACCCGCTTGACCGCGTCGGCGAGCAGCAGCCCGTCGAAGGCGTAGACCCCGGAGTTCATCTCGGCGATCTTCCGCTGCTCGGGCGTGGCGTCCTTGTGCTCGACGATGGCGAGGACCGCCCCGTCGTCGCCGCGGACGATGCGGCCGTACCCGGTGGGGTCGGGGACCTCGGCGGTGAGCACGGTGACCGCGTTGGCCTCGGCCGCGTGGGTGGCGAGCAGTTCGGCCAGCGTCTCGGTGCGCAGCAGCGGCGTGTCGCCGTAGGTCACCAGGACCGTGCCGTTGATCGTCCCGACCTCTTCCAGGACGGTGCGCACGGCGTGGCCGGTGCCGTTCTGCTCGGCCTGGACGACCGCGCGGGCGTCCGGGCCGGTCGCGGCGAGATGGGCCTGGACCTGCTCGCGGGCGTGGCCCACCACGACGATCAGGCGTTCGGGGAACAGGCCGCGGGCGGCCGTGAGCATGTGGTCGACCAGCGCGCGGCCGCACAGCTCATGGAGGACTTTGGGGGTGGTGGACTTCATCCGGGTGCCCTCGCCGGCGGCGAGGACGATGACGGCTGCCGGGCGCGGCACACTCACGGACTGAGGCTCCCTCGGCGTCGCGGCTGAGACTTCGGCGGGCGGGCCGCTCGGCGGCACCGTTCAGGCACCACCCGGCCACCCACCCGACATCGTGAGAATACCCGCCGTCCCCCGGGAGCGATCCAGCCCCCTCGGAGAAGTCGCACATCGCCTGGCAGAGGGCTGTGCGGAGAACCGGGAGCGACCCCCGCGGGGGCGATGGCTGGGGAAAGTTCCGGCGCCTGGACTCGAACCAGGACAACCCTGCTCCAAAGGCAGGTGGGCTGCCAATTACCCTACGCCGGACCGTTGAACCACGTTCCCCGACTGCGGGACAAGGATACCCACGAGGCCCCCGTCCCGCTCAACGCAATTCGGCCTCGTCTCTCTCTGGTTTGCCAACACCTCCCGGCCCGCTCCACTTCCCGGCCCACCTCGGTTTCCCGCATCGCCGCCCGATCTGCCGGCCAGGACGCCTTCTCCGCCGCCTCGGGCAGGGGCCGGGCGCCGGTTGCCCCGTCACAGCAGGGCCCGAACGGTCGCTGACCATCTCTTTTGCCCGGCGGACGCATCCACCTAGCAGACGGGGGCATGTACGCGCAAGGCGTGGACCTGCCACCGGATCACGGCCGAAGCGTCACGATCCCCACATTCCGGCTTAGGGATTCCTAACTTACGATGGCGTAGGTTACGGTTACGTAGCTACAGCCACACTCGCTCGAACACCGTGAGGTAGCCCATGACAGTCGTCTCCGACCGTACGACTCCGCCGTCCCCGCGGCCGGACCTCGAACCAGAGCCCAAGAGCAACTTCGAGCGCGTCCTGCTCGTCGTCTTCGTGACCCTTCCGTTCCTCGCGCTGGTCGCCGCCGTCCCGATGGCCTGGGGCAGCTTCCTGAACTGGAGCGACGTCGCGATCACCGCCGTCTTCTACGTGTTCACCGGGCTCGGCGTGACGGTCGGCCTGCACCGGTACTTCACGCACGGCTCCTTCAAGGCGAACCGGCCCCTCAAGATCGTGCTGGCCATCGCCGGCAGCATGTCGCTGGAGATGGGCGTCATCGACTGGGTGGCCACCCACCGCCGGCACCACAAGTACTCCGACAAGGAGGGCGACCCGCACTCGCCGTGGCGCTTCGGCAACGACTGGAAGGCGCTGACCAAGGGCCTGCTGTTCGCCCACATCGGCTGGATGTTCTCCAGCGAGCGCACCAACCGGGAGCGCTTCGCCAAGGACCTGATGAACGACAAGGACGTCTACCGCATCCACCAGCTGTTCCCGTGGCTGGTCTTCGCCTCGCTGGCGCTGCCGGCGGTCATCGGCGGCCTGGTGACCTGGTCGATCACCGGCGCGCTGACCGCGTTCTTCTGGGGGAGCCTGGTGCGCATCGCCCTGCTCCACCACGTCACCTGGTCGATCAACTCGGTCTGCCACGTCTTCGGCGATGAGACCTTCGAGGTGCGCGACAAGTCCCGCAACGTGTGGTGGCTCGCCATCCCGTCCTTCGGTGAGTCCTGGCACAACCTGCACCACTCCGACCCGACGGCGGCCCGTCACGGCGCGCTCAAGGGGCAGGTCGACCCGAGCGCCCGCGTCATCCGCTGGTTCGAGCAGGCCGGCTGGGCGACCGACGTCCGGTGGCCGACCCCCGAGCGCCTGGCGGCGAAGCGGCTTGGCTGACCCAGCCCCCGTGTCGGGCCGCCCGGCGGCGGCCCGATCCCTCATCCCGGCCCCGGCCCCGGCACCCCCCGCGTCCGTGACCGCCACCCCTTCCGCCCCCTCCAGGAGGCGGGCATCGGTTGCGGTCGCCCCGGCTCGACCGGCCATCATGGAACCCATGACCGAACCCCGCTCGCGCGTGCGCATGTCCGGCAAGGAGCGCAGGGAGCAGCTGATCCGGGTCAGCCGCACCCTGTTCGCGGAGAAGGGGTTCGACGGCACGTCCATCGAAGAGATCGCGGCCAGCGCCAGGGTCTCCAAGCCGGTCGTCTACGAGCACTTCGGCGGTAAGGAGGGCATCTACGCCGTCGTCGTCGACCGCGAGATGCAGCGGCTGCTCAGCCTGGTGGCCGTGGCGCTCAACGCCGGCCACCCGCGGGTGCGCCTCGAACGCGCCGCGCTCGCTCTGCTGCAGTACGTCGAGGAGTCCAGCGAGGGCTTCCGCATCCTGGTGCGCGACTCGCACGCGGCCTCCGGTACGGGAACGTTCGCCAGCCTGATCAGCGACATCGCCAGCCAGGTCGAGGACGTCCTGGCCGACCAGTTCGCCGATCGGGGGTACGCGCCCACTCTCGCCCCGATGTACGCCCAGATGCTGGTCGGCATGGTCGCCCTCACCGGCCAGTGGTGGCTGGACGCGCGCAAGCCCGACCGCGAGGAGGTGGCCGCCCACCTGGTCAACCTCGCCTGGAACGGCCTCACCGGCCTGGAGTCGCGTCCCACGCTCACCGCCGCCTCCGTCCGCGGCATCGCCGCAGGTCCCGGCCTCCCCGCGGTGGCCGAGCTGCGCGGCCCCGCCCGGCCGACCGAGAAGGAGCTGCGCGACCTGGAGAAGCTCCGGGAGAAGGAGCTCAAGGAGCAGGAGAAGATCAGGATCCGCGAGGCGCGCGAGCAGGAGAAGGCCCGCGCCCGTGACCAGCGCGAGCAGGAGAAGCTGCGCCGCGAGGAGGAGAAGCTCCTGGCCCGCGAGCAGCGGGAGCGGGAGAAGCTGCGCGCCCAGGAGGCCAAACTGGCCGAGGAACGGGCCAGGCAGGCTCAGCGGGAGGCCGCGCGCCGGGCCAAGCTCGCCGCCGAACGGGCCGAGCGCGCACAGCGTGCCGCCGGCCGGGTCGAGCGGGTCGAGCGCATCGAGTCGGTCGAACGGGTGCCATTGTCCGAGCCCGCCGCGCATATCGAGCTGCTGCAGGGGCAAGATGTCCACGTCACCGAGCATTCGCCTGGTGACGACTCCTAGCGGCGGGCCAAGTAAAAACCGTCGTTGCGGAAAAGTTAACGTTCCGTTCAAGCGAGTAGGGCATTTTGGACATATGTCCGCCGAGATCGTGCAGCCGACCCCTGAAGGACACGACGAGCCCCAGCTCCCTCACGATCGTTTCCTGAACCGGGAGGAGAGCTGGCTCCACTTCAACCAGCGCGTGCTGGAGATGGCCGAGGACCCGGCGGTCCCGTTGCTCGAACGGGTGCGCTTCCTCGCCATCTTCGCCAGCAATCTGGACGAGTTCTTCCGGGTGCGCGTGGCCGGCCTGAAACGGCGGATGGCGACCGGCCTGCTGCTGCGCACCAAGAGCGGCCTCAAGCCGCGTGAGGAGCTCGCGCGCATCGGGGCGATCGCGGACGACCTCGCCCAGCGGCACGCCGCCGCGTACCACAAGCAGGTCTGCCCGCAGCTCGCCGAAGTGGGCATCGAGATCGTGCGCTGGGACGACCTCGACCGGGACGAGCGCACGGCGATGCGCAAGCTGTTCCGCGAGCGGGTGCGCCCGGTGCTCACCCCGCTCGCCGTCGACCCGGCCCACCCGTTCCCCTACATCTCGGGCCTGTCGCTCAACCTCGCCGTCACGGTGCGCAACCCGGGCACCGGGCAGACGGTGTTCGCCCGGGTCAAGGTCCCCTCCCAGCTCCCGCGCTTCGTCGCCGCCTCGCCCAGCCGCTTCGTCCCGCTCGAAGACGTCATCGCCGCCCACCTCGGCCAGCTCTTCAAGGGCATGGAGATCCTGGAGCACCACGTGTTCCGGGTGACCCGCAACGAGGACCTCGATGTGGACGAGGACGTCACCGAGAACCTCATGCAGGCCCTGGAGAAGGAACTGCTGATGCGGCGCTTCGGCCCGCCGGTGCGGCTGGAGGTGGAGGACACCATCAGCCCGGCGGTGCTGGACCTGCTGGTGGACGAGCTTGACGTGGCCGACCACGAGATCTACCGGCTGCCCGGCCCGCTCGACCTGACCGGCCTGCACGCGATCGCCGACCTGGACCGCGGCGAGCTGAGCTACCCGCCGTTCGTGCCCGCCGAGGCCGTTCACGCCGAGGACGACATCTTCTCGCTGCTGCGTGAGCGGGACATCCTGGTCCACCACCCCTACGACTCGTTCTCCACGAGCGTGCAGCGGTTCATCGAGCAGGCGGCGGCCGACCCGAATGTGCTCGCCATCAAGCAGACGCTCTACCGCACCAGCGGCGACTCCCCGATCGTGGACGCGCTGATCGACGCGGCCGAGGCGGGCAAACAGGTCGTCGTCGTGGTGGAGATCAAGGCGAGGTTCGACGAGCACGCCAACATCACCTGGGCGCGCAAGCTGGAGAAGGCCGGCTGCCACGTCGTGTACGGGGTGCTCGGGCTGAAGACGCACGCCAAGCTGGCCCTCGTCGTCCGCCAGGAGCCCTCCGGCGAGCTGCGCCAGTACTGCCACATCGGGACCGGCAACTACAACCCCAAGACCGCCCGGACGTACGAGGACTTCGGCCTGCTCACCGCGGACCCGATGGTCGGCGAGGACCTCACCGACCTGTTCATCCACCTGACCGGCTACTCCTACCACTCGGCCTACCGGCGGCTGCTGGTCGCGCCGCACTCGCTGCGGGCGGGGCTGCTGGCCCGTATCGAGCGCGAGATCGCCCACCACCAGGCCGGCCGTCCGGCGCGCGTCCGCATCAAGTGCAACTCCCTGGTGGACGAGCCGGTGATCGACGCGCTGTACCGCGCGTCCCGGGCGGGCGTCCCGGTCGACCTGGTCGTACGCGGCATCTGCACGCTGCGGCCCGGCGTTCCCGGCCTGTCGGACAACATCAGGGTCAGGAGCATCCTCGGCCGCTTCCTGGAGCACTCGCGGATCTACGAGTTCGGCCAGGGGCGGCGGCCGGAGATCTGGATCGGCAGCGCCGACCTGATGCGCCGCAACATCGAACGCCGCGTCGAGGCGCTGGTGAAGGTCAGCAGCGCCCAGCACCGGGCGTACCTGTCGGAGCTGCTGGACATCTCCATGGCCGACACCACCAGCAGCTGGTGGCTGACCAAGGACGGCACGTGGGAGCGTCACCACCGCGGCGAGACCGGCGAAACGCTCCTGGACCTGCAGTCGCACCTGGTGGGCACCCGGAGGTGGAGGACCATCGATGACTGAGGCCCGTGCCCACGCCGGGGACCTCATCAGGGCGGCCGGGGCCGTCGTGTGGCGCGGCGACCCCGACGCGCCCGAGATCGCGGTGATCCACCGGCCCAAGTACGACGACTGGTCGCTGCCCAAGGGCAAGCTCAAGCAGGGGGAGCACGCGGTCACCGCGGCGCTGCGCGAGGTCGCCGAGGAGGTCGGCACGAGCGTCCGGCTGGGCCGCCGGCTCCCCTCCGTCCACTACCTGAAGGACGGGCGGCTCAAGCGCGTCGACTACTGGGCGGCCAAGGTGGTCGCCGAGATCGCCCGCGACCCCACCGACGAGGTGGACCGGCTGGAGTGGCTGCCGGTGGACCGCGCCCGCGGCCTGCTCACCTACGAGTGGGACGCCGGGCTGCTCACCGCCCTCACCGCGACGCCACCGGACACCACTCCGCTGGTCATGGTCAGGCACGCCTACGCGGGCTCGCGCCAGGCCTGGGAGGGTGACGACGACCTGCGGCCGCTGGACGGCGAGGGCGAGGCCCAGGCCAGGGCCATCTGCGAGATCCTGTACGGCTACCGGCCGGCCGCGCTGATCAGCTCGCCGAGCAGGCGGTGCGTGCAGACGCTCCTGCCGTACGCCGCCCGGCAGGCGGTGCCCATCCGTACCGAGAACGTGCTCAGCGAGAGCGGCTTCGACCGGTCACTGTCCCTGAAGGTCACCATGTCACTGCTGGACGAGGGCACGCCCACGGCACTGTGCAGCCACGGCAAGGTGCTGCCCGATCTGCTCGGCGCGCTGTTCGAGCGCCGCTCGGACACCGGGCCGCAGGATCCTCGCCTGCGCAAGGGCGCCCTGGCGGTGCTGCACCACACCGCCGGCCGCGTGGTGGCCGTCGACCGCTACACCACCTGACGCGCTCCCCCTGACGTATTAGGCCCCTCGGGAAGCCGGGGGCCGCCCGCGGCGAGCCGGGGAACGCCGGGCGGGCTATGTGCTGCCACCCGTGGCCTGCGCCCAGACCTGCGGGAAGGCGTCGCGGGAGCGTTCGGCCGCGGCACGCTCGACGCCGAGCAGCACTCCGTAGGTGAAGGTGTCCTCGCCGGCCTCGCGCGCCTGCCGGGTCTCCTCCAGCAGGATGTGCTGGGCCACGACGCCGTCCAGGTAGATCCCGAGCGTCTCCTGGACGCTCTTGGCTCGCTTGGCCAGGTCGGACGCCGTATCGCCGAGGAGCGGCTTGAGCGCGTCCGCGGTGTACCTCGCCCGCTTGGCCGCCTTGCGGATGTCGTGCATGGCCACCTCGCGCTGCTCGGCGTCCTCGATGGCCTGGGCCTCGTCGTACTTCTTCAGCACCCGCCGCCAGGACTTGCCGGCCACCTTGGCGAGCGTCGTGTCGGCCTTCTTCCCGGCGAGCGGAGTGAGCGGCGGTTTGGCGACCATGGTGTCCAGCCGGTCGAGCAGGGCGAAGTACCGCTCGCCCTTCATCGCCTCGAAGGCACGGGCCAGCGCCTCGCCCTCACGGCGCTCCAGATCCTCGCCGAGCCGGGCCCGCACCGGGCCGACGACCAGCTCGGGGTCCAGTCCGTCCAGCAGCCGGGCGAACCGGTCGCGGATCACCTCCAGGTCGCGGACCTCGCCGAGCACGCCGGCGATCCATTTCAGCTCCTCCTGCACGCCCTCGGTCTCGGTCACCACGTCGGAGAACGACTGGAGCGCGCTGCGCATGCGGCGGCTCGCGACCCGCATCTGGTGGACGGCGTCCTCCTCCACCTGCCGCACCCGCGGGTCCTGGGCGAGCAGGGCGGTGAGCTGCGATCGCAGATAGCCGACCACGACCGCGCCGGCGGTGCCCTCCTCGAGCTCGGTGAGCACCGGGACGGGGATGCGGTCGCCGAGGAGGCGGGCGAGTTTGCTCTGCGTGCCGGCCGGGGCGGCGCCGGCCTTGCGCAGCACCTTGCCCGCCCGCTTGAGCAGGCTCTCGTCGCCGCCGGTCAGCTCGGCCTCGACCTCGCGCCAGCGTTCGACGTGACGGTCCTCGCCGAAGGCCGTGGTGAACACCGTCCCCTTCACGTTGTCGTCGACGACCTCCAGCAACTGCCGGCCGTCGGCGTCCCGGACGCTGACCGGTTTGCGCAGCGTCTCCAGCTCCGCCACCGGGATCAGCGGCTCGCCCCGGGTCACCGCGAGCACCAGGTCGGACAGGCGGCGCGGCACGATCTTCGCGCTGCGGGTCAGCGGGTGGGTGACCTCGTTGCGCACGCCCTTGGCCTTGGGCAGCTTCAGATGCCATCCGGCGTCGTGGCCGCCGCGCCGCCGGCGCAGGGTGATCCCCCGGGCGGCCAGGCGCAGGTCGGCCGTGTCGAAGTAGACGGCGACCAGTTTCTCCGGCAGCAACTCGACGGCCTCGGCGCAGCCGGGCAGGCCGCCGAGATCCGGGGTCGCGAAGTCCGGCGGCACGTCGAACTTGTCCTCGATTTCGAGCGCCATGCTCACCTCGCAAGTCAGCCTCGTACGGCCATTACCCCCTTTTTTCACCTTAATCGCGAAAGATCGGACAGCGGCCGCCCACCCGGGTGTGGGCTACGCCACAGGGGTGCGGGCGACGACGAAAATCCGGCGGAACGGGAAGAGCGTGCCGTACGGCCGGCGCGGATACGCCTCGGCCAGCATCCGCGCACACTCGGCGAGGAACGCCGCCCGCCTGGCCGGATCGGCACCGATGCGGTCGAGTATCGGCCGCAGCGCGGTGCCCATGATCCAGTTGAGCACGGCGTCCTCCCCGGCCAGTACGTGGACGTAGGTCGTCTCCCAGGCGTCGACCTCGCAGCCGAGCCCGGCCAGCAGCGCCAGGTAGTCCTCCGGGTCGCCCACCGGCGCGTACCGCGCGAGGTCGCCGAGCTCGTCCCGCCAGGCGTCACTCGCGCACAATTGCCGGACCAGCCGATGGCTCGGCGCGTCGAAGTTGCCGGGGACCTGGAACGCCAGCCAGCCTCCCGGGCGCAGCGCGCTCTCGGCCCAGCGCGCCAGCAGCTCGCGGTGCTCGGGCACCCACTGCAGCAGCGCGTTGGAGACGATCACGTCCACCGGGCGCTCGGGCCGCCAGGAGCGGACGTCGCCCACCGTGAACGTCACCGGCCCGTCCGGCGCCCTGTCGATCATGGCGGGCGAGGAGTCGACCCCGTGGACGCGGGCGTCCGGCCAGCGCTCGGCCAGCGTCGCGGTCAGCTCGCCGCTGCCGCAGCCGAGGTCCACGACGTACTCGGGGCTCTCGGCGCGGACGCGGGAGATCAGCTCGAAGAAGGGACGTGCCCGCTCGCCGGCGTAGCGGCCGTAGACGACGGGGTCCCAGATATCTCTTGACATCGAGATACTTTTAGCCGACCAGATCTCTCGATGTCAAGAGAGATAGACTCTGCCCATGACGACGCGCCGGAGCGAGCGGGCCGCCGAACGGCCCGCCACAGACGTCCCCGAAGGCCGGGAAATGTCCGCCGCGAGCCCCGAAGATCCCGCCGCGGGTCACCCGGGCGGCGGCGAGCACGACGCGTCCGCACTAGACCACCATCGGGGTGCCGGCCCTGGGCCGGCCAGCGGACCCGGCGCAGGCGAGCACGGCGCCGCTACCGGCAGGCTCGACGCGAACGGCACCGCCGATGAAGGTCCCGGCGCTGACGCAGGCGAGCACGACGCCGCCGGAGGCCGCCGCACGGACGGTGAGCCGGTCAGGGACGAGGTGGACCAGCTCGTCCTGTCCTGGCGGCAGGAGCGCCCGGACCTCGACGTGTCGCCGCTGGAGGTGCTGAGCCGGGTGTCCCGCCTGGCCCGCCACCTCGACCGCGCCCGCCGGGCGTCGTTCGCCGAGCACGGCCTGGAGCCGTGGGAGTTCGACGTGCTCACCACCCTGCGCCGGTCCGGCCCGCCCTACGAGCTCAGCCCGGGGGCGCTGCTGCGCGCCACCCTGGTCACCTCGGGCACGATGACCAACCGCATCGACCGGCTGGCCGCCGCCCGGCTGGTGCGCCGCCGCCCCGACCCCGAAGACCGGCGCGGCGTGCTGGTCTCGCTCACCGACCAGGGACGGGCGCGCGTCGACGAGGCGTTCGCCGATCTGCTCCGCCGCGAGCGCGAGCTGCTCGCCGGGCTGGCCCCCACCGACCGCGCCACCCTGGCCGCCCTGCTGCGCACCATCCTCGTCCCCTTCGACACCGCCCACACCCCCACCTGACCTGGTCCCGCGAAGGGGCGGACGGGTCACTCGCCGAGTTTGTCGGCGAGGTCCATCCATTCCAGCTCGATGGTCTCCTTCTGCGACTGGAGGTCCTTGAGCTCGGCGTCCAGCGTGGCGAGCCGGCCGTAGTCGGCGGCGGCATCCGCCATGGCGGCGTGCAGCACCGTCTCCCGCTCGCTGATCCTGTCGAGCTGGCGTTCCAGCCTGCCGAGGTCCTTGCGCAGCTCGCGCAGTTCCTTGGCGGAGAGCGCCGGCGCCGCCGTGCCCTCCGCCTCGGCGGCCGGGGCGGAGGCGCCGTCCTGCGGGCGGGTGGCCGCCGGAGCCGAGCCGGCCCGCGCGGTCACGGCGGTGCCGGACGCGCGCCGCTGGAGGTACTCGTCGACGCCTCCGGGCAGCAGGGACAGCCCGCCGTCGCCGAGCAGCGCCACACACCGATCGGTCACCCGCTCCAGGAAGTAGCGGTCGTGGCTGACCAGCACCAGCGTGCCCGGCCAGGCGTCGAGCAGGTCCTCCAGCTCGTTCAGCGTCTCGATGTCGAGGTCGTTGGTCGGCTCGTCCAGCAGCAGCACGTTCGGGTCGTCCATGAGCAGCCGCAGCAGTTGCAGCCGCCGCCGCTCGCCGCCGGACAGGTCGCCGACGACCTTCCACTGCGCCTCGCCACGGAAGCCCAGACGCTCCAGCAGTTGCGAGGCCGTCCACTCGCGCTTGCCGACCTGGATGAACTTGCGGACCTCCTCGACGGTCTCCAGCACCCGGCGCCCGGGGTCGAGCTCGGTCAGCTCCTGCGAAAGGTACGCCAGGCGCACCGTCTTGCCGCGGACGACCTTGCCCGAGTCGGGCTGAACCCCATCGCCGAGCAGCCGCAGCACCGACGACTTGCCCGAGCCGTTCACCCCGATCAGGCCGACGCGGTCACCCGGCCCGAACTGCCAGGTGCAGTCGTCCAGCACCAGCGGCCCCTCGCCGGGACCCCCGGCGTGCAGGGTGACGCGCTCCAGGTCGTACACGGTCCTGCCGAGCCGCGCGGCGGCGAACTTCACCAGCTCGACCGAGTCGCGGGCCGGCGGCTCGTTCGCGATGAGCGCCTGCGCGGCCTCGATGCGGAACTTGGGCTTGGACGTGCGCGCGGGCGGGCCGCGGCGCAGCCAGGCGATCTCTTTGCGCATGAGGTTCTGCCGGCGGTCCTCGGCCGCCTGGGCGATGCGCGCCCGCTCGGCCTTGGCCAGGACGTACGCGGCGTACCCGCCCTCGTAGCGCTGGACGGTGCCGTCCACGACCTCCCAGGTGCGGGTGGACACGGCGTCCAGGAACCACCGGTCGTGCGTGACGACGAGCAGCGCCGAACGGCGCTGGATCAGGTGGCCGGCCAGCCAGGCGATCGCCTCGATGTCGAGGTGGTTGGTGGGCTCGTCCAGGATGACCAGGTCGTGCTCCTCGATGAGCAGCCGGGCCAGGGCCGTGCGCCGCCGCTCGCCACCGGACAGCTCGCCCGCCCGCGCGGACAAGTCGAGGTCGCCGATGAGGTTGGCGAGGATCTCCCTCGTGGCCTGGTCACCGGCCCACTCGTGCTCGGCGCGCTCGCCCAGCACGACCTCCCGCACGGTCAGCGCGGGGTCGAGGTCGTCACGCTGGGACAGAAAGCCGATGCGCAGCCCGCGGTTGTGCGTCACGCGGCCGGAGTCGGGCTTGATCGCGGCGGCGATCACCGAGATCAGCGTCGTCTTCCCGTCGCCGTTGCGTCCCACGACGCCGATGCGGTCGCCCGCTTCGATGCCGAGGGAGACCTCGCCGAGCAGCGGCTTGGGGCCGTAGGCGTGGGAGACCGATTCGAGGTTCACCAGATTCATCGTTCGTAAAGCCTATCCGCGCCCCGCCTCCCGCCGTACCGCCGGTCGCGGGACGTCAGCCGGCGACGATCTCGGCGCCCGGGACGGGGCCGTGCGCGGTGACGGTCGCGCGGCAGACGTCCGCGTCCCGCAGAGCGGCGGCCAGGTCGGCCGCGTGGGCGGGCGACTCGGCGAGGAAGGCGCAGGTGGGGCCGGAGCCGGACACGAGGGCGCCGAGCGCGCCGTGCTCGCGGCCCGCGGCCAGGGTGCGCTCGAGCGACGGGCGCAGCATCAGCGCGGCCGGTTGCAGGTCGTTCACCAGTGCCACGCCGAGCGCCTTGGCGTCCCCGGCTGCGAGCGCGGCCATCAGCGCCTCGTCGGCGCGCGGCCAGGCGACCGGCTCGCCGGTGCTCTCGCGCAGCCGGTCGCACTCGCCGTACACGGCGGGAGTGGACAGGCCGCCGTCGGCGAGCGCGAACACCCAGTGGAACTCGCCGCCGACCGGGACCGGCGCGAGCCGCTCGCCGCGGCCGGTGCCGACGGCGGTGCCGCCGAACAGGGCGAACGGCACGTCGCTGCCGAGGCCGGCGCCGATGTCCAGCAGCTCCCGCCGGTCCAGGCGAAGGCCCCAGAGCTCGTCGCACGCCACGAGCGCGGCGGCGGCGTCGGCACTGCCACCCGCCATGCCGCCGGCGACCGGGATGGCCTTGCGGACGGCGAGGTGCACGGCCACCGGCCGTCCGGCCCGCTCCGCCAGCGCCAGGGCGGCCCGTACCGCCAGGTTGTCCCCGTCGAGGGGCACCTGGCCCGCGGAGTCGCCCTCGACGCTCACCGTGACCGTGGCCGTACCGGAGACGACGGCCGGGCCCGCGCCGGGCGGCACGCCGACCGGAACCGAGGCCGTGACCTCGTCGAACAGCGAGACGGCGTGGAAGACGTTCACCAGGTCGTGGTAGCCGTCGTCACGGCGCGGCCCCACGGAGAGCTGGAGGTTCACCTTGGCGGGCACCCGGACGGTCACGGCGGTCACGGGATCCGATCGTAACGCCCACGCCGCCGCCCTCCGGCCGCCGGCCAGAGCATCGACTTCGGCGCCGCCGGCACCGGCCGGCGCGAGGTCCCGTCCATCCCGGCCCACTCGACACTCGGCCCGAAGTCTGCGGTTCTGCGGCGTGATCATCGCCACATCAGCCAGGACATCTGGGCGGTTTCAACACGTTGGTCGTAGGTTGATGACCTTGACAGACGTCATCAACGAGAGTGAACAAGATGCGCAAGCTATACAGAATAGGGCTCGCGGCGATCGCCGCGGGCCTTGTCATGGTCCCCCAAGCCGCGAACGCCACCCCCGGTACCGGTGTCACCGCCAAGGTCCTCGCCGAGTACACGACGGGCAACACGCACTTCATCAACCGTGAGATCACCATCGCGCCCGGCGGCAGCACCGGCTGGCACTACCACGAGGGCAACCTCTACGGCGTCGTCATCCAGGGCACCCTCAGCCACTTCAACTCCCGTTGCAAGTCTGATGGCGTGTACCGGACCGGAAAGCAGATCGTCGAGCCCGCCGGCCGCAAGAACGTCCACATCGGCAAGAACCTCGGCAAGACGCCCGTCATCTTGAACGTGACGTACGTGCTCCCGGTCGGCGCGGAGCCCGCGGTCGACGTACCGGAGGCGCCGAGGTGCGACGCCCGGTAGGGCGCCCGGTTCTCCTTGGGCGTGGGTGGCCCCCTGTCCACCCACGCCCATGACCCACCCGCCGAACCACCGGCCCGTCACCTCAGGTGGACGGGGCGGTGTTCGGCTATGCGGGCGAAGTCCGCCACGGTGAGCTGCTCGCCGCGCAGGGTGGGCTCCACTCCGGCCGCCCGCAGGGCCGCCTCGGCGCCGGCGGCGGAGCCGGCCCAGGAGGCCAGCGCGGCGCGCAGGGTCTTGCGCCGCTGGGCGAACGCCCCGTCGATCACGGCGAAGACCTCCTGGCGGGAGGCCGTGGTCTTCGGCGGCTCGCGGCGGGTGAGCGCGACCAGCCCGGAGTCGACGTTGGGCACCGGCCAGAACACCGAACGGCCGACCGGCCCCGCGCGGCGCACATCTGCGTACCAGGCGGCCTTCACCGACGGCACGCCGTACACCTTGGACCCCGGCCCCGCGGCCATCCGCTCGGCGACCTCGCTCTGCACCATCACCAGGCCCTTGCGGAGCGAGGGGAGCACCTCCAGCAGGTGGAGCACGACGGGCACGGCCACGTTGTAGGGCAGGTTGGCCACCAGGGCCGTCGGCTCTCCGCCGAGCTCCTCGGGGCGTACGCGCATCGCGTCGGCCTGGACGACGGTGAGCCGGCCGGGCAGGCCGGGGGCGCGTTCGGCGACGGTCGCGGGGAGCTGGGCGGCGAGCACCGGGTCGATCTCCACGGCGATCACCCGGGCGGCCTCGGGGAGCAGCGCGAGGGTGAGCGAACCAAGCCCCGGACCGACCTCGATCACCACATCATCGGCTGTGACCTCGGCCACTCTGACGATGCGGCGCACCGTGCCGCCGTCGATGACGAAGTTCTGGCCAAGGCGTTTTGTCGGCCGCAGATCGAGCTTGTGCGCCAAATTACGTATTTCGGCCGGGCCGAGCAAACCCACAATCGAGTTCCCCATCCAGACAGTGTCTCGCACCGAACACTCACCAGAGGTGGCGGACGGTCCACCGGGGCCCGGAGATGACCCTCCAGCCCTCCGGCGGACCGTCCGCGGAAGCAGTCCCGCGAGCCGCAACTGATCGTCAAGCGGAAGGAAAGCGGGCATGAATAGTGTGACCGCGCCACAGAGCGAGGAGGCGTCGTCGATGGACCGAAGTGGTGCCGAGGCACTGCTGCCCGCCGATCCCCCGGCCATCGGCCCCTACCGGCTGCTCGGCCGGCTCGGCCAGGGCGGCATGGGCACGGTCTACCTGGCCGAGGCCCCCACCGGGCGGCACGTCGCCGTCAAGGTGGTCAAGGCCGAGTTCACCGTCGACGAAGGCTTCGCGGCGCGGTTCCACTCCGAGGTCGTCAACGCCCGCCGGGTCGCGTCGTTCTGCACCGCCGAGGTGCTCGACAACGGCAACGCCGACGACGGCCGCCCGTACATGGTCACCGAGTACATCGCCGGGACGCCGCTGTCCCGGCAGATCTCCAAGTACGGGGCGCTGGAGGCGGGCACGCTGCACGGCGTCGCCCTGGGCGTGGCCGCCGCCCTGGCCGCCATCCACGTGGCCGGGCTCGTCCACCGCGACCTCAAGCCGGCCAACGTGATCCTGTCGATGTCCGGCCCGCGGGTGATCGACTTCGGCATCGCCCGCGCCCTGGACGCCACCCAGGGCGTGACCCGGTCGGGGGAACTGCTCGGCAGCCCCGGCTGGTGGGCGCCGGAGCAGGTGCGCGGCGAGGAGATCACCCCGGCCGCCGACGTCTTCTCCTGGGGGTGCCTGGTCGCCTACGCCGGGAACGGGCGCCACCCGTACGGGCGCGGTGACCTGATCACCCTCGCCTCCCGTGTGCTGGCCGGCCGCCCCGATCTCGGCACCCTGCCCGCGCCGCTCGACCGGCTGGTGCGGCAGGCCACCCACCCCGATCCGCGGAGCAGGCCCACGGCGCAGGAACTGCTGATCGCGCTGGTCGGCGGCGACCCGGCGGGTGCGGCCCCACGGCCAGTGGGAATCTCCCCGCCGCAGGTCCCTTCCTCGGCATCTTCGGCGGTTCCGGAGGAGATGGCGGCCGGGGCGATGCTGAACGAGTCGTGGCGGCCACCGGCCAACCTCGCCGCCGCCCCACCCGCGACGGACACCCCTGCGACGAACTCGCCCACCGCGATCGACGGCCCCGCTCGGCCCGGCGCTCCGGCCGCCGGAGCCGACACACCCGCCCGGCACGGCACGGCCACCAGAGACGACGCTCCCACCCGCGACGCCGGCACGGCCACCGGGGACCGCATTCCCGACGCTCCCGGCGCTCCCGGCCTGGACGGCGGCACGGTCGCAGCTCGCCTGACCGCCGCCACCGGTGGCGCGCCCGCGGAGCACACCCTCGTCGAGCCCGCCGCCCCCGGGCGACCGACCTCCCCGGCACCTTCGAGCACACCCGGTCCGCTGCCGACCGGCACGACCGGCAGCGTGCCTGGGCGGCCGGTACCCGAAGGCGTCACCGCTCCCGGGCCGGGGCCCATGCCCTCGCCCGTGTTCGAGGGCGCGGCCTGGGCCGCGTCCGGCCCGCCCAGCGGAACGGGAGCCGCCGTCAAGACGGCGGCCGGGGGTGACGACACCTGGCCGCGGGCGGGTGCCGGTCAGCGCACCGTGGAGTCCCCGCTGCCGGTGGCCGCGGGGGCGAGGGAGGCGTCGCGGCTGCGCAAGTGGCTGGTCCCGGCGCTGACCGCGCTCGGCGGCCTCGCCGTCACCGTCGCCGTGCTGGTGATGGTGATGCCCGGTCGCGCCCCGGTGGTGCGTACGGGCGGCACCGTGCCGTCCGGCGTGGCCTCGCCCGTCCGCGAGACGGACGTGGGCCGGCGGTACGCCGCGGACGGCACGCTCGACGGCGCGCAGTTCGTCATCCCGGCCGCCCCGCGGTGCGGGCTCACCTCCTACCAGGGCGCCGCGCCGCGCGAGGGCCGGTTCTGCGTGGTGCCGTGGACACTGATCAACCCGGGCGGCGTCCCCGTCGCCCTCGCGAGCGCCGCTCCGGTGCTGGTGGACGACCGCGGCGCCGAGCACGCGCCGCTCCCGGCGGCCACTCCCCTGCCCGGCAGCCTCGCCCCCGGCGGGCGGCTCGACGGCGAACTCGTCTACGACCTGCCCCCCATCCGGAACCCGGCGACGCTGAAGGTGCCGATCTCCGACACGACGACCATCGAGGTGCGGCTGTGACCTGGCCTTTCCTGCTCCGGCGCTCCGTGCCGGTCGTCGTGCTCGCCACGGCGCTGATCACGGCGGCGCCCGCGACGGCCGCCACGCCGCTGGCGGGGACCACCGCCGCCGCACCGCCGCGATCGGCCCTCTCTGCCCAGATCGGAGCCGGTTCCCTGCCCGCCGAGGCGGCCTTCCCGGGGACGGCGGCTTCGCCCGCGCGCGCGGGCTGTGCCAAGGCGGGGGCCGGCGACTTCGACGGGGACGGCCGGGACGACGTGATCGTGGGTGACCCGCTGGCGGACGTCGGGGGAGTCCGCGGCGCCGGCGCGGTGCACGTCCTGCCGATCGGCGGCGACGGCCGGCGCGGCGGGCTGGTGATCACCGCGCCGACGCCGCGTGCCGGTGCGGCGTTCGGCTGGAGCGTCCGCACGACCCACCTCGATGGCGACGGCTGCCTGGACGTCATCGTCGGCGCCCCGTACGCGGACGCCGGGGGCCGGGCCGGCGCGGGGGCCGTCTACGTGATCCGCGGCGGAGACTACCCCGATGGACGGGTGCCGGCCGCCGCGATCAGTGAGCTCTCCGCGCCCCGGCCCGAACGCGATGCCCACTTCGGCTGGTCCCTGGCCGCCGCCAGGTCGGCGGAGCGGCCGGCCGGGGTGATCGCCGCGGGCGCGCCGTACGAGGACGCCGACCGCACCGGCGACTCCGGCGCGGTCTACCTGTTCCGTGGCAGGCCGGAGGGCGGCACCGAGCCGGCGACGCGGATCACCCAGGAGTCGCCGGGCATCGTCGGCAACGGCGAGCAGGGCGACCTGTACGGCTGGTCCCTGGTGTTCGCCCGGTTCGGCGGGCGGGCCGACGCGCTCGACCTGGTCGTCGGCACCCCGTACGAGAACGACGACGGAGCCGGCCGGCAGGCGGGCTCCACGGGCAGGGCCGACACCGGAGCCGTCGAGATCATCGTCGATGCCGCCGAGGCGGGCCGGTCGTACGAGAGCGTCAAGTGGGGCATCCCGAACTCGGTTCGCGGCGTCGCCGAGCACGCGGGCGACCGGTACGGGTACTCCCTCGCCTACGCCGAGGCCGATGGCAAGCCCTATCTCGCGGCCGGTGCGCCGCTCGCCGACGTGGGCGGGGTGCCGGACGCCGGCCTGGTGCAGGTGTTCACCCGCGGCGCGGACGGCGGGCCGGTGCCCGTGCGGACGATCAGGCCGGGCAAGGAAGGGCTCGCCGACCGGCCGCCCAGGGCGGGTGCGGCACTCGGCTGGTCGCTGGCCATGGTGGGGACCGGCACCGCGCTGCGCCTGGCCATCGGAGCCGCGTCCGGTGAGCGCGGCGACGCGATCGTCCAGGTGCCCCTCACCGGTGGGCCGGCGGACGGCACGAGCGCGGGTGGCGCCTCCTCCAGCGGCACGGGTACGGGCGGCGCGGCGGGTGCTCCGGGGAGCGGGTCACGGATGGGGGACCGCTACGGATGGGCGCTGGCGGCGTTCGGCGCGGCGGGGTCCTTCGGGCCGGGTGTGGGCCTGCTGGCCGGGATCCCGGACCGGCGGGACGCCCCCGGCGGGGCGGTCGCGGTGCTGCGCGACGGCGCGCCGCCCCGGCTGCTCGTGCCCGGACGGGACGGCGTGCCCGCCGTCCCCGGCGGCGCCTCGGCCGACTTCGGCGCCGCCGTCAGCGGCTGAGGCCACCGCGGGGCCAGAAGGTCGCCGTGGCCCAGGGCTGGACGGCCGGGGCCTGTCGTCAGACGCGGCGTGCCCGGCCGTAGGGCGGCGAAGCGTCGGCGTGCCCTCGCGGCAGCGGCCGGTGCGCCGGTGTCACCAGGCGCCGAAGACGCGTTCGCCGCCCGCGTTGATGGCGGCGGCCAGGTCGTCGACCTCCATGCCCTTGACCTCGGCGAGGCAGCGCAAGGTAAGCGGGATGAGGTAGGGCGCGTTGGGCTTGCCGCGGTGCGGGGTGGGCGGCAGGTAGGGGGCGTCGGTCTCCACCAGCATCAGCTCGACCGGCGCCACCCGGGCGGCCTCGCGCAGGTAACCGGCGTTCTTGTAGGTGACCGGCCCGGAGAACGACATGACGTAGCCCGCCTCGGCGCAGCGCCGGGCCAGCTCGGCGTCGCCGGAGAAGCTGTGGAACACCACCACATCCGGCGCGCCCTCCTCGGCCAGGACGCGCAGCACGTCGTCGTGGGCGTCCCGGTCGTGGATCACCAGCGCCTTGCCGGTGCGCTTGGCGATCTCGATGTGCGCGCGGAAGGACGCCTGCTGGTCGTCGTACGACGCCCAGTCACGGAAGTAGTCCAGACCCGTCTCGCCCACCGCGCGCACGTGCGGCTCGCCGGCGAGCTTCTCGATCTCGGCGAGCGTCTCGGGCGTGGCGGCGTGCGCCTCGTTGGGGTGGATCGCCACGCCCGCGTAGACGCCCTCGTGGGTGCGGGCCGTCTCGGCGTTCCACCGGGAGGAGCGCAGGTCGTAGCCGATGGTCACCAGCCGGGTGACCCCGACCGCCCGCGCGTCGGCGAGGATGGCCTCGACCCCGCCGCCCGCCGCCTGCGCGGCGAGCGCCACCGGGTCACCGGAGGACGCCTTGCGGTCGCCGACCATGATGTCCAGGTGACAGTGGCTGTCGAAGACCTCGGCGCCGAGCGGCGGCGGCGCGGCGGGCCGGGCGGGCCCGCCGGAGGCGGCGGGGGTGGTGCTCATGCGGACGGCGGGTTTTCCAGGCGGGCGAGCTCCTCGTCCACGATCTTGGGGTCCAGCTTGGTGAACAGCGGGGTCGGCGGGGCCAGCGGGGTGCCGGCCTGGATGCGCCGGGACTCCCAGGTGGCGGCGCCGTCGTACTCGCCGGTGATCACCGGGTAGCCGCGGCCGCCCTCGTCGTCCACCTCGCGGATCTGCGGCATGCCCGACCACACGCCCTCGCCGCCCAGCATGGCGTGGACCTTGTTGGACGAGGTGGGCAGGAACGGGGTGAGCAGGGTCTTGGCGTCGTCCACCACCTGGAGCGCGACGTGCAGGATCGACTTCACCCGCTCGGGGTCGTCCTTGAGCTTCCAGGGCTCCTGCTCGGCGAGGTAGCGGTTGGCGTCCCGTACGACGTCGAACGCCTCGGTGACGGCGTTCTTGAACCGCGACCGGCCGAGCTCGGCGCCGACGGCCGGGAAGGCCGCGCGGCTGCGCTCCAGCAGCGCCCGGTCGGCGTCGGTCAGCTCGCCCGCCTCGGGGATGGCGCCGAAGTTCTTCGCGGCCATCGAGATCGAACGGTTGACCAGGTTGCCCCAGGCGGCGACCAGCTCGCCGTTGTTGCGGTTGACGAACTCCGACCAGGTGAAGTCGGTGTCCTGGTTCTCCGGCCCGGCCACCGCGATGTAGTAGCGCAGCGCGTCGGCGTCGTAGCGCTGCAGGAAGTCGCGTACGTAGATCACGACCTGGCGGCTGGAGGAGAACTTGCGTCCCTCCATGGTCAGGAACTCGCTGGAGACCACCTCGGACGGCAGGTCGAGCCGGCCGAGCGCGCCGGCGGTGCCGCCGCGGGCTCCTTCGCCGTTGTAGCCGAGCAGCATCGCCGGCCAGATCTCGGCGTGGAAGACGATGTTGTCCTTGCCCATGAAGTAGTAGCCACGGGCGTCGGGGTTCTGCCACCACTGCCGCCAGGCGTCCGGGTCGCCGGACCGGCGGGCCCACTCGATGGACGCGCTGAGATAGCCGACGACGGCGTCGAACCAGACGTACAGCCGCTTGTCGTTGCGGTCGCGCCAGCCGTCCAGCGGGATCGGCACGCCCCAGTCGAGGTCACGGCTGATGGCGCGCGGCTGCAGGTCGCCGAGGAGGTTCAGCGCGAACTTCAGGACGTTCGGCCGCCACTCGCCCTGCTTGGCCTGCAGGTAGCCGCCCAGCGCCTCGGTGAAGGCGGGCAGGTCGAGCATGAAGTGCTCGGTCTCGATGAACTTCGGCGTCTCGCCGTTGACCTTGCTCTTGGGGTTGATCAGGTCGATCGGGTCGAGCTGGTTGCCGCAGTTGTCGCACTGGTCGCCGCGCGCCCCGTCGTACCCGCAGATGGGGCAGGTGCCCTCGATGTAGCGGTCGGGCAGCGTGCGGCCGGTGGACGGGGACACCGCGCCCATCGTGGTCTTCGGGAAGATGTAGCCGTTGGCGTACAGCCCCTTGAAGATCTCCTGGACGACGGCGTAGTGGTTGCTGGTCGTGGTGCGGGTGAACAGGTCGTAGGACAGGCCGAGAGCCGTGAGGTCTTCGGCGATCACCCGGTTGTAGCGGTCGGCGAGCTCGCGGGCGGACACGCCCTCCTTGTCGGCCTGCACCTGGATGGGCGTGCCGTGCTCGTCGGTGCCGCTCACCATCAGCACCTTGTTGCCCGCCATCCGCTGGTAGCGGCTGAAGACGTCGGACGGAACGCCGAACCCGGAGACGTGCCCGATGTGGCGGGGGCCGTTCGCGTAGGGCCACGCGACGGCGGTCAAGATGTGCTGGGACATGGCACAAGCCTAGATGCCCGGGCGGAACGGCTCGAACCGTTTACCCACAACGCGCCGGACCCGCCCGGACGCGCGAGAGCCGCCTGACGGTGTGTCAAGGTGTCAGGCGGCTCTGGACGCGACGCGCGGGCAGGCTCAGGCGGCGGGCGTGGCCTCGCGCTGGACGGCCTCGGCGGCCTCTTCCGCGGCGGAGGCGGCCACGTCGGCCGGGGTCTCCTTGGTACGGCGGATGCCGAGGATGCTGATGAACAGCGACGCGAAGATGGTCTGGAAGCTCACGATGAGCGCGGTCGCCGACGGCACGACCAGGCGCAGCGACTCGGCCGGGATCAGCTCACCGAAGTCGCGCACCTGCCAGTGGGCCAGCGAGGCGACCAGGCCGGCCAGACCGGCCAGGGCGAGCACACCGCCCGCCACCAGGCCCTTCTCCAGGGTCACGATGTCCACGAGCCGCTTGATGCGCCTGTCCTCGGGCAGGAAGCCCTCCTCGGCGGCGTACACCTTGGTGAACAGCGCGAACAGCACCGCCTGGAAGCCGATCACCACGCTCGCCGACGCGCCGACCAGGGTGTCGACATCGAAGGCGAGACTCCCGATGCGGACCGGCCCGAAGGTCAGCGCCGTGCCGACCGCCAGGCCGACGACCATCAGGACCAGGCCGGGGATGAAGAACAGCCAGCGCGGGCTGTAGAGGAGCAGGAAGCGCAGGTGGCGCCAGCCGTCCCGCCAGGAGCGCAGGTGCGGCGGGCGGGACCGGCCGTCGGGGCTGAGCGTCGTCGGCACCTCGCGCACGTCCAGGCCCTGCAGGGTGGCCTTGACGACCATCTCGCTGGCGAACTCCATGCCGCCGGTCTGCAGGCCGAGCCGCAGGATCGACTCTCGGCGGAACCCGCGCAGGCCGCAGTGGAAGTCGCGGATCTCGCTGGGGAAGAACAGGCGCCCGATGAACGACAGGACCGGATTGCCCAGGTAGCGGTGCAGCGGCGGCATGGCGCCGGGGGCGATGCCGCCACGGAAGCGGTTGCCCATCACCAGGTCGGCGCCGGAGCGCAACTGCTCCACGAACGGCAGCAGCGCGGTGAAGTCATAGGAGTCGTCGGCGTCACCCATGATCACGTAGCGGCCGCGCGCGGCGCGGATGCCACCCATCAGGGCATTGCCGTACCCCTTGGCGTCCACGTGGACGACGCGGGCGCCGGCGTCGCGGGCGAGCTGCTGAGAACCGTCGGTGCTGCCGTTGTCGGCGATGACCACCTCGCCCTCGATGCCATGCTCCGCCATGCAGGCCAATGCCTTGCGGACACACGTTTCGACGGTCTCCGCCTCGTTCAGGCATGGCATGACCACGGTCAGTTCCACGTCGAAACCCCTCGTTAGTGCCTCGATCATCGTCTGCGTAGTTCAACCATGATGCCCTCTGCCCCCTGCTGCTCGGGTCAAGACGTCGAAAGGGCTGGCATCCTGTAATCCATGGTGACTGTTGCCGACCCGGCACAGGCCGGCGTGCCGACGCCGCGCCGGGGTGCACGCATCCTGGGGTTTCTCAGGCAGCGGCGCCTGTTCGTGATCTGCGTCACGCTCGGCGCGCTGCTGCGGCTGATCGCGATGCTGGGCTACCGGCCGGCGATGTGGTTCAACGACTCCTACGAGTACGTCTCGGTCGCCCTGCACCCGCGGCCGCACCCGATCCGCCCGGACGGGTACGGCTTCTGGCTGCTGATCCTCAAGCCGTTCCACAGCTTCGCGCTGGTCGTGTTCACCCAGCACCTCATGGGCCTGGCCACGGCGGTGCTGGTCTATGCGCTGCTGAGGCGCAAGTTCGGGCTGCCCGACTGGGGGGCGACGCTGGCGACCGTGCCGGTGCTGTTCGACGCCTACCAGATCCAGCTCGAACAGATGATCATGTCGGACTCGATGTTCACGCTGCTGATCGTCGGCCTGGTGACGCTGGTGCTGTGGCACCGGCGGCTGTCGTGGCGGTCCGGGGTCGCCGTCGGCCTGCTGCTCGCGCTCACCGCGCTCACCCGCAGCATCGGGCTGCCCATCCTGGCGGTGGTCGTGGTCTTCCTGCTGATCAAACGGACGCACTGGAAGCCCATCCTGGCGGTGGTGACCGCGTGCGCGGTGCCCGTCGTGGCGTACATGGGGTGGTTCTCCGCGGTCAACGGGCAGTTCGCGATGACGCAGAGCGACGGGCTGATCCTGTACATGCGCACCGCGAAGTTCGCCGACTGCAAGAAGATCAAGCCCGACCTGCAGCGCGAGCAGGACCTCATCCCGCTGTGCAACAACCCCAACGTCGAGCGCAGCGAGTTCTCCCAGCTCTACCTGTGGTACAGCGGCCTCGGCGAGGTGCTGCACCGCTGGGGCACCGACAAGTTCGACCGGTCCATCAACGACGCGGCGGGCAAGTTCGCCCGCCGGGCGATCATCGCCCAGCCCGGTGACTACCTGTCGGCCGTCACCGGCGACCTGCTGCGCAGCTTCCGCTGGGACCGGCCGGTGTTCCCGGACGCCAACACCTGGAACCAGTACCAGTTCTTCGGCAAGGGCGTCTCGGCCAAGGACCCCGAGCGGCTGCTGACGTCGCTGCCCAAGTGGCCGAGCTACCTGGGCACCACCGACCGCGACATGGTGGCCTACGAGCAGGGCCGGGCCAGCACCCGCGTGTACTGGCCGTGGGCGACCGTCATGGAGCGCTACCAGCGGGTCTTCTTCCTGCCCGGCCTCGGCCTCGGGCTGGCCCTGCTGGTGGGCGCCGCGGGGGTGGTGGCGCGCTGGCGCAGGCTGGGCGGGCCCGCGCTGCTGCCGCTGGTCGCGGCGTCGGCGCTGGTGGTCGCCCCGGCCGCGACGGCGGAGTTCGACTACCGCTATCTGCTGCCGGCCGCGCCGCTGGCCTTCCTCGCCGCGGCCATCGCGGTGCGCCACGGGCTGCGCCCGGCCAGGCGGCGGCCCGTCCCGGACGAACCCGCCGAGCAGGCCGGGCCCGGCCTGCTGGAAACCGCCGAGCCTGGCCCGGCCGGAGCCGCCGGAGCGGGAGCCCCCTAGATCCAGCTCGGGAACAGCATCCGCCGGTGCCAGTCCTCGAACGGGATCGTCTCGGCCGACAGCACGGGGTACAGCCAGGCGAAGTTCACGATGACCAGGAGCATGAACGCCCCGGTGACCGCGGCGCCGACCGCGCGCCGCGAGCCCTGCGGTGCGGCCGGCCCGATGAGCAGCCCGGCCGACAGGGTCAGCGCGAGCGCCATGAACGGCAGCAGCGGGGCCATGTAGAACAGGAACATCGTGCGCTGGTCGGCGATCGCGTAGTACACCCAGGGGAGGAACCCCACGCCGTAGGCCAGCAGCACGGCGCCACCGCGCCAGTCACGGCCCGAGACGTACCAGGCGATCATCGCGATCAGCGCGATCACGGCGCCGTACCAGATGACCGGGGTGCCCACCCCGAGGATCGCCTCCGAGCACTGCGCGGCCCCGCACCCCTTGACGTCCGAGGGGTAGTGGAAGGAGACCGGACGCAGCAGCAGCGGCCACTGCCAGGGCCACGACTGGTACGGGTGGGACTGGGCCAGGCCGGTGTGGAAGGTGAGCACCTGCACCTGGTAGTCCACCCACGACCGGGCCGAGTCGAGGACGAAGTAGGCCCAGCCGCCGGAGGTGGCCTGGTCCCAGTTGCGCCCCCAGCCGTACGGCGTGGCGAACCAGCCGGCCCAGGACGCGGTGTAGGCCAGGGCGGGGGCGGCGGCCATGGCGACCAGGCCGGTGGGCAGGTCATGGCGGAACATCCCGCCGTACGGGCGGCGCAGCCCGATCGCCCGCCGCGCCCCGGCGTCCCACATCAGGCTCATCACCGCGAACGCCACCAGGAAGAAGATGCCGCTCCACTTCACCGCGCAGGAGGCCCCCAAGCACACTCCCGCGGCGATCCGCCAGGGCCGCGCGCCCAGCCACGGCCCGCCGGGCGTCTCAGGGGCGGCGCTCTCGTACCAGGTGACCAGGCGGGCACGGGTGGCGTCCCGGTCGACGACCAGGCAGGCGAACCCGGCCAGCACCCAGAACATCAGGAACACGTCCAGCAGAGCGGTGCG
>NZ_BMNT01000005.1:0-80605 GCF_014646695.1 Sphaerisporangium melleum
CCGGTCTTGGTGTGCAGGCGGCCGGCGGTGTCCACGATGACGGTGTCCACCTTGTCGTCGATGCCCTTGGACACCGCATCGAAGGCGACCGACGCCGGGTCGGCCCCCTCGTCCTTGCGCACCACCTCCGCGCCGACACGCTCGCCCCAGGTCTGGAGCTGGTCGGCGGCGGCGGCCCGGAAGGTGTCGGCCGCGCCGAGCAGCACCTTGCGGCCGTCGCCGATGAGGGCGCGGGCGAGCTTGCCGGTGGTCGTGGTCTTGCCCGTGCCGTTCACCCCGACCACGAGCACGACGGCGGGACGCTCGCCGTGCGGCGCGGTGTGCAGCGTACGGTCCATGTCGGCGCCGATCTGGGTGAGCAGCTGCTCGCGCAGCAGAGCGCGCGCCTCTTCGTGGCTGCGCGAGCCGAGCACCTTGACCCTGGTGCGCAGCTCCTCGACCATCGCGCGCGTGGGCGCGACGCCCACGTCGGCGGTGATCAGCGTGTCCTCGATCTCGTCCCAGGCGTCGTCGTCCAGCCGGTCACGGGACAGCAGCTCCAGCAGGCCCTTGCCCAGCGTGCTCTGTGAGCGGGCGAGCCGGGCGCGCAGCCGGACCATGCGGCCGGCGGACGGCGGCGGGATCTCGATGACCGGCGCGGGGGGCGCGACCGGCTCGGCGGGCTTGACCGGAGGCGGGACGGTGGTCGTCGCCGCCTCTTCCTCCAGCACACCCGTGGCCTGCCCTGGTCCGGGCTCGGTGATGGTCGGGGCCTCCGGAGGGCGCACCGGCGGAGGCGCGTGCCGATCCCTGGGCCGGAACAGCAGGAACATGCCGCCGACCGCGAGCAACGCGACGACGACAACGATCACGACGATGCCGAGATACCCATCCACAAGATGTCAGTTTTCCAGACGGCCACCCGTGCTCACGCCCCGGGCTTGCCCACGCCGCGCCGCTTTCCCCGACATTTCCTCTTTGGAGCGCTGAAGCGATCACTTGTGCGTCCGCCGCAGAGCAGCGCGGCTCCACACGTGATCCCCAGGTTCGGCCACGTCATGCGGGACGGCGAGAGGGCCGCGTCACCCCAGGGGTGGAGACGACGGTGGATCTCCGCCCGGTGACCGGTGGAGCCGGCGAACTCGGCGTCGCCGGTGAGCGGCGGCACTCCCGGCGATGAGGGGCTCCCGCTCCGGGCCGGCGGGGTTTCAGGCGGGCGACAGGCGGCGGTAGGTGCCGTACCAGTGGGCGGCGGCGAGCTCGTGGGCCACGCGGGCATCCTCGGCGGGGTCGTCCTCGGTGTCCATCACGTGCCGGGCGATGACCTGCTCACCGCCCCACACGATGACCCGGGCCGCGCGCTCGGGGTCGAGGGCGGGGGACGTGCGCCCGGCTCGCTGCTCCTCCGCCAGATGCCCGGCGACGCGGTCGATGAAGCGCCGCTGGCCGGCCTCCAGTGCTTCGCGCACCGTGCGGTCGTACCCGGCCACTTCCATGATCGCCGCGTAGGTGCCGGGACGCGACCGGTAGTGGCGGATGATGCGCAGATAGGCGTCCCCCAGCCACGTCAGCCCGTCGGCGGGCCCGTCGGGACCCCAGTCCCTCCCGACCTCGAACGTGCCGGATTTCAGCGAGGCGGTCAGCCGCAGGATCAGCTCGGTCTTGTCGCGGAAGTACAGGTAGAACGTGGATCGCGACAGACCCGCCTGCGACGCGATTCGCTCGACGCTGAGCTCGGTGAAGCTCGCGCCCTCGGCGAGGAGTTTCTCGACGACGCCGAGCGTGCGTGCCTCGGCCGCCGCACGACGGTCCGCGGTGGCGGCGGAGGTCCGCCGGGTTGTGGATGCCATGGCCTTCCGATGCTCGGTGCGAAGGTGCACTTTCACCTGGTCCCGTGACCTGCCCCACCCTAATGTAGGCTGCGCTGGACAGAGTGTCCAACACTTCGTCCAACACCATGTCCAACATTCGGCGTGGATGACCTGCGAGAAAGGGTGGCCGATGCCGCTTCGTACCTACGTGTTGATCCCTGGCGCCTGGCATGGCGGCTGGGCCTGGCGGCCGGTGGCCGAGCGGCTGCGCGCCGCCGGGCACCGCGCGGTCACCCTGACGCTTCCCGGCCTGGCCGACGGGGACGACCCCACCGGCCTGCGCCTCTCGGACGCGGTGGACCACGTCGTGAACAAGGTGGAGGGGCTCGACCACACCGATGTGGTCCTGGTCTCGCACAGCTGGGGCGGCTACCCGATGACCGGGGCCGCGCACCGTCTCGGCGGGAGGGTCGCCGAGCTCGTCTACTACAACGCGTTCGTGCCCAGGCCGGGCGTCTCGCTGCTGGGCGAGAACCCTCCCGAGAACGTCGCGCTGCTGCGGTCGCTGATGGAGTCCTCCCCCACGGGCTCCGTTCCGATGGCCCTGGAGTTCGTTCAGCAAATGCTCATGCAGGACGTCGCCGAGGCGGCCCAGCGCCAACTGGCCGAACTGCTGACGCCCCAGCCCGGCGGCTACTGGGAGGACGCGCTCGACATCCCCGAGGTGACCGAGCTCGGCGTCCCGGGCCGGTACATCCTGAGCGAGGACGACCGCGCTCTGCCGCGTCCTGGCGCCGAGTTCGCCGCCCGGCTCGGAGTCGAGCCGGTGATGGTCCCGGGCACGCACGAGAGCCTGCTGACCCACCCCGATGAGGTGGCGAAGGCACTGCTCGACGACTGATCCCTGATGAAGCTCGGCGACCGAGCCCCATGAGCGCTCCCCTGGTGGCCTCAGAAGAACGGTCACGCCGGGGCTCCGGCACCTCAGCCGGGGCCCGGCCCGGGCCCAGGCCCTCCCGTAGAGGGGCAGGCCGACGCGACCGGTGCGGCGTGAAAAGCAGGTTGGTACGCGACCGGTGCGCCGGCGGGGTCAGGCGGGTTCGCGTTCGCGGAGGCGCTGGCTGACGACCTGGGTGACGCCGTCGCCGCGCATGCTCACGCCGTACAGGGCGTCGGCGATCTCCATCGTGCGCTTCTGGTGGGTGATCACGATGAGCTGGGAGCTCTGCCGGAGCTCCTCGAACAGAGTGAGCAGGCGCTGGGTGTTGGTGTCGTCCAGCGCGGCCTCGACCTCGTCCATCACATAGAACGGCGACGGCCGGGCCTTGAAGATCGAGACGAGGAACGCCACGGCGGTGAGCGAACGCTCGCCGCCGGACAGCAGTGACAGGCGCTTGACCTTCTTGCCCGGCGGCCGGGCCTCGACGTCGACGCCGGTGGTGAGCATGTCGGAGGGGTCGGTGAGCACCAGCCGCCCCTCCCCGCCCGGGAAGACCCGGGTGAAGATCGTCTCGAACTCGCGGGCGACGTCCTGGTAGGCCGCGGTGAACACCTGCTCCACCCGGTCGTCGACCTCCTTGACCACGGTGAGCAGGTCGCGCCGGGTCTTGCGCAGGTCTTCGAGCTGGGAGTTGAGGAACGCGTGCCGCTCCTCAAGGGCGGCGAACTCCTCCAGCGCGAGCGGGTTCACCTTGCCGAGCTGGGTCATCTGCTTCTCGGCGACCCGGGCGCGCTTCTCCTGCTCCTCGCGGACGTAGGGCACCGGCTCGCCGTCGGCGACCGGCACGGGCTGGTCGGGGCCGTACTCGGAGATCAGCGCCTCGGTCTCGACCCCGAACTCCTCGATGGCCCGCTGCTCCATCTGCTCAAGGCGCAGCCGCTGCTCGGTGCGGGCGACCTCGTTGCCGTGGGCGCGGTTGACCAGTTTGTCCAGCTCGGCGGCCAGCTCGCGCACCCGGGCGCGTACGGCCTTGAGCTCGGCGTCGACCGCGGCGCGCGCCCGGTCGGCCTCCTCACGCTCGTCGGCGGCCAGGCCCAGAGACGTCTCGAGCACTCCGAGGGCCCGCGCGGCGCCGCGGACGACGGCCTCGGCCACCTGGGCCTGGGCACGGCGCCGCTCGCGCAGGGTGACGGCGTCGGCACGCTCGGCCCGCTCGCGCCGTGCGGCGGCCATGAGCTGGTCGGCGCGACCCGCGATGCCCCGGACGCGCTCCTCGGCGGTGCGGACGGCGAGACGCGCCTCGATCTCGGCCTGCCGGGTGACGGCCAGCTCCGTCGCCAGGTCGTCGCGTGCCTCCGTGGTCGGCTCGGCGGCCAGCTCATCGGCGTACTCGGCCTCGGCCAGGCGCTCCTCCAGCTCCACCACCCCGGCCAGGTCACGATCGCGAGCCTGCTCGGCGGTGGCGACGCCGCGGGCCAGCCGCTCACACTCGTCGCTCGCGGCCTTGGCGGCGGCGTCGAGCTGGGCCAGCCGCCGGGCGGCGAGCGCGACCCGCTGGTCGGCCTCCCGCTGGCGGGTCCGCACCCGGTCGAGCTCGCCCTGCGCGGCGTTCACCCCGGCCTGAGCGGTGTTCACCCCGGTCTGGGCCTGGGCGGCGCGCGCCTGGGCGGCCTCCACGGCCTGCTGGGCGGCCCGCTCGGCCGCCGTGGCGCGGTCGAGCTCGCCGGCGGTCACCTCGACGGTGGCCCCGGCCTGCTCAAGATCGGTGACCGCCTGGTCGAGCGCGGCGCGCACCTGGAGCACCGAGGTGCCGCCCGCGGAGCCACCGTGGGCGTGGTAGGCGCCGACCAGGTCTCCGGACCAGGTGACCGCCCGCAGGTCGGGGCGCTGCTCGACGAGCTTCCTCGCCACGGTGACGTCCTCGGCGACGACCACGCCGGACAGCAGGCTCTCGACGGCGGGGCGCAGCTCGTCGGCCACGGTGACCAGGTCGGCCACCCACTCGGCGTCGTCGAGCGGAGCGGGCCTGGGCACGGCGTCGGTGGCGGCGACGACCAGCGCGGCCCGCCCGGCCTCCTCGGCGCGCAGCAGCTCGACCGCGTCGACGACGGTGGACAGCGACTCGACCGCGACGGCCCCGGCGGCGGCGCCGAGCACGGCGGCCACGGCCACCTCGGCGCCCGGCCGGACGGTCATCATCGCGGCGAGCGGCCCGAGCACCCCGGACAGACCGGAGGCGAGCAGGGCGGCCCCGCCGTCCGCGCCCTCGGCAAGGCCCATGCGCAGTGCGTCCCGCCGGGCCTCCAGTGCGGCGACCGCCCGCTGGGCCTCCTGGTCGGCCGCGCGGGCCGCGCTCAGGGCCGTACGCGCCTGCGACAGCGCCGTGCGCGGCGCCTCGACGGCGGCTCTGGCCTCCTCGACCGCGGCCCGGGCCTCCTCGACCGCCGCCTTGGCCTGCTCGACGCCCTGCTCGGCGCGGGCCAGCTCTTCGGCGAGGGCGGGATCGGCGGCCGGCTCGGCCTCCTGCTCGGCGTCGTGCTCCTCGCGCGCCCGCTCGCTGCGCTGGCGGGCCTCCGCAAGGGCCTTGGCCAGCCGCCCGATCTCCTCCTCGGCGGCCCGCGCACGGCCGCGTACGGCGGCGACCTCGCCGCGCAGCCGGGCCAGCGCCTCGCGCCGGTCGGCGGCCGCCCGCGCCGCGGCGGCCAGGCGCCGCTCCTCTTCGGCGAGCGCGCTCTCGGCTTCCGAGCGCCGCCAGACGGCCTGTTCCAGGATCTCCTCGGCCTGCTCCAGCTCGGTCTTGAGCGCTTCTTCGCGCTCGCGCACCTCCGCGGCCTCGCGCTCGTACTCCTCGGGATCGCGGCCACGCCGCTCGATCGAGGCCGCCTCGACAGCGTGGCGGTGCCGCTCGGCGGCCAGGGTCTCGACGCTGTGGAAGCGCTCCTTGAGCCCGGCCAGCCGGTAGTAGGTCTCCTGGGCCGCCGCCAGGCGGGGCTGGGCGGCGGCCTCGGCGGCCTCCAGCTCGGCCTCGCGAGCCTGCCCCTGCTCCAGCTCGGTCTCCACCTGGGAGCGCCGCGCCTGAACCGCCGCCTCGTCGGCGGCCTCGCGCTCGAGGTGGTCGCGCAGGCGGGCGACGTCGTCGGCGAGCAGGCGCAGCCGGGCGTCGCGCAGGTCGGCCTGGATGACGGCGGCCTTGCGGGCGATCTCCGCCTGGCGGCCGAGCGGCTTGAGCTGGCGGCGCAGCTCGGTGGCGAGGTCCTGGACGCGGGTGAGGTTGGCCTGCATGGCGTCGAGCTTGCGCAGGGCCTTCTCTTTGCGCTTGCGGTGCTTCAGCACGCCCGCGGCCTCCTCGATGAAGGCGCGGCGCTCCTCGGGGCCGGCGTGCAGGACGGTGTCGAGCTGGCCCTGGCCGACGATGACGTGCATCTCACGGCCGATGCCGGAGTCCGACAGGAGCTCCTGGATGTCGAGCAGGCGGCAGGTGTCGCCGTTGATGGCGTACTCACTCTGGCCGGAGCGGAACATCAGCCGGCTGATCGTGACCTCGGTGTAGTCGATCGGCAGGGCGCCGTCGGTGTTGTCGATGGTCAGCGTCACCTCGGCCCGGCCGAGCGGCGGCCGCGAGGAGGTGCCGGCGAAGATGACGTCCTCCATCTTGCCGCCGCGCAGCGACTTGGCGCTGTGCTCGCCCATGACCCAGGCCAGGGCGTCGACGACGTTGGACTTGCCCGAGCCGTTCGGGCCGACGACGGCGGTGATGCCGGGCTCGAACTTCAGGGCGGTGGCGGAGGCGAAGGACTTGAAGCCGCGCAGCGTGAGGGTCTTGAGGTACACGCGGCGCCGACCTCCCCGTCTGCTCGCGGACCGCCTCGCGTGCCCGGGACGGTCCCATCTGGCCCTTCGGGGCACACTACCGGCTCAGACGGCCTCAGGTGTGCTCACCGGCGCGGATGGGGATGACCGCGCGCGCGAACAGGCGGTGGAGGTCCATCGCACATCCGGCGAACACCCACAGAGCACGCTCGGAGCGCCCGCGAACCCGGTGGAACACGCGAGTTCGTACGGAGGAGCGAAGGCCGGGCCCGACGAGAAGCCGTCGCGGGTCACCGGCCTGATGCCGGGGCCGTACGCGAGCCTGTACGGAAGGCGAACAGGCGTGGACGAGACCAGGCACGGGTGGGAAGACTCGTGACCGCCGGGACTGGAGAGAGCAGCGGGGAGCTCGGGACGGCCTCGCGGCACGGTGAGTCACCGGGCGCGGGCCGCGGACGCGCCGGAAAATGACAAGGGACGCCTTTGGGGGGCGTCCCTCACGGTGTGTTGCCGTACCGAACCTCAGGTGAGGGCCGGCTCGCGATCCTGCAGGTGCGAGAACGTCTCGTCACGCGACTGGGCCGCGAGAGCGTCGTTCTGCGCCTGGAGCCTTGTGAGCTCAGCCTCCAGATCGCGGATGCGCTGCTGGAGACGGCGCATTTCCGAGACCATCCGAGGGTCGAGACCGCCGACGTGGCCGAGTAGAGCCTTCGCCATGGTTAAGGGTCCTCCACGCTGAGTGACCAAACTGGTTCGCGCACTTCTTGCCGCGGGAGGGGTGCGCGTGTTTCCTATCAAGAGTCGCACCGGCAATGGAGGCGGTCAAGTTGAACGCTCCCCATGAATGCGCCAATGGGCACTCCCGACATGTAAATATACCGCATTTAGGGGGTTTAAGGGAAGCGCCTACCGCTCCACAAATCCACCAAGACCACCGCGAACCGGTGACCAGCGCTCCACCACGCTATCTACCCGCCCGGGCGTGTTCCCACCCCTGAGCAGGGCAAGAAGCTTCTCACAGGCTTCGCGCGGCCCCTCGGCGACCACCTCGACCCGGCCGTCGTCCAGGTTCGACGCCGAACCGACCAGGCCGAGCTCCAGAGCCCGTGACCGTGTCCACCAGCGGAAACCCACGCCCTGGACGTGCCCGCGCACCCAGGCGTTGAGACGAATGTCACTCCTGTCGGCCTCGCTTGCGCCGGACGCCGCTTCCCGGCTCATGTGGCCGCCCGAGGTTGACAGCGGGGGCAACTGTAGGAGGACCTGTTCATGAAAGACTCCCGCAGGACCGGCCCGCCGCAGCGAGCGCACGGCTCACCCTGCCGGCCGTACACGTTGAGCGACCGGTCGAAGTAGCCGCTCTCGCCGTTGACGTTGACGTACAGGCTATCGAAGGACGTACCGCCCTGGCCGAGCGCCTCGGACATCACCTCGCGCACCGCCGTCAGCAGCTCGTCGACCTTCCGCCTGCTCAGCGACCGGGTCGGCGTGCCCCCGTGCAGCCCCGCCCGCCACAGCGCCTCATCGGCGTAGATGTTGCCGACCCCGCTGATCAGGGACTGGTCCAGGAGCGCACGCTTGACCTCGGTCTGCCGGGTGGCGAGCCGCAGCGCGAACAGCTCCTCGTCGAAGGCCTCCTCCAGCGGATCGGCCGCGATGTGCGCGATCGGCTCGGGCACCGCCCGGGGCGGCGGCAGCAGCGGGGCGACGAGCAGGTGGCCGAAGGTGCGCTGGTCCACGAACCGCAGCTCGGGGCCGCCGTCGGCGAAGCCCAGCCGCACCCGCAGGTGCTTCTCACGCGGCGCGCCCGGCTCGACCACCAGAAGCTGCCCGCTCATCCCCAGGTGGGCGAGCAGCGCCTCCGACGCGTGCGGCACGGCGTCCGGCGGTCGCGGCACCTGCGGGACGTCCATGCCGGGGACGGCCTGCGGTGCCAGGCGGGCGGATCCGTTGGGCGAGGCGGCCGAGGCGCCCCCCGCCGGGCCGTGGGAGCCGTTCACCGGATCACCGAGCGGCAGCCAGAGGTACTTGCCCCGGCGCTCGGCCGACAGCAGCGTGCGGCCCGCCAGCCGCGCGGCGAAATCGGCGGACCCCGCCACATGCCTGCGCACCGCGCGAGGGTGCAGCACCTCGGCGAAGGCGACCGTGCGCCCCGTGACCCAGCGCGCGAGCCCCCGCCGGACGACCTCGACCTCCGGCAGTTCAGGCATCAGGTCAGCTGGCCTTCTTGTCCCGAGCCTCGGCGGCCGCGCGGATGGCGTTCCAGGCGGCCTCCGCGGCCTGCTGCTCGGCCTCCTTCTTGCTGCGCCCGGCCCCCGAGCCGTACTCCTGCCCGCCCACCCGGACGGTCGCGGTGAACGACTTGGCGTGGTCGGGCCCGCTCTCCTCCACGTGGTACTCGGGGACGCCGAGCATCTCGGCCGCGGTGAGCTCCTGCAGCGAGGTCTTCCAGTCGAGGCCCGCACCGAGCGAGGCCGACCGCTTGATCAGCGGGTCGAAGAGGAGATGGACCACGCGGAACGCCTCGTCCAGCCCCTTGTCGACGTAGATCGCGCCGATCAGGGCCTCCAGGGTGTCGGCGAGGATGGACGACTTGTCCCGCCCGCCGGTGCCCTCCTCGCCCCGGCCGAGCCGGGTGAACCGGCCGAGGTCCAGACCACGGGCCACGTCGGCGAGGGCCCGCATGTTGACGACGGCCGCCCGCAGCTTGGCGAGCTGGCCCTCGGGAAGGTCGGGATGCCCCCGGAACAGAGTGTCGGTGACCACCAGGCCCAGCACCGAGTCGCCGAGGAACTCAAGGCGCTCGTTGGTGGGCAGGCCGCCGTTCTCGTAGGCATAGGAGCGGTGCGTCAGCGCCCGCTCAAGGAGATGCTCGTCCAGCTTGACGTCGAGCCTGTGCTCGAGCTCGTCCCTGGCGATCTCTACCGGTATCGGCTTTCCACCTGCGGCCACGTCTCCTCCTCGGACGGTGTGTATCCGGCCGTCACGCAGCACGTCACGACCATGGTCGCGATGGCGGATGGAACGCGGGTGCCCGAAAACGTGGTGGACGCCGGGAGATTGCGGCGGCCCCGGCGCCCACCACGGCCGCGGGCGAACCGCCACCGCACGCCTTGACACGGTGGACGGTCATCCCGGCCGGATGCGAGGCATCCGGCCGGCTCACCGGCCACCGCAGGCGTGATCAGGCCGACGGCTCGATGACCTGTCGGCGGTTGTAGGTGCCGCAGGTCGGGCATGCCACGTGCGGCAGCTTCGGCGACCGGCACTGGTTGCAGCTCACGAGCGCCGGCGCGGCGGTCTTCCACTGCGCGCGGCGGGAGCGGGTGTTGCTCCGCGACATCTTCCGCTTGGGGACGGCCACGTCAACCCTCCTGGTGGTTGTTGTTCTCGATGTTCAGGCCCTGCAACGACGCCCAGCGGGCGTCGATGACCTCGTGCCGGTGGTCCGGGCCGGCTTCCGCCAGCTTGACCCCACACTCCACGCAGAGACCGGGGCAGTCTTCACTGCAGACCGGGCTCAACGGCAGTGCGAGCACCACCGCGTCGCGGAACGTCGGCTCGAGATCGAGGAGTTCACCGTCGAGGAGTGAGTCGTCCTCGGCGGCGTCCTCCGCCGAGTAGAAGAAGAGCTCCTGGAAGCCGACCTCGATCTCCGAGGTCAACGGGTCCAGGCAGCGCGAGCACTCGCCGCTGAGCGGCGCCCGCGCCGTGCCCGTGACGAGCACGCCTTCCATCACTGCCTCGAGCCGGATGTCCAGCTCGATCTCGGCGTCCTTGGGGACGCCGATCATGCCGACGGTGAGATTCCCCGGTGCCGGGAGGGAACGGGACATCTCGCGCATGGAACCCGGCCGCCGTCCCAGATCATGGGTCGAAATGACCCAGGGGGCCCGGGGGTCGAGGCTATGCAGCGTCTTCCTGCTCTCTTGAGGCATGGCGAATCACCGCCGTCGTACAAGGCCGATGAGAAAGAATACCAGCACTCAGCCGCGGAGCCGCTCGACGAGCATGCGGTGCACCAGATCGGGCACGAGGCCGGAGACGTCCCCACCATAGCGGGCGATCTCCTTGAGCCGGCTGGACGACAGGAACGAGTACTCGGGGTTGGTCGACATGAACAGCGTCTCGACCCCGGACATGCGGTAGTTGAGCTGCGCCATCTGCAGCTCGTAGTCGAAGTCGCTCACCGCGCGCAGGCCCTTGACGATCGTCGGGATGCCCTGCTGCTTACAGAAGTCGACGAGCAGGCCGTAGAACTTCTCGACGCGCACGTTGCCGTACTCGCGGGTCACCGCCTCAAGCGTCTCGATGCGCTCGTCCACGGTGAACAGGCTCTTCTTCTCCACGTTGATGAGCACGGCGACCACCACCTCGTCGTACAGCCGGGAGGTCCGGCCGATGATGTCGAGGTGACCGTTGGTGACAGGATCGAACGACCCCGGACAGACGACGCGACGCAAGGCGTACCCCCAGTTTCTACTGGTTCCCGGCGGCGCGACCGTACCAAACGGACGCTTCGCCATAGCGACGGACCCTCTCCTCCGTGTAGCCGGGAGGCCACTGCAGATCCTTCCCCCGCGACTCGCGCTCCACCGCGACCAGGGCGTCCTCGGCGAGCCAGCCGTTGTCACGCAGCCGATCGAGCACCTCGCGCACCGTCTCGTCCCGCAGCGCGTACGGCGGGTCGGCGAACACGAAGTCGTACGGCTCGGGGCAGGGCCCGGCGACCACCCGCTCCACCTTGTCCCCGCTGACCTCGGCCCCGGGGAGGCCGAGCGCGGCGATGTTCGCCCTGATCGTGCGCAGAGCCTTGCCGTCGGACTCCACCAGCAGCGCGTGCGAGGCTCCCCGCGAGAGCGCCTCCAGGCCCACCGCCCCCGACCCCGCGTACAGGTCCAGCACCCGGGCGCCGTCCAGCGGGCCGAGCAGGGACCCGACGGTGGAGAACACCCCCTCCCTGGCACGGTCGCTGGTCGGCCGCGTGCCACGCCCCGGAGGGACGGAGATGCGCCGCCCGCCGGCGGTTCCTGCGATGACTCGGCTCATTGGCCCATTCTCGCCGCCGCCGTACCGGCCGGCGCACCCAGCCCGAGATCGCCGGCCGGGGCACCAGGTCAAGAGTGGCCAAGTGTCGTCGACGAAAGCGCAAGGGTCGTTCCCCCGCGCCGCCCGACCCCACATGATGAGTTCTGCGGCCTTCATGGTGACCCAGAGGAAGGCCGACCGGCGTGATCGTGAGCCCTTCCGCGCGCCGGTGCCCTCGGCACCTGACCCGAGGGTGGGCCCAGCCAGGGACGGCATTCGGGGGGAGGCCGTCCCAAGGCTGGGCCCTGGGTCATTTTTTGTGCTGTGCCTATTGGCCTCGCTCCGCTCGGCGGCTCGTGGCGCCCTTGAGGCGGCGCTCCTCGTCGTCGTACGGGCTCGTTCCTCGCACTCGCTCTCTCCTGCCCTCAGAGCACCGCCGCGCCACGAGCGCTCCGAGGGCAGGAGGGGCGAAAGGGAGGCCCGGGAGAGTCTCGGGGGCTCGCTTCGCTTGGTGAGTGCGGTTGGGGTCCTGCCAGGAGGGCTAGGGGGCTTCCGGGGCGAGGGGCGGGATCAGGTCTTCTCCAGGTATTCGGCGCGGTCGTCGCCCAGGAGGCGGTCGATCTCGGCCTTGAGCGCGGGGTGCTCCGCCAGCTCGGGATCGCCCGAGAGCAGGCTCGCGGCCTCTTCGCGAGCGGCCCTGATGACATCCTCGTCGCGCAGCAGACGCAGCATCTTGAGCGAGGACCTGCGGCCGGACTGGGCGGCGCCGAGCACGTCGCCCTCGCGCCGCTGCTCCAGGTCGACCCGGGAGAGCTCGAACCCGTCGAGGGTCGCCGCCACGGCGTCCAGCCGTTCGCGGGCGGCGGTGCCGGCCGGGAAGTCGGTCACCAGCAGGCACAGCCCGGGCAGGCCACCGCGGCCCACCCGGCCACGGAGCTGGTGGAGCTGTGAGACGCCGAACCGGTCGGCGTCCATGATCACCATGACCGAGGCGTTGGGGACGTCCACGCCGACCTCGATCACCGTGGTGGCCACCAGCACGTCGACCTCGCCGCGGGTGAAGGCGCGCATCACGGCGTCCTTCTCCTCGGGCGCCAGGCGGCCGTGCAGCACCTCGACGCGCAGCCCGGCCAGCGGCCCCGCCGCGAGCATGGGGGCGACCTCCAGGACGGCCAGCGGCGGGCGGCGCTCGCCGCCGGCGCCCTCGGCCGCCTCGTGCAGCGCGTCCAGGTCGCCGGGGTCGCTCAGGTCGCCCTCGTCCCCCTCCAGGTCGCCGATGCGGGGGCACACGATGTACGCCTGGCGGCCGAGGCCGACCTCCTCGCGGATGCGCCCCCAGGTGCGTTCGAGATAGTGCGGCTTGTCGGCGGCCGGGACGACATGGGTGGTGATCGGCGCCCGGCCGGCGGGCAACTGGCTGAGCGTCGAGACCTCGAGATCGCCGAAGACCGTCATGGCGACCGTGCGCGGGATCGGCGTGGCCGTCATCACCAGCACGTGCGGCCGCCCGCCCCCGGCCTTCTCGCGCAGGGCGTCGCGCTGCTCGACGCCGAAGCGGTGCTGCTCGTCCACGACGACCAGGCCGAGGTCGGCGAACTGGACGTGCTCCTGGAGCAGGGCGTGTGTGCCGATGACGATGCCGGCCGCGCCGGAGGCGGCGTCGAGCAGAGCCGCCCGCCGGCCGGCCGCGCCCATCGAACCGGTGAGCAGCGTCACGGCCGTACCTCCGAACACCCCTCCGGTGCCGAGGTCGCCCAGCATGCGGACGATGGAGCGGTGGTGCTGCTGCGCCAGGACCTCGGTGGGGGCGAGCAGGGCCGCCTGACCGCCCGCGTCGACGACCTGGAGCATCGCGCGCAGCGCGACCACGGTCTTGCCGGCGCCGACCTCCCCCTGGAGCAGCCGGTGCATGGGGTGGGCCAGGGCCAGCTCGGCGGCGATCTCTTCGCCGACGGCTACCTGGCCCTCGGTGAGCTGGAAGGGCAGTCGCCCGTCGAAGTCGTTGAGCAGCCCGTCGTCGCGCCGCGGACGGGGGGTGGCCGGCCACGCGGCGGCGGCCAGGCGCCGCTGGGCCAGCACGGCCTGCAGGATGAACGCCTCGTCGAACCTCAGCCGCCGGCGCGCCCGGGAGACGTCGTCCTGGTCGCGCGGACGGTGGACGGCCTCCAGCGCCTCGGCGAGGCCGGACAGGCGGTGCCGGGCGCGCAGGTCGTCCGGCAGCGGGTCGGGGATCGGGCCGAGGGTGTCCAGCACCACGCCGATGGCCCGGCGGATGACCCAGGAGCTGATGCCGGCCGCGGCCGGGTAGATCGGCACGGGCGCGGCGGCGAACTCGGCCGCCGACGACTCGGCCTCCTCCAGCGGCTCGAACTCGGGGTGGTTGAGCTGCCACTTGGCCCGCTCGCCCCGCCCGAACCGCCCGACCTTGCCGGAGAACATGGCGCGGGTGCCGGGTTTGAGCCGGGTCTCGACCACGTGGGAGACCTTGCCGAAGAACGACAGGTAGATCTTGTTGCGCCGCCCGTCGACGACCTCGACCTCCAGCCAGGTGCCCATGCGGTTGCGCATGGGCTTGCGCATGTGGCGCGACACCTCGCCCACCACGGTGACGTGCTCGTCGACCTCCAGGGCGTCGAGCGCGGTCAGCTCGCCCCGCTCGGCGTACCGCCGCGGGTAGTGGCGCAGCAGCTCGCCGACCGTGGTGATGTTGAGCGAACTCTCCAGCGGCTTGGCCGTCTTGGGGTCCAGCGCCTTGCTGAGCGGCTCGTCGAAACGCGTCACGCCAACCAGTTCTACCGCTCCGTGCCGACAAGAACCTCCAAGCCCCCGCAACGAATCCCGCACACCCGGCAAGCCCGTCGCACAGGCTCACCGGCCGGCCGCCGTATTCCGGCGCCGGCCTCACCGCACACCACCCCGCCGCCCCGGCGCCGATCACCCTCGCGACGAGGCGGGAGCACTCCGTACGTCACGTCGGCGCCCCCTATGGAGGCATGGCACGGCGCCCGGAACTCAGACGCGAGGGCCGGGCGCTTGTGCGGGGCGGGTCACTCGACGCCGATGAGGAGGGGGTAGCCGCCCTGGCCGCCCTCGTGGACGGCGACCTCGATGTCGGGGCGCACCGTCGCCAGGTGGTCCTGGACGGCGCGGCAGGGCTCCTCCCCGCCTTGGGCGCCGACGATGAGGGTCACCAGCTCGCTGCCGGCCGAGAGCATGCGGGAGACGGTCGTGACGGCCGTGGCGGCGACATCGGAGCCGATGAGGGCGACGTCGCCGTCGATGACACCGAGGACGTCGCCGGGCCGGCACACGCCGGCGCTGGTCACGGCGGAACGGTCGGCCACCCAGACGTGGCCGTGGCGGGCGTGGCCCGCGCTGTCGGTCATCGCCACCACGTCGTCGTCGAAGCGCCGCATCGGGTCGTGGACGGCGAGGGCGGCCAGCCCCTGGACGGTGGCCTTGGTGGGCAGGACGCTGACGACCACGCCCTCCTCGCGGGCGATCGCCGCCGCGCCCATGGCCACGGCCGTGACCCCGGAGTCGTTGGGCAGCACCGTGACCTCGGTGCCGGCCCGCCTGATCGCCTCCAGCACCGCGCCGAGCGTGGGGCTGGACCCGGGCTCGCGGCGCACGACCACGGCCCCGGCCTCCTCGAAGAGCCGGGCGATGCCGTCTCCCGCCGCGACGGCCACCACGCCGCGGCCCTGCCCGCGCCGGGGAGCGGGCGCCGCCTCCAGATGGGCGATCTTGAGACGGTACGGGCGTCCGGCGCGCATCCCGGCCTCGACGGCGGCGCCCGCGTCGTCCACGTGCACGTGGACGTTCCACAGGCCCTCCCCGCCGACGACCACCAGCGAGTCGCCGAGACGGTCGAGTTCCCCGCGCAGCACAGCGACCGCGTCCTCGTCCGCCTCCAGCAGGTACATCACCTCGTAGCCGAAGCCCTCGGCGTGCCGGTGCTCCTCGTCCGCGACCGGGGCGTGCCGGGCGGCGGGCACCTCGTACCGGGCGGCGTAGGAATCGGTGATCACCGAGGCCAGGGTCTCCAGGATGACGGTGAGCCCCGCGCCGCCCGCGTCGACCACCCCGTTGCGGGCCAGCACGTCGAGCTGCCCGGTCGTGCGCCCCAGGGCCGTACGGGCGGCGGAGGCGGCCTTCGTGGCCACTTCGGCCAGCTCGCAGGAGGCGTCCTTGAGGGGCTCCACGGCGTGCGCCGCGGCGCTGAGCACGCTCAGCACCGTCCCCTCGACCGGGCGGGCCACCGCGCTCCTCGCCATCTCGGCGGCGCGCGCGAGCGCCTGGCGAAGGTCGCGGCCCACCCCCTCGGCGGCTCCGAGCGCCTCGGCCATCCCGCGCAGCGCCTGGCTGACGATCACTCCGGAGTTCCCCCGGGCGCCGAGCAGCGCGCCGCGGGCGAGGGTACGCCACGTGGCGCCGGCGTCGGCGCCGGGCGGCAGCGCCTCCACGGCCTCGGCGGCCGACAGCATGGTCAGGTGGAGATTCGTCCCGGTATCCCCGTCGGGGACCGGGAAGACGTTGAGCGCGTCGATCTCGGCGCGCACCCGGCCGAGCGAGTCGGCGCACAGCCGTGACCAGCGGCGCACCGCGGCCGGGTCGAGTGTGCGCAGCGCTTCCGCGGCGGGCTGCGAAGGCATGGGGGCTCCCTCCTGCGCGCGGCGAGACGCCCCCGCACGGCACGACGCACGGTGGTTCGCACGCGCGGGACCGCGCCGGCTCCGCTGATGCGCTACGGTTGGTGATACGAGATTATCCCCGTTCGCCCGCCCCTCCGTTTGGCGAGCACCGGGCGACATCGGATACCCTCGTGTGGCCAGCCGGTTGTCCCGGCATGCCCGACCGCCGCTTCTACCTCGGTTTCGGGCCTATTGACTGATCTAAGGAGCGATGACCGTGGCTTCCGTCTGCGACGTTTGCGGTAAGGGGCCGACTTTCGGCAACAACATCTCGCACTCGCACCGCCGCACCCGCCGCCGTTGGAACCCCAACATCCAGCGTGTTCGCGCGATGGTGGGCAGCACGCCGAAGCGGATCAACGTCTGCACCTCCTGCATCAAGGCGGGCAAGATCACCCGCTAGACCGCGTCCTTCCGATTGGCCTGCCGCCCCTGAGGGCCGGCAGGCCATCGGTGTTTTCCTGGACCCACTCCCGGTTTCACAGGAAGATCCCAGCAGGACCGGTTCCAGCGTTTCGGCCCGGAACGCCCATAGCTCCGGCGAGGGGCAGCGCAGGCCGTGAGGTGGGTCTCTAAGTGGGGTGGAGTTCATGGTCGTCTCCACCGGAGGAACCTTGGCCGGTGGCGTCCCCGCCCCGTGACGTCAGATGATCTCAAGGTTGGCCATCATCCCCATGTCCTCGTGTTCGGCGTTGTGGCAGTGGAAGAGGTAGCGGCCGCGGTAGCCGGTGAAGCGGGTGATGATCTCCGCCGATTCGCCCGGTCTCAGCGACAGGGTGTCCTTGAGTCCCGCGTCGTGGGGGCGGGGCGCCCTCCCGCCGCGTGAGAGCACTCGGAAGCCGACCAGGTGCAGGTGGACGGGGTGGTGGACATCGGCGATGAGGCGCCAGATTTCGACGTCGCCGAGGCGGGTGGTGACGTCGGTGCGGGCCGGGTCGAACGGGAGGCCGCCGATCAGCCAGCCGTGGCCGCCGTGCATGCGTCCGGCGCGGAAGGAGAAGTCGCGCACGCGGGCCGCGTCCGGCCGCTGCCAGGACGGCAGGTCCCGGGACAGGACGGGTGGGACGCGGCTGGGATCGGCGGCCGTGCGGGCGATGCGGAAGGCCATCACCTCGCGGGTGCGGCCCGAGCCCAGCCGGTTGCGGAGCCTGACCCGGCCGCCCGCGGGGACGCCGGAGAAGTCGACGACCAGGTCGTAGCGCTCGGCCGGGGCGATCGGCAGGGACCGGTGGGTCACCGGCCCCGCCAGCAGCCCCTGGTCGGCTCCGATCTGGACGAGGTCGAGTCGGCGCCCGTCGTCGGTGACGGCCTCGAGCTCGTAGTGCCGGGCGTTGGAGGCGTTCAGGACGCGCAGCCGGTGGCGGACCGCGTCGACCTCGTGGACCGGCCAGGGGGCGCCGTTGACGAGGATCACGTCGCCGAGGACCCCGGCGAGGTAGGACTCGCGGACGCCCGGCCGTTCCCGCAGGCCGGGGTCGAGGGAGGGGTACAGAAGACCGCCCTCCCCGTCGAACGCGCGGTCCGTGATCACCAGCGGGAGCTCGCGGTCCCCCGCGGGCAGGCCGAGCCCCTCTTCCTCCTCGTCGCGGATGATGTGCAGCCCGGCGAGGCCGCGCCAGATCGCGGGGGCCGTGAAGTCCATCCGGTGGTCGTGGTACCAGAGCATCGTCGAGCGCTGGTCCATGGGGAAGGTGTAGTCGCGGGTCAGCCGCGTCACCACCGCCCGCGGGTCGCCCATCCCGGGCATGTCATGCATGTGGTGGGCCATGTGGGTCGCATCGTGCCGGCCCTCGGGCAGGACGAGGTCGGTCGGATAGCCGTCGGAGGCCGCGGTGGTGTGCCCGCCGTGGAGGTGGACGACGGTCGGCACGGGCAGCTCGTTGCGGTGCGTCACGGTGACCGGCCGGCCGCGGCGGGCCTCGATCGTCGGTCCGGGGAAGACGCCCTCGTAGGTCCACATCGGCGTCCGGACGCCGGGCAGGATCTCGATGGCGGCCTCGCGCTGCGTCACCTCGTACCGGTCGACGCCGCCGACCGTCGCGACCGGCTTCAGGACCGCGGGAAGCGGCAGCGGCGTCCGGAACGCGGGCGGCAGCGGCAGGGCGCTGCGCAACTGCGCTCCGGTGGCCGGCGGACGGCGGGACAGCGCCGCCGCGGTCGACAGCCCCGCGAACGCGGTCAGGCCCAGAGCTCCGCCGATGCCCAGCGCCTGGCGCCTGGTCGGTTCACTCACCGTCGGCCTCCACTCGAACGGGCGGCCGCCGCCACACGGCGGCGAACTGCGCGACCATCCCGGCGACGGTCGCCACGCCCAGCGGCAGGTGCAGCCACAGGGCGCCGGCCATCCCGGCGAAGTACTGCACCGTCTCCGCCGCCGCCAGCGCCAGCGTGGCGAGGAAGGGTCCGGCCTGACGCAGCCGGACCCAGACCGCGATCGCCGCGATCAGCTGGAGGTAGCCGAGGGAGGTGACGGTGTCGGCACCGGCCGCGTGCAGGCGTAGGCCGTCATAGGAGCCGCTCAGGTAGACGCCGGCGAACACCGGCTGACCGAAGATCGCCACGGTGTGGGCGCTGACGGCCGCCCGCAGGACCCACCAGGCGCGGCCGGTTCGCGGCACCATGGATCGTCCTCCTCATCGGTAGGAACCGGACCCGGACGCCCGGTTCAGGTGGTCACTTCTGGAGGACGGCCTGGATCTCCAGGCTGATCGCGATCTTGTCGCCGACCCGGCGGATGCCGGTCGAGCGGTAGCGCATCTGCGGGTACTCGCCGACGTCGAGGTAGTCGGCGGTGCGCAGGTGGTCGTCGCGCATCGCGTTGCCGGTGTCGATGGAGGCCAGGTCGATGGTCGCGGTGACGGAGGAGTCCAGCAGGTCCTCGCCGGTGACGATCGTGACGTCGAAGGCGGAGAACCGGCCGCGGATCTTGTTGATCATGAGGTGGCGGACGGTGAAGGCGACCTCGGAGTGGACCGGGTCGGCCTTCCACGCGCCGACCAGGTGGTCGGGGATCGCGATGGTCGCGGGGATGGTGTTCATGTACGTCTCCTGAATGCGGGGCTGTGCGGGGACGTGGTGGGGAGTCAGGGATCGAGGTCGGTGGCGCCCTTGCCGGAGGTGATGTCGAGGGGCACCGAGACCTGGTCGTGGACGATCAGCCAGAGGTCGTCGATCTTTCGCAGGCCGTAGGTGACCCTGACCCACATGCCACTGGTGGCGGTCCCGTTCTTGAGCGTGCCGCCGAGCCGGGCGAAGGCGTATCCGAAGGCCACGTCGTCGCCCACGGTGAGCGTCAGGTCGCGGATCTCGTAGCGCACGGTCTCGAAGAACAGGAACACGTTCGCCCAGTTCCGGGCCTTGGCCTCCACCCCGACGTGCTGCAGCGGCGGTTCTACGTCGAACGACACGACCTCGGCCGCATAGACGCTCTTCAGCGTCTCGAGGTCCTTGTCCCGGAGAGCATCGATGATCTTGCCGACCTGCCGGCGGATCTGCGCCTCGTCCTGCTCGCGCTGCGTGGACGGCGTCATGGGGGTCTCCCTTCGCGGTGAGGCCTGTCGGCCCCTTCAGACCACGAAGTTATGCCGCCACGGCTATCCTGTCGAAGATCAATATTGCTATCGGGCTATAGCACTGGAGGCATGATGGAGCTCCACTCGCTCCGGCAGTTCCTGGTGGTCGCCCGGCTGGAGCACCTGAGCCGGGCCGCCGACGAGCTGCGCGTCGCCCAGCCCTCGCTGAGCCGCACCATCGCCCGGCTGGAGAGCGAGCTCGGCGCGCCGCTGTTCGACCGCAGCGGCCGACTCCGGCTGAACGACACCGGCAGGCTCTTCCGCGACCATGTCGAACGCGCCCTCGGGGAGCTCGAGGCCGGGCGGCGCGCCGTCACCGAGGCCACCGATCAGGGCCTGGGCGCCGTCCGGCTGGCCTCGGAGACCTTCCTCACCCTCACCGGACCGCTGGCCGCCTTCAAACGCTCCCATCCGGCCGTCGAGCTCGAACTCCACTGGTCACCGCCCGAGGACATGGCCCGCCGGCTGCGCTCCCAGGAGATCGATCTGTGCGTCGCCTCCCAGCCCGTCCACGCCGAAGGACTGGAAGGGACCGCCCTGTTCGAAGAGGAGGTCGGCGTGGCCTTCCCGCTGGACCACCCGCTGGCCGGCCGCACCTCGGTGACCATGGGCGAGCTCGCCGACCAGCCGTTCGTCACCGCCCGCAGCGGACACTGGCTGCGCCGCCTGCTCGACCGGCTCTTCGCCGCCCACGGCCTCGTCCCGAAGATCGTGTGCGAGAGCGACGAGCACAGCGCGATCGCCGACCTGATCAGCGTCGGCTTGGGCGTCGGCCTCGTCCCCGCCTTCGCCCGCCGCAGCGCCACCCGTGCGCCCCTCGCCTGGATCCCCGTCGACGACCCCGCCTCCCGCCGCACCGTGACCCTCTACTGGGCCGCCGACTCCCACCTGTCCACCGCGGCCCGCCTGATGCGCACCACGATCACCGACTGGAACTGGACCACCGGCGAACCCCCGTCCTAATAGGGGCGGAGCCGGAACACGGCGGAAAGGGGCCGCCGACCCCGTCCGCGCTGGTCAGCGCGTCGATTGGCAGGGCCCGCACCAGGGCCAGAAGGAAGCGCTCGGGTCGTGCCGGCCGCGGTCGATGTAGATGACCGCCAGGGGACGCCGTCGAGGCGCCTGCCTCCCCCCGCAGGCCGAATCGGAGGCGGCGTGGTGCGGGGACTCAGCGCCAGTGCCAGGCGTGGTCGACCGGGCCGATGCCGGCGCCGAGCGGGAAGCCGTGGGCGATGGCCCCGGTGACGTACTCCTTGGCCTTGGCCACCGCACCCGGGACGTCCTCGCCCAGCGCCAGGTAGGAGGCGATGGCGGAGGCCAGCGTGCAGCCGGTGCCGTGCGTGTGCCGGTTGTCGTGCCGCTCGGCGGAGAAGCGGTACTCGCGGGTGCCGTCGGTGAGCAGGTCCACCGGACGGCCGGGCAGATGCCCGCCCTTGATCAGTGCCCAGGTGGGCCCGAGCGCCAGCACCGCCTCGGCGGCCGGGCGCAGGCCGCCCTCGTCCTCGACCTTCACCGAGGTGAGCTGCTCGACCTCCCACAGGTTGGGCGTCACGACGGTCGCCACGGGGAGCAGCCGGGAGGTCACCGTCTGGACGGCCTCGGGAGCGAGCAGCGGGTCGCCGTGCTTGGAGACGCCCACCGGGTCCACCACCACGGGCACGTCCAGGCCGCCCAGCACCTCGGCGACCACCGTGACGAGCCGCGGGGAGGCCAGCATGCCGGTCTTGACCGCCTGAGCGCCGATGTCGCCGAGCACCGAGTCGAGCTGGGCGCGTACCGCCTCGGGCGGCAGCTCCCAGTAGCCCTGGACACCGAGGGAGTTCTGCGCCGTGACGGCCGCGATCACGCTCATGCCGTGGACGCCGAGGGCGAGCATGGTCTTCAGGTCGGCCTGGATGCCCGCACCTCCGCCCGAGTCGGAGCCTGCGACGGTCAGCACGCGGGGAGGAGTCACCCGTCCATCAAACCAAACCCCGTACGAGGCCCGTCCCGCCGCTCCGGCGGTCGTGGAAGGCGGATGGCTCTCGGGGCCGGCGCTAAGGGGTGGCCTGCGCGGGGGGAACGGCGTCGGCGGACAGGCGGCAGCGACCGCCGGTGAGCTCACAGGTGTCCGGGAGGACCGGTTCGCCCTCTGCGGTGAAGGACACGGCGATCTGCTCGCCTTCGCGCAGCCTCCCGGCGGAGGAGACGACCAGGACGCCGTCCTCCTGCGTCCATTCGGCACCGTCCGCTCCGGTGACCGTGCCGCTCACCGGGACGCGGAGGGTCCAGCCGCCCAGCGTGGCCCCGGTATTGGTGATCGTCAGCCGGCCGGTGTAGCCGGCCGAGGTCGTCTCGGGCAGGTCGAACTCGACCGACACCCGGCCGGGCGCGATCAGCGGGTCGGGGCCACTGGCCGTCGGCGTGGCCTCCGGAGTGGTGATCTCGGTCTCCTCCTCGGTCGGCACCGGGTCGGAGGTCTCGTCCGAGGTCGGGCGGGTGGTGGGGGACGTCAGCTCGTCCTCAGGGGCGGTCTCGGTGTTCTTGGGGGTCGGCCGGGTGGACGGGCGCGTGGTCGGGCGGGCCGGTGTACGGCTCGCCCTGGACGACGGGGTGCCGGAGGGCGCCGGGTCGCGGGGGGTGGCGGTCGGTGTGGCGGTCTCCTCGTCCGCGTCGTCACCGAAGGTGTCGGCGGTGCCGGAGTCGGAGGGAGTGGTCGAGGGATCTTCCACCGGAGGCTTGGCCGGGCCGACGGCCGCGCAGACCTGGCCGCTCGGGCAGTCGGGGGTCTCCACCAGGTTCATCTGGCCGGAGCTGAGCCGGAGGCCGATGACGACGGTGGCGACGGCCGTGACGACCGCCGCGGCGGACAGCGCGGCGATCCGCCGCCCGCGTCCCGCCCTCGGCTTGGCCGCGCGGCGCCGGCCGCGCGAGCGCCCGTCCGCACCGTCATCGCCTGAGTCCGCGCTGGAAGCCCAGGGCCCGTCGCCGCCGGCCTCCGCGTCCTGATCAGGGGCGCCGAGGCCGACGCGTACGGTGTCCTCCGCAGTGGCGGGGTCCGTGTGGCCCGGCCTGGCGCCGGAGCCGAAGTCCGCCTCCCTGGGCCCGGACTCTGGGCCGGAGCCGGGAACCGCGCCGAAGCCGGCCTCGGCGGACGCCGAACCGGAGGCCGGGTCGGGTGCGACATCCGACCAGGAGCTGGGCCAGGGCAGCGCCGGAGCGGTGTCCCAGGCGCTCGGGCGCGGTGGTTCCGGCTCCTGTGGGAGCTCCCACGACTGTGTCTCCTCCCCCACCGACGCGTACGGCCCGCTGGGCGAGGGACCGTTCGCGGCGGAGGCGTGCGCGGGGGCCACGTCGCCCGTCGAAGGGCCGGTGGGCGAGGGCTCGGCCGGCCAGGAGGGGTCAGGGGCGTTCAGCCACTCCGCGGTCCCGCGCTGGTCGTCGTCCGGGCGCCCGGCACGGCCGCGGCCGTCCGCCCCGTCCGGTTCGGACCCTCGGCCTCGCCATGACGTGTGGCGTCCCCGTCCCATGAAGCGCCTTCCTCTTAGAAATCACAGCGGGACACTTCATAACACCTTCAGCACGGCTTTGTCACAATTTTCCCGTTAATCCCGGAAGTGATCCCAGCCACCCCGCGCCTCGACCCGCCCGGTGACCTGCACTCCCTCACCATCGGTGACCCGCCCGATGACCCGCCACTCCGGCGGCAGCCGCACACCCGCCGGGTAGGAGGCGACCAGCGCGTGGTCCTCACCGCCGGTCAGCACCCACCGCAGCGGGTCCTCTCCCAGCTCGGCCGCGGCGGCGGTCAGCTCCGCGGGCACCTCCAGCGCGTCCGGGTCGACCTCCACCCTCACCCCACCGGCCGCGGCGATGTGGCCGAGGTCCTGCACGAGCCCGTCACTGACGTCGGCCATCGCCGTGGCCCCCAGCACGGCGGCCCCCGGGCCGCAGGCGTACGGCGGGCGGGGCCGCCGGTGCGCGTCCGTCAACTCCTGGAACGCCTCGCCGGTCCGGCCCGCGAGGAGCAGGGCGAGCCCCGCCGCCGCGTACCCGAGCCGCCCGGCGATCGCCACCACATCTCCGGGACGGGCGCCGCTCCGGGTGACCGGGGCGCGCCCGCCGAGGTCGCCGAGCGCGGTCACCCCCAGGACGATCTGCTCGGAGCGGGTGATGTCGCCGCCCGCGACGCTCGCACCGACCAGCGCGCACTCGTCGCCGAAGCCGTCGGTCAGCCCGTCCAGCCACTCCGCCGGGAGGTCGGCGGGCAGGCCGAGGCCGACCACGAGGGCCGTCGGGTCGGCGCCCATCGCCGCGACGTCGGCGAGGTTCTGCGCCGCGGCCTTGCGGCCGATGTCGTAGGCGCTGGACCAATCGCGGCGGAAGTGCCTACCCTCGAGTAGGAGATCCGTCGTCACGACGACCCGTCCATCGGGGGCGCGGAGGACCGCGGCGTCGTCCCCGGGACCGAGCAAAACCGCCGGAAATTGTGGCAATCGTCCAACAATACGGGCAATGATCCCGAATTCCCCAAGATCTGCGGCTCTGATAGCACACCTCCAGGTCTGTTGCATGTACGGTGGCGATTCGGACTGATCGAGTAACGGCACTGAAACAATTCGCCCCCGCGGGAGGACGTGATGGTGCACGCCTACATCCTTATCCAGACAGAGGTCGGCAAGGCGGCCGCGGTCGCCGGCGCGATCGCGGGCATCCAGGGTGTGACCCGCGCCGAGGACGTCACCGGCCCCTACGACGTGATCGTCCGCGCCGAGGCCAACAACGTGGACGAGCTCGGCAAACTGGTGGTAGCGCAGATTCAGGCCGTCGAGGGGATCACGCGTACCCTTACCTGTCCGATCGTGCACATCTGAGCGAGTCTTTCCGGGGGGAGCCATGAAGCGGGCCGTCATGGCCGTGGCGGCCCTGTCGCTGCTGGCGGCCGGGTGCGGCGGGGCCGTCCGCGTGGATCCTCCCACCCCGCGGGGGACGGCGGCGACCGCGTGCGCGGCGCTGACCGACCGGCTTCCCCGCACCCTGGACGGCGCGGAGCGCGTCCCGTCCGACCCCCCTTCGCCGTACGTCGCGGTGTGGGGCGAGGGAGAGATCGCGCTCCGCTGTGGGGTGCCACGGCCGGCGGCCCTGGACCCGACGCAACAGGTGCCCGAGATCAACGGGGTGCCGTGGTTCGCCGACCCGGCCAGGCCGTCGCTGTTCACGGCGCTGATCCGGGACGGCTACGTCGAGGTGACGATCTCTCCACGGCATCAGGCGGCGAGCGTCCTCCTCGACCTGGCCGCGCCCATCAAGGCCGCCTTCTCCGCCTGACGCCCACCCCGGCTCCACCGCCGGAGGCTCAACGCAGGCCGACGGGGCGGTGCAGCGCGAGCTGGATCAGGCGGTCCACCAGATCGGCGTAGGGCACTCCGGAGGCCGCCCACAACTGCGGCGCCACCGACATGGCCGTGAACCCCGGCATCGTGTTGATCTCGTTGACGATCAGGCCGCCCGACGCGGTGTAGAAGAAGTCGACGCGGGACAACCCCTCGCAGCCGAGCGCCTCGAACGCCCGCACCGCCATCGCGCGCAGCTCCTCGCTCACCGCCTCGGGGATGTCGGCGGGCACCTGCAGCCGCATGTCCGACCCGATGTACTTGGCGCTGAAGTCGAAGAACTCGTGCGACTCCGCCACCAGCACCTCGCCCGGCAGGCTGGCGGCGGGCGGGTCGTCGCCGGGCGACTGCAGCACCGCGCACTCGATCTCGCGTCCCTGGATGGCCGCCTCGACGAGGATCTTCGGGTCGTGCTCGCGGGCCAGCTCCACCGCCCGTTCCAGGTCCTGGAAGTCGTCCACCCGGGAGATGCCCTGGCTGGAGCCTGCGCGGGACGGCTTGACGAAGACCGGCAGGCCGAGCACCTCGATGTCCTTGAGCACCCGCTCGCGGTCGAGGCGCCAGTCGCGGTCGCGCACCACGACGTGCGCACCCACCGGCAGCCCGGCGGCGGCCAGCAGCGTCTTCATGTACGCCTTGTCCATGCCGACGGCGCTGGCCAGCACCCCTGACCCGACGTAGCGGACGCCCGCCATCTCCAGCAGGCCCTGGATGGTGCCGTCCTCGCCGAACGGACCGTGCAGCATCGGGAAGACGACGTCCACCCGCCCGAGGGACGCGGGGATGGTCCCGGCGTCGAACGCCACGAGGGAGCCGTCGCCGGAGGGCAGCGCGAGCGCCCTGCCCGAGTCGTCCACCCTGGGCAGCTCTTCGCCCTCGATCTCGAACCTCTGGTCGTCCTGGGCGAGCACCCACCGCCCGTCCGGCGCGATGCCGATGGGCACGACGTCGTACTTGGACCGGTCGATGGCCGCCAGGACGCTGCCCGCGCCCATCAGAGACACGGCGTGCTCGGAGTTGCGGCCGCCGAAGACCACCGCCACCCGTACGCGAGGCCGGGATTCCTGCTGCTCGTTCATGATGCCCGAATCTACCTTGCGTCCTTGTCGTCCCTGCTTGTCAGGACCTACCCATCTCCGGTCAGTGCCCCGCAACCAGCGGGTCAGGCCCGGGTCGTGGAGGTGGAGCGAAGGGCGTCGAGCGCCTCGGTGACGTCCGCGATGAGGTCCTCGGCGTCCTCGAGGCCGATCGAGAAGCGCACCGCGCCGGCGTCGGCCCCGGAGGAGGCCGGGGCCGCGTCGCCCGCCCGCCGGGTCGTGGAGGCGACGTGCGCGACCTTGGTGTGCGTGCCGCCGATCGAGGCCGCGATGAGGGGCATCCGCAGCGTGTCGGCGAGCATGACCCCGGCCTCGTAGCCGCCGTGCGGGACCACGGTGACGCAGGCGCCGTACCGCGTGCCCTCGGGGCCGGCGTCGAAGAGCTGGCGGGCGAGCTGGTGGCCCGGGTGGCCGGGCAGGCCGGGGTAGTCGACGCGGCGCACCGCCGGGTGCTTGGCCACCGCGGCGGCGAACACCATCGCCGTCGCGCACATGCGCCGCACCCGCAGCGTCAGCGTGGCCAGGCCCCTGCGCAGCAGGAACGCCTCGTCGGGGGCCATGACGCCCCCGGTGTCGACGCGGACCTCGCGGATCTGGGAGATCAGGTCGGGGCGGCCGACCACGGCACCGCCCATGCCGTCGTCGTGCCCGCCGATGTACTTGGTCGCCGAGTGGACGACCAGGTCGGCGCCGTGCTCCAGCGGACGGCAGACCACCGGGGTGGCGGAGGTCGAGTCCACGACGAGCAGCGCACCGGCGTCCCGCGCGATGCGGTACAGGCCCCGGATGTCGGCGACCGCCATGCTCGGGTGGCTCAGCGTCTCGGCGTAGACGATCTCGGTGCTGGAGCGTACGGCGGCGTGCACCCGGCGCAGGTCGGAGTAGTCCACGAAGTCCACCGACACCCCGAAGCGCGACAGCACGTTCGACAGCAGCGAGCGGGTGCCGGCGTATAACTGCGCGGGCGCCACGACGTGGGCGCCGGCCCGCAGGAAGGTCATGAACACGGCGTGCACCGCCGCCATGCCGGAGGCGAACGCCTGACCGGCGACGTCCTCGGGGGCGGCGGCGCCCTCCAGCGCGGCGATGCCCTCGGCGAACGCCGCCACGGTCGGGTTGTCGATGCGGCTGTAGGCGTACCCCGGCACGCGCTCCCCGAGCACGTCGGCGTACTCGGCGGAGCTGTCGAAGCTCCACGCGGAGGTGCGCCACACCGGCAGGCCGATGGGGAGCCGGCGCGAGTCCGGCGGCGGGGGGAGGTGGACGGCCCGGCTGTTCTCGCCGAGCCGCCTGCGCATACGTCGGGAGGAAGTCACACGCCGTACCGTTCGGGCTTGGGAGTCCGCGACATGAGCAGCATCGCGGCCTCGCTGGGGGTCATTCCGTCGTGGACGACGCCCACCACGACCTCGGTGATCGGCATCTCCACGTCGTGCTTCCTCGCCAGGTCGAGCACCGACTCGCAGGACTTGACCCCTTCGGCGGTCTGCCTGGTGGCGGCGATGGTCTCGGCCATGGTCATGCCACGGCCGAGATTCTCCCCGAACGTGCGGTTGCGCGACAACGGGGAGGTGCAGGTCGCGACGAGGTCTCCCATGCCGGCCAGACCGGCGAAGGTGTGCGGGTCGGCGCCGAGCGCGGCGCCCAGCCGGGCGATCTCGGCCAGCCCACGGGTCATCAGCGTCGCCCGGACGTTGTCCCCGAGCCCCATGCCGGCGGCCACGCCGACCGCCAGGGCGATGACGTTCTTGACCGCGCCGCCCAGCTCGACCCCGACGACGTCGGTGTTGGTGTAGGCGCGGAACCACGGCAGGTGGCAGGCCTCCTGCAGGCGGGCGGCGACCGCGTCGTCCTCGCTCGCGACGACCGTGGCGGCCGGCTCGTGCCTGATCAACTCGCCGACGAGGTTCGGCCCGGAGACCACCGCGATCCGGTTCGCCGGGACCCCGGCGACCTCGCCGATGACCTCGCTCATGCGCTTGCGGGTGCCGCGCTCGACGCCCTTCATCAGGCTGACCAGCACGGCGTCCGGCGGGATGTGCGGGCTCCAGGCGGCGAGGTTCTCGCGCAGCGTCTGGGAGGGGACGGCGAGGACCACGAAATCGGCGCCCTCCATCGCCTCGGCCGGGTCGGTGGTGGCGCGGACGGAGTCGGGCAGCCGCACGCCGGGAAGGTATTCGGGGTTCTCGTGCCGCCGGTCGATGGCCTCCACCACCTCGGCGCGCCGCCCCCACAGCGTCGCGGGCGTGCCCGCCTCCGCCAGGATCATGGCGAAGGTCGTGCCCCACGAACCGGTCCCGAAAACGACGGCCTTGGTCATCTGCTCACCGTACGCCCACTCCGCGACGCGTCGTCGCCGCCGCTGGATCGATCACTTAGCCGGCCACCGTCCCCACCGGCGGGCGGGGCACCGCCCCGGCCGCCGGCGCCGCGGGTCACCCGGCCTGGCTCTCGGTCTCGCCGAAGGGGGTGTCCGGTGCCTTCTCTCCGCGCAGTTCGGCGAGCTGGGCGGTGATGGCGGCCATGATGTCGGCCGTGGCGTCCTTGAGCACCTGGGAGCGCATGGGCAGCCCCGCGTACTTGGACAGGTCGACGGGCGGGCCGGCGAGCACCCGGAAGGTCTTGCGGGGGAACAGCCGCGGCTTCTTCTCCCCGTACGGCAGCAGCTCCTGGGCGCCCCAGTGGGCGACCGGGATGACCGGCACGCCGGTGGCCAGGGCCAGGCGCGCGACACCGGTCTTGGCGGTCGTCGGCCACAGATCGGGGTCGCGGGTGATCGTGCCCTCGGGGTAGAAGATCACGCAGGAGCCGTCCTTGAGCGCCTGCTCGGCGTCCTTGAGCGAGCGGGCCGCGTCGGTGCTGCCGCGGTGGACCGGGATCTGCCGGCACTTGCGGACGATGGTGCCGATGACCGGGATGTCGAACACGCCGGCCTTGGCCAGGTAGACCGGCCAGCGGCCGCTGTTGTAGGCGAAGTGGGCGAACAGCAGCGGGTCGGTCCACGACAGGTGGTTGGCCGCGATGATCACGCCGCCGGTGCGGGGGACGTTGGCGCGGCCCCGCCAGTCGCGCTTGGTGAACAGCAGCAGCAGCGACTTCACGATCGCGACAACGAGGACTTCCCAGAAGATGGGCGGGCGTCCGGGGCGGCTCATCGACTCCTCCAGTCATGCAGTGCGCCATCAGTCTCCCGGTTGGCTCCAGGGAATGTCGAGGCGGGATGCTTAGGCTATGCGCCGTACCGAACCCGGCGGGCCCCGCCCGCGGCAGCGCTGGACCATTGTGGTGCCGGTGAAGACCCTCATCGCCGCCAAGACGCGCCTGGCCGACGCGGCCGGCCCGCACCGGGCCGCCCTGGCCGTGGCGATCGCCGGCGACACGGTGGCGGCGGCGCTGGCCTGCCCGGCCGTGGCACGGGTCGTGGTCGTCACCGGCGACCCGGTGCCCGCCGAGGCGCTGGCCGCCCTGGGCGCGCTGGTGGTGCCCGACCCGCTGGCCGGGCTGAACGCCGCCCTGCGGGCGGGGGCGGCGCACGCGCTGCGGCTCGTGCCGGACGGGCCGGTCGCGGCGCTGCAGGCCGACCTGCCGGCTCTGCGGCCCGCCGAGCTCGGGGTCGCGCTGGCGGCGGCCGGTGATCTCGACGCCTCGTTCGTGCCGGACGCGGCCGAGGTCGGCACCACCTTCTACGGGGTGCGGGCGGGGGTGCCGTTCCGGCCGGGGTTCGGCGGGGAGTCGCGGGCCAGGCATCTGGCGGGCGGGGCCAAGGAGCTGGCGCTCGACGGCATCCCGTCCCTGCGACGGGACGTCGACACCCCGGCCGACCTGCGGGAGGCGATCACGCTCGGCGTGGGCCCGCGCACCCGGGCCGTCGTACAGGCGATGCGGCCGTGGCAGGGGCGGGCCTGGGTCGAGGAGCGGGAGTGAACGGCGGGCCGGTCAGTGCCCGGCCTGGTCTTCCTCGCGGGCGTGCTTGGGCAGCAGGAAGGCGACCAGGAAGGTCAGCAGCAGCATGCCGTCCACGACCCACAGGATCGCCTTCATCGACGTGCTGAACCCCTGCTTCGCCGCCTCGCCGGCGGCCCGGGTCACGATCCGGCCGATCGGTTCGGCGGCCTGCGGGGTCGGCGCCGCGGCACCGACGTCGGCCACCAGCCGTTCGCAGGAAGCGGGGGTGGCCTCCTGGTCCTTGGCGACCGCGCGGTCGTGCGTGCACGCGCGCACTCCGGCGACGATGCGCTCCTGGTGCTCACCGGTCACCTGGACGGCGGCCAGCTCGGCGCGGAGCTTCGGCGCAGCGTCGCCGGCCGCGGCGGCGACTCCGCTGCCGAGCATGCCGAAGAACACCGTGCCGAGCAGGGCCACGCCGAACGCGCTGCCGAGCTGCTGGATCGCGGTGAGGGTGCCGGAGGCCGAGCCGGTCTCGTGCTGCTCGACACCGGCCAGGACGATGGCGAAGAACGGCGCCATCAGCAGGCCCATGCCGGCGCCGGTCACCAGCAGGGCGGGCAGGAGCTGCCAGGGGCTGACGCCGACTCCGGCGATGTTCAGCGTCACCAGGATCCCCAGCACGCCCGCCGCCATGAGCAGGGTGCCCCCGTGCAGCAGCCTGCGGCCGTACTTCTGCAGCGGCTGGGCCAGCCCGAACCCGATGACCATGCCCACCGACCAGGGCGCCATCGCCAGGCCGGCCTTGAGGGCGTCGTAGCCGAGCCCGATCTGGGTGTAGAGGTTGAACACCAGCGCGAAGCCGGTCATGCCGGAGAAGAAGACCAGGCCGGTGACCAGGCCGCCGGTGAAGGCGCGCTTGCGGAACAGGCTGGGCACGACCAGCGGGTCGCCGCCCGCCTTGGCCTTGCGCGACTCGTACCAGCCGAAGAGCGCGAAGACCGCGATCGAGGCGGCGATCATCAGGAACGACCAGAGCGGCCAGTCGTGCTCGCGTCCCTGCACCAGCGGGAAGATGATCAGCAGGCCCGCCAGCGAGGCGAGCAGGACACCCGCGACATCCAGCTTGAGCGGATGCGGCGAGCGTGACTCGGGCAGGAAGCGCAGCCCGCACAGGACGGCGGCCAGGCCGAGCGGCAGGTTGATCAGGAAGATCATGCGCCAGCCGGTGCCGAAGAAGTCGGCGTCGACCAGCCATCCGGCCAGGACGGGGCCGCCGACCGACGATAGGCCCATGACCGGGCCGAACAGGCCGAACGCGGCCTGCATCTCCTTCGGCGGGAACATCTCCTTGATCATGCCGAGGCCCTGGGGCAGCATGACCGAGCCGAACAGGCCCTGGACGACGCGCGCGGCGACCAGCAGCTCGGGCCCCTGGGCGACGGCGCACAGCAGCGAGCCGATGGTGAAGCCCGCGGCGCCGATGAGGAACATCCGCTTGCGGCCGTAGATGTCGCCGAGCCGGCCGCCGGTGATCAGGCCGACGGCCATGGACAGGGTGTAGGCGGCGCCCAGCCACTGGATGATCGCGGCGCTGCCGCCGAGCTCGGCCCGGATGGTCGGCGCGGCGATGTTGGTCACCATCGCGTCGAGCATGTCCATCACCTCGGCCGCGAGGACGATGAACAGGGCGGCCCAGCGCCAGCGGTAGGGGGCGGTCTGCGGTGGAGAGGTCTGCGCGGTGAGGTCTGCCGCGGTCATGGGGGCTCCTTGACGGGAGTGGGGGAACGGGAGGACGACGGGGCGGGGCGTACCGGGACACCGGCCCACGACACCCACGGACGTGCGAGTAGAACGGTGTTCACCATAGCCGATCGCTGTTCTACCATTGAACAGTGTTCGTCGAAACGTTCGGCGTTCTTAAGATATGTCGCGATTGCGATGCAGACAAGATATATCGCGAAACCGAGCGGTGTTCTGTGCGGCGAGCGCCGTTCGGGGGGCGGGCTAGACTCCGGGGAAACCCAGGATGAGCGGAGGCGGTGGCACCATGACCGAGCCGGCCCACGACGCGGAGGCCGTGCCGGCGCCGCCCTGGGAGCGGGCACGCAGACGAGCCGCGCCGGTACGGGTGCCGCTCACCCTCGACCGCATCGTCGACGCCGCCTACACCGTGCTCGACCGCGAGGGGTACGACCGGCTCAGCATGCGCCAGGTGGCGGCCGAGCTGGGGGTCGCGGTCTCCGCCCTGTACGCGCACGTCACGAGCAAGGACGAGCTGCTCGACCGCATGTACGCCAGGCTGTTCGACGGCCACGGGCTGCCCGACCCCGATCCCGAGCGGTGGCGCGAGCAGATCAAGCAGTACGCGCGAGACGGCCGGGCGCGGCTGCGGGCCCACCGCGACATGGCGCGCATCTCCATGGCCCGCGTGCCGATGACCCCGGAGCTGCTGCCGCACATCGAGCAACTGCTCGCCGTCTTCCGCGCGGCGGGACTGCCCGACCGGGTGGCCGCCGCCGCGGGCGACATGCTCTCCACCTACCTCGACGGGTTCGCCTACGAGGAGTCGATGTGGGAGGAGCGCCGCCGGGAGGCCGAGGTCGCGAGCTGGCCCGAGTTGCGGGCCGGCATGGTGGAGTACTTCCAGTCGCTGCCGCCCGACCGGTTCCCGCACCTGCGCGACCTGGCCGCCATGATGATCGCGGAGAACAACGACAGCCGGTTCGAGCTCGGCCTGGACATCATCCTGCGCGGCCTGGCCTCCTACATCCCGCCCGGCCACGGCACCGGCGAACCCGGACCGGCCGAACGCGGCGGCGACGACCCGGGCCAGGCGACCGGCTAGAGAGCCACGAACGTGCGCCGGGAGACCAGCACCGGCACATGCGCCAGGGCGATGACGGCCCCGGCCACCCACAGCGCGGTCCCCACTCCACGCCACTCCCCCACCAGTCCGCCGAGAACCCCGCCGAACGGCATGGCGCTCCACATCAGGAAACGCATCGAGGCGTTCATCCGGCCGAGCAGGTGCGGCGGGCACATCGCCTGCCGGTAGCTGAGCTGCGTCACACTGAAGATCGTGCTCGCGAACCCGCCCAGGGCCAGGCCGAGCGGGAACAACAGCACCCGCCAGCCGGGTGCGGCCAGACAGGCGACCAGGAGCGCGGGCAGCGCCAGCGCGGCGGAGACGTAGAGCGTCGGCCCCGTCCGCCAGCGGGCCACGGCACGCGGGGCGGCCACCGCGCCGAGCAGGCCGCCCACCGCACCCGCGGCCACCACCGCGCCGTACAGGCCGGGGCCCAGCCCCAGCTCGCGCAGGACGAACAGCGCCTGTGCCGACGTCCAGGCTCCGAAGCCGAGCATGTTGAGCGCGCCGACCAGCGCGATGACCCGCAGCACCGGGTGCCCGGCGACGAACCGCACCCCCTCGGCGACCTCCTTGACCAGGCTTCCCCGCTCCGGCGTCCGGTCCGGTGACGTCTCGGGGACCGCGATGCGGGAGAGCAGGGTGGCCGACAGTGCGTAGCTCACGGCGTCCACGAGCAGGGCGAGCGGCGCGGTGACGACCTGGACCAGCCAGCCGCCCAGCCCCGGCCCGGCGAGCGAGGCCGTGGAGCGGATGGCCTCGACCGTCCCGTTCCCGCGGGCCAGGTCGGGCCCGTGCACGATGGACGGCAGGAAGCTCATGTGCGCGACGTCGAAGAAGACCGCGCACAGCCCGGCGAGCAGCGCCACAGCGTAGAGCTGGGGAAGCGAAAGGACGCCGGCCAGTGCGGCGGCGGGGATGCTCCCGAGCGCGACGGCGCGCAGCGCGTCGGCGGCGACCAGCACCCGCCGGCGGGAGAGCCGGTCGACCAAGACGCCTGCGGGCAGCCCGACCAGCAGGAACGCGGCCATCTCCGCGGCGGTCAGCAGGCCCACCTGCAACGGGCCGGCGCTCAGGGTCACGACGGCGACCAGCGGGAGGGCGACGAGGCTGACCTGGGTGCCGACCTGGCTGACGGCGTCGGCGCCCACGAACATGACGTAGGGCCGATTGCGGCGCAGAGCGTGGGAAGTGCCGGTTGTGACCACGAAGAGCCACCATGACCGGCTCCCCGGCGGCCGGTCAACCGATTAACGGGCCGGTAGACTGGCCGCCGTGCAGGCCACCGTGCGGACCTTCGACCCCGACACCCGGTCAGGCTCGGTCTTCCTCGACGACGGCGCCGAGATCCCGTTCGACGCCGTGGCCTTCGGCGCCGGCTCGCTGCGACTGCTGCGCCCGGGCCAGCGGGTGAACATCTCCCTCACCGACGGCATCATCACCGCGATCACCCTGTCGACCTTCCCCCTGCCCGGCGAAGGTCTCTGAGCCACCCGCGGGACGGCCGGGCGCGGTGACGCCCGGAGACCCCTGGTGAGGGTTCCGGGCGTCGGTGCCACTCAGGTGTTCACTTCTTCTTGGCGAGCTTCTTCCCCGCGGCGTTCACCTGGTCCTTGAAGTCGGCGCCCGGCCGGAACTTGGGCGCCCAGCTCTCATCGACCTTGATCGGCGCACCGGTCGAAGGGTTCCTGGCCTGGCGAGCCGGCTTGTGTGCCATCTCGAAGGCCCCGAAGCCCGTGATGGAGACCTTGTCCCCGTTCGAGACAGCATGCTGGATGGCCTCGATTATGGCGTTCACGGCCTCGGTGGCCGTCTTCTTGTCGCCGACCCGATCGGTGATCGCATCGACGAGTTCTCGCTTGTTCATCTGGCTTGCTCCCCCTGTCACCGCTGTCTGAGGATGAACATCGCGGCCGGCAGTTGCGCGGCCCCGTCTTCACCCGGTGTGCCGGGTGCGGGGTTTCGGCACGCACCCACCAGTCAACGGTCAGAAACCCCTTACCCGCTTGAAATTAAGGGACACACGGCCAGGACTCAATCACATTCCGCGATGTTTCGCCTACCCGGCGTGTCGATTTCGGCTTCGAGGTCGGCGAGAAAGGCGTCCAGACGGACACGAGCATGATCCAGATCGTGCTTCGCAAGATCACATATCACGACAAATCGTCGCGTGAAGCGTTCCTTCTCCTCCGGAGACAACCGCGCGGCGGCCACCCGACGGTAAACATCGCGCAACCGCCGCGCCAGCTCGTCTCCGGAGCCCGCGGTGTCGGTCAGACGGTCGTCGGCAGCCATGGCTGCCGCCCATTCTCGTACGCCGCCACCTCGTCGGCGTACCGCAGGGTCAGGCCGATGTCGTCCAGCCCCTCCAGCAGCCGCCAGCGGGTGTAGTCGTCGATCTCGAACGCGGCCGTCTCGCCGCCCCAGCGCACCTCGCGCGCTTCCAGGTCGACGGTCACCTCGGTGGCCGGGTCGGCCTCGACGGCGGCCTGCAGCGCCTCGACCGCCGCCGTGGGCAGCACGACCGGCAGCAGGCCCATCTTGGTGGCGTTGTTGCGGAAGATGTCGCCGAAACGCGCGGCGATGACGGCGCGGAAGCCGTACTGCTGGAGCGCCCATACGGCGTGCTCGCGCGAGGAGCCGGTGCCGAAGTCGGGCCCGGAGACCAGGATCGAGGCCCCTGAGTACGCCGGGTCGTTGAGCACGAACCCCGGGTCCTCGCGCCAGGCGGCGAACAGGCCCTTCTCGAAGCCGGTGCGGCTGACCTGCTTGAGCCAGACCGCCGGGATGATCTGGTCGGTGTCGACGTTGCTGCGGCGCAGCGGGACGGCCCGGCCGGTGTGCGTGGTGAAGGCTTCCATGGTCGGCGAACTCCTTACAGGTCGGCGGGCGCGGTCAGTCGGCCGGTGACGGCGGTGGCGGCGGCGACGGCCGGCGACACCAGGTGGGTGCGCCCGCCCTTGCCCTGGCGCCCCTCGAAGTTGCGGTTGGAGGTGGAGGCGCTGCGCTCCCCCGGGGAGAGGGTGTCGGGGTTCATGCCCAGGCACATGGAACAGCCGGCCTGGCGCCACTCGGCCCCGGCGGCCTGGAACACCTCGTGCAGCCCTTCGGCCTCGGCCTCGGCCTTGACCTGCATCGAGCCGGGCACGATGAGCGTGCGGGCCTTCACCGTGCGGCCGCGCAGCACGTCGGCCGCGGCGCGCAGGTCCTCCAGCCGGCCGTTGGTGCACGAGCCGACGAAGACGGTGTCGACCTCGATCTGGTTGAGCGGGGTGCCGGCGGTCAGGCCCATGTACGAAAGGGCGCGGTCGGCGGCGGCCGGGTCGGAGGTCTCCTCCGGTGCGGGGATCGCGCTGTTGAGCGGCGCCCCCTGCCCGGGGTTGGTGCCCCAGGTCACGAACGGCGAGAGGGTCGAGGCGTCGATCTCGACCACCGTGTCGAAGACGGCGTCGTCGTCGGTGCGCAGCGAGCGCCAGTACTCCACCGCGGCGTCCCACGCCTCGTCGGTGGGGGCGTGCGGGCGGCCCTGGAGGTAGGCGAAGGTGGTCTCGTCCGGCGCGATCATGCCCGCCCGGGCGCCCGCCTCGATCGACATGTTGCAGACCGTCATGCGGCCTTCCATCGACAGGTCTCGGACGGCCTGCCCGCGGTACTCCACGATGTGGCCCTGGCCGCCACCGGTGCCGATCTTGGCGATGATGGCGAGGATGAGGTCCTTGGCGGTGACGCCGTACGGCAGGGCGCCACTGACCTCGATGGCCATCGTCTTCGGCCGGTAGGCCGGGAGGGTCTGGGTGGCGAGCACGTGCTCGACCTCGGAGGTGCCGATGCCGAAGGCGAGCGCGCCGAAGGCGCCGTGGGTCGAGGTGTGGGAGTCGCCGCAGACGATGGTCATGCCCGGCTGGGTCAGGCCGAACTGCGGGCCGATGATGTGGACCACGCCCTGACCGGCGTCGCCCATCGGGTGCAGGCGGACGCCGAACTCGGCGGCGTTCTTGCGCAGGGTCTCGACCTGGGCCTTGGAGACCGGGTCGGCGATCGGGCCGAGAACGGTCGGGACGTTGTGGTCCTCGGTGGCGATGGTGAGATCGGGCCGGCGCACCTTGCGCCCCGCCATGCGCAGGCCGTCGAACGCCTGCGGGCTGGTCACCTCGTGGATGAGGTGGAGGTCGATGTAGAGCAGGTCGGGCTCGCCGTCGGCACGGCGGACGACGTGCTGCTCCCATACTTTCTCGGCCAGTGTGCGACCCATGTCTCCAACGCCTCCTTGCGTCTCGTGACCCCCCGCTTACGTCTCAGATAACAAGACAGTAATTTCGGGATACGGACAGCCTACCCGCCCCCCACCAGGACGCCAGTTGCATCTCGGATAGCGAGACGGCAGTATCGGGTTATGGACAACTCTAGCGGAGTCGGCGTACTCGACAAGGCCGTGCTCGTGCTCAACGCCCTCGAAGCCGGTCCGGCGTCCCTGGCACAGCTCGTCCAGGCCACCGGGTTGGCCCGCCCCACCGCCCACCGCCTCGCCGTCGCCCTGGAGCACCACCGCATCGTCTCCCGCGACACCCAAGGGCGCTTCATCCTCGGGCCACGCCTGTCCGAGCTGTCCACGGCCGCCGGCGAGGACCGCCTGCTCGCCGTGGCCTCCCCCGTCCTCACCCACCTGCGCGACCTGACCGGCGAGAGCGCCCAGCTGTACCGGCGGCAGGGCGACGAGCGTGTGTGCGTTGCCGCCGCCGAGCGGGCCAGCGGCCTGCGCGACACCGTGCCGGTCGGCTCCTCCCTGCCGATGACCGCCGGCTCGGCCGCCCAGGTGCTGCTCGCCTGGGAGGAGCCCGACCGGCTGCACCGCGGGCTGCGCGGCGCGAAGTTCACCGCCGCCACCCTCGCCAGCGTGCGCCGCCGGAGCTGGGCGCACAGCGTCGGCGAGCGCGAGCAGGGCGTCGCGAGCGTCTCCGCGCCCGTGCGCGGCGCGGGCGGCAAGGTCATCGCCGCCGTCTCGGTCTCGGGGCCCATCGAGCGCCTCACCCGCACCCCCGGCCGCCTGCACGCCGCCCCGGTCGTCGCCGCCGCCGAGCGCATCACCGAGGCGATGCGCCGCGCCAACTGACCTCGCGTGCCTGGCCGGCCGGCGCCCCTGCCCCACCCACCGGCGCCCCGGCCGGCGGCCCCGCCCCCGACCCGTGCGAACTGGTTAGAGACGGCCGCCGCCAAGCACTAGCCTGGCGGAGTGACAGATCGCATCGAGGCAGCCGCGACGGAGCTGCGTCCCCTCCTTCAAGAGTTCATTCTCTGGGCACCCGACAACGCACCGGACAGTGATCCAGACCTGGTGGGACCCGCCGCTCTCTGGCACCGCCTGATCGCTCGCGACGACGTCCACCTGTGGAAGCGCGAAGACCTGCGCATGGTCCTGGTCGAGCGCCTGCCGCAGGTCGTCGAGGATGCCGACGCGGCCACGGACGGCATGATCCCCGCCGTGCGGGCCTATCTCACCTTCCTCTCCGAGACCGGCCGCCTCGCCGAGGGGTCCGACGACCTGGACGCCCTGCTCGACGAGCTGGACTCCGTCGAGGAGGACTTCGTCGAGGCCATGGAGGAGGTCACCGGCGAACGCGACTGGGACGACGAGGACGAGGAGCTCGACGAGGAGGAGGTCGAGGGCCTCGGCGACTTCGAGCCCTTCGCCGACGAGCTGGCCGATCTGCCCACCATCCGCCTGCGCCCGGACGCCGAGCTCGCCGCGGCGGCGCGCGAGGTGCCGCTGATCGGCAAGGCCCGCGACCTGGCCGTGTGGGTGGGCACCGCGCGCCAGGTCGGCGAGGACAGCCTGCTGAGCGACGACGAGATCCGCCAGGCCCTCGCCCTGCTCGGCCTGCCCGAGCCGGACGAGAAGCCGCTCGCCCACGCCGTCCCCGCGCTGTGGAACCTGTGGAACCTCGCCGTCGACCTGGAGTTCATCGCCCCCGACGGCGAGGACACCGTCAGCGTCGACGAGGACACCGCCGCCTGGCCGTTCGACGACGACGAGGACGTCCTGGACGCCTGGATGCTCGGCCTGCACTCGGTGGACTACGGCGACCCCGAGCTGGACGACGACGATCTCACCCTCGCCCTCTCCGGCCTCACCCGGGCGCTGCTGATCAGGCTGCTGCTGGCCGGCGGCGAGCGGGAGCTTCCCGGGCTGCGCGACGAGCTGGCCGAGGCCGCCGCCGAGTTCGACGACCTCGGCGCCGCCGCCTGGGAGGAGGCCGGCGACCCGCTCGCCCCGGTCCTCACGTGGCTGTCGGGTTATGGCATGGTCACCGTCTCCGGCGACGCCGTACGCCTCACCTCGCTCGGCACCGAGGGCGTGGTCCACCTGCTGGACGACGACGACGTCGAGGTGGACGCGCGGCCGGCGATCGACGCCATGAGCGCGCTCGACCTGCTGTCGCTCAGCGCCGACCTGCCCGAGGAGGAGGCCGACGCCGAGTTCGCCGCGTGGATGAAGCTGCGCGAGCCCGCCACGGCCGCCGAAGAGCTGCTGGAGGCCGCCTCGGAGGACGAGGCGGACGCGCTGATCCGCGTGCAGGCGGCCAGCCTGGTCGGCTCGCTCGGGCCGGTCGCCGTGCCCGCGTGGCGCGAGGCCCTCGGCGAGCCGTCGCTGCGCCCGTACGCCGCGACCCACCTGGCCCAGCTCGGAGTGGACGACGTGCCCGAGCCCACCCAGAGCGACACCCACTGGCTGATTCTCGACATGTGGACGATCGCGGCGGGCCTCGGCCGGCCCGAGTTCGTCAGCAGCCTGCACGACATCGGCCCCGCGCCGGTGCTGAGCAGCCTGCTGGAGATCATCTGGAAGGTGCCGCACCCGCACGTCGAGGAGCTGCTGGAGGCCATCGGCGAGGCCCATCCCGACCGGCAGGTGGCCAAGGCCGCCAAGCGCGCCCTCTTCAAGGCCCGCTCCAAGGCCTCGACGGACGCCGCCCAGTAGCTGTTCCGATCGCCCGCGCGGGCCCTTTCCCGCGCGGGCGCGGGCCCGTCCGGGAAAGTGAGAACCGGCGAACATGACGAAACCCCCGGAAAGCATGCTTTCCGGGGGTTTCCCCATCTGTAGCCCCGACCGGATTCGAACCGGCGCTACCGCCTTGAGAGGGCGGCGTCCTAGGCCGCTAGACGACGGAGCCAGGACGACATGAGGTGAGTCATGTCCATCGACCGCTGCAGAGTAGTCCCGACCGGATTCGAACCGGCGTTACCGCCTTGAGAGGGCGGCGTCCTAGGCCACTAGACGACGGGACCCTGCAGTGATCTCAATCGACGGAGGCGCCCTCTCGGACGCCCCGGCAACGGCCGTAACTCTACCGCACCCCGCAGAGCACGACCAAACCGTTCACCCGCCGGGCGGCCCGCACGGCTAGCCGAGGAGTCCGCGGCGGTAGGCCTCGGCGACGGCGGAGGCGCGGTCGCGGGCGTCCGGCTCGGCGCAGATGTGAACCAGGTGCGTCTTGACGCTCGCCTCGCTGATGTGCAGGCGGGCGGCCACCTCCCTGTTCGTTGCCCCCTCGGCGACCGCTCCGAGCACCTGGAGCTCTCGCGCTGAGCGCCCCGCCCACAGGCCACCGCAACCGGTCGACCAGCAGCCCCGCCACGGACGGCGACAGCGCCGTCTCGCCCCACTGGGCGGCGCGGACGGCGTGCGACAGTTCCCCGGGCATCGCGTCCTTCAGCAGGTAGCCCACCGCACCGGCCTCGAGCGCGGGGAAGACGTCACCGTCGCCGTCGAAGGTGGTCAGCACCAGCACCCGCACCGCCGGAGCGGCCACGCCGAGCCTGGCGGAAGATCGTGCAAATCCTGCACGGCCTGGCGCCCTGACGGCGGTGGTCCCGCCCCCGGGCACGGCGGCCGACCGACGTCGGAAACCGCCGGGCAGGGAGGTGCGCCTGGGCGGGCGCGGACGGAAAAGCGAAGCGCCTATGTCCTCGTGGAGGACATAGGCGCTCTCAGCAGGAAACCCTGCTGGGGTACCAGGACTCGAACCTAGACTAACTGAACCAGAATCAGTCGGGCTGCCAATTACCCCATACCCCATTGCTCGCGGGCCCTGGCTTGCCGCCGGGCTCGCTTGCGACTCCGAAAGAATAGCCCAGCTTGGCGGCCAAGACCAAAACGAACGCCGAACCGCTGAGTTCCCCCTGGTCTCCCCCACATCCGCCCGGTCGTCCACAGAGGCACTCCTCGATGTGCCGACGGCGGTCCCGCTGTGCAACTCTGCAAGGAAGACCCCGATGCCGAGTGAGGAGCCCGCGCGTTGACCGAGAACCCGTTCTTCGCCCCCAGTGCCCTGCCGTATCACCTGCCGCCGTTCGCCGAGATCCGCGAGGAGCACTACGCCCCCGCCTTCGAGCGGGGCATGGCCGAGCAGCTCGCCGAGGTCGAGGCCATCGCGGGCAGCGACCAGCCACCGACGTTCGACAACACCGTCGCCGCGCTGGAGCGGTCCGGGAGGCTGCTCGACCGTGTCTCGGCGGTCTTCTTCAACCAGGCCTCCTCCGACACCAATCCCACGGTGCAGGAGATCCAGAAGGACGTCACCCCCAAGCTGACCAAGCACAGCGATGCCATCCACCTCGACCGGCGGCTGTTCGCCCGCATCAGGGCCATCCCGGCCGACGGGCTGGACGCCGAGGAGCGCCGGCTGCTCGACCGGTACGTCACCGACTTCGTCCGGGCGGGGGCCGAGCTGGAGCCTGCGGACCAGGAGCGGCTGAAGGTCCTCAACGAGGAGCTGTCCACCCTGTCCACCCGGTTCGAGCAGAACCTCCTGGCCGCGATGAACGCCGCGGCGATCGTCGTCGACGACGTGGCCGAGCTGGACGGCCTGTCCGAGGACGCCGTGAAGGCGGCGGCCGAGAGCGCGCGGTCGCGCGGGCTGGACGGCAAGTACGTCCTCACGCTCGTGCTGCCGACCGGCCAGCCGGCGATGGAGGAGCTCGCCGACCGAGCGCTGCGCGAGCGCATCCACCGTGCCTCCACCGAGCGGGGCCTGGCCGAGAACTCCGAGCTCGTGCTCCGCATCGCGAAGCTCCGGGCCGAGCGCGCGGCGCTGCTCGGCTACGCCAACCACGCCGAGTACGTCGTCGCCGACCAGACCGCCCCGGGCACCCGCGCCGTCACCGAGATGCTCGCCAAGCTCACCCCGGCGGCGGTGGCCAACGCCCACCGCGAGGCCGAAGACCTGCGCGAGGAGGCCGGGTTCGCCATCGAGGCGTGGGACTGGTCCTTCTACGCCGAGAAGGTGCGCGCCACCCGCTACGCGATCGACAGCCGCCAGATGCGCCCGTACTTCGAGCTCGACCGGGTGCTGCGCGACGGCGTCTTCCACGCGGCGGGCAAGCTGTACGGCCTGCAATTCACTGAGCGCCCCGACCTTTCTGGCTACCACCCGGACGTACGGGTCTTCGAGGTGGCCGAGGAGGACGGCTCGCCGCTCGGGCTGTTCCTCGGCGACTTCTACGCCCGCCCGTCCAAGCGGGGCGGCGCGTGGATGAACAGCCTGGTCAAGCAGTCGGCGCTCGAGGGCGTCAAGCCGGTCGTGGTCAACAACCTCAACATCGTCAAGCCGCCGGCCGGCGAGCCGACCCTGATGACCTGGGAGCAGGTCAACACGATGTTCCACGAGTTCGGGCACGCCCTGCACGGCCTGTTCTCCGACGTGCGCTTCCCCCGGTTCTCCGGCACCTCGGTGCCGCGCGACTTCGTCGAGTACCCCTCCCAGGTCAACGAGATGTGGGCCACCTGGCCGGAGATCCTGGCCAACTACGCGCGCCACTTCGAGACCGGCGAGCCCATGCCGCAGGACCTCGTCGACCGCATGCTGGAGTCCGGCAAGTTCAACCAGGGCTACGCCACCGTCGAGTACCTCGCGGCCACACTGCTCGACTGGGCCTGGCACACCCTGACCGAGGAGCCGGTCGACGCGCAGGAGTTCGAGCGGCGGGCGCTGCGCGAGGCCGGAGTCGACCTGCCGCTGGTGCCGCCGCGCTACCGCAGCACGTACTTCGCGCACATCTGGGCCGGCGGCTACAGCGCGGGCTACTACTCCTACATCTGGAGCGAGGTGCTCGACGCCGACACGGTCGAGTGGTTCAAGGAGAGCGGCGGGCTCACCCGGGAGAACGGCGACACCTTCCGGCGCGAGCTGCTGTCCAAGGGCGGCAGCGTGGACGCGATGACGGCCTTCCGCGCCTTCCGCGGCCGCGACCCGCGCATCGAGCCGCTGCTGGAGCGCCGCGGCCTGCTCTGACCCCGAGCCGCTCCGGGTCCGATGTCCCGGCCCCGGAGCGGCCGGCGGAACGTCCTGCTCCCGAGCCGCGACATCGGCACGCCGTGGACCCGGAGCCGGCGGGGGACGCCATCCGGGGCCGGCGAGCGGACGCCGGAGTACGGAGACCCGGCACCGGCGCGCCCGGATTCGGGAGCGGTGAGCGTCGGCGCTCCTGAGAAACCATGAGATCCGGGCACCGGGCCGTGCGGAGATCTGCCGACCGGGCCCCGGGGCTGTCACCATCGGATCGTGGGCCCACGCATCCTGCTCGTCGACGATCACCCCGGATTCCGGCGCATGGCCCGCCGCATCTTGGAGGCCGGTGGGTTCGACGTGGTCGGGGAGGCCGCCGACGGCGCGCAGGCGCTGCGGTACGTGGACGAGCTGAGTCCCGAGATCGTGGTGCTGGACGTGCTGCTGCCGGACATCGACGGCATCGAGGTGGCCGACCGGCTGGCCCGGCTCACGCACGCACCCGTCGTGGTGCTCATCTCCAGCCGGTCCCGAGCCGACCTCGGCGACCGGCTGGCCGCGGCTCCGGTCCGGGGGTTCCTCACCAAGGAGGACTTCTCCGCCGAGTGCCTGGCCGCCCTCACCGGAGGGACGCCATGAACCGGGGCGCAGGCGCGACCGGGCAGGGGCCGCAGGACGCCCCGGCCGCGTTACCCGGCCCCACGACCCCCACCACCGCACGGCACCGGCCGGGCGAATCCCGCGACACATCCCGGCGGGGGGACGGGCTGCGCGCGTTGTCCGGGCCCGCGCCACCCGCGACGACGCGCGGCGCGGTGATCCTCGTCACCGGCCTGGCCCTGACCGGGTTCGACGCCTGGCTGGCCTCCCGGTGGGGCGCCTACGGCTCCCTGTTCTACGTGAAGGAGCTCGTCCAGGTCGTCGTCTGGCTGCTCGCCGGGGCCCTGGTCGCGCGGCTGCGGCCGGCGACGGCGATGGGCATGCTGATGATGCTGCTCGGCCTGCTCCTGGCCGCCGACGCTCCCGCCGCCTTCGCCCTGGAGGACACCCCGCCACCCCTGCGGGTGCTGGTCACCGCGGGGCTGCTGCTCACCGCGCTGCAGCTCCCCCTCGGCGCGCACGTCTTCCTGGCCTACCCGTCCGGCGTCGTCCGGGACCGCGCGGGCCGGGCCGTCATGCGCGCCGGCTACGCGTTCGGCGCCGTCTGGGCGTTCATCCTCCTGGTCGTCGGGCCGCCGCCCGCCCGGGGGCGATGCGTCGACGTCTGCGACCCGCTCGCCCTGATCGACAACCCCACCCTGCAGATGGCGGGCGCCAAGGGGCTCGCGATCGGCACCGCCCTGCTGGTCACCGTCGGCGGGGCCGTCATCGTCCGCCGGTACGCGCTGGCGGGGCGCCGCGAACGCCGTACCCTCGCCTTCCCCGCCGTCGCCATGGTGGCCACCGCCCTGCTCTGGGCGGCCGTCAACACCCAGGCCGCGATGTCGCCGCTGGTCGGGCAGGACATCCTCGGCCCGACGCTCGCCCTGGCGCAGTTCGCCGCCCTGGTCGCCGTGCCCGCGTCGTTCTTCATGGGCCTGCTGCGCGAACGCCTGGACGAGGCGCGGGTGTCCGACCTGGCCCGTCACATCGCCGAGCTGCCGGCCGAACGGCTGTGCGCCGCGCTGGCGACCGCCCTGGGCGATCCGCATCTCACCCTGGCCTTCCCGCTGGCGGACGGCCACAGCGACGCCGAGGGCCGTCCGCTGGACCTCGCGCGGGCGCGCCGGGGGCGTGCGGTGACCGCCGTGGGCGATACGCGGGCGCCCATCGCCCTGCTGGTGCACGACCCGAGCCTGTCCCGGCAGCCGGCGCTGGTGGAGGCCGTCAGCGCCGTCGCCCATCTGGCCCTGGAGAACGCCCGGCTGCAGGCCGCCGTCCGGGCCCAGCTCGCCCAGGTACGCGCCTCCCGTGCCCGTCTGGTGTCGGCCGGGGACCAGGCGCGGCGGCGGCTGGAACGGGACCTGCACGACGGCGCCCAGCAGCGGATGCTCTCCGCGGGCCTCGCGCTCCGCCTGCTCCGCCTCGACCTCGCCGCACGCGCACCCGCCGCGGAGACCATGAAGCTGCTGGACGAGGCGGAGGAGGAGCTGCGGACCGCCGGAGCCGAGCTGCGCGAACTGGCCCGTGGCATCCACCCGGCCATCCTCACCGTCCAGGGACTGGGCGCAGCTCTGCGGCAGCTCGTCCTGCGCGGCAAGGCCCCCGTCCACCTGGACCTCGACGACCTGCCGCGGTTGCGGCCGGAGATCGAGGCGACGGCCTACTTCGTGGTCGGCGAGGCGCTCACCAACGCCGTGCGCCACGCGGCGGCCTCGCGCATCGACGTCCGCGCCCGCGTCCGGGACGGCCGCCTGATCGTCACCGTCGCCGACGACGGAGCCGGCGGGGCGTCCGCGTTGCCGGGCTCGGGCCTCGCCGGTCTGGCCGACCGGGTGGCGGCCGTCGACGGGACGCTCACCCTGCACAGTCCGCCCGGCCAGGGCACCGAACTCACCGTGGACCTGCCATGCGCCTGATCATCGCCGACGACTCGCTGCTGGTACGGGAAGGGCTGGCCCGGGTGCTGACCGCGCTGGGCCACGAGGTGGTCGCCGCGGCGTGCCGGGCCGAGCAGGTGCTCGGCCTGGTGGCCCGGCACCGTCCCGACCTGGTCATCCTGGACGTCCGGCTGCCGCCGACGCTCACCGACGAGGGGCTGCGGCTCGCGGCGGCGATCCAGCGCCGCCACGCCGGCGTCCCCGTGCTCATCCTGTCCCACTACGTCGAGAGCTCCTACGTCACCGCGCTGCTCGACTCGGCGCGGGCCGGGGTCGGATATCTGCTCAAGGACCGGGTCACCGACCCGGACATGCTGGACGAGGTCCTCGCCCACCTGCGGCGCGGCGGCAATGCCGTGGACCCGGAGGTGGTGGCCCACCTGCTGGCCGCGCCACGTCCGGCCGATCCGCTGCTGCTGCTGAGCGAACGGGAGCGGGAGGTGCTCGCGCTGATGGCCCAGGGGCTCTCCGACCGGGGCATCGCCGAACGGCTCACCGTGGCGGTCACCACGGTCGGTACGCACATCCGCAGCATCTTCCACAAGCTCGGCCTGGTGGAGGAGCCGTCCAGCAACCGGCGGGTCACCGCCGTCCTCACCTACCTGACCGGCCGCGACGGGTGACCGCCAAGGCGCCTGCCGCGGACTCCGCGTGCCCTCCCCTGGCGTCCGGCCTGCCTGCGCGAACGCCTGCCGGTGCTCCTCGGGGACGCCCGTTCCGACATCCGTACGATGCCGCCTCCGCCTCCGGGAAACCCGGAGAACGCGAGGCGACGGCGGCCGGGCACGAGCCCGGCCGCGGGCGTCGCGGCCGTGGCCGGGTCAGGAGGCGGTGGCGGTGAGCTTGGTCAGGGCGGTGCGCAGGCGGTCGATGGCGCGTTCGCGGCCGAGCACCTCGATGGACTCGAACAGCGGCAGCCCGACCGTCCGCCCGGTGATCGCGACCCGGACCGGCGCCTGCGCCTTGCCCAGCTTGAGGCCGTGCGCCGCGCCGACCTCCTCCAGGGCGGTCTTCAGCGACTCGGGGTCGAACGACACCGTCTCCAGCCTGTCGAGATAACCGGCCAGGATCTCCTCGGCGCCCGGCTTCATCGCCTTGTCCCAGCTCGCCTGGTCGAAGACCGGCTCCTCCAGGAACAGGAAGTCGACGTTGTCCCGGATCTCCGACAGCAGCGAGATGCGGGTCTGCGCCAGCGGCGCGACCTTGGCGAACGTCTCACGCCCCCACGAGGGGTCGAGGTAGGGCTCGCAGCGGGCGATGAACAGCTCCGGCGACAGCGCCCGGATGTACTCGCCGTTGAACGCCCGCAACTTCTTCACGTCGAAGAACGCCGGAGAGGGGTTCACGTCGGAGAGCTTGAACAGCGGCACCATCTCCGACCACGGCATGATCTCGCGGTCGCCGCCCGGCCCCCAGCCCAGCAGCATGAGGTAGTTGACCATGGCCTCGGGCAGGTAGCCCTCGTCGCGGTAGGACTCCAGCGCCACCTTGTCGCGGCGCTTGGAGAGCTTCTGCCGCTTCTCGTTCACGATCACCGGGATGTGCGCCCACACCGGCGGCGTGGCGCCGAGCGCCTCCCACAGCAACTGCTGCTTGGGCGTGTTCGACAGGTGCTCCTCGGCCCGGACCACCTGCGTGATGCGCATCTCCATGTCGTCGACCACGTTGGCCAGCACGAACAGCGGCGAGCCGTCGCTGCGGGCGATGACGAAGTCCTCCATGGCCTGGTTCGGGAACTCCACCCGGCCGCGGACCAGGTCGTCCACCACGGTGACGCCCTCGTCCGGAGTACGGAAGCGGACCGCGCCCTCGCTGAGACCGCGGTCACGGCAGAACCCGTCGTACCCCTGGTGCTCGGAGCCGGTGCGCGCCTTGACGTCGTCCCGGGTGCAGGTGCAGTGGTACGCCCGGCCGTCGGCGATCAACTTGGCGACGGCGGCGCGGTGCTGCTCCTCGTAGGCCGACTGGAAGTAGGGGCCCTCGAAGTACGGGGAGTCGCCGTGGATGCCGATCCAGGCGAGGGCCGAGATGATGCCCTCGGTCCACTCGGGCCGGTTGCGGGCGGCGTCGGTGTCCTCGATGCGCAGCACGAAACGGCCGCCCGACTGCTCGGCCAGCGCCCAGTTGAACAGCGCGGAACGGGCGCCACCGACATGGAACATGCCGGTCGGCGAGGGGGCGAAGCGGACGCGGAGCGCGGGCTCGTGCGTTTCAGTCACGGGGAACCACCCGGTTGGTGAGAGTGCCGATGCCTTCGATGCCGACGCTGACCTCGTCGCCGTCCTGCAGCGGGCCGACCCCCTCCGGCGTGCCGGTGAGGATCACGTCGCCCGGGATGAGCGTCATGACGTCGGTGATGTAGGCGATCAGCTTGGGGATGTCGTGGAGGAGCTGGGAGGTGCGCGCGCTCTGCTTGAGCTCGCCGTTCACGGTGGTGGTGAGGGCGAGGTCGGCGGGGTCGAGCTCGGTCTGGATCCACGGGCCGAGCGGGCAGAAGGTGTCGAAGCCCTTGGCGCGGGTGTACTGCCCGTCCTTGCGCTGCAGGTCACGGGCGGTGACGTCGTTGGCGCAGGTGTAGCCGAAGATGACCTCGTGGGCGCGCTCGGCCGGCACCTCGCGGCACAGGCGGCCGATCACCACGGCCAGCTCGCCCTCGTAGTCGACCCGCTCGGAGAGCTTGTGCGGGTAGGCGATCGCCTCACCGGGGCCGATCACCGAGGTGGACGGCTTGCTGAAGATCAGCGGCTCGGCCGGGGGCTCGCCGCCCATCTCGCGGGCGTGCTCGGCGTAGTTCTTCCCGATCGCGATGACCTTGCTGGGCAGCATCGGCGTCACGAGACGGACTTCCTGCAGCGGGTAGCGCTCGCCGGTGAACTGGATCGACCCGAACGGGTGCCCGTCGATCCGGGAGACGAACTCCTCACCCTGAGCGCCTTCGACCACGCCGAACGCGACACCCTCACCTGTGGAGAACCTTGCGATACGCACCCCACAAGGCTAGTGCCGCCCGCCGCCCCTCGCTGACACCGCCACCAGCGCCCCACCTACAGGGCACCGGCGAGTGGCCCGGTCATTCCTCGGCCCCCGTTTCCGCGAGCGGATCGGGCAGATCGGGCAGGTCCGCGATCGAGAAGTCCGCCGCGCAGCAGGCCAGGTGTCTGGTGATGACCTCGTTCAGCTCGGCGGACTGGGTGGCACGCGTCAGCGCCTCCGCCAGCTCCTCATGGGTCGGACTGAGCGAGACGAGGGTCCTCATCGTCGCCGGGACCGGTTCGCCATGATCACTGAGCATCGACTCCATCAGTGCCGTACGCGACGCGGAGGCGTCCGGCCGGTGGCCCAGCGCCTGCACGGCCAGCAGCCGGATCAACATGTCTCTCTTGGTCTGAGCGCTTTCGGTCCGAGCGCACTCGATCAGCGCAGCACGTACCGCGGCGTCCTCGTTCAGCTCCTTCAACACCAGAAGGGCGCTGATCTGCATGTCGATGGACCCGTGGGTGGCGGCGGCGATCAGTAGCCGCCGCGCCTCGGGCTCGTCGGCCAGCTCCGCCAGGACCGTGATCGCCGCGGCCCTGCTCTCGCGTCGTTCGTCGACGGCCATCGCCAGGATCATGTCTCGCACCAGGGGGTCGCCGGCCGCTTTGCTCAGAGCGGTCACGGCGGCCCGCAGAACCTTGTCTTCGGAGTCGGCGCAGAGTCCGATGAGTGCCGTCCGGACGTCGGGGTCATGGACGGCCCCGGCCAGGGCCTGCGCCGCCGCGGCGCGTATCTCGCCGTCCTCGTCGGCAACGCACCGCAGCACGGCCGCGCGCACGCCGGGATCGGCGACGGCGCCGACGGCCGCGCGCAGGGCGATGGCGCGGATCTCCGAGTCCGCGTCGGCCACCGCTCGCGTCAGCACGTCCCGCACAGCGGGGTCGTCCGGTGGCGCGTGACCGAGTGCGGCCACCGCGGCCGCACGAAGCGCATGATCGGCACCGGTCGCGTACCGCAAAAGGAGGGCCAGTCCGCCGGGGTCACCGGCCACGCCGGGAAGATGGCCCCGGGCGACGATGGCCGGCTGGTCATGATCCGTGTCCCAGATCACGCTGTACTCGCTCCTGGTCCAGCGCAGGATCGACGGGAGCACGTCGGGCTCGTGCGCGATGCCGCCGAGTGCCCGCGCCACGGCGGTCTGGACCTCGGTGGCCGCATCGGCGACCCGGTCCAGCACCGCCCGGCGGACCGCCGGGTCGTCCAGCATGCCCGACAGCGCCGTCACCGCGGCGGCACGGGCTCGCCAATCCTCATCGGCCGTCGATTCCAGCAGCAGGGGCGGCACAGCGGGGTCGTCCAGGGCCCCCGCCAGACCCGCCACCGCCGCGGCGCGCACCTCACCTCCCGGTTCCATGGCATGGCGCAGCAGCGTGGCACGGTGGTCCGGGTGGCCGAAGAACCGCTGGAGGGCTTCCCGCGTGAAGCGCAGCACCAGCGGCAACGCGCCAAAAGGCCCATCGTCTCCGTCTGAAGAGGGCCGTCGACGGGAGTAGTCCGCCTGCACCATCCTCAGCAAGGCATTCAGCAGCCGGCGGTCACCCGGGAACAGCGCGACGGCGATCCCCGCCGCCAACTCCGCGGCCGGTCTCCAGGGCTGGTGCGCCCCACGCCGGAGGAACCATGCCAGGTAGCCCTCGCGTCCCGGCCACGCCGGGCCCAGAGTCTGGACGGTGGTCAGGATCTGCATGCCGAGCACCACGGTGAACAGGTTCCGCGCATTGCCGCCGTGCTCCAGTACCTGCACGATACGTACGATCGCCCGGCCGCCCGCCTCCTCCAGTTCGGCCGAGGGGCGTTTCTCCTCCAGGCACTGGGCGGCGAGGATGACGTTCCACGGCAGACCGTCGCCGGAGATGGTCCAGGGCCAGGGCCAGTTGACCTGGTCGGCCAGGTAGGTGACGATCTCGGCGGTGCGGGCGTCGGTGACCATGCCGGCGATCAGGCGCAGCACCTCGCGCCAGGCCGGGTCGTCCCAATGCGCGCCGAACACCTCGGTCTTGAGTTCGTCGAGGCTCAGTGTGCCGTCGCGTTCGAGCTGCCAGCGGTACGCCTCGGCGCAGAAGTACTCCAGCAGGGCCCGGTGCACGAACCCGTACACCTCGGTGCCGTACCGGCTGAGGATGAAGTTGCGCTCGCGGAACTGGCGGATCATCACCCGGGCGATGCGCGTGGCCTCGGCCGGCGGGTGGCGGAACCGGGTCGTCAGGTAGTCCTCGAACTCCTGCCGCAGTTCCTCGGCGGTCAGGTGGTTGCCCCCGGTCCCGCCCCGGCCGCCGAGCTGCATGCGCAGGGCGACCCGGCGCAGCAGCTCGCCCTTCTCCTCCTCGCCGATGTGGTCGACGTGCATGCTCTCGTCGCGCAGGTAGCGCTCGACGTCCCAGCGCTGCACGAGCACCGTGGCCGCGTATTCGTAGACCTTCCAGCGTTCGCGCGGCAGCTCCTGGTGCCGTCCGATGATCGCCAGGATGGTCAGCAGCAGCGGGTTGCCCGCCATCTCGCGCACCGACCGGATGTTCTGCACCGCGTCCGCGATCCGCTCGGTACGGCTGACCGCGTCGGCGGGGCGGTCGTGCAGCGCGAGGTGGTACCAGGAGGCGAGGAAGGACCTGACCTGGTCGGGGTCGAGGTCCTGCAGGGTGGCGTGGGCGAACCCGGCGTCCGCCAGGGTGGCCTTGGCGTAGCCGATGATCCGCGAGGTGACCAGGACGCGGGCCGAGGGGTACCGCTCGGCGAATCCGGCGATGCGCCGGGTCACGGTCGCCCGCTCCCCGGGGTCGAAGATCTCGTCCAGGCCGTCGAAGACGACCAGCGCGGGCCCACCGGCACCGAGGTAGGCGTGCAGGTCGTCGCAGGTCAGGCCCAGCGACTCGGTGCGGCATAGGTGGTCCAGGTAGTCGAGGAACGTCGCGCGGCCCGACCCCGCGTAGGACTTCAGCTCGACGAGCAGCGGCAGGTGCCCCTTGAAGGCCGGCAGTTCGGCGCCGGCCCCGGCGAGCGCGAGCATCAGGTAACGGGCCAGGGTCGACTTGCCGGCACCCGGGTCGCCGAGCAGCACGGTGTTACGGGCCTCACCGCCGGTGAGGAACTCCAGCACCTTGCGCCGGGGGCGCTCCCGGTAGGCGGTGGCGAGGCGGCGGACCTCCTCGCGGTCGACATGGTCGGGAAGATCACGCGCATCGAGGTTCCCTTCGGCGCGGATCCACTGCCACAGCTCCTTGGGCAGGTCCAGCGGCGGCACGTCCTCCCGGACGTCCTGCTCCACGAACACCGAGCCGAGCGCGAAGCGCATCTCGTCGGCGTACCGCGGCGGGGTCAGCGTCTCCAGGTCCAGCCTGCTGTACTGCCGGATGAGCCGCTGGTAGTAGGCCCGCACGGCCTCGGAGTCGAGGTGCGTGCCGGACGGCAGAGCGGGTCGTTGATCGCCGAGCGTGAGGTGGACGGCCGCCGCGACCTTGCGACCCAGCTCCTCCGGAGAGGTGAAGAAGCTGATGATGTGCTTCCCGGCGAGTTCGGCACGCAGGGTCTCGATGCGGGTGAGGTCGTCGTCCATCTTCGATCGCGGCCAGGGGGCGTCCTCGTGCAGCAGGAAGATCAGCACGGGTTTGCCGGCCTCGACCGCCGCCCGGTACTCCATTTCGGTGATCGCCCGCTTGTGGCCGGGCGGGACGTGGCCGTACCGCCAGGCGAAGATGCCGATGTAGATGTCGCAGTCACGCACGTCCGCCAGGCATTTCTCCGCGGCGGGACGGGTGCCGGCGACGTACGCCTCCATGGCGAGGTCCGCGACGCGCATCTCGTGCAGCGCCTGCCGTACGGCCGCGCGTTCGTCCCGCAGATCTCGGTAGGTCGAGGAGACATATGACTTCTTCATCACCGATCGCCCTAACCCGATTCCCCCGAGTTCCCGAAAAACCGCACGCCCGAAATCAACCTCTCGGAGGTCTCGCCCCCGGCCGACCCCGTACAGCCCCTCCCACGTCGGCACCGCCGCCCGCCGCCCTGCTCAAAGGCCGGAATTCCCCCGATCTCCGGCGCAGCACGAGTATCCCGGAGAACGCCCACCCATATCGCAGAAACCGAACATCAGCCGGTGCCGGAGCCGGCACTTCGAGAAAGCCGGCCACCCGCACCCACCGGGACCACGAGAAGCGAGCAGGAGGGGGGCCTCCAAGCCAGATGGGGCCGGGGCGGGTGGCTTCCGCGAGGGCGACGGGGGCGGATCGTAGGGTGGCTGTGCCGGGTCAAGGCCCCACCGCGTTCCGCGCGCGTGCGGCCGTGGGCCTGGCTACAACGTCACGTGGCGAGGGAGTTGGACATGTCGGTTGTGAAGATCAATGTGCTGACCGTGCCTGACGAGATGCGCGAGGAGCTCGAACGCCGGTTCGCGGGGCGGGCGGGGATGGTGGAGTCCTCGGACGGTTTCGAGTGGTTCGAGCTGCTGCGCCCCCTGGACGGCACCGACCGGTACCTGGTGTACACGCGGTGGCGCAGCGAGGAGGACTTCCAGCGCTGGCAGCAGAGCGCGGCGTTCCAGCGCGGCCACGCCCAGGCCGCCGGCGACGCCGCCGCCCAGGGCCACGGTCACGGCCAGGGGCACGGTCACGGGCAGGCCGCGGGCCATGGGCACGGCCAGGGCCCGGCCGCGACCGACTCCGACCTGTGGACCTTCGAGGTCATCCAGAGCACCGGCCACAAGCAACCCTGACCGGCCATCCCCCATCACGGGGCGGCAGCGGCATCGCCCTGACCGCTCCTGCCACGGCGGGCACTCCTCCGGTCCGCGCCCCCCGCGTCCGACCTGCCGGCCATCGGGCACGGAGGCGACCGTGGCCGCCTCGGGCCGGAGAACGTGTTGAGCGCCTTGGACCACCCCGTGGGTGTCTGAAGCCGTCCACGGGGCGTGATCGAGCGTCATCCTTACGTGTCGGTGTATTTCTGTGGGAGACGGTGAGTCTCCGGATGCGGCCCGGTGGATGGACGACCGGCCCGCGTAGGGTGTGGCGCGCGGCGACCGGTCTGGGACGGACCATCGCGCGTCGCGCCGGCCGCCGGCAGGTGGCGGCGGTGACCGGGGCGGCGACGGCGCTCGGCGTGCTCCTGCTCGCCCTCCGGGTGGGCGTGCCGCTCTCCGTGGATCTGCTGATTCCGAGCTTCGGCTGTGGCGTCCTGCTCAACGCGATAAGGGCGACGGCCGTCCGGCTGGAGGGGGTCGGCGACCGTCCGGTGGGCACGGCCGGGTGTGTACTGCTCCTCGGCTCCGCCGAAGGGGTGACGGTCGTCGTGGACCGCCGAGGGGCCGTCTGGCGCGTACCCGCCGACCTCGCCATGACGACCTCCACCTGCCCGTGACGCCTCGCGAAGCTGCGAGGGGGGTGGGCATCTGGTTGTAACGATGTGGCTGAGGGGACTGCTGCGGCTTGACCTGTTCGTCAGGAATCGGACAGCATGATCCGCCCCCCATCATCGGTCACGGAAGGAACTGGCGTGCGCCGCCGGACACGAGCCCTCGGTCTTCTCACCACCCTCCTCCTGACCGGGGGCGGCATTCTGCACGCGGCCCCCGCGTCCGCCACCCCCGCGCAGGCCTCCGCCGGGACGTCGGCCGTGAAGCGCACCGCCGAGTGTCAGGGCGACTGGCTGCCCGCGACGCCGACCTCGGCGCAGGTGATGTCCGGCGAGGTGCAGTTCCTCGACCTGCCGCCCGTCAAGATCGGCCAGGCGATCAACTGGCGGTGGAGCCCGTACAAGAACCGCTCGTGGGACATGGTGTTCTCCTCCCTGCGCTGGGTGGGCCGCCTGGTGGCCGACTACGAGACCTCCGGGGACGACAAGCTGCTCGCCCGCGCCACCGAGCTGATCAAGAGCTGGGTGGAGAGCAACCCGCGGGGCGGCTCCGGGGCCAGCCAGTACGCCTGGCAGGAGCACCCGATCGCGCTGCGCGCGCCCGTGCTGGTCTGCCTGAGCCGGCACGTGAAGGCGTCCTGGCTGACCGGCAGCCTGGTGGACCACGCCAGGATGCTGGCCGATCCGGCGCTGTACGAGAAGGGCCACAACCACGGCCTGGACCAGGACATCGCCCTGCTGCGCATCGGCTGCCGCACAGGTCACAAGGAGTGGAGCGAGCTGGCGATCCGGCGGATGACCGGGTCGGTGAAGCTCGACATCGATTCCCAGGGCGCGCTGCAGGAACAGGCGCCGCGGTACGGCATCTATGTGCACGAACGACTCAAGGTCGGCATGGAGGCCATCGAGGACTGCGGCCGGAAGGTGCCCGCCGAGATCAAGAAGCGCTGGGCGACGCTGGAGGGGTACATCACGCACGCCACCGAGCCGAGCGGGTTCATGGTGCCGATCGGGGACGGCGGCGCCGACGTCAAGCCGGCCGGGTACGAGCACCCGAAGAAGACCGTGCAGGTGTTCCGGGCCGGTTACGTCTTCGGGCGGACCAAGTGGGACGAGCCGGGGTCGGCGTACTACTCGATCAGGTTCGGCCCCGGGCTGAAGTTCCACGGGCATGAGGACCACATGGGCGTGACCTACTACGCGCAGGGCCACGACGTACTGGTGGAGGCCGGGTTCCACTCCTACGAGCGCAGCGCCTACCGCTACTGGACGATGTCCCCGGAGGCGCACAACGTGCCGGTGGTCGTCGGCAGGCCCTTCCGGGGCCGCACGGCCACCTCCCTGGTGGGCTCGTCGGTCAAGGACGGGCGGCAGGTGTACCGCTTCGCCGACAAGGCGTACGGCGTGCGCCGTGACCGCACGGTGCTGGTCAACCATGGGGACGACCTGATGGCCGTGCTCGACACGGTGCCGGCCGGTGAGCGGATCCGCGGCTACTGGCATCTGGACCCGGCGCTGACCCCGGTGTCCACCAGCGGCGGCCGGGTCGTGGTGAAGGACAAGGCGGGCTGGAAGGCGACGCTGGTGCAGCTCGCGATGCCGTCCTGCACGCCGGTCGGCGGCCAGTCGGTGGTGCGCGGCCAGACCGGCCCGTACCAGGGCTGGGTGTCGCCTTCGTACATGGGCAAGGTGCCCGCCTCGGTGGTGGTCTCGCCGCCGGCCGGGTCGCTGCTCACCGTGGTGGTCCCCGGCACCGGCGACCCGGACGTCACCTGCTCGGGCGGGCGGGTGACGGTCACGACCTCCGACGGCGCGACGTCCTTCCGCGCGACGGCGGGCAACCTGTCCTGACCGCGTGACGCCGGGCGCGGCGCACGGTGGCCGGCGTCACGCGGGCCGATGGACCGAAAGCCCGGGATAGGCCGCACCGGAAATACGAAAAGCAGGTCTCCTCCAGGGCCACCACGCTGCGTACACCGCCGTATTCGATTCGGTGCCACAGAATCCGGAATTCCCTGACGAGGTGCACACCATGCGGACCAGGCGATAATGGCATTTTTGTGCCGCCGCAAGAACTCCGGCACCGGGCACTCCAGGTCATGACCTGGACACCTTTTATCCGCTGGCAATAACACGGCCTAATTTGTTATAAATAGGAGATATGAGACTTCGGATTCCGGAGGTCCCTCTGTTGCGTCTCTTACTCCCCTCACCTGAGACTACGCCGATCGGCTTCGTGCCCCCGACCTCGCTCGCCCGTCCGGCGCGGTGACGGCCGAGTCCGCTCCGCGAAACAGAACGATCCTGCTGGCCGAGAGCCGCACACTTCTCCGGGTCGGCCTGCGGCAGGTCGTCCAGACCGCCGGCGACATGGTGGTGGCCGGCGAGACGGTGGACTTCGGCGGCACGGCTCGCGGCATCCGGGATCTCTCTCCCGACGTCGTGGTGATCGGCTCACTCACCGACTGCGTCACCTCGGTCGGCGCCGTGGGCAAGCTCGCCGCGAAGCCGCCGGCGTCGCCGCCCCGGTTCCTGGCCCTGGTCGACACCTGGGACCTGGAATCACTGGAGATGTCCGAACCCAACGTCGGCGGTCTGATGTTCACCAGCGCCTCCGCCGAGGAGTTGCTGGCCGCGATCCGCATGCTGTGCGCCGGGTACTCCTTCACGGCGTCGGCGGCACAGCACAGCGAGCCGCGCGCCGACCAGCCCGAGCAGTCCCGGACCCCACCGGCCGGCGAAATGACCAGCCGGGAGATCGACGTGCTGCGCCTGCTCGCCCGGGGCTACACCAATGCCGAGATATCCAGGGAGTTGTCGCTGAGCGAGAGCACCGTCAAGTCCCATGTACAGAATGTGCTGCACAAGAAGCATCTGCGTAACCGCGCACGTGCCGTGGTCTACGCGTACGAGACAGGGCTGACGAAGGTCGGCGAGAACCTCACCACATTGTTCCCGTGAGGTGTGGCCCGCCTTCCCCGGCCCGTGCACGGGACGCCGGCGACGTGCCACCGCGAAGGAGCGGCGGCACGCGCCCGTTCCGGGGTGGAGGCGGGCACGCACCGGCCGCCCACGACCGCGCGCCGGGCGCCGTGCCTCCGCCGGGCAGTCCATTCACACGCTCATTGGCACTTTCGCAAGATCCGGGCGGTTGCCACGATGGCGATCCATGACTACCTCTGGCGGCGGGCCGGGACGCCGGCGCGGCATGATCGGCGCGGCGACCGCGATGTTCTGCGTCGGCACGTTGACCGGTGTCTCCCCCGCCCTGCACGAGTACCCGGTGTACGGCGGGCAGGCGGTGCGCTACGCGGCCGGCGCGGTCCTGCTGTTCGCCGTCGCCCGGGCCAGGCGGCTGCCGCCGGTGCGGCCGAACGGACGCGAGCTGCTGCTGGTCACGCTCCTCGCCCTGGTCGGGCTGGCGGCGTTCAACGTGTTCATCGTCGAGTCGACCCGGTACGCCGATCCGGCGACGGTGGGCACGATCGTGGCGACCGTGCCGATCATCCTGGCGGTGGCCACGCCGCTCATGGACCGGCGCAGGCCGACCCCGCACGTCGTGGCGGCGGCCGTCGTGGTGGCGGTGGGAGCCGCGGTGACGATCGGCCTGGGCGGCGCGACCTTCATCGGGGTGCTGCTGGCGCTCGGGGCGCTCGGCGGCGAGGTCGGCTTCTCCCTGCTGGCGATCCCGCTGCTGCCGAAACTCGGCGCGATACGGGTCGCCGCGTACTCCGCGGCCATGGCCGTGCCGCTGCTGCTGGTGACCGGGTTCGTCGTCGACGGTCCCGCCATGCTCCGGGTCCCCACGCCCTCGGAGGCCGCCGCCTTGGCCTACCTCGCCGTGGTGGTGACGGCGTTCGCCTTCTTCTGCTGGTACGACGCGCTGCCCCGGCTCGGCGCCGAGCGGGCCGGCCTGTTCTCCGGGTTCCTGCCGCTCGGCACCATCGTGGCCACGCTGCTGCTGGGCACCGGCCGGCCGGGCTGGCCGGAGTTCTTCGGCGCGGGGCTGGTCATCGCGGGCCTGCTGCTCGGGCTACGTCCCACGCCGGTCGGCGCGCGCGGCGATCACACCGGCCAAGCGGAGCAGGGGCGCCGTCATGGCGGTGGTGGCCAGCGCCATGAGGACCAGAGCGACGAAAAGCCGGTCGCTCAGCAGCCCTAACGAGAGCCCGAGGTTCAGCAGCACGAGTTCGGTCAGTCCGCGGGCGTTGAGCAGTACCCCCAGCGTCCCCGAGTCCGCCCAGCTCAGCCCGGAAGAGCGGGCCATCAGCATCGGCCCTGCCAGCTTGCCGGCCAGCGCCACGGCGGTGACGAGCAGGGTCACGCCGATCAGCGCGGCGCTGAGACCGTCGCGCCAGACGTCGGTGCGCAGTCCGGTACCGACGAAGAAGAACGGCAGTAACAGGGCGCCGGAGAGCGCGTTGATCCGCTCGGCCTGGCGGGCGATGACCGCGGGCGGGCAGCAGAAACCGAAGATGAACGCGCCGAAGATCGCGTGAATGCCGATCGCCGAGGTCACGGCCGACGACAGCAGCAGACCCACGATCAGCGCGAGCAGGCGCGCCCCCTCGCCGTACCCCTCGATGGCGGCGAACAGGCGTGCCAGCAGGCGGCGACCCGGCCCGGCCATGAACGCGCCGTACGCGACGACGAGAACGACGGTCAGGGCGGCGCGGGCCGGGCTGTCCTGGCCCGCGACGGCCGCCATCGCGGCGATCATGCACCAGGCGACCACGTCCGCGATCGCCGCGCACAGCATGCTGAGCCGTCCGACCCGGGTCCGGGTCATGCCCTTCTCGTCCAGGATCCGGGCGAGGACGGGGAAGGCGGTGATGGAAAGAGCGGAGCCGAGGAACATCGCGAAGACGACCGGGTCCGCCCTCGGCCCGGCCCAGGCGGGATAGAGCAGCACCGCCAGCAGCGCGCCGCCCAGGAACGGGCCCGCGATCCCCGCCTGGGCGATCGACATCGCGGTCCCGCCGTGGCCCTTGAGCGGGGTCCGGCGGCTCTCCTGGCCCACCACGAACATCAGGGCGATCAACCCGATGTCCGCGAGCCCTTGCAGAACGGGGCGGATCTCGATCGGGAACAGCCAGTCGCCGGCGGCGGGGAAGACGGCGCCCAGCACCGAGGGGCCCAGGCAGAGACCGGCGAAGATCTCGCCGACGACCGGCGGCTGTCCCACTCTCCTGGCCAGACCGCCGAACAGCCGGGCGGCCAGGATGACGACGGCGATCGCCACGAAGAGCCGGACGGTGTGGTCGGCCGGCCCCCCGGCCGCCGGACCGGCCGCGGGCGCACGCGCGGAGGACATGGCGAGCGCCACGAGCAGGCCGAGTGCGAGCAGGGCGGGCAGCACCGCGGTGAGAAGGTACGAGAGGGCGATCCTGCGGCGCCGGACAGCGGCCGCGGGCGAGGCGTGATCGCTCTCGACCGCGTCCGCCGAGAGCGGGGTCACCAGGTGCCGGCCGCGAGCCGGCGCCGGTGGACCTTGCCGTTGGGAGTGCGCGGCAGCGCGTCGACATAGTTCACCGTGTCGACGATCATGTAGCGGGGGAGCGCCGCCGCACAGTGGCGTTTGATCTCCAGCAGGTCCGGCCGCCGCTCATCGGCGGGGACGAGGTAGGCCACCAGCCGGGCGTCGATCCCGCTGCCGGTCAGCACCACCACGGCGTCGCTGATCGCGGGATGCGACTGGAGCACCGACTCGATCTCCCCGATCTCGACCCGGTGGCCGCGCACCTTGACCTGGGCGTCGCGTCTGCCCAGGAACCGGTAGTCGCCGTCGTCCCCCAGCACCACGCGGTCGCCGGTCGCGTACGGCCCGTCCTGCGGCGGGCGCCCCCAGTAGCCGAGCATCACCGTCGGCCCGTCCACGACCAGCTCGCCCTCCTCGCCGGGCCCGGCCACCCGCCCGTCCTCGCGGACCGCCCACACCCGGTCACCCGAGCAGGCGCGGCCGATCGGCACCGGGACGGTGCGGTCCGCAGGAAGCGAGTCCACCTCGTAGAAGGTGCACACGTTGGTCTCGGTCGGGCCATAGAGGTTGAGGAAGCGCACGCCGGGCAGGTGCTCGCGCAGCCGGCGCAGGTGGGCCACCGGATAGGGTTCGCCGGCGAACAGCAGGACGCGCAGGTCCGGCGGGTGCACGTCGAGCAGACCGCCGTCCCTGGCCATCAGGATCAGCGCGGACGGCACCGAGTACCACACGGTGATACGCCGCCCGGTGAGGAACTCGACGAGCAGGCGCGGAGCGTAGGCCGTCTCCTGCGGCACCAGGTGGACCGACGCCCCCGCCCGGAAGGCGACGTACAGGTCCAGCACCGACAGGTCGAAGTGGAACGGGGCGTGGTTGGCGAAGCGGTCGCCGGGACCTGCCCGCAGCTCGGCGGCGGCCCAGTCCACGAAGGCGAGCGCGTTGCGGTGGGACAGGCACACTCCCTTGGGCACGCCGGTCGAACCTGAGGTGTAGAGGATGTAGGCGAGGTCGCCGGGTGACCCGCCGGGGTCGGACGGCGGCCCGGCCGGCCGGGCGGGCGGTTCGTCGCCGGTCAGGCAGGGGACGGCCACGTCGTGACCGGCCAGCGTCAGGCGGCGGGGCTCGGTGGTGACCACGGCGGCGGGCGCGCAGTCCCTGATCAGGGCGACGGCCCGATCGGCGGGGCTGAGCGGGTCGATGGGAACGTAGGCCGCGCCGAGGCGCAGCACCGCCTGCATGGCGACGACCGCCCGGGCCGACTTGTCGAGCCAGATCGGCACCCGGTCGCCGCGCCGGACACCCGCCGCCGCGAGCGTGCCCGCCAGGCGGTCGGCCTCCGCGTCCAGCTCCCCGTAGGTGAGAGTGCGGTCGCCCGCCACGACGGCGGTCGCCTCCGGCGCGCGGCGCGCGCTGTCACGCACCAGTTCGTGCAGCATCACAGCCCCAACTCCTTGGCGATCTGTTCGAGCTGGATCTCGGAGGTCCCGGAGAAGACGGTGGCCGGCAACGCGTCCCGAAGCTCGCGCTCGACGCCGCCGTCGGCGCGGACGCCCGCGCCCGCCAGGATCCGCATGGCGTCGAGCCCCGCCTCCACCGCGCCCTCGCTGATCGCGAGCTTGGCCATGGCGACGTCGAGCACGGCCGGCTCCCCCTGGTCGAGCCGCCAGCACGCCTGCCACAGCAGCAACCGCGCCGCCTCCAGCCGCAGCCGCGCCCGGGCCAGGCGATGGGAGACCGCCTGGTTGTCGGCGATGCGGCGACCGAACTGCCGGCGGCCGACCGCGTGCGAGACGCAGCGGTCCAGCAGCCGCTGCATCCGTCCCAAGTAGGCGGCGAACAGGCAGGTGCGCTCCCAGCGCATGGACGACTGGAAGATCGCCGCGCCCTGTCCCTCCCTGCCCAGCAGCTGCGCGGCCGGGACGCGGCACTCGTCCAGTCTGATCTCGGCGGCGGGGCAGCTGTCCAGGCCCACCTTGTCGAACGGCTCGCCGACGGACAGACCCGGCGTGTCCCGGGTGACGGCGAAGGCGCTGACGCCGAGGTGGCCGAAGGCAGGCTGGGTCTTGGCGTAGACCAGGAAGACATCGGCGACCGGCGCGTTGCTCACGAAGGACTTGACCCCGCTGATCACATAGTGCTCGCCGTCCCGTACGGCCCTCGCGCTCAGCGCGGTCACATCCGACCCCGCGCCCTCCTCGGTGATGGCGTTCGCACCGATCAGCGCGCCGGAGCACAGCCCGGGGAGCAGCCGCTCACGGGCCTGCGCTCCACCGTGTTCGGCGATCGGCATCGCGCACGCGAACAGGTGCGCCATGGCGCCGAAGACCAGCCCCATGTCGGGGCACCCGCGGCCGAACGCCTCGACCGTACGCGCGGTGCCGAGGAAGTCCAGTCCGCCGCCGCCGTATTCGGCGGGAACCGACAGGCCGGTCAGCCCGAGCCGGGCGCACCGCGCCCACTCGCCGCGGCCGAAATGGCCGGCCTCCACCGCCGGCCAGGTGCTCGTCTCTTTCCAGATCAGCTCGTATCGCCGTTGCCGGTCGTCATCCCAGGCGAAATCCACGAGCCGCAAGCCTAGGTTCGGCCGCCTCCGCTGTCCTCAGCCTTTCTGCCGCGGCCCGGCCCGGCGATCGGGCCGGCTCATCATTACGGTCCCCGCCGAAATGATGAGCGACCGGCCCGTGCGGCGGGCGCCGGATGGGCCGAATTGCGGGGCCCGGCGGACGGAAGTTCAGCATTTGGCGCGAGGACAGCCCCGCCGGGGCTTCGTAGTCTCATCCGGTGCCGCCCAGTCGCCGCCTGCCGGACGGGAGTGAGATGAACGAGTCAGCGGTCGCCGATCTCATCCGCAAATACCTGACGGAACGCATTCTCGATGCCTCGGACGTCCAGATAGAGCTGGACACGCCGTTGCTCGAGTGGGGCATTCTCAATTCGCTGACCACCACCCGCCTGGTGGGTTTCATCCGGGAGCAGTTCGGGGTGGAGATTCCGTTCGACGCCATGTTGGGCGAGAACTTCAAGGACCTGCGGAGCATCAGCAGGCTCGTCGCCGGGCTCGGCGGCGGATGACGGCGTACCCGCCGACCACGTACCCGTCGACCACCTGCCCGGTTCCGGGCCGGCGCACCCGTCCATGAGGGGAGATGCACGATGTCCGATGCCGACTTCGACGTCGCGGTGATCGGAGGCGGTCCTGCGGGGTCCACCGTCGCCTCCTACCTGGCACAGGCCGGTCTGTCCTGTGCGGTGTTCGAGAGCTCGCTCTTCCCGCGCGAGCACGTGGGCGAGTCGCTCATCCCGGCCACGACGCCGGTGCTGTCCGACATCGGCGCGCTGGCGAAGGTCGAGGCCGCGGGATTCCCCAAGAAGTACGGGGCGGCGTGGACCTCGGCGGCCGAGTCGGCGATCCCGACCCTCGGCTTCGAGCTGTCCCACGGCTTCCGGGCCGCCGAGATCGAGTTCAACGAGCGCGACCAGGCCGGGGTGAACCAGGACTACACCTACCACGTCGACCGCGGCCAGTTCGATCTGCTGCTGCTCCAGCACGCCGAGTCCCTGGGCGCCAAGGTGTACGAGGGCGTCCGGGTGCGGCGGGTCGACTTCTCCGGGCCGCGGCCGAAGGTCGTCTTCCCGATGGGGAGCAAGGAGGTGGAGGTGACCGCCCGGATGGTGGTCGACGCCAGTGGGCGCGGCACCTTCCTCGGGCGGCAGCTCAAACTGAAGGTGGCCGACCCGGTGTTCAACCAGTACGCCGTGCACACCTGGTTCGACGGGCTCGACCGGACGGCGCTCGCGGTGAACAAGGAGCAGGCCGACTTCATCTTCATCCACTTCCTGCCCATCACCGACACCTGGGTGTGGCAGATCCCGATCACCGACACCGTCACCAGCGTCGGCGTGGTCACCCAGAAGAAGCACTTCAGCGCCGCCGGAACCGACCGTGAGGCGTTCTTCTGGGAGTGTGTGGACAGCCGGCCGGAGCTCGGTGCGGCACTGCGCGCAAGCAAGCAGGTGCGGCCGTTCAAGCCCGAGGGCGACTACAGCTACGCCATGCGGGAGATCTGCGGCGACGGCTGGCTGATGATCGGGGACGCGGCGCGCTTCGTGGACCCGATCTTCTCCAGTGGAGTCAGCGTCGCGATGAACGGCGCCCGCATCGCCTCCTACGACATCATCGCCGCCGCGGAGAAGGGCGACTTCGGCAAGGCGTCCTTCGCCGCCTACGAGGGCCGGCTGCGCAACGCCGTGCGCAACTGGTACGAGTTCATCTCCATCTACTACCGGTTGAACATCCTGTTCACCGCGTTCGTCGCCGACCCGAGGTACCGGCTGGACGTGCTGAAGATGCTGCAGGGCGACGTCTACGACGGCGGGGAGCCCACGGCGCTGACCAAGATGCGCGAGATCACCCGCCAGGTCGAGGAGAACCCCGACCACCTCTGGCACAAGTATCTCGGCACCCTGCGCGCGCCCAGCGCCGCACCGATGTTCTAGGACGACGCGAGGATCGGAGAACCGTGAAGAAGTTCATCCTGACCGAGGACGCTCTGCCCCGGCAGTGGTACAACATCCTGCCCGATCTGCCCGCTCCGCTCCCGCCGTACCTGCACCCGGTCACCCATGAGCCCCTGCGGCCGGACGACCTCGCGCCATTGCTGCCCCGGACGGTGATCGAGCAGGAGTTCGCCCAGGACCGGTGGATCGAGATCCCCGAGCCGGTGCGCGACATCTACCGGATGTGGCGGCCGACGCCGCTGTACCGGGCCGACCGGCTGGAGAAGGCCCTCGGCACGCCGGCCAAGATCTACTTCAAGTACGAGGGCGTCTCGCCCGCCGGCTCGCACAAGCCCAACACCGCCGTCCCGCAGGTGTTCTACAACAGCAACGAGGGCGTCCGGCGGGTGACCACCGAGACCGGGGCGGGGCAGTGGGGCTCGGCGTTGTCCTTCGCGGGCAGCCTGTTCGGCGTCGGCGTCACGGTGTACATGGTGAAGGCGTCCTACCACCAGAAGCCCTACCGCCGCTCCCTCATGCACACCTGGGGGGCCGAGGTGTTCGCCTCCCCGAGCGAGCGCACCCAGGCCGGCCGGGACGTCCTGGCCAAGGACCCCGACTCGCCCGGCAGCCTCGGCATGGCCATCAGCGAGGCCGTCGAGGACGCGCTCGCCCACGACGACACCAGGTTCGCGCTCGGCTCGGCGATGAACCACGTGGTGCTGCACCAGACCGTCATCGGCCTGGAGGCCCAGCGCCAGCTGGAGATGGCCGGGGACTATCCCGATGTGGTCATCGGCTGCGTGGGCGGCGGGTCCAACTTCGCCGGCCTGGCCTTCCCGTTCATGGCCGACCGGCTCTCCGGATCGCGTGCCGCTACCCGCTTCGTGGCCGCCGAGCCGGCCGCCTGCCCCACGCTCACCCGCGGCGTCTACGGCTACGACTATCCCGACACCGCCGGGCTCGGCCCGCTGCTGCCCATGCGGACCGTCGGGCACAACTTCATCCCGGCGCCGATCCACGCGGGCGGGCTGCGCTTCCACGGCGACGCGCCGACCCTGTGCGCGCTGCACGACAAGGGGCACGTCGAGGCGCGGGCCTACCAGCAGAACGAGGTGTTCGCCGAAGCCGTCCGCTTCGCCCGCCACGAGGGCTTCGTCATCGCACCCGAGTCCGCGCACGCCCTGCGCGGCGCCGTGCAGGAGGCGCTCGCGGCCAAGGAGGCGGGCGAGGAGCGCACGATCCTGTTCGGGCTCAGCGGGCACGGCAACTTCGACCTCGCGGCCTTCGACGCCTACCTGGCCGGTCGGCTGGAGGACCTTCCGCTCCCCCAGGAACAACTGGACGAGGCGTTGAGCGAGCTCCCGGCGACTCTGCGAGCGTGAGATGAGCCGCGGCTGGATCGACGTGCACCACCACGCCTACCACCCGCCGCTGATCGCCGAACTGCGCCGGAGGGGAGTGACGCACATGGCTCCGGGCGTCCCCCTCCCGGCGTGGACGGCCACCGAAGCGCTGCGGGTCATGGACGGCAGCGGCATCCGGGCGGCGGTGCTGTCGGTGCTTCTGCCCGGCGATGCGCTACAGCAGGACGTGGCGCCGCTGGTCAGGGACATCAACACCTGGTCGGCCGAGGTGGTGCGCGAACATCCCGGCAGGTTCGCGGCGCTCGCCTCGCTGCCCCTGCCGGACGTCGAGGCGAGCCTGGCGGAGATCGAGTACGCGCTCGACGTCCTCGGCCTGGACGGCGTCGTGCTGAGCACCAGCCTGCCCGACGGCCGCTATCTGGGCGACCCGGCGTTCGACCGGGTCTTCGCCGAGCTCAACGACCGCGGGGCGGTGGTCTTCGTCCACCCGAACCCCTCCTCCCGGTGCTCCTGCGCCGGCGGTCCGGGCTTCGCCTCCGCCGTACCGCCCCCGCTCGTCGACTTCGTCATGGACACCGCGCGTGCGGTGGCGAACATGCTGTTCGGCGGCACACTGAGCCGCAATCCCGACATCCGGTTCATCCTCGCGCACGCGGGCGGGGTGGTGCCGTTCCTGTCCTGGCGGCTCGAACTGGCCGGCACCTGGGTGCTGCCGGACGCCGGGGTGGACGTGCCGGGCGAGCTGCGACGGCTGTACTACGAGACGGCGCAGTCCGCCTCGCCCGCGACGCTGGCCTGCCTGCGCGAGGTGACCGGCGACCGCAACATCCTGTTCGGCACGGACTACCCGTTCATGAACGACACGGTGGTCGCCGCCACCCGGCGGCACCTGGAGGACGTGGCCGGCCTCGACCTCACCGGCAACGCCCTCGCCCTGTTCCCGCGCCTGGCCGGCGGGACGGACGCGCGTCAGAGGGGGGCGGCCGATGCAGCTCACCTTTGAGGACTTCGCCATCGGGGACGCCTACGAGCTCGGCACCGTGAAGGTGTCCCGCACCGAGATCGTGCGGTTCGCCCGCGCCTATGATCCCCAGCCCCGCCATCTGGAGCCGGGTGACCTCATCGCCAGCGGCTGGCATGTGACGGCGATGTTCATGCGGCTCTACGCGGACGGGGTATTGCGGCACTCCGCCGCCGAGGTCTCGCCGGGCGTGGACGAGCTGCGCTGGCTCCGGCCGGTCCGCCCCGGCGACGTCCTGTCCGGCCGGGTCACCGTGACCGGGGTCGCGCCCTCGCTCACCCGGCCGGACTGCGGCATCCTGCAGCAGCGGGGCGAGTTCGTGGACGAGGGGGACCGGCCGGTCATGCGCGTCACGCTGTACGGCCTGATGCGCAGACGGGAGGGGTGACCGGCCCGGAGCGGGGCCTTCGAAGGGCCGGGCGAGAAGGCGGTCTCCTGCGCCATCGCGGTCAGACGATGACCCGGACGGCCGGGACGGGGCCGTGGCGCTCGAACTCGGCCCAGGCGCGGGCGAGCCGGTGGACGAGCTCGTCGAGGGTCTCGGGCGGGAAGGTGTACGGCAGCCGCAGGTGGCTGTGGTGCCCGCCGTCGGGGTCCATCGCGGCGCCGGGCACCACGTCGACGCCGTAGCGGGCCGCCACCTGGGCGAACGCCACGGCGTTCACCCCCGGCAGCTCCACCCACAGCGCGCCGCCGCCGTCCGGGCGCCGCCAGCGCCAGCTCGGCAGCCGCTCCCGCAGCAGCCCGTCGATGTGGTCGAGCCGCCGGCGCAGCTCGCCGGACCGCACCGCCAGGATCTCCTCCAGCCGGGGCAGCAGCCGCGCGGCGAGCGCCTGGTCGAGCACCGGGCTCGCGATGTCGGCGAGGACCTTGCGCCGGGCCAGCCGCTGCACGATCTCGGCGGGCCCGCGCACCCAGCCGATGCGCAGCCCGCCCCACACGGCCTTGGCCAGCGAGCCCAGGGACAGCATCTCCGCACCCGGCGGCGCGTACGCGGCCAGCGGCGGCGGCGCGTCCCCCGACTCGGAGTGGTACGTCATGGAGGCGTTGTCCTCCAGGACGGGCACGCCGTGTACGGCGGCCAGCTCGGCGATCCTGCGCCGCCGTGTCGCCGACATCAGCAGCCCGGTCGGGTTGTGGTAGGTCGGCATGAGGTACAGCAGCGCGGGCGCGCGCTCGCGGAGGACGGCGCCGAGCGCGGCGACGGAGGGGCCCTCGTCGTCCAGCGGCACGGTGACCAGCCGGGCCCCGGCGGACCGGAACACGTCCAGGCATCCCGGCCAGTTGGGCGACTCGACCACCACGGTGGCTCCGGGGGCGAGGTAGAGCTGGGTCACCAGGACGAGCCCCTGGTGCGCCCCGGTGGTCACCAGCACCTCCTCGGGCGCGGTGGGCAGGCCCGTGCCGGTGAGGTGGGCGGCGATCGCGACCCGCAGGGCGGGCAGCCCGCCGGGGTGGTAGCCGTGGTCGGCCAGCAGGTCGTCGAGGTCGTCGCGGACCAGCTCGCGCAGCACGTCGGCGAGCTGGGGCACGGCGCCGCCCGCCGCGACCGCCATGGAGATCAGCTCGCCCGGGCCGTCGATCAGGCGTTGGAAGATCGTCGTGGCGGTGCCGCCGGGGACCCGCCCGTCGGCCGCCGGCGGCCGGACGCGGAGGTCCGGTGCGATGCGGGTGCCGCTCCCCTGGCGGCTCACCAGCAGCCCGCCGCCGCGCAGTTCCTCGTACGCCGCCACCACGGTCGCCCTGCTCACGCCCAGCGTCCGCGCCAGCCTGCGCTCGGCGGGCAGCCGATCACCCGGTGCCAGCGCGCCGTCGTGCACCGCTCTGGTCAGCGCACCGGCCAGGCTGCGATAGAGCGGCCCGGGACGGGCCGCCCAGTCACCGAGCAGTGGTACGACGTCACGTTCCGTGGAAAATCGATCCATTGGGCCTTCCATTGGATCTGGCCATTGCCCCCCACCATGCCAAGAGTGGATAGCTCAGGCAACAGAATGGATCGGGCAAATGACCAATCTTCTGATCATCTTGGCCGCCACCGCGTTACTCGCCGTGATCGCTTCTCGCTACGGCGCCGACACCCGGGACGGCCGCGACTGGCAGCCCACCGAGCGCTTTCCCGCCGAGGTGACCTCGCTACGCCACGCCCGGCCGGAGAAGGCCGCCGAGGCCGTGCCCGCCGCCGGACGCGAGGCGAGGCGGCGCGTGTCCACCGTCCCCCGCAAGGCCTGACGGCGGCCCGCGCGGCTAGAGGTCGTCGCCGTCCTGCTTGTACTTCACGTCGAACCAGACGGTCCGGCCGGCCTCGTCCGCGCGCACGTCCCAGCGCTCGGAGATCAGGTCGACGAGCATCAGCCCCCGGCCGCCCTCGGCCAGGCTCTCGCCGCACAGCCGGGGCGCGCCCCGGCCTCCGGCGTCCACGACGTCCACGTGGACGTACTCGTCGCAGTCGGTGAGGGCCAGCGTCACCGTGCCGCCGTCCCCGGAGTCGGAGTGCAGGATGGCGTTGGTCACGACCTCGGAGACCAGCAGGGTCACATCGTCGACGGCCGGGTGGGCGTCGCCCAGCTTCCGCCGCACGTACTCCCGGGCCCGGCCCACCGATTCCGGAGAACCGGTCAGCTCGGTAACGCCCAACAGCCGACCCACCGCCATGCGCAGACACCTTCTCGCCCGCCCCGAACGTACGCGCGCCCTCACGGGCCCGTCCCACCAGCATGGCAACCGGCCACTACCCCTGGTAGCCGATCCGGTACATCTGGTCGCCACATAGGGGTGACGCTGGGGTACGGGAGACGGCGGGCATGGCCCGGGAAGCCCGATGTCCCAGAAAAAGGAGGGGTACAGGCCGACCTCGACGGGCGCCCGCGTCACCGTCGGGACCTCCGCCCGCCGGACCTCCTTGCGCGCCTCCGGCCGCCACGCCGAGCAGCGCGGGGACCTGCCGCAGTGCGATGTCCACCGCAAGCCCGGCGGTGAACCCCTCGATCACCGTCGATGTGTACGGCGTAGACGTGGCTGGTATACGGTGTAGACATGACGGAGGGACAGACCGCCGGACGCATCGCGGCGGCGGCGCGGGCGATTCTGGTCGAGCAGGGGGCCGACGCGGTCAGCATGCGGCGGGTGGCCGAGGCCGCCGGCATCACGCCCATGGCGATCTACCGCCACTACCCCAACAGGGACGCGCTGCTGCGAGCCGTCGCCGAGACCTCCTTCCGTGACCTGGCCCAGCACTGGGGCAGGCGCAGCCGGGGTGACGACTGGGACGGCCGGATGTTCGGCCTGCTCGACGACTTCCTCGACTTCGCGCTCGGCACCCCGCACCTGTACACGTTCCTGATGACGGACGAGCGGGACCAGGCCCGCCGCTTCCCCGAGGACTACCGCAGCGGCGACGCGCCCCCGTTCAGCCAGATCGTCCGGGGCATCGAAGAGGGGATGCGCCTGGGGATCCTGCGGCCGGACGACCCCCTGGAGGTGGCGCTGGCCCTCACCGCGCAGACCCAGGGCCTCGTCCAGCTCTATCTCGGCCGGCGCATCGGCATGTCAGAAGAGGACTTCCGCTCCCTGTGCGAGCGCTCAGCAAGAAGGATGCTCGATGGACTCACGTCTTAGCGCACCAGAGAACAGCCCACCGCGACCGGCCGGCCCTCGCCCGGCCCCCGGTCAGGGCGGTGGAGGGACGAGCGAGGCCTGGTCGTGGGCGGCCGCCGCGTGCTCGGCGGCCCTGCTGTACCTCGGCACGGGCCTGTCCCCCGTCGCGGCGCTGACGTGGATCGCCCCACTACCGATCTTGCTGCTCGCCCCGCGGGTGAGCGCCCGCCGGGCCACAGCGCTCGCGTTCCTGGCCTACCTGGCCGGCAGCGCGAACAGCTGGGACTATTTCCTGCGCCCGCGCCCCTCCCTCGCCGTCCCGCTGCCGGCCGCCCTGAGCATCCTCATCGGCGGCTCGGTCCTGTTCGCGGTGGCGGTGCTGCTCTTCCGCGCCCTGCTCGTCCGTGGGCGCGCCGTGCTCGCCACGCTCGCGGCCCCCGCCGCCTGGGTCGGCGTGCTCCATCTCGCCTCGCTGGCCAGCCCTTCGGGCGTCATGGGCACCCTGGCCACGACCCAGGCCGATGTCACTCCCGTGGTGCAGATCGCCTCGGTGACCGGGTTCTGGGGCGTCGAGTACCTCGTCCTGCTCGTGCCCGCCGCGATCGCCGCCTGTTCCGCCCCCGGCATCCCCGCCGCCACACGGCTGCGCGCCGGAGCCGCCGGGCTGGCCCTATCGGCCCTCGCCCTCGGATACGGGGCGCTCCGCCTGCAGGGCCCGCCCACCGCCGAGGGCTCGCGGCACGTCGTCGTCCTCGCCCGGAACCAGGGCCACTGGGCGGCCGATGTCGCGACTCCGGAGGGCCGCGAGCTGGTCGCGGCCTACGCGGAGCAGATCGCCGGCCTCCCGGAGGGCTCCGGCATCGTGGTGCTGCCCGAGGCGGGGTTCGCCGCCGACGACGCGAGCCTCCCCGCCCTCCTCGGCCCCATGGAGCGGGCGGCCCGCGCCCGGGGCGCCGACATCGTGATCGGCCTGCTCCACACCACCGGGGGCATCCGGTACAACTCCGCGCTGGCCGTCCTGGCGGACGGCGGCGCCCCGGCCGAGTACCACAGGTGGAACGCCGGGATGGATCAGCTGAGCCGGACCGGCCACGCCCTCGCCTACCTGCCGGGCAGCCCCAGGGTCGGGATGGTGGTCTGCGGGGACGTCAACTTCCCTCGCCCCACCCGTGACTACGCCGCCGCCGGGGCCCGGCTGCTGGCCGTCCCGGCCTCTGACGAGGACGTCGACGGGTGGCAGCACAGCCGTACGGCGCTGCTGCGCGGCGTGGAGAACGGCCTGGCCGTGGCCTGGTCCGACCAGCGCGGCGTACCGATGATCTCCGACCCGTGGGGACGGGTGCGCGCCGAGACCAGGACCAGCCCCGAAGCCGGCGAGGACTCCTTCGCCATGGCCGCCGCCACCGTCCCCTCCGGCCCGGGAGCCACCCTCTACACCCGCTTCGGCGACTGGTTCCCCTGGCTCTGCCTCCTCACGGCCCTCGCCGCCCCGCTCATCGCGGCGGGGAGACGGAAGGGCGCGCGAAGGGACTGAGCCGAACCCGGCGGGCCGAGCGCTACGCGGCGTGGCCCGCGCGGAGGAGGCCGTAGGTGACGGCCTGCTCCAGGGCCTGCCAGGAGGCCTCGATGATGTTCTCGTCGACGCCGACCGTGGCCCACTCGCCGCTGGCGTCGCTGGAGGTGACCAGGACGCGGGTGATCGCGCCGGTGCCGTGGGTGCCCTCCAGGATGCGCACCTTGAAGTCGATCAGCTCGACCTCGGCCAGCTCGGGGTACAGCTTCTCCAGGGCGGCACGGACGGCGCGGTCGAGGGCGTTGACCGGGCCGTTGCCCTCGCCGGTGGCGACGATGCGCTCGCCCTTGGCGTGCAGCTTGACCGTGGCCTCGCTGACCACGTCGGCGCCGGGGCGGCGCTCGACGATGACCCGCCAGGACTCGACGGTGAAGTGCCGGCGCCGGTCGCCGTTCACCGTGTCGCGCAGCAGCAGTTCGAAGCTCGCGTCGGCGGCCTCGAAGGTGTGGCCGCGGGACTCCAGGTCCTTCACCCGGTCCACCAGCTCGCGGGACTGGTCGGAGGTCAGGTCGTAGCCGAGGGCCTTGCCCTTGAGCTCCACCGACGCCCGCCCGGCCATGTCGGAGACCAGCATGCGCATGTCGTTGCCGACCCGCGCCGGGTCGATGTGCTGGTAGAGGTTCGGGTCCACCTTGATCGCGCTGGCGTGCAGCCCGGCCTTGTGTGCGAACGCCGAGACGCCGACGTAGGGCTGGTGAGAGTTCGGCGTGACGTTGGTGACCTCGCTGATCGCGTGCGCGATGCGGGTCATGTCGGCCAGCGACTCGGCCGGCACCAGGTCGAAGCCCTTCTTGAGCTGGAGGTTGGCGATGACGGTGAACAGGTTGGCGTTGCCGGAGCGCTCGCCGTACCCGTTGGCGCAGCCCTGGACGTGGGTGGCGCCCGCGGCGACGGCGGCCAGGGTGTTGGCGACGGCGCAGCCGGTGTCGTCGTGGCAGTGGATGCCGACGCGCGCGCCGGTGCCGGCGGCCGTGTGGACGACGTCGGCCAGCTCGTCGGGCAGCATGCCGCCGTTGGTGTCGCACAGGGCGATGACCGAGGCGCCGGCCTCCGCCGCGGTGCGTAGCACCTCCAGCGTGTACGCCGGGTTGGACCGGTAGCCGTCGAAGAAGTGCTCGGCGTCCAGGAACACCCGCTGACCCTCGGCGCGCAGGTGGGAGACCGTGTCGCGGATCATCGCGAGGTTCTCCTGCAGCGTCGTGCGCAGGGCCAGTTCGACGTGCCGGTCGTGACTCTTGGCGACAAGGGTCACGACCGGCGCGCCGGATTCGCGCAGTGCGGCGACCAGAGGGTCGTCGGCCGCCTTCACTCCGGCCCGGCGGGTCGCGCCGAACGCGGCGAGCTGCGCGTGCTTCAGGTCGAGCTCGGTCTGGGCTCGCCGGAAGAATTCGGTGTCCTTGGGGTTGGCCCCGGGCCAGCCGCCCTCGATGAAGCCGACCCCCAGGGAGTCCAGGTGGCGGGCCACGACGAGCTTGTCGGCGACGCTGAGGGACAGTCCCTCCTGTTGCGCCCCGTCGCGCAGCGTCGTGTCGTACACGTGGAACCGGTCGTCGGCCATGATCTCGTCTCCTTCGCGGGGTGCTGTCTGTGCCCGCCGCGCGCTGTCCGCCCGTTGGTCCGGGGATTCCGGCCCAAACAAAAAGACCCCTCACGGACGTGAGAGGTCTGCGCGCCGGCGGTGTCCCTGTTAGCCGGCGCGCCTGCTGATAATGAGCAGACCGTAGGACATGATGCATCGTAGTGTGCCACACGGCTTCACCATGTGGCACATCGATCTCACCATCCGGACGCTTCCGCACCACCGGCCACAACGGTCCACCGACATCGGCGTACCGAGCGGCCCCGGAGCCGGTGGGGTGAGCGGCGCCCGGCCGGGGCGGGCCGGGCGCCCACGCGGGGTCAGCAGATCTTGTGGACCCAGTTGTGCGTGTCCGGGCGGGTGCCGTACTGCACGCCCATGAGCTCCTCGCGGAACCGCATGGTGAGCTTGCCCGGGCCGCCGTCGCCGATCGTCCAGCCGCCCTCGACGCCCTTGACCGAGCCGACCGGCGTGATGACGGCGGCCGTGCCGCAGGCGAAGACCTCGGTCAGCTCGCCGGACGCGCAGCCCGCCCGCCACTCGTCGATGGACAGGCGGCCCTCTTCGGCGGTCAGCCCGAGGTCGGCGGCCAGGGTGAGCAGAGAGTCGCGGGTGATGCCGGGCAGCAGGGTGCCGGTCAGCGCGGGGGTCAGCAGACGGTCGCCGTAGACGAAGAACAGGTTCATCCCGCCCATCTCCTCGACGTAGCGGTGCTCCGCGGCGTCGAGCCAGACGACCTGGTCACAGCCGTTCTCGACGGCCTGCCGCTGGGCGACGAAGGCCGCGGCGTAGTTGCCGCCGCACTTGGCGGCGCCGGTGCCGCCGGGAGCGGCGCGGGTGTAGTCCTGGGACAGCCACACCGACACCGGCTTGACGCCGCCGGAGAAGTACGCCGCCGCCGGCGAGGCGATCACCATGTACTTGTAGGTGCGCGAGGGGTAGTTCACGCCCAGCCCCGACTGCGTGGCGATCATGAACGGCCGCAGGTACAGGCTGTGGCCCTCGGTGGTGGGCACCCAGTCGCGGTCGGTCTGGACGAGCAGTTCCAGGGACTCGACGAAGGTCTCCTCGGGCAGCTCGGGCATGGCCATGCGGGCCGCCGACCGGTTGAAGCGGGCCGCGTTGGCGTACGGGCGGAAGGCGACGATCGAGCCGCTCGACTGGCGGTAGGCCTTCAGCCCCTCGAAGAGCTCCTGGGCGTAGTGGAACACCGAGGTGGCCGGGTCGAGGGTGAGCGGCCCGTAGGGCATGAGACGGGCGTCGTGCCAGCCGCGCCCCTCGGTGTAGTCGATGCTGATCATGTGATCGGTGAACGTCTGCCCGAACCCCGGATCCGCCAGTACGCGCTCACGCTCGGCCGGGGTACGAGCGGCGTCGGAGAGCTGCACGTCGAAGCTGAGCTGCTGAGCGGTGGTCATGTTCGATCCTTGTCTGCTGTGTCGGTCCCGCCTCATCCATTGTGCGACGGGCCCGGTAACGGGAAACTACTTCATCAAGTGGACAAATGGCAGTGTGTCCACATGGCCTCCCCGGACGGGCGTTGTGCTCCAGGTACGCGAAAACGCGCACGGCGGCCCGTCCATGGGCCACCATGCGCGTCGGTCGGCGTCGGGGTGGTGGCCCCTAGCCGGTTACTCGTGCGGTGATGTCGTCGCCGATCTCACGCGTGGTGCGGGAGACCCAGTCGACCTGGCGCTCGACGAGGTCGACCGCGACGGCCTGCTCGATGCGCGCGGCCTCCTCGGTGCGGCCGAGGTGGTCGAGCAGCATGGCGACGGACAGGATGGTGGCGGTCGGGTCGGCCTTGTCCTGCCCGGCGATGTCGGGGGCGCTGCCGTGGACCGGCTCGAACATGCTCGGGGCCCAGGCGTCCGACCCCGGCGCGGCGGGGTTGATGTTGCCGCTGGCGGCCAGGCCGATGCCCCCGGCGACGGCCGCGCCGAGGTCGGTGAGGATGTCGCCGAACAGGTTGTCGGTGACGACCACGTCGAACCGCTGCGGGTCGGTCACGAAGAACATCGACGCGGCGTCGACATGGCAGTAGTCGGTGGTGATCTCGGGATACTCGGCGGAGACGCGCTCGACGACGCGGGCCCACAGATCGCCCGCGTAGGTCAGGACGTTCGTCTTGTGGACCAGCGTGAGCTTCCTGCGGGGCCGGGTCATCGCCTTCTCGAACGCGTAGCGCACGACGCGCTCGACGCCGAAGGCGGTGTTGAAGCTCTCCTGCGTGGCGATCTCCTGCGAGGTGCCGCGGCGCATGACGCCGCCGGCGCCGGCGTACAGGCTCTCGGTGCCCTCCCGGACGACGATCATGTCGATGTCCTCGGGGCGGGCCTTGGCCAGCGGGGTCTCGACGCCGGGGTAGAGCTTGACCGGGCGCAGGTTCACGTAGTGGTCGAGCTCGAAGCGGAGCTTGAGCAGCACCTCGCGCTCCAGGACGCCGGGCGGCACGCTCGGGTGGCCGATCGCGCCCAGCAGGATCGCGTCATATCCCCGCAACTCGGCGAGGGTCTCGTCGTGCAGCGTCTCGCCGGTGGCGTGGTAATGGGCCGCGCCCAAGGCGTAGGTGGTGGTCTCGACCTTCAGGCCCAGGGCGTTGAGGACCTTCAGCCCCTCTGCGACCACTTCGCCGCCGATGCCGTCTCCCGGGATGACGGCCAGACGGATGTCATGAGAATCCCGCATGCACGTACCCTATCGGTCCGTCTCGATGGTCGAACACCTGATCTCAGCTTCCGGACGCCGGTGTCACGGCGGCCGGCGGCCGGGAGGTGACGGCGGTCAGCCGAGCGGCACGCCGCCGTTGTCCCGGCGGTCCAGCGCGGTCTGCACGGGGTCGGGGGTCTCGTCCTCGCGGTGATGCTCCTCGGCGGGACGGCTCCACGGATACATGTCGTACATCTTCGTTCTCGATTCACTGGTGGGCGCGCGTTCGGGGACACGCGTCCGGACGGATGCTCCGGCGGGGTCGGGCCGGATGGGCCGGGAGGGTGGGACCCGACGGATCGGGTGATGGGTGATGTGGGCGATCGGCCGGAACAGGCGGATCACGGGTCGCGCGTCCGCATCCCGGTGGCCGGCCGGGCCCGGGTCACGGGCCGGTCGAGCCGGAAGGTTCAAGGTTCTCGGCCGGGCGTACGCGCATTCGCCACGGCGGGTCGCCGGCCTGTCCTGATCAGGCCCCGCCGTGGCGGGCAATGAGTACGAACACCTCGCGCGTCATCACCGTCCACGTTACCTGCCGGTACGCGAGCTGTCTGCTAGGACGACCTACTATCTCACTTGTTGAGACAAGAAAAGCTCGTCACCCGGACGGATGACGAGCCTTTCCGCAGTACGCGGGCCTTGAACCGGCGCGGCGCGCGGGCCCGGCGCCGGCGCGCCGGAAGACCTCCGCCGGCCGCCGCGCCGGCGAAGGCCGGGCGGCGGGGCGTCGCGGTGACGATCAGTCGGCGAGGTCGACGGTGCGGCCGCCCTCGGCGCCGATCTCCTGGACGATCTGGTCGACGACCTCGGCCGGGATGGCGGAGTCGACGGTGAGCGCGATCAGCGCCTTGCCGCCCTTGGCGTCCCGGGCCACCTGCATGGAGGCGATGTTGACCTCGCGCTCGCCGAGGATCTTGCCCACGACGCCGACGATGCCCGGCCGGTCGGTGTAGGTGAGGAACGCCAGGTGCTCGGTCGGCTCGATCTCCATCTGGAAGCCGTTGACCTCGACGATCTTGGTGATCTGGCGCGGCCCGGACAGCGTGCCCGACACCGACACCGTACGGCCGTCGGCCAGCACGCCGCGGACGGTGACGACATTGCGCCAGTCGGGGCTCTCGTCGCTGGTGACCAGCTCGACCGTGACACCGCGGTCCTTGGCGAGCAGCGGGGCGTTGACGTAGGTCACGGCGTCCTCGACCACGTCGGTGAACACGCCCTTCAGCGCCGCGAGCTCCAGCACGCGCACGTCCTGCGCGGCGATCTCACCGCGGATCTCGACGTCGAGGCGGGTGGCCACCTCGCCCGCGAGCGCGGTGAACACCCGGCCGAGCTTCTCGGCGAGCGGCAGGCCCGGCTTGACGTCCTCGGCGACGGCGCCGCCCTGGACGTTCACCGCGTCCGGTACGAACTCGCCGGCCAGGGCGAGCTTGACGCTGCGCGCGACCTGCGTGCCGGCCTTCTCCTGGGCCTCGTGGGTGGAGGCGCCGAGGTGCGGAGTGACGACGACGGCATCCAGCTCGAACAGCGGGCTGTCGGTGCAGGGCTCCTTGGCGAACACGTCGATGCCCGCGCCCGCGACCCGGCCCTCCTTGACGGCGGCGTAGAGCGCCGCCTCGTCCACGATGCCGCCGCGGGCGACGTTGATGATGCGCACCGACGGCTTGACGATCTGCAGCTCACGCTCGCCGATCAGCCCGAGGGTCTCCTTGGACTTCGGCAGGTGCACGGTGATGAAGTCGGCCTGCCGGAGCACCTCCTCCAGGGAGAGCAGACGGACGCCCATCTGCGCGGCGCGGGCCGGCTGCAGGTAGGGGTCGTAGGCGATCAGCTCGACGCCGAACGGGGCCAGGCGCTGCGCCACGAGCTGGCCGATGCGGCCCAGACCCAGGATGCCGATGACCTTCTCGTCGAGCTCGACGCCGGTGTACTTGGAGCGCTTCCACTCCCCGCCCTTCAGCGCGGCGTGGCCCTGGGCGACGTTGCGGGCGCTGGCCAGGATCAGGGCGACGGTGTGCTCGGCGGCGCTGACGATGTTCGAGGTCGGCGCGTTGACCACCATGACACCGGCCTTGGTGGCGGCCTCGACGTCGACGTTGTCCAGGCCGACCCCGGCGCGGGCGACGACGCGCAGGCGAGGCGCGTGAGAGAGCGCCTCGGAGTCCACCTGGGTGGCGCTGCGCACGATCAGCGCGTCCACCTCGGCGAGGGCGGGCAGGAACTGCGAGCGGTCGGCGCCGTCGGTGTGACGGACCTCGAAGTCGGCCCCGAGCACGGCGAGACCCGCTTCGGACAGCTCCTCTGCGACCAGGACGACGGGCTTGTTCACGGGTAGGTCCTTTGGGAAGTGCGGATGCACGGACAAGGTTCGAGTCTATCCGCGCATGTGAACGGGCTCACGAGCGTCCGGCATCCGAGACGGCGCGCCGACGTACCCACGTGTGCCACGTTCCACGCGCAAGCCGCCATCTTGGTATTGCTCACAACATTTCTTGACGATTAGGCTGATAAGCCGTGTCCGACTACCTATCGTGTGTCGTATGAGCATCGGGAACCCCGCTCTCGGAGAAGTGCTCGCGCAGCACGGCAGCCCGCACCGCCTCCTGGCGGCCCTTGCCGAGTGGGGCATCCTGGTGGCCGTGCGGCCGGACCGGTCCGTCGTGCTCGGCACGACGCAGGCCGGTGAGCGCGTGCTCCTCGGCTACACCGGCCCCGGCACCTACGCCCGGCACCGCGGCAACCACTCGCTGTCGGCCTGCGACGCCGACACCATCCTCGACATCCAGCGCGTGACGGGCGTACGGGAGATCGTCATCGACGCCGCGGGCCCGGCAGCCGCGGCCGTGCCCATCGAGGACCTCCAACGCTATCTCGCCGCCACGCGCAGCGTCCCGCACACGCCGGCCCTGTCCAGCGCGTCCCCGACGGCCTACGCGACCGGCGCCATGGCGTCGGTCTCCCGGCAGAGCTCGCAGAGCACGGTGTCCGGCACGCCGCCCTACGGGCGCAACGAGACGCTGACCGCCCCGGTGCCGCAGAGCATGCCGGACGCGCCGTCCCGGGCCTGGATCCCCGCGCCGCGCCCGCACCTGTCGGGGCCGATGCAGCAGGTCGATCCGGGGTACAAGCGCTGCGCCCACCCGATCCTCCCGGCGCTGCGCTTCGCGATCGCCGAGCTGCTGCGCGACTTCCCGCTGGTCCACCACGTGTGGATCTCCGAGGCCCGCACGGTCTCCGGCTCCTCGGGGATCATGCTGCACGTCAAGGTGCACACCCGTGACGCCGACGCCATCGTCCGCGACCTGCACCGCATGGTCCGCGCCCGCCTGCCGCAGCTCGCGGCCAGCGAGGCGCCGGTGCTCATGGCCCGGGTGGCGGACGCCAACACCGAACGCCGCATGATCGAACTCGGCGCGCACGTCGTCTGCGCCGACGTCTCCGACTCCTGACCTCCCGGGCCCGGCCTCCCCGGGCCCGGCCGAAGGACGGCATGACCGGCCCCCGCGGCCCAGGCATCAGACCCGGCCCAACGCCGCTTCCCGGCCATCCGACGGCCCCTCCCGTCGGCGCCGCGCCGGCGGGAATCCGCGAACCTGACTTCGGCTCCTGACTTTGCGGGCCGTCCGGGGGGCGTGTGACGTGCCCGGGGTGTGATCGTCACCGAGATGCGGCCGGGCACCTCTGGCAAGGCGGGCGCTCGCCGGTTTCTAATGGCGCAATGGTCCAATCGACGACGGCGCCCGGTGTCCAGGCCGTCTCGCGAAGCGTGCGGCTCGGTTACGGCGTGGGGTCCTTCTGCACCGCCACGTTCACCGCCATCCCGGGTCTGCTCCTGTTGTTCTACATGACCAACATCCTCGCGGTCCCGGCGTGGCTGGCCGGTGTGGTGGTGTTCGCGCCGAAGGCGTGGGATCTGGTCATCAATCCCCTGGTCGGCCAGTGGTCGGACCGCACGGTCTCGCGCTGGGGTCCGCGGCGGCCGTGGCTGCTCGCCGGGGCGCTGGTACTGCCCGTGTCCTTCGCGCTGACCTTCTCCGGCCCTCCGCTCACCGGCACCCCCGCCGCGCTGTTCGTCGGCCTGTTCTTCCTGATCGCCGCCACCGGGTACGCGCTGTACGAGGTGCCCTACAAGGCGATGCCCGCCGAGATGACCGGCGACTACCACGAACGCACCTCGCTGCTGCAGTGGCGCATGATCTTCGTGGCGCTCTCGATCGCCCTGAGCGGGATCCTCGCCCCGATCATCGCGGCCCATACGGTCGAGGGCTACCGGCTGATGGGCGTCATCTTCGGGGTGATCCTGCTCGTCGCCATGCTGGCCTCCTTCTTCGGCACCGCGCGCGCGCCGATGACCGGCGCGGCCGAACCGGAGGCGAGCCTGCGCACCCAGCTCGCGGCGGCCCGCGCCAGCCGGCCGTTCCTGTGGCTGCTCGGCCTGTCCAGCGCGCAGACGCTGGCGGTCGGGGTGATGCTGGCCGGCGCGCCGTA